>NZ_JABJXT010000014.1 GCF_013155295.1 Pseudogemmobacter hezensis | reverse complement strand
CCTGCTTGAGCCGATCGGGAGCATCCCGCCAGCAGAGGCAGAAGCAAACTTCTACGCGGCTCTGGAAATTGAAGACATCGCCGCGTAACTAACTGTAATCAGCCTCCGGCAAACCCGGAGCGGTTCAGCGAACTGTGCGTCCATCGCATTGAACAAGGCCGCCGCTTCGCGCGGCTTCATTGACTCATAGACCGCTGTAAGCCGAACCAGATCCGCCTCGGCTGCGCCGTCAGCAATCGCCAGTGTGCTGCGTAGCTCTGCCTCGACCCGCTCCATTTCCTCTACCCGCCCTTTGAGGACCGCATTCGCCAGATCCAGAGCCGCAGCGCGATCCGCAAGCGCAGCCTCCTGCACATTCACTCTTGCCTCGCGTGCTGAGAGCGCTGCCGCGAGTTCCTGTGGCAACGGGCCACAGCCCTGATCGGCGGGCTCATCACCCTCTGTTTCAGTTGCGGCCGCGCGCGCAATAGAAAGCCCGACACCATCGCCAAAGCGAATCGCACCCGATGCCGCAAACAACAAGGCGATCAGAAAGAGCGTGCCGCGCCCGGCTTTCCTGTTCATTCCGCGGCCTCAAGATGGTCCATGACCGGGCGACGCCTTACCAGCCGTGCCCGGCGGGCATCCTCGGCCATTTCAGGTCGTATGAACCTGCTTGTATCAGCAGAGACCGCGCCAGTTGGTGCCAGGGGCGGAATGTCGTGCATAGAGGCAACCAACAGTTCCAGGCGGGTCGACAACTCTTCTGCCCGGGCCGTCAGCGCGGCAAGTCTTTGCCCCGATTGCCCGGCCACCGCCTGAGCCTTTTCAAGCACGCGCGTCATCTCATCCACCTGGGCTGAGAGAACCGCAATTGCGCCGCCCATCCCCGCCTCAAGGGTAGTGAAGCGGCGCAGCCGCGCGGCAAGAACATAGCAGTAGAGCGCTGCACCGACGCTGGCAGCAAAGAGAAGCATATCTGCAATCAATGTCATATCTGACCCTCAGTTCAGGACAAATTCAGTTATGAGAAGATCACGCACCCGACCTTTCCCGGTTACAATCTGGATCCGGCGCAGCATCTGTGCCCGCAGGCGCGTCATCCCGCCCGGATCGTCAAAACTGGTCGGATCGACGGCACGCAGGTAGCTGTTCAACACGTCAATCACGCGCGGCATCAACAATGTTACGTCAGACGCGTGGGCCTTCATGACCTCTATCTGAGCAGAGAATCGCAGATGCCTGCCCGGCGCGCCCGGCGGCAGCGAGATTATAATCGGCTCAATCGGGACATAGGCGATATCGGGCAGCCCCTTTGGCGCGGCCTCATCCGTCGTGCCATGGCCTCCGCCGGGCAAGATGCCGGAATAAATGACGTAAAAGGAGGCGCCGCCCGCCAGCAACGCAAGCACCAACCCTACAAGCAAAGGAAGCAATGTGCGCCGTTTCGGCTTTGCCCCAACCTCAGGGCCATCTGCGGGAATCGCTATATCTGACACTTGGGCCTCCGTTCTGCGACGAGAACGAAGATAGATCGAATGACACTAACCGATTGTTAATCCGAACCGTTCATTTCTGGTCTCGTCAGGAAAGAATTCCGGCGGAGACAAATGTGCAGAATGTAATCTCGATCTGGAACGGGCTGGAACTGCGACGCAGGATAATCCTTGTGGGCGCGACAGTTGCAGTATTTTTGGCTGTCCTCGCTTTGGCGCGCTTTTCCGGCGGCGGGCAGATGGTCTTGCTATATGCCGGACTTGAGAATCGGTCAGCCGGTGAGGTTGTGACCGCGCTCGATCAACGCGGCGTCATTTATGAGGTAAGAGGCGATTCGATTTGGGTCGACGCCGCTAATCGCGACTCTCTTCGTATGAGCCTGGCCGGAGAGGGGCTACCCGCAGCGGGTGGCGCCGGATATGAGATTTTGGACAATCTTTCCGGGTTCGGCACGACGTCACAGATGTTCGACGCGGCCTATTGGCGCGCCAAAGAAGGTGAACTGGCACGAACGATTCTGGCCGTTCCGGATATTCGTGCCGCGCGCGTACATATCTCTCAGGGGCCGTCTGACCCATTTCGAAAGGCCAGTTCACCAACCGCAAGCGTAACGGTGACAACTGCTTCCGGGCGCATCTCGGACGACCAGGCCCGCGCCCTGACACATCTGGTAGCCTCGGCCGTCAGCGGGATGAAGGCGTCAGATGTCCAGGTCATTGATTCCGCAGGCGGCCTTGTAACCCCATCCGAGGACGGCTCGCCAGCTAATGCGGGGGATCGCAGTGAATACGTGCGGCGCAGCGTTGAGCGGCTTCTGGCTGCGCGGGTCGGTCCGGGACGAGCTGTCGTCGAGGTTTCAATGGAACTGCAAACCGAACGTGAGCAGATAACCGAACGCAAATTCGACCCGGAAGGCCGCGTGGCCGTCTCGACCGATTCGGAAGAGAAATCCAGCCAGAACAGCGATCCTGGCGGCGATGTCACCGTCGCCTCAAACCTGCCCGAAGGGGACGCTGCTGCCGGGGCCACCGGGCAGTCGCAATCAAGCGAAAGCCGAGAGCGCGTAAACTACGAGATTTCGGAAACCCAGCGAGAGCTTCTGCGCGGTCCGGGAGGCATTCGCCGCATGACGGTTGCTGTGCTGGTGGACGGGCAGATGGTCACCGGGGATGATGGCACCCAAACATGGCAGCCCCGCCCGGACAGCGAACTTGACGCCTTGCGCGAGTTGGTGATGGCAGCAGCAGGGATAGACGAAGCGCGCGGCGATCAGTTGACTCTGAAATCCATGGAATTTCTGCCAATCGCCGCTGAAGGCACCGAGGCGACGAGTGGCCTGATCCCGACGTTCGGGCCGCTTGATACGATGTCGCTGATCCAAATCGCGGCACTTGTCATTGTGGCACTGATCCTGGGGCTTTTCGTCCTTCGCCCGATCATTGCCTCTGGCCGCAACAATGCCCTGCCCGCGCCCGCGTCACCACTGCAATTGCCGGGGCTCGATATGTCTGGCGGCAGCGATGCCGTGCTGAATGGCGAAATCGACAACAGCTTTGAACTGCCCGATCTGCCGATGATCGATTTCGCGGGAACAGACGCCCCCCCAGAGGACCCCGCAGAGCGACTGCAAAGGCTGATCCGTGAAAGACAGGCCGAATCCATCGAAATCCTGCGCGGCTGGCTTGGCCCCGATGAGGAGCGCGCCTGATGCCCCTCCCCCAGCTAGAGGTTTTTGAAACCACGCGAAGTGCCGATCAGGAGGTTGTCGTAACCGACTTAGCCTCAGTCGAATCAACCCGCCTTGCGGCCTGGGAAGAGGGCTATCGCGCCGGATGGGACGATGCGATCGCTGCTCAATCGCAAAGCGGCGACCAACTCAGGGCGGACCTTGACCGCAATCTGATGGCGCTTGCCTTCACCTGGCAAGAGGCGAGGGCACATCTTCTGGGCACAATCGAGCCGGTTATGATGGAAATCATCACCCGCGTGCTGCCCGCCCTGTCACAAGAAACGCTGGGGCCAATCATCATTGAGCAACTGATGCCGATGCTGGCCACGGCTGCGGATCAACCGGCCTTGCTGCATATCAATCCCGCCGCGCAGGAGCATGTCGAGGCAGCGCTCTCGCGGGCGACAGGGCTGCCATACGAAATTGTGCAGGATCCCACGCTCGACGAAGCGCAGGTGTATCTGCGCCTCGACAGCCGCGAGGTCAGCATCGACCTCAGCCGCGTCACCACCACCATCATAAAAACAGTTCAGGACTTTTTCACCCTGTCGCAGGAGAACCCCGATGGATGAACTCGCCAGCTCCAGCCCTTTCGCTCAGGTCCCGATCGAGATCACCATTTCGGTCGGCCGCGCCCGGCCGCGCGTGCAGGATCTTCTTCGGCTTGGCAAAGATACCGTGCTGCCCCTTGACCGAAGAGTGGACGACCCGGTCGAGCTTTATGTCGGCGACCGGCTGATTGCCCGTGGCGAATTAACCGAGATGGAGGGTGACAGGGCAGGCCAGCTCGCGGTCAGGCTGACCGAGGTCGCAAATCTCAAGAGTGGCCTGTGACTGACCGCCTTCGCCCCCTGGCCGGCCTGCTTCTTATCGCGCTGACGGCAATCTTGCTCAGCACATCCCCTGCCCTGGCGCAGACAATCACGCTGGATCTTGGCAGCGAGGAAACACTGGCCTCGCGTTCAGTTCAGCTTTTGATAATGATCACCGTTTTGTCGGTCCTTCCGGGGCTGGGAATAATGGTGACCTGCTTCCCCTTTATTGTGACAGTGCTGTCCATCCTGCGCCAGGGGCTGGGGCTGCAACAGGCACCGCCGAACATGCTGATCATCACTCTGGCAATGTTCCTGACCTGGTATGTCATGGACCCGGTCTTTACCGAAGCCTGGGCACGGGGGATCGGCCCCTTCACCCGAAATGAAATCGACCTCGTTTCCGCCTTCAATGAGGCCTCGCAACCCTTTCGTCACTTTATGGCCGCCAGAATTGACCCTGAAACCTTTATGCGGCTGGACGCGCTAAGGCCGCGCCCGCCAACAGATCTGGTCGACTCCCCCCTTTCTGTCCTGGTGCCATCATTCCTGCTGTCAGAAATACAGCGTGCATTTGAAATCGGCTTTCTGGTCTTCCTGCCGTTTTTGATCATCGACCTCGTCGTCGCAGCGATCCTGATGTCGATGGGGATGATGATGGTGCCGCCCGCAGTTGTCTCATTGCCGTTCAAGCTGGCCTTTTTCGTGGTGGCAGACGGATGGAGCCTTCTGGCAGCGGCGTTGGTACGAAGTTACGCGCAGTGATCCAGGGCTTGCCTCACGGCGGTCGCTATGGCCTCCTCAGGTAAAATCAGGGAGAGTTGTGATGGCATTTAACCAACCGTTGGGCGGCAATGACATGCCCCGTTTTGGCGGGCCCGCCACATTCATGCGGTTGCCCGCTGCCCCCTCTGCTACGGGCCTGGATGTCGCTTTTTGCGGCATCCCGATGGATATCGGCACCTCAAACCGACCCGGAACCCGGCTTGGCCCCCGTCAGATCCGCGATGAAAGCCGGATGCTGCGCCCGTTCAACATGGCCACCGGGGCGGCCCCATTCGAGCATTTGCAATGCGCCGATATTGGCGACGTCGCGATCAATACCTTTGATCTGAAAAAATCCGTCGGCATTATTGAGGCGCACTACGATCAAATCCTTAACGCCGGGGCGCTGCCGCTGACCATGGGGGGCGACCACACCCTGACCTGGCCAATCCTGCGCGCGATCCGCAAAAAGCACGGACCAGTTGCGCTGATCCATGTCGATGCCCATGCCGATGTGAACGACGTGATGTTTGGCGAAAAGGTCGCGCATGGCTGCCCGTTCCGCCGCGCTTTTGAGGATGGTTGCCTACAAAATGACCGAGTGTTCCAGATCGGGTTGCGTGGCACCGGCTATAGCCCTGATGATTTCGACTGGGGCCGCAGGAATGGCTGGACGGTGATCCAGGCCGAAGAGTGCTGGCACAAATCCCTCAAACCGATGATGGCCGAGATCCGGGCGCAAATCGGCGATGCGCCAGTTTACCTTTCCTATGACATCGACAGTCTTGACCCGGCTTTCGCGCCCGGCACCGGCACGGTTGAACCCGGCGGGCTGACCATCTGGCAGGGGCTGGAGATTGTGCGCGGCTGTGCCGGGCTGAACCTGGTCGGCGGCGATCTGGTCGAGGTCTCGCCGCCCTATGACCCGTCCGGCAATACCGCCCTGATCGGAGCCAATCTGCTCTATGAGATGCTCTGCGTGCTGCCTGGTGTTCCGCAAAACCCGCCAAAAGCGCTGCGTTAGAGACGAAAAAGCCCGCGCCAGTCAATGGCGCGGGCTTCAGATTTCAGGTGAAACTCAGCGCTCGCGCAAAGCCTCATTCGATTTGTAAAGCGGCTTCAGCAGATAGGTCATCACCGTTTTCGCGCCGGTCTCCAACTCAACACTGGCCTGCATGCCCGGCCGGATCTGCAGATCCTTCTGCCTGTCCGACAGCTGCGACATATCCACTTTCAGCGTTGCGATGTAATGGGGGTCGCCATCCGCGGCCCGCGAGCGTTCATCGATGAAGGTATCGGCCGAGACAAAGGTCACCTCGCCACGCAGCGAGCCGTAAATTGTGTAATCATAGGCCGAAAGCTTGATCACCGCCGTCTGCCCCTCACGCACCGAGGCGATATCACGCGGCTTCACCTTGGCGTCGATATAGAGATCTTCGTCCAGCGGGATGATCTGCAGGATCTCTTCGCCGGGGCGAACAACACCACCGATTGTGGTGATGCCGATTTTGTTCACAACACCTCGCATAGGCGAGACCAGAGTGGTGCGACCCAGCTGATCCTGCGCGACTTTCAGCTTCTGTTCCAGCGTCGCCACCTCGGCCAGGGTGTCCGAGTATTCCTTGGCGCGTTCCAGCTCGGTTTTGGTGATCGTGTCGGAAAGCTGGTTCTCGGCATCACGATGCGCCTTCTTCGCCCGGGTTACCTCAATCGCGGGGGCAACCTCCTGGGCCAGCATCCGCTCCATGATGTCCAGCTCACGCGAGGCCTGTTCAAGGATCGCCTCGGCGCCCTCTTTGCGCGCCGCGAAATCCTCAAGCCGCGCCTTCAGCAGCGAGCTTTCCGAGGCCATGATGTCCGGCACCCGCCCCGCAATCGTATCGGCCACGGTGAAACTGGCCTCGCCGCGCATCTCAGCCTCGATCCGGGCGCGGCGGATCGACAGACCCGCCAGCTGATCGGTGTAATCATCCACCGCCGCGTGATATTGCGTCGATTGCAGCCGGCCCAGAACCTGACCCGGCTCGACCACATCGCCCTCGGCGACGTTCAGTTCAGCTAAGATCCCGCCCTCCAGGTTCTGGATGATCTGCGGCCGCGATGAGGACACAACCGTGCCCTCGGCGCTGACGATCTCATCCAGCCAGGCAAAGGCCGACCAGGTCAGGAACACGGCAATCACCGCGCCTACCGCCCAGATCACAATCGACGGCTTTTTCGCGCGCGTCTCGAACTCGTCCGACCAGACTGCCGTCATGCCCCTGCCCCCGCTTTCGCGCCCTGGGCTTTCGCCAGATGCGCCAGAACCGCTTCTTGCGGACCATCAACCGCCAGCTTGCCGTTTTGCAGGATCAGCGTGCGGTCTGTCAGTTGCAGGATCGGCACACGGTGTGTCGCGATCACCGCAGTCCGCCCCTTCAGCCAGGTGCCAAGACGGCTGACCAGCGTGGTTTCCAGCGTCTGGTCCAGCGCGGCGGTCGGCTCATCGAGCAGCACGATCTGCGGATCCTGCAGCCAAAGCCGCGCCCAGCCAACAGACTGGCGTTGCCCAACCGACAGGCCTTCGCCCAGCTCGCGCACCTCAAGATCAAGGCCGCGCGGATGGTTGCGCACAAACGGGCCCAGGCCTGCGAAATCCAGTGCCTGCAGCAAACGGTCGTCATCACGCTCCAGCTGGTTCATGTTCAGGTTGTCGCGGATCGTGCCCTGAATCAGGCGCACTTCCTGGCCCAGATAGCCGATGCCACGGCGCAGATCGCGCGGGTGCACCTGGTTCAGGTCGACGCCGTCGATCAGAACCCGGCCCTGTCCCGGCTCATAAAGCCCGGCCAGCAGCCGCAGCAGCGTCGATTTCCCCGACCCGTTAGAGCCAAGCACCGCCACATGCTGCCCCTGCGGGATCGCCACGCCGTTGATCTCGACCACGGGGGCGCTTTTCTCATCATAGCGGAACTCAAGATTGCGCAGCTCGAAATTCCCGGCCATGCGGTCGCGGCGCAGATAACGGCGGTCCTCGTCCTCGGACTGACGCGATTCTGCCACCTGCTCCAGCGCTTTCAGCGACATTTTCACCTGGCTCCAGCGGGCCATCATCGTCGAGACCTGGGCCAGCGGCCCAAGGGTGCGCCCGGTCAGAATGCCGACCGCGATGATGGTGCCGACGGTGAACTGCCCGGCAAAGACCAGGTAGGTGCCCATGATGATCGTCGAGATATAGGTGACCTGCTGCACAGCCTGCGACCAGGTCGAGAGGAAGGTCGTCAGGCGGCGTTGCTCACTGCCCTGGACCGCGTTCACCGCGACCAGCTCTGACCACAGACGATTGAACCGATCCTCGCCACGCTGGGTGGTCAGGGTCTCATGCTCAAACACCGCCTCATAAAGCAGCCTTGCCTGTTTGACAGAGGCACCCTGGGTCTGGGCCGCCATGCGGACCATCTTCTTCTGCATCAGGAAGCCCGGCAGCACCATGATGATGCCACCTGCAACCAGCAACCAGACCATATTGCCCGCAATCGAGGCCACCAGCGCCAGGAACAGCAGAAGGAACGGCAGATCCGCCAGCGTGCCCACCGTGGCCGAGGTGAAGAATTCACGCACCGATCCAAACTCGCGCATCGAGGCGAAAACCTCTGAGGGCTTGCGCTCTCCCGGGCCCATCTTCATGCCCAGAAGTTTTTTCATCAGCCGCTTTTGCACGGCGATTTCGACCTTGCGGCCGGTGTTGTCCATCAAAAGCGCCCGCGCGATTTTCAGCGTGGCTTCCAGACAGACGGCCAACAGCACGCCGATCCCCAACACCCAAAGCGTGGGCTGCGACTGATAGGGGATGACGCGGTCATAGATCTGCATCGAGAAAAGCGAGATCGCCACCGCCAGGATATTCGCCACCAGCGACGCGACCGAGACCTCACCAAACGGACGGCGGAAATGACGGAACTCGCCCCAGAACCAATGCGGTTTGGCCTTTTGTTCAATATGGCGGGCTTCCAGCTCTGCCAGCGGCGCGCGGGCCTGCAGGATTCGGCCTGCATAGAGACTGTTCAGGTCAGAAAGCAGCAGCTCGGCGCGGTTGTCATGCGCGGTCTTGTCATAGATCGTGACCCCGTCGCCATCGACGCCCAGCACCAGCACAACCTGGCCATTGGTGGTTTCCGCCAGCGCCGGATAGCCGTCAGTGGGCAGCATGACTGAACGCAGGATCCGCGTCGAAAGCCCGCTTTGGGTCAGGGCCTGGGCCATCTCGTCCAGCCCCGGCGCATTGCCGGATGCGTCAGCGGCGGTCTGGATCCGCTCCAACAGGTCGGGCGTCGACAGCTCAGAGCCGATCAGCCCGGCATAGGCCGAGGCCAGCGTGGCCCGGTTCTTTGCACGGTTCGTGAAGCGCTGGCTGGCGGGCAGCGCGGGCGCCGCCGGGCGTGGTGCGGCACCTGCCGCGACCTGGCCTGCATTCACGTCGAAAGCGATAACGCGGTTCTCGGTCACATTGCGCCTCCATTCACCAATACACCGCGCAGAAGCGCGATATCCAGCCGCGCCACCGCGATCTGGTATTTCAGCGAAGCGTGGTCACGCTTCATCGAGGTCAGGGTTTCAAACTGGCCGGTCAGCTCGATCAGGCTGCGACGGCCGGCTTTGTATTGCTCGGTATAGAGGCCCATATTGCCCTCCATCTGGGCAATCACCGCGCCATCGGCCTGCTCACGCAGGGCCAGGGTGTTGATCTCCTGGGTCAGCGCCACGATCCTGCGATCTGAATCGCGCTTTGCCTCGTCGATCTTGCGGTTGGTGACTTCCAGCGCCTCATCAAGCGCGGCGAGATTGTCCTTGCGGCCAAAGCCCAGGATATCCCCATCCAGCGACAGACCGCCCTTGATATCGCCATCACGCCCAACCGAGGCCCCGGCCCCCAGACCCGCCAGCAGGCCCGATTTCGCAACCGCAACCTCGGCTTTGGTCCGCGCAGCCTCTCCTTTGGCCTCAAGCACGGCCAGGGGTTCGGGGTTGCCGCTGTCGGGCGGCAGGGTCGGCACACCACGCAGCCCCTCGAACGATTGTCCGGTCAGCGTCGCCAGCTGCGCCCAGGCGCTTTTCTCGCCCTGCTGATAAGACAACAGCGTGGCCTCGATCTCGGCGCGACGCTGGCTGACCAGCCGGTATTCAGAGCCATCAGACAACCCGCCAGAGACGCGGATCTTCGTCACGCGCTCGAATTCGGCCATCTGCTTCAGCGCGCCTTCGGTGATTACCGCCAGATCGGCGGCGCGCTGTGCCTCGACGTATAGTTTCAGCCCGTCATGGACTTTCTGGTTCAGGTCCTGGACCAGATCGACGGCGGCCATTTCGACATCGGCTGCCGCGAAATCACGCTCGGCCTGGCGGCGGCCACGGTCGAAGATCGCCGTATCCAGCACCAGACTTGCCGCGATCGACGACAGCGAGGTCAGGCTGACATCGGGGCCGATCTTGGGCAGCCAGTTCTTTGACCGCGCACGCGCGGTCAGCCGTTTGACACGCAGCTGGGCCTCTGCCGAGGCCCGGCTGTTTTTCAAAACCGCATCGCCCACCTGCCCGAAAGCACTGCCCTGCGGCAGAATGGACTGACGAAGCCGAAGCTGGGTGATCAGTTCCGAGACCACCTCGCCTTTTTTGTCGAGATGGGCCTCGTTTGCATCAACTGCGGCCGGATCGCCCGGCGCGTGGCTGGAGCGGGTCGCCTGCGGGCCGCCAAAGCAACCAGCAAGCGCCAGAACCAAAGCGCCAGAGATGAGGGGGGCAGCGACAGGGCGAACTCGCCCTGCCTGGCCTGCCTTTTGAATGCGGGCTTTCATAACCGGTTCTCCGGGTGACTTCCGGGACAGGATCAGATGAAGGACGTGTTGATGTCCTGATCCACCAGCACCGTCCCGCCGTCCATGACGTAGACATTGTAGTTCTGGCCGTCGATCTCGCGCACCCCTGTCGGCGTGGTATCCGTCAGCTGCAGCGTGACAGAGTCGTCCTGGCCGCCACGGATCACCAGCTCATTGTCGCCGCCGGTCAGTGCCAGAAGATCGGCATTGGTCAGCGTCAGACGGGCCTGCGGTGCCACGTTGAGGTCGATCGAGCTGAAGTCAAATCCCTGCAGCCCGGCGCGGTTCAGCTCGACGTTCACGTTGCCGCTGTTGTCGACGATGAAGAGGGTCGAGCTTTCGTTGCCAGCCGCATCGGTGTTTTGCAACACCAGGTAGCTGCCATCGCTGACACCCTCATCAAGGCTGTAGTGATTGGCCGGAACCCGGTTCCCACCACCCAGATTGACCTGTGTCGCGCCGACATCCAGATAGCTTTGTTCAACTGCGCCGCCGGTGCGGTCAACGCGGTAGATCGAGACGTCTTCACCATCTCTGGTGGTATAGAGCTCGGTCATCACGTTGCTGGTGGTGCCCTTGAAGAAGCCGATAACCCCAAGCGCATCCGGTGCCACCGTGTCGACGATCACATCGCGCGACAGGGTTGCGGTATTGCCCGCAAGGTCGGTCGCCGTCACGGTCGCCGTCAGGGTAACCCCATCTGCATCCGGCAGATACGAGCCCGGGATCGTCACGCTCCAGGTGCCATTCGCGCCAGCCCTGGTGGTAAGCGTCTCGCCGTTCGACAGCGTGACCACAACCGCGGCATAGGGCTCTACCGTGCCGCCGAAGGGCACACCGCTTGCGGCCTCATGTGCGTTGATATAGCCGTCGCCGCTGATTTTCGCATCGGCAGTGAAATCACGCACGATCCGGTCAATCACGATGGTCTCTGCCGGCAGCGTGCCGGTATTGCCATAACGGTCGGTGGCAACTGCCGTCAGACTGACCGAGGTTTCCCCCTGCGGGATCACGCCAGCCGGGATCACCACGGTCCAGGTCGTGCCCGTCACGGTGGCCGCATAGGGGCCATTCGCGCCAAACGTCACCTGCACCTGCGAACCCGCCTCAACCGTGCCCGACACCGTCAGACCCGAAGCAGCCTCGGCATTGTTCAGCACACCATCCGCCCCGGTCGAATTCCCGGTGACTTTGAAGGGGCTCACCACTGTGTCAACGTTCACCTCATGGGTCGCGGTCGCCACATTGCCTGCCGCATCAGTCGAGGTGACGCGTGCGGTTTGCTCCAGGCCGTTGCCGGTCGGGATCTCATTGGTGGCAAAGCTTGCGCGCCAGGTGCCGTCGGTGCCGACAGTCACGGTGCGGGTGCCCGAGCCGAACTCGACCACAACGGTTGCGCCTGCCTCACCCGTGCCGGTCAGCGTGACGCCGCGGGTGCGCTCGGCGCCCGAGATCACGTTGTCACCTGCCTGGATCGCATCGAATGCGACCGAGTTGCCAAGGTCGATACCGATGGTGCGGCTGGCGGTGGCGGTATTGCCATAGGCATCCGTCGCCGTCACGGTTGCAACCGTATTGGTCAGGATGGCGCTGCCCGAAACCGCCGGGAACACCACCGTCCAGGTGCCATTCGCAGCCACGGTCGCCGGAAGGGTCGAGCCCTGCCAGCTGACCGAAACCACCGCGCCGGGCTCGGCCGTGCCGGTCAGCACGACATTGGTTGCCTCAGAGGCATTGACGATATCGTCGCCCGCCACCTTCCCGGTGAAAGCAACCGAGGTCTGGGTGTCGATGCGGAACGTGTGGCTTTCCGAGCTGGAGTTGCCCGCCGCATCGGTCGAATTGGCCACAATCGTCGCGTTATATTCGCCAGCCGGCAGGGTGCCTGCGGGAACATTCAGCGTCCAGGTGCCGTCAGCGCGGGTGGTCACGGTCTGGGTATAGGTGGTGCCCTGGGCGGTGATCGTCACCTCCAGCACAGCGCCTGCAACCGAGGTGCCGGTGACTGCGAAACCAAGAGTGTTTTCGCCGCCGCTGACCACATTGTCGCGGGTGACATTGTCGAAATCGATCGGGTTCGGAACCGTGTCGACCACCAGGTGGTCGGTGATGACAGTGGTATTGCCCAAAGGATCGGTCGCGGTGACGGTGATCCCGGTGGTATATTCACCGGTGCGGATCTCGGTGGTGGTAAAGACAACCGACCAGGTGCCATCGGCCGCGATAACGGTCGTGTGGCTGTGGCCTTCGATCTCAACTTTCACCTTCGCGCCGGGTTCACCCGTGCCGCCGATACGGACGCCATCGGTATAGTCAGCCGCGTTTTCGACATGGCCAACCGTTTTCGAGCCCTCGGTGATATCCACATCCGGCGGCGTCAGGTCGAGGATGAAATCCGGGCCCGGCAGCGTGGTGGTGGTGCCATCGCCATGTTCGAACACGGCCTCGGCCTCATAGGTGCCATCGGGCGGCAGATTGGTGCCCGGGAAGGTCACCCCCCAGGTGCCATCTTCGTCGATGACGGTCGTGACGGTTTTGTCGCCGATGGTGACGGTAACCTTGTCGCCAGGTTCGCCCGTGCCGGTAACCTCAAGATCCTTGTCCGGGGTCGCAATGATCACGGTTTTCGGATCGGCCGGGTCAACGGTCGGCGGGCGCGGATCAACGGGGCCAGTCGGGCCGGTCGGATCGACGGGGCCGGTCGGGCCGGTCGGATCAACAGGGCCGGTCGGGCCAGTCGGGTCAACGGGGCCAGTCGGGCCGGTCGGATCAACGGGGCCGGTCGGGCCAGTCGGATCAACGGGGCCGGTCGGGCCGGTCGGATCAACGGGGCCGGTCGGGCCGGTCGGATCAACGGGGCCGGTCGGGCCGGTCGGATCTACGGGGCCAGTCGGGCCGGTCGGATCAACGGGGCCGGTGGGACCGGTCGGATCAACGGGGCCAGTCGGGCCGGTCGGATCAACGGGGCCGGTCGGGCCAGTCGGATCAACGGGGCCGGTCGGGCCGGTCGGATCAACAGGGCCGGTCGGGCCAGTCGGATCAACAGGGCCGGTCGGGCCGGTCGGATCAACCGGGCCAGTCGGGCCGGTCGGATCAACGGGGCCAGTCGGGCCGGTCGGATCAACGGGGCCGGTCGGGCCAGTCGGATCAACGGGGCCGGTCGGGCCAGTCGGATCAACGGGGCCGGTGGGACCACCATCACCATCGCTGCCACCGCCGCCGCCAGCCACCAGGCCAACAAGACCAAGCCCAGCCGCACCAGCGCCCAGACCACCCAGGCCAATCAGGCCAGGCGCGAACATCGCCATGCCTGCAGGCTCATCAACAGCGCCCCCAGCCAGCGCCAGGTCATCGCCCTGAGCAAAGCGCAGCGCATCGAGGTTCGAGTATTTGTCCCAGCCCTCGACCGCGCCATAGCTGGCATAAAGCCCGCCTTCGCCGGAATTCGAAAGCTGCACAGCAACGATTTCGCCATTTTGCGAAAGATACAGCTGATTGGCCGCGCCCGAGGTGACGAAATAGCCATCAAGAACAACCGTGCGACCGTCAATCAGCGTCACAACAAGGTCGTCGCCTTGCTTGGTGTAGCTGGCAATGCTCTGGCGCGACAGATTCAGCGAAACCGAATCACCAGCACCCATCTGAATGAAATTATTGTTCGTATCGGCCGCAACAGAACCGCGTGCCGTACCGCCCGCAGAATCGCGGACGACGAATTGAATCGCCTTAGCCATTTTACTACTCCGCCTCATTCCGCCGGACTCTTTGGCCCGGCATATTTTTATTGACGCACTTGTGGCGTCTATTGCCGACCTGAATAGCCCGCTTTGACTTTCATTTCCAGTAGGTAAGAGGCTGCCCCCCTGGGGATCGCCACAATTTTTCCCAGGTTCCACCCGAAAGTGGGTCTTTTCGGCAACCCCTGGAGAGGCGATTTCTACCCCGGGTAGAAACCGAGATATGGCCAATACGCCTATTTATTGCGGCAGCATTTCCCCCCAATACCAAACCCTGTTTTCACCCGGCCCGAAACCGGGGGTGGCGGGCAGAACAAATCACGAAGACCCAAAAACCACAGCCGCCTGACAAATTTGATTGACAGATGCGTGATCTGTTGGCGCGGCCTCGCCGATTGCAGATTGCGGGGCTTCATGACAGTCTTTGTCCCGCCGGGCGTCAGCCTGCATCTCCAGCCAGCATGTTCTGGCTTTCGGGCGGGATGCGCTGATCCTGCCGTGCGCCCCGGACCGCCGGGCGCCCTCTGTCCAGCCCCCGTCGTGCCCTTTGGGTGCGCCCATTGGCAAATTGGCCGTAAATATCTGCAAAGGTGTCCTGATGAACCAGCCGCGCAACCACTCTCTTATACCAGCTGCTCTGGCAGGGCTTTTTATGACACTGACTGCCGCCTGCGTCGCCCCGGCGGCCCCGCCCACGACCGCAGCGACAGCACCTGCCCCCGCCCCAGCCCCGCAGGCCGAGCCTGTTCTGGATGCCGCCGGAAAAGCGCGGGTCGAGGCGCGGCTGCGCGCGCTTGAGCCCGACTTCTGGACGAGGCGCTCGCGCGATGGCGAGGCTGCCGCCAATGAATGGCTGCGCAAACAGGCGGTTGAGATCAGCCGGGAAGAGGCGCGGCGGGGCGCGGCAGGTTAAACCTGCCGCTTATCCTGTCCTCAGTCCAGGCGGCGCAGCAGCTGATCTGCCGGGCCCGCCTTCAGCTGATCGACCGAGTTCAGCCCCATCAGCTGCAGCGTGATGCCGATCTCGGCCGACAGCAGATCGATCAGCCGCGCAGCGCCCCATTGCCCCTCGGCGGCGACGGCCCAGGCAAAGGGCCGCCCCATCATCACCGCATCCGCGCCCAAAGCCAGCGCCTTGGCGATATCGCTGCCGCGCCGGAAACCGCTGTCGACAAACAGCTCGGGGCCTGATCCCTGTGCTGGCCCCAGGGCCGCCCGCATCCCCGCCACCTGCGCGATTGTTGAGAGGCCGTGATCCAGCTGCCGCCCGCCGTGATTGGACAGAACCACGCCATCGACGCCGCTTTCCCGCGCGATTTCAGCATCCCTCGGATCCGCGATGCCCTTGATCACCAGCCGCCCCGGCCAGCGGTCACGCAACCACTTCACCTTGTCCCAGGTCAGCCGCTTATCAAGGCGCGACGATAGCGCCGAGGCCTGGGCCAGCGCGCCCCGGCCAAATTCGGACCTGCCCTCAACCAGTTCGACCCCCGGAAAACCGTTGCGCAAGAGATCCAGCGACCAGCGCGGACGCTGCGCGAATTGCCAGGCCAGCCCCGGCGTGATCCGCGTCACCGCGCGAAAGCCGTTTCTGTTGTCGCGCTCACGCACCGAGGTGATCGCGGTGTCAACGGTCAGGAAGATCATCTGCACCCCGGCGGCGCGACAGGCCTCAAGATAGCTGTCATTCACCGCAGGGTCGCGGTCGAGATACAGCTGAAACGCCAGGTTTTCGCCCAGCCGCGGCGCAAGGCTGGCAATCCCTTTGATCGAGAATGTCGAAAGGCCAAAGGGCACCCCCGCTGCCTTTGCCGCCAGCCCCACCAGCAGATCACCATCGCGACGGTAAAGCCCCAGAAACCCCACCGGCCCGGGGAAGAAGGGCCGCGACCAGCGCCGCCCCAGATAGCTGGCCGAAAGATCCGGTTCCGGCGCCAGATCATGCAGCACGCGCTGCGCCAGGGCATAGCGCTCAAACTCCTGGCTGTTGCGGCGCAGGGTGGTCTCGGAAAACGCGCCGCCCTCGATATAATCGGCGAAGATCTTTGGCAGACGCTTGCGGGCAGCCAGACGGAAGTCTTCGCTGTTCTGATAGCGGCGCTCGCGTGACATCTTATACCCCCGAATCTGACCCGGATGGCCGGATCGCATCGAAAAACCGGGTCATACGGTCCTGGCCCTGCACAGGTCGCGCCCCGCAGATGATCGCCTGCGAAAGCCCGATGGCCGAGCTTTGCGGATTGTGCCGCCCCGCCCCCGCCCGCAGGTTCATCACCATCGTCGGGCAGAGGAACAGCGCCAGCCGCACCACCTCTTCCCAGTCAGCGGGCAGCATGCCCTGCGCGGCCAGATGGGAAAGCCAGGGCTTCCAGAAGGCCTCGGCCTTGACCTGCAGCAGCGCCTCACGCAGGCGGCCCGGCTGCCAGTCACTCTCTATATATATGTGCTCGCCCGTCAGCCGGGCTGAGACCTGCCAGCGCCCCGGCACCATATCGCTGTCATAAAGCCAAAGCGGATGGGCCAGGATATTGTGGAAAGTGGATTTCACCTCGGCCAGCAGTGAGGGCACGTCCTCGCCCGCAAAAGCCGGATCGAAGAAGGCGAGATGATCGGCCTCCGCCCCGCGCTCATACCAGACATTGGCGTTATGGGCGTCGCCATGGGCCACGATCCCGCCCGCATCGGCCAGGCGCTCTGGCATCAGGCGCTGATGCGCGGCGTCGAAAAGTGCGCCGAGCGGGCGGTCATACTCAACGCCATTGATCACCGGGGTCGCGGTGCTGATCTGATCCCAGGGCGCGCTCACCCCCGGAAGCGTGAATTCCTTGCCGATATAGAATGACGCCAGCCGCCCGGCGGGATATGTCCCACTGGCGGGGTCAATCAGACGCTCATGGAACAGGCGGTGGATGGGCTCGGCCCGCGACTGCGCTGGCGTTATCCGGTGCAGGCTGTCTTTCGCCACCGACAGCAGTTTCTCGTTCAGCCCGCGCTCCGCCGAGAGCGCACGTGCCTCGGCCGCAGCATCCGGGGCCAGATCCAGGGCGCGAAGCACATCGGAAAAGCGCGGATCTTCGCGGCGGCGATAGACGAGGATCTGCTCGCCTGGCAGGGTTGAGGACAGGATCGGCTGATCCACCGGCAGCCCGGCGCGGGCGAGGATATCGGCGCGGTAATATTCGCCGCGCATCTCTTCCTCGCCTTCTTCCTGGTGGAACTTGAAGAAACACGCGCCCTTTTCGCAGGTGAAGAACCCGTTCAGAGAGTTCAACGAATATTGGTCGTGATTGATCGTGACGCCCTCGGCGGTGATGCCAAAGGTCTGGCCCAGGAAGGCCGCCAGCATTGCCTCGGCCCGGGCGGGGTCTTTGGCGGCGACAGCGCGGATTTCGGCGGTGCGTGACATGGTCATGCCTGCTTCCCCGGCAGGATTATGGTTTTCGCGCCCAGCACCTCTCCCGCCAGATGGCGGGCATAGGCTGCGGGCACATCCGCCAGCGCAATCTCTGAATCGATCAGCTGATCCAGCTGCGCGGAAAGGGCGGGCAGCTGGGCCACCGCCTCGGGCAGCTCCTCCCCGAAAGCATGGCATCCCGCCAGCCGGATCTCGCGCTCGACCAGCAGCGTCGGGTTGAGGGTCAGATCGCGCGATCCGATCCCCACCAGCGCAATCGCGCCACCGCCGCGCAGGGTCTGGATCAGGGTGCCGATCACCTCGGGGCTGCCCGTGGCATCGACCGCATATCGCGGCGGCTTCGCCCCTGGACTGTCGAGGCTGGCAATCGTGCCGCCAAAGGCCTTTGCCGCCCGCGCGGCCCGGGTCTGATTGCGATCAACGATGCTGACGGGGTGGCCGTAATGCGCCAGCACAAGGCCGACAAGCGCACCGATTGCCCCCGCGCCCGTCACCAGCACCGGGGCGCCGGTGGGCGCGGCCAGCAGGCGCACAGCATGCAAAACGACCGCCAGAGGCTCGGCCATCGCCAGATGCCTTGCAGGGATATCGGCAGAGGCCTTAACCACGTTTTTAGCCGGAATAGTGACGTATTCGGCGAAGCCGCCGTCGATCACCTCGCCCAGAAATCCGAGCTTTTCACAGATCTGGCTTAGCCCCTCGCGGCAGTGGTCGCAGACGCCGCAGGTCACGCGGCTGTCGACCGCCACCGTATCGCCCGGGGCCACATGGCTGACGCCCGCGCCCACCGCCGTGATCATGCCCGTGAACTCATGCCCCGCGACCGAGGGGCTGCGGCTGATCCAGGCCCCGGTTGCGAAATTATGCAGATCAGAGCCGCAAATCCCCGCCGCCGTCACCCGCAGCGTCACCTCATCCGCCCCCGGCGGCGCGGGCGAGGCAATCTCCTCGACCCGCAGATCCCTGACGCCGTAAAGGCGAACCGCCTGCATTGCCTCAGCCCTTCAGATATTGCTTGCGGATGTCGGAAACCGCATTGGCGTGATTGTCGAACCCTTCATAGCGCGCCAGCGTGCCCGCAGCCTGCGCCAGTTCCGGGAAGGCCTTGGCGGTGACATAGCCGACCGACGAGCGGCGGATGAAATCGCTGACCGAAAGCGGGCCATAGGTCCGCGCGCCCTTTGAGGTCGGCAGCACAGCATTCGGGCCGAGGCAGAAATTGCCGATGGAAACCGGCGTATGCGGGCCCATCAGGATCTCGGCGGCAGCGGTGATTTCGCCCAGATGCTCGAAGGGGTTTTCCGACAAAAGCTGCAGGTGTTCGGGCGCGTAATCGTTGATGAAGGCATAGGCCTCAGCCAGGGTTTCCGTCACCAGGATACCGCCATGGGTGCCGCAAAGCACCGCTTTGGAAAAGCCGACGCGCTGCTCACCCATCCGCGACCAATGCTCTGGCAGCGCGGCCAGAGCCTCGTCAGCGACACGCCGCGAGTTCGTGACCAGCCAGGCCGAGCTGTCGGGGCCATGTTCGGCCTCGATCAGCAGATCCAGCGCCGCGAGGCCGCCATGCACGGTTTCATCGGCGAAGATGATCGATTCCGACGGCCCGGCAGGCAGGCCCGGGTCGATCACGCCCGACAAAAGGCGCTTGGCCGCCACCACCCAGGGGCTGCCCGGCCCGACGATCTTATGACAGGGCCGCACGGTTTCCGTGCCATAGGCCGCCGCCGCCACTGCCTGGGCGCCGCCCGCCTTATAGACCGTTTTCACCCCCGCCAGACGCGCCGCGACCAGCGTCGCCGCATCGACCTTGCCGCCCGGAATCGGTGGCGTGAAAATGGCGATATTCGGCACGCCAGCCACCACCGCAGGCACCCCGGTCATCATCGTCACCGAGGGGAAAGACCCCTTGCCGCGCGGCACATAAAGCGCGACCGAGTCAATCGGGATGAACCGATCCCCGGCAAAGGCACCGGGGCGGATTTCCTTCAGCGTCATCGGCTCTGGCAGTTGCTCCTCATGGAAGGAACGGATGTTCGAGATGCCCAACTCGATGGCGCGGATCACCTCGGGCTCGACCAGGGTGAAGGCCTCGTCAAACTCGGCCTCGGTCACTTTCAGGCGGTCTGCCGTCAACCCCTCAGCCTTGTCCAGGGTCACGCCGAACTCAACCAGCGCCGCGTCGCCACGGGTCTTCACCGCCTCGATGATCGCGGGAACCTTCTCCAGGAAGGCCGAAAGGTCGGTCTCGGATCGCGCCAGCAGCGCCTCACGCTCGGCCGCGCTCAGATCGGCCAGGATTTTGAAATTGACCTCAGCCATGGGAAGGCCCTCTCACAGTCATTTGGATTTCAGGAAGATTTCAAGCCCGACCAGGCGGTCAAGCAGCCAGATCACCGCCAGGGCGATCACGATGAACACGACGGACACCGCAGCCAGATCGGGCGTGATGATCGAGCGGATCGAGTTGTAGATCAGCACCGGCAGCGTGACGATCCGCGCGTCGACCAGCAAGAGGCTGACCAGAAACTCATTCATCGCCAGGATGAACATCAACAGGCTGCCGGTGATGACGCCGGGCATGACCGCCGGCAGGGTGACGTGGAAAAACGTCTGCACCCGCCCCGCGCCGCAGCTTTGCGCCGCCAGCTCCAGATCCGGGTCCAACAGCACGGCGGAAGATGAGACCGACCAGATGATGAACGGAAGGTTAATCACCGCACAGGCAATGCCAACGGGCCAAAGGCTGCCCAGAACATGCCACTGACCAAAGACCAGCATCAGCCCAATCCCCGAGCCGATCAGCGGAATGGTAAAAGGCAACAACAGATAGACCTGGATCGCGGTGGTGAACCGCAGCCGAAAGCGCGACAGCGCCAGCCCGGCCAGCGTTCCAACCGGGATCGCCACCGCCGTGCAGATCGCCGCCACGATCAGCGAGCGTAAGAACGCCTGCTGCAGATCCCGCGCCAGCGCGATCTTCTCATACCATTGCAACGAGAGGCCCTGCGGCGGAAAGGCGACCATATTCCCCGCCGTCAGACTGGCCCCCAGCACCACCAGCGTCGGCAAAGACAGCGTGATGATCGAGAACCACACGAGGCCCCAGATGGTGATCTTCTGGCTGCGCGACATCACTTGCGCCCCCCCATCGCCAGTGTGCCCGCCCCAAAGACCATGAACACCAGCCCCACCAGAATTGATCCAGCCGCCACCAGCATCAGCGCAAGCGCCGCGCCAAGCCCCTGATCCGCCGTGCGGAAGAACTGGTCATAGATCGCATTGGCGATGAAGTCCTGGCTGCCGCCGCCCAGCATCGCAGGCACCGCGAAATCGGTCAGCGTCAGGGTAAATACGACCAGCCCCGCGCCGATCAGCCCCGGCTTCGCCATCGGCAACAGCACATGCCAGAAGATCCGGGGCCAGCTTGCGCCCAGAGACCCTGCCGCCGTCTCGGTTTCCTCCGGGATCGCGGTCAGCGCGGGCACCAGCAGCAAAACCGCAAAGGGCAGCATATATTGCACCAGCCCGAAAATCACCGCGCCGTAATTGAACAACAGCCGCATCGGCGCGACGCCGATCAGGCCAAGCGCCTCATTCACCATGCCGGAATTGCCCAGGATGATCAGCCAGCCATAGGCCCGCACCACCTGGCCAATGAAAAACGGCAAAAACAGCGTGATCAGCAGCGCCTTGCGGATCCAGGCCTTCCGCACCCTCACCAGCGCATAGGCATAGGCAAATGCCAGGATCAGCGTCAGCACCGTCGTCAAAGCCGCCGCCGAGACTGATCGCCAGGCCACCGTCAGATAGACCTTCGTCCCCAGCGCCTTCTCATAATTCGTCAGCGACCAGTCTTCCGAGGGCAAAAACGTCGCCGTATCCAGCACCCGCAAAGACGAATCCGCGATCTGCACCAGCCCCAGCACCAATAGCCCGACCAGCAAAAGCGCAGGCGCGATGAACAACCAGCCGGTGTGGCGCGCCATCGAGCGCGGCCAGACAATATCCGCCAGGCGTTCAACGCCATCCATCAGCCGCCAATGCAGCGGGTAGCGAAAATCCTGCTTTGGGCCAGGCTCAGACATCAGCATCATCCGAAAAATTGGCCTGCCCGCCAGACCCCCGGCGGGCAGAAGCGCTAAGGGGGTCCGGGGGGCTTGCCCCCCGGCTACCGCTGACGGTGTCGCCCGGGCCGCAAGGCCAGGACGCAAACCGTCAGCCCCCCCGATCCGGGCACTCAGCCCTGCATAATCTCTTTGAACTTGCCGAACCATTCGCTTTCATTCTCGACCTGCACCTTGGTCGAGATGCGGATCAGATGCGACATCTCCTCGGGCGTATCCGGGTAAGACGGATCATCCACCAGATCGGCGGGCGGCGTCAGCCCAGGCACCACGCCCGGCAGGCCCAGCCCGTCACACCAGACCTGCTGCGCGTCTTTCGAGATGGCGAAGTTAATATATTCCTTCGCCCAGTAAAGCTCATTTTCCGGCAGGCCCTTCGGGATCCAAAGGCCATCGGTATCGAACTTCGCGCCCTCTTCCGGCACGGTCCAGGCCAGATCAACGCCGTTCTTCTTCGCTTCCCGCGCATTGGTGGAAATCGTGCAGGCCAGATCAATCTCGCCATTCTGGAACCAGGCGGTGAAATCGGGGTCTTCGCCCAGCAGCGGCTGCTGCTCTTTCACCTGGGCAATGAAATCCCAGGCCGCTTGCATATTGGCCGGAATATCTTCCAGCTTGCCGCCACCCGCCACCTGGGCCGGGAAGTGGAAGCCGATCCCGTCATTGTAAAGCGCAATGCGGCCCCTGAACTTCGGGTCGAGCATTGCCTTCCAGGAGGTCGGCGCACCATCCGGGAATGCCTCGGGGCGGTAGGCCAGCACATAGACATAGCCATAGGTGTTGACGATCGGATACCCGTCGAGGCCCACCGGCTTTGCCAGATCCGTCGTCCCGGCAAGGTTCGACAGATCCGAAAGATCCTCAGTCACGCCCCGCAGCGCCGATTTGGTCGCATTGGTGGTGGTGTCCCAGTTGATATGAATCGGCGGCACCCGACCCTGAGCCACAGCGGCCCAGACCTTCGGCTGGATCTCATTGTCCTCGGTCAGGTCGTGGCGCACCTGAATGCCGGTTGCGGCGGTGAACGGATCCGAGACGCCCTTCTTCAGCGCCTCAACCCAGGAGCCACCCCAGGCTCGCACGATGATCTCAGCCGGTTTGGCGGGCGCATCCTGCGCCATCAGCCGCCCGGGCAGCGTGCCCATCAGCGCCGCCGCACCCGCCGCCGCCGTTCCGCGCAACAGAGCGCGGCGATTGGGGCGATAAAGCATATTCGTCATGTCTCAGGTCTCCTTGTTGGTTGCGCCCACATGGCCCGCAATCGGACTGGCACACAGTCTTTTCACCCTTTGTCAGCCGCAAAGATCAGCAGATCGCCCGCGGTCCAGCCGACGCTGACGCTTGCGCCCTTTGCCAGCTGATCAAGCCCGGCGGGGTCATGATGGTAGATCTGCACCTCTGCGGCCAAAGCAGGCAACGTCACGAAGCAAAGCAGACGCTCGCCCTCAAAAACAATATCCGTCACCTGACCCTGCACGACGGTGTCACAGCCCGGCAGCGGCGCACCCGCAGGCGCGATGCGGATCTGTTCCGCCCGGATCGCGCCCAGACAGGCCACCCCAGGCGCCAGATCCGCCACGGCCTGGCCCGCGCAATCGATGCCGTTCACCTCTATCCCCGCCGCGCTGCGCCGGCCCTTCAGAAAACTGCTGACCCCGATGAAATGGGCAACAAAGGGGTTGGCCGGGCGGCGATACATTTCGGCGGGGGCGGCATGTTGCTGGATCTGCCCCTGATCCATGACGATGATCTCATCCGAGACCACCAGCGCCTCACGCTGATCATGGGTGACATTGATCGTCGTCACGCCCAGCTCTTTCTGGATGCGGCGAAACTCCAGCTGCATCTCTTCGCGCAGCTTGCGGTCCAGCGCGGCCAGCGGCTCGTCCAGCAGCAAAAGTTCCGGCTCAAACACCAGCGCCCGTGCAATGGCGACGCGCTGCTGCTGTCCGCCCGACAGCTCATGGATCCGGCGCGCGCCAAAGCCGCCCAGCCGCACCAGCTCCAGATAACGCTCCACCCGGCCCGCGATCTCAGCAGGGTTGAAGCGGCGCATCTTCAGCGGGAAGGCCACATTCTGCGCCACCGTCATATGCGGAAAAAGCGCCAGCTTCTGAAACACCATCCCGACCGAGCGCCGATGCGGCGCGACCGCATCCGCAGGCTTGCCGCCGATCAGGATCTGGCCGCGCGTCGGCGTCTGAAACCCGGCGATCATCCGCAAAAGCGTGGTCTTGCCAGAGCCAGATGGCCCCAGAATAGTCAGGAACCGCCCCCGGCCCAGGGCAAAGCCCGCGTCTTTCACCGCCATCGCGGCCCCGGTGCCGAAATCCATATCGACACCCTCGGCCACCACTGCTGCCGGTTGCTGCACGCCGCTCACCCCTGTTTCCTCCGGTCGTTTCTGCCCATGGTTTGGGCCCTTCCGCTGTCTTTTCTCACGCTGACCAATGCTCATGTATATATCTGAGAGGCATTCCGGCCCTCACCCCGGGGGTGATTGCCCGATATTTGTGCAGCCCGCTCAGATCGAGGCCAGATAGCCGCCATCAATACCGATACATTGCCCGGTGATATAGGCCGAAGCGTCAGAGGCCAGAAAAATCACCGCGCCAATCAGATCCTGCCCCTGGCCAAAGCGGCGCTGCGGGATCTTGTCCAGCATCGCGCTGGCCCAGTCCTCATTCTGGTAGAAAACCTCGGTCATGGCGGTGCGGAAATAACCCGGCGCGATGGCATTGACCCGCACACCCCGCCCGGCCCATTCGGCCGACAGCGCCCGCGTCATCCCCAACAGCCCCGATTTCGACGCGCCATAAGGCGTGGCCGTCGGCACCCCCACATAGGACGTCAGCGAGCACATGTTGATTACCGCACCCCGCCCCCGCGCCAACATGCCCCGCGCCACGGCCTGGGTGACGAAAAACGCACCCTTCAGATTGGTGTCGACGATCCTGTCCCAAAGCTGTTCGGGCAGATCCTCAGACGGGTGGATCTCTTCCACCCCGGCATTGTTCACCAGGATATCAATCGCGCCGATATCGGCCAAAACAGTCTCTGCGCCTGCAATATCAGCCTGATCCAGCGCCAGTGCCGTCACCACGCCACCGGCCGCCCGGATCTGTGCGGCGGTCTCTTCCAGTGCGGCCAAACTGCGGGCCGTGATCACCAGCTCAGCCCCGGCCTGCGAAAGCCCAAGCGCAATAGCCTGGCCAAGCCCGCGGCTGGCCCCGGTCACCAGCGCCCGGCGTCCGTGCAGCGAGAAAAGAGAGAGGGGCTGATCCAGGCTCATGTCAGGCATCCATGCGGCGATACCGCAGGCTTTATCACCTTTCACGCGAGAGAAAACGCCCTCGCAACAACTTTTGCAGGCGACGCGTTCGGCAAATCAGGGGCGCAGCCTCCTTTTCGGGCGGTCACCCTGCGGCAACAACCTCGCGCAGCACCTGCGAATACGCCGCACCAATAGGGTCTCGCAGATGGTGACGTCCCTCTTTCACCAGATGCTGACCACTGGCCCAGACATCGGCGACCCGCAGATCGCGGCCAAAGATCCAGCGATCCAGGATCTGATCACCGCCAGCCAGATCCAGCCCCAGCGGATCATGCAGCGCAACCAGATCGGCGGGGGCCCCGATTGCAATCACCGGATCGGGGGCCGAAAGCGCCTGCGCCCCGCCCGCCAGCGCCGCCGTATAAAGCGACGCCCCGGTCGAGCCCGCCTCTGTCATCACATTGCGGGCCCGCTGCGCCAACCGCTGCGAGTATTCCAGCTGCTTCAGCTCTCCGCTCAGGGTGATTTCGACATTGCTGTCAGTGCCGATCCCATAACGCCCGCCTGCCGCAATGAAATCGGCGCCCGGGAAAATACCGTCGCCCAGATTGGCCTCTGTCAGCGGGCAGAGGCCCACCACTGCACCCGAATTTGCGATCCCGCGCAGCTCATCCGGGCTGAGATGGGTTGCGTGAATCAGGCACCAGGATGGCCCAACGGGCGCATTTTGCAGCAGATAATCGACCGGACGCGCGCCCGAAAAGGCAAGGCAATCCTCGACCTCTTTCACCTGCTCGGCGATATGGATGTGGAAGGGGCGGCCCAGGAAATCCTGCGCCAGGCGGTTGATCTGGGCGATGCTGGCGGCCCGCAGGCTGTGCGGCGCGACGCCGACACGGTCCTGCGGACGGGCCATCGCCTCGCAGGCCTCAACCAGCCGTGCAAAGCTGTCATAATCATGCAGAAAGCGCCGCTGCCCCTCGCCCGCGGGCTGCGGACCAAAGCCACCATGGGCGTAGAAAACCGGCAGATGGGTCAACGCGATCCCGGTCTCTGTCGCGGCGGCAAAGATCCGCGTCGACATCTCTGCCGGGTCGGCATACCGCCCGCCATCCGGGGCGTGGTGCAGGTAGTGGAACTCGCCCAGCCGGGTATAGCCCGCCTCAAGCATCTCGACACAGGCCAGCGCGGCCACCGCCTGCATCTGATCCGGCGTCAGGCTTAGCGCAAAGCGGTACATCACCTCGCGCCAGGTCCAGAATGAGTCACGCCCCGGCCCGCGCAGCTCTGTCAGGCCCGAAAACCCGCGCTGAAAGGCGTGGCTGTGCAGATTGCTCATTCCCGGCAGCAGGATTTCGGTGCGGTGATCGCCAGGCTCTGGCGCGACACCCGCCGAGAGCCCGGTGATCTGCCCGCCCGCAATCTCCAGGCGCAGATCCCGCACCCAGCCCGCCGGTGTCAGCGCCGTCTTTGCATGAATGGCCATTGCCCGCCCCCGCCTGATGTAAAAATCGCTTCCCTCAGTGCCGCCATTATGTATAGACTTAAAAACACCCAAGGCAAAGCGAAAGAAGCCGTATGACTGCTACGCTTTACACAAATGCGCGGATTGTAACCTGCGATGGCCAGGTCAGCCGCGATCCTGCGGCAGGCGCGCTTGAGGTTCAGACCGAGGCCGGGCGTATCACCGCCGTCGGTCCGGATCTGCCACGGCGCGGGCAAAAGATCGTCGATTGCGGGGGGCGGATGATGACGCCAGCGCTGATCGACTGTCACACGCATCTGGTCTTCGGCGGCGACCGCGCCAATGAGTTTGAGATGCGCCTCGATGGCGTTGCCTATGAGGAAATCGCCCGCCAGGGCGGTGGCATCCGGGCCTCGATGCTGGCCACGCGGGCGATGTCGGTCGAGGAGCTGGTGCAGGCCAGTCTGCCGCGCCTGGACCATCTGCTGGCCGAGGGCGTCACCACGGTAGAGATCAAGTCCGGCTATGGGCTTTCCATTGAGGCCGAGCTGAACATGCTGCGCGCCGCGCGGCGCCTTGGGCAGATCCGCCCGGTGCGGGTGCTGACGACCTGGCTTGCCGCCCATGCGCTGCCCCCCGAATACGCCGGGCGTCACGCGGCCTATATCCAGGAGGTTGCCATTGCCGGGCTGGAGGCTGCCCATGCCGAGGGTCTGGTCGACGCGGTGGATGCGTTTTGTGAGGGCATAGCCTTCAGTTCAGCCATGTTAGAGCCGCTTTTTCTGCGCGCCCAGGCCCTGGGCCTGCCAGTGAAAATCCATTCAGAGCAACTCTCGCATCAGGGTGGAACGGCCCTGGCCGCCCGCTTCAACGCGCTTTCTGCCGACCATCTGGAACATGCGACTGCCGCAGATGCGGCGCTTATGGCGGCCTCTGGCACCGTGGCCACCCTGCTGCCCGGCGCGTTTTATATGCTGCGCGAGACGGTGCTGCCCCCCGTTCAGGCCTTCCGCGATCACGGCGTGCCGATGGCGCTTTCGACCGATTGCAACCCGGGCACCTCGCCGCTGACCTCGGTGCTGCTGACGATGAACATGGGCGCGACGCTTTTCCGGCTGACCGTCGCCGAATGCCTGCTGGCGGTCACCGCCAATGCCGCCCGCGCCCTGGGACTGCAGGGCGAGACGGGGCGCATCGCGCCCGGCCTTTCCGCCGATCTGGCGCTTTGGAATGTCACCCGGCCCGCGCAACTGGTGGCGCGGATCGGTTTCAACCCCCTTCACACCCGCATTTTCCAGGGAAAAAGCCAATGACAGAGACACTTATCCCCGGCCAGGTGCCACTTTCCCTGCTGCGCCGCATCTGGTGGGAGGGGATCACCCCACGCCTTGATCCATCCGCCGATGCCGGGATCAACCGCGCCGCCGCCCGCATCGCCGAGGTCGCCGCCGGCGATAAGGCGGTCTATGGCGTGAATACCGGCTTTGGCAAACTGGCCTCGATCCGCATCGAGGCCCGCGATGTCGCCACACTGCAGCGCAATCTGATCCTGTCGCATTGCTGCGGCGTCGGTCAGCCCCTGCCCGAGGCGGTGGTGCGGCTGATCCTGACGCTGAAGCTGATGTCTCTGGGGCGCGGCGCCTCGGGCACGCGGCCCGAAGTCGTGGCGCTTTTAGGCTCTATGCTGGCCAAAAACGTGATTCCGGTGATCCCCGAAAAGGGTTCGGTCGGGGCCTCGGGCGATCTTGCGCCGCTGGCGCATATGGCCGCCGTGATGATCGGTGAGGGCGAGGCATTCTATAACGGCACCCGCCTTTCCGGGGCCGAGGCGCTGGCGCAGGCCGGGCTGAAACCCGTGGTGCTGGCCGCGAAAGAGGGGCTGGCGCTGATCAACGGCACGCAAGTCTCGACCGCGCTGGCGCTGGCGGGACTGTTTCGCGCCGAGCGGGCGCTCAGGGCCGCGATCATCACCGGGGCGCTTTCGACCGATGCCGCAATGGGCTCGACCGCGCCTTTCGCCGAAGAAATCCACACCCTGCGCGGCCATCAGGGCCAGATCGACGTGGCGCGGGCCCTGCGCGAGCTGCTGGAAGACAGCCAGATCCGCACCAGCCATGTCGAGGGGGATGAGCGCGTCCAGGACCCCTATTGCATCCGCTGTCATCCGCAGGTCGCGGGCGCCGCGCTGGATGTGCTGCGCCAGGCCGCCCGCACCCTTGAGATTGAGGCCAATGCCGCCACCGACAACCCGCTGATCCTGTCCGACGGTCAGGTGGTCTCGGGCGGCAATTTCCATGCCGAGCCGGTGGCTTTCGCCGCCGATATGATCGCGCTGACCGTGGCCGAGATCGGTGCAATCGCGCAGCGCCGCGTCGCGCTGCTGGTCGATCCGGCGCTGTCTTATGGCCTGCCCGGGTTCCTGACGCCAAAGCCCGGTCTGAATTCCGGCATGATGATCGCCGAGGTCACCACAGCGGCCCTGATGAGCGAAAACAAACAGATGGCGCATCCGGCCAGCGTCGATTCCACCCCCACCTCGGCCAACCAGGAGGACCATGTCTCGATGGCCTGCCACGGGGCGCGCAGACTGCTGGCGATGACGCAGAACCTTTACTGGATCGTGGGCGTCGAAGCGATGATCGCCGCTCAGGGCGTGCATCTGCGCGGGCCGCTGAAATCCTCGCCCCGGCTTGAGGCCGCGATTGAGGCGATCCGCACCCGCATCCCGGTGCTGGATACCGACCGTTTCATGGGCGCGGATATGGAGGCGGCGGGCGAGCTGATCGCCTCTGGCGCGCTGGAACCCGCAGGCGCAGGTCTGCTGCCCGAGGTGGGCTGATGGAACCCTTCACGCTGCAGCAGGGCGACAGCCCGATGATCCTGGCCTTTCCGCATGCGGGATTTGCGCTGCCGGGTGAGGTGGCCGCGCGTCTGAATGACGAGGGGCGGCTTTGCCGTGATACCGACTGGCAGATCCAGCACCTCTATGCTGATCTGATCCCCGGCCTGACCACGATTACCGCCAATACCTCGCGCTATGTGATCGACCTGAACCGTGATCCGGGCGGAAACAGTCTCTATCCCGGCCAAACCACCACCGGGCTGATCCCGGAAACCACCTTCGACAATGTGCCGATCTGGCGTGAGGGTGCCGGGCCGACACCCGCCGATGTGACGCATTGGCTGGCCAGGCTGCACCGCTCCTATCACGCCGCGCTGCAGGCCCAGATTGCGCGGGTGAAAGCGCGGCATGGCGTGGCGATTGTCTATGATTGCCACTCGATCCGCTCGCAGATCCCCTGGCTGTTTGACGGCGTGCTGCCCGATCTGAATATCGGCACCGATGGCGGCGTAACCTGTGCGCCTGAAATCGAGGCAGCGGTGGTCGAGATCGCCCGCGCCTCTGGCCATACTTCGGTGCTGAATGGCCGTTTCCGAGGCGGCTGGACAACGCGCCACTATGGGCAGCCGGACACAGGCGTCCATGCGATCCAGATGGAGCTGGCCCAGATCAGCTATCTGAAGACCGAGGATCCGCCCTTCATGACCGACCCGCAAAAGGCCGATCATCTGCGCATCACCCTGACAAAAATAGTCTCTAAGCTGGCCGAAATCGCGCCCAGCCTGGCAAAACGCTAAGAGGTTCACATGACCAATTCCGGGACAGTAACCCGACACAATGCCCGCGACATCTATCCGCCGACCGGGACAGAGATCAGCTGTAAAACCTGGGCTGCCGAGGCCGCCTTGCGCATGCTGATGAACAACCTGCACCCCGACGTCGCCGAGAACCCGCATGAGCTGGTGGTCTATGGCGGCATCGGTCGCGCCGCCCGCAGCTGGGAGGATTTCGACCTGATCGTGGATGCGCTGCGCGACCTTGAGGCCGATGAGACGCTGCTGGTGCAATCGGGCAAGCCCGTTTCTATCGTGCGCACCCATACGGATGCGCCCCGCGTGTTGATTGCCAATTCGAACCTCGTGCCCCGCTGGGCGACGTGGGAACATTTCAACGCGCTCGATAAAAAGGGCCTGATGATGTATGGCCAGATGACCGCTGGCTCCTGGATCTATATCGGGGCGCAGGGCATCGTTCAGGGCACCTATGAGACCTTTGCCGAGATGGGCCGCCAGCATTACAACGGCGATCTGACCGGGAAATGGGTGCTGACCGGGGGCCTTGGCGGTATGGGCGGGGCGCAGCCGCTGGCCGCCGTTTTCGCGGGCGCGTCCTGTTTGGCGGTTGAGGTCGATGAGACCCGGATCGATTTCCGTATCCGCACCAGATACCTGGACGCGAAGGCCAAAACCCTGGACGAGGCGCTGGCGCTGATCGCCGAATGGACGGCCAGGGGCGAGGCAAAATCGGTGGGCCTTCTCGGCAATGCGAGCGAGATCTTCCCCGAGATCCTGCGCCGTCAGCTGGCCGGAGAGGCACTGCCGAATGGCGGCCCGGATATCGTGACCGACCAGACCTCTGCCCATGATCCGGTGCATGGCTATTGCCCGGCAGGCTGGAGTGTGGGCGAGTGGCGCGCGCGTCAGGAAAGCGATCCAGCCGCGGTAGACCGCGCCGCGCGGGCCTCGATGCGGGATCATGTCGAGGCGATGGTCGGCTTTCACGACGCGGGCGTGCCGACCGTTGATTACGGCAACAATATCCGCCAGATGGCCCAGGAAGAGGGCTTTGAACGCGCCTTTGCCTTCCCCGGTTTCGTGCCTGCCTGCATCCGGCCGCTGTTTTGCCAGGGGATCGGGCCGTTCCGTTGGGCCGCGCTGTCCGGCGACCCCGAGGACATCGCCAAAACCGATGCGGCGATGAAAAAGCTCTTCCCGGAAAACACCCATCTGCATCGCTGGCTGGATATGGCCGCCGAGCGGATCGCGTTCCAGGGCCTGCCCGCCCGCATCTGTTGGATCGGGCTGGGGGATCGTCACCGCGCCGGGCTGATGTTCAACGAGATGGTGGCAAGCGGCGAGCTGAAAGCCCCCATCGTGATCGGGCGCGATCATCTGGATTCTGGTTCGGTCGCCAGCCCGAACCGTGAGACGGAAGGCATGATGGACGGCTCAGACGCCGTTTCTGACTGGCCGCTGCTGAATGCGCTGACGAATACCGCCTCAGGCGCGACCTGGGTTTCCATTCACCATGGCGGCGGCGTTGGCATGGGCTTTTCGCAGCATGCGGGCGTGGTGATCGTCGCCGATGGCACCCCCGAAGCCGCGAAACGGCTGGAGCGGGTTTTGTGGAACGACCCCGCCTCGGGCGTGATGCGTCATGCGGATGCGGGGTATCAGATCGCCAAAGACTGCGCCCGTCTGCATGGCCTGCGCCTGCCCGGTATCATGCGGTGAGCGAGGGGATCTACCCCGCCCGGGGCCGGATCTTCCGGCCCTGGAAAAACGGCGGCGGCGAGACGGCCGAGATCGCAATATCGCCCGTTTCCGCAGGAACAGAGACGTTTTCCTGGCGAATTTCGACGGCCTGGGTGGCGCAGGACGGGCCATTCTCGCACTTCCCCGGCATCGACCGCATTCTGACGGTGATAGAGGGCGGGCCGATGCTGCTGGAGGTCGAGGGCAAGCCCATCGTGATGGATGAAACCAGCCCAGCCCTGACCTTTGCCGGAGAGGCCGCCGTTACCGCCCGCCTGCTGGGCCCGCCGCTTCTGGACTTCAACCTGATGCTGCGCCGCCCGCGCAAAGCCCACACGCATAAGGGCCAGTTCAACCCGGATCTGGGGGCGCAGATTTTGCTGCTGACAGAGCCCTGGGCGGGCTTTGAACGGCTGGACCTGATCGATTTCAGCCAGCGGCCCGATCTGCGCCAGGGGCTGCGCGGCGCCAGGGGGATCGCCGTCTGCTTTGAGGCAGAGACCACCTCAAAGCCCCGCTGACGAAAACAGCCCGCCGAAAACCGGCGGGCTGCTGTCAGATCATAGCTGCTTCAGCCCTGGCCGATCAGCCGCGCGGACGTTTCGGCGGCACGAAGCGCTTCGAGGTGTCGCGGGCGTCAACCGGCTTTGCCGCAGGTTTACGCGCCGCAAAGGGCTTGCCTTCGGGTTTCGCGCCATGGCTTTTGGCCCCGGCGCTGCGGGCAGCAGGCTTACCACCGTCTGCCTTGGCATAGTCACGCTTCACGAAGGGCCGCCCCTCGGCGCCACCTTCACCACGCGGTTTGCGCGGCGCATCGTCACGCGCGCCATAGCCCTCGCGGGGTTTGGATCCTGCCGCATGGCTTTTGAACCCGGTCGAGCGGGCGGGCCGGTCAGGGCTGCCCCCATGCGAGCGATACCCGGCCGAGCGCGGCGCGGATTTCGCCGGGCGGTCGTCGCGCATCGGACGCTCGCCTTCGGTGGGTGTCCAGCGCGGCTTTGCCCCGTCACCTTCGTCACGGCGGGCATAGGGCTTTTTCGGCGCATCGCCATCGTCACGTTTTGCCCAGGGCTTCTTCGGTGCATCACCGTCTTCGCGCTTTGCCCATGGTTTTTTCGGGGCGTCGCCCTCTTCACGCTTCGCCCAGGGCTTTTTCGGCGCGTCGCCGTCTTCGCGTTTCGCCCAGGGCTTGCGGGCGGATGCGCCCTCTGCCGCCTCGCGCGGGGCGCGGGGCTTGCGCGGGGCATCGCCCTCATCATCACCAAAGCGCGGCTTTGCGCCCCAGGCGGGCTTGCCCTCACGCGGGGCGCGGGCCGGACGATCAGAGGTCACGCGCCCTTTCGGCCCGAATTCCGGGGCCTCGGCCACGCGCTCCATGGTCAGGCCAGGCTCGATCTCGGTCATTTCGCGGAAACGCCCGGCCAGCGGCTCGGCGATCTGCACATAGGTCACGTCCTGCTGCACGCGGATCGCGCCGATCCCGTCTTTCGCAATGCCACCGGCTTCGCAGATTTTCGGCAAAAGCCAGCGGGCCTCGGCCCGGCCCTCATGCCCGACCGAAAGCTTATACCAGACCGAGGGCCCGAATTCGCCACGCTCGCGGGGCGGCAGCGGGGCCGGGGTCGGCAGATCCTCGACCAGCTCTTCGGGGGCAGAACGCTTGGCCCGCCACAGGCGCACAAAGGCCGCCGCGATGGATTCGGGGCCATGTGCTTCCAGCAGTTCTGCCGCGATGCCTGCCTCTTCACCGACATCCGCCGTCAGCGCCGGGTCAGAGACCAGACGCTCATCCTCGCGGGCCTGAACCTCATCGGCGCCCGGGGCCTTGCCCCATTCAGCAACCAGTTTGGCGCCCTGCAGGATGCGGTTTGCCTTGCGGAACTCGGCCTGCGGCACCACCAGAACCGAGGTGCCCTTGCGGCCAGCGCGGCCCGTCCGGCCAGAGCGGTGCAAAAGCGTTTCCGGGTTGGTCGGCAGATCGGCGTGGATCACCAGATCCAGCCCCGGCAGGTCGATGCCGCGTGCGGCCACGTCGGTCGCAATACAGACACGCGCCCGGCCATCACGCAGCGCCTGCAGCGCGTGCAGACGCTCGCTTTGCGACAGCTCGCCCGACAGCGCCACCACCGGGAAGCCCCGGTTCACCATCCGCGCATGCAGGTGGTTCACATTGGCGCGGGTCTTGGCGAAAACAATCGCCACTTTGGCGTCATACCAGCGGATCAGGTTGAAGATCGCCGGCTCTTTGTCGCGGTTCGAGACCGAAATCGCCTTATATTCGATGTCAGCATGCTGGCTGGCCGCGGATTTCACCTCAACCCGGCGGGCGTCGCGCTGATAGGTCTCAGCGAGGCGGGCGATCTCTTTGGGCACCGTGGCCGAGAACATCAGCACGCGCTTGTCTTCGGGGGCCGCGCCCAGCAGGAACTCCAGATCCTCGGCAAAGCCCATATCCAGCATCTCGTCAGCCTCATCGAGGACGACGACGCGCAGCTCTGACAGATCCAGCGATTTGCGCTCGACATGGTCGCGCAGACGGCCGGGGGTGCCGACCACGATATGCGCGCCACGATCCAGCGCCCGGCGCTCGGTGCGGTAATCCATGCCGCCGACGCAAGAGGCGACGGTCGCGCCCTCATAAAGCCAGACCAGCTCGGCCTGGACCTGCAGCGCCAGCTCGCGCGTCGGTGCGATCACCAGCGCCAGCGGTTTGTCGGCGGGCAGGAAGCTGTCGATGCCGCCCAGCACCTCGGGCGACATTGCAAGGCCAAAGGCCACGGTTTTGCCAGAGCCAGTCTGCGCCGAGACCAGCAGATCGCGCCCGGCCAGCGAGGGCTCCAGCACGGATTCCTGCACCGGAGTCAGTTGCGAATAGCCCTTGGCTGCGAGCGCCGCCTGAAGCGGGGCCGCCAGAGAATCAATCGTCATTATTTGTCCTGTCAGGGGGCCAGATGCCCCCGAATATGAGCCAGAGATCAGCCCACCGCCCCGCCGCAACCCTCCCGGTTACGGCCCGGAGCATTCAGGCCTGACCGCGCCATACCGCGTTTTTGCCCCGCTGTCCATGAAGCTGCGCAAGGAATAGCCAAATGATATGCGCCCTGCCTGCGGGGGCGGCCCCCATCCCCCCTGTTCTGCGGCGGATGTTCTGGATATGATCTCCCCATCATGCCAGGGTTTTGCCGCGATTGTCAGAGCAGATTTGAAAGCGGCCGGCGCTGCCCGGTCTGCCGCTCGCCGCGGGTGATTGCGCACCCCGAGCTTGAGACGCTTTCAATCGCCCATATGGATTGCGACGCCTTTTATGCCAGCGTCGAGAAGCGCGACAATCCGGCCCTGCGCGATCAGCCGCTGATTGTCGGCGGGGGCAGGCGCGGTGTGGTTTCAACCTGCTGCTATCTGGCGCGGATCCGGGGCGTGCGGTCGGCTATGCCTATGTTCCAGGCGATGAAACTCTGCCCCGAGGCCGTGGTGGTGCCGCCCCGGATCAGCCATTACGCCGAGGTCTCACGCCAGATCCGCGTCATGCTGGAAGAGCTGACCCCGGATATAGAGCCGCTGTCGCTGGACGAGGCCTTTCTTGATCTGTCGGGCACGCAAAGGCTGCATGGGGCACCGCCTGCGATCATGCTGGCCAGGCTGACCAAACGGATGGAGATCGAACTGGGCATCACCGGCTCTGTCGGGCTGTCGCATAATAAGTTTCTGGCCAAGATCGCCTCGGATCTTGATAAGCCACGCGGCTTTTCGCTGATCGGCCGTGCCGAGACGGCGGCTTTCCTTGCGCCACAGCCGATTGGCCTGCTTTGGGGGGTTGGCACCAGCACCCAGGCGGCGCTGCAAACGGCGGGGATTCGCACCATCGCCGATCTTCTGCGGTGGGAGCGCGCCGATCTGACCGCGCGCTTTGGCCAGATGGGCAGCCGCCTGTGGCATCTGGCCCGGGGTGAGGACAATCGCCCCGTCAGCCGCGACGAAATCCCGAAATCCATCTCGAAAGAAACGACATTCGACGGCGATCTGTCAGACCCAGACCTGCTGGACGGGCATCTGTGGCGGCTGGCCGAGCAGGCCTCAGACAGGGCCAAGGCCAAGGGCCTTGCGGGGCGCACCGTGACGCTGAAGCTGAAGAAAAGCGATTTCCAGACCGTGACCCGGCGGCAGGCGCTGGCCGATCCGACCCAGCTGGCAGACCGGATCTATCGCACCGCGCGTGACATGCTGGACAGATCAGGGGCGACGGGCCCGTTTCGGCTGATCGGCACCGGGATCACCGATCTTTGCGCCGCAGATCTGGCTGACAGCAGCCCCGATCTGCTGGACCCAGGCGCCCGCACAAGGGCCCGCGCCGAGCATGCTGCCGATACAATCCGGGCCCGGTTTGGCAAGAATGCGATCATCAAGGGCCGGGCGCTGCGCTAGCTCCCTGCCACTCAAGCTGTCACTAAAGGGAAATCAGTCGAAAAACGGCGTCATCTGCGCCACAATGACCGAGTTTTCGGCCAGAGCACGCTGCATCAGCTCGGCCTCTTCCTCACCGATTTCGTCGCCAGCGGCACGGCGCTCATCCAGGGTGCCCATTCCCTGCACCTCCAGCGGCGCAAGATCGGCGTCTTTGAGAATGGCCACAGTTTCGCGCACCGCTTCGGCCTCGTCCACACCAGAAGCATAGCACATCAGCGCAGCCCCGGTGGCCTTGTCGGGCAAGCCGTCACCGGCCTTGCGCCCCACCTCGACCACCAGGGTGTAGACCTGCTGCGGGCGTTTTTCCTTAACCGGTTTTTCGTCCTGTTCAGCCATATCGCGCTGTCCCCCTGATCCTTCAAAGGATCAGGACCGATTTCTTCGAAGAAACCGGCCCCGCCCCGTTACCACCTGGCGCTCAGTCGCGCAGAAGCTCGTTGATCGAGGTTTTTGAGCGGGTCTGCGCATCGACCCGCTTCACGATCACCGCGCAATAAAGGTTCACGCCATTCTTTGACGGCAGCGACCCTGCCACCACGACCGACCCTGCCGGAACCTCGCCATACATGATCTCACCCGTCTCGCGGTCGACGATCTTGGTCGATTTGCCGATGAACACGCCCATGCCAAGCACCGAGCCCTCGCGCACGATACAACCCTCGACCACCTCGGAACGGGCACCGATAAAGCAATTGTCCTCGATGATCGTCGGGCCAGCCTGCATCGGCTCCAGCACGCCACCGATGCCGACGCCGCCCGAGAGGTGCACATTCTTGCCGATCTGGGCGCAGGACCCAACCGTGGCCCAGGTGTCGACCATGGTGCCCTCGTCAACAAAGGCGCCGAGGTTCACGAAAGACGGCATCAGCACCACGCCTTTGGCGATATAGGCAGAGCGGCGCACGATGCAGTTCGGAACCGCTCGGAAACCGGCGGTTTTCCAGTCAGCCTCGCCCCAGCCATTGAACTTGCTGTCGACCTTGTCCCACCAGGTGCCGCCCTGCGGGCCGCCTGCGTGGATTTCCATGTCCTTCAGGCGAAAGCCCAGCAGCACCGCCTTTTTCGCCCATTGGTTCACATGCCAGTGGCCATCCGCCTGGCGCTCGGCCACGCGCAGCGCCCCTTTGTCCAGCGCCTCAAGCGTTGCCTCGATGGCATCGCGGGCCTCGCCTTTGGTGGCGGGGGTGATGGTATCGCGGGCCTCCCAGGCAGCCTCGATTGCGGTTTCCAGCGCGGCATTCGACATGTGCAACTCCTTGGGCAGCATTCGTTCGGGGGCAGGGTTTCGTTCGGGGCAGTGTTTTGTTTGTACTTTACGCGCTATAGAGGTTGAGGCGGGCTCACGCAATCGACCCCGGTCCGGTGGGGGCCCGTCAGAACACAGTGGGAGGTATCATGAACGACGAGTCGCGCAATCATCCGTTTCGGGACAGCGCTCTGGATCTGGCGGCAGCCGATCAATGCCCCGATACGCTGCAGACCCGCGCCCCGGCCTATCGGCTGGCCTTTGCCGACCAGGATTTCCTGACCCGCGAAGATCTGCGCCCCGTTCGCCTGCAGCTGGAATTGCTGAAACCGCAGCTGATCATGGATGAGCGCGGGATTGAAACCACCATCGTTCTTTTCGGCGGTGCCCGCATCCCCGCGCCCGAAAATCGTGACGGCGCAAAGACCAAAACCCTTGCCGATCTTTCGCCCTATTACGAAGAGGCGCGGCGCTTTGCGAAAATCATGACAGAGCGCAGCCTTGCCACCTATGGCCGCAAGGGCGTGATCGTCACCGGCGGCGGCCCCGGCGTGATGGAAGCGGGCAATCGCGGCGCCGCCGATGCGGGCGGGCATTCCATCGGCCTCAACATCGTGCTTCCGCACGAGCAGGCGCCGAACGCCTATGTCTCGCCGGATCTTTGCTTCAACTTCCACTATTTCGCCATCCGCAAGATGCATTTCCTGATGCGGGCCGAGGCGATCGTGGTCTTCCCTGGCGGTTTTGGCACCATGGATGAGATGTTCGAGGCACTGACCCTGATCCAGACCCAGCGGATGAAGCCGGTTCCCTTCCTGCTGTTTGGCAAAGAATGGTGGGAGAATGTGGTCAACTGGCAGCAGCTGGCGGATGCGGGCGTGATCAGCCCCGAGGATCTCGACCTTTTCAAACTGGTCGAGACCGCAGAAGAGGCCATTCAGGTGATCGACGGCTGGAAAAAGCCCTGTTGAAAACAAACGGGCCGCAGATCGCTCTGCGGCCCCATTCAAAACCCGCTTCAAAACCCGGCTCAAAGCCGGAACGGGATTACTTTTCAGGCACCGGCGGAATGTTCAGCGACCGCTGATAGGCCGGAATGGCGCGGAAACGCTCAAGATAAGCGGGAACATTGCGCAGGCTGGCCCAGTCGACCTTCTCATGGCCTTTGTAGTATTTCACAAAGGCATCGACCCAGGGCGCGATGGAAATATCGGCCAGGCTGTAATCACCCACCACCCATTCGCGGCCCTCAAGCTGGCCATCCAGCACTTTCAAGAGGCGCTCTGCCTCCAGGCGGTACCGCTCACGCGGGATCGGATCCTCGACCCTGGTCCCGGCATAAAGGTGGAAAAAGCCGAACTGGCCGAACATCGGCCCCAGCCCCGCCATGCGCCACATGATCCACTGGATCACCTGCCAGCGCGCCGCCCCCTCCAGCATCAGCTTTGTCCCGGTCTTTTCCGCCAGGTAAAGCATGATCGCGCCGCTTTCAAACAGCGCCATCGGTTTACCATCGGGCCCATTCGGGTCGATGATCGCGGGGATCTTGTTGTTGGGGAAGGTGGCGGTGAAGTTCTTGCCCTCTTCGCCGGATTTGTCGAATCCGACCAGATAAGCATCATAGGGCAGGCCGATCTCTTCAAGCATCATCGAGATCTTCACACCATTGGGGGTTGGGTAAGCGTAAAGCTGCAACCTCTCTGGGTGGAGTGGTGGCCAACTGCGGGTAATCGGGAAATCGGAAAGACTGGTCAATCTGGCCTCCTGCGGCGGTTTTGATAACAGATAGGCAATTTTTCCCTGTGGGTAAGCCCCAATTTATGTGCGATATTCCGCCCGCAGCTGTGCGGGGGGCGCATAGCAACAGGACCGGCAAAAGCCGGACGAAACAAGGGACACAGTCAGATGCTCAATGAGTTCAAAGCCTTTATCTCGCGCGGCAATGTCATCGACATGGCCGTCGGTATCATCATCGGTGCCGCCTTCACCGCCATCGTCACCTCGCTGGTCGATGACCTGGTCAATCCGCTGATCGGCCTGATCATCGGCGGTATCGACTTCTCGAACCTCAGCTTCGGCCTTGGCGACGCACAGTTCAAGATCGGCAGCTTCATCAATGCCGTCATCAAATTCCTGATCATCGCATGGGTCGTGTTCCTGCTGGTCAAGGGCATCAACCGCGTCTCGCAACTGGGCAAGAAAAAAGAAGAGGCCGCACCCGAGGCACCCGCCGCCCCCACCGAGGCAGAGCTTCTGCAGCAGATCCTGGTCGAGCTGAAATCGAAAGCCTGACGAACCGAACGGCCCGCCCTGTGCGGGCCGTTTTTCTGTCTGCGTGCCAAAACCTGCCGCAGAAAAAGGAAAACCCCCAACCACAAGGGGCGGGGGTTGACCTTGTAAGGGCCGAACGGCCCCAGTGTTCACGTCCCGATAAATCGGGGAACGCCTCAAAGTTACCTCGCGGTAAAACTCAGAGTGCGCCTTCGCGTTGCGCCTTCTTGCGCGCGAGTTTACGCGCACGGCGGATCGCTTCAGCTTGCTCACGAGCTTTTTTAACCGACGGTTTCTCGAAATGTTGCTTAAGCTTCATTTCACGGAAAACGCCTTCGCGCTGCAGCTTCTTCTTCAGGGCACGGAGTGCCTGTTCGACGTTATTGTCACGAACGCTGACCTGCATGTGGTTGTCACCACCTTCCTAAGCTAGAGTTGCACATATTCGTGCAGGCCCGCCGCGCATAGCAGACCAAAGGACATCTGTCCACCATTCGACCAGGAGAGACGGCAATGGAAGCAGCGATCACAAGGGAAAAACTGCTGGATGCGGCGCTTTCGCATGTGGCTTTCGATGGCTGGTCAGAGGCGACGCTGAAGGCCGCCGCCGCTGATTCGGGGGTGGATCCGGGGCTGGCGCAGGCGCTGTTCCCGCGCGGCGGCGTCGATCTGGCGCTGGCCTGGCATCAGGCGGGCGACCGTGAGATGGTCCGCCGCCTGGGCGAAGAGGATCTCAGCGCCCTGCGGTTTCGGGACCGGGTGGCGCGGGCGGTGATGCTGCGCCTTGAGCTGGCCGACCGCGAGGCTGTGCGCCGTGGCACCACGCTTTTCGCCCTGCCCCAGCATGCAGCCGATGGCGCAGGCGCGATCTGGTCCAGCGCGGATGCGATCTGGACGGCGCTTGGCGATACCTCGGATGATGTGAACTGGTACACCAAACGCGCCACGCTTTCGGCAGTTTACGGCGCGACGGTTCTTTTCTGGCTGGGCGATGACAGCCCCGATCTGCAGGCGACCCGCGACTTCCTTGATCGCCGCATCGAGGGCGTGATGTGGTTTGAAAAAACCAAAGCGGCGCTTGCAAAGAACCCTCTGGGCAAGGCACTGATGTCTGGCCCGCTTGGGTTTTTGGCACGGATCCGCCCGCCGCATCGGCCCGCTGGCCTGCCCGGCCATGAAAGCGGCGCATCAGAGACCAAAGCGCCGCGCCCATTCTGAAGCATTTCCGACACCCGCCCGCACCGTAACTGCCCGCCCCATAACCGCCCGCCCACAACCGCCCGCAAAAGAGACCGCAAGCCCATGCCCCTTTCCGACAAGCTCTCTGACTCCATGCAGGCCATCGAGATCGTCGCCCCCGGCGGCCCGGATGTGCTGCAGCCCTGCACCCTGCCCGTGCCGCTGCCCGGCCATGGCCAGATCGTGATCCGCGTGGCCTATGCGGGCGTAAACCGCCCCGATGCGCTGCAACGCGCCGGGGCCTATGCGCCGCCCGCCGATGCCTCGCCGCTGCCTGGGCTGGAATGCTCGGGCACCGTGGTCGAGATCGGGCCCGGCGTCACCCGCTGGAAGATCGGCGACCAGGTCTGCGCGCTGCTGCCCGGCGGCGGCTATGCGGAATATGCGGTCTGCCATGCAACCCATGCGCTGCCGGTGCCCCAGGGCATGTCGATGAAAATGGCCGCCTGCCTGCCTGAAACCTGCTTCACCGTCTGGTCGAATATCGTGATGCGCGGCGGGCTGCAGGCGGGCGAGATCTTCCTGGTCCATGGCGGCACCTCCGGGATCGGCACGACGGCGATCCAGATCGCAAAGGCGCTTGGCGCAAGGGTCTTTGCCACCGCCGGATCGGATGAGAAGGCGCAGGTCTGTCTGGATCTGGGGGCCGAGGCCGCCTTCAACTATCGCACCCGCGATTTCGTCACCGAGATGCGCAAAATCGGCGGCGCAAACCTGATCCTCGATATGGTCGGCGGCAGCTATATCCCCCGCAATATCAAAGCCCTGGCCGATGACGGGCGCATCGTGCAGATCGCCTTCCTGCAAGGCGCCAAGGCCGAGGTGAACTTTGCCGAGGTGATGATGCGCCGCCTGACCATCACCGGATCGACCCTGCGCCCGCAAAGCGATATCGCCAAATCCCGCATCGCCGCCGCGCTGGAGCGTGAGGTCTGGCCGATGATCGCGCGGGGGGCGCTGAAAGTGGTGCTCGACAGCGAGTTTGCGCTGCGCGAGGCCTCACGCGCCCATGAGCGCATCGAATCCCCCGGCCATATCGGCAAGATCGTCCTCAAGGTCTGAGTCCTCCTCAATACCTGAGGGGGTCAGCGCATCGCCTCAAGCACCGCGTCTTTCAACCGGCAATCGCGGATCGCATCCGCACCACAGCGGCGCGGCTCCAGGTCTTTGGTCAGGCAGATCCGCACCTCGCGGATCATGCCGCCCTGGCAGATCACCGTCACCTGATCGGCTTTCAGCCCCGGATTTGCCTCAAGAAACGCGCCCTCGATCACATCGGCGGGCACTTTCAGCGTCTTTGACATTTTGGCGAAAACCGGCGGGATTTTGACCTTCTCATAGGCGGCGCGGGCGGTTTTGTAATAGTCACGTGCCGCAAGGCCCGAGCAGCGGCCATGTTTTTTCCACTGGTAGAAGGCATAGCCAGAGCCGCCCATGATATCGGCCATAGCCGCAGATTCGCCCCGGGTCGGATCGCGCTCGACCGTGCGGCAATAGGCGGGCCAGCCGCGTTCATATTGTGGCCAAAGGCCATGCAGCACAAAGGTCAGCCCGCGCCCGATATCGCATTGCGGCTCACGTCGGGCATCGCCTTCCACCTCGCACCAGGCCGAGGACCAGGACAGCGCCATGACATAATAGTCGAAATCCCCGGCCTTTTCGCCATCGGCGCGGGCAGGCCCACCAGGGCCCGCAGCCAGGCCGAAAGGCAATAAAACCAGTGCAAGCAGGCTAAGGATACGGCGCAATTTCACTTTCCCTCTCGCAGGAATCGCAGTATATAGAGGCGGATTCCCCGACATCGGAGATCGTGAACCCTGGTTCACAGCCGTTTTCCCGGCCCGGGAGAGATTTGTAAAGGCCAGCCCTGCATCAGGGCCCCGTCACTGAAAGGAAGTCCCATGTCGAAGCCGATTATGGCCCGCGCGACCGCCGTCTGGCTGGTGGACAACACGACCCTTACCTTCAAACAGATCGCCGATTTCTGTGGCATGCACGAGCTTGAGGTTCAGGGCATTGCCGACGGTGATGTCGGCGGCGGAGTGAAGGGCTTTGACCCTGTCGGCAACAACCAGCTGGAGCAGGTCGAGATTGAAAAGGGCGAGAAAGATCCGCTCTATAAGCTGAAGCTGAAATACAATGCCGCAGCCGTGGGCGAGGAAAAGCGCCGTGGCCCGCGCTATACGCCGCTGTCCAAGCGCCAGGACCGTCCGGCGGCGATCCTGTGGCTGGTCAAATTCCACCCCGAGCTGTCGGATGGTGCGATCGGCAAGCTGGTCGGCACCACCAAGCCCACCATCCAGTCGATCCGCGAGCGCACGCATTGGAACATCCAGCACATCACCCCGGTTGACCCGGTTGCCCTGGGTCTGTGCCGTCAGTCCGAACTGGACGCGGCCGTGCAGCAGGCCGTGCGCCGCAAGGCAGCCGAGGGCGGCGTGATGTCCGATGACGAGCGCCGCAAGCTGGTCTCGACCGAGCAAAGCCTCGGCATGGAGCCGGTGGCCCGCGTTGAAACCACCCTGACCGGGCTGGAGGTCTTTGGCGCCGACGCACCCCAGGAAGAAGAACCCGCCGAGGCCAAAGACTTCTCTGACGCCGAAAGCTTCTTCAGCCTGCCCGCAGGCGAGGATGAAGATGACGAGGACGAAGGCGACGCCCGTCGCTAAGCGTATTTTCGCCAGACTTTCATATAAAACAGGCGAAAAGCCGGGCATTTTGCCCGGCTTTTTTCTTTCTCTTGCCTTAGTTGAGAACTTTTTCACAGTCAGAACAGAGATTGATCAGCGGGGGCTGATCTGAGTCTGCCATTCCATAACCTTAACCAGGGTTACTGCTGCTATGAGAGTTCTGCTTCCTGCGATGGCTGCTGCCGTCATCGCATTGGCCACGCCTGCGCTGGCCTGCACTTCGCCGTCTGAGCGCCAGCAAATCCGCCAGGAGTTCACGCATTGGGTGAATGATCTGCGCGCCGAACGCGGGCTTTCGCCGCTGCGGCTGAACCAGACGCTGGACCAGGCCGCTGTCGGCCATGTCTGCGATATGGCGACGCGTTCCTTCATGAGCCATAGCGGCTCGAACGGGTCAAATCTGAAAATGCGGCTGAAACGGGCGGGCTATGGTCTGCGGATGGCCAATGAAAACCTGGCCCGCAGCTCGTCACCGCCCTCATCCTCGACGGCCGCGCGGCTTTGGCTGAATTCGCCCACCCATCTGGTGAACCTGCTGGATCCGAATATCACAGAGATGGGCCTGGCCGTCGCCGTCAATGACCGCCACACCTATTATGTGTTCGTCGGCGGGCGTCCGAAAGGCTGACCGCCGCGACCTGTGTCAAAGCGGCCATTGCGCCTTTGACAGCGTGACCAGCCCGCTGTCAGAGGCAACCTCGGGCGGCGGGGCCTCTCCGGCTTCCCAGGCGTAGATGCGGATATGGTCTGGCGTGGCATCACCGCGCCCCATGATCCGCCATTGCAGGTGAAAGCCCTCGGGCATCAGGCCTTCGGCCCAGAAGGTGATCTCTTCGCTTTCCAGCGCCTCGGCGGGCAGCGCAGACCAGCCATCCGGGCCGCCCCAGAAAACCAGCGCCTCGATTTCAGGATCACTGGCCGCCAGCGCCGCCAGCGGATGCAGGAATGCCTCTTCGGGGGTCATTTGCGACGATTTCTTCGGGGGCATTCTTCACTCCTGCCGGATGCGGCTTTGTGGGCAGATCTGCGGACGGGCCGTATAAGCGGGGGAAACCGCCCGCCGCCCCGGCCCGGGGCAAAGCGCATGCTTTCCGTGCAGCCTGCGCCGTGCTAGCGCTATGGCATGACACAGCTTCCCTCGAAAGAGCAGATCCGGCAATGGATCACCGACAATCCCGGCCTGTCGTCGAAACGCGACATCGCAAAGGCTTTTGGCCTGAAGGCAGATCAGCGCAATGAGCTGAAACGCCTGATGCGCGAGATGGAGGCCGAGGGCGATCTGACCAAACGCGCCCGCCGCTTCCTGCCCAAAGGCGAGCTGCCGCCGATTGCGCTGCTGAAAGTGCTGCCGCCCGATGCGGCGGGCGATCTGTTTGCCGAGCCGATGGAAGAGGGCGTCGATCCCGACAGCGGGCGCATCCTGATCATCGCCCAAAGGGGCGATCCGGCGCTTGGCGCGGGCGACCGCATTCTGGCGCGGCTGGCGAAGGTCGACCTCGACGATTACGTCTGGGAGGCGCGGCTGATCCGGCGCATCGGCTCGAACCCGCTGAAAGTGCTGGGCATCTTCCGCAAGGGGTCTGAGGGTGGGCGGATCGTGCCCATCGACAAGGGCCAGGACAAGGAATGGCGCGTCCTCGCCGATCAGGACATGGGCGCGAAGGATGGCGAGCTGGTCGAGGCAGAGGCCGTCGGCAATCGCCGCATGGGCCTGCCGCAGGCGAAGATCACCAGCCGACTGGGCGATCCGGCGGGGCCAAAGGCCGTCTCGCTGATCGCCATTCATCAGCATGGCATCCCCGACCAATTCCCCGACAAAGCGGTGGAAGAGGCCGACAATGCGCCCCCCTTCACCATGTCACACCGCGAGGATCTGCGGGATCTGGACCTTGTGACCATCGATCCCCAGGACGCCCGCGACCGCGACGATGCGGTGCTGGCCATGGTCGATGATGAGCCGGGCAATCCCGAGGGCTTTGTCCTTTGGGTGGCGATTGCCGATGTGGCGAATTACGTCCGCCCCGGATCGGCGCTGGATCGTGAGGCGCGGCGGCGTGGAAACTCGACATATTTCCCTGACCGCGTGGTGCCGATGCTGCCCGATACGCTGTCGGGCGATCTGTGCAGCCTGCACGAACATGTTGACCGCCCCTGTATGGCGGTTCGGATGCGGGTCAATTCCTCTGGCCAGAAGATCTCGCATCGGTTTACCCGGGGCGTGATGCGGTCAAAGGGCAGCCTGGAATATGGCCAGGTGCAGCGGGCGGTGGACGGCCAGCCCGATCAGGCGACAGAGCCGCTGCTGCCGCAGCTCAAGGTGCTTTACGACTGCTACGCGGCGCTGAAGCGCGGGCGGGCGCTGCGCCAGCCGCTGGATCTTGACCTGCCAGAGCGGCAGATCGTGCTCTCGGATGAGGGCAAGGTGCTGTCGGTCGATTTCAAAGAACGGCTTGATGCGCATAAGCTGATCGAGGAATGCATGGTGATGGCCAATGTCGCCGCCGCCGAGGAATTGCAGCGGGTGAAACAGCCGCTTTTGTACCGCGTACATGAAGAGCCCGCGCCCGACCGGCTGGAGGCTTTGCGTGAGGTGGCCGAAAGCGCCGGGCTGACGCTGGCCAAGGGCCAGGTGCTGAAAACCTCGCATCTGAACCAGCTTTTGAAACAGGCCGAGGGCGGCGAGTTTTCCGAGCTGATCAACCTCTCGACGCTGCGCTCGATGACCCAGGCCTATTACGCGCCCGAGAATTTCGGCCATTTCGGGCTGGCTTTGAAGAATTACGCGCATTTCACCAGCCCGATCCGCCGCTATGCCGATCTGATCGTGCATCGGGCGCTGATCCGGGGGCTGGGGCTGGGCCCGGATGGGCTGTCGGACTTCGACATGGAAAACATGGGTGAGACCGGCAAGCTGATCTCGGATGCCGAGCGCCGCTCGATGGCGGCCGAGCGTGACACCGTTGACCGCTATCTGGCGGCCTATCTTTCCGACCGGGTCGGCGCGACATTCACGGGGCGGGTGTCCGGCGTGCAGCGGTTCGGGCTGTTTGTGAAGCTGGATGAAACCGGGGCCGATGGCCTGGTGCCGATCCGCGAGGTCGGGCGCGAGTTCTTCCATTTCGACCCCGACAGCCAGACCCTGATGGGCGCGGATACCGGGCTGACCATCGGCATCGGCCAGAAGGTCACCGTCCGGCTGGCCGAGGCGGTTCCGGTCACCGGCGGGCTGATCCTTGAGCTGATCGAGCTGGAGGATCGCGCCTTGCCCGCAGGCCGCAGCGGCAAACGCGGCAAGGCCCCGCGCCGGGCGCAAGGCAAATCGCGCGCCGCCGAGGCCGCGAAACGCCGCGTAATGAGGCGCCGCAAATGAGGGTTTTGGCACTGATCCTGGCGCTTTTGCCGCTGCCCGCGCTGGCGCAGACCCTGGCTGAACCGGAGGGCGCGATGGCCGAGGGCCGCGAGGTCGAGACCGAGGCAGGCTTTCGCGCCTGGATCCAGGATTACCGCGTGAAAGCGCTGGAGGCCGGGATTTCGGCGGCAACCTGGGACCGTGAGATGCGCGGCGCGACCTTCCTGCCCGATGTGGTGCGGCGTGACCGCAATCAGAACGAATTCACCCGCACGATCTGGGATTACCTGGACATTGCCGTCTCGGATGAGCGGGTGGCGATGGGCCAGGCTGCGCTGAAAAAGCACGGCCCGCTGCTGGAAAAGATCGAGGCGCAATATGGCGTGCGCAAAGAGATCGTGCTGGCGGTCTGGGGGTTAGAGACCTCTTACGGCAATTTCCGGGGCAATACCGATACGATCTCGGCGCTGGCGACGCTGACCTATGACGGGCGGCGCGAGGCGTTTTTCGGCGAGCAGCTTTTGCAGGCGCTGCGTATCCTGGAGGCGGGCGAGATTTCCCGCGCCGATATGCAGGGCAGCTGGGCGGGCGCGATGGGCCACACCCAATTCATGCCGACCAGCTGGCGCGATTTCGCGGTGGATTTCGACGGTGATGGCAAGCGCAATCTGTGGTCGGATGATCCGGCTGACGCGCTGGCCTCGGCGGCGCATTATCTTGCCGAACATGGCTGGGCAGCGGGCGTGCCCTGGGGCATGGAAGTCACCCTTCCCAAAGGGTTTGACTATGACCTGACCTCAGAGCGGGTGGTAAAGACGGCGGCGGAATGGGCGGCGCTTGGCGTCACGCCTGCGGCGGGCGGGGCCTTGCCTGCGGGCGAGCGCGTGTCGATCCTGGTGCCCGCCGGGGCGCAGGGGGCGGCCTTTGCGATCTGGCCGAATTTCCAGGCGATTGAAAGCTATAACCCCGCCGACGCCTATGTGATCGCCATTGGTCACCTGGCCGACCGGATTGCCGGGGGTGAGCCGATCAGGACCGCCTGGCCCCGCCACTGGAAGGCGCTGACGCTGGAAGAGCGCAAAGAAGTGCAGGAGCGCCTAAGCGCGGCTGGTTTTGATGCCGGCGGCGTTGACGGGCGGATCGGGCCGAAAACAGTGGCTGCCGTGAAGGCCTGGCAGCGGGCACGCGGGCTGGTGGCCGATGGCTATGCCAGCCCGGATGTTTTGCGCGATTTGCGGGGGAAGTGACGATTTGGGGCCCTGCGCCCCGGACCAGGCGGAAAGCCGGGGGCTCTGCCCCCGGACCCCCGGGATATTTTCGGACAGATGAAATTCAAAGTCCGAGCAGGGCAGGCAGATCCTGCATCCTGTGGAAGAGAGGTATGTTGAGGGCTTTGAGGCCTTTGGCGGGCGCTGTGTTCTGGCCATGGGCCGCGAAGCCGAGGCAGGGGATACCCGCCGCGATGGCGGCGCGGGCGCCGGTGGGGCTGTCCTCTATCACCACGCAGTTTTCAGGCGCGGCACCACAGGCTTTGGCACAGGCGAGGTAAAGGTCGGGGGCGGGTTTTGGCTTGCCTATCGCCTGGCCTGAGAGCGTGGCGCGGAAGCGGGGCAAGAGGCCACGGCGGCCGAGCGTGATCTGCATCTTCTCTGGCGTGCCATTCGAGCCGACCGCGTAGGGGATGCCTGCGGCATCGAGACGGTCGAAGAGGTCGATGATGCCCGGGATCAGGGGCGCATCATTGGCCAGCATCGCATACATCTTTTCGTAAAAGACCGCGACCCAATCGGCGGGCAGCTTTGCGCCTTTGGCGATGGCGCGGCGGGCCACCTCTTCGACCGTGCCGCCGATATAGTCGCGCTCAAGCTCTTCGAGGGTGAGGGGGAAGCCGTGATCGGCCAGATCGGCGATCATCAGATCGAAGGTCGGGCCCTCGCTGTCGACGATCACACCGTCACAGTCGAAGATTACGGCGGCGGGCGCTGGCATCATGGGCTCGGTTCCTTATGGGGTGATGGCTGGCTATCATCCTGGCGCAGGCCCCGCGAGGGCCGCGATCGCGGTTTCGGGCGGGCTGTGTGCCAGCGGTAACGATTACGCCGCCGGGGCACGCAGCACCGTGATGTGACTGTCGCCATAACGGCGCTGGTCAAGCAGGGTGAAGCCCTCAGGCGGAAGGGGCTGCGCGCCCTCTTCCCAGACGATCAGCGCATTGGCGGCCAGCCAGCCGCCCGCGCGCGCCGAGGCCAGCGCCGCCTCGCCCAGCGATTTGTGGTAGGGCGGATCAAGGAACACCAGGTCATAGCCCGGGCCGCGATTGGGGCCGAGGCGCGTCGCGTCACGCCGCCAGACATCGGTGACGCCCATCGCCTGCATCTTTTCAATATTGCGGCGCAAGAGCGCCCGGGCCGCCGTGCCATCATCGACAAAGGCCACCCGCGCAGCGCCCCGCGACAGTGCCTCAAGCCCGAGGGCGCCGGTGCCTGCGAACAGATCCAGCACGCGGGCATCCTGAACCGGATTGCCATAGCCGCCATTCAGCAGCAGGTTGAAGATCGCCTCGCGCACCCGGTCTGAGGTGGGGCGCAGATGGGCGGCCTCATCGCCCTGACCGACCTCAGCGAGTTGCAGGCCCCGCTTTTGCCCTCCGATAATGCGCATTATTTCAACAGGGCCTTCAGGTCAGGGGTGGAGGTGATCTGATCAGGCGCGGGGGATTTTCCGGCCTCGATCAGGCGTTTGCCAACCATATAGGCGCGGGCGTCGCCCATGGCATCGACGGCAAGCAGGGTCTCGCCCCGGTAATACCAATGCGAGACGCCGCCCAGATCACGGGTGACGACGCGGTCATAGCCGATATTCAGCCCGGCGATCTGCAGCTTCAGGTCGTATTGGTCAGACCAGAACCAGGGCTTTGCCTCATAGGTTTTTGCCGCCCCGAGGATATTTTCGGCGACGATCTCGCCCTGGTCGATGGCATTGCCAACCGATTCCAGCCGGATGCGCCCGCCCTGCCAGGGGAAAGAGGCGCAATCCCCGGCTGCCCAAATCGCCGGGTCAGAGGTGCGGCCATGGGCATCGGTGGCAATCCCGTTGTCCAGCGCGATGCCAGCCGCCTCGGCCAGCGCGGCGCCGGGGGTGATGCCAACGCCCACCACCACGAAATCAGCCGCGATCTCGCGTCCGTCCTGCAGGCGAACGCCGGTGACACGGTCCTGGCCCATGATGCGTTCCAGCCCGGTTGCCTCAAGGATCGTCACGCCCTTCTCATGGTGGGTCTTGCGGACGAAATCGGCGGTCTCAGCCGAGGCGACGCGGCCAAGGATGCGCGGGGCCATCTCGACCAGCGTGACCTCAAGGCCCAGTTTGCGGGCGACGGCCGCCGCCTCAAGCCCGATATAGCCGCCGCCGATCACCACGAGGCGGCGGCCAGCGGTAAACTCGCGCCGCATCTGATCAACATCGGCCAGATTGCGCACCGTGAACACGCCCGGCAGATCACCGCCGATTTCAGCGGGCAGGCGGCGCGGGCTGGAGCCGGTGGTCAGCACCAGCTGATCGTATGCGATCTGCTGATCCCCAACGGTTACCGTTTTGGCCTGGCGATCAATGGCGGTGACGGGGTGGCCAAGGCGCAGCTCGATCTGGTTTTCCGCCCAGAATTCAGGGCTGCGCAGCCAGAGCCTGGCCTCTTCCATCTCACCCAGCAGATAAGCCTTTGACAGCGGCGGGCGCTGATAGGGGGGCGCGGCCTCATCCCCGATCAGGGTGATTGGCCCGGTCGCGCCAAGCGCCCGCAGCTTTGCCGCCACAGAGGCCCCCGCCTGCCCCGCGCCCACAATTACCACCCGCATTGCCGCCCCCTCTGGAATGTTACCCGCGAGAGCCTATAACTTGCCTGACAACAGGCGCAACGCGCGAGGAGACATCAGCATGTCGCAAATCACGGTCGGGGCAAAGCTGCCCGAAGCGAAACTTCTGAAACTTGGCGAAAATGGCCCCGAGGCGGTGGACCTGGGCGCAAAGCTCAAGGGCCGCAAAGTGGTGGTTTTCGGGCTGCCGGGCGCCTATACCGGCGTTTGCACCAATGCGCATGTGCCCAGCTTTATCCGCACCGCTGAGAAATTCACCGCGAAAGGCGTCGATGAGATCATCTGCGTATCCGTCAATGACCCCTTCGTGATGGATGCCTGGGCGAAATCGACCGGCGCTGACAAGGCGGGGCTGACCTTCCTGGGCGATGCTGACGGATCTTTCACCAAAGCGATCGGGCTGGATTTCGACGCGCCGCCCGCAGGGCTGCTGGGGCGGTCAAAGCGCTATGCGCTGGTGGCGGAGGATGGTGTGGTGAAGGCGCTTCACCTTGAGGCCTCGCCCGGTCAGTGCGAGATTTCGGGCGGCGAAGCGCTGCTGGCTGAGATCTGAGCCTTTTTCATAGGTCACGGGGGGCTGCCAGGCCCCCCGCCCCCCCCCTATCCCGACCCGAAGAGGGGCTTCGATCAGGCGCGGCTTTGGCAAAGGCAAAGCGCTGGTTCGCCATGATCCGTGATGATCGCAGCCTCAGGGGCGAAGCTGTCCAGCTTTTGGGCCAAAGAGGTATCGAGGCTGGTCAGCCCTTTCGCAGAATGCGTGGTCAGCGTGACATCGACGATATTGTAGCGGTTCGTCCAATCCGGGTGATGATTGGCCCGTTCGGCTGCAAGGGCGGCGCGGCTCATGAAGGCCCAGGCCTCTGAGAAGCTGCGAAATCTCCATATTTTGCGGATTGCATCCAGCTCTGGATGGGCACGCCAGCCGCTTTGCGAAAGGGGCGGCAGCAGGGCGTTGCGCTCAGCGGTGGTAAGAAGGCTGCTCATCGGTCTGGCCTTTCAGTCATCAGAGTGAGTGCGGCGGAAGGGGCCGTATTGGGTAAGAATTTCGATCTCTTCGTCCAGTGCGCCCGCCTCGCGTTGCAGAAAATCGGCAACCGCATTGCGAAAACCCGGATCTGCGATCCAGTGCAGCGACCAGGTCTCTTGCGGCAGGTAGCCCCGGGCCAGTTTATGTTCGCCCTGGGCCCCGGCCTCGACACGTTTCAGCCCGTGGCGGATCGCATAGTCTATCGCCTGATAATAGCAGATCTCAAAATGCAGCGCCGGATAATCGGCCAAAGCCCCCCAATAGCGGCCGAAAAGCGCCTCTCTGCCGATGAAATTCAGCGCCCCTGCAACGGCCCTGTCACCGTCGAAGGCCAGGACAAGCAGGATGTCGTCACGCATGGTTGCATGAAAGGCGGCAAAGGCCTCGCGGGTCAGGTAGGGCCTGCCCCATTTGCGGGCCCCGGTGTCCTGATAAAAGGCCCAGAAGGCATCCCAATGCTGCGGCTCGATCTGCTCTGCGGTAAGGGCGCGAATGGTCAGGCCATGGGCGCGGGCGGCCTCGCGCTCTTTGCGGATCATCTTGCGCTTGCGGGACGAAAGATCGGCGAGAAAATCGTCAAAGCTGCCATAGCCGCGATTGAGCCAGTGGAATTGCTGGCTTTTGCGCGCCATCAGCCCCTGAAACCCACTCAGGCTGCGGGCCTCATCGGCGGTGCAGAACGTGGCATGGAATGAGGACAGCTGATTGCCGCTGGCCAGCGAGATGGCAGCGGCAGCCAGCGCCTGGCGGCAGTCTGCCGGGCCAAGGAAACGCGGGCCGCTGACGGGGGTAAAGGGGATCGCGGCCTGCAGCTTGGGGTAATAGCGCCCGCCTGCCCGCTCATAAGCCTCTGCCCAGCCGTGATCGAAGATATATTCGCCCTGGCTATGGGTTTTGACAAAAAGCGGCAGCGCGGCAATGGGGCGGTTGTTCTCACGCAAAACCAATGGCTTCGGCAGCCAGCCAGTGCCCCCACCGACCGAGCCAGAACCCTCCAGCGCCATCAGAAAGCGATGCGTCGAGAACGGATCAAGCGGACGCCCATCGGCCTGCTCGGGCGCAGCGATCGCATCCCATTCAGCAGATGGGATGGCCGAGATACCATCAGAGAGCGTGATTTCGGCCATCCTGGTCCTGTCAGATACGGGCGCAGCTTTAGCTCTGGCGGCCGCGGCATAGGGTCTGCTTCAGGCAAAAGATGGGGGCGCGGGTGACAGGGTCAAGCGCCTGAGGGCGCGAGATAGCCCTCAAAGGTGATATTATCGGCGATCTGACGGGCCTGCGCCTCTTCGCCGGGCGAACGGATGGTCCAGCACAGAATGTCAGCCCCCTGCGCTTTCAGTTCTGCGACGCGGGGGCGCGAAAGGTCGCCTGCCTCATGGCTGATGAAGGACGAAAGGCTGGGCCCATAATCGGGGATCTCGCGCAGCCGATCGCAAATGGCCGGATCAAGCGGGGCCCAATCGACAGGATCATAGGCCGAGGTGGTGATGCCACGGGCGATCCCCGGGGCCAGCCGCGCCATATTCACAATCGCATGCGGATTGAAAGACATGACCGCAGCTTCACCCTGATAACGGTCCAAAAGGCGGGCCGTTTCCGCCTCCAGCCTGCCGTCAGTCGGGGCCATTGTAAGCGTCTGATCCTTGATTTCGATCAGCAAAGGCACCTGGCCCGCCACGATCTCAAGCACATCCTCAAAGGTGGGTATCCGGTCCTGGCTGTCCCGGAGAGCAATCTGACCCAGCTCGGCAGCATCGCGCAGGTTCAGCGGCCCGCGCTCATGGGTCAGCCGGTCAAGCTCTTCGTCGTGGAATACGATAGCAACCCCATCCTTTGAGAGCTGCAGGTCAATCTCAATCGCATAGCCGGCGCTTATCGCGGCACGAATGGCCGATGGCGAATTTTCGATGATCCCCCTTGCGCGGTCATGCAAGGCGCGATGGGCAACCGGCCGCCGGCGCAGCCCCTGGGGAAGAGGGATCATCGCCATGGTCAAAGGATCTCAAAAATTGCGTCGATCTCAACCGCGACGCCCAGCGGCAGAGAGTTGACCGATACCGCCGCGCGGGCGTGGCGCCCCTTGTCCCCCAGCACCTCGACCATGAAATCAGAGGCGCCATTGATGACCTTTGGCTGTTCAATGAAATCCGCTGTCGAATTGACAAAGCCATTCATTTTGACCAGCCGCACCACCCGCGACAAATCGCCCTCACATGCCGCACGCAGCTGCGACAAAAGCGAGATTGCGCAGCGACGCGCTGCTGATGCGCCCTGCTCAACCGAGAAATCTGCGCCCAGCTTGCCCTTGATCGGGCCGTTTTCGTCAGCGCTGATCTGCCCAGAAATATGGACGAGATTCCCCGTCCTGACAAAGCCCACATAATTCGCAACCGGGGCCGGGGCTTCGGGCAGGGTTACGCCCAGTTCTTTCAGGCGGGCTTCCACGGACATGGTGTTCTCCAGTGATATATCTGCGCAGAGCCTAGCTGCCCCCGGGTCAGGTGCAACCCGATTTCTTGAAAGAAATCGGAACGGAGCCTTTAAAGGCTCCGCGACGGAGTTTTGCAAAACTCCGGTCAGCTTTCACGAAACGCACGGTTGAAGTAATCCATGAAGGGTTTCAACAAATAACCAAGTGGCGTGCGGGCTTCGGTTTGAATGAAGGCCTCAACCGGCATGCCTGGCATCAGCTGAAGTCTGCCCAGTTTTGTCAGTTCGCCCTCATTCAAAGCAATTTCGATGCGGTAGAAACTGGCTTTGGTCGTCTGATCGCTGAAAGCATCTGCCGATACCACCGTAACCCTGCCTTGCAGATGCGGCGTTGTGCGTGAGGAAAAGGCCGAGAAAACCAGCTCGACCTGCTGCCCGACATGGACCTGATCGATGTCAATGGGCGAGACCTGCACCGCAATCATCAGCGGCCGATCCTGCGGCACAACATAAAGCAGTGGGTCAGCTGCGCGGATCACCGCGCGCGGCGTCGTCACACCAAGGCCAAGCACTATGCCCGAAACCGGGGCGCGGATATCAAGCCGTGAGATCTGTTCGCGCAGCGCACGCCTGCGCTCGGCCAGTTCCAGCTCGGCCGGGGCGATTTCGCGCAGGCGATCCGTGGCCTCTTCGCGCCTGTTCAGATCAACGCTGCCGATTATGACATTGATCTCGGTGATGCGCTCTTCGGCCTGGGCGCGCATCGAGATCATATCGCCCGTTTGCCCCAGAAGCCGCGCCTCCTCGCGCTGCAGAGCAAGAACCGAGGCCGCCTGGGTCAGACCTCGTTCCAGCAAACTTTTCTGGCTGATCAGCTCCTGGCGGATCAGATCAAGCTGAATGCGGATCGCCTCGGCCTGGGCGTCAATTCCGGTGATCCGGGCATGAATCTGGTCGATCTGGCGGGTCAGCTGCTCGACCTCTTTGGCCGAAGCGGCGCGGCGGGCCTCAAAAAGGCTGATCTGGCCGTCGATCTGATCCTGGATACCTGGGCGCTGGTTGATTTCCTGAAGCAGGCTTTGCGGAAATTCAAGCTGATCAAGATCATCGCGCTCGGCCGAAAGGCGCACACGCTGCGCGATCAGCTCTGTCAGCTGCCCCTCAACAATCGCCAGCTCGCTGTGCAACAGCGCCCCGTCAAGGCGCATCAGGATGTCACCGGCGGCGACGCTTTGCCCCTCAACCACCTCGATCGAGGCAACAACACCGCCATCAGGGTGCTGAACGACCTGCCGGTTCTGCTCGACCTCGATCCGACCAGAGGCCACCACCGCCCCCGAGAGGCTGGTCATCACCCCCCAAAGACCAAAGCCCCCAATCAGCGCCAGCAGCGCCAGAACGCCGATAATAACCGGGCCGCGCACCGGCCATTGGCCTGTCTTTGGCCGGGTGGTCATGTTCTGCGGATCCATCGGGGCACCACTCATGACACGCCTCCCTGGAGGGCGGGGCCATTGCCCGGCTGGGCGGCGCGGTTGATCTCGCCTGCGTTCCTGACCGTCTCACGCAGCACCTGATCGCGGGGGCCGAAATTCTGCACCGCTCCGTCTTTCATCAGCAAAAGCAGCTCGCATTCCTGAATCGCCGCCGGGCGATGCGCCATGATAAAGACCGCGCAGCCCGCCGCCTTGGCATGACGGATCGCATGGTTCAGCGCCAGAGATCCGTCATTGTCGAGGTTTGAATTCGGCTCATCCAGCACCAGAATCACCGGATCGCCATAGAAGGCCCGGGCCAGCCCGATCCGCTGGATCTGCCCGCCAGACAGCTGGCCGCCAATGCTGGTGACCGGTGTGTCATAGCCCTTGGGCAGATGCAGGATCAGATCATGCACGGCGGCCTTTTTCGCCGCCGCGACGATCTTTTCGGGATCGGCCTGCTCATCAAGGCGGGCGATATTCTCGGCGATCGTGCCGTCAAACAGGCTGACGCGCTGCGGCAGGTAACCGATATAGCTGCCCAGCGTATCCGGGTCATATTGGTCCAGCGTGGCCCCATCGAGGCGCACCGTCCCTGCCACCGGCTGCCAGACACCGCAAAGCGCCCGCGCCAGCGAGGACTTCCCCGAGCCAGACAGCCCGATCACGCCAATCGCCTGCCCCGGCTCGACCCGAAAGCTGACGCCGCGCAGTACCGGGCGGGTATCGCCGGGGGGAACCACCATCAGCCCCGTTACCTCGACCCGGCCCGCCGGGCGCGGCAGCTGCGTGCGCGCCGCCTCTGGCGGGACATCGGACAGCAGCTTTGCCAGCCGGTCACGCGCGGCCCGGCTGCGCGTCAGCATCGGCCATTGCCCAACCGCAACCTCAATCGGCTGCAAGGCCCGGCCCAGCAGGATAGAGCCCGCGATCATCGCCCCCGGCGACAGGGTGTTTTGCAAAACAAGCCAGGCCCCAAGCCCCAGAATCGCCGATTGCAGGAACACCCGCAGCGTCTTTGTCAGAACCGTATAGCCACCGGCGCGGTCAGACAGCTCCATCCCGCGGACAAGGGCACGGCGGCGCAGGTGATACCAGCGGGCAAAGGCACTGCCGCTCATCCCCAGTGAGCGCACCAGCTCGGATTCAGATTTCAGGTTCTCGGCCTGGCGGTCTGCTATGAACCCCGCCGTGGTGGCCTCACGCGTGATATCCTCGGTGCGGCGCTGGTTGATCAGCGCCAGCACGAAAAGCACCAGCACCGCCGCAACCGCAAACCAGCCCAGCCAGGCATGAAAGACAAAGAGCACCGCGATGAAGATCGGCGTCCAGGGCAGATCCAGCAGCCCCTGCAGCAAAGGCGAGGCCCAAAAGCGGGCAATCGTCTCAAGATCCTGCTGCGCCGACCGCGCCTCGACGTCAGAGGGCACCAGCGCCAGCCGCCGGAACGAGGCCGAAAGCACCCGCTGATCCAGCGCCTCCTGGAAGCGTGCCCCGATCCGGGCCAGGATCCTTGATCGCGCCAGGTCCAGAAGCCCCATGATCACAAAAAGAAACACCATCAGCAAAGACAGCGCGACCAGCGTCGGCTCTGACCTGGACATCAGCACCCGGTCATAGATCTGCAGCATATAAAGCGGCGAGGTCAGCATCAGCAGATTGGCAAAGACCGAAAACACAAAGGCCGCCAACAGGGCCCGGCGTGACAGCGACCGGATCGAGGAAAGCTCTCTCTGGCCCTGCTGAACGCCCTGATGGGCAGTATTTTTAGACAAACCGTTACTCCAAATGCTGCAAAAACAACTCATCGGCTAGGAGAATTATGGCCAAAGCCCGCCAGCCACGGCCCAACAGAAAGAATGTCCGTTGTCTTGAGCTTTGCCACACCGTAAGCCTGTCGCGCAATAATACTTATATGCCAGCCTGAACCACGACGTCCTGAGATCGAGTTAATGCCCGCCATCGAATTGCAAAACCCGTCCCTGATCCGCCCGCTTGCCCTGCTTATGGGGCTGACGGCGCTGGTTGCATGCGGCCAGACCACTGGCGTGGGCCAGGTCAACGACCCGATGGAGCCGATGAATCGCGGCGTGCATGCGGTCAACAAGGGGCTGGATACCGCGCTGGTGCGGCCTGCCTCTAAGGCCTATGGCACGGTGGTGCCGAACCCGCTGCGCCAGGGTGTGTCGAATGTGGCCGATACGCTGGGGCTGCCGGGCGTGGTGGTCAACCAGGTGCTGCAGGCGCGGGTTGGCGAGGCGACGACCAATACGCTGCGCTTTGCGGTGAATGCGACGGCGGGGATAGGCGGGCTGTTCGATGTGGCCTCGGTGCTGGGCATGCCGAAAACCGATGCCGATTTCGGTCAGACGCTGGCGGTCTGGGGCGTGGGCGAAGGCCCCTATGTCGAGCTGCCGATCGAGGGCCCCTCGAATGTCCGCGACACCGTCGGCTTTGCCGTTGATCTGGCGATGGATCCGGTGGGCAATGTGTTCAAAGGCGATGACGCCACCGCGACCCTGGCGATTGAAGGGCTTTCACGCCTAAATGATCGCTACCGCTATTCCGACACGGTGGATTCGATCCTATATGACAGCGCTGACAGCTATGCACAGCTGCGGCTGCTGTATCAGCAAAACCGCCGCCACGATATCGCAAAGGCGAAGGGTGGTGACGGGAACGGGGCAGATGGCGATTTCATCGACCCCTATGAAGACGACTTTATTGATCCATATGCGGATTGACGCTGCGAGGACTGACATGTCTGTTAATATGGTTTCCGGCCTTTCGCGCCGCCACTTCCTGGGCACCGGCCTTGCTGCTGCTGCCGCGCTTGGGGCCATGCCCGCTTTCGCGCTGTCTGACGCCGAGGCCAGGGCCCTGATCGACAAGGCCGTGGCCGATATCAACGCGATCATCAATTCGGGCCGCTCTGAGGCCCAGATGTATCCGCAGTTTGAAAAGCTGTTCGCCAGCTATGCCGATGTCGCGCAGATCGCACGCTCAGCACTTGGTCCGGCGGCGAAATCGGCCTCGGCGGCGCAGATGAAAGCCTTCACCCAGGCCTTCCAGGGCTATATCAGCCGAAAATACGGCCGCCGCTTCCGCGAGTTCATCGGCGGGCGGATTGAGGTCACCGGCGCGAAACCGCTGAAAAGCTATTTTGAGGTGATCTCGACCGCCTATCTGCGCGGCGAGAAGCCGTTTGAGGTGCGCTGGCATGTCTCGAACAAATCGGGCCGCAACCTGTTCTTCAATATCATCATTGAGGGCGTGAACATGCTGGCCTCGGAACGCACCGAGATCGGCGCGATGCTGGACCGCCGCAAAGGCAATATCGACGCGCTGATCCAGGATCTGCAAAAGTCCTGATCGGCAGCCTTCGCGCAAAGATATAACAAAAGCCCGCCGGTTTGATCCGGCGGGCTTTTTCTTTGGAAAGGCCGGGGGGATTGCGCCCCCCCGGCGGCATTCTCAGTAGTGATAGGCACGCTCGCCATGCGAGGTCAGGTCAAGACCTTCACGCTCGGCCTCTTCCTTGACGCGCAGACCACCTGTCAGGGCGCCAACCACCTTGAAGAGGATGAACGAAACCACGGCGCAGTAGATCACGGTGATGCCGACAGCTGCGACCTGGTAGAAGAGCTGCTCGCCCATGCCGCGGTCGCCCGCAAAGCCCTGGCCACCCAGCGAAGGCGCACAGAAGATGCCAGCCCCAACCGCGCCGACGATGCCGCCGATGCCATGGATGCCGAAGACGTCGAGGCTGTCGTCATAGCCCAGTTTCGGCTTCACGACGGCGACGAAGTAGTAGCAGGCAACCGAGGCCAGCGCGCCCAGAACGATCGCGCCCACCGGGCCGACCACGCCTGCAGCAGGGGTGATGGCCACAAGGCCTGCGATCATGCCCGAGGCACCGCCCAGCATCGAGGCTTTGCCGCGCAGCATCGTCTCGACGACCACCCAGCCCAGGATGCCGCCAGCGGTTGCGGTGAAGGTGTTCAGCATCGCAAGGCCTGCGCCCGCACCAGCCCCAAGCGCCGAACCGGCATTGAAGCCGAACCAGCCCACGAAGAGGATCGAGGCACCAACCAGCGTCAGGGTCAGCGAATGCGGCTGCATGTTTTCCTTGCCATAGCCCACGCGCTTGCCGACGCAGATCGCGCCAACCAGAGCCGCGACACCGGCATTGATGTGAACAACCGTGCCGCCTGCAAAGTCAAAGACTTCCCAGCCGAAGAACAGGCCATTCGCGTCCCAGGCCATATGGGCCACCGGGAAATAGACGATCGAAACCCAGAGGAAGATGAACAGCATCACGGCCTTGAATTTGATCCGCTCGGCGAAACCACCGATGATCAGCGCCGAGGTGATGCAGGCAAAGGTCATCTGGAACGAGATGAACACATATTCCGGGATGGTTCCCGAAAGCGTGTCAGGCGTGATGCCTGCAAGGAAAACCTTGCCGAAACCGCCGAAATAGGGGCCTTCCGCGCCGCCAAAGGCGAAGGAATAGCCATAGAGCACATAGATCACGATACACATCGCGGTGATGGCGGTGGTCTGCATCAGCACCGAAAGCATGTTCTTGGTGCGCACAAGGCCACCATAGAACAGCGCGACGCCCGGCAGGATCATGAAAAGAACCAGCGCGGTCGAGATCAGCATCCATGCGGTATCGCCGGTATCCAGCGTGGGGGCTGCCTCGACGACTTCGACAACGGCTTCCCCAACTGCTTCTGTGGCCTCCTGGGCCAAAGCGGGCAGGCCTGCCAGCAGCGATGCTGCTGCCGCAAGGCCTGAATATTTCAAGATATTTTTCATTTTTTCTTTAATCCCCTTCCCTCGGGTCCCTGATCAGATCGCGTCGTCGCCGGTTTCGCCGGTGCGCACCCGCACGGCCTGTTCGACATCAAGCACGAAGATTTTTCCGTCGCCGATTTTCTCGGTTCTTGCGGTTTTCGAAATCGTCTCAACGACCTGATCGGCCAGCGCATCCGCGACGACGATCTCAAGCCGGACTTTCGGCACGAAATTCACCGCATATTCGGCACCACGATAGATTTCGGTGTGACCTGATTGCAGGCCGAACCCTTTGATCTCGGTAACCATCATTCCGCGCACGCCGATCGTGGTCAGCGCCTCGCGAACCTCGTCAAGCTTGAACGGTTTCAGTGCAGCAATGATGAGTTTCACATCTGTCCCCTTCCTGAGAGCATGCCCGCAGCGACCGGGCCTCTGAACGAAAGGAGGCGGTATTTTGCCGATGCAGCACAAGAAAACGGCGCAATCAGAACAGGCGCTTTCCGGTGCAGTTGCAAATTTTTTGCACAAATGCGGGCAGATGCCTGATTTTTAATCAGCGAGAGGATTCGAATCGTTTCCGCCTGCCCTTCGCAAAGCCGCCACAACCCGCTATTCTGCCCGGATTACGAAAGAGCACGCGGCAAAGCGGACAACAGGCATATGGCGACGAGTGGCGGGGGCCGGACCCCCCTGGTAGCAGACAGACGATATCCCCCGCGCGCCCCCGCGGCTGCGGCAGGCGGCAGAACGGGCGGTGGCGGCAGCGGTGGTGGCGGTGGTGGGCGCGGGAAACCGCCGCAAAAGCCCGCGCCAAAGCGGCAGCCAAAGCCAAAGCGCAGCGCGGCGCGGCGCAAACATGGTTTTGTGCTGGGCACGATCCTGTTCTTCTGGCGGATGATCTGGGGCGTTTTGTGGCGCGTGACGGCGGTCGGCGTGCTGATCGTCGGCTCGGCGGTGGCCTATTTCTACAGCCAGCTGCCGCCGCTTGACGCGCTGCTTGACGGTCGCGCCCGCGGCTCTGTCACCATGCTGGACCGCGACGGCAAGACCTTTGCCTGGCGCGGTGAGATGTTCGGCGGCCAGATCACCACCGAAAATGTCTCGCCCCATCTGGTAAATGCCATCGTGGCGACCGAGGACAAGCGCTTCTACTGGCACCTGGGCGTCAGCCCGCGCGGTATTGCCAGCGCGATCCGCATCAACCTGGCCGAGGGGCGCGGCGCGTTCCAGGGCAATGGCGGCTCGACGATCACCCAGCAGGTGGCGAAACTTCTGTGCCTTGGCGTGCCCTATGACCCGAACGAGTGGAAATCCGAGGCCGCATATGAGGCCGATTGCCGGGGCGGCGGCATCAAGCGCAAGCTGAAAGAAGTGCCCTATGCCATCGCGATGGAGCTGAAATACTCCAAAAAAGACGTGCTGGCGATCTATATGAACCGCGCCTATCTGGGCGCCGGTGCCCGTGGGTTTGAGGCTGCCGCGCAGCGCTATTTCGGCAAATCCGCCGCTGACGTGACCCCGGCCGAGGCCGCGATGCTGGCGGGCCTTTTGCAGGCCCCGTCAACGCTGGCCCCGACGTCAAACCTGCAGCGCTCGCAAAACCGCGCCAATGTGGTGGTCGGGCTGATGGAGGAACAGGGCTATCTGACCAAAGCCCAGGCGGATGAGGCCCGCGCCAATCCCGCCACCCCGACCGAGGCCGCGCGTCAGCGCTCGGGCGGGTATTTCGCCGATTGGGTGATGGAAACCACGCCAGACTACCTGGCCCGCGACACCACAGAGGATGTGGTGATCGAGACCACACTTGACCAGGATCTGCAGCGCAAGGCCGAAGAGGCGCTGAAGCGCGTCTTTGACACCAAGGTCAAAGAGGGCTCGACCGCCCAGGCCGCGATTGTCGTCATGAGTTCGGACGGCGCAGTGCGGGCAATGGTTGGCGGCCGCGCGATCCCGCGTGCGGGTGATTTCAACCGCGCGACCCAGGCGCTGCGCCAGACCGGATCGGCGTTTAAACCCTTCGTCTATGCGGTGGCGCTGGACCTGGGCTATAGCCCGCTCGATTACGTTGACGACAGCCCCTATACGATCAATGTCCCCGGCTCTGGCCCCTATAGCCCCAAGAATTACGACAATAAATTCAAGGGCATGATCACGCTGGTTCAGGCCCTGAAGGAAAGCCGCAATATCCCTGCGGTGAAGATCTCGGAAATGGTCGGGCGCGATCTGGTGAAACAGGTGGCGTCAGAGTTCGGCGTGGCGTCGAAGATGGCCGATGGTCCGGCGCTGGCGCTTGGCGCAAGCGAATCGACGCTGATCGAGATGACGGGCGCCTATGCCGGCATCCTGAACGGCGGCTCTTCGGTCACCCCCTACGGGCTGCGTGCGCTGAAACTGCGCGGCGAGAATGAAGAGCTGTTCGGCCAGGGTGGCGGCATCGGCGAGCGGGTGATCTCAGAAACCGCGGCGCATGCGCTGATCTATATGATGACCGAGGTGATCAATTCCGGCACCGGCAGCCGCGCCCGCCTGCCCGACCGCGAGGCCGCAGGCAAGACCGGCACCACCAACTCGGCGCGCGATGCCTGGTTCGTCGGCTTCACCTCGGATTTCGTGGTTGGCGTCTGGCTGGGCTATGACGACAACCGCCCGCTGACAGGTGTGACCGGCGGCGGCCTTCCGGCTGAAATCTGGCGCGAGGTGATGGTCTCGATCAATCAGGGCGTGCCGCCGATGCCGCTGCCGAAAGAGATCCCGCAGAACACCGTCCAGAATGGCGGCGCCTTCGGCCCCTCGCCCGATTTCGGCGGCGTCGACCGCCCCGTCATGCCCGAGGAGGTGCCCTATTTCGACGGCTCCAACGCCCCGGTCTATAATGGCGGCTCGGTTCAGCAGGGCGCACCATCCTCGCAAAACCAGGAAGAGATCGACCGCGCCATCCGCGAAGCCATGGGGATGAACTGATCCCCAATCGCCAGGCTCATGAAAAAGGGGCGGGAGTGATCTCCCGCCCCTTTTCGCATCTTTAAAGCCCGGGATCCTTACAGGACCGAGGCAATCGCCCGCGCCAGCACCGGCACAGTGTCCTTGTTCAGACCCGCGATATTGATCCGCGAATCGCCAACCATATAGACGCCATGCTCTTCGCGCAGGCGGTTGACCTGCGCCTCTGTCAGCCCCAGCCGCGAGAACATGCCGCGATGCACCGCGACAAAGTCGAAACGGTCAGAATTGGTGGCTTTGCGCAGCTCTTCGGCCAGTTGCACGCGCAGACCCAGCATGTTCTGGCGCACCTCTTCCAGCTCTGCCTTCCAGTCGGCGGTCAGACCCGCATCTTCCAGGATCGTGGTCACGATCCGCGCGCCGTGATCGGGCGGAAAGCTGAAGTTCTGGCGGTTGAGGAAGTTCAGATTGGCCTGCACCACCGCCTTGCGATCCGCCGCGCCAAGCGCGATCAGCACGCCGGTCCGCTCGCGGTAGATGCCGAAGTTTTTCGAGCAGGACGCTGCAATCAGCACCTCATCAAAGGCAGCCGCCACTTTGCGCGTCGCCTCGGCATCGGCGTCCAGCCCGTCGCCAAAGCCCTGATAGGCCAGATCGACCATCGGCAGCGCCTTGCGCGATTTCAAAAGCGCGATCACCTCATCCCATTGCGCGGGCGAAAGGTTCGCGCCGGTCGGGTTGTGGCAGCAGCCATGCAGCAAGACGACATCGCCCTCGGCCACGCGGCCCAGATCCTCGATCAGACCCGCGAAATCCAGCCCCGAGGTCGCCGCGTCGAAATAGCGATATTCCGCCATTTCCATCTTCAGGAATTTCACCATCGAGGGGTGGTTCGGCCAGGTCGGCGCCGACAGCCAGACTTTGGCCCCCGGATTGGCCAGTTTGACCAGCTCGAAGCCCTGGCGCAGCGCGCCCGTGCCGCCCGGCGTCGAGATCGAAGCGGCGCGATCTGCGAAACCCTCGCCCAGGATCAGCGTGGTGATGGCCGCGTTATAACCCGCCTCGCCCGCAAGTGCGGTATAGGTCTTGGTGGTCTCGGCCTCCCAGATCTTTTTCTCGGCGGCTTTGACGGCACGCATCACCGGGGTCAGGCCGGTCGGATCTTTGTAGACGCCGACGCCCAGGTCGATCTTGCCATCGCGCTTGTCCTCACGGAACATCGCGATCAGTTGCAGGATCTTGTCCTGTGGCTGCGGGTTCAGAGCCTCAAGCATATCTTCCTCACTTGATCGGGCCAGCTATCGGCCCCATTTGCGCCCGTCCCGGCGGTCTGGCTTATGCAGCTGGACCCGTCTCGACCGGCAAATCCTCATACATGCCCCATTCGGCCCAGGAGCCGTCATAGAGCGACCAGTTCCGATGGCCGATCCGCTCCAGCGCCAGCGCCAGAATGGCCGCAGACACACCCGAGCCGCAGCTGGTGATCACCGGCTGGGAAAGATCGACGCCCGCCTCCTGGAAGATCGCTTTCAGATCCGCCGGCTCTTTCATGGTGCCGTCACGGTTCAGCAAATTGCCCCAGGGCAGATTGCGAGAGCCCGGAATATGGCCGCCCCGCAGACCGGGGCGCGGCTCTGGTGCCTCTCCGGCAAAGCGGGCGGGGGCACGGGCATCAATCACCACCGCCTGTTTCAGCTTTGCGGCCTGGGCGACCTGGGTCACGTCTTTGACCAGCTGGTTCTGGCGCTGCGTGGTCATGTGGCGATCACGCACGACGGGGGGCAGATCCTCGGTTTCATGCCCCTCGGCCAGCCATTTCGGCAGGCCACCATCCAGCACCGCCACATCGGTTTTGCCCATCAGGCGAAAGGTCCACCAGATGCGCGGGGCCGAAAAGATGCCGCTGCTGTCGTAGATCACCACCTGATGGCCGTCACCCACGCCCATCGCCCGCATCCGCGACATGAATTTCTCAACCGGGGGGGCCATATGCGGCAGGTTCGAGCGGTGGTCTGAAATCTCTTCCAGATCGAAGAACCGCGCGCCGGGAATATGCGCGGCCTCATATTCGGCCTTCGCATTGCGCTCTGTGGGCGGCAGGAACCAGCTGGCATCCAGGATGCGCAGATCCGGGTCTTTCAGGTGACTGGCCAGCCATCCGGTCGAAACCAGCGTTTGCGGATCATCCTTCAGAGCGGGGGTCAGCGACATGGCAGCCTCGGATCAAACGGGAACCAAAAACGGTCACTGACCTATAGCCCGCCTGTTTGCGCATGCAAGCCCGCTCTCGGGCCGGAAGGGGGGATCTGGGGCCGCGATGGGGCGAAAGCAGCGGCCCGGCGGCACAAAAAACCGCCCCGACATATGCCGGGGCGGTTGTTTCAAAGCCAGGCGCCCGGCGTCACCGGGGGCCCTGTGCTGCGCCCGGGCTTACTTTGCCAGGGCCTTTTTGATCACGCCAACAATAGCGACAAGAACGCCGCCGCCGGCACCACCACCCAATACACTTTGCACGATCGAGCCGATATCAAGCCCAGAGCCGGTTGCAGCCGCTGCGGCCTCACCTGCGCCGCCAAGGCCCAGTTGCGCCAGCAGCTGACCGCCGCCCAAACCACCAACAAGACCCAGAACCGAGTTGATGATCGGCCCCAGATTGGTGTTTTTCAGCGCAGCCCCAGCAGCATTGCCGCCGATAAGACCCGCGACCAGCTGGATGATCAATGACATATCCATAGAGAACTATCCCTCTTTCAGGGCCGGTATCTTCCGGCCTCACACCCGGCGACGATGGCTGAAAAATGGCATGCCGGGCAGGGGGAATGCTGGCAGATCCTTCCCACCAGAGCAAATCCTGTATGCGATCCGCGAAAACTTACCAGATAAGCGTTGCCATTGCGCCGACCTGCAAAGCAGCGGGCCGCCTCAGAAGCCCTGCTTCAGGATGCGCGACTTCTGACGATCCCAGTCGCGTTTGGCGCTGGTCTCACGCTTGTCGGCGGCATTCTTGCCCTTGGCCACGCCCAGCGCGATTTTGACGATGCCGCGCTCGTTGAAATACATCCGCAGCGGTACGATGGTCATGCCCTCGCGTTTAGTGGCATTCCAAAGCCGCGACAGCTCTTTCTTCGAGACCAGCAGCTTGCGCTTGCGGCGCTCTTCATGGCTGTCCCAAAGGTTCGACTGCTTATAGGGCGCGATATAGCCATTGATCAGCCACAGCTCGCCACCTTCGACCGAGGCATAGCTGTCAGCGATATTGGCGCCGCCCAGACGCAGGCTTTTGACCTCGGGGCCCTGCAGCATGACCCCGGCCTCCAGATCGCTTTCGATATGGTAATCGAAGCGGGCCCGGCGGTTTTCAGCGATGAGTTTCGAATTGGGATCGTGTTTCTTCTGCATGATCGCTCAGAGATAGGGGATGCCCCCGCCTGAGTAAACCCGGCCTGAGTAAACAGCCGTGATGCTGTGGCTCAGGTCACGCGGCTCTTGCGGGCCCGCACCAGGGTATAAAGCCCGCTGCAAACGATGATGGCGCTGCCAATCAGGGTCCATTGGTCGGGGCGCTCATGCAGGATCAGCATGGCAAGGATCATCGCAAAGACCAGCCGCGTATAGCGAAACGGCGTCACAGCCGAAACCTCGCCCATCCGCATCGCAGAGGTCAGCGCATTATAGCCCAAGAGGCCGAAAACGGTCGCCCCCAGCACCAGGCCCGCAGCGGTGGTGTCCGGCAAATGCGCCGCACCACTGAGGCCGCCTTCGCTGAAAGCCAGCACGATCAGCCCGGCGGTGCCCAGCATCGAAAAGCCCAGGATGCCCAGCTGACGGTTTGACAGGGACTTTGGGGCTGCGCGGGTGGCCAGATCACGCCCCGCAAAGCCCGCCATCCCGGCCACCGCCAGCAAAGACATCACCGAAAAGCCCTCAACCCCGGGGCGCAACACGATCATCACCCCCAGAAAACCTACCAGCACCGCTGACCAGCGCCGCCAGCCCACCTTTTCGCCGAACAAAAGCGCCGCCCCGGCCAGAACAACCAGCGGCGTCGCCTGCAGGATTGCCACCGTCGTCGCCATCGGCGTCAGGGCAATGGCAAGGCTGTAGAACAGACGCCCCGCAACCTCAAACCCCGAGCGGATCAGCATCGCCCGCGACACGAAAGCCGCCGGGAAGACCTGCTCACGGGCGGCCAGCGTCATCAGAACGAAGATAAGCGCGCCGCCAAAGCCCATCATCGCCATCACCTGCCCCACCGGCAGATGCAGGGCGGCTTTCTTGATGAAAAGGTCTTCGACCGCAAACCCGGCCATGGCGGCGGTCATCAGTGCCGCCCCCTTCAGATTGGGTGAAGCCCCGCTGACCATCACCGCGCAACCCCGGAGTTTTCGAAAACTCCGGCTCGGTTCCTTGCAAGGAACCGGGCGCTAGTTGAGCAGTCCGGCATGAATCATCGCCGCACGGATCTTTGCTTTCGTCCCATCGGTAAGGCCAACCAGCGGCAGCCGCACCTCTTCGTTGCAACGACCCAGCAGGGAAAGCGCATATTTCGCCCCGACCAGGCCGGGCTCGATAAAGATTGCCTCATGCAGCGGGAAGAGCTGATCCTGATACTTCAGTGCAGTGGCGTAATCACCGCGCAAAGTTGCAGCCTGGAATTCGGCGCAAAGCTTCGGTGCGACATTGGCCGTAACCGAGATACACCCGGTGCCGCCATGCGCGTTGAAGGCCAGCGCGGTATCGTCATTCCCGGAAAGCTGGATGAAGTCTGCCCCGCAGGTCTCACGCTGCTGGCTGACCTTGCCAATAATGCCGGTCGCATCTTTCACCCCGATGATACGCGGCAGCTTTGCCAGCTCGCCCATAGTGGCAGGCGACATATCGATGACCGAGCGGCCGGGGATATTGTAGATGATGATCGGCAGATTGCAGGCGTCGTGCAGCGCTTTGTAATGCGCGATCAGACCAGCCTGATTTGGCTTGTTGTAATAGGGGGTCACTACCAAGGCTGCATCTGCGCCGACCCGCTGGGCATGGCTGATCAGGCGAATGCCTTCGACCGTATTGTTCGAACCTGCGCCTGCGATCACCGGCACACGGCCGGCGGCGAATTTCACCACCGCCTCGATCACAGCCTCATGCTCTTCATGGCTGAGCGTCGGGCTTTCGCCGGTCGTGCCCACCGGCACCAGACCGCTGGATCCTTCGGCGATCTGCCAGTCGACCAGCTTCTTGAGCGTGTCCATATCCACGGCGCCGTCCTTGAACGGCGTTACCAAAGCGGGAATCGACCCCTGGATCATGGCACGCGTCTCCTCATCTGGGGGCCCTTTGCGCCCCTGGCTGCAACGCGCCTTCCTTATCGCTGCAAATGCGCCTTGCCAAGCATTGCCTGACATCCCCGGTTGCATCCCTGCAGAGAGCACCTGACAGGATCGTGGCTTGTGGCGCAGCCCGCGCTTTGGCACGATTGGGAAATGACCTTTCTCATCCGCATCCTGACCATCCTCGCCCTGATGATCCCCAGCCTTAACCCCGGCCTGGCCCAGGCTGACCCGGCACAGGACATGGCCCGCAGCCTTGACCTGATCCGCGCCAAAGACTGGCCTGCGGCCCTTGCCGCCGCGCCCGAGGGCGTGGGCCGTGACTTCGTCCGCTGGTCGCAGCTGCGGGCCGGAGAGGGGCGGCTGGGCGATTATGAGGAATTCCTTGCGCGGCGCAGCGACTGGCCCGGCCTCGCGCTTTTGCGGCAAAAGGGCGAAGAGGCGGTGGCGCGCTCTGAGACACCTGCGCGGGTGGTGGCCTGGTTTCGCGCAAACCCGCCGCAGACCGGGATCGGCGCGGTGGCGCTGGTGCGGGCGCATAAGGCGCTTGGCCAGATGGCCATGGCCGAGACCGAGGCGATGCGGGCCTGGGCGGAACTGCAGCTGACCGCCGACCAGGAGGCAGAGCTGCAGCTGCTGATGCCCGAGGCGGTGTCGATGGTGGATGAGCTGCGCCTCAATACCCTGCTGTGGGAGGGTCGCCGTGCAGAGGCCCTGCGCATGCTGCCCCGGGTGTCAGAGCCGCAGCGCAGGCTGGCAGAGGCGCGTCTTGGCCTGCGGGCCGATCAGGCCGGATCAGATGCGCTGCTCGCCGCCGTGCCTGCCGCGCTGAAGGGCGATCCGGGTCTGGCCTATGAGCGTTTCATCTGGCGGATGCGCCGCGATCTATATCCTGAAGCCACCGAGATGATCCTGTCTGTCGCGCCGGAAAACCTTGGCCGGCCAGAGGCCTGGGCCCCGCGCCGGGCGCTGCTGGCGCGCTGGCTGATGCGCCAGGGGCGGGCGCAGGATGCCTATCGCGTCGCGTCCCGGCACGGGATCTCGCCTGGCAGCGCGGCGGGCAGCCATTATGCCGATCTGGAGTTTCTGGCGGGTTTTATCGCGCTGCGCCAGCTGAATGACCCCGATACCGCGCTGAAGCATTTCGCGCATCTGCGGGCCGGGGTCTCGACCGCGATCTCGGTCTCGCGGGCCGATTACTGGCAGGGCCGCGCCGATGAGGCCGCAGGCCGCGCCGAAAGCGCCACCGCGCATTACCGCAATGCCGCAAAGCATCAAACCGCCTATTACGGCCTGCTTTCGGCGGAGAAGCTGGGGCTATCGTTAGATCCGGCGCTGCTGGACAACAGCGCGGCGGGGGGCTGGCGGCAGGCCTCTTTCGCCAATTCCTCGGTGCTGGCCACGGCGCGGCTGATGCTGGCGGCGGGCAATCGGATCGAGGGCAAGCGCTTCCTTTTGCATCTGGCCGAAAGCCAGGATGTCCAGGGCATCGCCCAGCTGGCCGAAATGGCGCTGGAGATGAACCAGCCCCATATCGCGCTGGTGCTGGCCAAACAGGCCGCAGAGCGCGGCGCGATCCTGCCCCGCACCTATTACCCTGTGCCGGACCTCGTGCCCGAGGGCCTGCATGTCAGCCGGGCGCTGGCGCTGGCAATCGCGCGGCGCGAAAGCGAATTCGAGCCGATGGCGCGGTCCGGGGCCAATGCCAGGGGCCTGATGCAGGTGCTGCCTGAAACCGCCGAGCGGATGGCGAAGGGGCTGGGCCTCGAATACTCGCTGTCGAAACTTTACGATCCGGGGTTCAATACCCAGGTAGGCTCGGCCTATCTGGCGAAGATGGTTGAGGAATTCGGCCCCTCGATTGCGCTGATCGCCTCTGGCTACAACGCAGGGCCGGGGCGGCCCAGGCGCTGGATCAATGAGCTGGGCGATCCGCGCCTGCCGGGGGTGGATGTGGTCGACTGGGTCGAGATGATCCCGATCGGCGAGACCCGCACCTATGTGATGCGCGTGGTCGAGGGCGTGGTGATCTATCGCGCCAAGCTGCGCGGATCATCAGGGCCGGTGCGGGTGACGGCAGAGCTGAAGGGCTAGCGCCGCGCCAGAATCTAAGGCACACCGCTGGGGCATTTGGGAAAGGCAAGGATCAGCATGGACCTGGTTTTGATCGGCATTGGCACCGGAAACCCCGACCATCTGACGCTGCAGGCGGTAAAGGCGCTGAATGCGGTCGATCTGATCCTGATCCCGGAAAAGGGCGAGGAAAAGGCCGATCTGGCCGATCTGCGCCGCGCCATCTGTCAGGATCTGGTAACCCGCCCCGGCGTTGTGGTGGCGGGGTTTGAGATGCCGGTCAGAGACCCGGAAAACCCCTCATATCTTGCGCGGGTCAACGACTGGCATGACGCGATTGCGCAGGCCTGGGCTGCCACGATTGACGCGAATCCGGGGGCTTCGCGGGTTGCGCTGATGGTCTGGGGCGATCCCGCGCTTTACGACAGCACCCTGCGGATTGCCGGGCGGCTGGCCCTGCAGCGCAAGGTCAATGTCTCGGTGGTGCCGGGGATCATGTCGCCGCAGGTGCTGGCGGCGGCGCATCGCATTCCCCTGAATGGACTGGGCGCGCCGTTTCTGGTGACCACCGGGCGACGCCTGCGCGAAGAGGGCTGGCCTTCGGGCGCAGACCGTCTGGTCGTGATGCTGGACGGGGCCTGCGCCTTTCAGCATCTGCCGCCCGAGGGTGTGACGATCTGGTGGGGGGCCTATGTCGGCATGCCAAATGAGATCACCGAAGCCGGGCCGCTGGCCGAGGCCGGGCCGCGTATCCTTGCGCGGCGTCAGGCGGCGCGGGCGGAACATGGCTGGCTGATGGATATCTATATCCTGGAACGCAAAAGCCCGGCCGCCTGAGCCGCCGGGCTTTGTCATATTTATCTGGTCTCAGGCTTCGCGGCCACGGCTCCAGAGTGTGGCGACAAACAGCCCCAGCAGCACCCAGACTGCCAGACCAACACCGATGGCGCGGCCGGCAAATTGCGCGGCAAGCTCGGGCGGGGTCGGGCCGGTGAACTCATGCGGATGCGGGGCGCCGATGATATGGGGCGCAAGGATCAGCAGCACAGCCGCCGCCCAGGCCACCCCGTTCTTGCCAAACGCAATCAGCCAAAGGCCAATCGCGGTGGCGATCACCGTGGCAACCCACCAGATGGCGCGGGCATTCACATCGGCCGCCGCCATGCCCGGCAGCTCTGGCGAAAGGCCAAAGGCCGGGGCCATCTGCACCGCGACAAAGCCCGCAACGCCCCAAAGCAGCCCCTGCCGCGCCGTCACCCGGTTGCCATTGCTTTCCGACAGCGCGATGGCCGCGACCAGCAGCAGGCCATAGCCCGCATAAACCATGATCGAGAAAAGGATCGAAAGCCCGTCACGCGGCGCGTCAAAGTCGATGCCGGGAATATCCGCAGCCTCTGCGTGATCATGCGCTGCTTCGGTGCTGTGATCATGGGCAGGCTCTGCGGTCGGCGTGGCGGCATCCGCCTCTTCACCGTGATGATGCTCAGACGGGGCCGCGAAATGCGTGCGCTCGCCGCCCTCATAAAGCTCGGCATGCAGCAGCACAGGCTGCACGAAAACAAGCTGCAACAGGGCGGCAATCAGCCCCGCAGCAGCGCCAGCGATCAAAGCGCTGGTCAGCAATCTTTGCAGCATATCAGTGGCAGGGGAATCCGACCGCGTGACGCACATCATGGGCGGCGTCATGCAGGGTTTCCGACTGGGCGAGGCCAGCGACAAAGATCAGCGCAGCGCCAAGGGCGGCCACGACGGCGATATTTGCCAGTTTGACCTCTGCCTTCTCGCCAGAGCGGGCAATGGTGGACATATCCGATACTCCTGTGCCGTCATCCCCGACGGCGGTTGCAGTTCCTTGCGAAGGTCGGTCTCCTGACTTGCAGGTCACGGCCGATGCCCTCCTTCCCGGGGAATGCTCCTCAGTGGATAACGGGGTCGGCTTACTGCTCACAGTCGCGGGGGCGGTTGGGTTGGGCGGGCCTTGCGGCGACGCCCCCCTGTTCCCATGCCGGTTTCCCGGCACCTTCACATTTGCGAGAGTGACAGGCGCCAGGCCTGCGGTCAACATGCAACCTGAGGGCGCGGCCTATTCGGCCAGCGCGCCATAAAGGATCAGCGTGGGGGCCGGGTCGGGGCCTGCCCCCTCCAGATGCGCGGCCAGCCCCTGCACCGTGTCGCGGCGGAAGGATTGCGCCGGGGTGGACACGCCTTGCGCCATCAGCGCGGGCGTGTCAGGCGGCAGGCCCGCCGCGATCAGCTTTGCCGCCAGCTGCGCGAAAGTGCCCCGCGCCATAAAGACCGAGGTCACCGCCGAAGGGTCGGCCAGCGCCCCCCAGTTCAGGCTTTCGGGCAGCGCGCCCGTCACGTCATGCCCGGTGACAAACTGCACGCGCCGCGCATTCACCCGCCGCGTCAGCGGGATCCCCGCCGCCGCCGCCGCGGCTGAGGGCGCGGTAACGCCCGGCACGATCTCATAGCCGATACCCGCCTCGCGCAGCGCGGTGATCTCTTCCTCAAGCCTGCCGAACATGCCGGAATCGCCTGATTTCAGCCGCACCACCTTCAGCCCGCTTTGCGCATGATCGACCAGCAAGCGGCTGACATGATCCTGGCGCGGCGAGGCCCGGCCCGCCCGCTTCCCGACCGAGATCAGATCGGCATCCGGCCCCGCCAGATCCAGGATCGGCCCGGCGGAAAGGTCGTCATAAAGCACGACCTCGGCTTCTTGCAGGCGTTTGACGGCGCGAACCGTCAGAAGATCCGGATCGCCGGGGCCAGAGGAAACAAAGCTGACAAACGCGCTCATCCGGCGTCTCCGATCAGGTGGAAAAAGGTGCCGCTGACATGGCCACGACGTGATCCGGTCTCGGGCACCGGGGCGCCTTCGGCATCGGTCACATGGGCCAGCGCCGGGTCAGGCTGCGACAGGATGGTGGAATAGTGGAACTCATGGCCGCGCAGGCGCTGGCCCGGCTGATGGCCGGGGATCGGGGCCTCAAGTCTGGCCAGACGGTAGCCCAGGTGCATCTTACGCTTTTCATATGAGGTCACGAGGCCCAGGAGCCCCGCCATCTGGTGCCGCGTGCCCGAGGCATCAATCAGCGCCTCGCCCAGCACCATATAGCCGCCGCATTCGCCGTGAACCGGGCGGGTTTTGGCGAAATCGCGCAGGCCCGCCATGAAGGTCTCTGCCGCAGCCAGGGGGCCTGCATGCAATTCAGGATAGCCGCCGGGCAGCCAGCACAGATCGGCATCGGGCGCAGGGGCCTGATCGGCCAGCGGCGAGAAGGGCAGAACCTCTGCCCCTTTGGCCGCCCAGGCGTCCAGCAGATGCGGATAGGTGAAGGAAAACGCCGCATCGCGCGCCAAAGCGATGCGCTGGCCGGGCGGATCGGGCAGCCTTGTCGCGCCCGGGGCCGCGCCGCCAGCCGCCACCGCCCGCAGCGCATCCAGATCGACAAATTCGCGCAAAAAGGCGGCATAGTCACTGATTGCGCGCTCTAGATCGGGGTGTTCGACTGCCTGGACAAGGCCCAGATGCCGCTCTGGCAGGGTCAGATCGCCCCGGCGCGGCAGGGCACCGAACACCGGCAGGCCGATCTCTTCCATCCCCAGTCGGCAAAGCCGTTCATGCCGGGGCGAGGCCACGCGGTTCAGGATCACCCCCGCCACCCGCACATCGCGCCGATAGCCCGCCATCCCCGCCGCCAGCGCCGCAACCGTCTGCGCCGCACCCGAGACATCCAGCACGATCACCACAGGCCAGCCCGTCAGCGCGGCAATGTCAGCACTGGCCCCGGTGCCGCTTTCGCCGGGAGTGGCAACGCCGTCAAACAGCCCCATAGAGCCTTCGGCCAGCGCCATATCCCCGCCCCGCGCCAGCTGCGTCGCCAGCAGCCCGGGCGTCATCGCCCAGCTGTCGAGGTTGAAGCTGGCCCGCCCCGAGGCCGCCAGATGAAACGCCGGGTCGATATAATCCGGCCCGCATTTATAGGGCTGCACCGCCACGCCCTGATCGCGCAGCGCCCTGAGCAGCCCCAGCATCACCGTGGTCTTGCCCGCCCCGGATCTCGGGGCCGAGATGATCAGCCCGGGGGTTCCGCCCGCGCTCATGATTTCACCGCATCGGCCCGACCCGCGCGGAAACGGCGGTCATAATCGGTGGAATAGAGACTGGATTCGATGAACCCCTCCTGCCCCAGGGCAGGCCCGACCAGGATCAGCGCCGTGCGCTCCATCGTGTCGCCGACGAGGCCCGCGATGGTTGCAAGCGTGCCGCGCACCACCCGCTCATCAGGCCAGGAGGCCCGCCAGACCACCGCCACCGGGCAATCGGCGCCGTAATGTGGCGTCAGCTCGGCCGCCGTTTCATCAAGCCGATGGATCGAGAGGTGAATGGCCAGCGTCGCGCCGGTGGCGGCGAAGGCCTCCAGCCGCTCGCGTTCGGGCATGGCAGAGGCGCGGCCAGGGGTGCGGGTCAGCACCAGACTTTGCGCAAGGCAGGGCAGCGTCAGCTCTGCCCCCAGCGTCGCGGCGGCGGCGGCGAAAGAGGGCACGCCGGGCGTCACGTCAAAGGGGATGCCCTCGGCCTTCAGGCGGCGGATCTGCTCGCCCATCGCCGACCAGACCGAGAGATCACCGGAATGCAGCCGCGCCACATCCTGGCCCGCCTGATGCGCGGTGCGGATCTCGGCGATGATCGCATCCAGATCCAGCGGCGCGGTATTGACGATCCGCGCCCCGGGCGGGCAATGGGCCAGCACCGCCTCGGGGATCAGGGATCCGGCGTAAAGGCAGACAGGCGAGGCCGCGATCAGATCGCGCCCGCGCAGCGTCAGCAGATCGGCAGCCCCGGGGCCTGCACCGATGAAATGAACGGTCATGGTTTCGGTCCTTTATGGGCGATGGCGGCGGTGGCCATGCCGTCGGCAGAGATTTCACGCGGGGCGATCAGGCGGGCACCAGGCCCGAGGGCCGCCAGTGCGCAGGCCTCGGATACGGAACCCGTGCCATGTGCGGCCCGGCTGGCGGCGCTGTCGGTCAGGGTTTGCGGCGCGGTCAGCTGCGCGGCGCTGACCGGATGCAGATGATAGCCCAGCCGCGACAGCTGCATCACCGCCGGATGCCGCGCCTTGACGGCAGGCACCGCGATATGGCGCAGATCCTGCGCCCCGGCCTGCCTCAGCGCGTCAAGCAGCGATTCCAGCTGGGCTGCGGTGCGAAAGCCCAGGCCCGCGATGGTGTCGGGGATCATCGCAAAACGCTCCATTGCAGGACCGGATAGCTGGATTTCCAGCCGCGCTTGCGGCCCAGGGGGGCGGCCTCGGCCAGCTCAAAGCGCAAAAGCTGCCCGCCTTTCGCGCCATGCCAGGCCGCCAGCAGCGCCTCGGTTTCCAGCGTCACGCCATGCGCGACCAGCCGCACGCCCTGCGGCAGACAGGCCCAAAGCGCGTTCAGCAAATTGTCATCCGCGCCGCCGCCGATGAACACCGCATCCGGGCGCGGCAGACCGGGCAAAAGATCCAGCGCCCGCCCCTCGCGGATCTCAAGGCGGTCGGTGCCAAGGCGTTGGGCATTGCCCCTGGCACGGGCGGCGCGGGTCGGATCGGCCTCAACCCCAATCGCCCGCAAGGTGGGATGCGACAGCAACCATTCGATCCCGATGGACCCCGAGCCTGCGCCCAGATCCCAGAGCATCTCGCCCGGGCGCGGCGCCAGGGCAGACAATGCCAGCGCACGGATCGGGCGTTTGGTGATCTGGCCGTCATGCTCAAACAGGTCATCGGCGCGGCCAGAGGCCAGCGTTACCACCTGCCCGTCGCCCCGGATCTGCAGCGCGGCCGCGACCAAAGGCGCGGTCTCAGCCCGGCTGAAATCAGCCGCAGAGGTGGTTTCCACACGCTCCTGCGCACCGCCGAGGTTCTCAAAAAACGTCACCAGGCTGGCAGAAAACCCGGTTTCCACCAGGTAAGCCGCCAGCTGCGCCGGGGCCAGACCGTCGCGCAGCGTCACGATCAGCCGCGCCCCCGGGGCCAGATGCGGGCGCAGCCGCGACAGGGGGGCTGCGTGCAGGCCAAGGCAGGCCACATCTTCAAGCCGCCAGCCCAGCCGCGCCGCCACCAGTGAGGCGACCGAGGGCGCAGGCCAGGCCCGCCATTCGCCCGGGGCCAGATCGCGGGCCAGGCTGCCGCCAGCCCCCAGCCAGAACGGATCGCCCGAGGCCAGCACCGCCACCCGCCGCCCGCGCAACGCCAGCACGGGGGCGGTTGCAAAGGGCACGGGCCAGGGGCGCTTGTCGGCATGTTCAACCATCGCCAGATGGCGCGGCCCACCAAAGACCACCTCGGCGCGTTCCAGCGCCTGACGGCTTGCGTCTGACAGGCCCGCCAGGCCATCTTCGCCAATACCAATGATCGAAAGCCACTCAGCCATGACGCCCCCCTGCCCCAATCTGAACGCGGGTCACAACGTGCTGATCCTTGGCGGCACGACCGAGGCCAGCCGCCTTGCGCAGCTGATGGCAAGCCGGAGCCTCCGGGCGGTGCTGTCCTATGCAGGGCGCGTCGAGACCCCGCGCAGCCAGCCGATCCAGACCCGAACGGGGGGGTTTGGCGGGGCGCAGGGGCTGGCGGATTACCTCAGGGCGCATCAGATCACCCATCTGATCGACGCAACCCACCCCTTTGCCGCACAGATCAGCCAGAATGCCGCGCAGGCTGCGCAAATGACCGGAACCCGACTGATCCGCCTGATGCGCCCGGCCTGGCAGCCAGGGCCCGGCGACAATTGGCGCGATCTGCCCGATCTGGCGACAGCTGCGCAGATGCTGGCCGGGCCGCCGCGCCGGGTGTTCCTGGCGATTGGCAGGCTGCATCTGGCCGATTTCACCAGCCAGCCACAGCATGACTATCTTGTGCGGCTGGTCGACCCGCCGGACAGCCCGCTGCCCCTGCCCAATGTGACGCTGGAAATCGCCCGTGGCCCCTTTGACCAGGCCACCGACCTTGCGCTTTTGCGCCGCCATCGCAGCGATCTGATCATCGCCAAAAATGCCGGTGGCGCGGGGGCCAGCGCTAAACTCAGCGCCGCGCGTGAGCTGGGTTTGCCGGTCTGGCTGATTGCACGCCCCGCGCTGCCAGAGGCTGAAACAGTCTCTGATCCGGCGGAAATCATGGATCTGCTTCATGCCGACCTCGGCGTATAGACAAACCGCCCGACGCGCCGCGTCAGTGACGAGCCGATCAGAACCATGGTCCGCATATCGACCATTTCGGGCTGCAGATCGCGCAGCGCGATGGTTTGGATCATCTGCTCGGGGGTCGAGACGGCCCGCGCCAGCACGACAAGCCGCTCAGGCTCGCATCCCGCCTGCAGGATCTCAATGACCCGCTCGAACCGACCTGGCCGGGATTTTGAGCGCGGATTGTAAAACCCCATCGCAAAATCGCCCTCAATCGCCAGCCGCAGCCGCTTTTCGACCAGCGCAAAGGGCTTGAGGTTGTCTGAGAGGTTGATCGCGCAGAAATCATGCCCAAGCGGTGCGCCCGCAGCCGCAGCCGCCGCCAGCATCGCGGTGATGCCGGGCAGAATGCGCAGATCCAGATCCGCCCAAGCGGCAGGCCCGGCCTCAACCGCCTCAAAAATGGCAGAGGCCATGGCGAAGACCCCCGGATCCCCGGATGAGACCACGACGACCCGCCGCCCCGCCGTCGCCAGTTCCAGCGCGTGGCGGGCGCGATCCATCTCGACCCGGTTGTCGCTGGGATGTTTCACAAGGCCCGGGCGATCCGGCACCCGGGCGACATAGGGAATATAGCCGATGATATCGGTGGCCTCATTCAGCGCCGCAGTTACCTCGGGCGTGACCATATCTTCGGCCCCGGGGCCGAGGCCCGCGACAATGATCCATCCGCCACCCTGGCCGGGCATTTCAGCAGACGCGCCGCTCATGGCCTGCGCCCTTTGCCATGGATTATCGCAATCGAGAAATAGGGGGCCTCGCCCTGCACATCGGCCAGGTGACGCACCTTTTGGGCAGGCATAGTGCCATGTTCGACCAGCCAGGCGTCGGCCAGACGGCCCGCATCCGCAAGCACGCGGCGCAGCTTTTCGAAATTGCGGCCAATTTTCATCACCACCAGCGCATCGGTGTCTGAAACGCGCCGCGCCAGCTCGGATTCGGGCAGGGTCGCGGGCAGCACCGTCAGCACATCATCCCCCCAGGTCACCGGCTGGCCGGTGGCATTCCAGCAGCCAACCATGCCCGGAATGCCGGGAACCACCTCAACCATGCCCGCAGGCAGGCGCGATTGCAGATGCATGAACGAGCCATAGAGAAAGGGGTCGCCCTCACATAGCACCACAACATCCTGATCTGCGGCCTGCAGCTTTGCGGCCCAGGCGTCATAAAAGGGGGCCAGAGCGGCGTTATAGGCAGGGTCGTGCACCGGGATCTCGGTCGTGACCGGATATTCCATCGGCCATTCTGTGGCATCGGGGGCCAAAAGCCCCTCAACCATGCGCCGGGCCTGGCCCTCGCGGCCAGGTTTGCGGAAATAGGCCACGATCCGCGCCGATCCCAGCAGCCGATGCGCCTTCACGCTCATCAGTTCGGGATCGCCCGGACCAAGACCGATGCAGATAACCTTGCCCATCGCCTACTCCTTACGGCTGGCCAGCGCGTTGACCGCCGCCACCGTAATCGCCGAGCCGCCGAGGCGGCCATCCACCACGCACCAGGGCAGCGGATTGTCCGCCGCCAGCGCCTCTTTCGATTCCGCCGCGCCGATGAAACCGACCGGGCAGCCGATGATCGCCGCCGGGCGCGGGAAATCCGGCTCTTGCAGGCGGTTCAGCAGGTGGAAAAGCGCCGTCGGCGCATTGCCGATCGCCACCACCGCGCCCGCCAGCCAGGGCCGCCACAGCTCGACCGCGGCGGCTGATCGGGTATTGCCGATTTCCGCCGCCAGCCCCGGCACCGCCGCATCCTGCAGGGTGCAGATCACCTGATTGTTCGCGGGCAGCCGGGCGCGGGTGATGCCCTCAGACACCATCTTCGCGTCGCAAAGGATCGGGGCCCCGGCCTCAAGCGCTTCGCGCGCGGCAATGGCGAAACCGGGGGCGAAACGGATATGCGGGGCCAGTTCAACCATGCCGCTGGCGTGGATCATGCGGACGGCGACGATCTCTTCCTCGGGAGTGAAACGTGCCAGATCGGCCTCGGCCCGGATGGTGGCGAATGAGGCGAGATAGATCTTCGCACCGTCGGTTTCATAGGTATGGGGCTTAGTTTGGCTGGGCAAGGCGGCCTCTCAGAACTGCGATAAGGTCAGGTTGTGTCAGCCCGCGATAAAGCGCTGTGCCATTGGCGGGGCCGTTTTCGATCAGATCAAAGCGCCCGGCGCGGGCGGTCAGGGTCAGGCGGGCGGGGCCGGGATGGGCGCAGCCCTTGCTGCAGCCAGAGACATGCAGCTGGCAGCCCGCGCCCTGCAGCCGTGGCAGCTCATCCGCCAGATCCTGGGTCAAACTGCGGGCCAGATCGCGGGTCGCAGCCTCTGCCGAGGTGCAGCCCGGCGCGCCGGTGCAGGCCTCAACCCGCAACAGGGCCGCATCGGGATCCCGGATCACGCCGGGAAGGTCGGGGAAATCCGTCACCCCCTCCAGCACGACCGAGCGCCAGGGCGTCAGCCGCAGCGGCGCAACCGCCAGCGCGGCAAGTGTTTCAGCCTGCATCTGCCCAAAGGGCAGCGCAAGACAGAGGCCGGTTGCAACCGGGCCGAGGCACAGCGCGGGCGCGGTCAGGGGCGGCGTGGTGGCATTCAGCGGCGGCGCCACACCTTGCGCCAGCAGGCGGGCCATGCGCGTGGCAGCGCCCTGCGCCAGGAACCAGGCCAGAAGCCGCATCGCTTCGGGGATGGCATCTTCCAGGGTGACGGGTTGACCCAGCCGCGTCCCCTCAGCCCGCAGGATCAGGCCGTTTTCCGCCCGCTCGATCCTGATGTCGCCCGAGGCGCCCCCCAAAACCGCCGCCGCCGCCGCCGTATCGACCGCAAAGCCGAATTTCGCGGGCAAGGCGGGGGCGCGGGCCAGGGCCGTCTCAAGCCCCGCCACCAGATCCAGCGTCGGATCATCCGCCCGCCACAGCGGCGTGGTCAGAATGTTGCGCCGCGCCTCGGATTCGGGATCGGGGTCCAGAAGACCCAGCTCTTGCAGGGCCTGATGCAGGGCAGGCAAAACCGCCTCTGTCACGCCGCGCAGCTGCAGATGCGCGCGCGAGCCCAGATCAATCAGCCCATTGCCATACCGTTGCGCCAAATCGGCCAGCGCCTGCGCCTGATCCGCCGTCAGCCGCCCGGCATGCGGGCGCACCCGCAAAACCAGCCCGTCGCCCGACAGCATCGGGCGCAGCGCACCCGGGCACCAGCCTTTGACCTGACCCGCGCCCGCCGCCATCACACCACACCTGCCGCGCGCGAGTTTGAGCGGCTTTGCCACAGGCCCGCCGCCTCAAGGGCGCGGAAGCAATCCTCCATCGCGCTGAGCGCCTCGGGATTGGCCCCGGCGATAAAGGCGCGGATTTCGGGATCGTCCAGCGTGGCGGCGCGGTAGAGGTCGAAAAGATGGGCGGGCACCACCCGCGCCAGATGCGCAAAAGCCGCCAGATGCTCCAGCGTCGCCGCGATCTCGGCGGCCCCGCGAAAGCCGTGGCGGGTCATCGACTGCAGCCAGACCGGGTTGGCGGCGCGGGCACGGGTGACGCGGGCGATCTCTTCGCCAAGGGCGCGGGCGCGGGGCTGATCGGGGCGGGTGGCATCCAGGTGGTAAAGCGCCGGGCTGGCCGCCCCCAGCTGCGCCATGGCGGCGGCGAAACCGCCCTCGTGGCTGGCGTAATCCATCGCCAGCAGAAGATCGGTTTCCGGCATGTCCTGGGCATGAAGGAAAGCATCCGCGCCGCGCAGCCTGGCCTCAAGCACCTCACGTGCGGGCAGGCCAGCGGCGGAATGGTCAGAGGCGGCAAGCCAGGCCTCGCCTGCGGCCTTGCGGGCGGCCTCGGAATAATCGCTGTCGCGGATGCCAAGCCCGTAGCTGCCAGGGGCCGGTGCAAAGACCCGGGCACCTGGCATGGCCGTGATATAGGGGTTCATATCGGCGGCCTCATCCCGCTGCGCGAGTGCTGTGCAGGCAGCGTCAAAAAGGCGCGAAAGTTCGGGAAAAACGTCTCTGAACAGGCCGGATGCGCGGATCGAGACCTCGATCCGCGGGCGATCCAGCAGGGCAAGCGGCACGATTTCATAGCCGGTGACGCGGTCAGAGCCTTCGTCCCAGACGGGTTTCAGACCCGCGAGATGCAGCGCCATGGCAAATTCCTCACCCGCCGTGCGCATCGTGGCCGAGCCCCAGAGGTTCAGCATCAGCCCGCGCGGATAGTCGCCGTGATCCTGGAGGTGGCGGCGAATCAGCTCTTCGGCGAGTTTGATGCCCTGGGCATGGGCGGCGCGTGAGGGCACGGCGCGGGGGTCAGTGCCATAGAGGTTGCGGCCTGTGGGCAGGACATCCTGGCGCCCCCGGGTCGGTGAGCCAGAGGGGCCAGGGGGGATCGGCTTGCCGCTCAGGGCCGCAGCAAGGTTTTCACGCTCGTATAGCAGCGAGGCGGGGTCGCCTGTGGCAGGTCGGCGGGGGCTGTCTGCCCCCCCGATTGCCGAAAATTGGCCCCCGGGGGTATTTTCAGACCGATGAAAGGGGGGGGCTGTCGGGGTTCCCCGGCCCCAGATATGCAGGCCCTCGCCGAACTGGCTTTCTTTGAGATCACAAAGGAAGCGGTCGATCCTGGGGATCGCCTCAGCGGCAGAGGCCTCTTCGGGGATGTCGAGATCCTGCTCGACATGGGCGATGCGGGCTTCCTGGCGGATCGAGGCGATCAGGCGGTCACGGCGGGCCGGATCAAGGCCGTCAGCGGTGGAATATTCATCGAGAAGGCGTTCAAGCCGGGCCAGCGCTGCGGGCATCTCGGCCTCGGTCAGCGGCGGGGTCAGGTGGCCCAGCGTGAGCGCGCCGATGCGGCGGCGGGCCTGGGCGGCCTCGCCGGGGTCATTGACGATGAAGGGGTAGATGACCGGGAGCGGCGCGGTCAGCGCCTCTGGCCAGCAGGTCGCGGAAAGGGCCACGGCCTTGCCGGGCAGCCATTCAAGCGTGCCATGTGCGCCAAGGTGAACCAGGGCGTCGGACTGGGTCTGAAGCCAGAGGTAGAAGGCCGCATAGGCGTGGCAGGGGATGCGCGTGGTGTCGTGGTAATCCCCCTCACGGTCCTGGCTGTGGCTGCGCTCTGGCTGCAGGGCGATCAGCAGGTTGCCGCGCCGGGTGGCGTGAAAATGGAAGGCGCCCGCTGCGATAGCGGGATCATCCTCGGGGGGGCCGTAGGTCTCGGTGATTGCGGTTTTCAGGGCTTCCGGCAGGCGGGCGAGGGCCTCACGATAGGCCTGAAGCGGGAAAGTGATGGTCTCGGTTTGCAGCGCCTGGCTCAGAGAGGGGCCCGGGGTAATGGTGAAACCTGCGGTGCTGAGATCCTCGGCAATGGCCTGCGCCGAAGCCAGCACATCAAGACCCACCGCATGCGCCATACGCCAGGTTTTGCCGGGATAGGTCGAGAGGACCATGCTGATCCGGCGCTGAGCGGGGGGCTGCTGCGCAAGGTGTATCCAGGCTTTCACCTTTGCGACCACGGCCCCGATACGCTCGGGGTCGGGGGCATGGCTCATGCGGGAGAACTGCAGATCGGGATCGCGCGGGGCCTCGTCCTTGAAGGAGATCACGCCTGCGGTGATGCGGCCATCCACCTCTGGCAGCGCCACATGCATCGCCAGATCGGCGGGAGAGAGGCCACGCTCGGCCGTGGCCCAGGCGGCGCGGGTCGAGGTGGCGTGGATCACCTGAAAGACCGGCACCCCGGCCGCATCAAGCGGTGAGGCATCGCCCATACGGGCGGAAAAGGCGGTGGCGTTGACGATGGCCGCCGGGGCGAGTTCGGGCAGGGTGTCGCGCAGCCAGGCGGCGGCGGATGGCTCTTTCAGGCTGGGCAGGAAGGCCCCGATGGCGCGAAATCCCCCCGCCTCGAAGGCGCCAATCAGCGCATCGACGGCAGCCGTGTCGCCCGAGGCGGCCCAGGCGCGGTAAAAGGGGATCACCACCAGCGGTGCCTCGCCTGCGGGTGGCGCAGTCAGCGTGCCAGATGACGGATGCCAGAGGCCATGCGGCGGCAGGGTTTTCACCCCCGGCACCGGGCCCGCGTAAAGGCCCGCCGCCAGCGCAAGCTGCGCCAGCGCCCCCTGGGCTGCGACGCCCCCCCCGGCCTCGCACAGATGCGCAAGGCGGCGCAGCGTTGAGACGGGCAGCGTCGAGGCCGCATCAAGACCCGGATCCGGCCTGCCATCGGCGGGCAAAAGCGCAAGCGCGATGCCCTTTTGTCGTGCAAGATTTGCGACCTGCTCGACCCCGTAGGCCCAGTAATTCACGCCGCCGATCAACCGGATCAGGATGCCACGCGCCCCGCTGAGCGTCTGCTCGATATAGGTATCGACCGACAGCGGATGCGTCAGCCGCGACAGGTTCGCCAGCCGCAGCGCGGGCAGGCTGTCGCGCCCACGCCGCCATCCCGCCGCGAAAGCGCCGAGGTCACTGTCGGAAAAGGACAGCACCACCAGATCAGCGGGCGTCTGCCCCAGATCCTGCGGCGTATCGCTTTCCTCAAGCCCGTGGCTTTCGCGGAAAAGGACGTGCATCCTGCCCCCTTATGCGCCCAAAGCCGCCCGGACGGCCGCCGCGTCGATATTGCCGTGCTCGGCAATCACCACCAGCTGCGAACGGCGCGGGCTATTGCCCCAGGCGCGGTCAAACTGATGGCGCACCCGCGGGCCAACGGCCTGGATCAGGAGGCGCATCGGCTTGCCCTGAACCGCAACATGGCCTTTGACACGCAGGATGTTTTGCGCCGAAGCCAGCGCCGCGACCTTTGCCGCCAGGGCTTCGGGGTCGGTGATCTCGGGCAAATCGACGACGATGGTGTCGAAATCGTCATGATCGTGATCGTCATGGCCGTCATGATGCGAGGGGCGCTGGTTCAGACTGTCTTCCGCCGCAGCGCCGATGCCCAGCACCACGCGGGCGTCGATCACGCCCTCGGTCAGGGGCAGCATCGGCAGCGGGCGGGGGGCCTCGGCCTCGATCACGGCTTTGGCTTTTGCCAGGCCCTCTTCGCCCGCCAGATCGGCCTTGGACAGCAGGACGATATCAGCGCAGGCAATCTGATCCTCGAAGACCTCGGACAGGGGCGTTTCGTGATCAACCTCTGACGCGTCGCCGGGATGGGCAGGATCAGGGGCGAAAAGACCCGCAGCCACGGCCTCGGCATCGGCCACCGCGACCACACCATCGATGGTGATTTTTGAGCGCAGCGCCGGCCAGTCGAAGGCCTTCAGGAGCGGTTTCGGCAGCGCAAGGCCCGAGGTCTCGATCACGATGTGATCGGGGCGCGGCTCCATCGCCATCAGCTTCTCAATCGAGGGGATGAACTCATCGGCGACCGTGCAGCAGATACAGCCATTGGTCAGCTCAAGGATCGAGCTTTCGGGGCAATTCGCATCGGCGCAGTCGCGGATCAGATCGCCATCAACGCCGACATCGCCGAATTCATTGACCAGCACCGCCAGACGCCGCCCGCCGGGGTTTTGCAAAAGATGCCGGATCAGCGTGGTTTTGCCCGCGCCCAGAAAGCCGGTGATCACGGTGACGGGGGTTTTCTCAAGCGACATCTCAGCTCTCCTGGTCTTGAAAATCGAAAGGTGGAATACGGGCGATTGTGTTCTTGCGGATAACCTCGGGGCGCGTGCGCCAGGGGACGATCCCGTCAGGGGTCGCCGCAAAGGCGTGATACATGGATATGAGGTCGTTCAGATGCAGGTCGGGATCAATGCGACCCTGCACATAGGTCCAGCGACCCGTGCCACGAAAGACCACGGCGCAGCCATTCGCGCAGGCCGACAGACATTCCTGACGCCGATGCGCCACCCCATGGGCCGTCAGCGCATCTGACAGACGCGCCCCGTCGCGGGGGGCCTGCGGATCAGCGCCCGGCAATCTGCATGTGGTGCAGACCACAAGCTCGGTTCCAACGGCCATTTGCCCCTCCGGCAAGGCTGTGACGGCAGGGCGCAGCAGGCGGGCCAAAGGGGGCCGCGCAGGCTGCGGCTGTCCCCGGCCGCCGGTTGCGAAAGATGCGCCTTTGGGGGCGGCATCGGCGCTGGCAGGTCTCCCGGCTTGCGGATTCAGGAAGGGGCTGGCCTCTTCCAGTGCTCGCCCTGCCTTCCCGGCAGATGCCAGTGGCGGTTGGGCGACCTTTCCGGTCACGGTCGCGGGGGCGGCTGCGCTAATGCCTTTCGGCCTGTCGCATTCCCTCTTCGCCTGCTGTATTGCAGGAACCAGCGATGGCGACAGCCAAGCCACCAGACCCGTCCAATGTCAAGCGAGGCCAGGAATGAGTGATGCGCCAAATGACCCCGGTGAGGCCACCCGCCACGCCGAGAAAAAGGCGAAGATCAAGGCCGCCCGCGATAAGATGATGGCGGAAAAGACCGGCGAAAAGGGGCTGATCATCATCCATACCGGGCCGGGAAAGGGCAAAAGCTCTTCCGCCTTCGGGATGATCCTGCGCTGCATTGCGCATCAGATGCCCTGCGGCGTGGTGCAGTTCATCAAGGGCGCGATGTCGACCGGGGAACGCGATCTGATCCTTGGCCATTTCGCGGATCTTTGCCAGTTCCACACCATGGGCGAGGGCTTCACCTGGGAGACCCAGGACCTGGAGCGCGATAAGGCGGCTGCCGCCCGCGCCTGGAAAAAGGCGAAAGAGCTGATCCGGGACGAAAGAAACCGGATGGTTCTGCTCGATGAGATCAATATCGCCCTGCGCTATGACTATCTCGACCTCGGTGAGGTGGTGGAATTTCTGCGTGATGAAAAGCCGCCCATGACCCATGTCGTGCTGACCGGGCGCAATGCAAAGCCCGAGCTGATCGAACTGGCCGATCTGGTGACAGAAATGACGGTCGTCAAACACCCGTTCCGCGCCGGGATCAAAGCCCAGGCGGGGGTGGAGTTTTGAGCGCCCGGACAGGTGGCCGGGCGCTGATGATCCAGGGCACCGGCTCGAATGTCGGCAAGTCGATGCTGGTTGCGGGCCTGTGCCGGGTGGCCAGGCGGCGGGGCTTAAGCGTCTTGCCGTTCAAGCCGCAAAACATGTCGAACAATGCCGCCGTGACAGTGGATGGCGGTGAAATCGGCCGCGCCCAGGCCCTGCAGGCGCTGGCCTGCGGGGTGGAACCCCATAGCGACATGAACCCGGTTTTGCTGAAGCCCGAGACCGACACCGGGGCGCAGGTGGTGGTGCAGGGCAAGCGCCTGACCTCGGTCCGGGCCAAAGACTACGCGGCACTGAAGCCGAAGATTGCCGCCGCCGTGCAGGAAAGCTTTCAGCGCCTGAAGGCCCGCGCCGATCTGGTGATCGTCGAGGGGGCTGGCAGCCCGGCCGAGGTCAATCTGCGCAAAAACGACATTGCCAATATGGGCTTTGCGCTGGCTGCAGATGTGCCGGTGGTGCTGGCGGGCGATATTGATCGCGGCGGGGTGATTGCGCAGATCGTCGGCACGCAGGCCGTGCTGGATGCCACCGACAACGCGCAGATCGCGGGCTTTCTGGTCAACCGCTTTCGCGGTGATCCCAGCCTGTTCGACGATGGCTATCATCTGATCGCCACCCGCACCGGCTGGCCTGGTTTCGGCGTGCTGCCCTGGTTCCCGGATGCGCGGCTTTTGCCCGCCGAGGATGCGCTGGATCTGGCCCCTTCCGGCAAGGGGCAGGTGAAAGTCGCCTGCCTGGCCCTAAGCCGCATCGCCAATTTCGACGATCTCGACCCGCTGAAGCTGGAGCCGGATCTGACGGTGCAGATGATCCTGCCCGGCCAGCCGATCCCGGGTGATACCGATCTGGTGGTGATCCCCGGCTCAAAATCGACGCGGGGCGATCTGGCTTTCCTGCGGGCTCAGGGCTGGGATATCGACATTCTCGCCCACCACAGGCGCGGCGGGCGCATCCTGGGGCTTTGCGGCGGCTATCAGATGCTGGGCCACTCGGTCGCTGATCCCGACGGGATCGAGGGGCCGCCGGGCACCACCCCGGGCCTGGGGCTTTTGGACATTGAAACGGTGATGGGCGGCGACAAGCGTCTGGCCCGCGTCACCGCCCGCCATGCGCCAACCGGGCTGAGCGTCGAGGGATATGAGATCCACATAGGTCGCTCAGACGGGCCGGACCGCGCCCGCCCCTTCGCCTTTATCGGCGATCAGCCCGAGGGGGCGCGGTCCCCCGATGGCCGGGTCGAGGGCAGCTATCTGCACGGGCTTTTCACCAGCGATGCCTTTCGCGCGGCCTGGCTGCGCGATTTCGGGGTGCAGGCGGCGGGGGTAAATTACAGCGCAGAGGTCGGGCGGGTGCTTGACCGGCTGGCCGATCATATGGAGGCCCATCTCGATTGTGATGGGCTGCTGGCACTGGCCCGCTAAGGCGGCGCATAAGGGGGCTTTCATGACGCGAATCCGCCGCATCCTGCGCCACGCCGGGCCCGCCATGGGCTTTGTCGGCTGGCCCGAGGCCCTGCGGGCAACCGCAGGCATGCTGATCGGCATGCTGGCGCTGCTTTTGCTGTTCAGCCTGCATCCCGCCGATACGGCCTGGGGGCTGTTTATCGTCGCGCCCTTCGGGGCCAGCGCGGTGCTGTTGTTTGCGCTGCCAAACAGCCCACTGGCGCAGCCATGGTCGGCGGTGGTCGGAAATAGCATCTCGGCGCTGGTTGGGGTCGCGCTGATTATGACCGGGGCGCCCCCCTGGCTGCAGGTGATGCTGGCCGCGCCGCTGGCGGTGCTGGCGATGCTTTTGTGCCGGGCGCTGCACCCGCCGGGCGGTGCCGTGGCGCTGGCCACGGTGCTGGCCCCCGAGGTGGCGGCCCAGCTGGGCCTGCTTTATCCGCTGGTCCCGGTCGCGCTTGGCACGCTGGCGCTGGTGCCCGTCGCGGCGCTGGTCGCGCATTTTAGCGGGCGGCGCTATCCATTCCGCCAGCCCCCGGCACCCGCCGCCGCTGGCCCAACCGATCCGCCCCCGCTGGAGCGGCTGGCAGTATCGCGCGAAGAGCTGGCCCATCTTTTGCAAGACTTCAACCAAAGCGCCAATATCGGCGTCGAGGATCTGGCGCGGCTGATCGCGGCAGCAGAGCTGCTGGCCGCCCGCCATCAGAGCCGCACCACCACCTGCGCCGATATCATGTCGCGTGACCTGGTCACCGTGCAGCCCGAGACCCCGCTGTCCGAGGTCGCCGCGCTGTTCCGGCGGCACGGCTTTACGGCGCTGCCGGTGGTGGACGCAGCTGGCAGCTATCGCGGCGTGATCTTTCAGATCCACCTGATCCGGCGCGGCGATGAAGAGGCGCAGCACAACGGCACCCGCTTTGTCGCCACGCTGTCGCGGATGCTGGGCGCAGGCGGGGCCAGAGTGATCCGCGCCCATGAGGTGATGGACCCGCATGTGCCGCATCTGACGCCCGAGACAGAGATCCACCACCTGATGCCGATCCTGGCCGGGGGCGTCAATGACGCGGTGCCGATCCTTGCCGCGGGGCGGCTGGTGGGTATCGTCACCCAAACCGACCTGATTGCAGCGCTTGCGCAGCTGCGCGATTAAAGGGGAAGAGGCTTGCATTTCGACTTTGCCCAAACCGCCGACGGCATCGCCTATAAGCTGCTGGTCGCCACCGTCATGCCGCGCCCCATCGCCTGGGTGGTGACGAAATCCGTCACGGGCCTGGTGAACACCGCGCCCTTCAGCTTTTTCAACGTGATGGGCGATGCGCCGCCCACCGTCGCCCTGGGCGTCAGCAGGGCCCGTCATGGCGGGCTGAAACATACCGCACAGAACATCCGTGACAGCGGCGAATTTGTGGTGAACCTGGTGCCCTTCGCGCTGGCCGATGCGATGAACCTGACCGCGATCGACGCGCCCGAGGGCGTCAGCGAGGCCGATCTGGCCGGGCTTGCCCTAAGCCCCTCGGTCAAAATCGCGCCGCCGCGCCTTAGCGCCAGCCCCGTCGCGCTGGAATGCCGTCTGCAGCAAGAGGTGCAGACCGGGCCCGCGCAGCACCAGATCATCGGAGAGGTTCTGGCCCTGCATATCGACGCCCGCTTCGTGCTGGATGCCGGGCGCGGCCATGTCGACACACCCGGCCTGGACCTGATCGGCCGCTCTTATGGCGCAGACTATGTGCGCACGCGCGAAGTGTTCCGGCTGGACCGGCCCAGCTGGCGCGACTACACCAGCAAAAAGCAGGATTGATCCGCAGCCTGGCACAGGGGCCTCTGGCCCTGGCCGCGCGGATACATACTGCATCTGACAGGAGGCGAGACCATGGACCCCGATCTGCGCAGCTGCTTTGTCGAAGGCATGAGCCGCGCCGCCACTTTCGTCGCCGTGGCCACCACCGACGGTGAGGCAGGGCGCTTTGGCGTGACGATCTCTTCGCTGACCTCGGTCTCGGCGGATGGCGAGCATCCTTCGCTGCTGGCCTGCATCCATCACCGCAGCTCTACCGCCAGCGCGATCCTGCGCAACCGCGCCTTTTGCGCCAATCTGCTGCATGAAGGGCAGCTGGATGTCGCCAATATCTTCGCCGGGCGCAGCGGCATGGCCGATCATGACGAGCGGTTCAGCAAGGTCGACTGGCAGCCCGGATCGCTGGGCCAGCCGGTGATCGCGGGCGCAACGGCGGTGTTTGAATGCCGCCTGGCAACGGCGCTTTACTGGGAAACGCATCACATCTTTGTCGGCCATGTGACCCGCGTCACCCTGTCTGACAACCCCGCGACGCTGCTTTACGGCCAGCGGGCCTATCGCCGTGCGGTCGAATTCGGCGGCTGAGCCCCCCCTCGCATCAGCATTCAGGATAGCCCAGCCGGATCAGCTCGGCCCCACTAAGGTGGATCTGGCGGTCGATACGGTGGCGGGCGGTATCCAGAAACCAGCGTTTCAGCGGCTCGCGGTAATTGCGGGCCATGATCTGCGACCAGCGCTCAAACTCGCTGGCGGGCAGCGGCCTCCCATGCGAGCTGGGGCCGTGAAAGCCGAAACTGGCGCGGCGGTCGATGCAGATGTTATCCAGCCCCAGATACATGGTGCAGGCGGAATTGCAGGTGCCGCGCAGCTCTACCCGCCCGCCGCTGGCGCGCAGGCGCTGCACCTCGCGGTCACGCACCGCCAAAACCCCACCCGGATCAGAGCGCACCACCAGCGCAGGCCGCGCCGCGCCGCCCGGGCGCATCTGCGCCTCGGCCTGCCTGGCAAAATGCGGCGGCACCGCCCCCACGCTCCAGGCAATACACAGCAATGCAGCAACCGCACGAATGCGGGCCCTCAAAGCCCTCATGACGAACCCCTTTCCACCAAAAGCGGCGGGGTCATCGGGTTCCCCAACCCTTACCCGTCGCAAAGGACAGATAAGCAGAGCCATGCTTAAGGCCGGGTTTCCGCGGCCCGGCTGTCAGGTATTCGAGATATTAAAATGCGGCGCGGTCACACCGGCCAGCGCTCAGGCTTTCGGCTTCAGCCGGATCAGCATCGCATCCAGCACCGAGGCGGCAATCTCGCCCGCGCTCTGGCTGGTCAGAATGTCCAGCCTGCGGTCGCTTTCCAGCGCCACCGCGCCATGGATCGCCACATAAAGCTGCTCTGTCAGGCGCTGCGCGCGCTCAGGCTCCAGCCCCGGGGCATGGGCCATCAGCAGATGCGTCAGCTGGCCAAACAGCCGCCGGATCGCCTCGGCATACCATTCGGGAAAGGTCTCACGATGACGCGTGCCGCCAAAAAGTGCATTCCACAGCGCCGGATTGCGCCGCATAAAGCTGATATAGGCCTGGCACAGCAGATGCAGCCGCGCCGAGGGCGGCTCATTCGCGGGCAGGCCTGCGATCAGCTTTTCCAGCTCGACAAAGGTCTCACGATTGACCTCCATCAATATGTCCGACATCGAGCCGAACACGTTGTAAATTGAGGCCGCCGTATAGCCCACCTCACGCGCGATCGCGCGGGCCGACAGGCCAGAGACGCCCTCACGGTCCAGAATATCACGGGCGGCATCAAGGATTGCCTGGCGCAGCTCGGCGCGGGGAACTCTCTGGGGGCGGCTCATGGCTGGTCTGTCCTGTAAAGGGCGCGGCTTATCGTGGCGTTGAACGCCGTTCAATTAAGTCTTGACGGATTTGCGATCTTAGGTCAAGAGTTACTGAACAACGTTCAATAAGGTATGTCCCATGCCCCCCCTTTCAAAGCCCGATTCCCGGTCTGGTCACGCTGCGGCGTCACATCAGACAGCTGCGATGCGCATCCTGGGCAGCGGGGCCTACCTGCCGCGCGAGGTGCTGACCTCTGCCGAAATCGACCGCCGTCTTGGCTGGCCACAGGGACAGACAGAGGCACGTTACGGGCTGCGCAGCCGCCATATCGCCAGCGAGGACGAGACCTCTTCGATGATGGCCGCCATGGCCGCACGCGACGCCCTGGCTGCGGCGGGCGTCAAACCTGCCGAACTGGATCTGATCATCGGGGCCTGCGGGGTGATGGAACAGGCGATCCCCTCGACCGCGACGCTGGTTCAGGCGCGGCTGGGGCTGGGGAAATCAGGGATCCCGTCTTATGACGTGAACGCGACCTGCCTCAGCTTTGTCCAGGCGCTGGATCTGGCGGCGATGCAGATCGCGGCGGGGCGGGCGCGGCGGGTGCTGGTCTTTTCGGCCGATATTTCCTCTGTCGGGCTGAACTGGGACGAGCCCGACACGGCCGCGATCTTTGGCGATGGCGCGGCGGCGGTGGTGCTGGGGGCAGATCACGGCGAGGGCGTGCTGGCCCACCGTTTTGAGACCTATTCCGAGGGCCATGACGCCTGCGTCCTGGCGGGCGGCGGCACCCGATATGGCGGGCTGCGCGATGCGGCGCTGCTGAACCGCACCAATACATTCCGCATGGATGGGCAGACCGCCTTTCGCATCTCGGCCCGTTATCTGCCGCGTTTCCTGAAAGGGCTGCTGGGCGATGCTGGCGTCAAATTCGACGATTTGGCCTGTATAGTGCCACATCAGGCCTCTGGCCCGGCGCTGGATCACGGGCTGGCGCGGCTGGGCGTGCCGGTGGAAAAGGTGGTGCGCATCTTTGACAGGGTGGGCAATCAGATCGCCACCTCAATCCCCTCGGCCCTGCATCACGCGATCACCTCTGGCCGCCTGAAGCGCGGCGATCTGACGATGCTGGTTGGCACCTCGGCGGGGTTGTCGCTGGGCGGTCTCGTGGTGCGATTCTGATGTCGGTCCTGATCACAGGGGCCACCGGATGCCTGGGCGCTGAAATCACCCGGCAGCTTTGCGCGGCGGGAAAGACGGTCACCGCCCAGGGGCGCAACCGTCGCGAAGGGGCAGCGCTGACAGAAATCGGCGCGAATTTCCTGGCGCTGGATCTGCGTGATCCCCGGCCGTTTACGCCATTTTTGGCAGGAACAGAGACTGTTTTTCACTGTGCCGCGCTGTCGTCAGCCTGGGGGCGGCGTGAGGATTTTGAGGCGCTGAACGTCACCGCTACCCGCCGCCTGCTAAAAGCCGCAGCCGAGGCCGGGGTGAAGCGCTTCATCTTCGCCTCATCGCCCAGCATCTATGCCGACGGCACGGATCGGCTGAACCTGCGCGAGGATGCGCCCCTGCCCGCCCGCTTTGCCACCCATTACGCCCGCACCAAGGCCCAGGCCGAGGCGCTGGCCCTGGCCGCCGACCGCCCCGGCGCGATGCGGGTGGTGGCGCTGCGCCCCCGCGCGATCTATGGGCGGGGCGACCGCTCGCTGATGCCACGCCTGCGGGCCGCGATGGAACGCGGAACACTGCCGCTGATCGCGGGCGGCGAGGCGCTGATCGACGTCACCCATGTCTCTGACGCAGCCCGTGCCATGGTGCTGGCGGCGCGATATGCCGATCAGGCCGGGGGCCGCGCCTTCAACATCACCTCGGGCGAGGCCTGGCGTTTCAGCGATCTGGCCAGTCGCGCAGCGGCGATTTTCGGCCTGACCCCGCGCCGCAAACATCTGCCCTATGGCCTCGCCATGGCGATTGCGACCATACTTGAGACAGGCCATCGCGTCTTTCGCCCCTCGGTCGAGCCGATCCTGACCCGTCAGGCGGTGGCCTCGCTGGGGCGCAGCCTGACGCTTGACATCGCAGCCGCCCGAGAGGTGCTGCATTACCATCCCCAGGTGACGCTGGATGAGGGAATTCGTGACTACTCCACCTGAAATCATCCCTTTTCGCGTCGGCCATTGCAGCGCACCTGCCCGCCTGTCGCGCCGCGACGCGGGCTGGGGCCCGATCCGCTTTCCCGCCGGGGTGGTGCTGATCCGCCACCCGACGCTGGGCGACATCCTGTTTGACAGCGGCTATGGCCGGGCGTTTTTCGATGCGACCGCCCCCTTCCCGGAACGCATCTATCGCTGGCTGACCCCGGTAACCCTGCCCGAAGATCAGCACCTGACCAGGCAGCTGGCGCGACTGAACGCCCGGCCCGCCACCGTGATCCTGTCGCATCTGCATGCCGATCACATCGCAGGCCTTTTCGATCTGCCCCAGCCGCCCGGGCGCGTTCTGACATCGCGCAGCGCCTGGACGCATATGCAGGCCGGATCGCGCATCGCCACGCTCAGGGCAGGTTGCCCCGAGGGCCTGCGTCGTCAGCTTTCGCGCCTTTCACCCGATTTTATCGAGGATCTGCCCCGCGTCCCTGCCCCGCCTGGGCTGGATGCAATAGGCATCTTTCACGCGCTTGACCCGCAGGCCAGCCTGCTGGCGGTCGCGCTGCCGGGTCACGGCCACGGTCAGTTTGGCCTTTTTCTGCCCGAAACCACCCCAAAAACCACCCGGGGCCCGGCCTTCCTGATCGCCGATGCCGCCTGGAGCCTTGCGGCGCTGCGCGACAACGCGCCACCGCCTGACAGCACGCTGCGGCGGCTGGGCGATGCGCAGGCCTATCTGCAAACCTTTACCGCGCTGTCAGCGCTGATGCGGGCGCGGCCCGATATCAGCTTTTACCCCTCTCACTGCCCCGAGGCCTTTCCATGATCGCCCAGCCCGGTTCCTCGCCGCTTCGCGCCTTTCTGGCGGCCCGTTACGGCCGGGGCTTTGCCACCCGCAACGAGATCATCGCCTGGCAGGCGGCGGGCCTTCGCAAGCTGCGGCAGAAAATCATGCCGCGTTCGCCGTTTTACGCAGCCTTTGCCACCGCGCCGATGGCGGATTGGCCCGTCATGAACAAGGCGCTGCTGATGCAGCATTTCACCGGTATCAACACCCGCGGCATCCATCTGGACACCGCAATGGAGGTCGCGCTGCGATCCGAGGAAAGCCGTGATTTCGCGCCGATGATCGGGGATGTGGCGGTGGGGCTGTCGACCGGCACCTCGGGCCAGCGCGGGCTTTTCCTGACCAATAAGCGCGAGCGTGCCCTTTGGGCGGCGGTGATGTGCGGGCGGTTCTGGCCCTCGCCGCTGCTGTCGCAGCAACGGATTGCGTTTTTCCTGCGGGCGAACAATGCGCTTTATGAAAGCCTGTCGAATCCGCTGATGCAGTTTCACTTTTACGATCTGTTGAACCCGTTTGAAGGCAATCTTGCCGCGTTGGATGCGCAAAAGCCGACGGTTCTGATCGCGCCTGCGCAGATCCTGGGCCAGATCGCAAAGGCGCAGGAGGCGGGCCAGCTGCGCATCGCGCCGCGCCGGATCATCTCGGTCGCAGAGGTGCTGTCACCCGAGGATTCCGCCATAATAGAGACTGTTTTCGGCCAGCGCCCCGAGCAGGTCTATCAATGCACCGAGGGGGTTCTGGCCTATACCTGCCGCCACGGATCTCTGCATCTGAACGAGCGTTACATCCATTTCGACCGCGATGAGATTGAAGGCGGCAACGGGGCCTTTTGCCCGGTCATCACCGATTTCACCCGCCAGACCCTGCCGATCCTGCGCTATCGCCTGGACGATGTGCTGATCCCGGATCCCACGCCCTGCCCCTGCGGCTGTGCCAGCCAACGGCTCTTGCGGATCGAGGGGCGGGCCGACGATATGCTGTGGTGGCCAGGCGCTGACGGCCGCCCGCGCCTTGTGCCCGCAGATGCGATCCGCCAGGCGGTGGCGACGCTGCCGGTGCCGGTGCGCGACTATAGGGTGATCGAAGAGGCCGGGCAGCTGACCGTCTGGCTGGATACAACCATCCCCGAAATTGCCGGCCCCGCGATGCAGCAGGCCCTGCATAAGGTTGCCGCGGGGCTGGGCTGTCAGCCGCCCGCAATCACCGTCAAACGCGGCCTGCCGCCGGATGAGGGGGCGAAGCGGCGCCGCGTGCTGGTCAAACGCGGATGAGCCTTGCCAGGGGCCTCAGATCCCGGGCAGGCTGCCAGGATGGATGACCGGATCAACACCCTGCAAGAAACGCTTGAGGAAATCACGCTGACGCTGCGTGCGCGCAAGGATCGCGGCAAGCCCGCCGATTACATCCCGCCGCTGGCCCATGTCAGCCCGGATCACTTCGGCATTGCGGTGGCGCTGACCGATAACCGGACCTTCATGGCCGGAGAGGCGGATCTGCCCTTCTCGATCCAGTCGATTTCCAAGGTTTTCACCCTGACGCTGGCTCTGGGCATGCATGGTGACGCGCTTTGGCGGCGCGTCGGGCGCGAGCCTTCGGGGGATGCCTTCAACTCTATCGTGCTGCTGGAGCAGGAAAAGGGCATCCCGCGCAATCCCTTCATAAATCCCGGGGCCCTGGTCGTGGCCGATGCGCTGCTGGCCCGCGCCCGTGCGCCGCGCGAAACCATTGGCGAGATCCTGCGCTTTCTGCGCTTCATCGCCGATGATGACACCATCAGCGCCGATCCGGCGGTCGCCCGCGCCGAAAAGGCGACCGGGTTTCGCAATGCGGCGCTGGCGAATTACCTGCATTCCTGGGGCAATCTGCGCAATGACCCCGACCATGTGCTGGGCGTCTATTTCCACCATTGCGCCGTCACCATGAGCTGCCTGCAGCTGGCCCGCGCCGGGCTGTATCTGGCGAATGGCGGGCGAAATCCGGCCACCGGACGATCAGTCGTCTCGCCCGAGCGGGCGCGGCGGATCAATGCGCTGATGATGACCTGCGGCCATTATGACGGCTCGGGCGATTTCGCCTACCGCGTTGGTCTGCCGGGGAAAAGTGGCGTCGGCGGCGGTATTCTGGCGGTGGTGCCGGGGGTTGCGTCAATCGCGGTCTGGTCGCCGGGGCTGAACGCCAACGGCAATTCGCATCTGGGCGCAGAGGCGCTTGAGATGCTGTCGCACCGGATGGGCTGGTCAGTCTTCTGACGATCTGGTCAGGTAATCGCGGATCAGATCGACCTCTTCACTGGCCCCGAAAACCAGCGGGGTATGTTCATGATGCGCCTGGGGCAGACGGGTCAGGATCGTGTTGACGCCATCGGTGGCCTTGCCGCCCGCCTGTTCAATCAGGAAGGCAATCGGGAAGGCCTCATAAAGCGTGCGCAGACGGCCATTCTCGTAGCCTTTGCGGCTGTCGGCGGGGTAAAGAAACGCGCCGCCCTCGATCAGGATGCGGTGCAGCTCGCCCGCCGCCGCCGCCAGCCAGCGCATGTTGAAATCGCGCCCGCGCGGGCCGTCGCGGCCCAGCTCCACATCGCAGACCCAGTCCTGCAACCCCTTGGCCCAATGCCGCTGGTTTGAGGCATTATAGGCAATGGTCGAGGCCTTTGGCTTCAGCATCACATGCGCATGGGTCTGGCGGAAAGCCTTTCCCTCGGGGTCATAGCCGAAAAGGTTCACCCCCTGGCCCAGCGAAAAGCCGTAATCCAGCGAATGCCCGATCGAGGCATAGCCCGCCGCCACGGTCTCTGCCCCCGGGCGCAGGAAATCCGCGCCACGCGCCGGGAACACCGCGAAGAACATCCCCAAAGGCGCGCCGATCCCGATAGAGTTCGAGCCATCAATCGGATCCATCGCCACATCCCAAAGCCCATCGGCGTTCAGGGTGACGATATCCTCGGCTTCCTCGGACAGGACCAGCCGCACCCCGGCCGCCTTCAGATAAGGCAGCACATAGTGATGCGCCGCGTCATCCATCGCCTTTTGCTTGTCGCCGCTTTCGTTGATGCCGATCACCGCCGCCGGGTCAGAGTAAAGCCGCCCCGCCGCCAGCCGGGCCGCAATCCCCGGCAGCGCCTGCGCAAAAGCCTGCACCACGGAAACCGGGCCGGATTTCCCGGTCAGATAATCATCCAGCAGCATCCCCTCGGGGGCTTTGTCGGCAGGCAGGCGCAGCATGGTGATCTCCCGCAGGGTTAAGGCGGGGCGCGCAGGAGGAGGAGGGTCGCGCGCCCCGACAGGCCCGGCCGGGGATAGTCCCCGGGGGCCCGTTGTTCAATGGGCCTCAGACCTTGCTGTATTTCGCGGCAACCGCACCGATTGCATCGACATTGCCGGCCGATTTGCCAGCGGCGTCGAAATTCATCGTCTCGGCCAGCCAGGCGTCGGCGATGGCCTTGGCCAGTTCCGGCCCGATCACCCGGGCGCCCATGGTAATGATCTGCGCGTCGTTCGACAGCGCAGCGCGGGTGGCGGAATAGGTGTCATGGGTTTGCGCGGCGCGGATGCCAGGCACCTTGTTTGCCGCGATAGCCACACCGATCCCGGTGCCGCAAACCAGGATCGCCCGGTCATAGGTGCCGTCGATCACGCCCGAGGCCACACGGTCCGAGAGGTTCGCATAGAACGCATCCGGGCCCGCATCGGTGCGCGAGACCTCAGACACCTCATATTTGTCTTTCAGGTGGTCGGCCAGGATTTTGGCCAGACCTTCACCGGCGCTGTCGCCTGCGATTGCAAGTTTCATGGTGTTTCCCTTCACAGTTTGGCGCTGACCTGCGCCATGATCCCCAGATAGCCCTCGACCTCCCAGGCCGAGCGACCGACGAACAGACCGTCAATATGCGGGCATTGGATCAGCTCTTCGCAATTGCCGGGATTGACGGAACCGCCGTAAAGACAGGCCACGCGGCGACCCAGCACTTCTTCGGCGACCTGAATGATTTCAGCCTGACGGGCATCGGCGTAATCGGCTTTCGCGGGGATGCCGTTCACGCCAATGGCCCAGACCGGCTCATATGCCAGCAGGATCTCGGCCTGTTTTTGCGCCGGGCTGAGGCGGGCAAGCGCGGCACGGGTCTGCGCGGCCAGAACCTCGGTCGCGCGGCCGGAATTACGATCTTCCAGCGTCTCGCCGATGCAGATCAGCGGCACCAGACCGTGACGAATGGCGGATTCGGTTTTCAGACCGACGCCCTCATCGGTTTCGCCAAACATCTCGCGGCGCTCGGAATGGCCCAGCTCAACCATATCGAGACCGGCATCTTTCAGCATCATGGGCGAAATCTCACCCGTGAAAGCGCCCTCGCTCTCCCAATGCATGTTCTGCGCGCCGACTTTGACCGAAGTGTCCTTCAGCATCTCTTTGATTTCGCGCACATAAAGATAGGGCGGGATGATAAAGCGCTGGATGCGCGGATCGCGGTCTTTGTCAGAGGCGATCAGCCCCTCGGCAAAGCGCTTTGCGGCGGCCCAGTCTTTGTGCATCTTCCAGTTGGTGCCGACCCAGGTTTTCCCCGTCCAGGCCTCTGCGGTCCAGGTTTTCTGTTCCATTCTCTTCCCTCTTCAGTCCAAAAGCGCCCGCGCCGTCGGCTCGTCGGTAATCAGCCCTGAAAGCCGCCCGCTGGCCAATACCGCCCGTATCGCCGCCTGTTTATCCGCCCCGCCTGCGACCGCAACAATCCGCCCCGCAGCCGCGCCAAAGCCGACCGAAAGCGTCCGCGCCGTCAATGGGGTTTCCACCTCGCGCCCCTGGGCGTCAAAGAAATGGCCAAGCATCTCGCCCGCGCCACCTGCTTTGGTGATATCCTCAATCTCATGTGGCTCTATCATGCCAGAAGCCACCAGCCCCGCGCTTTCATCGACCGAGCCGATGCCGACCAGCTTCAGCCCCGCCCCCGCTGACATATCGAAAATCTCACGCACGCCGGGCTGGGCCAGCACCACCTCGCGGTCATTGGCCGAGCGGGCGAAGAATGGCACCGGCAGCACGAAGGCCGTGGCCCCGGTTTTTTCCGACAGGCTGTGCATCACGTCATGGGGGTTCGCGGCGTAATTGCGGGTCAGCCCGCCCAGAAGCGAGACAAATTTCACACCGCTGGCATTGATGCGCGGCAAAAGCCGCACCACCGCGCGCAGCGTGCGCCCATGGCCAAGGCCCAGAACCGGGGTCTCGCCGCGCTCTATCTCACGGCGCAGGAAACCCGCGCCTGCGGTGCCAAGCGCGCGCAGCGGCAGCCCCTCTTCGCCCAGATCCGGCGCGACCTCGCAATAGTCCAGCCCGAAACGGCGCGAGAGCTGATCCTCCAGCGCGACGCATTCGATAATATCGCCGTCGATCGAGATCTTAACCGCGCCCTCGGTCACCGCCTTTGCGATCAGGCGATGCGTCTTGACCGAAGGCAGGCCCAGCCGTTTCGCCACCGCGCCCTGGGTCATCCCGCCCGCGTAATGCAGCCAGGCCGCGCGGATGGCGAGGCTGGTTTCGGGGTCAATATCGCGGCTGGAGGACATGGCTTTCCCGCTCAGATATGCAGATCCTGCACGCCCGTATCGATATGGGGCGCCCAGAAGGCCACGCTTTCCGCGATCTGCGCGATGACCTGGCGGTCATTCGGCTCGCGCTCTTTGAAGGACAGCTCCAGGCAGATTTCATTGTCGACCGCGCCACCCTCGGCAAAGGCCGCCAGCAGCGGCTGCGGCTGGATGCGCCCCTTAGCGTTGAAATCGGCGGTAAAGGGTTTGTGGCCCGATTTGTCCATCATCGACTGTTTGATATGGATGATGGGCGAGAGTTTGGGCACCGCCCGCGCCCAGGCATAGGGGTCGGTGTCATCGGGGTTGGGGCTGGTGACATCGCCGTGGTCGATGTCGGCCATCATCCACATCGGCACCGCCATATTGGCCGCCGTCAGCCGATCCTGCAGTGCCAGCGCCTCCTGGATCGTCTCGCCAAATTCGCGGCCCACGCTCATCGGTTCCCAATAGACATATTTCAGCCCGGCGGATTTGGCGTGTTCGGCAACCTCGGCCCAATGGTCGATGGCGATCTGAGTAAGTTCCTCACGCCGCGCCTGATCGTCGAAATCCTTATAGGTGAAGATCGCAAACTGGGTGCCCACCGAAACCCCGCCCAGATCGGCGGTGATATCGGCGAAGGTCTTGAACCAGTCGGTGTAATAGCGGCGCACATCGGCGTCGGGATGGCCGAAATGGTTCAGCCGCCCGTAAGGCCCGGTCATGCCGGATGTCACCCGCACGCCAGTCCGTGCCTGTGCGGCCTGCATCTCGCGCGTCAGACGGCGGATGACGGGCGCAGGCCAGGAGGGGTTGATGAACTCATGCGTCAGCTGCAGATCGCGGATGCGCAGATCCCGCGCCACCGTCTCAATCAGATCGGCGGGTTCGGCGAAACGGTTCACCAGCGGGTTGGTGTTCAGCGAAAGCGTCAGTGTCATGCGGCAGCCCCGGCTTTCCAGCCCTCAAACCAGGTCGAGAAGGCCTGGATCTCGGCCTCGGTCAGATGCAGCTTATGTTTGGTGCGACGCCAGAGGATATCCTCGGCGCTCATCGCCCATTCTTTGCTGACGAGGTATTTCACCTCGGCCTCATAAAGATCCCCGCCAAAGTGACGGCCAAGCCCCTCAACCGAGGCAGCCGTGCCGATCAGATCCTGCATCCGGCTGCCATAGCGCCGCGCGTAATACTGGATCAGGCCACGCGGCATCCAGGGGAAGGTGTCGCGGCTGGCATTGATAAAGCTTTCATAATCCGCGTTCGGCATCTCGCCGCCCGGCAGTTTCGCCGTTGCCGTCCAGTCCGGCCCCATCTGCGGGAAGATGTGCTTCAGCTTATGCAGCCCACGCTCTGCCAGCTCACGGAAGGTGGTGATCTTGCCGCCGAAGACGTTCAGCATCGGGGCGCCGCCGGTCTCATCCAGGTCGAACACATAGTCGCGGGTCACGGCTGAGGGGTTGCCCTTGCCATCGTCGAACAGCGGCCGCACGCCGGAATAGGCATGCAGCACGTCCTCGCGGCGCAGCTTTTCCTTGAAATAGCGGTTCACGACCTGGATCAGATAGTCGATCTCTGTCTCGGCAATCTCGACATCCTCAGCGCGGCCTTCCCAGGGTATATCGGTGGTGCCGATCAGCGCCAGATCGCCCTCATAGGGGTTCACGAAGATCACCCGCTTGTCGTGGTTCTGGACAAGATAGGCATTCTGCCCCGCCCACCATTTCGGCACGATGATATGGCTGCCCTTGACCAGCCGCACCCCGCGCGAGGAATGGGTTTTCGCCACATTCTCAATAACATCGGTGACCCATGGCCCGGCGCAATTCACCAGCACTTTGGCGCGGAAGATCTGCTCGGCCCCGGTCACGCTGTTCTTCACCGTAACCGTCCAGCCGCCATTTTCCCGCACCGCCGAGGTCACGGGCGAGCGGGTCAGGATTGTCGCGCCCTTTTCCGCCGCGCCAAGCGCGTTCAGCACCACCAGCCGCGCGTCATCCACCCAGCAATCGGAATATTCAAAGCCCTTTTTATACTGATCCAGGATCGCCGCCCCCTCAGGGTCGCGGTGCAGGTTCAGCGTGCGGGTGCCGGGCAGTTTTTTGCGCCCGCCCAGATGGTCGTAAAGGAACAGGCCCAGCCGGACCAGCCAGGCGGGGCGGTCCTGCGGGCTGTGCGGCAGCACGAAACGCATCGGCCAGATGATATGCGGCGCAGCGTTCAGCAGAACCTCGCGCTCGATCAGCGCCTCACGCACCAGGCGGAATTCATAATATTCCAGATAGCGCAGCCCGCCATGCACCAGCTTGCCCGAGCGCGAGGATGTCCCCTGCGCCAGGTCATCCTTCTCGGCCATCACCACCGAGAGGCCACGGCCCGCCGCATCCCGCGCGACGCCCGCGCCGTTGATGCCGCCTCCGATTACAAAGAGGTCAATCATATCGGTCATGTCATTCTCCTGACGGGCGGCGGGCACGTGACAGCTGATCCCAGACCGGAACCAGCACCTGGCGTGCCGATTGATAAGCGGGGAAGATGCGCGAATAGGCGGCGACCAGGGCCTGGTCGGGGGCCTCGGGCTGGCCCAGAAGCGGGATCACCCATTCATTCACGCAATCATCCATGGATTTATAGGCGCCGATGGCGACGGCGGCCATCATCGCTGCCCCGGCAGCCCCGGCCTCATCACGCTGTGAGACACGCACGGGCGCATCGACCGAGGCCGCAAAGATCTGACGCAGAGCCGCCGAACGCGCCGCGCCGCCGGTCAGCCGCAGCTCACCGGGCAGCTTGCCCATCGCGGTGTAACAATCACGCATCGCATGGCCCAGCCCCTCGGTCACTGCGCGCAGCAGATCGGCAAAACCGTGATACTGCGAAAAGCCGGTAAAGCCCGCCCGGGCCAGGGCATTGACGAAGGGCCCGCGCTCGCCTGCCTCGGATATATAGGGGTGGTAAACGATCTGGCCGGGCTGGCTTTCGCCAAGCCAGGCATCAATGCGGACAACCAGCTCTTTATGGCTGACCTCATGACCAAAGGCCCGCAGCGCATCGCCCGCCAGACCCAGCGCCCAGTCGACATTCAGCGTCGCCGCCATATTGGTCTGCACCTGGGTCACCACGCCCGGCACCGGCAGGCAGATCACATAGCCGGTGCCCTCATCGTTCAGATGCACATCCTGCCAGCGCACCGCCCGCATATGCACGCCGGTAGATCCCACGGTCGAGCAGGCCACATCCTGGCCACCACCACCGTAAACACCCGCCCCCAGCGCCGTCATCACCATATCGACATAGCCAAGGCTGACAGGCGTGCCCGCCCGCAACCCGGTGGCCGCAGCGGCCTCGGGGCAAAGGGGATGGGTGGTCTCGGTGCCCTCAATGATCGGGGGCAGCAGATGGCGCTGACGTTCAAGCCCCAGCGCCGCGATCACCGTGTCATCATATTGGCGGTTGCGGTAATTGCCGAAGGTAAAGCTGGCCTCGGACGGGTCGGTCGCCCGCACGCCCGTCAGGTTCAGATAAAGCCAGTCCTTGCAATGCAGCGCCACCTCGGCGGATTGCAGCATCTCGGGGCAAAAATTCTGCATATGGGCGATCTGGCTGCCCATCTGGCAGGTGTTCAGCCCGGTGCCTGTCGCCTCAAACCTGGCGCGATTGGCGGCACAGGCGGCCAGGCGATCAACCGTCGGCGCGGCGCGGGCATCCAGCCAGAGCCAGGCATCACCCACCGCCCGATTGCCCTTGCCCGCAAGCCAGGTGCCATCGCCCTGCCCTGTCACCGCCAGCGCCGCCGTGCGCGAGGAAAGCCCCTCGACCAGTTCACCCAGCTGGCGCAAAGCGCGGGCGCAATCCTCCCAGGTCTGCCCCAGCGGCTGCGTCGCCGAGCCATCGGCCGCCGTCTCATAACGGTTTGGCACCGCTGCGCTGGCGATCTGCCGCCCCGCCAGATCAAAGGCCACCGCCTTGATCACCGATGTCCCGGCATCAATACCGATCAGAATATCAGATCCGGCCATAACTCGTCCCTCTTGCCGGTCCGCCCGCGCGATAAAGCGCAGCCTCCCCCGTTCCGGCCCTGTCATGATGACTATGCAATACCTGGCCCGACACGCATGTCCACAGCCAGCGCAAAATATATCCCACAATAATATCATAGTGAATGAATTATTTTTCTGACAGCGCAAATTATTTCAGATAAACTTCACAAACGCGGCCCGCCCCTGATCGGGCAAGCCGGGCCGATAGCTGAACGACGGCCCGCAGCCAGCCGGGCCACAAGCCGCCCTGACCGCGGCAACTGCTTCCGCAATGTCGGACGCTGATGCGGACGCATATGATCACATCAAATCAAATGATTGTGGGAAAAGCGTGACGCAAGAGCAGCAGGAATCGGCTGCCCCTGCAGCAGCAATCCGCACCACCTGACCGCGCGGCAAGCCCCCGGAAATCACTGCGCCCGGCACCAGAATCACCTGATTCTATCCGCATGAAACCTGCGCCACGCCAGCACCTTGCCAGAAGTTACCGACCCGCCCATGCGCCGATTTCATATCTTACTTGACGAATTATATATCACTATAATATCACAAATCCGCAGACGCAGGCGACAATCCCCTGGCCCCCATGCCAATACATTGAGGCCAGCACGTTGAGGAGCGTGACACCCGGGACCGTCGCAAGGTGAGGAGTAGACGCATGTCATGGGCCAATTCAGGGGCCGATCACGCCTCTGCCGCTGGCAGGGCTGAACGCGACTTCACCGCCCGCCCCGGCATGCGGCGCCACAACGGGGCGCCCCCGGCTTTCGCCAGGGTTTCCGCTGCCACCTCTGCCCATAAATTTCCGGGAATCTGATCATGAGCCAAAGCCCTGACACCGCCGCTGCACCGCGCACAGCCTCGCATCGTGGACGCTGGATCCTTGCCGGGGCCGCCGTTGTCGTGCTGGCCGCAATCGCGCTGGATACAAAGGTCGTGCACGTCGGCTCTGAGGCGGATACCCGTCAGCAGGCCTTCTCGCCCGACAGCTATGGCACGGCCGAGTTTCCGCGCATCAAAGAGGTCGTGACCGCAAAGGCCGTGGATGCTGTCACCCTGGCCCAGGCCGTCCAGGCCGATAAGGCGGCGGCGTCAAAAGAGTATGGCACCCCCGCCACCACGGGCGTTGTGATGATGGTGAAGTTCACCGGCGTCGCGGCTGAGGGGAAATCGGGCGTCTATGACATCCAGGTTCCCGGCATGCCCGAAGATATCCGGCTTCGCCTGCAGACCGGCCCGGCGATCAATGGCACCGATCTGCGCGACGCGCCCGGCGACATCGAATTCGGGGCGTTCAAAAACCAGATCGAGTATCAGGATGCCGGATCAGCCATCAACCGCGCCATGAAGGCGGCGGTGCTGGACGGGATCGACACCGCCAATCTGACCGGCAAAACGCTTGAGGTCACCGGCGCCTTCACCCTGATCAACGCAAAAATGTGGCGCGTGACCCCGGTCAGCGTGACGGTGCAGTGATGAGCGCCACCGCCACAAAACCCGACACGGCAGAGGTCGTGCTGGCCGCCCGCAATGTGGCCAAATCCTACGGCGCGGTTCATGCGCTGAAGGGCGTGAATTTCGACATCCATCGCGGTCAGGTCACCACGCTTTTCGGCGAGAATGGCGCAGGCAAATCGACGCTGATGAAGATCCTGTCGGGCGTAATCCAGCCAACCTCGGGCGAGATCATCCTGGATGGCAAGCCGGTGGCCTTCCAGAACTCGACCCATGCGCGTGATCTGGGCGTCTCGATCATCCACCAGGAGCTGAGCCTGGCGCCAAACCTTTCGGTGCGCGACAATATCTTCATGGGCCGTGAGATCATGGGCCCGACCGGGGTGAATTTCGCCGAGGAAGAGGCCCAGGTCCGCAAGCTGATGGCCGATCTGGAAGAGGACATCGACCCGCTGACCCCGGTCGAGGATCTGCGCCTTGGCCAGCAACAGATCGTCGAGATCGCGCGGGCGCTGTCGGTCGACAGCCGCATCCTGATCATGGACGAGCCGACTTCGGCCCTTTCCGCGACCGAGGTCGAGGTTTTGTTCAAGGTGATCAATGACCTGACCTCGAAAGGCGTGTCGATCGTCTATATCTCGCACCATCTGGAAGAGGCGCTGCAGATCACCGACCACGCCGTGGTGCTGCGCGATGGCACCATGACGGCCTGGGCCCCGCGCGCGGAAATCGACCTGAACTGGATCGTGCGCAATATGGTGGGCGAGAATTACAACCTCGGCAGCCCGCCCGATGGTTACGCCTTCGGCCAGACCGCGCTTTCGGTGCAAAACATGGTTCTGCCCGATCCGGGTGGCAATCCCTATAACGTGGTCGACAACCTCTCGCTGGATGTGAAGGCGGGCGAGATCGTTTGCATCTATGGCCTGATGGGCGCGGGCCGCTCTGAGCTGATGGAGGCGCTGGCGGGCCGCTATCGCCAGCAATCGGGCCGGATCGAGCTGCTGGGCCAGGAGATCTCGGATCTCTCAATCGCCGGGCGGATCGCCAGTGGCCTTGCGCTGGTGCCAGAGGATCGGCAGCGCGATGGTCTGGTGCAGACGATGTCGGTGGGGCAAAACCTGTCGCTGGCCTCGATTGGCGCTTTCACGCGCGGGCTTTTCACCTCACGCCGGGCCGAAAAGGCGCTGGTGGCGGATTCGATCAAACGGGTCACGGTGAAAACCTCTGGCCCGGATGCGGCGATTGGCTCGCTTTCAGGCGGCAATCAGCAAAAGGTGGTGATCGGCAAGATGATGGCCACCAATCCAAAGGTGATCTTGCTGGATGAACCCTCGCGCGGCATCGACATCGGCGCCAAGGCCGAGGTGTTCCGCCTGCTGGCCGATGGCGCGAAACAGGGGCTGGCGGTGGTCTATACCACCTCTGAGGTCAGCGAGTGCCTGTCGATCGCGCATCGTATCATCGTCATGCACAAGGGCCGCATCACGGCCGAATTCGGCGCAGACGCCACCAAGGAAATGATCATGGCCGCCTCTGGCGAACAGCACGCGGCCTGAGTGAGAAGTTCGGGGAAAACAGAACAATGTCTCAGACATCCAAATCCGCAGCCCCGCAGGGCCAGGGTTTCAGCCTGCTGAAACTGCTGCTGGAAGGCCGCGCCTTCTTTGCGCTGATCGTGATCATCGCGGTCTTCTCCTACCTGTCGCCGAATTATTTCACGACCTCGAATTTCCTGATCATGGCCAGCCAGGTGGCGATCTTTGGCCTTTTGGCCATCGGCATGCTGCTGGTGATCCTGAATGGCGGCATTGACCTGTCGGTCGGCTCTATCCTGGCGCTTTGCGGGGTGATCGCGGGCGCGATGATGCAGGGGATCGAGATCAAAGCCATGGGCGTGATCCTTTATCCTCCGGTCTGGGCGGTGGTGGTGATCACCGTAACCATCGGTGCCCTGGTTGGCGCGGTGAATGGCGTGTTGGTCGCATATCTGAAGGTTCCGGCCTTTGTCGCCACGCTGGGCGTGATGTATGTGGCCCGCGGCGTTGCGCTTTTGCTGACCAATGGCCTGACCTATAACCGCCTCGCGGGCTCGGCCGAGCTGGGCAATACCGGCTTCAAATGGCTGGGATCCGAGCGGATCGCGGGCATCCCGATCTCGGTGCTGATCCTGGCGGTCTGCGCGGTGATCGCATGGCTGGTGCTTAGCCGTTCGGCCTTTGGGCGCTGGCTTTATGCCTCGGGCGGCAATGAGCGCGCGGCAGAGCTTTCGGGCGTTCCGGTGAAATTCGTCAAAGTCACCGTCTACACGCTTTCGGGGGCGCTTTCGGCGGTTGCAGGGCTGGTTCTGTCGTCGCAGCTGACCTCGGCAGGCCCCACCGCTGGCACCACCTATGAGCTGACCGCGATTGCCGCCGTGGTGATCGGTGGCGCGGCGCTGACCGGCGGGCGCGGCACGGTTCTGGGCACCATGCTGGGCGCCTTCGTGATCGGCTTCCTGTCCGCAGGCCTCGTGATCGTCGGTGTCTCGTCTTACTGGCAGACCGTTTTCACCGGCGCGGTGATCGTGCTGGCGGTGCTGATGAATTCGATCCAGACCGGCAAAGGCGGCAAGAAAGCCTGAGCCTGACGACCTTCGCCCGGGCAGCATTACTGGCCGGGCAAGACTGCAAGACCGCATGCAACCCCTGGGAGGAATACACATGCTTAAACTGACCCGCCGCGCGCTGATGGGTGCAGCTGCCGCTTTGCCGATGATGGCCTATGCCGCATCCGCCGAGGGCCTGATCTCAATCATCGTGACCGATCCGGCGAACCCCTATTGGTTCACCGAAGGCGAGATCGCCCGCAAAACCGCCGAAGAGCTGGGCTATACCGCCAATGTCTCTTCGCACAAGAATGACACCAATACCGAAAGCACGCTGATCGACACCGCGATCACCAATAAATCGGTGGCGATCATCCTCGACCCGGCCAATGCCGATGGCTCCATCGGTGCGGTGCAAAAGGCGGTTGACGCTGGCATCCCGGTTTTCCTCGTCAATGCCGAGATCAACCAGGAAGGCCTGGCCAAATCGCAGCTGGTCTCGAACAACGCACAGGGCGCAGCTCTGGGTGCGCAGGCCTGGGTTGAGGCCGTGGGCGATGCCGGCAATTTCGTCGAACTGTTCGGCAACCCCGCAGACAACAATGCCGCGACCCGCTCGAACGGTTATGAGACCGTGATCAGCCAATATCCGGATCTGGTGAAATCGGGTCAGGAAGTTGCCAACTGGGATCGCACTCAGGGCTATCAGAAGACCCAGTCGCTCTTGCAGGCCAACCCCGATGTCATCGGCCTGATCGCTGGCAATGACGAGATGGCGCTTGGCGCGATTGCGGCCCTGAAAGAGGCTGGCAAGCTGGAGCAGGTCAAGGTCGGCGGTTTCGACGGCTCGCCCGACGCAGTCGAGGCGATCAAAAACGGCGAGCTGCAATATACCGTGCTGCAGCCGGTGGCGATCTTCTCGCGCGAGGCTGTGATCCAGGCCGACAAGTTCATCAAAACCGGCGAGACCGGCGCGGCAACCGAAAAGCAGCTGTTCGACTGCCTGCTGATCACCGCAGAGAATGTCGACAAATACACCGCGCCTTTCGTTCTGTCGGAATAAGCGCTGCGGGCAGGCCGGGCATCCCCGGCCTGCCTTTCGCCTTTCGCCTGGTGCCGGAACAGCTGGCCCTAGGCCCCCTCCGTTGCAACCGCCGGTCGCCTGAGATAGGGGCGAAATGCGCAGTCCGGCTGCCGGGAGGCCTTTGATGTCCAACACCAAATTTACAGACGCTACCTTGCCGGATGCCGGGCCGAAAAATGCGCCGGAAAATGGGCCAGAGGCAGAGCCGGGATATGATCCGATCCCCTCGGACAGCCGCCATGCACGTCAGATCGCGCGGCGTCAGCTGATCGCGGAAACGGTGATGTCAGAGGGCTCGATGCGGATCGAGGATCTGACCTCGCGCTTCGGGATCAGCCTGATGACCGCCCACCGCGATCTGGATGAGCTGGCCAGCCGTGGCCTCTTGCGCAAGATGCGCGGCGTGGTTTCAGCAGCGCCGACCAGCCTGATCGAGGCCTCGGATACTTTTCGCACCGCCCGCCAGGGGGCCGAGAAACGCGCCATCGCCGCCATGGCCTGCGCCGAGATCGAGCCAGGCCAGGCCGCCTTTTTCGATGACAGCACCACCGTATTCGAGATGGTTCCCCATCTGAATGCCCGCGTACCGCTAACCGCGATCACCAATTCGCTGACGCTGATGCATGCCCTGCGCGCCACGCCCGATATCACGCTTCTGGGCCTGGGCGGGCAGCTGCACAACTGGTGCAGCGCCTTTCTGGGGCCGGTCACCTCTGCGGGCATTCGCGGGCTGCGGGCCGATCTGGCCTTTCTGTCGACCGCCGCAATCACCGATGGCCAGGCCTTTCACCAAAGCCAGGACATGGTCGGGATCAAGCGTGCGATGCTGGAATGCGCGGATCGGCGGATCCTTCTGGCCGACCACTCAAAGTTCAGCCGAAGGGCGCTGCATGCCATGGCCAGCCTGCGCGAGTTTGATCTGGTGATCGTCGATTCCGGGCTGGATCCGGCCCTTGCCGAGCGCATGCTGAATGAAGGGGTGCGGCTGAAGCTGGCCCCGGTGGCGGGCGACGATACGGCAACGTAACATCTATTGATGTGAAGTTCTCATCATGCCATGTTAACACCTGAGGATCCCGTCACAGCCTGGCGGGTCAGAGGGGGTAATATGGCGCATTCCGGTCCCTGTATCTTAGGCATCGACAATGGTCTGACAGTGACCAAGGCAGTGGTCTTTGACGCCCACGGCACGCCTTTGGCCGTCGCACGACGGCGCCTGCCGCAGCTGATGCCACGCCCTCGCCATGTCGAGCGTGACATGAACCAGCTCTGGGCCGCCACCGCCGAGGCGATTTCCGAGGCGCTTGCCCTCTCAGGCCGCGCCGCCGATATCGCCGCCGTGGCTGCCACCGCGCATGGCGACGGGCTTTATTTGCTTGATGCGCAGGGGGCGGCGCTTGGGCCTGGCATCCTGTCGCTGGACAGCCGCGCCGCAGACCAGGTGACGCAATGGCAGGCTGACGGCACCGCGGCCCGCGCATTGACGCTGTCGGGGCAGATGCCCCATGCCTCGGCACCGACCGCGCTGCTGGCCTGGATCAAACGGCATGAGCCAGAGCGGTTCAGCCGCATCGCCCATATCCTGGCCTGCAAAGACTGGCTGCGCTATTGCCTTTCGGGCGTGATCGGCACCGATCTGACCGAGGCCAGCACTGGTTTCACCAATGTTCAGACCCAGGACTACGACCCCGAAATCCTGCGCCTTCTGGGGCTTGAGGCGCTGGCCCATGCGCTGCCGCCTGTTTCGCTGCCCGATCAGGTGGTGGGCCATGTGACCGAAGCCGCCGCCAGGCTGACCGGGCTGCGCGAGGGCACGCCGGTTGTGGCCGGGCTGCATGATGTAACCGCCTCGGCGCTTGGGATTGGCGGGCATGGCGTGGGGCGGGTGGCGATTGTCGCGGGCACCTATTCGATCAATGAAACAGTCTCTAACACCGCCAAAATCGACCCGCGCTGGTTCTGCCGCAACGGGCTGCGGAAGGGCGAGTGGAACAATATGTCGATCTCGCCGGCATCGGCTGCGAATTACGACTGGTTCCTTGATACACTCTGCGGCGGCGACCGCGCAAAGGCCGAGGCAGCGGGCGACAGCTTTCACGCCCTGATCACGCCCGATATCGAGGCCGCCTTCCAGCGCCCCTCGACGCTGATGTTCCACCCCTATCTCTTTGGCAGCCCGCATGGCGCAGAGGCCTCGGCCAGTTTCCTGGGCCTGCGCGGCTGGCATGATCGGGGCGATATGCTGCGGGCGGTGATCGAGGGGATCGCCTTCAATCACCGCATCCATGTCGATGCGCTGCGCGATGGGTTCCATCCCGAAACCGCGCTGCTGACCGGCGGCATTTCCCGCAACCCGCTGTTTGCCCAGGTCTTTGCCGATGTGCTGGGCCTGCCGGTCACGGTTACCGCGACCGAGGAACCCGCCGCCTGGGCTGCAGCGCTTTGTGCGGGCTCGGGCGTGGGGCTGTTTGACAGCCCGACCGCCGATCCGCGCGACCTGGCGGCGCTTGGCCAGACCTGGCAGCCCGACCCGGCCCGCAGCGCCGAAATGTCTGTGCGCTACCGTCTGCATTGCGACCTGGCGGCAGCACTCGGCCCGCTTTGGCCGCAGCTGGAAGCCCTGGCATGACAGCCCTCAGCCGCCGCGATGAGATCGCCGCCATGGTGATCGCAAAAGGCGAGGTCCGCATCGACGACCTTGTCCAGGCCTTTGGCGTCTCGCGCATGACGATCCACCGCCATATCGAGGATCTCGCCCGCCAGGGCGTGTTGCGCAAGCTGCATGGCGCGGTCTCGGCCCAGCCCTCGGGCGTTTACGAAAGCCATATCGCCTGGCGCGAGACCCATGCGGCGGGCGCGAAAGCCGCGCTGGCCCGCGCCGCCCTGGCCGAGATTCAGCCGGGCCAGGCGGTGATCCTGGACGATTCCACCACCGTCGCGGCGCTCGGGCCGCATCTGGCGACGATTGATCCGCTGACGGTGATCACCAACAGCCTGGGGATGATGACCCGCCTGTCAGGCCCCGAAGGGCCCGAACTGATCGCTTTGGGCGGCGATTACCACCCGACCTATAATGCCTTTATCGGCCATCTTTGCGAAAGCGCGCTGGCCGGGCTGCATGCGAACCTGGTGATCTGTTCGGCCTCTGGGGCAACCGGGGTGACGGCGCTGATCCAGGATGCGCGGGCGGTGCGTGTCAAACAGGCGATGCTGAAGGCGGCGGCGCGGCGCGTTCTGCTGCTGGACCATACGAAATTCGGCAAGCTGGCGCTGCACCGCTTTGCCGATCTGACAGATTTTGACGCGGTCTATGTAAACCGCGCCCTTGCCGATGACACGGCCAATGCCTTGCTGGCTGCGGGTGTGCCCCTGATACTGGTGGATGAAAATGAGTGATATACAAGATATTGACGTGCTGATCCTTGGTGCAGGCGTCAATGGCGCGGGCACCTTCCGCGACATCGCCGAACAGGGCCTTAGCGTGGTGATCGCCGATAAGGGCGATTTCAGCTCTGGCACCTCGGCCGCGCCTTCACGGCTGATCCACGGCGGCATCAAATATCTGGAAACGGGTGAGTTCCGCCTGGTCGCGCAATCGACGCTGGAGCGCAATCTTTTGCTGCGCAACGCGCCGCATGTGGTGCATCCGCTGCAAACGGTGATCCCGTTCTTTTCCTGGTTCAAAGGCATTCCGGCGGCAATCCGCACGCTGTTCGGCTCGACCACGGCCCCCAGATCGCGGGGCGCGGTGCTGATGAAAATCGGCCTTAGCCTTTATGATTTCTACGGCGCGAAGCGGCGGGTGATGCCAAAGCACAGCCTCTGGTCGAAAAAACGCGCCCTGCAAGAGATCCCGCCGCTGACGCCGAAGATCGTGGCGGCGGGGGCCTATTACGACGCGACCGTCCGGATGCCCGAGCGCCTGGTCGTCGAGCTGCTGATGGATGGCAAACGCGCCAATCCGGGCGCCGAGGTGCTGAATTACACCCATCTGACCGGGGTTCAGGGCGATGTGATCCACCTGACCCAGGCTGACGGCACCGCCCGCGCCTTCCGCCCGAAAATCGTGCTGAATGCGGGCGGGCCGTGGATCGACCAGGTGAATGCGCAGCTGGGGCTGACGACAAAGCTGATCGGCGGCACCAAGGGCTCGCATATCCTGCTGGCTCATCCCGGAGTGATCGCCGCGCTGAAAGGCCGGATGATCTATTTCGAGGCCGATGACGGGCGGATCTGCCTGGTGTTCGACTATCTGGGCCGGGCCCTGGTTGGATCGTCAGATATCCGCGCGGCGGACCCGGACAATGTGCGCTGCGAAGATGACGAGATCGACTATTTCATGCAGGCGATTTCGTCGCTGTTGCCGGGGCTGTCCTTCTCGAAAGACCAGATCGTCTATGCCTATGCCGGGATCCGGCCGCTGCCGGCCTCGGATGCGGCGAACCCGGGGCTGATCTCACGTGACCATTCGGCCCCGGTGCAGGAACCCGAGGGGGCGCGGACCTGGCCTGTCATCTCGCTGGTGGGCGGCAAATGGACGACCTTCCGCGGCTTTTCCGAAGAAGTGGCGGATGTGGTGCTGAAACGGCTGGGCGTGGCGCGGAAAGTCTCAACGCAGGATCTGGCGATTGGCGGCGGGCGCGATTATCCGGCCGATCCGGCGGGCTGGATCGCGCAGGTCGCCAGCGAAACAGGCGCGGGCCAGGGCCGGGTGAAAACCCTGTTTTCCCGTTACGGCACCACCGCGCGCGAACTGGCGAAGGCCGAAGGCCCGCGCCCGATCACCCTGTCGGATGCGCCCGATTACAGCCTGCAGGAACTGGGCTGGATCACCCGCAATGAGCAGGTCGTGCATCTGGAAGATCTGGTGAAACGCCGGACCGCGCTTTCTGTGACCGGGATACTGACCGATGCCAGCCTGGAACAGGCCGCCGGGGTGGCTGCCGCCGCGCTGAACTGGGATGAAGCGCGGCGGGCCGAAGAGGTTGCGCGGACGCGGGACGGTCTGAAGTCCCGCAACCGCCTGCGGCTGAGCTGATCAGCCGTTAAGCTCAGGCCCTGATCTGAGCTTCGAGGCCGCGGATTGCCTTGACGGCTTCTGCGGCCTCGGCGCCTTTCTTGACGAAATGGGCGTGGTAGAAGCCTTCCAGCGCCTCGACCGGCTGGAAGTTATGCGGCGTCAGCGAGACGGAATAGACCGGTACTTCGGTTTCCAGCCCGACCTGCACCAGGCCATCGACGACAGCACCTGCGACAAAGTCATGACGGTAGATGCCGCCGTCAACCACCAGGGCTGCGACCACGATCCCCTCATATTTGCCGGTTTTCGCCAGCTTTTTCGCCACCAGCGGTGCCTCAAGCGCACCGGGCACGTCGAAGACGTCGATTTCGGTGCCGGGCAGCACTTTGGCGGCGCGGTCAGAAAAGCCCTTCAGCGCCTGATCAACGATCTCGGCATGCCAGCGGGCGCGGATAAAAGCGATACGGGGTGTTTTGTTCGACATTTCGGAACCTATCCGTTGAGTTAACGTCTTCGGCCCCAGAGCAATCTCCCATCTGACAGACCGGCCAAGCCGGATTCCACCAGACAGGTTCTCTTTCATCCGGACTATACCGTCGGCCCCGGAATTTCACCGGATCTGCTGACCCTCAACCCGAAGGAGAGGCGCTCGCGGGCTATAACCGCCGGTGGGGAATCGCACCCCGCCCTGAGAACATTCAAGGGCTAACATGAGACAAAACGTGAAATCAAGGCCCGTCAGCCCCATCCGCCCCTTGTGATCTGGTGGCGTTCCAATAAGCATTGCTGCGAATGCGATCAGTCGAATGCAAGTTTGCGTCATTGACTAATCGAACCGATCAGTTCAGTTAACGCGGTTTAAAGACTGGCCATGCAAGTCAGTCTGACCGAACCGCGCAGCAGGAGTATTCGATGATAAAGCGGCTCATTATTGCGATAATTCTACTGGGTATCGTTGTCGGCGGGATCGTCTGGTTTAAGTATTTCCGTGACGAGATGATTGCTCAGTTCCTGGGCGGCATGACCCCGCCCCCTGTTGCGGTCAATGCCGAACCCGTCCAGCCCGTCACATGGGAACCGGGCATCGACGCCATCGGCACCTCGCTGTCGCGTCAGGGCGTGGATCTGGCGATTGAAAGCGGCGGTCTCGTGCGGGCGGTGCATTTCGCCGCCAATGACACGGTGACCGAAGGTCAGCAGATGATCGTGATCGACGATGACAGCGAAAAGGCACAGCTTGCTGCGGCCCAGGCCGCTCTGACCGTCGCCCGGGCAGAGGCAACGCGCGCACGCACCCTTTCGGATCGTGGCGTGGGTGCCGCAACCACGCTGGAAACGGCAGAGGCCCAGGTTGAAAGCGCCATCGCGCAGGTCGCCCTGGCCCAGACCTCGCTGGACCGCAAAACACTGAAAGCCCCCTTTGGCGGGGTGATCGGCATTCCGCAAATTGAGGTTGGCCAGTATGTTTCTGCCGGCCAGATCTATGCGACGCTGCAGGATCACGCCAATATGCGCGTTGATTTTTCCGTTCCTGAACAACAGCTTGCTGTTCTGAAAATGGGCGGCGCGGTGACGGTGACCTCTGAGGTCGGCGATTTTTCGGCCACCGGCAATATCACCGGGATCGAGCCGCGCGTCGACCCGAACACCCGCATGGTCTCGGTCCGGGCCGAGGTTGAAAACCTGTCGGGCAAACTGGTTCCCGGTCAGTTCCTGCGGGTGCGGATCACACTTCCCAAGGAGGAAGGCGTGATCGCCGTTCCGCAAACCGCTGTCAGCTCTTCGCTTTACGGGGACTCGATCTATGTGATCCGCGAAGGCGAGAATGCAGACGAGCAGAAAGTCGAGCAGGTCTTCGTGCAGCTGGGCCGTCGCTCTGGCGGGCGGATCGAGGTCACCACCGGCATCAAGGCAGGAGATCTGATTGTGACCTCAGGCCAGAACCGCCTGACATCGGGCGCAAGGGTCAAGGTCGACAACACGGTCGATCTGACGCCCAAAGCCGCCGAATAAGGGGGATCGGATGCATTTTTCAGAGTTATTCATCCGCCGGCCAGTCCTTTCGACTGTGCTTGCCGCGCTGATCCTGTTTCTCGGTCTTGCATCGGTGGTCAATCTGCCGGTGCGCCAATACCCCGAGGTCGAGGATTCGGTAATCACCATTTCCACCGTCTATGCCGGTGCAGATGCTGAACTGATCCAGGGCTTTATCACCTCGCCGATTGCGGCCGCCGTCTCGACCACCGAGAATGTCGATTACATCACCAGTTCGTCGCGCCAGTCCCTTTCAACGGTGACGGTGCAGATGAAACTGGGGGCCGATCCCGACGTGGCGCTGACCGAGGTTATGTCCAAGGTCAACCAGGTCCGGGGCGATCTGCCTTCGGAATCCGATGACCCGGTGGTGCTGAAAGGCACCGGCCAGACCTTTGCTCTGATGTATCTGGCGGTGCAGAACCCCAATATGTCGAAAGAGCAGCTGAATGAATATCTTGAGCGCGTGGTCAGCCCGCGCGTGACGAATATTCAGGGTGTCGCCCAGATGGAAATCATGGGCGGCCAGGAATTCAGCATGCGTGTCTGGCTGGATCCGCTGAAGCTGTCCTCGCGCGGGGTGACCGCAGCCGAGGTGCTGAACGCGATCCGTTCGTCGAACTTCCTCGCGGCACCGGGCAAGACGCGGAATGAATATTTCGCCTATTCCCTGACGCTTGCCTCAACCCTGCAGGACGCCGATGCCTTTGGCGAGCTGCCGCTGGTCGAGGGCGAGAATGGCGTCGTGCGCTTGCGCGACGTGGCCACAATCGAGCTGGCCTCGGGCGAGCCCGACGGCATCGTCACCTTCAAGGGCCAGCCCGGCACCTTTATCGGCGTGATCCCCGCGCCGGGCGAGAACCAGCTGGATGTTGCAACCAATGTGCTGACCGCATTGCCCGGATTGCAGGACAGCCTGCCGCAGGGCATGTCCATCACCCTCGTCTATGACAGCACCGAAACCATCTCGGCCTCGATTTCCGAGGTGTTCACGACCATCGCCGAGGCAGTTGTCATCGTGGTGATCGTTATCCTGCTGTTCCTGGGCTCGTTCCGCTCGGTTCTGATGCCGATCGTCACCATCCCGCTGTCGCTGGTCGGGGTTTGCGCGATCATGCTGGTGCTGGGCTATTCGATCAACCTTCTGACCCTGCTGGCGATGGTGCTTGCCATCGGCCTGGTGGTGGATGACGCAATCGTTGTGGTGGAAAACATTCACCGCCATATCGATGAGGGCCTCAGCCCTGCCCAGGCCTCGATCAAAGGCATGGTCGAGATCACCGGCCCGGTTATCGCCATGACGATCACCCTGGCGGCGGTTCTGGCCCCTCTGGCCTTTACCGGCGGCCTGACCGGCTCGCTCTTCACCGAATTCTCGCTGACGCTGGCGGGCGCGGTGATCATCTCGGGGATCGTCGCACTGACGATCACCCCGGCGATGTCGGCCCGTCTTCTGACCCATGGCGAGCCGGGGCGTTTCCAGAAAATCGTCGACAAAACGCTGAACGGCCTGGCCAACTGGTATGAGCGGCGGATCTCTTCGTCGCTGGACTATCGCCCCGTCACGCTGTTGATGGTGGTCTCTTTGCTGGGTGCGACCGGCTTCATGCTGGTCAACACCTCGTCCGAGCTGGCGCCGGAAGAAGATCAGGGCGCGCTTTTCGCCCTGATGAACGCGCCCCGCTATGCGACGCTGGATTACACCCAGGCCTTTGCGACCGAGATCACCGAGCGGACCAAAGACATCGAAGAGGTTTCGACCTACTTCTCGTTTGCGGGCATGGGTACACCGGATACCGGCTTCTACATCTGGGTGCTGAAAGACTGGGCTGATCGCGCACGCAGCCAGGAGCAGATCAAGCAGCAAATCCAGGGCGTTCTGGACAATGCGCCGGGGATGCAAAGCTTCGTCTTTGCGCCGCCGTCGCTGCCGGGTGCCGGTGGTGGCCTGCCGATCTCGATGGTGGTTCAGTCGATCCACGACCCCGAACGCGTCGTCGAAGTCGCTGATGAAATCTATCAGAAAGCGATGCAAAGCGGCATGTTCATCGTGGTGCAGAACTCGATGTCCTTCGACGCGCCACAGGTGCGGGTGACGATTGACCGCGATCGTGCCGCAAACCTTGGCGTCTCGGTGTCGGATATCGGCACCACGCTGGGCCTGCTGGTCGGTGGCGGCGCAGTCGCGCAGTTCGACCGCGACTCCAACAGCTATGACATCGTGACCCAGGTCCCGGTTGACTGGCGTGACAACCCCGAGCGGCTGAACGACTTCTTCGTGCGCTCCTCCTCGGGGGCGATGCTGCCGCTGTCCTCGGTCATCTCGCTTAACCCTGGTGTTGCAGCTTCGGCGATCGAGCAGTTCAACCAGCTGAACTCGGCCACGCTTTCGGCCATGCCGATGCCCGGTGTTTCAACCGGCACCGCGGTTGCCAAGCTTGAGGAAATCGCGGCAGAGGTTCTGCCGGACGGCTTCTTCCTGGATTACTCGGGCCAGACCCGGCTTGAGAAATCCGAAGGCAACACGATCCTGCTGGCCTTTGGTGCGGCAATCATCGTGATCTACCTGGTTCTGGCGGCCCAGTTCGAAAGCTTCCGTGACCCCTTCATCATCATGATGTCGGTGCCTCTGTCGATTTTCGGTGCGCTTTTGCCGCTTTATCTGGGCGCAAGCACGCTGAACATCTACACGCAGGTCGGCCTGATCACACTGATAGGTCTGATTACAAAACACGGGATCCTGATGGTGGAATTCGCCAATCAGCAACGCGAAGACCACGGGCTGAACCAGCGTGCGGCGATCGTCGCGGCGGCGAAAACCCGTCTGCGGCCGATCCTGATGACCACCGCCGCCATGGCTCTGGCCGTCGTTCCGCTGATCATCGCCGAGGGTGCAGGTGCTGCGGCCCGTCAGGCGATGGGTCTGGTGATCTTCACCGGCCTGTTGATCGGGACGCTGTTCACGCTGTTTGTGGTGCCGATGTTCTACACGCTGATCTCTCGTTCGGACGCGTCCTTCGACCTGCACAAGCGCAATGTCGAAAAGCAGTTCGGGCCTTCGGCCGCGCATTAAGCGCCTTAAATCACCAGGAAAAGGGGGGCTCTGGCCCTCCTTTTTTTATGCCTGCCCCGGCCTCAGATGCAGAAACCCGGGCCTTACCGGCGGAAAAGACACGAATCCTTTACAAATTTCGCCAATAAACGGCGCCAGACGGCCCCAGACGCCCCCAGCCCTCGTGGTGCTATTATCGCCGCAAATCCGCCAGGGGGATCAGGAAAGACTTGCGGCGGAAGCCAACATGCAGAAAAATACCACGGCATTGGCCATGCATGTCATATGGCGGGAAACCTCTGTTGACTGGCACCAGGCCTGTCTGAAAGCTATGGGATAACGGGTGAAACTCGGTCACGTCAAAGCGCCGGCGGCGCGCAGGATGCTCAGGTCAGTGCGGATCACGCATGCCCGGGCCTGTGGTGGCGTGGCAGCAATCGCCCAGACCCGCACGATCAGCGCAGGCTCTGTCGGATCGGGTCGGGGCGAAAGCAGCCCCTGCGCATCCGGCAGCCCCCCCTCATCCGAGGAAGGCTCGTGTAGCAGCGAGCGAAGTCGCCCTCCCCCACGCGGGCAAGCAGGCGGTAACAGGCCCGACACTGGCCTGATCCTGCCTTACATCAGCGATAAAACCACCCGCCCCCGGCTTTCGCTGGCCAAAGCTTTTTTCACCATGTTTGCGGAATCATCCGCATTCCTTTCCCCTCACCGCGCCTGGCATGTGCCTGCGCGGCTTTCTCACTTCGGAGCCAAACCTCGTGTTATTTGAATGGATGTCTGATCCGGCTGCCTGGGCCGGCCTTGCGACCTTGATCGTGCTTGAGATCGTCCTGGGGATCGACAACCTCGTTTTCATTGCCGTTCTCGCCGACAAACTGCCCGCGCATCAGCGCGACAAGGCCCGCATCATCGGCCTGTCGCTGGCGCTTGGCATGCGGTTTGTGCTGCTGGCCTCGATCGCCTGGATCGTCACCCTGCAAGAGCCCCTCTTCGCCCTTTTCGGGCATGGCTTCTCGGGGCGCGACCTGATCCTGATATTCGGCGGCCTGTTCCTTCTGTTCAAAGGCACGATGGAACTGCACGAACGGCTTGAGGGCCATTCCGGCCACAAAGAGGGCAGCGTCGTTCAGGTGGCTTTCTGGCAGGTTCTCTTGCAGATCGTGGTGCTGGATGCGGTTTTCTCGCTGGATTCGGTGATCACCGCCGTCGGCATGGTGCAACATCTGTCCATCATGTATATCGCCGTCCTCGTCGCCATGGCCGTCATGCTGCTGATGTCGAAGACGCTGATGAACTTCGTGTCGAAACACCCGACCGTGGTCATCCTCTGCCTTGGCTTCCTGATGATGATCGGCTTCTCGCTGATCGTTGAGGGCTTCGGCTTCCACATTCCGAAAGGCTATCTCTATGCCGCAATCGGCTTCTCTGTCGGTATCGAGGCGCTGAACCAGATCGGCCGCGCCAACCGTGAGCGTTACATCACCTCGGGCGACCTGCGTGACCGCACCGCCGAGGCCGTTTTGCGCCTGCTGGGCGGCCGCAAGGGCGAGGATCTTGGCGGCACCGCCGATGTGATCGCCGACCGTGCGGCCGAGCAAGAGCTCTTCGCCCCCGAAGAGAAAGACATGATCCAGGGCGTTCTGGGCCTGACAGACCGGCCCGCGACCTCGGTTATGACGCCGCGCAATGAGATCGACTGGATCGACCTTGAGTCCGATGAGGCAAAGATCCGCGAGCAGATCCTTGATCAGAAGCATTCGCGCTTCCTGATCGGGCGCGGCAGCCTGGACGAATTCACCGGCGTCGCACTGGCACGCGATCTGATGCGCGATCTGCTGACCGACGGGCATATCAACCCCGAACGCTCGGTCCGCGAGCCGCTGGTGCTGCATGAAAGCGTCTCGGTGCTGCGCCTGATGGAGCAGCTGCGCCGCTCACCCGTGCAACTGGCCGTGATCGTTGACGAATTCGGCTCGCTTGAAGGGATCGTGACACCCACCGATGTGCTAGAGGCAATCGCGGGCGACTTCCCCGATGAGGATGAGGCCCCCGCCACCGAAGAGCGCGCCGAGGATGGGTCCTGGCTGGTCGATGGCTGGATGGATATCCGTCGCGCCTCGCAGCTGTTCGAGGCCGATCTGGAAGACGAGACCGAGCGCTATTCCACCCTGGCGGGCTATATCCTGTGGCGTCACGGCAATATGCCGGTCGCGGGCGAAAAGCTTGATTTCGACGGGCTGGAATATGAGATCGTGGCGATGAATGGCCGCGCTATCGACAAGGTGCGGGTGCGCAGGCAGGCGGCGCTTTAATCGCCCATATTCGCATAAAATCCGCCGTTTTATCGGTTAGGTGGCTGGCGATGCTGCAGGCAGAATAAGGGGGATTCTTCCCCCTTGTTTCAGGCCGACATCGCCAGCCATGCCCCGGTTTCATCTGTCCCGGCTTCATCTGCCCCGCATCGCCTTGCCGCAAATCGATCCCGCGCGCACGCTTATGCGCTGGATTCGTGACACTTCGGGCAGTGTCACCGTGTTCTTCGTCATCATATTCCCGGTTCTGATGCTGATTGGCGGCCTGGCGACAGATGCGGTCAGGCTGAACGCGCAAAAGCGCTATACCCAGTCGCAGGCCGATCTTGCCGCGCAAAGCGCCGCCCGCTACCTGCCCGACCCGGTCCGGGTGCGCGATGTCGCCCGCAAGACAGTGGCTGCAAATGACCGCTACGGCGTGATTGCACTGGAAGATCGCCATATCCTGCTGGGCAGTTACTCGCCTTCGGGTGGCTTCGTGCCGCATCCGAACCAGGCCAATCCCAGCGGCGCCTCTGCGGTGATGGTGGAGGTGCCCTCTCCATTCCGGGCACTGCTGCTGCGGCCAGTTCTGCGCGACGATCAGGTTGTGATCAGCCGTTCCGCTGTCGCGGGCAGCCAGGCCATTGTCGTCTTCACCCTGCGCAACCGGCTGCTGGGGGTAAATACGCGCGAATCGATCCTGGATCCGGTGCTTTCCGGGCTGGGGATCGGGCTGAATGTCTCGGTTCTCAGCTATGAGGGCCTGGCAAATACCAGGGTCAAGGTTGAGGAACTGCTGTCGCTGCTATCCTTAGGCGTGGCGACGGAGGTGTTCACCTTCAACGACGTATTGCACCTGCCGCTGACCACGCCGCAGCTGTTTTCCGGCCTTGCTGCGGCTGGCGGCCTGCCGCCCGGCGCGCTGCCCGCCACGTCCCATGCCGGGCAGCCGGTAACACTGGCAGAGGTGATGAATATGTCACCCTCTCTGTTAGAGGCACGCGTGGGCGATGTTCTGCCCGATGTCACCGTCAATGCCTATGATCTGATGATGGCCTTTCTGGGCCTGGCCGCCGACCCCGCAGAGCGGCTGGATATCGGCACCGGCCTTGACCTGTCGCCGCTGGCAGATGTGGGTCTGCGCATAGGCCTTGTCCGCCCGCCGGTGATCGGTATCGGGCGGATCGGCGATGCCCCTCCGCCCCGGGCCTCGGTCTCGCAGGTGGATGCCCGGGTCGAGGCGAATGTTCTGGGCGATGGCGACAATGCCCTGCTGCGGGTGGCGCTGAACCTGGGCCTTGGCACCGCCGATGCAACGGCGATCAGCCTGAATTGTGGCGCAAGGCTGCCCTCGGATCAGCTGGCCGTATTTCACGCCGAGACCGCGCCGGTAGAGCTGGCCCTGCGTATCGGCATCCTCGATTCCCGCGCCAATGTTGCGCCGACCGATATGAACCGGATCTCACTGGCGCGCGGCATAAAGCAGGTTCCTATCCGCCTGGATCAGTTCCGCAAGCCGGTTCCGGTGAAAAACCCGCTGACACTTTCGGGCCTGGTTGCGAATGTCAGCACCTTCCTCGACGACGTGCGCGATGATCTGCAGGACCAGGTCAATGCCAATGCCTGTGCAGCGGGATTTTTGTCGCTTTTGCTCTGCCCACTGATCACGGTGGTGAATACAGTGCTTGCAACGCTATTGACCGCGCTCAGCGCGATTATCAGCAGCATAGCCAGCCTGCTTGCCGCTCTTGGGGTGGATGCGATCCTGCAGGCCGTGCTGGATCTTCTGGGCATCGGCGTGGCGCAGGCAGACATCATTCTCGATGATTACAGCTGTGGCACCCGAATGCTGCAATAGGGCCGGCGACATACCACAGACATCCCATCGACACCCCGCCCCGGAAAGCGCTGTGAAATTAAATGGGGCTTACAGCAGGATCTCAACCCCGTCAGGCCGTTCGGCTGACATATTCGGCCTCTTTCATCATTTTCGCTTGTCAAACGCGGCGTCGGGGATTATGCCGCCACCACGGTCGGAGCGTAGCGCAGCCTGGTAGCGCACCTGCTTCGGGAGCAGGGGGTCGGAGGTTCGAATCCTCTCGCTCCGACCAAACTAACCCTATGGCGTTTCAGAAAGTCTTGCCTTTTGTTTCAAAAAGGCGGTCTTTCTGGATGATAGATGAGCCAAACGCGTTGGCTAACCTGTCAAACGCGTGACTTACAGCATTCTTGTCTGCTTGATGTGACGCCCGGAGCGTCGATACCGGCCCATAGCTGCCACTCAGCGCCTGATGAGCGCCGCGGTGCCGCTCCCCAAAAGCGGACATGCAAGCCGAAAGCTGCACATCGGTCCAACGCTCATTCATGGCCGTATAAGAGACCGTACGTTTCGCTTACAGGTTGCGCCAAGCCAAAAGGGAAGCTTAATGGTAGATACAAGCATTCTACACTGGGTAACCCATGACCAATGGTAACGAAGCTGCACGGCAACTGGACCGTCACCTGCGCGCTCCCAGACAAGTCTGGTTGACAGGGGCTGACCTGCCCCCCGGTCGTCCCTCGTTCATAACGAGAGTCCTTGGGTTTGATATTGGTAGGTTTCGGGTTGGGCAAGCGCGCCGGGCGTGGAGCCCTCAGATTGCTCAAGCGCTCGGCGCGCTTCTA
>NZ_JABJXT010000013.1 GCF_013155295.1 Pseudogemmobacter hezensis | reverse complement strand
GCAGCTGCAGTAAGAAAAAAGAAGGAGACACACCCAACCTTGACCCCAGCTTGAACCAAAATCCATAATCAGAGGTGGCTCACTTCTCGGTGACAAAACCGGCTCAGTTCCGCGTGAGATTCAACACTATGCGCTTTATCCGCATATGACTGTCGGTCAGAACATGGGCTTCAATATGCAGATCGCCGGCCGCCCCAGGGCCGAGATCGCCGCCGCCGTCGACCATGCCGCCAGGATCCTGCGCATCGAAGAGCATCTGCACAAACATCCCAGGGCCCTGTCCGGCGGTCAGAAACAGCGCGTCGCCATTGGCCGCGCCATCACCCGCAGCCCCGATGTATTCCTTTTTGACGAGCCGCTCTCGAATCTTGATGCGGCGCTTCGCACGCAGATGCGGGTTGAGCTGGGGCGCCTTCATGCAGAGCTTGGCGCGACCATGGTCTATGTGACCCATGATCAGGTCGAGGCGATGACCATGGCCGACCGCATCGTCGTGATGCGTGCCGGGGTGATCGAGCAGGTCGGCCGTCCGCTTGATCTCTACAACCGCCCGGCCAACCAGTTCGTCGCGGGCTTCCTCGGCGCGCCGCGGATCAACTTCCTGGCGGCGCAGGTCCAGCAGGTCATGGGCAACAGCGCCACACTCGCCATTCCCGGCAGTCAGGTGCTGAGGCTGCCCGACCTTGTGGAAGGCCATGGTTTGAAATCCGGTGACAGCGTGCGCCTGGGATTCCGTCCCGAATCCGCGCTGCGGCAGGGCGAAGCCACCGATGGAATCGACATCGCAGCACAGGTTGCCGTGGTCGAAGCCCTGGGTCGTGAGACATTGGTCTATGCCAGCTCCGAAGCGGTCAAATCCATCGATTCCGAATCCCAGGACGGATTCTTTGCCCTGCACTTCCCCGAGCAGCGCGACTTTGCCCTGGGCGCGGCGACCCGCATCGCGGTGCCTGCCGCCGCTCTCTACCTCTTTGACAGCGCCGGCATCGCCTGCCGCTTCCCCACTCAAGCCCTCTCTGCCTAGGACACAAAATGCGCCTGCGTCAGGTCCATCTCGACTTCCATACCTCTGATCTGATTGAAGACATCGGCTCGCGCTTTGATGCCGATGCTTTCGGCCGCGCCTATGCCAGTGCCGATGTCGATTCCGTCACGATCTTTTCCAAATGCCACCACGGCCATTCCTATCACCCGACCAGGATCGGCCGGATGCACCCGCATCTGAAGTTCGACCTGATGCGCGCCCAGATCGATGCTTTGCACAGGCACGGCATCAAGGCACCGCTTTATCTCTCGGGTGGCTGGGACGAATATGCAGCCAATACCCAACCCGGCTGGCGGCTGATGGATGACAAGGGCCTGCCCAAGCGTGTCGGCGACGACCCATTGGGCGATGGCTGGGCCTATCTTGACTTCGCCTCGCCCTATCTCGATTACCTCTGCCGCCAGGTCGAAGAGGTGATGGAAAACTATCCCGACGGCGATGGCATCTTCATCGACATCACCTATCAGCAGCTTTCGGCCGGGCCGTGGACGCAGCAACGCATGGATGCGCAGGGCATGGACTGGGAAAGCCCCGACGACCGCGCCGCATTCTCGGAACAGGTGAATTTCGAGCTGTTCGACGGCGTGCAGAAGGCCGTTCACAAATACAACCCATCGACGCCGCTGTTCTTCAATCTGGGCCATGTGCGCCGGGGCCGCCGCGAAGTTTACAAGCGCTATTTCAGCCATCTTGAGCTGGAATCCCTGCCGACTGCGAAATGGGGCTATGACCACTTCCCGCTGTCCGCGCGCTATGTCGATGTCTTTGGTGAGGGTTTCATCGGCATGACCGGCAAGTTTCATCACCTCTGGGGCGAGATCGGCAGCTATAAGACCCCCGAGGCCCTGACCTATGAGGTCGCCGCCATGCAGGCGCATGGGGCGGGGTCGTCCATCGGTGACCACCTGCATCCGAATTGCGAAGTCGATGTGACCAGTTTCCGGTCCATCGGGCAGGCCTATGCCGTCGCCAAAGCCGCCGAGCCCTGGAGCATCGGCAGCCGCAACCGCGCCGAGATCGGCGTGGTCAGCACCGAGGCTTCGCGCCGCCCGGCCTTTGTCGGCACGCCGTCCCCGGCCGAGATGGCGGATGAGGGCGCCGCGCGGGTGCTGCTGGAAGGCAAGTTCACCTTTGACGTGCTGGACACCGATGCAGATTTCTCGCCCTATAAGCTGTTGATCCTGCCCGATGCCGTGCTTGTCGATGCCGCGCTGAAAACCGCCATCGAGGCCTTTGTGGCCAGGGGCGGCAAGGTGCTGCTCTCGGGGCAAAGTGGCATCGACCCGAAGGCGGGCTTCCTTTTCGACACCGGCGCAAAGTGGCTGGGCACGAGCCCCTATCCTTCGGGCGACTATGCCCTCCATATCGACGCCCTGCGCGCCGATTTTGTCGTCGATCCGATCTTCATGTATCTGCCCTCTGAGCAGATCACCCTGACCGATGGCACCTCATTGGGCAGCGTCTATGACCCCTATTTCGAGCGCAGCGCCAGGCACTTCTCGGGCCATGTCCATACGCCGAGGCAAAGCGATCCCTCGGGCCATGTGGCCGGGTCGCAGAAGGGCGCCTTCACCTATCTCGCCCATCCGGTCTTCTCCTGCTATCGCAAGTCCGGCGCCGTCGCGATCCTGCAGATGGTCGAGAACTGCATCAGGGGCATTCTCGGCGAGAAGATGATCGCGACAGATCTGCCCCGCGCCGGTCGCGTCACCCTGCGCCGTCAGGCTGCGCAGCGCCGCGATGTGCTGCATGTGCTGCACGCCAATCCGTCGCTGCGAGGCCAGTTGCGCGGCGACAATATCCAGCCGATTCAGGACTTTGCCACTTTGCAGGGCCTGTCCTTCGATCTCGATCTTGGCGGGGTATCGGCCGAATCCGTGCGTCTTGTTCACAGTGGCGAAGCCCTGCCATTCACGCAATCCGGACAGCGCGTCAGCTTTACCCTGCCGCGCCTGACCGGGCATGCGGTGGTCGAGATCCGCCACGGTTCGACCCGGTAATGAAATGGCTTTCCGGGCGGGTGCCTGATTGCGATCGGGCGCCCGCAGGGAAGGCCGCGCATGAGGTGAACAGCCCCATGTTTCATGGCCGCCTTTTTGCCGGTTGTGAGGCAGGAAGGCTATGCCGGGCGCAATCACTTTCCGCGTCGCCTTCAGGCGAGACGCGGTCGCTCAGATCACCGGGCGGGGCCGCCCGGCCAGAGAGGTTCCGGAGCGGCCCGGTGTAAGGGTGTGTTTGACTATATCGGGATGTTTTGGAACCCGAAGCGCAGGCATGCGAGGAACGGGATGCTGTCGCCCGCCGGGCGCAAACGGCAAAAGATGATGCGACGCGCAGGCGTCGCGCAGGGGTCCGGGAAGCCCGGGGCTGGTCAGAGCGCCGCTTACGGCGCATGAGAAAAGTCTTCTTATGCAGTCCCTTACCCATAGAGATAAACCATGGAGAGGACGGCCCGGCAGAGCCTGATCCGGGGGCGAATGGCCAGGGTAAAGAAACTTTCTGTCGGCATCTTTACAGCGCCGGGTAACATAACTAGCATCTGCCACGAACGAAGCAGAATCTTATATCTGCCGCGACAATTGCGTCGGGACGTTCACTGACAGGCGGTGACCAGGACAAACGGGTCCGTCATCCGGCTTCAGATCCAAAAGCACAAAGCTGATCAGGACCACCAGGCTGTCGCTGTCGCGCTGTTCTCTGTTGCAGCGCATGGCCTTCCCGGGTCCTTCCCAACATCGGAGTTTCCATGACCATGAACCGCCGCCAGGCGTTGGGTGCCTTTGGCGCCGCAACGGCCCTTAGCCTCGTATCGTCCCGTGCCTTTGCGCAGGAAGGCCCGATCACTGTATCGGCGCTTTATGACCAGTCGGGCGGGCTTGAATCTTACGGCCAGCCCATCGTCGACGCGCTGCGTTTCGCCGTCGATGAGCAGAACGCAAAGGGCGGTCTGCTGGGGCGTGAGGTGAAGCTTAACGTCTATGATCCGCAGTCGAATATGCAGCTTTATGCGCAATTCGCCCGCCAGGCAGCCCTGTCGGACAAACCGGCGGTGGTCTTTGCGGGCATCACCTCGGCCTCGCGCGAGGTGGTCCGCCCGATCATGCGGCAGTTCAACACGCTGTATTTCTACGCCAACCAATATGAGGGCGGCGTCTGCGACCGCAATATGTTCGCAACCGGCGTGACCCCGGGCCAGACCGTTGAAAAGCTGGTGGATTATTCGGTCAGGAACAACGGCGGCAAGGTTTACATCGTCGCGGCCGACTACAACTATGGCCAGATCATTGCCGACTGGGTCAAGAAATACACCGCCGATCACGGTGGCGAGGTGCTGGGCGTCGAGTTCTTCCCGATGGATGTGACCGACTTCAAAACCTCGATCTCGAAGATCCAGGCGGCAAAGCCGGACTACGTCTGGTCGGCGCTGGTCGGCGGCGCACATATCTCTTTCTATCGCCAGTGGAAGGCGGCGGGGATGCTTGGCAAGATCCCGATGTCCTCGACCACCTTCGCGGGCGGCAATGAGCATGTGATCCTGACGCCCGAGGAATCCGACGGCATCATGGTCTGCCAGAACTATCTGCAAGAGCTGGAGAACCCGCTGAACAAACAGTTCGTGGCGGATTTCCACGCGAAATTCGGCGCGGATTACCCCTATATCACCGAGCTGGGCATGGGCGCCTATCAGGGCTTCCGTCTTTGGGCGGCGGGCGTTGAAAAGGCTGGCACCATCGAGCGCCAGCCGGTGATCGAGGCGCTGGAAACCGGCATCTCGATCGATGCGCCCAGCGGTCGTGTCACCATCGATCCGAAAACCCATCACACCACGATGGATGTGCATATCGCGCGGGTCGAAAACGGTGGGCTGATCCCGGTCGAGACCTTTGAGCAGCAGCCCCCCGCCGATACCGCCCTGGTCTGCGACCTGATCGCAAACCCGGACGACAATCAGCAATACGTCATCGACTTCTAAGGAAAAAGCATGGATTTCGCGTCCGTTCTCGTGATCGAAATCCTGGGGTCCATCGCCATTCTGGTGCTGATCAGCATCGGTCTGGCGGTGGTTTTCGGGATGATGAAAGTCATCAACATGGCCCATGGCGAGTTTCTCATGCTCGGCGGCTATGTGGCAATCTATGGCACCAACCATGCCGGTCTGAACTTCTGGGTCAGCGCGCTGATCCTTGCGCCCCTTGTGGTGGGGCTGGTCGGGCTGGCGCTGGAATGGCTGGTCATCCGCCACCTTTACGGGCGGATGATCGACACCATGCTGGCAACCTGGGGCATCAGCCTTGCGCTGATCGGTGGCATGACCATGCTGGTGGGCAATACGACCACGGGGATTCCGACGCCACTTCCAAGCGTCAGCATCGGCGACTATTCCGTCAGCGGCTATGTGATCTTTCTGATCGTGCTGGCGCTGGCGGTTTTCGCCGGGCTGTTTTGCCTGTTCAAACTGACCACCTTTGGCCTGCAGGCGCGGGCCACCACGCAAAACGCCGATATGGTCGCAGCGCTTGGCGGCAAGCCGCGCCGGATCTATGCGCTGACCTTTGGCCTGGGCGCAGCCCTTGCGGGCCTTGGCGGCGCGGCACTGGCGCCCCTGACCGGGGTGATCCCGACCATTGGCGCATCCTACATCGCCAAGGCCTTCATCACGGTGATCTCGGGGGGGGCTGCGGTTATTGCGGGCAACCTCTCGGCCTCGGTCCTGTTCGGCTCGGTCGGGCAGATCTTCACCTATGTCTATACCCCGGTGATCGGTGAGGTCGCGCTTCTGGTGACCGCGATCGTGCTGATCCGCATCCTGCCGCAGGGCATCACCGGCCGTTTCTTCAAGAGGTCGATCTGATGACCCGCGTCATACAACCCGCTTTGCTGTTCGCGGCTTTGGTGCTGGGGCTTCTGGCCCCGGGCTGGCTGGAGCTGTTCACCATCTACGAATTCACCGCCTATCTGATCATGGCGGTGCTGGCCCTGAGCCTTGCCTTTGTCTGGGGCAAAGGTGGGATCATGTGCCTTGGCCAGGCCGCGTTTTTCGGCCTGGGCGCCTATGCCTGGGCGGTGGGGGCGATCAATTTCGGCCCGGGGCTTGCGGCACTGGCCATCTCGGTCGCGGTGCCCGCAGCTTTCGCGGCGGTGCTGGGCTATTTCATGTTCTATGGCCGCATCAACGACATCTATATCGGGGTCATCACGCTGGCGGTGACGCTGATCCTTTTCAACCTGATCAACTCGACCTCGGGGCCGCAGTATCGCATCGGATCGGCGCTTTTGGGTGGCTTCAACGGGATGACCGGCATTCCGACGCTGGCCTGGCCGAACGGCATGCCGCTGGACCCGGCCGAGATTTTCCGCCTGACGGTGATCGTGATCGTCGCCTCCATCGTCGCCATCACGCTTTACCTGAAAACCACGCCGGGCAAGACCGCCATCGCCGTGCGCGAAAACGAGGTCCGGGCCGAGCTCTTGGGCTATAACGTTGCGCAATCAAAGCTGATCACCTTTACCCTGGGCGGTGCGCTGGCGGGGCTTGGGGGCTGTCTGTTCGCCAATTGGGGCGCCTTTGTCAGCCCGACGATCTTCAGCCTGGTGCAATCGGCGCAGATCATCATCTGGGTGATCGTGGGCGGGCGCGGCACGCTGATCGGGCCGATCCTTGGCTGTATCGCGCTGCAATGGGCGACGACGAAACTGGGCACGCAGCAGGTGGTGCAGGTCAATCTGGTGCTGGGGCTGGTGCTGGCCTTCTTCGTCCTCGTGGTGCCGCAGGGCATCGTGCCGATGGTCACCGGCCTTTTGCGCCGCAACTCCAGAACCGGGCCCAAAGCTGAAGCGGAGCAAAACGCATGAGCGGCGAGATCATCCTTCAGGCCCGGGGCCTTGGCATCAGCTTTGGCGGTGTCGATGCGGTCAAAGCCGTCGATTTTGAGCTGCGTCAGGGCGAGCTGCGCTGCCTGATCGGCCCGAATGGCGCAGGAAAGACCACTTTCTTCCGGCTGCTCTCGGGCCAATATACGCCGACGCGCGGCGCGGTGACCTTTCGCGGCAAGCCGCTGGCCGGGCTGAAGCCCTGGCAGATCGCGCGGCTGGGCATCGGCATCAAAACCCAGGTGCCCAGCCTTTTTGAGGGCTTAAGCGTCCAGGAAAACATCGATATGGCGGCGCGCAGGCGCCTGCGCGGCAAGGCTGTCGCAGCGGTTGTCGCCGATGTGCTGGATCATATCGGCCTTGGCGATCTGCGTCACCGCCCCTGTGGCGAGCTGGCCCACGGGCAGCGCCAATGGGTCGAGCTGGGCCAGATGCTGGCGATGAAACCGGCGGTCGCGCTGCTGGACGAACCAGCGGCGGGCATGACCCACCAGGAAAGCCTGAGGACCGTGCAGATCATCCGCGACATCACACAGCACAGCGCGGTGATCGTGGTCGAGCATGACATGGATTTCATCCGCCTGATCGGCGACCGCGTCACCGTGTTCGAGCGCGGCGCGGTGATCGCCGAGGGCAGCTTCACCGAGATCTCAAAAGATCCGCAGGTGCGCGCCGCCTATCTTGGCCGCAAGGAGAATGCCGATGCTTGAGGTAAGCGGTCTGAAATCGGGCTATGGCCGCGTGCCGGTGCTGCGCGGGGTCGATCTGACGCTGGCGAAAGGCGAATGCATCGGGCTTCTGGGGCGCAACGGCATGGGCAAGACCACGCTTTTGCGCGCCATCATGGGCGAATTGCCGAACTGGGCGGGTCAGATCCGCAAGGACGGTCAGGCATTGACCGACAAGCCCGTGCAGCTGCGCGCCCGCGCCGGGATCGGCTATGTGCCGCAGGGCAAACAGCTTTTCAAGCTGCTCAGCGTTGAGGAAAACCTGCGTATGGGCTGTGTGAAGAAGTTCAGCGCCGCCCGCGAGAGGATCGCCGAGGTGCTTGATCTGCTTCCGCGCCTTGTGCCGCTGCTTGAACGGCCTGCGGGCATGCTTTCGGGCGGCGAGCAGCAGCTGCTGGCACTTGGCCGCTGTCTTTGCGGCGAGCCGGACCTGATCTTGCTGGATGAGCCGACCGAAGGCATCCAGCCCAATATCTGCGACGAGATCATCGATGTGCTGATCCGTCTGCGCAAGGAAAAGGGCCTGTCGATCATTCTGGTCGAACAGGACATCGATTTCCTCTGGTCGATCTGTGGCCGCGTTCTGGCGGTCGACAAGGGCAGCGTGTCGAAGACCATCGACCCGAAAGCCCCCGGATCGGAAGAGGAAGCAAAGGCATTTATCGGTATCGAGGGCTGAGACGTGACGATCCGCAAACCCAATTTCGACGATATGCTGGCCGCAGATCAGGATCTGGGCCTTGGGCTGAGTGAAGACGAGCTGACCACCTTCACCACCATTATGGAGGCCGTGGCCGAGGATTACGCCATCGTCGATGCGCTGACCCCGGAACTGCCCGAGGTGCGCTATCCGCGCACCCCCGGCCATTACCCCGCCCCCGAGGACAACCCCTATAACGCCTGGTATGTGAAATCCCGGGTCGAGGGGCAGCCCGGTGGCCCGCTTTCGGGGCTGCGCATGGCGCTGAAAGACAATGTCATGCTGGCGGGCGTGCCGATGATGAACGGCGCCTCGACCCTGCGCGGCTATGTGCCGGATGTGGACGCGACACTTGTCACCCGGCTGCTGGACGCCGGGGCGGTGATCGAGGGCAAGGCGCAATGCGAATACTTCTGCGTCTCGGGCAGCAGCCATACCGGCGCGCAGGGCCCGGTGCGCAACCCGCGCGATGAGACGCGCTCGGCGGGGGGGTCTTCCTCAGGGTGCTCGGCGCTGGTGGCCTCGGGGCTGGTTGATGCCGCCATTGGCACCGACCAGGGCGGCTCGGTTCGCATTCCGGCGGCCTATGCCGGTTTTGTCGGCATGAAGCCCACGCATGGGCTGGTGCCCTATACCGGGGTGATGCCGGTCGAGATGACGCTGGACCATGCCGGTGTGATGTCGGGCGATGTGGCGACCAATGCGCGGGTGCTGACCGCGATTGCCGGCGCCGACGGGCTTGATCCGCGCCAGCAGGCGCTGCCCGCTGCCACCGATTACAGCGAGGGGATCGGCAAGGGCGTCGGCGGGTTGAGGATCGCCGTCATCCCCGAGGGCTTTGGCTGGACAAACTCTGAGCCGGGCGTTGATGCCAGTGTCAGGGCGGCGGCCGACCGGCTGGCCGGTCTGGGGGCCCGCGTCGATGAGGTGTCAATCCCGCTGCACCGCAAGGGCCATGCGATCTGGACACCGATTGCCACCGAAGGCACCGTGGCGCAGATGGAGGGGCTGAACTACGGCTCCAACTGGAAGGGGCTTTACGTCACCAGCCTGATGCGCGCGCAAAGCGACTGGCGCGACCATGCCGCCGATTTTCCCGATGATGTGAAATCGGTTCTGCTTGCAGCGCATTACTTCCGGGGCCAGTATCGCGGTCAGACCTATGGCAAGGCGCAAAACCTTGTCCGCCGTCTGAAAGCGGCCTATCTGGCGGTTCTTGCGGATTACGACATGCTTTTGATGCCGACCGTTCCCCTGACGGCCCCCCGCCTGCCTGCGCCGGGTTGCGGTGCGGCGGAATGGGTGGCGCGCGCGCTGGAAATGAATGCCAATACCGCGCCCTTCAATGCCACCGGCCTGCCCGCGATCAGCCTGCCCTGTGGCCGCGCCGAAGGCCTTCCGGTCGGTATGATGCTGATCGGGCGTGATCATTCTGAGGCCACCCTATACCGTGCCGCTGCCGGGTTTGAGGCCGCGTTTGACTGGAAGACGCTTTGATGCAGCTTCTCAATACGCGACGGGACAGCTGGCCCGTCGGCCTGCTCTTCTCGGGCGCGAGCCAGACTTCGGCGGTCGAACATTCCCAGGCCTGCGCCACTTTGCTGGCCATCGACGAGATCAACGCGGCGGGCGGCATCAATGGGGTGCCGCTGGTGCCCTCGCAACTGCCGATCGGGCCGCGCCCCGATGATTACCGGCTGGCGGCGGAAAAGCTGTGCGACGAGATGGGCGTGCGGGTGCTTTTTGGCACCCATATGTCGAATTCGCGCAAGGCGGTGCTGCCGATCATCGAAAGCCGCGAGGCGCTTTTGTTCTACCCCACGCTTTATGAGGGGTTCGAGTTTTCGCAAAACTGCGTCTATACCGGGGCCGCGCCCAATCAGAATTCTGTGCCGCTGGCGCGCCATCTTTTGCGCCATCACGGCAGACGGGTGTTCTTCATCGGCAACAACTATGTCTTTGCCCATGAATCCAACCGCATCATGCGCGATCTTTTTGAACAGGCCCAGGGCGAGGTCGTGGGTGAGGTCTATCTGCCCTTTGACGCGCCCGCTGCCGACTGGGCCGATGTCATGACCCGGATCGAGGCGCTTCGCCCCGATATGATCTATTCCACCGTGGTCGGGCGCGACACGATCCGCCTGCATGAGGCCTTTGCGCCCACCCGCAGCCGCGCGGGCGGCGCGGTGATCGCAAGTCTCGCCACCAATGAGGCCGATCTGGGGCAGATGAGCGCCGATCTCTCTGAGGGCTTCCTTGCGGCGGCCCCCTGGTTTGCCACGCTGCAAAACCCTGAAAGCCTGGCTTTCCGCGAAGGAATGCAACGCCGCTTTGGCCCGGATATTCCGCTGACCTCGGGCGCCGAAGCGGCCTGGTTCCAGGTGCATCTTTTCGCCCGGGCGGCGGGGGCGGCAGATCCGGCGCTGGATGCGGTGCTGGGCGAACTGGCGCAGGTCCGCTTTGACGCCCCCGAGGGTGAAGTGCGGATCGATGGTTCGACCCATCACACCTGGCTTTGGCCGCGCATCGGCCGCGTCAATGCCGCCAATGCCTTTGACGTGATCGATGCGGTCGGTGCGCCCGTCAAGCCAGAGCCCTTCATGGTCGAACACAGTTTTGGGGATGATCTGATCAGCCATGACTAAGCCGAGCGGCAAGCCAAAGATCAGTGATCTGAAAGGCACCAGGGTTCTGGTGCTGCTGCCGCCCGGCCGCGAGGCCGAAGGGCTGATGACCCACCTGATCCGTATTGGCTGCCTGCCCCGGCTGGAATGGCCGATCCCGGCGAAACTGCCCGATGATGTCGATGTGGCGATTGTGACGGTCGATTCAGATGCCCGCGCCGATGTCAGGGTGCTGATCGCGGGGCTGAGCGATCTCAGCCCGCCGATCATCGTGCTGGTCGGCTATGAGGATCCCTCGACGCTGCAACTGGTGCTGGAACTGCGTGCCGCCGCCGTGATCGAGCGCCCGGTGAAACCCTTTGGTCTGCTGACCAATCTGATGATCAGCCGCGACATCTGGAAGCGTCGGCGCAAAAGTGTCGAGCGGATCGCGGCGGCAGAGCGGCGCCAGACCTCGCTTTCGCTGGTCGATATCGCCAAGACGCTGCTGTGCCGGGTGCGGAATATGGAGATGTCCCAGACCCACCGCCATCTGCAAAAGGCCGCAATGGACGGGCGTATCCCCATCGAAACCGCCGCCGAGCGGGTGATCGCCGGGATCCTCGCCGAAAGCGCGGCCGACAGCCCGCCCGCGAGGCCTGCGCGCGAAAGCCCCGACTGACGGCCACCGCGCTTTTCCGCTTCAGACGACTGACCCCTCTGCCGGAACGCAATCCGCTGCGTTTCGATGACTTTTTCCTGCGCTGAAAGACCCTGATGATGATCTCTCTGAATGATGCCGGCCTGCTGAAATCGGCCTGTCTTGTGAATGGCGAATGGGTGAACGCCCGGTCTGCTGCCGTGACCGATGTGACCAATCCTGCCAGCGGGGCGCTGGTCGGCCAGGTGCCGCAGATGAGCCCGGAAGAAATCTCCGCAGTAATCGAGGCGGCGGCGGTGGCGCAAAAGCTCTGGGCGGCGCGCCCGGCGGCCGAGCGCAGCAAGATCCTGCGGCAATGGTTTGAGCTGATGCTGCAGCACCAGGAGGATCTGGGCCGGATCATGACCGCCGAACAGGGCAAGCCACTGGCAGAGGCCAAAGGCGAGATCGCCTATGCCGCAAGCTTTGTCGAATGGTTCGCCGAAGAGGCGAAGCGCGTCTACGGCGATACCATTCCCGCCCCGAAAGCCAATCAGCGCATCACCGTGCTGCGCCAGCCGATCGGCGTTACCGCGGCCATCACGCCCTGGAATTTCCCGGCGGCGATGATCACCCGCAAGGCGGCCCCTGCACTTGCCGCCGGCTGCGCGATGATCCTGCGCCCGGCCGATCTGACACCGCTTTCCGCGCTGGCGCTGGCCGAGCTGGCACAGCGCGCCGGGGTTCCAGCAGGGGTGTTCCAGGTGGTGACGGGCTCTGCCTCGAAGATCGGCAAGGTGCTGACCGACAGCGATGTGGTGCGCAAGCTGTCCTTCACCGGCTCGACCGAGGTGGGGCGGCTTTTGATGGCGCAATGCGCGCCGACGATCAAGAAACTCAGCCTGGAACTTGGCGGCAATGCCCCCTTCATCGTCTTTGACGACGCCGATCTGGATCAGGCGGTCGAGGGCGCGATGCTGTCGAAATTCCGCAATGCCGGGCAAACCTGCGTCTGTGCCAACCGCCTTTTGGTGCAGCGCGGCATCCATGACGCCTTTGTCGCGCGACTGGCAGAGAGGGTGGCGGGCCTGAAGGTCGGCGACGGCATGGCTGCAGGCACCGAGATCGGCCCGATGATCGAGGCAAAGGCCCTCGACAAGGTGGAAAGCCATATCAGCGATGCGGTGGAAAAGGGGGCAACCCTTGTCACCGGCGGCAAACGGCTGGGCGGGCTTTACTTTGAACCGGCGCTTTTGACCGGGGTGACGCCGCAGATGGCCGTCGCGCAAGAGGAAACCTTTGGCCCCATGGCCCCCGTCTTTGCCTTCGACACCGAAGAAGAGGCGATTGAAATGGCCAATGACACGATCTTCGGCCTGGCCGCCTATTTCTTCACCCGCGACCACGCAAGGGTGATCCGCGTCTCTGAGGCGCTGGAATACGGCATGGTCGGCCATAACACCGGCCTGATCTCGAATGAGGTGGCGCCCTTTGGTGGCGTCAAGCAATCCGGCCTTGGCCGCGAGGGCTCGAAATACGGGATCGAGGACTATCTCGAGCTGAAATACCTCTGCAGCGCATTCTGAGCTGTTTTCCCGATCAGCCAGAACGGAAGGACTGAAAGATGACCGAACTGATGAAAGCCTTTTCCTTTGACACCCCCGGCTCGACGCTGGTGGAATGGGGCGGGGCTGCCCGGATGGGCGAATTGCTGGCGGGCTGGTTCCCGGCGCGCAGGCTCTTGATCGTGACGGATAAATTCCTGCATGAGGCGGGGCTTTTGGAGCCGGCGAAGGCCTCGCTGGCCGCCCATGGTTTCACGGTTTCCGTCTTTGACGATGTGGTCGCCGACCCGCCAGAGGCGGTGCTGATGGCCTGTGTGGACCAGGGCCGCGCGGCAGGCGCCGAGATCGTCATGGGGCTCGGTGGCGGTTCCTCGATGGATATCGCCAAGCTGGTTGCGGTCATGCTGGTCAGCCAGCAACCGCTGGCCGAGCTTTATGGCATCGGTAAGGTGACCGGCGGGCGGCTGCCGCTGGTGCAGGTGCCGACGACTGCGGGAACCGGGTCGGAGGTGACGAATATCACCATCCTCACCACCGGCGAGACCACCAAAATGGGCATCGTTTCGCATCAGCTTTATGCGGATCGGGTGCTGCTGGATGCAGAGCTGACCATCGGCCTGCCGCCGGTGCAGACCGCCGCGACCGGGATCGATGCCATGGTCCATGCGATCGAGGCCTATACCAGCCGCCACAAAAAGAACCTGCTGTCGGATCTTTTCGCCCGCGAGGCGCTGCGGCTGCTGGCCCGCCATATCGTCGCCGCCTGCCAGGATGGCACTGACCGTGCTGCCCGCGAGGGGATGCTGATCGGGGCGAATTTCGCGGGGCAGGCCTTCTCGAACAGCCCGGTCGGCGCGGTTCACGCCCTGGCCTACCCCCTGGGCGGTCATTACCATCTGCCGCATGGGCTGACCAATGCGCTGATGCTTGGGCCGGTTCTGCGCTACAATATGACCGCCGCCGCGCCGCTTTATGCCCAGCTTGCCGATGTGGTCGCAGGCCCCTCGGATGAAGGCACCCAGGCCCGCGCCGCGACTTTCGTCTCCTTTATGGAGGATCTGATGGACCGCAGCGGCGCACCCCGGCGGCTGCGCGACGTCAACGTGACCGAGGACAGCCTGCCGCTGCTGGCGCGTTCGGCGATGCTGCAGACGCGGCTCTTGCAAAACAACCCCGTCGAGGTGGATGAGGCCGCGGCCCTCGCGCTTTATCGCCAGGCCTTCTGAACCGGCGGCCCTTGTTTCGGGCAAGGCCCGCATCGGAAAGAGAAAGGGCAGAGATCCTCGGGTCTCTGCCCTTTCGCGATCCTGGGCTGACGAGGCGTTGACATTTAATTAGCCGACGTATTATTAGGTGGCGAATGACAATGCTCGAACAAAAACACCTCGCCTTGCTTGATGAGGCGCAGCGCCGCGGCCAGCCGGGCACGGGGACTATGCGGCTTTGCTTTGAGCTGCTTTCCCTGGCCTCGGGCATCGACCGGGCCTGTGCCGGGCGTCTTGCGCCACACAGGCTTTCCGAAGGAAAGTTTGTGCTGCTGTTCCTGTTGCGCGATCTGCCCGACGGGCTTGCGCCGCATGAACTGGCGGATCGGGCCGGCGTCACCCGCGCTACGGTGACCGGCCTCCTTGACGGGCTGGAGCGCGACGGCTTCCTCGCCCGCTCGCGCGATCATCAGGATCGACGTCAGGTCACCGTTCGCCTGACCGCCCAGGGGCAAGCACTGGCAGCCGAGCTGTTCCAGGAGCACAGCCAATGGATCGCCGGTCTTTTCTCAGGCCTGAGCGAGAGTGAGCGCGAGGTGCTCAGCGGCCTGTTGCAGCGGGTCTGGCGCAATCTGGCACCCACTGAGGGCGACCGGCGATGACAGGGCCCCGCCCGGGCAAACGCGTGACGGATATCGACCCGTCCCGGCTTGCCCTTCTTAACGCCGGTGCGATCGAGGCGGCCACCCTGACCGAATGTCTGGCCGTCGATTTCGCCGCCCTGATGCGTGCGACGCTTCCCGAGCCTTGGGAGGTCGCCATCCCGGCCATGGAGGGGGCGGCGCAAGAGGGCATTTCCCGACGCATGGTTCTGGCCGCGCAGCTGATTGCAGAGCGGCCTGGCCCGGGTATCGTGGAAATGCTGCAGGGCCATCCCTCGGACACGCTGCGGGGCTGGGCCTGTTTCATGATCGGCCAGGCCCGCGACATTTCCATGGCCGACCGGCTTGCTGCGATCCGGCCCCTTGCCGATGATCCCCATTTCGGGGTGCGGGAATGGTCGTGGATGGCCGTCAGACCCCATATCGCCGAGGATCCCGACACCGCGATTGCGCTGCTTTCACATTGGGCGGGCGAGCCGTCCGAGCGCCTGCGGCGTTTCGCCAGCGAGGCGATCCGCCCGCGCGGCGTCTGGTGCGCGCACCTTCGCCTGCTGCGCCAGCAGCCTGAAAAGGCGCTGCCGGTGCTGGAACCCCTGCGGGCCGATCCCGCCGTATATGTGCAGGATTCGGTGGGGAACTGGCTGAATGACGCCAGCAAAGACCAGCCTGACTGGGTGCGCGCGCTTTGTGCCCGCTGGTCGGTGCAAAGCCCGACAGCAGCGACCGCCCGCATCTGCAAACGCGCTCTGCGCACCATTGACAGCAAGGGCTGATACAGGAAAGGACTGCACATGGCACATTATCTGGCCGAACTCTACTCGCCGAAACCCGCATGGCTGGCGCTGGACCAAAACGGGCGTCGCCGGTTTTTCGAGACCGTTGGTGCTGGGATGGGGGCCCTTACGGCGCTTGGCGTCGAGGCGCTCGCTTTCGGCGAGACAGAGGCGGAAACCCTTCATGCGGCGGATCAGAAGTTCTTTGCGATCTGGCGCGCACCGGACGCTGCCGCCATCGCTGCACTGGTATCCGGCATTTCGGCCTCAGGCTGGAATGACTATTTCGCAACCATCAATGCTGCCGGCGAAGGCGTCAGTATGGGCAGCCATTTGGTGCATCTCACGGCGTTGTAACGGCCCAGGAATGCTCTGTTTGCAGATCCAGCTTCATTGCAGCAAGACTGCGTAATGCCCGGCAACAGGGTGGCGATACCGACAGGGCGTCGCCTGCACCCCTTAATCGCCGGGCAGACGCATCAGGTGTGGCTTTGCTGTATTCCCCGAAGCGGCTATTTGACGGCCACCGCAGCACAGTCTGCGCCATGATCGAACCCAGGCTGTGGAAGATCAGTTTGCATGCCGCGTTTGTAGCTGCCGGGCATCGTGCCACAGGTCTTTATGCGCGGGCGTGGCAGTAAGGATGGTGCCCCGGAAATCGCCGCCCATCAGGCTTTCGGCCAGATCGCGCTCGGTCCGATCACGACCAGTCTGGGCGGACCAGGGCATCAGCGGTGAAAGCGAGAGGCGCGCCAGAACCATCGCCGGGGTCGGCGGGCGCCTGGACCGCGCCAGGTGCAGCGCGGTCCCGCCAATGACATCACGCTCGGGCAAATGGCCCGGCAGGCCCGACAGGGCCACGCCCTAGGCGGCAAAGGCCCGGGCAAGCTGGCAGCGCATCCCCCGGCCTTTGCCACAGCCCGACCAGCGCCAGGAAATGCCGCCTGACGCGGCTCTCGGGCAGGTGATCAACGCTCGGCACTTTCAGATCCGGCGTGGCCAATATCAGATCCATCAGCGCCATTGTCACCGCCGAGATCGTCTCAACCGGCGCATTGGCAAGGCTTTCCGCCCAGACCGGGTCAGGCGCCTCGGCAATGGCGAGCCCCGGCGCCCATTCAGTGGCCATGGGCGCGAGGGTCAGGTCCGCCAGGCTGGTATCGGTCAGCGATATTGCAAGCCGGAACGTGGATCACTGACGAGAAAGGGGTAATGCATGAATGGCCCACAATCTGCTGATCAGGAAAACTGTAACGAGGATGGTTATGATTTCAAAGCATTAGGCAAGATGATCTTTGCCCGGATGGACAGAGAAGCGCCAGAAGCAGGCCCGAGAATGCGTAGGGCTCATCGTCCATGACCGGCCGTGTGGCATCACTCTGAACCAGACCGAGGGACGACCGGGGGGCAGGTCAGGTGGTTTGGGGCAGGATGGCCGGTCAATACGCCAAATACGGACGGATGCCGGCAGTAGAGATTACTTCAATCGTCGATAACAGCGGCAACACCAAATGCCGCAGGCCAATAATAACCTTGCCAGTTTGCATAGATCCTGCAGTCGCGCTGACTGAATATCGCGTGAAATACTCTTCCGTTCATTTTGTCAGAGAGTTCTCTCATCTTATGCCTCAGTGCCGCAACCTCACTCGCTATCAGTTGCTCTCGCAATCGGGGGGTGGCGCCTGCTCCGCGCTCGGCCATGTCGGGCTCGATATGGCCCGAAAAGAATACCAGAGACGCCACCTTTGCACCCATATCTCTTGCGGCTGGCCTACATTGTCGCGCATTGGCATATGCCTCTTCCACGGATGCATTCATAAATGAATGGCGAAACGAGTAATTCGATTCTTCACCCAAAGAGAATGCACGGCGCTTGGCCTCGATCCAATAAACCTCCTCACCAATTGTCAGTTCAATATCCATTCTTCCGGCATAGGATGCAGGCCGCCCCGCCCGTCCAGTATAATATTTCTTTTCTACATCAACCTCGCAAAGCGCATAATGGCCCTCTGCCCAGGCCGCAGCGGCGAAAAGTGCCGAGTTGGAGTTTTCGACATACCACGCAGGGAGGTCGGAATGGCGATCATAATATCCAATATTAAGACTTGCCCATTTTTTCACTATTCCCCGCCAGTCTTCTGGAAAATTATTAACATCTCTCTCGAAACTCATCTCTCGCCTCCATTAAAAAATTTCACCTCAACCCTATCTCCCCATCGGGCGAGATACCATTCCATTTCCTGCTGCCCGCCGGCTCTGAACCGCACCACCAAAGACCCGTCCCCCAGCCGTTCTATCCTTTGCTTCGGATGGAACACATATCCTGCAGCCTCCTCCGCCACATCGGGGTGAAAGCGCCACTCGACATCCTGCGGCTCTTCGCGCCAGATGCCGAAGCTCTCTGACAGCCAGTCCTGCAAATCGAAGTCTTCCGGACGGGCATAGCTGTCGGCCTCCAGCGCAACCTTTTCAAATCCCGCAAGGGCAAACAGCCGCAAGTCGTCCTGATATTCGCTCCAGGCCAGCAGGTATTGCCGCCCCTGGCCGAACAGCATGGCGATGGGGCCAAGGCGCGTGTTGCGCGACAGCTTGCCGGTGCGGCGGGAACGGTGGTCGCTCGATACCATGACGCCGGCAAGGATCGCCTCGCGCAGGGCTGACAGAATCCCGGGCGCGATGTTCTCTCGTGGGCCGGGGCGGAAGGCGACGCCATCGGCCATGAGCTGCGCCTCAAGATCCGCCGCAATCATCCGGCGGCGATCCGCGCGAAACATGGCCTGCACTTTTGTAAGCAACCTTTCCAGCGTCTCGGCGGTCGTAATATCGCCTTCGCGCCGCGTGATGGCTGCGGCCCGGTGGCCTGCGGTCAGTTCGTCAAGAGTGGGCTCGACCATCCGCCCCAATGCGCCCGGCGGAAAGCGCCAGTATTTGCGACCGCCATCGCCCGGGATTTCCTCGATCTGCGGATAGGCGCGGCTGACGGCGTCGCGCATGCGCTCTGCCGTGCGGCGCGAGACGCCGAACTCCCGCTCGATATCGGCAAGACACATTCCGTCAGCCGATCCCTGCATCTTCACGGCGAGCATCAACAGATCTTCCTGACGGGCGTAGCGCATGGGGCCTCCGGGCAATACCGCGCCACCTTCGCGGCGCGGCCTGGCGGCGTCAACGGCCAAAGCCGATCGGGCGCGATGCCCCCTCTTTCGCGGCAGCTTCGCGGGTCAGTTCATGCAGGATCTGCGCGGGCCGCGTCTCGCCCATCGCCTGCATCCGGCGGGCGACACTGGCGAAATCACCCGGCGCCAGTCGTTCAAGCCGCGTGAGGCCCTCAGGCGGTGCCGCATCGAAATGCGCGCGCCAGGCCGCCTCCATCTGCGCATCCGAGAGGGTGTCGAAACGGATGCGGAAGGTGAAGCGCCGCTGCGTTGCCGGGTCGAGCTTTTCCACCAGATTGGTGGTGCAGACGAAGGGCAGCGGGTGGCTTTCCATCCAGGTCAGCATTTCATTCACCTGGGACACCTCCCAACTGTGTTCGGCGTTACGGCGATCTGCGAGCAGACTGTCGGCCTCGTCGAAGATCAGAAGTGCCCCCTCGGCCCGCGCCTCGGCAAAGGCGCGGGCGATGTTCTGCTCGCTCTCGCCCAGCCATTTCGAGATCAGGTCCGAGGCGCGTTTCTCGACCACCGGCATGCCGATCTGTCGCGCCAGATGCCGTGCCCAGGCGCTTTTCCCGGTGCCTGCAGGGCCGTCGAGGCAGAAGCTGACCCGCCTCGGTGCATCCGGGGCCGCAAGCCGCGCCCCGATCAGCGCCAGGTCCATATCGGCATTGGCCAGTTCCGACTGCCACGGCACTTCGGAATGGTGGCGCGGCGGTGCATCCACGCCGCCCTTCGCCAGCCGGACCGCGGCGTCCAGCACCGTGCTGACCATTTGCGCACCGCCCTCGCACAGCCGGGCGACGCGCATCGCATCCGAAACCAGCGCCGGGGCCTGATCGTGCCGCTCTGCCAGATCCGGCAGGCTGGTAGCCGTGATCCCCACCCCATGCCGGGCCTCCAGCCGCTGCCAGATCCGCGACCGCACCCGGCCGGAAGGGGGCCGCATCAGCGCCGAATAGCTCATCCGGCGCAGGAAGGCGGGATCGCAGCTTTCCACCGAGTTCGTGGTCCAGATCACCGGGATCGGATTGCTCTCCAGCATCCGGTTGGTATGGACCTTGGACGGCCGATCATTGCCGAAGAACGGGTTCGCGGCCCCGAACAGATCCTCCATTTCGTCGAACAGCAGGATCGTGTCGCGGCGTTCGGCAAGCATGCGGCAGGCCATGCCCATCTCGGCCAGACGTTCGCGGCGCGAGGGTTCGCCGCCCTCATCATCGGTCTCGCCCACAGCCCGCAGCTCTGCGCCGATATCATGTGCCAGCACTTTCGCGAATTCGGTCTTGCCGGTGCCGGGCGGGCCATAGAGCAGGATGTTCACCCCCTTTTCCCGCATGGCCATTGCCTGGACGATCAGGTCACGCATGATCCCGGCATCTTTGCCCAGCCCCTCAAAATCCTGCCATTCGGCCTCAGGGGCGGGCGCCACGGGGAACATCAGGCCGATCAGATCGCTGACGCCCCCAACATCCGCCATAAGGGCAGCCAGCAGCCTGTCGGACAGATCGAAGGGCATGCGGTTATGACGCCCCGGGCGATTGCGCTGAACCAGCCCGGACAAAATGAGCCGGCCCGAAGGCCGCAGGGCCGCGCGGATCTCTGGCTCCGCCGCTTTGCAGAACCACGAAAGCAACAGCGGAACCGTGACTTCTTTCGTGTCGAGCGCACCATCGACCACATGTTCGAACCCGTCGAACACTTTATAATGCCCGACGAAGGTCAGGATACCGGCTTCAACCTCCGAGAGGCCGAAATGCGCGCCGAGAATGGCGCAGTTCCGGTTCAGGATATCGCCCTCACCACCGCCGGATTTCGGCACCAGATTGCGGCTGATCTGACGGATCTTCTCCCACCAGACCGCACCGGGCCGTGTGCGCGGCCGCTCGGGACATTCGATCTCGGTCAGATACTCCAGCCAGCCGGGCAGTTCCCTGGCCACGCGGCTTGCAGGTCCGAAACGGCCTGCAAGACGGGCGATCAGGTCAAGGGTCAGATAGTGCTCAAAGCTCATGCGGCTCTCCATCGGTTGACAGAGAGGTAAGGGTGGCATGCGACAGATTTGGACGTGCCCGCCCAGCTGGCATATCTGCCGGTCAGGGCGAGGTAGTCGCCACTGATGCGACCGAATTTTTCGCGCCTCGTCAGTATGGAGTTTGTAACGCCCGCTTCCGACGGGCTGCATCGCTGGAGATAGTTGAAATTGCTACGTATTCCTGAATATCATGCCCTGAGCGCCGCATCTGACCCCGGCACTGCCCCGGTCACGGTCAAAATCGACGGTAAGTCTGGCGTGATGCCCGGGATCACGATGGGGCCCTGCGTTCTGACGCGCCTTGTCGAGGGCTTCTTCTCTGGGGCGCAGGACTTCATGTCGTTTGATGAACACCTGGTAGGGTGCTGATTTAGCCGCGCCTCAGGGAGACGTGCTTGCCATGCTCGATGAACCCATCGAATATCGGCGGAAGCGTTATCAGCGCTTCTTTCTCTGCCTTCAATATATCGGCAATCGTGCCCGGCAAGGTGCCGTGTGGCGTCTTATGCCAAAGACGAACAGGATGCTCATCCGGCCAGCTGTTCAGTCCCGCCAGACCAGCAAAGACCGGCACTGTCTGCCAGAGCTGGCGCCGGCCATCCTGAACGGTCTTATCGACCTGCCCCCTCGCCAGCGGCCCTGAACCGAGCCAGTTTCATGGCGATACCTTCCTCCCCGGAAAATGGGCCCGTCCCGGAGAGGGCAGCTTTCCGGGACGGGTCGGGTCGCCAGCCGGCAACCCCGTCTTCAGGCCCGTCTTCAGGCAACCTGTGCCCTGTGCGGATCACGATGGATCAGGCCCATGATGGCCTGGCTCATGGTGTCATAGGTGCCGATGTTCGCAACCTCGCCCTGGATGCGGTAATCATTCATCACCACGATCCGGTCGGCCAGCGCGATGATCTCTGGCATATCGCTGGAGATCACGATCACCGAGGTGCCGCTGTCGGCCAGCTCGCGCAACAGATCATGCAGATAGGCTTTGGTCTTGATATCGATCCCGACCGAGGGCTCGTCGACGATCAGAAGCTGCACACCCGCCGCCAGCCATTTCGCCACGCTGATCTTTTGCTGGTTGCCGCCGGAAAGATTGCCCACGGTCTGCGCAAGGCTGGGGGTCTTGACCTCCAGCTTTTCCAGATAGGGGCTGACCGCGCGGCGGACCGTGCTGTCCCGCAGCCCGCCCAAAAAGCCCGAGAGCTTGCGCCAGATCGGCACCCCGGCATTGGCCAGCACCGAATGCGGCAGGATCAGCCCCTCGGTCTTGCGGTCCTCGCTGACATAGCCCAGCCGGTATTTGTGGATCGCATCGGCGACCGAGGTGATGCGCGCCGTCTGGCCCGCCACCTCAACCGTGCCAGAGGTGACGCGAAAGCGCCCCATGATCGCCTTCGCCAGCTCTGAGCGGCCCGCGCCGACCAGGCCGTAAAGCCCGACGATCTCGCCCTTGCGGACGTTCATGCTGATGTCTTTGTGCCCGACCGAAGTGGCCAGATCCTTCAGCTGCAGCACGACCGGCTGGGCCGCGCTGTCGCGCTTGCGCCAGGTGCCGCCGCTTTCGGCGCGGCCGATCATCATCTGCACCAGATCCTGCCGCCCCAGCCCCGCCATCGGGCGGCTTTCGGTGGCATTGTCGCCATCGCGCAGCACGGTGACGCGGTCGCAGATCTCGACCACCTCTTCCAGCTTGTGGCTGACAAAGACCAGGCTTGCCCCATTGTCGCGCAGCCGCCGCAGGATGGTGAAAAGGTTCGCCGCTTCGCTGGAGGTCAGCGAGGCGGTCGGCTCATCCAGCAGCAGCACCCGGCTTTGCAAAGACAGCGCCTTTGCGATCTCGACCAGCTGCATCTGCGCCACCGACAGATCCGAGACCGGCATGGCCGGGTCGATGTCGAGGTTCAGCTCTTCCAGCCAGCGCCGGGCGCTTTGGTTCAGGGCGGTATAATTGACCGGGCGCAGCCAGCTGTTGGCCAGCTGCTCAAGGTGGATATTCTCTGCGACCGAGAAGCGCGGGATCAGATTGCGCTCCTGGTGCACCACGCCGATGCCTTTGGCGACCGCATCATGGGTCGAGCCAAAGCTGACCTCTTCCCCGTTCAGCAAAAGTTGGCCCGAGGTCTGACGGTGCACGCCGGTGATCACCTTGATCAGCGTCGATTTCCCCGCGCCGTTCTCGCCCAGCAGCGCATGCACCGAGCCGGGCAGCAGCGAAAGCGACACGCCCTTCAGCGCGCGCACGCCGGGGAAGGTTTTGACGATGTTTTTCGCCTCGAAGATGGGGGTCACATCCATGTCAAACGCTCCGCTTCAGGGCTTGCATCCGGGTCTCGCGCAGGCGGTTGATGCCGACCGCGACAAGGATCAGGCCACCCATCACCACCTGCACAAGGAAGGGGTCGATATTGAACAGAACCAGCGCCTGGGTGATCAGCGCAACAATCACCACCCCCAGCGTGGTGGCGGCAACGCTGACATGGCCGCCGGTCAGAATGGCACCGCCGATCACCGGGGCCGCAAAGGACAGGATCAGCCAGTCATCGCCGATCGAGGGCTGGCCAACCTGCACCCGCGCCACCACCAGGATCCCCGCGCCTGCCGCCAGAAAGCCCGAAATCGCATGGGCCAGCGTGATGGTGCGACCAACCTTAATGCCTGACAGCTGGGCTGCATGTTCATTGCCACCCACCGCCAGGATAAAGCGCCCGGCGGGCAGGCGGAACAGCAAAAACCACAGGCCGACAGCCGCCACCAGGGTCGGCAGCGCGATCAGCGGGATCAGGTTGAACAGCGATCCATTGCCGAAGGCCTTCACGTTGGCAGGAATGCCGTAGAAGGGCTGCGCCTCGGTGATGCCCAGGTTGATGCCCTTATAGATCGCCAGCGTCGCCAGCGTGATCACAAAGGCCGAGATCCCGGTCACCGCAATCATCACCCCGTTCACAAAGCCGCAAAGCAGCCCGATCAGAAGCGCAAGAGCGGCAGCCAGGGGCGCGGGGATGCCCCAGACCTCCATCATGCCGGCGAAAGAGATCGCGGCCAGGCCGCCGATTGCGCCGACCGAAAGGTTCATCTGGCCGATCGCAATGATCATCATCTGCGCATAGGCAATCAGCGCATTGACCGCGATGGCCAGCAGCAGAACCTGGATATTCAGGGGCGACAGGAATTGCGGGCTGAAGGCGCGGATCACCACCACGGCAAGGATCACGATGATCAGCGGGCCGAACCAGTCGGTTCTGAGGATGCGGGAGAAGGGTGTCATGGAAACCTCAGACCAGATTGCGGCGGGCCAGATAGCTGCGGCGCAATTTGTCCATCAGCACGGCCAGCAGAAGAAGAAGACCCAGGAAGCTTTGCACCCAGAACTCGCCCACCCGCATCAGCAGCAGGCCCGAGCTGAGCATGGTGACAAGAAACGCCCCAAGGCAGGTTCCCAGCACTGCGGCCCGGCCCCCGTTCAAAAGCGTGCCCCCCAGTACCGGGCCAAGGAAGGCAGGCAAAAGCCAGTCCTGGCCCAGCTGTCCTGCCATCGAGGGGATCGCCGCGCCATTGCGCGCGACCAGCATCAAAGCGGCCAGCGCCGCCAGCGCTCCCGAAAGCATGTGGCAATAAATGATCATACGGCCGACGCGGATGCCCGACAGCTCGGCCGCTTCGGGGCGCGCGCCTGCGGCCAGCATCTCACGCCCCAGCACGCTGTAGCGGTAAAGCCAGCCAAGACCCAGGGCCGCCGCCAGCGTCACCAGCAGAAGAGGCGAGAAATAGGTGGCGAATTTCATCTTGCCGAAATCGGCAAAGACCGGCGGCAGGCCACGGAAGGCCTCGGCGCGGGTCAGGAAAACCATGACGCCAAAGAAGATGCTCATGGTCGCCAGCGTGATGATGAAGCTGTGCAGCCCGGTGCGCACCACGGCAAAGCCATTGATGAAACCAAGCGCCGCGCCCATCGCAATGGCCGCCAGAATCGCCAGCGGCCAGGGCATGCCCAGGCTCTGGATCAGATAGCCCAGAAACATCGCCGCGCAGACACCAATGGCCCCCACCGCAAGGCTTAGCCCCCCCGTCACGATCACCGCCATCATCGACAGGCCGATCATGATATTGACTGCGGCACTGCGCCCCAGGGTGAAAAGGCTGAAAGGCGTGGTAAAGCCGCGCGTCGTCACCGCGAAAAGCACCGCAAACAGCACGATCAGCAGGATCAGGCCGAATTCATTGGTCAGCAAAAACCGCCGCAGGGGCGAAAGCTGGGCAGGTGCGCCGGAAGAGGGCGCGCCAGAGGATGGGGCTGGCGTTGATATCGGGCCGTTCGAGCCATGCGATACATCATGCGATGTCATGTGATGGGTCCTGTAGAATGGATGTCTGGCGCGGCCCTCTCTGACGGGCCTTTCACACGGGTTGCTGGCCCGGAACACGCACGCGCCGCCCCTTTCGGGCGCGAAAACCTGTAAATATCACCCCCTGAACAGCGGCCCCGCTGTGATCCGGGACCGCAGGGGGAAAGGCGGGCCGATCCTTCCCTGCGCGGTTAAACGCAGGGCAGGACCGGCCGCATGCCCCGTGGTCAGTTGCAGCTCAGATAGCTGGCTTCGAAGCCGTCATAGATTTTGGCGGTCTGCTCACGCATCACATCGACATAGCCATCGACATTCGAGGCATCGATCAGCGCCGTGCCCGAGTCGATGAATTTGGTGGTCAGCGCATTGGCGATGAAGGGCGCATCCTCTTTCACCGTGCAGCCCGAGCGCAGCTTGTCCAGCGCGAAGCTGCCCAGCCAGGCCTGGCCATAGGGGTTCTGGATCATCGTGCCATGCACGAAACCATCGCGCACCGCCTGCAGGACCACCTCGTCATGGTCGATGCCGACCATATGGATCCGCTTGTCGCCGATCTTGCGCAGCGCATTGGCCGAAACAACCGAAGGCACCCAGGCTGTGGTGATGATGCCGTCAATATTTCCGGCATGGGCGGCCAGATAGGCGTTGATCTTTTCCTCGGCCGGCTCTGGCGCGTCGATATCGGCGATGACCTGGACGATCTCTATCCCGGCCTCATCAGCGGCTTTCTTCACCGCGTCGATACGCAGCTGGGTGTTCGGATCGACCAGGAAGCCGGTGAAATGCGCGACTTTCTTGCCCTTTGCCTCTTCGCCAAAGGATTTGACCAGCGCCTGCATGCCCAGATAGGCCGAATTGCCGGTGTCCGTGCCAAGGCAGAAAGCCGCAGGCGACGGGTCCTGGAAGCAGCCAGCGCCCGCGATCACCTGCGCGTCATTGGCGACCAGCTCTTCTGCGATCGAGATCGAGCCGACCGGATCGCCCGGGAAAATCAGAAAGCCGTTGTAGCCCTGGCTCAGCAGGCTTTCGAGCAGCTGGTTTTGCTGCGACAGCTCCCATTTCTGGGGCACTTTGAAATCCGAAGCCGCAAGGCCGAACTCGGCGGCAGCATCGACACCGGCCTGTTCCCAGGCGGTGAAATAGGGGTTCGGCCCGCCCGGCACCAGGGCGATCATCGAATCGCTCTCGGCGCTTGCGGCTCCCGCAAGACCAAGGCTCAGCAGGCTGGCCGCTGCGATGCGGCGCGCAAAATCAGTCATGATGTCCTCCTCAGGAAGCAAAGAAATCGCTGCGTGTTCCCCGGGCCAGACGCTGGCTCCTCATCACAACGCTTCGCTTGCATTTGCGGGCTGGACCCTAGTATGCTTGTATACAAGTCGCAAATGAAATTTGTAAGTGACGGAAAAAACAGGGAAACTTGCATGAAGCATCCTTCCGCCAGACCAGAATCGTCCGCCTGGGCCAACTCGGCCCTGGGGGAAACGGGGCTGGAACGGCTGGCTTTCACGCTTGATCGCCATCTCTCGGTCTCGGATCAGCTGCACAGCGTATTGCGTCGTGCCATTGTCGAGGTGCGGCTGCTGCCGGGCACGCCGATCAGCGAGAATTCCATTTGCCGCCAGTTTTCAGTCTCGCGTACGCCGGTGCGCACGGCGATCCAGCGCCTTGCCGAAGAGGGGCTGGTCGATGTCTTCCCCCAGCTTGGCAGCTTTGTTGCGCCGATCAGCCTGGCGGGGCTGCAGGACAGCCATTTCATTCGCCGCTCGCTTGAGGTCGCGCTTTTGCGTGAGGTCGCGCCGAAATGGACCCCCGAGATGAGCCGGGCCATGCGCGAGGCGGTGGCAGAGCAGGAACGGGTGATCGCGGGCAATGATCCCGACGGTTTCTTCCACGCCGATGAGGCCTTTCACCATCTGCTGGGCACCTTTGCCGGGCGCGAGGGGGTCTGGCAGGCGATCATGGCGGCCAAGGTCACGCTGACCCGGTTTCACCGCTACTGGGCCAAGCCCGAGCGGCTTCCCGATGTGATCCGCGAGCATCTGGCCGTGGTCGATGCCCTGGATCGCGGCGATGTGGCGGGCGCCGAGCAGGCGCTGACCACCCATCTCGACATGGTTTTCGTGATCTTCGGGCAGATGCCCGAGGATCAGCGCAGGAATTTGTCCCTGTAAGGGCAGGGATCAAAGGGAGATAATGTATGGAACTTCAGGGCAAGAACGCGCTGGTGACCGGGGCGGCAGGCGGGATTGGCAGTGCGATCCTGCGCGGGCTGATCGAGGCGGGCGCAACCGTAATCGCCTGCGACCGTGACGCGGCCGCGCTGGATCGTCTGGTGGCGGAATGCGGCCCGGCCTGCGTGCCGATGCTGGCGGATCTGGGCGATTCCGCAGCGCTGCAAACCCGGATCGCCGAAGTGCTGGCCCAGGTCGGCACCATAGACATTCTGGTGAACAATGCGGGCATCCTGTCGCCGAACAAACTGGCAGGCACCACGCTGGAAGAATGGCACAGGCTGATGGCGATCAACCTGGATGCCGCGCTTTTGCTGGTCCAGGCGGTGGTGCCGGGGATGAAGGCAAAGGCCTGGGGCCGTATCATCAATATCGCCTCTTACGCCTGGAAATCGGGCGGGCTGACGGCGGGCACCGGCTATTCGGTCTCTAAGGCGGCGCTGGTCGGGCTGACCTATTCCGCCGCCCGCGAGCTGACCGCGACCGGCATCACCTCGAATGCGATTGCCCCGGCCTATGTCGTCTCGCCGATGATCATGGAGCAGCTTTCGCAGGCAGACCGCGACCGCCAGCTGGCCGCGATCCCCGTGGGCCGCTTCTGCGAGCCCGAAGAGGTGGCCCATGCGGTGCGCTTCCTTGCGGCACCGCTGGCAGGTTTCATGACCGGCACCGTGATCGACATGAATGGCGGGCTGCAATTCGGCTAAGGCCGGACCGAACGCCCCCCTTTGCCATTCCGGCCAGCCGTGCAAATCCGCCACGGCTGGCCCAGCATGCATGAGAGTAAGCTGATATGACGGCCCCCAAAAATCCTCAGACCCGCCCGCGCCTGTCGATGGCAGGCCTTGCCGCCTTGCCAGAAGACATCATCCGCCCCGCCTATGACCGCGCCGCCGTGACACCCGGCATCGTGCATCTTGGCATCGGCGCCTTTCACCGCGCGCATCAGGCGGTGTTCATCGACGATTGTCTCGGGCGGGGCGAAACCGGCTGGGGCATCATCGCCGCATCCCTGCGCAGCCGCGACACCCGCGACGCCATCGCCCCCCAGGACCAGCTTTACACCTATTGCGAGCGCAATGGCGAAAGCGAAAGCCTGCGGGTGATCGGCTCGATCCTGGAGACCATCGTCGCCCCCGAAGATCCCGCCCGCCTGATCGCGGCGCTCAGCGATCCGCGGGTGCGGATCGTGACGCTGACCGTCACCGAAAAGGGCTATCTGGCCAATCTGGCCGAGCGGCGGCTTTTGTCGGATCACCCCGATATCCGCCATGATCTGGAACACCCTGACCGGCCGAAAACCATCCACGGCTATCTGACCGCCGCGATCCGGGCCCGACGCGCCGCAGGCGCGGTGCCGCTGACGCTTTTGTCCTGTGACAACCTGCCCTCGAACGGGCCGGTGCTGAAGGCGCTGCTGGCGGAATTTGCCGCAAAAAGCGATGCGGATCTGGCCGATTACATCCGCGAGACCATCGCCGCGCCCTGCGTGATGGTGGATCGCATCGTGCCCGCCACCACCGATGAGGACCGCGCCGCGATCACCGGGGCGCTCCAGGCCGAGGATGCCTGGCCCGTGGTGGCCGAACCCTATTTCCGCTGGGTGATCGAGGACGAGTTTCCCCATGGCCGCCCCGCCATCGAGCTTTCGGGCGCCGAGATCGTCACCGATGTCGAACCCTATGAGCATATGAAACTGCGGATGCTGAATGGCGCGCATACCGCGATTGCGGCGATCGGCCAGATCACCGGCCTTGCCACCGTGGCCGATGTCTTTGCCGAGCCGCGCTTTCGCCGCTTTATCGACCGCTACTGGCAAGAGGTAGACCCCGCCCTTTCCCCCCAGGTGGACGGGCCCACCTATGTCGCCGGGCTGCGTCAGCGTTTCGCCAACCCCTCGCTGAAACACAAGGCGGTGCAGATCGCCTCTGACGCCTCGCAAAAGGTGCCGCAGCGCATTCTGGCCCCCCTGCGCGAGCTTTTCGCGGCAGGAAAACCCTCGGATGCGGTGTTTCTGGCGCTGGCGCTCTGGATCCGCTCCTGTGCGGCGCATTCTGAGGCCGGCGAGGCGATCACCATCCATGACCCGGCCTTCAACGCCTGGGAGGCCCCCGATCAGACCGCCCTGCCCGCCGAGGCGGTGGTCGCGCAGTTCCTGACATTCGAGCGGGTCTTTGGCCCCGAGGGCGCGGCAGACCCCGCTTTCACGGCGGCGCTGACCGCCGCATATCGCAGCCTTAGCGAAGATGGCGTGGCCGGCGCCATCGACCGGATCCTGTAAGGAGATCACCATGAAAGAGACCTGGCGCTGGTATGGCGAGCCAGACCCGATCACCCTGGAACATGTGCGCCAGACCGGCGCGACCGGGGTTGTCACCGCGCTGCATGAGGTGCCCGACGGCACCTCATGGACGGCTGAGGACATCGCCACCCGTAAGGGCCTGATCGAGAAAGCGGGCCTCGAATGGACCGTCTGCGAGTCGATCCCGATGGAGCAATGCGTCAAGCGCGGCGACAGCGATGCGCCCTCCGCCATTGGCCGCTGGAAAGACACCCTGGCCAATCTTGGCCGCGCCGGGATCCCGGTTGTTTGCTACAACTTCATGCCCGTGGTTGACTGGACCCGCACCGATCTGCGCTGGCGCACGGCACGCGGCACCGGCCTTGCGCTGCGGTTCGAAATGGTCGATTTCATCGCCTATGACGTCTTTATCCTGGGCCGCGCCAATGCGGCGGATAACTATGACGCGGGCCTGGTGGCAAAGGCGGAAATCGCTTTCAAAGCCATGACCGAGGCGGAAAAGCTGGCGCTTGAGACGAATATCATCGCCGGTCTGCCGGGTGGTGCGCTGGTGCAAAGCCGCGCCTCGATCGCGGCGCTGATCGCGTCTTACCAGGGCATTGGACATGCCGAAATGCAGGCCAATCTGCTGACCTTCCTGAAAGAGGTGATCCCGGTCGCCGAGGACTTCGGCATCCGCCTTGGCATTCACCCCGATGACCCGCCCTTCTCGCTGTTCGGATTGCCGCGTGTGGTCTCGACGCCCCAGGATGTGCGCAATATCCTGGCGGTCTCGGACAGCCCCATGCATGGGATCACGCTTTGCACCGGATCCTATGGCTCGCGGGCCGACAATGACCTGACCGCCATGGCGCAGGAATTTGCCCATCGCGTCAATTTCGCCCATCTGCGCAATGTCACGGTCGAGGATGATGGTTCGTTCTTCGAGGATGACCATCTCGATGGCGGCACCGACATGGTCGCGGTGATCGAGGCGCTTTTGCGCGCCGAACGCGCGGCCCAGGCCAAAGGCAGCACTTTCGCGGTGCCCCTGCGATCGGATCACGGGCATTTGCTGGGCGAGGATATCGGCAGGAAAACCAATCCGGGCTATTCCTATATCGGGCGGCTCAAGGGGCTGGCCGAATTGCGCGGCGCAATCCGCGCCCTGACCCGCCAGCTGGACAAAGAAGAGGCCACAGCATGAAAACCCGCGAACTCGGCAAGACCGGACTGCAGCTGACGGAATTCTCGTTCGGCGCCGCCGGCATCGGCAACCTCTACCGCGAGATCCCGCGCGAGGATGCGATGGCCACCCTTGATACCGCCTGGGCGGGCGGCATCCGCTATTTCGACACCGCGCCCCATTACGGCCACGGCCTGTCAGAGCGACGCCTTGGCGATTACCTGCGCAGCAAGCCGCAGGCGGATTACGTGATCTCGACCAAGGTCGGGCGGCTTCTGAAGCCGGTGCCCTATGATCAGATCCCCGATCAGGGCTTTGTCAATCCGCTGCCCTTCGCCCAGGTGCATGACTACAGCTATGACGGCATCATGCGCTCTTATGAGGACAGTCTGCAGCGGCTGGGCCTGAACAGCATCGATATCCTTTATATCCACGATCTTGAGACCGCGACGCTGGGGGCCGAGGCCTATGCCGCCCATTTCCGCAGCTTCCTTGATGGCGGCGCAAAGGCGCTGGATCAGCTGAAATCCTCGGGCGCGATCAAAGCGGTCGGGCTGGGCGTCAACGAAGTGCCCGCCTGCCTTGCGATGCTGGATCATTTCCCGCTGGACGGGATCCTGCTGGCCGGGCGCTACAGCCTGCTGGACCGCGCGGCCGAGGCCGAGCTGCTGGCGCGTTGTCAGGCTCTGGGCACCAGCCTGGTGATCGGGGGGGTGTTCAATTCGGGCATTCTCGCCACCGGCGCAAAACCGGGTGCGACCTTCAACTATACCGAGGCCTCGCCCGAGGTGATGGCACGGGTCGCCGCGATGGAGGCCCTGGTCCAGGCCGCGGGCGTCAGCCTTGCCGCCGCCGCGCTGCATTTCCCGCTGGCGCTGGATCTGACGGCCAGCGTGCTGATCGGCACCGCGAAACCCTCAAGCCTGCAGCGCAATATCGATGTCTTCGACACCGTGCTGCCCGACGGCCTGCTGGAGAGGCTGGACGCCCTGGCGATCCGCTGAAACAAAAGCCCCCCGGTTTTATGAACCGGGGGGCTTTTTTGTCAGGCGACTGACCAGATCCGCCGGGCATTCGCCTGGAATACCGCGCGGCGCTCGCTGTCTGTGCAGCGCGCCAGCAAGGCCTGGCTGGCGGCCACCCATTCCGCAAGGCTGGAATGGTTCGTGCAGACCGGGCTGTCCGATCCCCAGACCAGGCGCTCTGGGCCGAAGCAATCCAGCACGTGATCGACATAGGGTTGCAGATCGGCCAGCACCCAATCCGGCCCGCCATAGGCACAAATCCCTGAAAGCTTGATATTGACATGCGGGCGTGCGGCCAGGCTGCGGATATCTGCGGCCCAGGCGTCAAACTCACGGTCTGCGATGCGGGGATTGCCGCAGTGGTCGATGATAAAGCAGGTATCCGGCGCGGCATCGACCAGATCCACCATCAGCGCCAGCTGACGCGCCAGCGCACAGATGTCGAAAGGCAGGCCCGCCGCACCAAGCGCGCGGATGTTCTGGCGAAAGACCGGCCTGGTGCTCAGCTCATCGGGGGATTCATGCAAGATCCGCCGGATACCGCGCACCACCTTGCGGTCAACCCGCTCCAGCCAGGGGGCGAAGTCGGGGCTTTCGGGGCGGGCAGCACTGATCGCACCCCGGATCAGACTGTCGGGCCGGGCCATCAGCTCGCGGATGAAATCCGTCTCGGCGTCGATATCTTCGGGCGCGACATCCACCTCCATATGCAGCACATCGGTGATGCCGATGCGCCGGGCGCTGGCCTCATAGTCCTCATAGCTCCAGTCGCGCGCAAGCGGCCCAGCCCCGGCCAGCCAAGGATAGCGAAGGCGGCTTCGGTCCACGAGATGCAGATGGGTGTCAAAGATCATGGGGCCTCCTGAAAGGTGGGATAACAGGGTAGCAGACCTGCCACAATCCAGACAGCGCAGCCCGGGTTTCCCGGCGCCGCACGACGGAGGTATTCCTGCCGCGTGAGCAGATCAGTTCGGGATGCCGGCGGCAAGGTCCATATGGCCCTGATGATGTGACCACCCCCTGACGGCATCGGTGTGCCAGGGCGGGTCTGCGAGGATCCACACAGGAAAGCGGTCGTGTCCGGGATTAACACCGTCGGGCTGGATCTGCCGAAGACTGTGTTCCAGGCGCATGGTGCCAACGCCTCCGGGCAAGCTGTGCTGCGCAAGAAGCTGAGGCGGGATCAACTGGCGTGACAACCTCTTCGTTGAACGCCTGTGGCGGGTCGTCAAATACGAGGAGGCCTGCCTGCGGGCCTGTGCAGCGTGCCCGAGGCCCGCGCCGGGATCGGGCGGTATCTGAACCTCTGCAACACCCGCCGTCCGCATTCGTCGCTTGGCGGGAAAGCCTTCGATCAGGCCTGGTTCAGCCAGCCAATGCCCGAAGCGGCAGCGGCATAACTGAGGCGGAAATCCACCTGGAAAACGCCCAGGGTATGGTCAGATCAATCGAGCCACCTCAGTTGCAGTGCCGACAGTCGGTTTACGCCCGTTGTGACGTTCCTGATGATGCTGTCACGTCTGACCCTCTCGTCAACTCGTCAGGGCTCGCAGGTCATTGGCCAGGCCGTTGCTCTGCACGGCACGCCCTTCTGAACGACTTTTCCTGCGGAGAGCTGTGGCATCGGGCCTATGGAATTACGGTTCTGACTTTCACCAACCTGTTTGCAGCGCAGTCAGCGCGACAAGCGCCGGCAGGGTCTGGACGAACAGGATCTTGCGGCTGGAGGTGACGGCGCCAAAGAGGCCCGCCACCGCCACGCAGATCAGAAAGAACAGCCTGAAGGCATCGCCCGTCTCGCCCATCACCAGCCCGGTGATCAGCCCCGCCGCCAGAAAGCCGTTGTAAAGCCCCTGATTGGCGGCCAGCGCCCGGGTGGCGCTGGCAAATTCGGGCTTCAGACCAAAGGCGCGCAGCCCCGCGGGCTTGTCCCACAGGAACATCTCGAGCACGAGGATATAGAGATGCAGCGCCGCAATCAGGGCGATCAGTATATCGGCGATCATCGGTCCGTCCTTTCCCCCGGCGCCCGTTCAGGGGCGCAGCAGCACCTTGCCGGCCTTGCCCGGCGCCAGCGAAGCCTGAACCGCATCGCCGATCCGGTCCAGCCCGAAGACGCTCTCGACCGGAAGTTTCAGCGCGCCGCCTGCAACCAGCCGCAGCAGCTCGCCGATCAGTGCGGCGCGCCTCTGGGCGGGCATCGCGGCGCTGACCCTGGCGCCCCAGAAGCCCTTAACCGTCGCCTGTTTGAAAATCACCTCGCCCGAGGGGATCTGCATCGGCTCACCCGCCATGGTCCCGAACGAGACCAGCGTGCCATTCTCGCCCAGCAGACCCATCAGATCGCGGCTGGCGCTGCCGCCGATGGAATCGACCGCTGCGCGGATCGGGGCGGCTCCGGTCAGCGCGCGGACCCGGTCCTGCCAGCCGTCCGATGCGGTCGAGACGGTGTTGGCTATGCCCAGTGCGGCCATTTCGGCAATGCCCGCATCGCGACGCACGAGGTTCACCACATTGACGCCGCGCCCGGCCGCCAGCATCGCCAGCGTCTTGCCGACCGCGCCATTGGCGGTGTTCTGGATGATCCAGTCCCCCTCCGACACCTGCAGGAAGTCCAGCAGGGAGAGCGCGCTGAACGGCATGGCGATCAGCTGGGCTGCGGCCTCGTCGGAAATGGCCTCGGGGACTGGCACCAGGCCATTGGCGGGCGCCAGGAAATACTCGGCCCAGGTGCCATGTACCGAGGCGACGGCGACCCGCTGGCCAAGGGTAATGCCGCTGACATCGGGGCCAAGCGCCTCGACCGTGCCCACCGCCTCGCTGCCGCCGATCGCCGGCAGCCCGGGCTTGTAGCCATAGCTGCCGCGCACGGTCCAGAGATCGTGATTGTGGATCGGCGCGAGGATGGTTTTGATCCGCACCTGGCCGGGTCCCGGCTCGGGTCGTGGGGCGTCGCCAAGGGCAAGAACCCCGGCCGGATCGCCGAACACGTTATGGATGGCACTGCGCATGGGGGGCTCCTTCACAGGGCGGTGACATGCAGGCGCACGTCGATATTGCCACGGGTGGCATTGGAATAGGGGCAGACCTGATGTGTCGCCTCGATCAGTGCGCGGGCCTCGGCCTCGGTGACGCCACGGGTTTCGACATGGATGTCGATGTCCAGCGCATAGCCGCCCTCGGGGCGCTGGCCGATGCCGACCTCGACCGAAGTCTTGCCGGTGACCTTGAGCTTGCGCTGCTGGGCGATCATGGCAAAGGCGCTGTCGAAACAGGCGGCGTAGCCAAGCGCGAACAGCTGCTCCGGGTTGACCCCGGTCTGGCCCGCACCGGGAGGGGTCAGGTCGAAGCCGAGGCTGCCGTCGTCAAGCTCGGTATGGCCCGAGCGGCCCCCGGTGGCGGTGGCGCGGGTTTTATAGAAGATTTTCATGGCATTGCTCCTGGGTCAGGGCTGGCCGGGCAGGCCAGCAGGGTTTCGGTGGCAGAAAGCGCAGCCGCCATGGGCGCCGGGCTTCGGCTCAGCCTGGCCAGCAGCGCGGCTCCCAGCCACATCTGGTAGATCACCTGTGCCAGCCGTGCTGCATCGGCACCTTCGGGCAGCGATCCGTCGTCGCGCCCCTCGATGATCAGCGCCGCGGTGCGGTTGATCAGACGGGTAACGCCGCCCTGAAGGACCAGCCGCATGTCTTCGGACAAATCGGCCACCTCGGCCGAAAGTTTGACCACCAGACAGCCCTCGGCCCAGCCGGGGCAGGACGGATCCCCGGGATCGCTGATCCAGGCCCGGAAGTAGCGCATCAGCCGATCATGGCCAGTGCCCGGAGTGGCCAGCAGCTGCGTCAGCCGATCAGAATAGGTCTCGACGTAATGGTGCAGCAGCGTGGTCCCGAACGCCTCTTTTGAAGCGAAGTAATGGTAGAAAGAGCCTTTTGGCACGCCCGAGTTCGCAAGGATTTCCTGCAGGCCAAGGCCGGAAAAGCCCTTGTGCAGAACCAGCGCATGGCCGGTTTCGAGAATGTGGCGCCGCGTTGCCGTGGCCTTCGGGGTGAGAGTCGTCTGCGTCATGATATAAAAATAGACCAGTCGTCTACTTGTTCAAGCCCCTGCGCGCGCTTTCAGTGAATTCGAGTGGCCGCTTGTCCTGTCTGTGGGGAACCCGGGCCGGTCTGCAGGCAGTCCAACGCCAGCGAACAGCGCCGACCTTCGCGGGAATCCGCAGCGACAGCGAAGCCTAGCGGGACCGGAATGCCAGTACTGCACTCAGCAGCAGCATCGCCGTCACCATCAGGCAGACCCCCATCCAATCGGCGCGTTGCCAGACCTGGCCGCCGAGCGATCCGGCGACACTGGCACCGAGGTAGAAGAAGATCTGATAGAGTGCGGTGGCCTGGGCCCGTGCCTGTCGGGCCGAGCGGCCGATCCAGCCGCTTACCACCGCATGGGCCGCGAAAAATCCGCAAATGAAGACCGCCACACCCAGAATGGCCGGTACGACCTGATCGACTACCGTCAGGCCTACGCCGAGGGCAGCCACGCCAAGGGCCCCGATCAGGACCCTGCGCGATCCGAGCCGGTCGACAAGTGCCCCGACGCGGGCCGATGTGACGGTGGAAAGCAGATAGACGAGGCTCAGCCACCCCACCGCAGATTGGCTGAGCGCAATCGGCTCGCGCATCAGATGAAAGCTGATGTAATTGAAAAAGGCAACGAAGCTGCCCATGATCAAAAATCCGGTCAGGAACAGCCGCAGCAGCAGCGGATTGCCCAGATGCAGCGCATAGCCGGAAATCGCATTGCCCAGCGACAATCGGCGCGGCTCGAAATGCCGCGAGGGCGGCAGCAACCGCCAGACAAGCACTGCGCCGAGCAGTGTCATCGCCCCCAGCCCTGCCACCGCCTCGCGCCAGATGTCGTAATCGGCCAATACCCCGACCGCCAGGCGTGACAGCATCCCTCCGAGTGAATTCCCCCCGATCATCAACCCCATCGCGAAACCGACCTCGCGCGGCTCGAATTCCTCGGTGAGATAGGTCATGTTGATCGCCGTGATCCCGCCAAGTACCAGCCCGAGGCCGCCGCGCAGCAGCAGGAAGGTCGTCCAGTCACTGGCAAAGGCCGAGGCGATGCTGAGCAGACCCGCCAGCAGCATAGAACCCGCCATGACGTTGCGGCGGCCCAGAGCATCCGAGATCGGCCCGGTGAAGATCAGGCCGACGGCGAGGGTGATGGTCGAGATCGAGACCGCAAGGCTGCTTTCGGCGGCGGTCACCCCGAAATCCGCCACAAGGGTCGGCAGGGCGGGCTGCAGGCAATAGAGCACGGCGAACGCCGAAAATCCCGAACCGATCAGGGCGATGCAGGCCCGTGTAAAGTTCGCCGTGCCGCGACGGATATAGGATCAGGCCCCATTGATTGTGCTGCTGTTCGGTGATTCAGCAGGTGTCAGGAGCCCCTTCTGATGAGCAATCTATTCTGGCTGACTGACGCGCAGATGGCGCGGCTCGAGCCGTTTTTCCCCACGAGCCATGGCCGTCCACGCGTCGATGATCGCCGTGTCTTGAGCGGCATAATCTTCATCAATCGCAATGGGTTGCGCTGGTGTGATGCCCCTCGCGAGTATGGTCCATCAAAGACGCTCTACAACCGCTGGAAGCGCTGGAGCCGGATGGGGGTGTTCACCCGAATAATGCACGGTCTGGCATCGGAGGCTGCCGACGAGAAGACCATCATGATCGATGTCGAGCCGGGGCAGCGCCACTGGTTCGAGCGCCCCGGCGAAGGGTACCTGAAAGCTCATCGCACGGCCTCCAGCCTGCGGGTGAAAAAGGGGGGCGTGGTCGCCTGATCGGTCGCACGAAGGATGGTATGAATACCAAGCTTCACGCCGTTGCCGATGCCCAAGGCCGCCCGATCAGCCTGTTTGTTACAGCCGGTCCGGTCAGCGACTACAGCGGAGCCGCTGCACAGCTCGCGCAGCTTTCCAAAGGCAGAGTGGATGCTGGCGGATCGGGGCTATCGAGCCGGTGACGCGCCACCGGTTCAAGCGAACCGGCGAGGGCCGATTGGTTCAGAGATGCGTTGAAAGACAAAGGCATAAGCACCTGCATCCCGGGGCGGAAAACCCGCAAAAAGAAAGTTCGATACGACAAGCGCCGCTAAAAACGCTGCAACCGCATCGAGATCATGTTCGGCAGGCTCAAGGACTGGCGACGAGTTGCAACCCGATACGACAGGTGCCCCATTGTCTTCCTCTCGGCCATAGCCCTCGCAGCAACCGTCCTCTTCTCGCTCTAAAGTTAATGAGGCTGGAGCCTAAGGCGCTTGAGGCTGCGCTACGCGATGCTCTCGCCCCATTTCCAGATAAGGGCAACTCCCCTTGGGCTTGTCGCGGGTTCAGTTTCAGCGGCGGACCCACGCCCGGGATGTGGCAGGCCACAATCGCGAAGCTGCCACCCGCGCATTGGCCGGGACAGAGGCGAACAAGCCCGCGACCGTTTCCGGGCAGAGACCAGGAGCGCCGCGCCTGGCAGAACCTCGCCAGGTGGAAGCGTAAGCCCAGATACATAACCCCACACACCGGCCTTCCCGGTGGGATGCGCTGGCAGGTGCTGACCCGCTCACATGCCAGATGTGTGGCGCTGCATCCCGCTGGGGTGACAGACGCGACATGGTAGCGGCCCACAAGACATCCGACAGGGGCAATGCCGTGCTGTTCTGGGACGCGGGCAACATCCAGCGTCTCTGTTAGGGGTTCCATGATGGGGACAGGCAGCGCGAGAAGCGGGCGATCCGATAGGGCGCTGCGCACCCGGTGCATGCGAAGCTGAATGGCCGATCAGAAAAAACCATCGACTGGCCCGCGATCAAAGCGGACTGGCGGAAATCCGATTGGAGTATCAGGCGAATATGCCAACAGCCTCTGCAACACGCGCAGGCAGCATTCGGAACCGGGCGACATCAGCCCCATGGAGTTCGAAGCCCGCGCTAAACCAGCTTAGCCCGTGGTCCACGAAACCAGCAGCAGCTCAATGAGCAGAACAGAGCCGAAGCGCGAAGGTGAAGGCTGCATTGATAATCGCTTGACGCGCGATCTGAAAATACCTAATGAAGCCAAGGCTCCGGCGGGTTGGCGGAGAGGTTACGCAGCGGATTGCAAATCCGTGAAGACCGGTTCGATTCCGGTACCCGCCTCCAAATCTTTTCAATCACTTAGCTGAAACGTGCGGCCTTTTCGGGGGCCCGTTTTACAGATCGTTTTACAATCCTGTTCCCGTTCTGGCCTTCTTGGCCGCCGTCAGGGCCTCAAGAACGGTATCGGACTCGTCGGGTGACAGGCGGGCATAATGCCCGATGACGTTCTGCGCATGGCGCAGCCCCCAGCCCATAAACCCCGCGATCTGCGCAAGGCTAAGGCCCGCGTTCAACAGCCGCGTGGCGGCCGTGCCTCGGGCATCCTGAAGCCGCAGCGTGTCCGACAGCTTGGCCTTGTCGCGCCACTGGCGGACGCCTTCTGATGCCCGGTGTTCGGTCAAGGGCTGGCCGTTGGCATTGGTCAGGATCAACAATCGGTCCTTCGGCGTAGCATCCAGAATGGCCGCCATACGGGGCAGCACCGGGATATGCGCCACCCGGCCGCGCTTGTTCGTCTTGATGCGGATGCGCCGCCCGCCCGGCGTCTCTTCGACATGGGCACGGTACAGCTTGATAAGATCGCCCGGCCGCAGCCCGGTTTCGCAGGCGGCCAGAAGGATGCGCGAGACCTATTCGGGCGCATGGGCGGTGAAGGTGGCAAGGTCAGCTTCGGTCCAGACCACCTCGGCCCGGTCGACTTTGTATGCCTTGGGCAAACGGTCGCAATGGTGTTCCGCGACCTTCCCGGCATCCCGCGCCCAATTCAGGATCAGCGTGACCACCGTTCCGGCATAGTCAAATTGCTTGGCCGAATGTGCCCACTGTTGCCGCCATTCGTTCACCTCGCCCCGCGAGGCTGGCTCTTCAAACATGGCGGCGGGATCGTCTTTGAACTCGGCCGAAGACAGATAGGCGTCCACCATCGCGGATGCCAGGTGGCACGTCTTAGGCTTGCCGGTTTCTCGCGCGGCCAGATAGGCCGTGAAGAACGCCGGATCAGTCGGGAAAGGATTGTCGTCCTTCCAGAAGCATGACTTCTTTTGATGGCGCAGGTTGAAGTAATAGCGCACCGCGTCGTCTGCCAGTTTCGCCCGGACCCGGTGTACCTCGGCGGGCAGTTTGTGTCCCCTATGTCGTACCACGCCGCGCCCTCCGCTGGGCCACGAGGCCACTTGCTGCCAAGCCAGAAGCGGTCGGATCGGCAGAAAGCCCTTGGGCTTCGTCCAACCTGCGGCGCACCAAGGCCGGATCATAGACGCCGCGCCGACCCGGAATCGGGTGAATTTTCATCAAGGCGCACCAATCGCGGAAAGCGCCGTTGACGCCGGAAAAGAGCATCTAGCGCGCAAGATCGTCGGCAGAGATCAGTTCAACCATGGGAACCCCCTTGCACGATTGCCAAGGACAGGCGCGGCCGCAGGGCCGCGCGGAGATTGATCGGATGGAGAGGCTCGCAGAGCGCAAAGGCTCTGATCACAGTGAATTGCACAACGGTTCCCTCCAGCGTTCTGGCTGTAAAAGGAACAATGCGAGATAAACCGCTTACCCCCGCTTAAGGGTTTCGAGGAAAACCGGGCCGATTTTCTGCTTTTCCGCTAACCGCGCGTTAACCGAAATAAGGTAGTGCGGCCGTTACCCTCGCATCTGATCCCGCGCGGCCAGCCACCGTGCCATCGCGGAGCGTATCGTGGCGCTGCCAAAGCCGGAAACGCGCCGCAGATCGGTCGCCATTTCCGCATAGATGCGGAGAGGCTGTCCAGCGGCTTCCGCAACGTGCAGACGCCCCAGCGAAGACGCCGAGTCGAAGCCCCGCCGCAGTGCATCGGGCGTCGTGCCGATCCGTGACGCCTCGACGGATAAATCAAACCAGCCCCGCACATCTTCAGCGTTTTCAATGTCGTCGTCGTCATCCATGAGAGGCACGGAACAATGCACCCCCATGGCAAACACGGCCAGCGCCAAGGTTTCGTTGGTCATACCAGGTGCCGCGAGCATTTCCTCCTCCTTATCAAATGGTTAGACAGCCCACCACAAGGCAGGTCCAACGTTCGCTCGACCAATCTTATCCGTCAACACGACATTTTCTTTCGAAGCGACTTTTCTTCAGAGGGGCGGCACGGATGAACCTGAACGGCCGCCCGGTCCCACCGTCGCAGGCGGAGAAGGCCGGAATGGGTAAGCGCGCCCCGTGAGGGACGCGCTTTTCGCTATTAGACCAACATCACCGTTACCCGTATCCGCTCACCGTGAAAGGGCGGGTGTAGCGTCGGTCAGGCGGTCACGGCGTCAGTAACCTTGGCGAAAGACTGGGGATGCCGGGTGGCAATATCCCACTCGGACCATGCGATCAGACGGACGCCCCCTTTGGCCGCTTCCGTCACATTGTCCACAACCAAGTCAATTCCGCCCCACTGTCCGATAATCAGGTCCGACCAGTTGCCGAAGATCAGCGTCGAGAGGCCGGTTCCGGTGCCCTTGGTGCCATTCGACGGCACCAGCGAGGAAAACGCGGCTTTGTAACCAGCGATCTGCCAGCCCGCCGTTGCGGTGTTCTGAAGGATCATGTCCACCGCCGCGTCTGCGGTCAGTTGCGACATAAGCGCGGCCTTCAGCTTGTGCGACATGAGCCAGCCGTAAGAGGTGCCGGACACGTTCTCGCCCTCAACCTCGGCCATGAGAGCGGCGATCTTCGGGAAGGCCAGCGCGGCACCATTGGTCCCCAAGGCCACGCTGCCAATGCCAGAGGTGGCAAGGATGCCACGGGGTTCCGGCGCGACACCGCTGCCGTTGACGGCTGCATCGTCCAGCGCCACGGCAATTGCTTTCCGAAGGTCCGCCTGAAGCAACGCGTCAATTCCGGGCAAACTCTGCTTCAGCACCTTGCGGCTGACTTGGGTGCGGGCCGCAAGCTGGTGCAGCGTAAGCGAAACCGAGTCGAACACGGGGTCGGATTCTGTCACAGCGCTGTTTTCAGCCACCCATTCGGCCGAGGGACCCGACACCATGCGCGGGATGCTGACGTTTTCAACAAGGCCCTGAAGCACGGTCGCGCCCAAGTTCATGACCTGCACCTCGGGGCGCAGCGCGTCGATGAACGACTCCCCGGCGTGATGGGTGCTCTTCATCGCTATGTTCGATCACGCTGATGAGTTGATCGCCGAAAAGCCCCCGCAGATAGGCCACATTGCGGGTGACCCATGTGCCATAGTCGGCACGCGCATCTGCCTCGGGGTTGATCTGCGTCGTCAGATGCGGGCGGAATGGGCAAGGCGGTCTATTCGGGCAGAGAGTTTGAAGAGGGCGAGGAGCTTGATGAGGAAGAAGTCTGATCCGTGAGGTGAGCGCGCACCTTGCGTGGGATCCTGAACGCGCTACAGGCCGAGGGCTCTTCGTGATCCGTCCGCCTGATTTCCGGACGGACCACGATGATATGCGGGTGCCGCCGCTATTCGGCCAAGATGATCGCCAGAATTGCGGCCGAAAGGTCAGGCCCCACGCGTTGGAAACCCAACAGCCGTGCCACAGCGCGCGTCATTTCCTCGGGCGGCATGAGGCCGCTTTCTGCCTTTATCCGTGCGGCGGCGGCCGCGATCTCCATCGGCGACAGGTATTCGGCTTTCAGGATGGCACCCGTTTCGGCCCGCCGATCACGGACGGGCGGCGTGGCAAGCTGCTCCTCGTTCAGCACAAACTCACCAACCCGACGCAGGCGATTGTCGCTACGCTTCTGTACGGCTTGCAGCGCGCGCATGGTGGTATCGACGATCCGCGCCCCGGTGCGCGTCTTTCCAAAGGCCGCGGTGATACGGCGGGCAAGCTCATCGACGTGGATCGGGCCTTCGATATCGACGATCCTGACAATCAGATCCCCGATCTGGCCCTGGGGTGCCTCATGTGGCTCAACGGAAGCGCGCACCGAAAGCTCGGCACGGATATAGGCGGGCGCTGTCAGCTCCAGATGCCCGATTTCGATCGCCTCGGGAGGGGCTTCGTCCTCCAAAACCGGCGCGATGAAGCCGCCGGTATTGGCACCTCGCACGGCAATCCCGTCCGCGCTCGCGTCCTTAGCTTCTGCCAGCGCATCGGCCAGGCGGCGGATTTCCTGCTCGCGGCGGTGGAACCAGTCCGTGCTCCAGATCCGGTGGAAGCTCCAGCCAAGGCCTTCCAGCACGTCCTGGCGCAACCGATCGCGCTCGCGCGCCCACAGGGCGGAGTGATAGGCCGCGCCATCGCATTCGACGGCCACAATGTACTGGCCCGGGCGATCCGGGTGGCGCACGCCGATATCGATGCGGAAACCTGCGGTTCCGACCTGAAGGTCGGCCTCATAACCGAGGCTCCGGATGACGCTGGCGACGTCCTCTTCAAAGGGGCTGTCGGCATCAAGGCAGGTGACAACCCGCTCTTCGATAACGCCGGTCTTTGCGAAATCGAGGAAGCGTTTAAGCACCCTTGGCCCCACACGCGTCGAACGGCTGGGATCGATATCGCCGGGATCAAACGAGGCAAAGACCTCGCAGCGCACCCTGGCGCGCGAGAAAAGCACGTTCAAGCGACGCTCGCCACCTTCGCCGTTGACCGGGCCGAAGGACATCGAGGTAAGTCGGCCATTCGGCTCTGTCGGGCCATATCCGACCGAGATCAGGATCACGTCACGCTCGTCGCCCTGGACGTTTTCGATGTTCTTCACGAAAACACCCTCAGAACGCCCTTCGCGCAGGAAGGCATCCAGGACCGCATCCTTGCGCCGCTCAAACTCAAGCGCCTCGGTCAGCGTATCGGATTGTGCCTTTGAAAACGCGACGATCCCGAGCGAGAGGTCAGGGCAGGTGCGGGCATGTTCGGCCACCGCTTTAACGACATGCTGGGCCTCGATCTTGTTGGTTCCTGCGCGCTCGGTCCCGGTTTTGCCCCTTGCATAAACCCCAGGAACACGGCGAAATTTCAGCCCATAGTTCGGGTCAAGCTGCAAAGGCGAAGGCGGCAGCACCAGGTTGTCGCCATAGAATTCGGCGTTCGAGACCCGGATCAGCGAAGGGTCGCGCGAACGGTAATGCCATTCCAGCATTCGCGAACGGAGACCACGCGCCTCGCAAAGCGACAGGATGCTCTCCATATCGGCGGCCGTGGCGCCGGCTGGCATATCCTCGTCCTCCTCTGCGTCATCGGCCTCGTCGACAAGGCGGTCGAAGAAGGAGGTCGGCGGAAGCTGTTTTTGGTCTCCGACCACGACGATCTGGCGCGCACGGGCGATGACGCCAAGCGCATCTTCGGGGCGGATCTGCGAGGCCTCGTCGATCACCAGAAGATCGAAGGTCAAGGTGCCTGGCGGCAGGAATTGGGCCACGGAAATCGGGCTCATCAGCATGACCGGCTTGATCCGCTGGACCATCGAGCCCGCGTTTTTCATCACCCAGCGGATCGGCTTGTGGCGGCTCTTGCGCCCGATCTCGCCGCGGATCACCCCCATTTCACCCATGCTGCCGCGCGGGATCTGCGCGAACTGGCGGGCAAGGATCAGGGATTGCGCGTCATTCAAGCGGGCGCGTTCCTTTGCCTGGAACATCCGCACCAACTCGTGACGATCAAGGCCCGCGAGGCGGCTAAGCTCCGGCTCTGCCTGGCGGGCGGCATTCCAGCGGGCCTCGGCACAGCCATAGGTGAATTCATCCACCGCTTTCTCAGCCTGAACCCTGCCATCCGCAACCGCGTCGATAACATCGCCGGCGCCTGCCTCAACCGTCTTGGCCATGGCACGGGCAAGCGCGGCCCAGTCGGAATAGCTGTAGCTTTCCGTGCGCATCTCATCGAAGGCCGCGGCCAGTTCAGCCAGATCGGCCTCAAGCAGATCGCCGCCAAGCTCTGCCTCAGCAAGGTTCAGCTTCAGCCTTGCGATTGGCTTCGCGGCCTTTGCCTCACAGTCACGGGCCTGGGTCGTGAGGGTTTGCGCAAGATCTGCGGGCGACTTGCTTGCAGCCAGGGCAGACAGTGCCTCCCCCGCAGAGACGAAACCTGCTGACTTCACCTGTTCCAGCCAGTCCGCCAGATTGGAAATTCCCGCAAAATCCGTGCGCTCGCCGCGCCAGTTTTCGCCGAGCGTCGCCTGCAGCCAGGCCTCGTCATCCGAAAGACGCCGTCTGAGGCCCTGAACAGATGCCAGCTGATCTATGAGATCCAGACGCTCGGATGCCGATTTCGGCAGCGGGTTACGCAACAAACCGGCAAGGGATGCAGATGCCTTTCGGTAAGGTCCAAAGAGGCGCGCCCAGAATGAGGATTGCCCGGCCGCAAGCGCGGAACGCAGGCTGCCCGTCTCGGTCGCCCATGCCTGATCGGCAAAGCGGGGCTCTGCCTCAGCGCGCGCTTGCGCCCAGTCGGCTCCAGCTGACAGCGCCTCTTTCAGGCGCGGCTGACCAACGCGTTCGAATAGGCTGTCCGTAACGCCATTGGCCGCAGCCTCCGGTGCGGATGCCAGAACCTCGAGCAGTTTCACAAGGTTGTCTATTGCCGAGAGTGTCAGTGGGGCTGGCCGTGCCAACTCTGCGCCGATGCGTCCGCCTTCGGTCAAAAGTGCGTTCAGAGCGGTGCTGGCCGCCGAGAGATCGCCCTCAAGCCGCAAAAGGTCGGTCGGCTGAAGGTCATAGTCCTGCACACCGCGGAAGGGATGGGCCTCGGGCGCGCCGATGACGGCCAATGCCTCGACAAACCGGCTGATCGACTGCGCCGCCGTGCGTCGCTGAGGTAGACTGAGCTTATCGAGATTATCCAATGGAATGGATGGCGGCTGCGCCCCCTTGCCGATCAGCCCGATGATCTCGGCCATCGCCCGGAACGGGGTATCGCCCGTTGGGCCTGATGGTGGGCCTGATGGCTTGTGCAGAAGATCCGAGATCCGGTTCAGCGCATCGCGGTCCTGGCGCAGAGCGTCTGCATCGGCGACATTTGGCACCGCGCTTGCGCTGGCCATAAGGGTCCGGCCCAGTTCCTGCGCGAGGGCCTTTTTGTTGGCGCTGCGTGAGTGCAGCTCGAGGCAGACATCGCGCAGGCCCGAGCGCACCAGCCGATGATGCACAACCGAAAGTGCGGCCATCTTCTCAGCCACGAAAAGCACGCTTTTGCCATCATGCGCGGCAGCCGCAATCAGGTTGGTAATGGTCTGCGACTTGCCGGTCCCGGGCGGTCCCTGAACCACGAGGTTCGATCCGCGCCTGACTTCTTCGATCACCTTGGTCTGCGAGGCATCGGCATCGACGACCTGAATGATATCCGCCGGATCAAGCAGCACATCAAGCTTGTCCTCGGGGCCGAATATCGATGTGCCACCGTCGAAACCTTCGGCCAGCAAGCCCGACAGAAGATCGTTTCCGGTCAACTCGCCGTCAGGCCACGACGCCGGGTCAAGATCCCGGTGCATCAAAAGCTTGGCAAACGAAAAGAACCCAAGCTGCATCCCGTCGGCATCCACAGCCCATCCGGACTGGCCGGAAACTGCATCCCTGACCTGCGCATAATAGGCCGAAGGCTTCCAATCCTCGCCTTCGTCGATATCGGGCAGGATGATCCCGAAATCCTGACGCAGCCGTTCCTGCAGCGGCAAATTGGTGGTGATATCGTCTTCGCGGGCGCGAATGTCATAGGTCGATGTGCGCTCATTTCGCACCAGTTCTACCGGCAAAAGCACCAAAGGCGCCTCGCGCCAGATATCAGAACTGCCGCTCTCGCGCCATTTCAGGAAACCAAGCGCCAGATAGAGGATGTTGAGGCCCTGTTCCTCCTCGGCCGTGCGGGCATCGCTGGCCAGCCGCAGCAGCCTGCGCGCCTGCGCCTCGGGCCCAAGCGGCGTTTCAAGGAACTGGTCGGTATAACGCTCCGGTCCCGCTGGGGCGTCGGTTTCGGCCTCTGTCGCCAGCAGCTCGAACTGGTCTTCGGCTTCAGCCTCGTCTTTGCGACGATCCCGACCTGTCGCCTTGAAGCGCATACGCTTGCCCTCATCGCGCAAGAGCGTAAAGACATCATCAGAGCGCTCGTTGATGATCCCAAGGCAATTGACGCGTTGGTTGGCCCGATTGACGTGGATGAGCCGATTTCGCGTCCCGGTCTCAAGCAGCTTGCGCCTTGCGGCATCCAGAATTTTCGTCGTCAATCGGTCTGAGCGGTCAGGCATGGTCAAAAATGTCTTTCGTATGGTCGCGCGGCCAGGGGGTCATAAAGATCCACGATGGTAAAAATGCGCCCACCTGGTGGCATTGCCGCATCTGACAACCTGTCGGTGTATCTTGGCAAGATCCGAGACAGGCTAAGTTGCGGGAATTCTGAAAGCGCTGGTTCGTGGCAACCCCTGAAACAAGTCCATCGACGCCTGAATATTGCCAATGCAGGCACTGCCAGACCTTCCGGTGCGGGGCAGCTCGCCACCCCTCCAGCCGCAACTGTCCCGGAACAGCGTCCAGAGATATGCCGTCTTGGTCTTGCCGGCCCGTGGATCGAGAATCGGGGCTGGATTTCACACATGAGCAGCCGTGCAGAGCGTCGTGAGAGGCCGCGATGCTGCACCCATGTACGAGGATCAAGTGACCTAGATCGACGCGGCCCCGGCCATCCATTTTGAAGCGAGGATCAGGCAGCGGGCGCTGCTTCGCGTGATGAGTTCTTCTCTGCCATGCAGTAGCTCGCGGTGGAGATGGCATCGACCGTGTGCTTTACCCCGAAAAAACACTGATCTGATCGCATTTACTGAAGGTTGAGGTGCGCAGAAACGCAATTGGGTCAAAATTTTGCCGTGACCGTTTCGCAACGTCAGAGAGCAATCATCATGATTGACACCCTTACCGGTGCCCGAAGGAATTACTATGCGCGATCTTTCAGAAGAGGTTCTTGGCAGCCGCTTCGTGGGCCTGCTGCTGATCAGCCCGAAGCTTTTCAAACTGGCGCATGATGCCGAACGCCTCTGCGCGTCCGAGCCGGATCTTGCGCCGAGTTTCTGGCTTGCTACGACGAGGCATATCGCCAGAAGGCCCAACAACCCGCAGGGACGATCCAGAGCATCCTGAACGCTTATCAGGAGACCACAAAGTGGGGCGATCTGGCCGACCGCACCCGCAAGGATTACGTCAAACATATTCGTCTGATCGAGCGCGAGTTCGGGGATTTTTCACTGCCCGCCCTGAGATATCGCCGCACCCGCTCCGCGTTCCTGGAATGGCGCGACCAGATGGCGCTGAAATCGCGTCCGCAGGCGGATTATACCTTCGCCACCTTCGCCTCAATCTTGGCCTGGACCTATGACCGGGGCCACACACTTGCAAACCCCTGCGAGAAGCCGGGAAAGGTCTATCGCGGCGGGCGGGCAGAGAGCATCTGGCAGGACGCCGGCGAAGCCGCGTTCAGGGCCTCTGCGCCACCCCGGCTTTGGCTGGCCTGGTTCCTCGCGGTCTGGACCGGCCAGCGCCAGGGTGATCTGCTCAGGCTGACCTGGGGGGGGGGGCCTGTGACGGCAGCCATATCCGCCTGCGCCAGAGCAAGACCGGGCACCGCGTGGTGATCCCTGTCGGCGCGCCGCTGAAAGACGTGCTGGACGCCACGCCCAAAACGGCTGTGACGATTCTGACGACGATCACCGGAACGGCATGGACAAGCATGGGGTTCAGCGCGAGCTGGCGGAAGGCAGTTGCCGCCTCGATGGTGACTGGCCTCACATTCCACGATCTGCGCGGCACCGCCGAAACGCGGCTTGCGGTCGCATGATGCTCTGAGGCTGAGATTGCAACGATAACCGGGCACAGCCTGAAAGACGTTGGCGCGATCCTGGACGCCCACTATCTGAGCCGTGATTCTCGCATGGCAGAAAGCGCGATCCAGAAACTGGAAAAACACAGGTCGGGAACAAAAACTCCCAACTGGCCTCCCATCTGCTCTGTATTGGCTTGGAGGGGCGAACCGTAAATCCCTGGTTCTGTTGGCAGGGGCAGCAGGGCTCGAACCCGCGACCTACGGTTTTGGAGACCGTCGCTCTACCAGCTGAGCTATACCCCTGTCGTGCGGTTTCATTAGGTTTTTTGCCAGGGGGCGTCAAGCGCTTATCGCAGATGCTTTCAGTTTCACAGGCCCGGCTATTTCCGCGCTGCGCCAGCCCCGTAAAGCCCCCCCCCATGTCGCGAATGGACTGTCGCGGATGAACTGTCGCGGATAGACTGACGCACATAGATTGAAGCGCGGCATCTTGCTGTTCGCCGCTGCCGTCTGATCCTTTGAAGGGCACCGCCTGACAGATCCCGCATCAGACACCCTGCCCCGGATCAAGGACCATCGCGACAGCGGCAGCGCCTGCGAAAAGGTAAACCGCCGCAACGGTATCCCGATGCGGCGGTTTGTTGTGGAGTCGTTTCAGGGAAGGTTTGGCTCAGTTGATCTGTTCGGCCCGAGCCTCAAGTGCGGGTGCCGCCGGCTTTTCGCTGCCGCTGATCTCAATCCGGCGGGGCTTCATCGCTTCGGGGATCTCGCGGGTCAGCTCGATATGCAGCATGCCGAGCTCATGGCTGGCGCCCGCGACGCGGACATGATCAGCAAGCGCAAAGCGGCGCTCGAAGGCGCGGGTCGCAATGCCACGATGCAGGAAGCTGCGGCTGCTTTCGTCACCAGCCTTGCGGGCGGTCACAAAAAGGCTGCCATCGCGCACCTCGACCGAAAGCTCTTCAGGGGAGAAACCTGCAACCGCGATTGAGATGCGATAGGCGTCTTCGGCGGTTTTCTCAATGTTATAGGGGGGATAGCCCGGCTGGGCCACATCCGAGGACAGCACACGGTCCATCAGGTCGGCCACACGGTCAAAGCCGACAGCGGTGCGGTAAAGCGGAGCAAAATCAAAGTTACGCATAGTCATCCTCCAGGGAAGCGATGGTCACGATTGAACCCTCCCCTTCTCGGGGCCGGGCATTGTCACCGGGCCCACTCTGGCACCCGGCATGACAGTGATCTGGGGAAGCGGGGGCGGCCATTCAAGGGGCCAGGGGATGCCGATCTGCGATCACATCCACGTGTGCGGATCGGCCCGCCCTATCGCATGATCGCATCCGCTGGGCCCTGTTGCAGGCAGCAGTATCCGCAGCCCGCGTCGGACATTCGCGCAGACCCTGCGGTCCGCAGGCAATGGGTGACGGAGGGGCGCGCTTTGCGTCCCTGAGGCGGCATTCAGGGGCGGCGTTCAGGGGCGCAGGAACTTTGCACCGCCCCGGTTTTTGTCCTGACCGCTGTCTGCATCGCTGGCCGGGCGATCTGCCGCGCCACCCGACAGTACACGCACACCAGAACCTGCCCGCCCGGCGCCAGTTCTGGCCTCAACTCCGGCCCCAACTCCGGCCTCAGTCCCGACCCCGGCTCCAAGCCCGGCCCCCGCCCCTGCACGCCCGGTCTCTGTCGCGCTCAGCTCGTTTTTCAGCAGCTCCAGCGCCCCATCCAGCGCGACCGCCAGCGCAACCTTTTGCCCGTTATATTCTGCCTTGGCAGAGATGACCGAAACCACCTCTGGCTTGCCATCGCGCAGCGCAAAGACCGGCGCCCCTGACGAGCCGAAATCAATGTCACAGGTCAGCACCAGCGCCGCGCCCTCATGCGCGAGGACCTGGCAGTCACGCTCGATCGAGGGCACCTCAGAGCGGTCCTTGGCATAAGAGACCACCGTGACATCGGCATCCGGCCGGGGCGCCTGCCCGGTCACGAAAGGGGGGATCTGTGGCAGCATGATTGGCTGGTCCAGTTCCAGCAGGGCCAGATCCCAGGCAACACGCGCCACCAGATCGCGGCCGGAATAGACATATTCAGGATGCGCAACAGAGCGGCGCACGCCGCGGTAGGCCTCGGCGCGGCCATTGCGCCAGCCCGCCTGGAAGGTGATCGTGCTGTCGCGCACCCGCGCCCCGGTATCGCGGTCGAAAAGGCAATGCGCCGCGGTCACCACCAGCTTTGGCGCGATCAGAACCCCGGTGCAAAAGCCGCGCTCGCCAAAGACCAGCTTGCCGACCGACTGCCAGCCCCGCGCCTCATCTGCGGTCTGCATGCCCTTCAGCACCTTTGGATCGGCCAGCGCCCGATGTGGCGCGACCACCACAAAAGCGGCGGTCAGAACAGCCGCCAGGGCCGGGGCCGCAAGGGTAAGCCGCCGGATATGACGGGGCCGCAATCTGATCATTTCACCCTGATCTTTCCGATAGTCTGCCCGGAAATCCGGGGTTTATGCTTCATCACCGCCCGGGATCACCGCCCAGGGCACTGCTTTACCGCCCCCGTTCAGCGTCCCTGTTTACCGCCCTCGTCTGTCGCCCACGACGACCGCCCACGTCTGCCGTCCCGGGGCAGGGCTGCCGCAATCGCGCCGCGCGGCCAGGGCCAGCTGCCAGGCCAGAGTCGGATCTTCCCGCATCATTCCGGCCAAATTGCGTCAAAATCAACCGGAACCCGCCCAGTCTCTGCTCAGCACAGCGGAAATGGTTAACCTTCTTGCCCGGTTCCCGGCCCTGCCTCTTGCGCCCGGCACCAATCCGGGCTTTCCTGTGCGCTGACGCACATCCAGCAGGACGTAAGACATGGAAAACTGGGACGAGATCCGCACCGCCTTTCAGGTCGCGCGTCTTGGCACTGTATCTGGCGCGGCCGAGGTGCTGGGCGTGCACCATGCCACCGTGATCCGCCATATCGATGCGCTGGAAAAGCGACTGGGCACCCGGCTTTTTCAGCGCCACACCCGTGGCTATACCCCAACCGAGGCCGGGCGCGATCTGCTGACCGTCGCCCAGACCACCGAAGAGCAATTCGCCCAGCTTGCCTCGCGCATCAAGGGCCATGGCGAGACGGTCCAGGGTGAGTTCATCATCACCTCGATTGCCGGGCTTTCGGGCCTTCTGGTGCCGGTTCTGGCCGAGTTTCAGCGCCAGCATCCGGCGGTTATCGTGCGCCTTCTGACCGATATGCGCATCTTCCGGCTGGATTACGGCGAGGCGCATGTGGCGATCCGCGCCGGTGCCGCCCCCGAAGAGCCCGACAATGTCGTGCAGCCGCTGATCCGCATCCGCTATGGGCTTTACGCCTCAAAGGCCTATATCGAGGCGCATGGCAAACCCGAATCCGAGCATGATTTCGCAGGCCACCGCTTTGTGATCGCCGAAAGCGAGGGCAGCCGCGCCGCCTTTTTCCGCTGGCTGCGCGAGAAGGTGACGCCCGATCAGCTGACCTTCCGCTCGACCGAGCCTGCGGCCTGGGATACGGCGCTGGAAGAGGGGGCCGGACTGGGCTTTCTGCCCGCCTGGGAGGCCGCAACCCGCCCCGATCTGGTCGAGGTTCTGGCCCCAAGGCCCGAGTGGGATTCGCCCCTGTGGATCGTGACCCATGTCGATCTGCACCGCACCCGCAAGGTGCAGGCCTTTGTCAGCCTGCTGAAAGACAAGGCCCGCCAATGGCCACAGGGCGCTGCCTGAGGGCGCAAATCACTGGCTGAAAGTGACAGGGGGCAATTCGGATCGCCCCCCTCAGCATTCGTCGTTAGCCCGCCGCCAGCCCCTGGCAACCAGCCGCCATCAGCCTGCCGTGCTCAGCCCACAGCCTCTGGCATCGGCAAAAGCGCACCGTGATGGCGAACCACTTTTGCGGCCAGCGCATGCGCCTGTGTCGCCGCCTCTTCCACCGCGACACCCTGCAGCCGGGCCGCCAGATAGGCGCCGTTGAAACTGTCGCCTGCCCCGGTCGTATCCACCGGGGTCACCGGATCAAGGCGCATATGGCGCGGTCCCTGCGCCGCCGCCGATGCCTGCCAGAATGTCAGATCGGCGCCGCCATTCTTGACGACGATCTCACTGGCCCCAAGGCCTGCATAGCGGGCGCAGGTCTGGGCGGGATCTGCATCGCCAAACCAGGCCGCCTCATCCTCATAGCCAGGCAGCACGATGTCACTGACGCCCGCCGCCGCGCTGATCATCGCCCGCAGCCTGTCATGATCGCGCCAGAGCTGGGGGCGGATATTGGGATCAAAGGCCACCAGACAGCCCGCAGCCCGCACCTGTTTCAGCGCAGTCAGCAAATTCTGCTGCCCCTGATCAGAGAGGATCGCCATGGTGATGCCAGAGAAGAAGGCCAGATCCGCGCCCTGCAGCGCGGCCTCCAGCGCCTCGGGGTGATCGGCCAGCTGCCGCGCCGCCGAGCTGTCGCGCCAATAGGAAAAGCTGCGCTCGCCCTGATCCAGGCTGATGGCGTAAAGGCCGATCTTGCGCGTCTCATCAATGCCGATGGCATCGGTGTCGATCCCGGCACCTTTGGCGAACCCCAGAAACTGCTGCGAGAAAGTGTCGCGGCCAAGCCGGGTGAAATAGCCCACCTGCCAGTCAGACCCCAGCCGGGCCCGCAGATACCAGGCGGTGTTGAAACTGTCTCCGGCAAAGCCCTGGCGGCAGATCCCGCCCTGGGCCGGCGACAGCTCGACCATGGCCTCACCGATCGAAATTGCGCGTGGCATTGTTATCCCCTCCCTTGGGCTGTTCCCTGCGCAATCTGGCTGCGCGGCTATGGGCGGTGCTGCCTGATTTGCGGCAGATCCCGGCCCGAACCGTGTTTCCCTGAACCAGGGCAGGATCACAAGTGCCTCTATCCCAGGCCCCACCGTAAGCACGGCCTCTGGAGTCCCGCCGCTGAACATGGCAGACACGAGGTTCAATCCGGTCACCCTGGCCGGGCGAGGGCCAGCCGCCAGACCGCCAGCCGCGTCCATTCTGTCGCAATCCCCGGATGCAAAGCCGGGCAGGACAGGGCAAATCACAGGCCAGGCGGGATCGGTCCAAAGGCGAAGCAACCATGACCTCAGATTACGACTGTATCATCGCAGGTGGCGGCCCGGCGGGAATGATGACGGGGCTTTTGCTGGCCCGCGCAGGCTGCCGGGTTTGCGTTTTGGAAAAACACCCGGATTTTTTTCATGATTTCCGCGGCGATACGATTCACCCGGCGACGCTTGCGCTGATTGACAGCCTGGGCTGGCTGGATGAGTTCCTGGCCCTGCCGCATCAGAAGGCGGCGCAGCTGCATGCAGAGATCGCAGGCGCTCAGGTGACGATTGCCGATTTCAGCCGCCTGAAAACCGCCTGCCCCTATATCGTTTTCATGCCGCAATGGGATTTCCTGGATTTTCTGGCCCGCAAGGCAAGCGCCCTGCCCGGCTTTGAGCTGCGGATGGGCCATCAGATCACCGGGCTTTTGCAAAGCCAGGGCAAGGTGAGGGGCGTCAGCTGCCTTGATGCCGGCGGCCAGCCGCAGGAGATCACCGCCCCGCTGGTGATCGGGGCCGATGGCCGCAATTCGGTGGTCCGCCAGGCCGCCGGGCTGCGCACGTTGGACTTCGGCTCGCCGGTGGATGTGCTGTGGTTCCGCCTCAGCCGTCTGCCGGATGATCCCGCCCCCGCCATGAGCCACGCAGGCCCCGCCCAGGGGCTGGTGCTGATTGATCGCGGCGACTTCTGGCAATGCGGCTATGTGATCCGCAAGGGCAGCTGGCAGGACGTGCAGGAGAACGGCCTTCCCGCGCTGCGGGCGGCCCTGGCGGCGCTGTCGCCCCTGCCCGCCGCCCGCCTTGATGAGCTGACCGACTGGAGCCAGCTGCATCTGCTGTCGATCCGCATGGACCGCCTGGAAAAATGGTGGGCGCCCGGCGTGCTTTGCATCGGCGATGCCGCGCATGCGATGTCGCCGGTGGGCGGCTTTGGCGTCAATCTGGCGATCCAGGATGCGGTGGCGGCGGCGAATATCCTCGGCACGCCTTTGCGCGAGGGGCGGTTGCAGCCGCGCGACCTGGCCCGGGTGCAGGCGCGCCGGCTGTTTCCGACCCGCGCCACCCAGGGGCTGCAAAAGATGATGCGCCGCAAACGCAAACCCGATGGTCAGGCCGCCCCCCGCCCGCCGGGCTTTCTGCGCCTGATCGCCCGCTGGCCGTTCCTGTCGCGCTGGATGGGGCGGCTGATCGGCATGGGCTTTCGCCCCGAGAAACTGTCTGCGCAACTGCGCAACCCGTTGAAAGCGATTGGCAAATGACGACGCCTGAGAAGCGAGACAATCCGCAGGCCGCTGCGGCACAGCATGCCGCCGCCGTCCGGGAAACCGCCGAAACATCCGACGAAGCGGTCAGCCAGGACACTGCACTCACGCCGCCCGGCACCCCGCTCAGCCGGGCGCTTTTCCTGCTCCTGGGGTTGTTTTTCACCGGGCTGGGCTTTGTCGGCGCCTTGCTGCCGGTGCTGCCGACGGTGCCATTCCTGATCCTGGCGGTGGCCTGTTTCACCCGCTCATCCACGCGGCTTGAGCGCTGGCTGCTGGCGCATCCGCAGTTTGGCCCGCTGTTGCGCGACTGGCGCGAGAAAGGGGCCATCCCGCGGCGGGCGAAATGGATGGCTGCGGGCGGCATGGCCCTGGGGTTTGCGCTGTTCGTCCTGGGCTCACAGCCCGGCTGGCCGCTGATCGCGCTGGTGCTGGCGGTGATGGGCTATGGGCTTTACTTTGTCTGGAGCCGGCCCGACGCCTGAAGTCTGCCCCCTGGAACCCGGGGCATGCCCCCCGCCCCGGGGCCCGCAGTTTTTTGCTGCACCTGCGACGGAAATCCCCGCCCCCTGGCGTATCACCTGGCAAAAGCCGTGCAATCCAGCCAGCGGAGCCGATGCCAGATGCGCAAAATCCTGTGGTCCACCCTTTTCATCGGCCTTCTCGCCGCGGGCGGCTTTGGCCTTTGGCAGTATAAAAGCGGCGAGGCCTCGGCCAGCGCCCTGCCCGCCACGGAAACCGCCCATCGCAGCACCTTCCGCAAGACCGTGCTGGCCACAGGTGTGATTGAGGCGGCAAGCCTTGTCTCGGTCGGTGCCCAGGTCGGCGGGCAGATCCAGTCGCTGCCGGTGCAGCTGGGGCAGAAACTGGCCCAGGGCGATCTTGTCGCCCAGATCGACCCCGAGGATCAAAAGACCGACCAGCTGCGCGCCGAGGCCTCGCTGGCGCAGATCCGCGCCCAGATCGCCGCCCAGGAAGCCAGTATCGAGGAATCGCGCCTGGCGCTGGAGCGCAAACGCGAGCTGAACAGCCGCAAACTGGCCACCACCCAGGACCTGGAGGCAAGCCAGGCAACCTTCAAGGTGGCCGAGGCCAATCTGGCCGCGCTGAAAGCCAGCGAATCCCAGGCGGAACTGGCGGTGCAATCGGCGCAGATCGCGCTGGAGCGCACCCGGATCACCGCACCCTCGGCCGGGACGGTGGTGGCGCTGGTCGCGCGTGAGGGCCAGACCATCAACGCCAATCAGGCCAGCCCGACGCTGATCAAAATCGCCGATCTCGACCATATGGTGATCAAGGTCGATATATCCGAGGCCGATGTGATCTCTGTGCGGCCCGGGCAAAAGGCCAGCTTTACCCTTTCCGGCGCCCCCGATCAGACATTCGAGGCGGTGCTGCGCGCGATCGAACCGGCCCCCGCCTCGATCGTTTCGGCCGATGAGGTCGATACCAGTGCCGCGATCTATTACCGCGCCCTGCTGGATGTGCCCAACCCCGAGGGGATCCTGCGGATCGGCATGACCGCCGAGGTGGTGATCGTGCAGCAGGAAATAGCAGATGCCCTGGTGGTGCCGACATCGGCGCTGATCGCGGGGCGTGATGGGGCAAAGATGCTGCGGGTGCTGAACGCAGCCGATGGCAAAACCCAGGTGCGCCCTGTTGAAACCGGGGCCGCAACCGCCAGCCAGACGGTGATCCTTGATGGTCTGCAAGAGGGCGAGCAATTCCTCAGCGGCACCGCCGCTGCGGGGCGCTCGGGCACCTCGTCAGGCGGTCGCGCCCCCGGCATGGGCCCGCCCGGCGGCATGTTCTGAGGTCTGCGATGACAACCGAAATGCCCCAGCCCCCGATAAGCGGGGCCCGCACGCCTGATGACGCATCGCAGCCGCTGATCGTTTTGCGCGATGTCAGCCGTCAGTTCACCTCGGGCGGTGAGACGCTGACGGTGCTGAAACACATCAACCTGACGATCAGCGCGGGCGAGATGGTGGCGATTGTCGGCACCTCTGGCTCTGGCAAATCGACGCTGATGAATGTGATCGGCTGCCTCGACCGGCCTTCATCCGGCAGCTATCACTACGGCGGCACCGATGTGACTGCCCTGCCCGAAGAGGGGCGGGCGCGGCTGCGGCGGCTGCATTTCGGCTTTATCTTCCAGCGCTATCAGCTTCTGACCGAGCTGGATGCGGTCGGCAATGTCGAGGTGCCTGCGATCTATGCCGGGCGCCCGGCGGGCGAGCGGGTCCGGCGGGCGCGGCAGTTGCTGACCCGGCTGGGGCTGGGCGATCGCGCCGATCACCGCCCCTCGCAGTTGTCGGGCGGACAGCAGCAGCGGGTCTCAGTGGCGCGGGCGCTGATGAATGGCGGCGAGGTGATCCTGGCGGATGAGCCGACGGGCGCGCTGGACAACCGCTCGGGCAAAGAGCTGCTGGCGCTGCTGGATGAGCTGAACGCCCAGGGCCATACGATCATCATCGTCACCCATGACCGCGATGTCGCCGCCCGCGCCCAGCGGGTGATCGAGATTTCAGACGGGGAAATCATCTCGGACAGCCGCAATGCCAGCCCAAAGGCGGACCCCAGGACTGCCCCCAGGACCGCCCCCCAGACTGACCCCAAGACTGACCCCAAGACTGACCCAGGCCAAAGCCCGGCAGAGCCGCGCCCGGCGGATGCGGCGCAGCAGGTCACGGCGCAGCCAGAGATCAGCCAGCCTCAGCCCGGCCTGCAGCAAGCCAGCGCCCCTCAGCTGGTCCAGGAGAAAACCGGGCCGCTGGCAGGAATGGGGCGGTTCCGCGATGCATTTGCAATGGCGCTGCGCTCGCTTAACGCGCATCGGCTGCGTAGCTTTCTGACCATGCTGGGGATCATCATCGGCATCGCCTCGGTGGTCTCGGTGGTGGCGCTTGGCGCGGGCTCGCGTGAGCAGGTGCTGGAAAATATCGCCTCGCTTGGCACCTCGACGATCACCATCCGGCCCGGATCGGGCTGGGGCGACCGTGAGGCGCGGCGGATCAATACGCTGGTTGACAGTGACGCAACCGCGCTGGCGGGCGAAAGCTATACCGCCTCGGCCTCGCCCGAGATTTCGACCAATGCGACGGTGATCCGGGGCGCGGTCTCGGCCTCGCTTTCGGTGCGCGGCGTGGGGGCGGATTATTTCGACGTGGGCGGCTTTACCCTGGATGAGGGGCAGCTGCTGAACAGCGTCGCCATCGACAGCCGCGCCCAGGTGGCGGTGCTGGATACCGATGCCCGCAGCGCGTTTTTCGCCTCGAATGAGGATCCTGTCGGGGCGATCCTGCTGATCGGGCGGGTGCCGGTCGAGGTGATTGGCGTCGTCAGCACCACCTCGGCGGGGTTTGGCCCCAGCACCCCGCGGATTTTCCTGCCCTATACCACGGTCAGCCAGCGCATCACCGGCCAGAACCGCGTCGATCAGATCACCGTGCGGGTGCATGATGACGCCGATATGGCGGCGGCCGAAACCGGGATCACCCGGCTTTTGACCCAGCGCCACGGCAAGCAGGATTTCTTCCTGACCAATTCCGACACCATCCGCGAGAATATCACCGCCACCAGCCAGATGCTGACGCTGCTGATTGCCTCTATTGCGGTGATCTCGCTGATCGTCGGCGGCATCGGGGTGATGAATATCATGCTGGTCTCGGTGACCGAGCGCACCCGCGAGATCGGCGTCAGGATCGCGGTGGGCGCGCGCCGCTCTGATATCATTGCGCAATTCCTGATCGAGGCGGTGCTGGTCTGTTTCATCGGCGGCGTGCTGGGGGTGGTGCTGGCGATGGGCGGCGGCTGGCTGGCAACACAGCTGGGGCTGACGATCCGGCTAAGCTATTCGACGCTGACGATCCTGGCTGCGTTCCTCTCTTCCACCACAATCGGCATTGTGTTCGGCTTTCTGCCCGCCAGATCGGCCTCAAAACTTGACCCGGTGGTGGCGCTGGCGCGGGAATAGGCGCGCCCCCTTGCCGGATGAGCGGCCTGGCGCTTCGGTTGTCTGTCCCCCGCCCCCTTGGTATGAGGGCGGCTGACAGGCCGGGGATTCCCGGCGTTCAGGGCCAGGCCCACCGCTGGCCGCCCCTTACAGGAGCCGGATATGCAAGTCAGGATACTCGACCCACGCCTGCATGAATGGGGCCTGCCGCGTTATCAAAGCGAGGGCGCGGCCGCCGTCGATCTGATGGCCTGCATCGAGGCCCCCCTCAGCATCATGCCCCAGGCCCCGGCCCTGCTGGTGAAATCGGGGATCGCCCTGTCTTTTGGCGATATGGGGCTGGCGGCGCTGGTGCTGCCGCGTTCGGGCCAGGGGCATAAGCGCGGCCTTGTGATGGGCAATGGCACCGGGCTGATCGACCCCGATTATACCGGAGAGATCATGGTCTCGGTCTGGAACCGCAACCCGCCCGGATCGGATCCGGTGGTGATTGAGCCCGGCGAGCGGATCGCCCAGATGATCTTTGTGCCGATCCTGCGCCCCGAGTTTGAGGTGGTCGGGAATTTCGACACCCAGACGGCGCGCGGCGCGGGCGGCTTTGGCTCGACCGGAAGCTGACGACTGACGGCTGGCAGATTGGCGATACGGGCAATGGACCGGGGCCGCATTGGCTGGCCCTGATACCGGCCCGAGCGATGCGGAACCCCGAACGGATCGGTGATTTTCGATGATTGGCGCGGCGATTTCGATCCTCATTCTGGCGCTGGCCTGGGCGATGGGGCGCGGCCTGTCCGGCCTTTTGGCGGCCTGCGGGATCTGGCTGGCCACGCTGATTGCGGTGGCGCTGACGGGTATCGACAGGCTCAGCGCAAGCGCGGGCACCGATCTGCGCTTTTGGCTGACCATCGGCAGCGTGATCCTTGCCTTTCAGGCCTATCGGCTGGGGCTTGGCTGGCTGCGCAAAAAGGCCAGCCGCACAGAGCCCGCGCCCGGGCCTGCCCCCGACGAAAGCGGCCCCTTCACAAAGCCCGAGGTCGAGCGCTATGCCCGCCATATCTTCCTGCGGGAAATCGGCGGCCAGGGCCAGCAGCGGCTGAAGGCGGCGCGGGTGCTGGTGGTGGGTGCGGGGGGCCTGGGCTCGCCTGTGTTGCAATATCTGGCGGGCGCCGGGGTGGGCACCATCGGGGTGATTGACGATGACCTGGTCGAGGCCAGCAATCTGCAACGCCAGGTGATCCACCGCGAGGCCTCGCTGGGCATGCCCAAGGTGTTTTCCGCCGAGGCCGCCATGCGGGCGCTGAACCCTTTCATCGAGATCCGCCCCTATCACCGCCGCCTTGATGAGGGCGTGGCCGGGGCGCTGATTGCCGATTACGATCTGGTGCTGGATGGCAGCGACAATTTCGCCACCCGCTATCTGGTCAACCGCTGCTGTGCGGCGCTGGAAAAGCCGCTGATCTCGGGCGCGATGACCCAATGGGAGGGGCAGCTTTCCCTCTGGGATCCGGCCCGTGGCGGCCCCTGTTATGAATGCGTGTTCCCCGAGACCCCGGCACCTGGCCTGGTGCCCTCTTGCGCCGAGGCGGGGGTGGTTGCCCCCCTTCCCGGGGTGATCGGCGCGATGATGGCGCTTGAGGCCATCAAACATATCACCCAGGCGGGCGAAGGGCTGATGGGGCGGTTGATGATCCATGATGCGCTTTATGCGCAGACCCGGATGATCCGCGTGAAAAAGCGCAAGGGCTGCGCGGCCTGTGGCGGCTGACAGCGCGACAGGCGCGACAGGCCCGGCGGAATTGCCAGCCGGGCCTGATGCGACGGCGAGGGCCGCCCGCTGCCCTTGCCCGCCCCTGCCCTTGCCAGCCCCTGCCCTGCGCGGCATAGTCGCCGCCATTGCCAGACCATCGGCCCCAGGCGACAGGCACCAGACGAGGAAAGCCAGATGAATATTTCCACCACGATCCGGGGCCTTATGCGGCAGCTGACTCTGACGGGATTTGGCATCGCAAGCCTCGCGCTGGCCCCGATGCTGGCCCCGATGCTGGCGGGCGCAGAAACCGCGGATGGCGGGGCGGCAGGCAAGCTGCCAGACCTTGGCGGGCGCGAGATCGTGGTTGCGACCGAGAATACCTATCGGCCTTTGCAGTTCCTGGATACCGGGGGCATGGCTGTCGGCTGGGAATATGACGCGGTGGCCGAGATCGCCAAACGGCTGAACCTGGTGGTGAAATATGAAAACACCAGCTGGGATGCGATGATCCCCGCCATCAGTGCCGGGCAATATGACATGGCGATGAATGGCATCACCATCCGCGAGGACCGGATGGAGGCTGTCGACTTCTCAACCCCCTATATGCTGTCAGAGATGCTGATGGTGGTGCGCGCCGATGAGACACGTTTCACCGATGCCGCCTCTTTCGCCGCCGATCCGAAGCTGCTGATGGCCGCCCAGCCCGGCACGACCCCTTTCTATATCGGCGTCTATGATGTGCTGAACAGCACCGAGGACGACCCGCGCATCCTGAAATTTGAGACATTCGGCGCGGGCCTTGCGGCGCTGCGGGCTGGCGATGTCGATCTGGCGCTGTCCGACAGCACCGCCGCGCATGGCTATGTCGATGCCTCTGGCGGGGCGCTGAAGATCATCGGCACGCCGATCGGCGCCGAGGAATTCGGCTTTATCTTCCCTAAAGGCTCAGATCTGGTGGCCCCTTTCGATGCGGCCATCCATGAGATGATGGCAGATGGCACGCTCTCTGCGCTGAACCGCAAATGGTTCTTTGAGGCGCAGTTCGAGGAATAGGCCGCGTTTGCGGCGATGATTTCCCCAGACCTGGCCCCAGAGACAGGCGGCGGGCGTAACAGGCAAGAGAAAACCGTGACAGGCAAAAAACAGGATGCGCCCGCAGATTTCCCCTGGTGGCTGCTGGCCATGGGGCTTTTGCTGGGCGCGGGAATTTTCGGCGTGCTGTCAGACAGCCACTACAAGGCGGCGCTTTCGATGCTGTCAGGCGGGATCTGGATCACGGCCATGGTCTCGGTCGTCGCTTATCTGGGGGCCTGTGTTCTGGGGCTTGGCCTGGCCGCGATGGCGATGTCACGCGCGGTCTGGCTGCGGCAGATCTCACGCTTTTATATCGAGCTGATCCGCGGCCTGCCGATCCTTGTGCTGCTGCTTTATGTGGCTTTCGCGCTGACGCCCATGCTGATTGCCGGGCTGAATGCCCTGACGGCGGTTTTCGGGGCCGAGCCCCTCAACAGCCGCGATGTGCCGCTGTTGTGGCGGGCGGTGCTGGCGCTGATCCTGGCCTATAGCGCCTTTCTGGCCGAGATATTCCGCGCCGGAATCGAGGCGGTTGACGCAGGCCAGAGCGAGGCCGCCCAGGCCCTGGGCCTTAGCCGCTGGCAGCGCTTTCGGCTGGTCATATTCCCCCAGGCATTCCGAATAATCCTGCCGCCTTTCGGCAATGATTTCATTGCGATGGTGAAAGACAGCTCGCTGGTGGCGATCCTGGGGGTGACCGATATTGCGCAGCTGGCGAAAATCGCGGTCTCGCAGAATTTCCGCTATATGGAGACCTATAATGTCGCGGCGATGCTTTATCTGACGATGACGCTGGGCCTTTCGCTGATGCTGCGCGGGCTGGAGCGGTGGCTGAAACGTGCCCCCCCGCGCTAGCGGCTTTTGCAGGCGCGGCTTTTGCAGACTCTGTCGCCCTCTCCCCTTGCGGCGCACCTTTCCCGGGATATTTATGAAAAGACGAAATCTGAAAGGCGGAGTGTGACGATGACTGTTTTGCTGGAAAAATGGGATACGCCTTTCGGGCTGCCGCCTTTTGCCAGGATCCGGGATGAGGATTTCGGCCCGGCCTTTGACGCCGCACTTGACGCCGCGCGGGGCCGGATCCAGGCGATTGCCGGGGGCGATGCCACCGATTTCGCCGGGGTGATCGAGGCGCTTGAACTGGCCGAGCATGAACTGGATCAGGTGGCGGGGCTGTTTTACAACCTGGCGGGCGCCGATTCCAATGACGCACGTGAGGCCTTGCAGCGCGATCTGGCGCCGAAACTGAGCGCCTTTTCCAGCGAAGTCACCAATAACAAGGCGCTTTTTGCGAAGATCTCCGCCCTTTGGCAGACCCATGACAGCCTTGGCCTGAATGCCGAACAGCTGCGGGTGCTTGAACTTTATCACCAGATGTTCCTGCGCTCTGGCGCGGGGCTTGAGGGCGATGCCGCCGCCCGGCTGACGGCAGTCAAATCGCGCCTTGCCAGCCTTGGCACCCAGTTCAGCCAGAACCTGCTGGCCGATGAGCGTTCCTGGTTCATGGAGCTGGCCGAAGAGGATCTGGAAGGCCTGCCCGACTTCCTGATTGCCGCCTCCCGCGCGGCGGGGGCGGATCGCGGGCTTGGCCCGGTGATCACGCTGAACCGCTCGCTGATCGTACCGTTTTTGCAATTCTCGCCGCGCCGGGCTTTGCGCCAGAAGGCATGGCAGGCCTGGATCTCGCGCGGCGCGAATGGCGGTGCCACCGACAACCGCGCAATCGCCGCCGAGACGCTGCGCCTGCGCGAAGAACGGGCGCATCTGCTGGGCTATGCCGATTTCGCGCATTTCAAGCTGGAACCAGAGATGGCGAAAACACCCGCCGCGGTGCGCGATCTTCTGATGCGGGTCTGGGCCCCGGCCAAAGCAAAAGCCGAGGCGGATGCAGCGGTTCTGGCGGATATGCTGCACAAAGACGGCATTCAGGGCGCATTGGAACCCTGGGACTGGCGCTATTACTCTGAAAAACGCCGCAAGGCCGAGCACGACCTCGATGAGGCGGCGATCAAGCCCTATCTCTCGCTCGATGCGATGCTGGCGGCGATGTTTGGCTGCGCGACGCGGCTTTTCGGGCTGGAGTTCCGCGAGATCGACGGCCCCTTCTATCACCCCGACGTGCGCGGCTGGGAGGTCACCCGGAACGGCCGCCATATCGCGGTATTCCTGGGCGATTACTTCGCGCGGGGCTCAAAACGCTCGGGGGCATGGTGCTCGGCGATGCGCAGCCAGCGCAAACTGGGCGGCGAGCAGCGCCCGATCGTGGTGAATGTGTGCAATTTCGCCAAGGGTGACCCCTGCCTGCTGTCCTATGACGATGCCCGCACGCTGTTCCACGAATTTGGCCATGCGCTGCATCAGATGCTGTCGGATGTGACCTATGGTTTCATTTCTGGCACCAGCGTGGCGCGGGACTTCGTCGAGCTGCCCAGCCAGCTTTATGAGCACTGGCTTGAGGTGCCCGAGGTGCTGGAACAATACGCCCGCCACTACCAAACCGGCGCGCCGATGCCCGCCGATTTGCAGGCCCGGCTTTTGGGCGCGGCCACCTATGACCAGGCCTTTGCCACAGTTGAATTCATCGCCTCGGCCATGGTGGATCTGGAGTTCCACTCTGGCCCCGCGCCCCAGGATCCGATGCAGAAACAGGCCGCCGTCCTGGCAGAGCTGGGCCTGCCGCATGCAATCGTGATGCGCCACGCAACGCCGCAGTTTTCGCATGTATTCTCGGGCGACGGTTATTCCTCGGGCTATTACAGCTACATGTGGTCAGAAGTGATGGATGCCGACGCCTTCGCCGCCTTTGAGGAAACCGGCGACGCCTTTGATCCGGCAACAGCGGCGCGGCTTGAGAAATTCATCCTCTCGGCCGGTGGCTCGCAGGATGCCGAAAGCCTGTATCGTCAGTTCCGTGGCTCTATGCCCGGGGTCGAGGCGCTGCTGCGCGGTCGTGGCCTGCTGGAACCTGCCTGACCACATCCCCCGGGCGGCTCTGCACCAGGACCCGCCCGGGATTACATCTGCCGCCATCGCAGGCCCCTATTGCCCCCGGGACTGCGGGGCGCGGGCTGAGAATGCCCGAGAATGGTTGTCATTCCAGGCAAAGTTGTGCATTGAGAGCCTGGCTGGTCCCGTGGCTCAACTGGATAGAGCAGCCCCCTCCTAAGGGGCAGGTTACAGGTTCAAATCCTGTCGGGATCACCAATCAAATCAGCGCGTTGTACTGGCGGACGGGATTTTCTCTGGTTGCGCCGGATCTGACCGGCTGATTCGCCCCCGGCCAGACATCCCGCAAGATGCCCAGGGCCAGAGACAGCCGCCACCGCGCGCAGCCTGCACAAACCGGATGCCTGCCGGGGCCAATCGCTGCAAAGGCCGCGCCGCTCCGCTTTACGTTGCGTTGCGCTTTGCCGGGCTTTGGTCTAAGCGGGCGTATCCGATCAGCGGGCCGGGAGACGGGCAAATGACCACCAGCGAGAATGCCGGAAAACAAGGGCTGACCTATGCGGCAGCGGGCGTCGATATTGATGCCGGAAACCGTCTGGTTGACCGGATCAAACCGGCCGCCAAAGCCACCTCACGCGCGGGCGTGATGGGGGGGCTGGGCGGCTTCGGGGCGCTTTTCGACCTGAAGGGCGCGGGCTATCAGGATCCGATCCTGGTCGCGGCCACTGACGGTGTCGGCACCAAGCTGCGCATCGCCATCGACACCGACAATGTCGACACCATCGGCGTTGATCTGGTCGCCATGTGCGTCAACGACCTGGTCTGCCAGGGCGCCGAGCCTCTGTTCTTCCTTGATTATTTCGCCACCGGCAAGCTGGATGTCGATCAGGCGACCCGCATCATCGGCGGCATTGCCAAAGGCTGCTCTGATTCGGGTTGCGCGCTGATTGGCGGCGAGACCGCCGAGATGCCGGGCATGTATCACAAGGGCGATTTCGACCTCGCAGGCTTTGCGGTCGGCGCGATGGAGCGCGGCCAGCACCTGCCCGCAGACGTTGCCGAGGGCGATCTGCTGATCGGCCTGCCCGCCAACGGCGTTCACTCGAACGGCTATAGTTTCGTGCGCAAAGTGGTCGAGATCTCGGGCCTGTCCTGGTCAGATCCCTGCCCCTGGGCGCAATCAACCCTGGGCGAGGCGCTGCTGGCCCCTACCCGGCTTTACGTCAAACAGGCGCTGGCCGCAGTGCGGCTGGGCGGTGTGCATGCCCTGGCCCATATCACCGGCGGCGGCCTGACCGAGAACCCGCCCCGCGTGCTGCCTGCTGCGGATGAAACCGGCGGTCTCGCCTGCGAGATCGACCTTTCCACCTGGGATCTTCCGGCGGTGTTCCGCTGGCTGGCCGAGACGGCGGGCATGTCCGAGCCAGAGCTCCTGAAAACCTTCAACTGCGGCATCGGCATGATGCTGGTCGTCGACCCGGCGCGCGCCGAGGCGGTTGAGGCAGAACTGCGCGCGGCTGGCGAAGAGCCGGTCCGCATGGGCCGCATCGTGGCGCAACAGCCGGGCGGCGAAGGCGTGATCTACAAAGGACGCCTGTTGTGAAGCGCGTCGCCATCCTGATTTCCGGGGGTGGCTCGAATATGGTGGCGCTGGTCAATTCGATGACCGGCGACCATCCGGCACGTCCGGTTCTGGTGGCCTCGAACGATCCGGCGGCTTCGGGGCTGGAAAAGGCGCGGGCGGCGGGGGTTTCGACCGCAGCCGTCGATCACCGCCCCTTTGGCAAAGACCGCGCCGGATTTGAGGCCGCGCTTTTGCGCCATATCGAGGCCGCAGAGCCCGATATCCTTTGCCTTGCGGGCTTTATGCGGGTGCTGACGCCTGATTTCGTCGCCCGGTTTGAGGGCAGGATGCTGAACATCCACCCCTCGCTTTTGCCCAAATATCCAGGCCTTCACACCCACCAAAGGGCGCTTGATGCAGGCGACACCCTGGCGGGCTGCACCGTGCATCAGGTCACGGCGGTGCTGGATGATGGCCCGATCCTGGGTCAGGCCCAGGTTCCGGTGCTGCAAGGTGACACCGCCGATACGCTGGCGGCACGGGTGCTGGTGCAGGAACACCGCCTCTACCCCGAGGCGCTGCGCCGCTTTGCCCTGGGCCAGTCAGAGCCGATCTTCCTGAACGCCTGATCTGCCAGCCGCCGCTTTGGCTACGCCGCCGCTTTGACCGAACGCAGTTCTGGACGGGCAAGAGTTCTGGCGAGACAGCAGCTTTGGTAACAGCTCTGGCCACCAGGCCAACGCTGCCGCTGAACCACATCGGTCTGCTGCCCGCCGTCGCAGTGGCCGCACCGTCGCTATGGTCACACGTCGCGGTGCCCCGCCGTCTCAGTCCAGGCTGAACAGCGCCGCCTCACGACGGTTCAGACAGGGCCGCGAGGTTTGCGGCACCGCATGCCCCTTTTGGGCCGGGCGCAGCAGGCCTGGCACTGCCTTATGCTCAGGCTGCGGCGGGAAATGATCGGGGAACAGCGCCTGCAGCTCTGCCCGGGCCTCGGGGGCCATTGCAGCCGCCGCCATCTGACCGGGATAAAGGCTTTCAGCCAGCATGCCATCGGCGCAAAGGATCTGATGGCTGGCGCAGGCGATGTGCCAGTAACGCACCAGCGGGCGCGATTCCAGCCGGATCCGGTCGCCATCGACCAGATGCAGCGCCGCCACCAGCACCTCATCCTCGCCGAAGTTCAGCTGCGCCTGCCAGCCCGACAACAGCACCCGATGCTGCTGCGACAGCCAGACCGGGCGTTCATTGCCCAGCACCCCCGCCGCAAAGCGCACAGGGGCCAGATGCGCGATGCCACAGGTCTGGCTGGAGCCAATCCAGCGGATCGGTTGCATCCCATGGCCACGCGTCCAGACCTTGTCGCCGGGGCGCAATTCACCGACGGGCACCATGCCACGCCGCGTCAGGATGCCGGTTCCGTCAACGAAACAGGGGATGACGGGCGGCAACAGCTCTTGCGGCGTTTTGGCCAACCCGCTGAAGGGCAGCTTTTCGCTCAGCGCTTCATTCTGCTCGGCGCCGTAATGGGTCGTGCCCTGTCCGACGCCACGCAGGTCAATGATGACATTCTGGCTGTAGCTGAAGATCTGATAGCTATGGCCAGAGGCGCGCCCCTGATACATGTCGTCCTGCGGGTTCAGCTGGCTTAGCACCAGCGTTCCGGCGGGGTTGCTTTCCGACCAGGTATAGACAGAGACCCATTGCCCATTGCGAAATGAGGTGTCGCCCTCATTGGCCTGGGTCACCACGACCCGATAAAGATCATTCGCAGTGCCAAGGGGCTGAACACCGCTGACCGTGACGACCATCTCGTTGCCATTGCCCTGGCCATTGGCCCAGCTGTAGGTGCCGATTTGCGCGCCGGTTATGAAGAATTCGAAGGTTGCCATACTGGTTATCCATCACCACACACACCCCGCAGGGCCCGATCCTGGCGGCGCGATCTTCCTCGCAGGCCACCGGGCAACGGTCGTCATTTATGTTGTGTTATTGAAAAATCAACCAACGGCAGCAATTGCCCATAGCGCACATCACCTGTGCGGTATGGCCACCACAAGGAAGTGTCGGGGGAACGACCCCGGGGGATTATCGGGGAGATGTCGGCGCTTCCGCCCGGCCAGACCCGCCCCGACCAGGCCCGACCAGGCCCGCCCGCAGCCTGACCTGCGGCCACCCGCTTGGCACGCGCCCTAAGGCAGCCCCCCCTAAGGCAGACCCTCTGGGACAGCCCCCCATGAAAGGCGTAACTCTCGGCCGCCCCGGTTCCGGCCCGGCAAGCCGCCGCGCCAGAACGGATGCAGGGGCCCTCAGTCGGCGGCCGGATCAGCCGTCAGATCGGCGGCCGTATCAGGGCGCGACAATGTGCCGCCGCCGACATGGGCCGCCACCCCGGTCGTCGATGGCCCCGAGGTCGCCAGCCCACGCGCCACCCGCACCGCAAGGAAAGCAAAGGCCTGGGCCTCCAGCATGTCACCATCCAGGCCCGCCGCCTCGACCGGCTCGACCGGGGCGCCAAGCCACTTTGCCAGCCCCTTCATCATCACCGGATTGTGCCGCCCGCCCCCAGTGACCAGCAGCCGCGAAACCGGGCGCGGGAAATGCGCGGCCCCCGCCACCACCGCCTCGACCGCGGCCGCCGTCAGCGTCGCCGCCGCCGCCGGGGTATCCAGCCTGCGCACCGATTGCACCAGATCGTCAAAGGCATCCCGGTCGAGCGATTTCGGCGGCATGCGCAGGAAATAGGGGTGGCGCAAAAAGCGCTGGATCAGCGGCTTTTTCACCCGGCCCCGCGCGGCCACCTCGCCGCCCGCATCATGGGTTTTGCCAAGGCGTGCCTGCATCAGATCATTCAGCGGCGCATTGGCGGGGCCAGTGTCAAAGGCCAGCAAAGCGCCGTCCGATTCAGGCTGCGGCAGACCAGGATCGATCCAGGTCAGATTGCCAACGCCGCCCAGGTTCAGAAAGGCCAGCGGCTGCCCGGCCCCGATCTTCTTCGCCAGAGCAAAGTGATAGAAGGGCGCAAGCGGTGCCCCCTGCCCGCCCAGAGCCACATCGGCGGTGCGGAAATCCCACACGACCGGAACCCCCAGCGTATCGGCCAAAAGCGCGCCATTGCCCGCCTGATGCGTGCGCCTTGCACCCTGCAGGCGGCCATCGGGATCATGCGCCAGGGTCTGGCCGTGAAAGCCCGCGATCTGCACGCCGTCAAACCGCGCCATCAGCTCGGCATGGGCGGTTTCGACGATCTCGGCGGCCTCAGTCACGCCAGGCTCACCCGGCCAGCGGCCAAGTGCCGCCTGCAGCACCCTACGCTCAGCCGCGCTATAGGGGCGGAAGGCCGAGGGGCCGAACTCCAGCACCTCATGCCCGTCGGTCAGCACCATCGCCGCATCGACCCCATCCAGCGAGGTGCCCGACATGGTGCCAAGCGCCCAGACCGGGCCCTGATGCCAGGCATCATCTTTGCGGCTGCGTCTTTCCCCGGATCCCGCCGATTGCGCAAGCGTCTTGCCCATCTTTTCCTTTTTCCCCCGCCCGGCTATATCCCGGTGACTGTTTGCACGAGAGCGCGGAGCGCCACCATGACCTACCATCCGAAATCAGAATTCCTGCGAGTGATGTTCGAGCGCGGCTTTGTCGCCGATTGCACCGATTATCAGGCATTGGACGAGGCGCTGATCAAGGGGGTGGTTCCCGCCTATATCGGCTATGACGCGACTGCGGCAAGCCTGCATGTCGGCCATCTGATGAACATCATGGTGCTGCGCTGGCTGCAAAAGACCGGCCATAAGCCGATCACCCTGATGGGCGGCGGCACGACCAAGGTGGGCGACCCCTCGTTCCGCTCGGAAGAGCGCCCGCTTTTGACGCCGGAAAAGATCCAGGAAAACATCGACGGCATGGGCCGGGTCTTTGCGAAATACCTGGAGTATTCGGACGCGCCGAATGGTGCGATCATGCTGAACAATGCCGAATGGCTGGACAATCTGAACTACCTCGATTTCCTGCGCGATATCGGGCGGCATTTCTCGGTCAACCGGATGCTGTCGTTTGAGAGCGTGAAATCGCGGCTGGACCGGGAACAAAGCCTCTCGTTCCTGGAATTCAACTATATGATCCTGCAGGCCTATGATTTCGTTGAGATCAACCGCCGCTACGGCTGTCTGTTGCAGATGGGCGGCTCGGATCAATGGGGCAATATCGTCAATGGGATCGACCTTGCACGCCGCGTGGCCGACAAGGAAATCTACGGTCTGACGACGCCACTTCTGACCACCTCTGACGGGCGCAAGATGGGCAAATCCGCCAATGGTGCGGTCTGGCTGAATGACCAGATGCTCTCGGCCTATGAGTTCTGGCAGTTCTGGCGCAATACGACCGATGCCGATGTGGCGAAGTTCCTGAAGATCTTCACCGAGCTGCCCGTCGAGGAATGCGACCGCCTTGGCGCGCTGCAGGGCGCAGAGATCAACGAGGGCAAGATCATCCTCGCCAATCTCGCCACCGCGCTTTTGCACGGCGAAGAGGCGGCGCGTGCCGCCGAGGCCACCGCGCGTGAGGTCTTTGAAAAGGGCGGTATCGGGGATGATCTGCCGACCGTCACGCTGTCGGTGGAAGAGATCGCCGATGGAATCAGCATCGTGCAGCTTCTGGTTCGCGCCGGGCTGTCGGCTTCGGGCAAAGACGCGAAACGCCTGATCGCTGAGGGCGGCGCAAAGATGAATGACGAAGTCATTCTCGATGCGGGGCTGCGCCTTGGCGCGGGCGAGCTGGCCGATCCGGTCAAGCTGACCGCAGGCAAAAAGCGCCACGCGCTGGTTGTGGTCGCGTAAAAACCACGATGGGGGCTGCTCAGGCCCCCATCACGCTTTCACAGGCACGGCACCGGATCGGCACGGGGGCCAGCACAGGGATCGACACAGGGCCGGGCCTCTATTCCGCCAGCCCGTCCCCGGCAGGGCGCATCCGGTAAAGCGCCCCTTCGGTTTCCGACAGGAACCAGATCGCGCCATCCGGCCCCTCTCTGACATCGCGCACCCGCCCTGTCGCATCCGAGGCGATACGCTCTTCGGCCCATCCGGTGGCTGCGGGCGTGTCCGGGTCAAGGCGCGAGATGAAATCACTGTTCAGCGAGCCTGCGAAAACATCGCCCTTCCATTCGGGCACCAGCGCCCCGGAATAGATCATCAGACCCGAGGGCGCGATTGAGGGATCCCAGTAATGCAGCGGCTGCTCCATCCCATCCTGATGGGTGCCGCTGCCGATCTTTGTGCCGTTGTAATTGACGCCGTAAGAGATCACCGGCCAGCCGTAATTGGCGCCGGGGCGGATCAGGTTGATCTCATCCCCGCCCTTCGCGCCATGTTCGGAAATCAAAAGCGCCCCATCCTCGCGCAGGGCCGCGCCCTGGATATTCCGGTGCCCGATGGAATAGACGCCAGGCTCTGCCCCGTCCTGGGAAATCGCGGGCCTGCCGTCAGCCTCAATATAGACGACCTTGCCGACAGTGAGGCGTGGATCCTGGGCCTCAAGCCCCGCAGGCCCGGTGCCGCGGTCGCCAAGCGTCACGAAGACCCGCCCCTTATCGCCCGGATTTTCCACGATGCGAGAGCCGTAGTGACGCGTCGCCACCATCGATTCGCCCCCGAAAACCGAGGTGATGATTGAAAAATGATTGCTTGCCTCGTCAAAAAGCCCATGGCCCAGCATGGTTCGGGGGCCGTCATCGGAAGGGGCGCTCCAGGTCATCCAGACCAGGCCGCTCTGGGCGTGATCGGCGGGCACCATCACATCCAAAAGCCCGCCCTGGCCCAGGGCAACCACCTCTGGCAGATGGGTCACCGGCTGCTTGTCCGCCAGCGCCCCCGGCACGGGCATTGCCCGCCACATATGGCCCTTACGCTCGGTGATCAGGATGCTGCCATCGGGCAGGAAGGCAAAGCCCCAGGGGCCATCAAGGCCCTCTGCGACTTTCTCAACCACCATCACCCCGGCTGAGGTGTCAATCCGGCCCGCAGCCACATCCCCGGCCACGCCCTCTGCCACACCTTCTGCCAAAGCGCTTTGCGGGCCCAGCGCCGCTGGCAAAACCGCCAGAGCCGCCGCCGCGAATATCTTCCGTTTTCCCGCCATTTCACGCTTCGGCATCGCGTCCCCCTGATCCTGCCACTTGCCCGCAAGATAGGCGTCCTGCACAGAGATCCCTATGCGTGAATGGTAAAAAAGCCCTGGCCCGCTACTTTTTTCCGCACTTTTCTTTTGAAAACGGCCCGGCTAGGGTCATTTCAGGACCTAGATCCAATCAGGGAGAATAGAATGAAAAAGTTTCTGCTGGCCACTGCTGCCTGCGCGCTCGCGGCCGGATCGGCCTCGGCCGAAGATGTGAAACTGGGTGTGCTGCTGGGCTTCACCGGCCCGATTGAAACCATTGCACCGAATATGGCGCTGGCCGCAGAAATGGCCATCAAAGAGGTCAACGACTCTGGCAAGGCCGCCAATGGCTGGGTGTTCAGCGCCGAGCGCGCCGACAGCACCTGTATCGACGCCTCTGCCGCCACCTCGGCTGCCGAGCGTCTGGTCACCTCGGCTGGCGTGAAAGCCATCATCGGCGCAGACTGCTCGGGCGTGACCCGCGCGGTGCTGTCCTCGGTCGCAATCCCCAATGGGCTTGTGCTGATCTCGCCCTCGGCCACCTCGCCGGCGCTCTCGGACGATCCCGATGAGGGCCTGTTCTACCGCACCGTGCCCTCGGATGCGCGTGAAGGCGTCATCATGGCCGATGTCCTGGCCGAGCGTGGCGTGAAGTCGATCGCGATTTCCTATTCCAACTCGGATTACGGCAAGGGCCAGGCCGATGCGATTGCGGCTGCGGCCGAAGCCAAGGGCATCAAGGTCACCATCAACGCAAGCCATGACGACGGCAAAGCCGATTACTCGGCCGAGGTCGCGGCACTGGCGGCAGCGGGCGGCGATGTGCTGGTCGTCGCGGGCTATGTTGACCAGGGCGGCAAGGGCATCATCCAGGCCACCGTCGACACCGGCGCCTTTACCGTCTTTGGCCTGCCGGGCGGCATGTTCGGCGAAAGCCTGACCCAGACCATCGGTGCGCCGCTGGAAGGCTCTTACGGTCAGCACCCCTCGTCGGATGCGGCGGGCTATCAGACCTATCTGGATATGGCCAAGGCCTATGACCCCTCGTTCGATGGCTCGACCAACTTTGCGCCCAATTCCTATGACGCAACCGCCATCGTGATCCTTGCGATGCAGGCCGCCGGATCGACCGATCCGAAAGTCTACAAAGACAAGATCATGGAAGTCGCCAATGGTCCGGCAGATGGCTCGGGCGAGGTGATCAACCCCGGCGAGCTGGGCAAGGCGCTTGAGCTGATCGCAGCAGGCAAAGCGATCAACTATGAGGGCGCAACCGGCGTCACCTTCCTGGAAAATGGCGATGTGACCGGGCGTTACCGCGAATATGAAATCAAGGATGGCGTGTGGGAAACGGTGAAATACCGTTAATTCCTGCGGCGAGGCGGCCACAATGACCGCCCCGCACCCGGCCGTCGCTGGAATTTGCCCGGCGAATGCTTGACAATTGATCCAGGCCCGTGCATCCGCGCGGGCCTGCGAAAATACAAAGTTTAAAAATTACAAAGCCACCCGGCCGCATCTGACGGTAAGAATAACGGGGGCTGTCAGGGGAAGAACATGATCCGGGTTGAGAACCTTCACCGGCATTTTGGCGGTTTTCATGCCGTCGATGGCGCCAGCCTTGAGATCCGCAAGGGCTCGATCACCGGGTTGATCGGGCCGAATGGTGCCGGAAAATCCACGCTTTTCAACGTGATCGCCGGGCGGCTGCCGCCGACCTCTGGCAAGGTTTTCATGGATGGCGAGGATGTCACCGGGCTGCCCCCGCATGAGCTGTTCCACAAGGGCCTGCTGCGCACGTTCCAGATCGCGCATGAATTCGGCTCGATGACGGTGCGTGAGAACCTGATGATGGTGCCCGCCCAGCAACATGGCGAGCATCTGTGGAACGCCCTCTTCTCACGTGGGAAAATCCGCGAAGAGGAAGAGCGTCTGCGGGCAAAGGCCGATGAGGTGCTGGAATTTCTGACCATCAGCCATATCGCCGACAATAAGGCCAGTCAGATCTCGGGCGGGCAGAAAAAGCTGGTCGAGCTGGGCCGCACCATGATGGTCGATGCCAAGATCGTCTTTCTGGATGAGGTCGGCGCAGGTGTGAACCGCACGCTGCTGAACACCATCGGCGATGCGATTGTGCGGCTGAACCGCGAGCGCGGCTATACCTTCTGCGTGATCGAGCATGACATGGATTTCATCGGCCGCTTTTGCGATCCGGTGATCGTCATGGCAGAGGGCAAGGTTCTCGCCGAAGGCAGTGCCGCCGAGGTCCGCGCAGATGAGCGGGTGATCGAGGCCTATCTGGGCCGCGGCCTGAAGAACAAGCTGAAGGCCGAAGCATGAGGCGCGGCCCCTGCCCCCGCCCCGCAGCCAAGCCCTGTTTCAACATCTTTACCCCTGGGGAGGCGTAATGGCGCATCCTTTTCTGATCGGCGAGAACATGACCGGCGGCTATGGCGCGGTCGATATTCTGCACTCCTGCACGCTTGCGGTGGAAAAAGGCGAGATCGCGGTGATCGTCGGCCCGAATGGCGCCGGGAAATCCACCGCGATGAAGGCGGTTTTCGGCATGCTGCCCCTGCGCTCGGGCCAGGTGCGGCTGGAGGGTGAGGATATCACCAAACTCAGCCCCCAGGCGCGGGTGCGCAAAGGCATGGGCTTTGTGCCGCAGACCCATAACATCTTCACCACCATGACGGTTGAGGAAAACCTGGAGATGGGCGCTTTCATCCGCAAGGATGAGGCGATCCAGGACACCATCGCCCAGATCTATGACCTTTTCCCGATCCTGAAGGAAAAGCGCAATCAGGCGGCCGGCGAGCTGTCCGGCGGCCAGCGCCAGCAGGTGGCGGTGGGCCGGGCGCTGATGACGCGCCCCAAGGTTCTGATGCTGGACGAGCCGACCGCAGGCGTCTCGCCCATCGTGATGGACGAGCTGTTCGACCGCATCATCGAGATCGCCCGCACCGGGATCTCGATCCTGATGGTCGAACAAAACGCCCGCCAGGCGCTGGAGATCGCCGATAAGGGCTTTGTGCTGGTCCAGGGGACCAATCGCTATACCGACACTGGCGCGGCGCTGCTGGCAGACCCCGAGGTCCGCAAGTCCTTCCTGGGGGGCTGAGAGATGACAGCCCTGCGCCCCGCTGGCCTTGCGCTGCTGCTGACCGCCCTTTGCGCGACCGCATCGGCCGCTGAGGTGCTGCATTGTCGGCTTGAAAACCACCAATGCGGCACGCGGTCTGAATGCTATGACCCCGAGCCCGATCCGGTCGTCATCCTGCGCCACCTGGGCGATGGCAAACTCAGCCTGACCAATGAGTCGGGCTTTGTGACAGAGTATCAGCTGGTCCGCTCTGACCCGGCCAGTGATCACTATATCAGCACGCCCGCCGAGACCGTCACGCTGATCTACTATTCGTTCCTGACCCTTGATCGGCATGGAAACTTTGCCGAATCGACCCATGAGCTGCAGCGCAGCGGCGAGACGATTGCAGAGGCAACCGTCTCGGGCGGCTCTTGCAAAGCGGGGGCAGCATGAACCGGATCGCGCAAAATGACACCACCCAGCCTCGGCTGACGTCCCAGATCCTGACGAGGTAACCGATGGATATTCTCAACGCCCTCGTGGCTTTTGCCAATTTCGTGCTGGTGCCGGGGCTGACCTATGGCAGCCAGCTGGCGCTTGGGGCGCTTGGTGTCTCGCTGGTTTTCGCCGTGCTGCGGTTCTCGAACTTCGCGCATGGCGATACCATGGCCTTTGGCACCGTTATGGCGATCCTTTTCACCTGGATGCTGCAGTCCTGGGGGATCAGCGCCGGGCCGTTGCCCACCGCCCTGCTGGCGCTGCCGCTGGCGATTGCCGCCACCTCGGTGATGGTGCTGGGCACGGATCGGCTGGTCTACCGCTTTTACCGCCGCCAGAAGGCGAAGCCGATCATCCTGATGATCGCCTCGATTGGGGTGATGTTCGTGATGAACGGCCTTGTGCGGATGATCCTTGGCACGCGTGAGGTGCAATTCGCCGATGGCGAGCGGTTTCTGCTGGCGCCTGCCGCCTTCCGCACCGCCACGGGCCTGGCCGAACCGCTGGGCATCCGCACCTCGCAGGCGGTGACGGTGGTGGTTGCGGTGATCTGTGTGGCGGCGCTGTTTTGGTTCCTGAACCGCACCCGCACCGGCAAATCCATGCGGGCATTTTCGGACAATGAGGATCTGGCGCTGCTTTCGGGCATCAACCCCGACCGGGTGGTGATGGTAACCTGGATCATCGCCGCGGCCCTGGCGACGATTGCCGGCACGCTTTACGGCCTGGACAAGAACTACCGCGTCTTTGTTTATTTCGGCATGCTGCTGCCGATCTTTGCCAGCGCGATTGTCGGCGGCCTTGGCTCGCCCATCGGCGCGATCATCGGCGGCTTTGTCATCGCCTTTTCCGAGATCCTGGTCACCAATGCCTGGAGCAAGATCCTTGGCTATCTGACGCCCGAGGGCTGGCTGGGTGAGGGCCTCTACCAGGCGCTTTCGACCGATTACAAAGTGGCGGTCAGCTTCGTGATCCTGATCATCGTGCTGCTGGTCAAACCCAATGGCATCATGGGGGGCAAATAATGCGCAACCTACTTCTTTTTGCGGCTGTCGCGCTTTTGTTCGTGCTGACCGGGGTGTTCCAAAGCTGGAACCTGTCGCTGAATATCCTGAACCTTGCGCTTTTGTCGGCGATCATGGCCATCGGGGTGAATATCCAATGGGGTTGGGCGGGGCTGTTCTCGGCGGGGATCGTCGGCTCGGTGGCGCTTGGCGGTCTGGCGGTGGTGCTGGTTTCCGGCAAGCCCGTTGCGGGCGCATGGGAGGCGGGCACGCTGCAGATCTTCAGCGCCCTCGTGTTTGGCGCCATTGCCATCGCGCTGGCCGTCTGGATGCAGAAAAAACTGCCCAAAGGCACCAATCGCAGCCTGGCCACCATCATCTTCCTGCTGGTCGCCTTCTTCATCTATCGCGCCTTCCTTGATCCGGCTGTGGCGGCGGTCGAGGCCAATGATTCCGCCAAAGCGGGCCATATCGGCGGGCTTGGGCTGAACTCGCTCTGGGCCTGGCCGGTGGGAGCGCTGCTGGCGGCAGGTGCGGCCTGGGTGATCGGCAAGGTGGCGCTTGGCCTGCGTGAGGATTACCTGGCCATCGCCACGCTGGGGATCGGCGAGATCATCATTGCGATGCTCAGAAATGAGGACTGGCTGGCGCGGGGTGTGAAGAACCTGATCGACCTGCCCCGCCCCTGGCCTGTTCCTTACGAGCTGGAGCTGCAGGGCAGCCCCACTTTCAATGAGTGGATCAATGTGCTCAGCGCAAGCCCGGTCACGGCCTCGGCGATTGTGGTCAAACTGCTTTACTCTGCCCTCTTCATCCTGGTGCTGCTGGTGCTTTTGTGGCTCTGCGACCGGGCGCTGAACAGCCCCTGGGGCCGCATGACCCGCGCTATCCGCGACAATGAGATCGCCGCCGGCGCGATGGGCAAAAACGTCAAATATCGCCATCTGCAGATCTTCGTGATCGGCTCGGCGGTGGTGGGGCTGGCGGGCGCGATGATGACCTCGCTGGATGGTCAGCTGACGCCCACCAGCTATATGCCCCTGCGGTTCACCTTCCTGATCTGGGTGATGGTGATCGTCGGCGGCTCTGGCAACAACAAGGGCGCGATCCTGGGCGGCATCCTGATCGGCTGGCTTTACCTGGCGGTCGAGTTCCTCGGGCCGCAGCTGATGGGCTGGCTGACCTCGGGCCTGCCTGCGGGGCAGCTGAAGACGCAGCTGGCGGAATCGGCGGCGCATATGCGGCTGCTGACGCTGGGGCTGATCCTGCTGCTGGTGCTGCGCTTCGCGCCAAAGGGCCTGATACCCGAGAAATAAGCACCTGGGCCTGCCTTCAGGCAAAGGCCGAATATGAAAAGGGGCGCCTTTCACGGGCGCCCCTTTTCATACTCAGTGCCCTGTTTCAGGGGCCAGTTTCAGTGCGCTGTTTCAGTGCTCTGGCGCAGTAACCGCGAGATGATGCGGCCCGGTGCCCCTGGGGATCAGGCCCCTGCCCCATCGCCATGGTCGGGCTTTTTGCGTGAGGGCGCGAGATAGGGTTTCGTCACATCGCGCAGGGTGATGTCCATGACCTCAACCGCCAGCTCAATCACCCCGTCGCCTGCAAGGATCAGCTGCAGCCGTCCGGTGCCATCCTCGCCCGCGATCCAGGTCAGATCCAGCAGCGACAGCACCTGATCGGCGTCGCCGGGCGTGATCCCCTGGCTGCGCACTTCCAGCACGTCGTCGACGGTCAAAAGGCTGCGCACCCGCTCGAACGGGCGGCCCGCACGTTCGGCCGCCTGGGCATCTTCCCAGCGAAAGCGGTTCACCAGCGCCGCGAAACGGCGGCGCTTGCGGTCATATTTCATCTCGGATGCGGGCAGGACCGCATCCTGAAGCAGGCTGGCCATGACCGTCAGATCCTCGGGCGACTGGCCCAGCAGGTTCAGCGGCCCCTCATCACCATCCTCAAAACGTGCATCGGCCATATTTGCCCCCCCATCAGCTGCCGCTGATGCGCTCGATATGCGCACCGCAGGCCAAAAGCTTTTCCTCGACCCGCTCATAACCGCGATCAAGGTGATAGACGCGGCTGACCACGGTTTCACCCTCAGCCGCGAGGCCTGCCAGAATCAGCGAGACAGAAGCCCGCAGATCGGTCGCCATCACCGGCGCGCCGCGCAGTTTCTCAACGCCATGCACGGTGGCATGACCGCCGTGGACCTCAATCTTCGCGCCCATCCGCATCAGTTCCGGCGCATGCATGAAGCGATTCTCGAAGATCTTCTCTTCCAACACGCTGGTGCCCTCGGCGGTGCACAAAAGCGCCATCATCTGCGCCTGCAGATCGGTCGGGAAGCCGGGGAAAGGCTCGGTCACCACATCAACGGCCTTCACGCGGCCATTCTTGCGCGCAACTTTCAGGCCCTTTTCGGTCTCAGTGACGGAAATACCCGCCGCGTCGAGTTTCTCACAAAAGGCCGCCAGCAGGTCGATCCGCCCGCCAAGGCATTCCACCTCGCCGCCGCAGATCGCGGGGGCCAGCATATAGGTGCCCAGCTCAATCCGATCAGTCACCACCGGATGGGTGGCCCCTTTCAGCGCAGAAACGCCCTGGATTTCGATGGTCGAGGTGCCCTCGCCCGAGATCTGCGCGCCCATGCGGCGCAGACAATGCACCAGATCGACGATTTCCGGCTCACGTGCGGCGTTTTTCAGGACCGAGGTGCCCTTGGCCAGCGTCGCCGCCATCACGAAATTCTCGGTCGCGCCCACAGAGGCAAAGCGCATCTCATGCACCGCACCCTTCAGCCCGCCCTGCGTTTTGGCATGCAGATAGCCGTCACGCAGCTCGATATCGGCGCCCAGAGCGCTGAGCGCGTCGATATGGATATCCATCGGCCGCGCCCCGATCGCGCAGCCCCCCGGCAGCGAGACGACCGCATGGCCAAGCCGCGCCAGCAGCGGGCCCAGCACCAGGTTCGAGGCCCGCATCTTGCGCACGATATCATAATCGGCGGTCGGGTTCAGCGTGCCATGCGAGGACATGGTGATGACCTTGCCATCCTGCAGCGCCGAGACCTCAACCCCCAGCGATTGCAGGAGGCTGGTCATGGTGCGGATATCCGAGAGGCGCGGCGCATTGGTCAGCGTCAGCGGCTCTTCCGACAAAAGCGTCGCCGGCATCAGCGTCAGACAGGCATTTTTCGCACCTGCGATGGGAATCACCCCGTTAAGCGGCCCGTTGCCCTTGACCAGAATCGAATCCATGCCCGCCACCTACACCTTTTCTCTGTTATGCCTGCGCCATATTTCTATGCCGCGAATCCCATGCCGCAGATTTACCGCAGCCGAAAGCCCGATCACCGCCAGGGGCGAAAGAATGCCCTGATTTCGCTCAGCCCTGCGCCGTTCAGGCCAGTGCCCTGCAGGGCCATCACGCTTCAGAACGGCCCCGCATCGGTATCGTCTGCCGCCCTGCCAGAGGTGCCCTGCTCTGCCCCGGGTGCCTCACGCTCTTCGGCAGCCCGCCCTTTTGCCTGAAGTTTGCGCCTTGCCATATTGGCCTTAAGCGCGGCCTTCAGCCTGTCATCGCGGGATTTCCCCACGCTACGCGCCGCCTTTGCGGCGTTTTTACTGTCTGGCGCCTGTTCCATAGGGGCATGAATTACCCTGTCCCTGGGGCACGGTCTATAGGTCACTGCAAGATGTTGCATGGATTTGAGAAAAGGGGCTTGCAGCCCGGAAAGTTTCTGGGTATCTCCCGCCCAACGAAGCGACAGACTGGTCGCCGGGTGAAAATCCCCGCGGATGCGGGAAAAGATCCTGACCAGTTTTGGCGTTAGTTAATTGCTTTTGAACCGTTTGTTCAGCGCCTGTAAACAGGCAGGGACAAATGAAAAAAGCAGGTATGCTGTGGTAGCTCAGTGGTAGAGCACTCCCTTGGTAAGGGAGAGGTCGAGAGTTCAATCCTCTCTCACAGCACCATTTATACCCAAAGTATCAAATACTTATAGGATTGATCGCCGCAGCAGATTTTGCACTTTGCAGGATCGTGCAGCTGTTTTCGGGGAACGCTCGTAAGATTCCCGTACAGCGCTGCGGAGCGCGTTCTCAGCCCGTTTCCCGCGCGCGCTCCAAGGTGGCTGTGCCTGGGGTTGCGGCATGAGTCATCGCGCAACAAACTGGGCCTTCGATCAGCACGGCCTGAAGCCATCGGCAAAGATCGTTCTGCTGGTGCTGGCTGACTACCACAACCTGGAACACGGGTGCTTTCCGACACAGGCCTTCCTGGCCGACGCCTGTGAGATGAACCGCGACACCGTCAATGTGCAGCTCGCGCTCGTCGAAGAACGCGGCCTGGCGCTCGCCTTGTTCCTGCGGCTCATGCTTCCGATGAGCATCGGCAGCTATTTCGGGGCTGTCGAAGTGATGGGCTGGCCGTGGTGGGCTGGGATTCTTGCTGTGCTGCCGGGGCTGCTGTTCATCATTCCCGGCTTGATTGCCAATGCCTTTGCTGCGGCGCGGCGCGGCGCGGATGAACTGCGGGGGCATGGCTTTACCGTAAAAGAAGAAGAGGCCCCCTCGCTGTCCTTACGGCTGCCCCCAATTGTGGACGGTTCCGGCATTGACGGTGGGCTTGTTGCTGGTGGGCACGAGGTAGTCGAGACCGGCGCGGCGTATGTGGTAATGCAGCGCTTCCCGGGTCTCTTCAGCCGCCCCGGGTGCCTGTGTGGGAAGAAGGGAGACGCGCCGGTGCGCATCCCGGATTGCCGTGCGGACCGCTTCCGGACTTTTCGCTCACATCGAGCTGAATGATCGGGGTGGCTCATCCGGAATCGTGGATCAGCCTGACCTTTCGCCTGCAGCTCAGCCGTCGTGCTCCGCTGTCGGCCCAGAACCTGTTCCGCAAAATCAGCCCAGGGACACCCTCAAATCTTTCCAGAACATTCCTTGAACATCAGGAAACACCGCGCTAGATTCCCCGCTATGGATCCTTGGGATGAAAACGACGCCTTCGAGGCAGCAGCAGCCGCGCCCGTGCCGCTTTCGCAGCGTGCTCTTGCGGCGCGTCCGAAACCCTATCTCGACGGGCTGAACGCCTCTCAGCTTGAGGCGGTGCTGACGCTGGACGGCCCGGTCCTGATGCTTGCCGGGGCCGGCACCGGCAAGACGCGGGCGCTGACGGCCCGGATCGTGCATCTGATGGCCGAGGGCCGGGCGCATGGCGGCGGGATCCTCGCGGTCACATTCACCAATAAAGCCGCCCGCGAGATGAAAGAGCGCGTCACGCGCATGATGCAGCATGCCGAGGGGATGCCCTGGATGGGCACGTTCCACTCGCTCAGCGTCAAGATCCTGCGCCGCCATGCAGAGCTGGTCGGCCTGAAATCCAGCTTTACCATCCTCGACACCGATGATCAGCTGCGGCTTTTGAAACAGCAGATCCAGGCCGCCGGGCTTGATGAAAAACGTTGGCCGCCGCGGATGCTGGCCGGGCTGATCGACGCCTGGAAGAACCGCGCCTGGACGCCGGACAAGGTGCCCTCCTCCGAGGCGGGGGCCTTTGCCAATCGCGGCACCGAGCTCTACGCCCAATACCAGGAGCGGCTGCGCGCCCTGAACGCCTGTGATTTCGGCGATCTGCTGCTGCATTGCGTGACGCTGTTTCGCGCCCATCCGGATGTGCTGGCCGAGTATCAGCGCAGGTTCCGCTATATTCTGGTTGATGAGTATCAGGATACCAATGTCTGCCAGTATCTCTGGCTGCGGCTGCTGGCGCAGGCGCATCAGAACATCTGCTGCGTGGGCGATGACGATCAGTCGATCTATGGCTGGAGGGGCGCCGAGGTCGGCAATATCCTGAAGTTCGAGAAGGATTTCCCCGGTGCCAAAGTGATCCGGCTGGAACAGAATTACCGCTCGACCCCGCATATTCTGGGGGCGGCCTCGGGGGTGATCCAGGGCAATGCGAACCGCCTTGGCAAGACCCTCTGGACCGAGGTCGAGGACGGCGAAAAGGTGCGCCTGACCGGCTATTGGGACGGTGAAGAAGAGGCCCGCGGCATCGGCGAAGAGGTCGAGGCGCTGCAGCGCGGCACCCGTGGCCATGCGCCGGTAGGGCTGAACGCACAGGCTATTCTGGTTCGCGCCAGCCACCAGATGCGCGCCTTTGAGGACCGTTTCCTGACCATCGGCCTGCCCTACCGCGTGATCGGCGGCCCGCGCTTTTACGAGCGCCAGGAGATCCGCGATGCGATGGCCTATTTCCGCCTCGCGGTCTCGCCCGAGGATGATCTGGCCTTCGAGCGGGTGGTGAACCTGCCCAAACGCGGGCTTGGCGACAAGGCAACCGCCTCGATCCGCGCCGAGGCGCGGCGCATCGGCATGAGCCAGCATGAGGGCGCCCGCAGCCTGGTGGCCACAGGCGGGATCGGCGGCAAGGGCGCGGGCCAGCTGCGCCAGTTTGTGACGGCGATCGACGGCTGGCACCAGGATGTGCTGGGGGTTCGCCCTGATGTGTCGGATCAGGTGATCGAGCCGCTTTTGCCAGAGACCCCGCCCGCCACTGTCACCGGCCATGTGCGCCTCGCCGAGCGGATCCTGGAGGAATCGGGCTATGTCTCGATGTGGCAAAACGCCGAGAAAGACAAAAACCCCGATGCCGAGGGCCGGCTGGACAACCTGAAAGAACTGGTCAAAGCGCTGGAGCAATTCGACAGCCTGCAGGGTTTTTTGGAGCATGTGGCGCTGGTGATGGAGAATGACAGCGCCGATGCGGCTGAAAAAGTCTCAATCATGACGCTGCATGCCGCCAAGGGGCTGGAATTTCCGGTGGTGTTCCTGCCCGGCTGGGAGGAGGGGCTTTTCCCCAGCCAGCGCAGCATCGACGAATCCGGGCTGAAAGGCATTGAGGAAGAGCGCCGCCTCGCCTATGTCGGCATCACCCGCGCTGAAGAGCTTTGCTATATCTCATTCGCCTCAAACCGCCGGGTTTATGGCCAGTGGCAATCGCAGGCACCATCGCGCTATATCGACGAACTGCCCGTCCAGCATGTCGAAATCCTCACGCCGCCCGGTCTGATGGGCGGCGGCTATGGCGCGGCAATGGGCGGATTCGGCTCTGACATCGAGACACGGGCGACAAAGGCGGATGTCTATAACTCGCCCGGCTGGCGTCGGCTGCAAAGCAGCGCCTCCCCCAAATCAGTGGCCCCAAAACGATCTTTGACGCTTGATACCGAGGCGCTGGCCGGGTTTTCGGTTGGTGATCGCGTGTTCAATCAGAAATTCGGCTATGGCCGAATTCTGGATATCGAGGCAGATACGTTTGAGGTCATCTTCGACAAGGCTGGCGTGAAACACGTGAAAGCCGGATTTGTCACCCTGGCCGAGTCTGACGCCGAAATCCCTTTCTGAACTCAATGTGGCACGATGCGGTAAGCCCGGAATTTTCGAAAATTCCGGGCCGATTTCTTGAAAGAAATCGGCGCTACCTCTGGCGGGCCTTGTGAAGTCTTTCCAGCCCGTAAAAAACAATACCGGCCAGCAGTCCCCAAAATGCGGCCCCAATACCGAAGGCAGCCATACCTGATGCGCTGACCGCAACCGTCAGAATGGCCGCAAAACGCTGATCGGGCGCGGCACAGGCCGTTGTCAGCGCGCCGGTCAGCGGCGACAGCAGCGCCAGAGCCACCAGCCCCGCCATGACAGCCGCAGGCAGCATCGCCAGCAGCCCCAGGATCACGGGGCTCATCAGGCCAAGGAAAACCCAGATCACAGCATAGACAAGGCCCACCCGCCAGCGGCGTGCTGCGTCCGGATCCACATCCGGCCCCATGCAGATCGCCGCCGTAATCGCCGCCATTGTCGTGCTATGGGCGCCAAACAGCCCCGCCAGCATCGAAATACCGCCCGTCACCGCCAGGGCATTCTGGACGGGTGGTTCATATCCTGCGGCCCGCATCGTCGCAAAACCCGGCAGATTTTGTGAGGCCATATTCACCAGATAAAGCGGCACGGCGAGGCCGATCATCACGCCAGGCGAAAACGCGGGGGCTACGAAAACCGGCACTGGCAGGCTGACTGTGATACTGTGCCATTCGGCCGCGCCGCTCAGCGTCGCCGCCACAATTCCCGTGGCCAGCGCGGCCAGCACTGCCAGCGGCGCGTTGAACAGGCGGACCAGCGCAAAGACCAGCACCATTGGCAGCACAAGTTCCGGGCTGGCCGCTGCCGATTTTGCCCCGGCCATGCAGAACGGCAGCAAGACCCCGGCCAGCATCGCCCCTGCGATTCCATCCGGGATTGCCCGGATCAGCCGTGCGAGCGGCTTCAGCACCGCCGTCAGCGCAACCAGAAGCCCTGCAAGGATAAAGGCCCCCGCCGCCTCGGCCATGTTAACGCCGGAACTGGCGGCGATCAGCGCGGCCCCGGGCGTTGACCAGGCCAGCACCACCGGCACCCGGTGACGCCAGGACAAATAGGCCGAGCCCGCCGCCTTGGCCATGCATAGCATCAGAATCCAGCTGGTGGTCTGCGCCGGGCTGGCCCCGACTGCAGCCGCCGCCGAAAGCACGATGGCGATGCTGGAGCCAAATCCGATCAGGGCGGCGACGAGGGCTGCGGGGAACATCGCGGTCAACTGCGGCGGAAGGTCAGGTAATGCGGGAAGCGCCCCTCCCGAAAGGCTTTCTGCTCATAGCGGGTCGAAATCCAGTCAGACCAGGCACCGCCCTCGCCTGCCTCATGCTCCAGCGCAAAGCCTGCAACCGGCACCTCTTCATGCGCCTGGCGGACGTAGTCGGGGATATCGGTTGCGATGCGGAACTCGCTGCCCGGGCGGGTCACGCGGTGCAGGGCCTGCAGATAGCCCTGGGTGACAAATCGGCGGCGATGATGGCGCGCCTTTGGCCATGGATCGGGATAGTTGAGGAAGGTTTTTTCGATCACCGCCTCGGGCAGCACGTCAAAGAGATCGCGCACATCGCCGGGATGGATCGACAGATTGGTCACCCCGGCCGCGCGGATCTTGCCCAGCAGCATGGCAACCCCGTTCACGAAAGGCTCGCAGCCGATCAGATGGATCTGCGGGTTCAGCGCCGCCATATGCACCAGATGCTCGCCACCGCCAAAGCCCACCTCAAGCCAAAGAGGGCGGCCCTGAAACTGGCTCAGATCCAGCGGCTGACGGGTCGGGTTTTCATCCCGGGTGACGCCTTTCAGGCGCAAAACCTCCAGATCATGCGCGAGATAGTCTTTCTGACTGGCCCTGAGCGTCTTGCCTTTCGAGCGCCCGTAGAAATTGCGGCGGGTCTCGGGGGCGTTGGTGTCTGACATTTGCGGGGCCTCTGGTGGATGCGGGGGGCGAAATGCGCTTGCGCCGGGGCGCGTCTAAGCGCCCTGCCCCTTTGGGTCAAGCGCGGCTGATCTGAAAAAGGGCACCGGATCAGCGGTGCCCTTTGTGATTCTCATCGGGAATTCACCCTCAGACGGCGGCCTTCAGTGCCGAAACGAGATCGTCACGCTCCCAGGAGAAGCCGCCATCGGCCTCAGGCGCGCGGCCGAAGTGGCCATAGGCCGAGGTGCGGGCATAGACCGGGCGGTTCAGCCCCAGATGGGTGCGGATGCCGCGCGGCGTCAGATCCAGCACTTTCGGGATCGCCAGCTCGATCACATTGTCGGGGACCACGCCAGTGCCATGGGTGTCGACATAGATCGACTGCGGCTCGGCCACGCCGATGGCATAAGAGACCTGAACCGTGCAGCGATCGGCAAGCCCGGCCGCCACGATGTTTTTCGCCAGATAACGCGCCGCATAGGCGGCCGAGCGGTCAACCTTGGTCGGATCTTTGCCGGAAAACGCGCCGCCGCCATGCGGGGCCGCGCCACCATAGGTATCAACGATGATCTTGCGCCCGGTGAGGCCCGCATCCCCATCAGGGCCGCCGATCACGAAGGTTCCGGTGGGGTTCACGTGCCAGACGGTCTTTTCGGTGATCCAGCCCGAGGGCAGCACTTCGCGGATATAGGGCTCCACAATGGCGCGGATGTCAGCGGACGACTGGTTGATGTCGGAATGCTGGGTCGAAAGCACGATCGAGGTCGCCTCGACGGGCTTTCCATCCTCATAACGCAGGGAAAGCTGCGATTTCGCATCCGGGCGCAGAGTGGGTTCCGCGCCGGATTTGCGCACCTCGGCCAGACGCCGCAGGATCGCGTGGCTATACTGGATCGGTGCCGGCATCAGCTCGGGCGTTTCGCGGCAGGCATAGCCGAACATGATGCCCTGATCGCCTGCACCATCCTTGTCGACGCCCTGGGCGATATGCGCCGATTGTGCGTGCAGCAGGTTTTGCACCTTCAGGGTGTTCCAGTGGAACTCATCCTGTTCATAGCCAATGTCTTTGACACAATCGCGCACGATGGTCTCGACGCGCTCCAGCATGGTGGTCAGCGCGGATTTATCGCTTAGCCCCACTTCGCCGCCGACCACCACGCAATTCGTGGTGGCAAAGGTTTCGCATGCGACGCGGGCATTGGCCTCTTCGGTCAGGAATGCGTCCAGAACGGCATCGGATACGCGGTCACATACTTTGTCGGGATGGCCTTCAGACACCGATTCGGAGGTGAAGACGTAATTCTTGCGGCTCATTGGGAAGTGCTCCGTTGGATGATCCCCGTCACGCCAGGAAGCCGTTGTGACGGTTGTGTGAAATGGGCCTTAGCGCCGGGGGGGCAAACAATCAAGCTTTGCCGGGCGCGCGCCCCGATTTAGCCCGCAAAAGCCAGGATGTGATGAACGCCAGCACCAAAAGCGCAGCCAGCGGCCAATCCCCGGCAAGGGCCAGCATCCACGCATAGGGGGGCGGCGCGAAGGCGCCTGGCAGGCGGGCATCAATCACCCCCTGAACCCCCAGCGGCAGATATGCGGGTGCGCCGCCCAGATCGGTTGCGATATGGCCGCGGGCGTCTATTACCGCCGAGATCCCGGTATTGGCGGCACGGATCAGCGGCAGGCCCTGTTCAATCGCCCGCAGACGGGTCTGGCCGAAATGCTGATAGGGTCCGGTCAGCGTGCCGAACCAGGCATCATTGGTGGCCTGGATGATCCAGTCAGGCCGCGCGGGCGTGACCAGATCGCCGGGGAAGATCGCCTCATAGCAGATCAGCGGCAGCGCCTTGCCGCCCGCCTGCCCGAAATCCAGCAGATTGCGGCTGATGCCCGGCGAATAGCCGGCCCCGATCTGCGAGGCAAAGGCGCGGATGCCGAAATTCTCATAGAGGAAATCGCCCATCGGCATATACTCCCCGAAGGGCACCAGATGGATCTTGTCAAAGCTCTGGCTGATGCGGCCCTCGCCCTCGAACACCGCAAGCGTGTTCCAGGCGGCCTGCCCCTGATCGCGCTGAATGCCGGTGGCGACGGGCTTGCCTGCGCCCGCATCGGTGATCGCAAGGGCGGCACTTTCGCCCTCGGTGATCAGATAGGGGACGGCGGTTTCAGGCCAGAGCACCATATCGGTCGGCGCATCGCGGGTCAGGCGCAGCAGGGTCTCAAAGTTGCTGCGGGCCTCATCGGCGTCCCATTTCAGGCTTTGGGCGATATTGGGTTGCACGATGCGCAGGCTGAAGTCGCGGGCCTGGGGCTCTGGCAGCGAAAGGCGGTGCCAGGACCAAAGCGAGGCGCAGGCCAGGATCACCGCCGCCACCGCGCCCCCCCGCAGACGGCCAAAGGAAAGCGGGGCGGCCAGGGCGATCAGTGTCAGCGCGGTCATCCCATAGGCCCCGGTCAGCGCCGCCATCTGCGCAAGCGGCGTGTCGATCCAGATATGGCCGGGCAAGGACCAGGGGAAGCCGGTCAGGATATGGCCGCGCAGCAGCTCGGCCAGGGAAAGCGTCAGGGCAAAGCGCATCGCGCCTGCCCTTTGGCCGGATCCGCCCAGCCGATAGGCACCCCAGGCCGCCACCGCCCAGAAAAGGCCCAGGCCAAAGGCGATCAGCAAAAGCGCGAAAGGGGCCATCCAGCCATAGATCAGCGGATCAACGAAGAAGGGCTGGGTGATCCAGTTCAGCGAAAGGCCAAACCAGCCCGCGCCGATAAAAAGCCCGCGCAAAAAGGCCTGACGCCCCGAGGCCGCCTGGCCGACGCGGGCCAGGATCAGCAAAAGCCCCGCCAGCCCCAGCGGCCACAGCCCGAAAGGCGACAGGCCAAGCGCGGTTACCGCGCCAAGCACCAGATCACGCAGCCCCCCGGACAAGAGGCGTTTACGGGCAGGCTGCATGATCGGAACCTTTTACTTTCAGTTGGCGCTGGTCGCAGCTGCCGCCGCAGCAGCCAGCCCGCCTGTCAGCCCCGGCAGTCGCAGCCGCAGCCATTTGATCCGGCGCACATCGGCATCAACCACCTCAAGCGTGGCGCCATTTTCCAGGGTGATCACCTCGCCCTTGACCGGAACATGCCCGGTGCGCAGGAACACAAGGCCGCCAATGGTGTCGATCTCATCGTCCTCGGCCGGGCCGCGCAGACGGATGCCGAAGGCAGTTTCCAGGTCTTCCAGCTCGGCGGTGGATTGCACCAGGATCACGCCCGGGGCCTCTTCTTTCCACAAAAGCCCCGCGACCTCGTCATGCTCATCCTCGATCTCGCCGATCACCGTCTCGATCAGGTCCTCGAAGGTGGCAAGCCCGTCGACGCCGCCATATTCGTCAATCACCAGCGCCATATGGGCGCGCTCTTTTTGCATCTTTTGCAAAAGCACGGCGGCAGGCATCGAGGGCGGCGCGAAAAGGATCGGACGCAAGAGATCCTTCAGCACGAAAGGCGCCTCTTCCCCGAACCCAAAGCGCAGCGCCACATCTTTCAGCAGCACCAGCCCCTGCGGGTGATCCAGGCTTTCATCATAGACCGGCAGACGCGAGAAACCATGTTCCCGAAACACCCGCACCAGATCTGTCAGCCCGATATCCAGCGGCACGGCGACAATCTCGGCCTTGGGGATTGCAATATCATCGACCCTGACCTCGGCCAGAAGTGCCAGCGCCTGCGAGGCCCCATCGGCGGAAAGCTCACCGCCCCCGGCCTCACTGTTGGAAAAGGCGGCGATCAGACGGCCGAAAAAGCCGCGCCCCCCTCCGCCAGACTGGCTTACGCTCTGGCCCGCGTTCTGGCCCGCATTCTGTTCAGCCCCCCCGCGCGCTGTCGGCGCGTCCAAAGATGCTGTGCTGCCTGTTTCCGGCGCGTCCTGCGCCCCAACCGTCCCGTCGCTGCTACTGCCCATTGTCCCTTTGTCCAGATGCGCCCGTTATGTGGGCCCGTTCAATATGGGTCAGAAATACCCATTCCCGCAAGTATCCGCGTCTCCAGCCCTTCCATAAGCTGCGCGTCGGCATCCTCGATGTGATCATAGCCGAAAAGATGCAGCATGCCATGGATCAACAGATGCATCACGTGATCCTGAGGGGGTTTGCCCTGCCCGGCCGCCTCGGCCATGCAGGTCTCATATGCGATGGCGATATCGCCCAGCTCTTCGGGGTCATCCGCATCCCCCGGCTCTGGCAGATCGGGCAGGCCGCCGATCTCTTCCGCGCCGCGCTCATCCGAGGGCCAGGACAGCACATTCGTGGCTTTCGCCTTGCCGCGAAACTCGGTGTTCAGCCCGGCAATCCGCGCATCATCACAGGCCAGAAGCGAGATCGCAAACCCCGCTTCACCCAGACCCAAAGCCGCCAGCACGGCCCGCGCCGCCCGCTCGGCCATGGGCTCCAGCCCAAAGCTCTGCCAGCGCTCGTCCTCAAAGACGCAATCAACGATCATATCCATGATCCCGCGCCTATCCCGCCCGGGCCCTGCTGACAAGAGCGCCAGAGCGTCACACAAAGACGGGCCGGGGCCGCAAAGCCCCGGCCCGCCCTGTTCTTGCAACCGTTCCGGTTATGCAGAGGCTTCATCCCGATCCCAGGCGTCGATGATACGCGCGACCAGCGGGTGGCGCACCACATCGGAGGAATTGAAATAGTTAAAGCTGACGCCTTTGACACCTTTCAGGATCCGCTCGGCCTCGGCCAGCCCCGAGGTCACGCCGCGCGGCAGGTCAACCTGGGTGCGATCCCCGGTGATCACCATACGCGAACCCTCGCCCAGACGGGTCAGGAACATCTTCATCTGCATGGCCGTGGCGTTTTGCGCCTCATCGAGCACCACGAAGGCATTGGCCAGCGTGCGCCCGCGCATGAAGGCCAAAGGCGCGATCTCGATCCGCTTTTCGGCAAAAAGCTTTTCAACCTGGCGCGCTGGCAGAAAGTCGTTCAGCGCGTCGTAAAGCGGCTGCATATAGGGATCGACCTTCTCCTTCATATCGCCTGGCAGAAAGCCAAGCCGCTCACCGGCCTCAACGGCCGGACGCGAGAGGATGATCTTTTCGACCGCGCCAGAGATGAACATCGTCACCCCGACCGCCACCGCCAGATAGGTCTTGCCGGTGCCCGCAGGCCCGATGCCAAACCCCAGCTCATGTTTGAAAAGATTTGCCACATAGGCCTTTTGCGCCTCGGTGCGCGGCTCAATCGGCTTTTTGCGGGTGCGCAGCTCCATGCCGGGGGTGAACATCTCGATCTGTTCATTGTCGCGCTGCACCGCCGGAATCGACAGCCGCAGCGCCCCGTCCACATCGCCCGCCTCGACGCTGCGCCCGGCCTCCAGCCGCGCATAAAGCGCCCTGAGCACCGCCGCCGCCTGTTCACGCGCAGGAACCGCACCGACCACCGTCAGGCGATTGCCGCGTCGCAGAACATGGACGCCCAGCTGATGCTCGATCTGCGCGAGGTTGCGGTCATATTCACCGCAAAGCCCGATCAGAAGGCGGTTGTCGGGGAACTCCAGGATGGTCTCAACCATGTCCTGGGGGCTGGTCGGGGGGGTCAGCGCACTGATGCCCAAATGGGCCTCCTTCCTGCAAGAGCCTGAGGCCAATGCTGCGCCTGACTGCGCCATCTGGCAAGGCTTTTCATCGACACCACTATATCTTGCGGATGTTGATGAGACTTTCATGACATATCTGACCAAAGACGCAGCAGCTGAAACGCAATCAGGCTGCGGGGGTCACCGCAGCCTGAGATAATATACTTTGCTGCGCAATCAATGGCCGATGGCACAGGATGCAGTTGCGCCCTGCGCCGATCCGCTCAGTTGCGGCTGCGCACGATGGTGCCGCGGCCCGGGCCGGGAACGCGGTCGCGGATGCCCGGATTGGACGACTGGTAATCGCCCAGCACGGTGCCCGGCGGGTATTTGTCGTTGCAGATCGGCAGGCCCGAGACCGGGTCGTAACGCGGCGTCGAATAGCCTTCCAGACCGTCGTCGATGATCCAGTTCTGGCAGCCATCGGGGTCATAGGCGATTGCAGCGCGGCCGTTTTGCAGCACGCCCTGGTCGCGGCCCTTGTCGAGGCCGGTCGCAATCACGCTGTTCGGACCGTAGTAGCGCTGCGTGCCCTCAAAGCTTTCGCAGCCAGCCAGCAGACCGACGCCCGCAAGGACAGTCACAAGTTTCATGCTCATGCTCATGGCCCCCTTACCAGCGATAGCAGACGATTTCGACGCGGCGGTTCTTCGCCATGCCGGCCGAGGTGCTGTTCGAGGCAATCGGATTGCGCTCGCCAAAGCCGATCTCACGCTCGACCGAGGCGCCGACCGAGCGGGCAACATCGGCAACCGCTTTGGCGCGGCGCTGCGAAAGGCTCATGTTGTATTCATCCGAGGCGCGGCTGTCGGTATGGCCATAGATGGCAAAGCCGAAAGCATCGGTCGAAGAGAAGAACTGCTGCAGGCGCTGACGCCCGGCGCTGGTCAGTTTCGCACTGTCGGTGGCGAAAAGCTGATCCGTGTTCTGGGTCAGGCACAGGTTCTTTTTCAGGCAGACCGGCTTGCCGGTTTTCGGGTCGCGGCGCGGAACCATATAGCCCTCAAGGCCACCATCGGCCCACCAGTGCATACATCCGTCATCGTCAACCCAGACGCCCCATTCGATCTGGCCGGTCACGACCGTGCGGTCGATCGTGCTTTGGGACATCGCAGCTGTGCCCCCGGAAATGCCGATCGCCAACGCGGTCGCCCCAACCACCATTCGCGCGGCGTGTGAAAAAATATTCACAGACAGCCCCCTTTCACTTCTATGTGACAGCTGGCGCAGATTTGCCGCCTGGGCCATGGCAAGTAAAGGCAATTTTTCCTTAACGCCTTCATTTCTGAGGGATTCAACCCAGGGGAACACAGCCGCCCGCGCCTTCACCGGGGCTCTTATGCGGTGCCCGAAACAATCCCCCGAAGGGCCCGGGATTATCCCCGATCCCTGATCCCGGCGATTCAGGAAATCCGTTTTGCCGCAAGGGAGTTGGACGAGGCAGCTGTCACGCGCGCCCGCACCAGATCGCCGATTCGGCCCTGGGCGTCATCGATGTGAACGGCCATCAGGTGATCGGATTTTCCGACCATCTGGCCCTCCATCCGCCCGGCCTTCTCATAGAGCACCGAAATCTCGCGCCCGACCATCGAGTCCTGCGCGGCACGCTGTTGCGTGATGATCAGAGCCTGCAATTCCTGCAGACGGGAATCGGCAATATCGGCCTCGACGGGCGGTTTTTCGGCGGCAGGCGTGCCCGGACGGGACGAGTATTTGAACGAAAAGGCCGCGCCATATCCCACCCGGCGCACCAGATCCATCGTGTCCCCGAAGTCCTGATCGGTCTCGCCGGGGAAGCCGACGATAAAATCAGAGGTCATCAGAATATCGGGCCGCGCCTCGCGGATGCGGTCAATCAGGCGGAAATACTGATCGCGGGTATGTTTGCGATTCATCGCCTTCAGGATCCGGTCGGATCCCGACTGCACCGGCAGATGCAGATAGGGCATCAGCTGCGGCACATCACCATGGGCGGCGATCAGATCGTCATCCATGTCATTGGGGTGACTGGTGGTATAGCGGATGCGGTCCAGCCCGTCGATCGCGGCCAGCTCGCGGATCAGGCGGCCAAGCGTCCAGTCGGCCCCATCCGCCTCGCCGTGATAGCCGTTGACGTTCTGGCCCAGCAGCGTGATCTCGCGCACGCCGCGCCCGACCAGCTCGCGCGCTTCGCGCATCAGCCGCGCCGCCGGGCGCGAGACCTCGGCGCCGCGCGTATAGGGCACCACGCAAAAGGCGCAGAACTTGTCGCAGCCTTCCTGCACGGTCAGAAAAGCGGTCGGGCCGCGATAGCCCTTGCGCTGCGGCAGATGCTCGAACTTGTCCTCGACGGGGAAATCGGTGTCGACCTGGGCGCCGCCCGCCTCGACCATGGCGGGCAGGCGGTGATAGGCCTGCGGGCCAACGACGATATCGACCAGCGGCATGCGGCGGCGGATCTCTGCGCCCTCGGCCTGGGCCACGCAGCCCGCGACGCCAATCTTCAGATCCGGCTTGTCGCGTTTCAGAGGCTTCAGCCGCCCGAGGTCGGAATAGAGCTTTTCTGACGCCTTTTCCCGGATGTGACAGGTGTTCAGCAGCACCATATCGGCATCATCGGCGCGGTCGGTCAGCACATAGCCTTTGGCCCCCATCGCCTCGGCCATGCGCTCGCTGTCATAGACGTTCATCTGACAGCCATAGGTCTTTATGAAGAGTTTCTTCACCGCATCAGGCATAGCATCCTGGACACCCGTATCAGAGGCTGCCGTATCAGGGCCTGCTGCGGGACTGGTCTGGGTCAGGGCTTCGGGGTTCGACATGGCGTGCCTCCTGCGGATAAAGGGTAATACACGCTGCAGCGCCGCAGAGCAATGTCAGCAGCCAACCCCGCCGGAACCCGAAAGGCGCGGCGCGCTCATTCGCCCTGCCACCATTCGTCTTGCCTGTCGGGCCCGGATGGTGGAATTTGCAAGCGTCATTGCCGCCGGGGCGGTGGCGCTCACGGGTGCGCCCCGCAGAGGCCGCCCGGCAAAGCGGGCTTTGCGCAAAGCTGAGGGCGGCGCAGGCCAGTCCCGGCACAGGATTTTCCGGCGCAGCCTTTACGCGCCGTCTTGCAGGAACGGCATATTGCCCTTTGGGCAAAACCTTTGGGCGGAAGATGAATTACAGTTCGATTGGTCAGTTTCTGGACAATGTCACCCCCACGCCAATGCGTGGCCCGATTGCCATAATCCTGGCCGAGGACAATTGTGAGCTGGCCGCGACATTGCGCCACCATCTGGATCTGGGCTTTGCCAGGGTCATCCTGCTGGCCGGCGAGGATATTCAGGTGCCAGAGGCCCTCGCCCCCCGGATTGAACGCATAGAGACCGACGTCTTTGCCGATGATGCGCTGATCAATGCCGTTAACAAAATAGCCCAGGCCGCGCCCGGTGCCTGGCTTTACTACTGCTATAATGCCGAGTTTCTGTTTTTCCCCTTTTGCGAAACCCGCTCGATCTCGGATCTGACAACCTTTCACGGCGAAGAGCGGCGGACAGCGATGCTCTCTTATGTGATCGACCTTTATGCATCCGATCTGGAGCGATACCCGAATGCGGTTTCGCTTGAGGATGCGCATCTGGACCGCGCGGGCTATTATGCTTTGCCGCGCAAGGATCCCGGGCAAAACTGGGCCGGGAAAGACCGTCAGATGGACTTTTTCGGCGGCCTGCGCTGGCGGTTTGAAGAGCACGTCCCATGGGCGCGGCGCAAAATTGACCGGATATCGCTGTTTCGGGCCCAAAAGGGGGCGCTGCTGCACCCGGATTATACGTTTTCTGACGAAGAGATGAACACCTATGCCTGCCCCTGGCACCACAATCTTACGGCCGCGATCTGCTCATTCCGCACCGCCAAAGCGCTGCGCACCAATCCGGGCAGCCGCAGCGAGATCCGCAGTTTCCGCTGGCACAGCTCTGAGCCGTTCCGCTGGAACAGCCAGCAGCTGATGGACCTTGGCCTGATGGAGCCTGGCCAGTGGTTCTGATGTCAGCTGTGGGCAAATTGTCACCTGCGGGCAAACTTGCCGCAATTGACAGGTTTAGGTCCGCATTTGCCATTCACGGGTGCCGCAGGGGTAGCTTGTTGTGTGTGGGAGGGTAATCCTCCCCGTTTTAACGGAGTGTAAAAGCCGACTTCAGGCAGCCCTCTTCAGTTGCCTCGGGCAAGTGTAATACCGCCGCGGCCCATGTTGGGGCGCTCATTATTGTAGATCCATAGCCATTTGCACCTCCTCGATAATGTCAACGATGCAGAGGTCCAGCCATTCATGCCGGACTGTCATGTTGTAACGCCCGACATAAGCGTGCTGCCGGGTATGAGAAGGGTCATAAAACAGTTCAGTGGACTGTTTTCCCGACGACTGTCCGGGCTGGGCGTGGTCGAGGGCAATACTCTGCTTCCCGGCCCGGATAACCAGCGTAGAGATGATGTATTACGGGCCATTATCGAGCTTTATTGCCTGGGGCTTCCCCGCCACTCGATGATCTGATTGAGGGAACGAACCACCCGCTCAGCCGGGGATGAGGAGGATCAGGAATCGATGGAGGAGAGCGATTTCCCGACGAATGTGAAGTCGACCTTGGCCTCCACCTCTCCACCGTTGAGGTCGCCCACCAGGTCCAGAAGCCGGACTTGGCGGCCATCAGGATCCGGGTCAGTCATTCGGGTCAGTCGTCTGAATCCTGACCGGAGCTAGCTGTCCAGATGGCTGCCTCTATCGGCCCGGAGGTCAGTCAGCCGCACCGCCCATGTCGGAAGCTTTTTGTCCGGAAACCGGACGGCATGTGTCCAGAAGCCGGGCCGCGACAATCTGATGCTGGCCTGCCTCGCCAGGACCTTCAGGATTGGTTCCCTGGCGCCCCCTGGCGTCGTGTGCAGCAATTAAAAAGGGCTTAGGCATTTTTGCCTAAGCCCTCGAATTCAGTGGTGAGCCCGACAGGATTCGAACCTGTGACCCACTGATTAAAAGTCAGTTGCTCTACCAACTGAGCTACGGGCCCACTGTGATTGAGGCGTTTAAGGAAGGTCGCAGGCAGCGTCAAGGCCCGGCTTTTACCTTTTCTGAGAAAAAGTTATAATGCATTGTTTTTAATAGAAAATTATAAACACAGATCCACTGGTGGCGCACCGGAGGCAACAGCCCGGCGATCGAGAAAAGGCGGGGCGCGGCCTCTGAGCTGAATCGCCCTGAATCAATCAGAGGTTTTCCGGTGCAGATTTTCGGCTATCGGCGGCCGGCGCCGGGCGTTCGGCGCTGCGGCGCATCCCTGCAGCGGGGCTCTGCCCCCCTCCCAAAGGGGCGCGGGCAGGCCCCGGTCGCTATTCTTGCGAGAAATGCTGGTGCAGGCGGCGCAGCCCCTCGTCGCCCGGCGCGACTTTCAGCAGCTCGGCCCAGGCGTTCAGATAATGCTTTGCCGCATAGACATGCCCGTAACCCGATTCCGTCGTGGTCGCGGTCATCATGTCAAATCCCAGCTGCAAAAAGGTAACCACCGGCCACCAGCGCAGGCTGGGGCTGACATCGGGCCCCATGGGGGCGGCCAGCCAGTCAGGCGCACGCCACAAAACGCTGGGCGAGAAGAAGGAGATCGGATCAGAGGGATAGACCAGATACACCATCCGCATCACCCCCCAGGGCGCGAATCTGCCTGCCGGCAGGCCAGCCTGCGTCATCACCCGGATCACCGAGCCATCGCCATAGCGCGGGGCCCAGGCGGGGCTGCCGGGATCGCGCGCTTCCAGCAATTGCTGCCAGCCGCGCATCGCAAAGGGCGGGCCCACCCATAATGCGCCCTGCGGCGGGTCTGACAGCAGATCCTGCCAGGAGATCGGCATCTCGCCATTGCGGGCCCCCAGTGAAAGGCCGAAGAGGTAAAGCTCGGGGCGTTTGTCGCGGGGCAGCGTGCTCCAGTGACCGTAGATCTCGCGGAATACGGCTGTGGCGGCCTCTGTGCCGTATTCGGGCTGCATGATCAGCGACATCCAGCTGGGCAGGTAGGAATATTGCACCCCAACCACCGCCAGATCGCCACGGGTCAGATAGTCCAGCGGCTGCATCCCGGCCGGATCCATCCAGCCCGTTCCGGTCGGCGTGGCGATCACCAGGACGCGGCGCTCAAATGCGCCGATGCGCAGGGCCTCGTCCAGCGCCAGCCGCGCGCGGGCCGCCGGATCGGCGGCATTGTTCAGGCCGACGTAGATGCGCAATGGCTCTTTTATGCCCTGATCGGTGCCCATCACCTTTGCAATCGTGGCGCGGTCGGGCTGTTCCAGCACCCATTGCCGCCCCATCGCGCCAAGCCCCTCCCAGCTGATCAGCGAGGCGGAAGACCCGGTTTTCAGCGGATCTGCAGGCGCGGCCTGCTCTGGCTGGATCAGGGTGTCGAGGGCCGCATAGGTGTCATCCAGCGCGCCCAGCACGCGGCCCAGCACCACATCATTGCCGACCCCCCAAAAGATCAGCAGGGCCAGGATGATCCCGATCAGACGCGCCAGCCTGCGCGGGATAAATGCCTCAAGCTGCGCCGCGATCAGCCGCCAGATCCGGCGAAACAGCCGCCCCAGAAACACCAAGACCAGCGCAAGCGCCGCCGCCACCGCAAGGATGGTGAAGGGCCGCGCGGTCTCGACCGGGGGGATGCCCATCGCCTGGTGGATGTCATTTTGCCAGGAGGTCACATTCCAGAGCGCCCAGATCACCGCCATAGCCGCGATCGACAGGCCAAGCGCCATTCTGACCCGCAGCCCATAGGGCGTGACGGGGCGGGCCTCGAACACCCAGGCTCTGCCCCCCTGCATCGCATATCCAAAGAGATAGCCCAGCGCAAAGCACAGCCCGCCAAGCGCGCCTTGCACCAAAGCCGCCCGCGGAATAAGCGAGGGCGACAAAGACGCCGCGAAGAACAGCGCCCCCAATGCAATCCCTGCCGCCGAAGGGCGCCCGATCAGCGGATGGTCATCAGAGGTGCGCCAGCGAAACATTATCGGCCTTTCAATCATCACATTCCGTCAGATGTGCCGCAGCCGCCCCCGCAGCAGATATCCGGGGCCGCCGCAGCCTGGCGTCGCCAGCGGGCCTGCGCCCGAATGCCCGCCCGAAACGGGCTTTTGTCAGATCGCCCTCAGGCTGCGGACAAACAGCTGTCGCCCCGAGATGACATCCCGTGCTGACATCCCAAGCTGCCCCCCCCGGATCACATTCGCGCAGATTTCCCGCAGACCGACCTGAGGTCAAGCCGATTGCCATAACGACGGCCCATTGCGCGCCGGGGCAGAAAGCCCCACACAGGCATTGCCCTGCGCAGGATTTCATCTGAAAACGGGGGGTGCCTAGCGCCCCTGCCCCATCTTTGGGGCACGAAAAACCCGGGTGCGGGCAAAGCAATCCTCCAGCCGGTTCAGACGGTCCTGAACCTGATCGGGCAGCTGCGACTGCACCCGCGCCAGCAGGGCCTCGACCACCATCAAAAGCACGGCCGTCGAATCCCAGGCGGCGGGCATCTCGATATGGCAGGGCAACACATGGCGGGCATGGCTCGCGGCAGGCGACAGCCAGCGATCGGTGATCAGCACCACCTCGGCCCCCTGCAAGGCGGCAAATTCGGCGAACTGGACGGCGTTCGCCTCATAGCGGCGAATGTCGAAAATCACCACGACATCGCCCGGCGCCAGATCCAGCAGCACCTGCTGCCAGTCGGTCAGGTGATCGGCGACCAGGGTCACATCGGGCCGCGTCACCCGCAAAAGCGTGCCCATGTAATCGGCCAGCGCATGGGTCAGCCGCCCCCCCATCACCACGACCCGGCGCGACAGATCGGCCATCAGCGCCGCCGCGCCGTTGAAATCCGCCGCCGGAATCAGGCTGACGGTTGCGCCGATATTGGCCACCACCTGGGCGGCAAAGCCCTGCAGCGGATGCGCCGCCTCGCCGGCCGCGGCCTCGGCCCCGCCGACCCCATTCACCGCCCCCAGCGGCGCGACCAGCAACTGCTGCACCTCCTGGCGCAGGGCGGTCTGATATTCGGTCCAGCCGCGATAGCCCAGCTTTTGCACCAGCCGCACGATGGTCGGCGAAGAGACATCCGCCGCCCGCGCCAGCGTGGTGATCGAGCCAAGCGCCGACATCGGAAAATGCGACAGGATATGGGTGGCCACCTGACGCTCGGCCCGGGTCAGATCGCCCAGCCCGCTGCGCATACGCATCTCGATGGTCGTCGCCTGTTCCATCCTGCCCCTTCCCGCTGTACCCGGGCAGCGTTACAGAAAAGATTGTAACAGGAAACAGGAAACTGAAATAATCTTGACAGCGCCCCCGCCAGAGGGTGACGCTGAAAGAAAATCCAGGGAGCCGACTCGTCCATGTCCTTTTCAGGATTCGCAGCCAGCCGAAGCATGTCCGCGTGTTTCGTTCGCAAAATCGGCATATCCCCAGCCCTTCTTTCCGGCGGGGTCTGAGCGATGCCCCTGTTCCTGATCCGGCTGGTCCGCATCATAGAGGCCGTGAACACCTTCGTCGGCCGGATTGCGATGTATCTGATCTTCGCATTGGCAGGCGTGCTGCTTTATTCGGTGATCGCCAAGGCCTTCTTTCGCCCCGCGCTCTGGACCCAGGAGATGGCCCAGTTCACCATGGTCGGCTATTTCGTGCTGGGCGGCGCCTATTCGCTGATCCTCGGCGCCAATGTGCGGATGGACCTGCTTTATGGCCGCTGGAGCGTGAAGACCCAGGCCCTGGTCGATTGCATCACCGTATTCTGCATGATCCTGTTTCTGGCGGTCGTCCTCTGGGGCGGCATTGAAAGCACGATCTATGCCTTTGAGGTCGGCGAGCGGTCCCGCACCGTCTGGCGGCCCTATATGGCCCCGATCAAGATCGTGATCTGCTCGGGCGTGTTCCTGATGCTGTTGCAATCCATTGCCTTCCTCATCCGCGATATCGCGACCCTGCGCGGAGTGAAAATCTGATGCCCTATGAATATATCGCCCTCGTGATGTTCATGGGCATGATGGCCATGCTGATGACCGGGCAACGCGTCTTCGCGGGTATCGGCTTTGTCGCCGTGGTGGCCGCGATCATGCTTTGGGGGGATCGGGGCGGCTATGACATCGCCTTCACCACCACCATCAAGCTGATGAACTGGTATCCGATGCTGACGCTGCCGATGTTCGTCTGGATGGGCTATGTGATGTCCGAGGCGCGGCTGGCCGATGACCTTTACAAGATGTTCCACGTCTGGTTCGGGCCGATCCCGGGCGGTTTGGCGATTGGCACGATCCTTCTGATGGTGCTGATCTCGGCGATGAACGGGCTTTCCGTCGCGGGCCTTGCGATTGGCGCGACCATCGCCCTGCCGGAACTGCTGAAACGCGGCTATGACAAGCGGATGGTGACGGGGATCATCCAGGGCGGCTCAAGCCTTGGCATCCTGGTGCCGCCCTCTATCGTGCTGGTGCTTTACTCGATGATCGCCCGTCAGCCGGTGGGCCAGGTCTGGCTGGCGGGGATTTTCCCGGGCCTGCTGATGGCCGGGTTCTTCCTGCTTTACGTGGTGATCCGCTGCGGGCTGAACCCCAGCCTCGGTCCAGCGCTGTCGCGCGAAGAACGTGCGCAGACCACCTGGGCCGAGAAGATCAGCCTGTTGCGTGCGGGCATCCTGCCGGTGGTGATCTTTGCCTCGATGATGGGGCCCTTCGTGATGGGCTATGTCAGCCTTGTCGAGGCCTCGGTGATCGGGGCGCTGATTGCGACGCTGGTGGCCCTGCTGAAAGGCCGGATCACCAAAAAGGTCTGGGAGAACTGCATCGTCAACACCCTGGGCGTGACCTGCATGTTCATGTGGATCCTGCTGGCGGCAATGGCCTTTGGCGCGGTCTTTGACGGGCTGGGCGCGGTAAAGACGATTGAGGCCTTCTTCCTCGAAGATCTCGGCCTTGGCCCCTGGGGGATCCTGATCCTGATGCAGGTCTCGTTCCTGGTGATGGGCATGTTCCTTGATGACACCGCTATGCTGGTGATCGTCGCGCCGCTTTACATTCCGCTGGCGGCCAAGCTGGATCTGGGCATGCCGCCGCAGGATGTGCTGATCTGGTATGGCATTCTCTATACCATCACCTGCCAGGTGGCCTATATCACGCCCCCCTTCGGCTATAATCTCTTCCTGATGCGCGCCATGGCACCCGATCATGTCAGCCTCAGCGATATTTACCGCTCTATTGTGCCAATCGTGGCGATTATGATCCTGACTTTGGCGGTGATCATGGTCTTCCCTGAAATCGCCCTATGGCTGCCCCATCAGGTTTACGGACAATAATTATAACCCACCAACGGAGGTAAAAATGACGACGAACAGACGGAAGTTTCTGACCAGCGGGGCGCTTGCCGCCGGTGCAGCCGCCCTCGCCGCCCCTGCCGTTCGCGCGCAGGCCGCGCCGATCAAATGGCGTATGCAGACCTATGCCGGTGCCGCTCTGGGCGAGCATGTCTGCAAACCCGCCATCGACAAATTCAACCAGATTGCCGCCGGGCAAATGGAGATCGAACTTTATTACGCCGATCAGCTGGTGCCGACCTCGGAACTGTTCCGCGCCATGCAAAATGGCACCATCGACGCGGTGCAATCGGATGACGATTCCATGCAATCGCCGACCGAAGTGACCGTATTCGGCGGCTATTTCCCCTTTGCTTCGCGCTATTCGCTGGATGTGCCGGTTCTCTTCAACCAATATGGGCTGAAAGAGATCTGGGAAGAGGAATATGCCAAGGTCGGCGTCAAGCATATCTCGGCCGGATCCTGGGATCCCTGCCATTTCGCCACCAAAGACCCGATCAATTCGCTGAAAGACCTGGAAGGCAAGCGCGTCTTTACCTTCCCGACCGCAGGCCGTTTCCTGGCGCAATTCGGCGTGGTGCCAATGCAGCTGCCCTGGGAAGATATCCAGGTCGCGCTGCAAACCGGCGAGCTGGACGGGATTGCATGGTCGGGGATCACCGAGGATTACACCGTCGGCTGGGCCGATGTGACCAAGTATTTCCTGACGAACAATATCTCAGGCGCATGGATTGGCCACTTCTTTGCCAATCAGGATCGCTGGAATGAAGTGCCTGACCATCTGAAAGCGCTGATGGAAGTTTGCTTCGAGCAATCGCATTATTACCGCCAGTGGTGGTATTGGGGCGGCGAGGCAGATCTGCGCGTCAATGGGCCGAAACTGCAGCTGACCTCGATCCCGGATGCCGAATGGGATACCGTCGAGGCCAAAGCCCGCGAATTCTGGGATGAGATCGCAGCCGAGTCTGAAACCAAGGCAAAAGTTGTCGAAATCTTCAAGAAATACAACGATGTGATGGCCAAAGCCGGCCGTCCCTATCGGTATAGCTAAGACCAGAACCAGGGGCAGGGGCGGCCAAAGCCGCCCTGCCCGAACCAGGGCCCTTTGAGGCTGCATTCCTCTTATGGAGGGGAAACAGACCATGACTGCGAGATTTATTGTCCAGGATTGCTGGCCCAGAAAGCCGGAATTTGGCGGTGGCGGGTCGCTTTGACTTCGCCCGATCTCCACATGTTCTTTAGCAAAAAGTGAGGCCAAAATGCCCGCAAATCTGACACTCGAAACCCTGAAGGCCGCATTTGAAGCGGGAGAGATCGACACCGTTCTGGTCGTCGCCCCCGATATGCAGGGCCGCCTGATGGGAAAACGCTTCCATGCCGGTTTCTTCCTCGACAGCGGCTATAATGAGACGCATTGCTGCAATTACCTGCTGGCGCTCGATATGGAAATGAACACCGTGCCGGGATATAAATCCGCAGGCTGGTCGCAGGGCTATGGCGATTATGTCATGAAACCTGATCTTGCCACCCTGCGCCGTCTGCCCTGGTTGCCCGGAACGGCAATGGTGATGTGTGATCTTCTGGATCACCACACGCATGAAGAAATCAGCATCTCGCCGCGTGCTATTCTGAAAAAGCAGGTCAATCGCGCCCGCGCCATGGGCTTTGAGCCGATGATGGCGACCGAGCTGGAATTCTATCTGTTCGAGAACAGTTATGAAAACCTGCGCGATGACGGGCTGGGAAATCTGCGCCCAATTTCAGCCTATAATGAAGATTACCACATCTTCCAGACCTCGAAAGAAGAGCCCGTCATGCGCAAATTGCGCAATGATCTTTATGCGGCGGGCATTCCGGTCGAAAACACCAAAGGCGAGGCCGACAGCGGCCAGGGCGAGGTGAATTACCGCTATTCAGACGCGCTGGATACCGCCGACAACCACACGATCATCAAACAGGCTGTGAAAGAAATTGCCTGGACGATGGGTAAATCCGTCACCTTCATGGCGAAATACCAGACCGATAAGGCTGGCTCTGCCGCGCATGTGCATCAATCGCTCTGGACACTCGACGGAAAGCCCGCGTTTTTTGACAAAGACGCAGAAAATGGCATGTCGCAACTGATGAAACATTTCATCGCGGGCCAATTAAAGGCTGCCGAAGAGATGACCGTTTTCTTTGCCCCCTATGTGAACAGCTATAAGCGCTTTTGCGTCGGGCTTTTCGCCCCGACCAAGATCGTCTGGTCGGGCGACAACCGCACGGCTGGATTCCGCGTCTGTGGCGCTGATACCAAAGCCGTCCGCGTCGAATGCCGCATCCCCGGCTCGGATGTGAACCCCTATCTCGCCTGCGCGGCCCTGCTGGCGGCAGGGCTGGACGGGATCGAGCAGAAGCTGGAACTGGAACCCGAGATGAAGGGCGACCTTTACGCCATTGAAGGCGTGCGAGAGATCCCGAAAACCCTGCGCGAGGCCGCGGCTAAGCTGAATGGCTCTTCCACCCTGCGCAAGGCGCTTGGCGATGATGTCGTGGATCATTACCACCATGCCGCCCAGTGGGAGATTTCGGAAACTGACCGCGTCGTTACAGATTTCGAACTGAAAAGGCTGCTAGAGCGGGCCTGAACCAGCCGTAAATTGCACAATTCCGACGGAAAGGGGCAGCCGCCCCTTCCCCTCTTCTACAGGTGAAACATGAAACCGATCACACTGATCTCGCCGGTCGACGGCTCAACCTATGTCGAGCGCCAGCCGCTTGATCTGACCTCGGCCGAGGCGGCCGTCGCCCGCGCCCGCGCCGCCCAGCCCGCCTGGGCCGCCCGCCCGCTGGCCGAGCGTATCGCGCTGGTTAAGGCTGGCGTGGCAAAACTGACCGAGCTGAAAGATGAAATCGTGCCCGAGCTGGCCGCCCAGATGGGCCGCCCGGTGAAATTCGGCGCCGGCGAATTTGGCGGCGTCAACGCGCGGGCCGATTATATGGCCTCGATCGCCGAAGAGACCCTGGCGCCGAAAGTGGTTGAGGACAGCGACAAATTCCGTCGTTACCTGGCGCGTGAGGCGCTTGGCGTGATCTTTGTGATCGCTCCCTGGAACTATCCGTTCCTGACCGCGATCAACACCATCATCCCCGGTCTGATCGCCGGGAATACCATCGTGCTGAAACATGCCAGCCAGACCCTGGTCGCGGGCGAGCGCCTGGCCCAGGCCTTCCATGCGGCAGGGATTCCGGCCGATGTGTTCCAGAATCTGGTGCTGGATCACGCCGTAACCGAGAAGCTGATCGCCGACCGCAGGTTCGATTTCGTCAATTTCACCGGATCGGTGAATGGCGGCAAGGCGATTGAACGCGCAGCCGCTGGCACCTTCACGCCGCTTGGGCTTGAACTTGGTGGCAAAGACCCTGGCTATGTCCGCGCGGATGCGAATGTCGATGCTGCCGTTGATACGCTGATGGATGGCGCGATGTTCAATTCCGGACAATGCTGCTGCGGGATCGAGCGGATCTATGTGCATGAATCCCTCTATGATTCCTTTGTGGAAAAAGCAGTTGCCTGGGTGAACGGCCTGACGCTGGGCAATCCGAATGAGCAGACCACCACGCTTGGCCCGATGGCGAATGTTCGATTTGCGAAAGTCGTCCGCGATCAGATCGCTGAGGCGATTGCCAAAGGCGCGAAGCCGCTGGTCGATCCGGCGAACTTCCCGGCAGATGACGGCGGCGCCTATCTGGCACCGCAGATCCTGGTCGATGTCGACCATTCCATGTCGGTGATGACCGAGGAAAGCTTTGGCCCGGTTGTTGGAATTATGAAAGTCTCGTCTGATGAAGAGGCTTTGCGACTGATGAATGACAGCCCCTATGGGCTGACCGCCTCGATCTGGACCGAGGATTATGACACCGCCGCAGCCCTGGGCGATCAGATCTCGACCGGGACCGTTTTCATGAACCGCGCCGACTATCTTGACCCCGCGCTTTGCTGGACGGGCACCAAGGATACCGGGCGCGGCGGCTCGCTTTCTTACCTGGGCTACCATTCGGTAACCCGTCCGAAATCCTACCATCTCAAGAAGGTGTAATATGTCCACTGTTGACAAACAGGGCGTCCCCGACCGCAACTGGTCTTATCCGACCGCGATCAAATTCGGCGTCGGCCGGATTGCTGAACTGGCCGATCACGCCAAATCGCTGGGCATGAAAAAGCCGCTGCTGGTGACCGACAAAGCGCTGGCCTCACTGCCGATCACCACCCAGGCGCTGGATGTGCTTGAGGCTGCAGGCCTTGGCCGCGCGGTTTTCTCAGAGGTTGATCCGAACCCGAATGACAAGAATATGGCTGAGGGTATCGCCGTCTATAAGGCGGGCGGTCATGATGGCGTGATCCTGTTCGGCGGCGGCTCGGCGCTGGATCTGGGCAAGATGATTGCCCTGATGGCGCATCAGCGTGCTGACCTCTCGGTCTGGGATCTGGAAGATATCGACGACTGGTATACCCGCGCCGATGCTGACAAAATCGCACCGATGGTGGCGGTTCCCACCACCGCGGGCACCGGGTCAGAGGTCGGTCGCGCCGGCGTTCTGACCAATCTGGCGACCCATAAGAAGAAGATCATCTTCCATCCGAAGCTGCTGCCGGGCGTGACGATCTGCGATCCGGCCCTGACCGTTGGCATGCCGAAATTCATCACCGCAGGCACCGGGATGGATGCGCTGGCGCATTGCCTTGAGGCCTATTCCTCGCCCTTCTACCACCCGATGAGCCAGGGCATTGCGCTGGAAGGTCTGCGGCTGGTGAAAGAGAACCTGGTCACCGTTTACAACGAGCCGGGCAATCTGATGGCGCGTGGTCATATGATGGCGGCGGCGGCCATGGGGGCGGTTGCTTTCCAGAAGGGCCTCGGCGCGATCCACTCGCTGTCGCATCCGGTCGGCGCGGTTTACGGCACCCATCACGGCACCACCAATGCCGTCGTCATGCCGGTCGTGCTGGACTTCAACCGTCCGGCGATTGAGGACCGGATCAATGCGGCGGCGGCCTATCTGGGCATCGCAGGCGGCTTTGACGGCTTCCGCGCCTGGATCATGGAGCTGCGCGAGCAGCTTTCGATCCCGGCCAATCTGACCGCACTCGGGGTTGAGGAGCAACGTCTGGAAGAGCTGACCGAAATGGCGCTGGAAGATCCCAGCTGCGGTGGCAATCCGATCCCGATGACCCGCGAAAATACCTATGCGCTTTTCAAAGCCGCAATGTAAGATCGTGTAAACTGCAAGCCCCGGCTCCGCCCCGGCGGGGCAGGGTTTTGTTTGAGAAGTGAAACTGCGCATGGCCCGACTGACCACTGACATCGCTGTAATCGGGGCCGGGGTGATTGGCCTGACCATCGCCGCCCGGCTGTCTGCCGAAGGGCGCGAGGTCACGCTGATCGAGCCGGGCGATCCGGGCATGGGCGCCTCTTACGGCAATGCGGGCACGATCGCCGATTACGCGGTCGCCCCGGTCGGCACGCCCGATGTGCTGAAGAGCCTGCCCTCGCTGCTGTTCAATCGCAATTCGCCACTGGCGATCCGTCATTCCACCCTGCCCTCGCTGATGCCATGGCTGTGGAAATTCGCCCGCCAAAGCCTGCCCAAAGCCGCGGCCCGCAACGCCCAAAACATCGCGGCGCTGCTGCAGGGGGCCAATCCGGCCTGGAAAACCCTTGCAAGCGAAGCGGGGGCCGCCGATCTGCTGCGCCCACGCGGCTGCCTTTATCTCTACCGAGATCAGGCGCAATTCGACGCTGCCAGCCGTGAAATGGCCGGGCGACGCGAGCTGGGCGTCCAGGCAGAAATGCTCAGCGGCGGCCAGCTGGCCGGGCTGGAGCCGGGCCTGCCCTTCCACGCCGGGGCCGCCTTCTTCCCCCAGGCGATTTTCCTCAGCGATCCTGGTCTGATGATGCAGCGCATCGCCGCCATGACCTTGCAGCATGCAAGGCTGATCCCAGCCCGGATCGAGCGGCTTACGCGCCAGATCACCGGGGTTAACCTTGATGGCCGCAGCAATGAGGGCCGCCCGGTCAGCCTGCATGCCCGCAAGGTGGTGATCGCGGCGGGGGCGCATTCGCGGGCGCTGGCCCTGCAGGCGGGCGACCGGATTCCACTGGATACCGAGCGCGGCTATCATGTCGAATGGGACATGCAGACGCCCCCGCTGAGCCGCCCCTCTTGCGTGACAGAGCGCGGTTTTTACCTTTGCCCGATGCAGGGGCGGCTGCGGGTGGCGGGCACGGTAGAGCTGGGGGGGCTACAGCTGCCGCCCTCGCCACACCGGATTGCCAAACTGGTCGAGGGGGCGCGCAGCCTCTTTCCCGATCTGCCAGAGCCCTCGCGCAGCTGGATGGGTTTTCGCCCCTCGCTGCCCGACAGCCTGCCGGTGATAGGCCCCTCGCGCGGTGGCGCGGATGTGCTGCATGCCTTTGGCCACGGCCATATCGGGGTGACTTTGGCTCCGAAAACCGCCCAGCTGATTGCCGATCTGATCGCAGGCCGCCCGCAGCCGCCCGAGCTGGCCGCAGTCCTGCCCAGCCGATTTTAACAGATTTGCGCCCTTTCGCTGACGGGGCCATGCCGATAGCATCGGCCAAAACCCCTGCGGAGGCCTATGTATCTGCTGTTTGAACATCTGCTGATCGTTCTGGGCGTTCTGGCGGTTGCCAGTGCCATGATCCTGGCCCTGCAGGCGCGGCGGACGCCGCAAAGCTCGGCCGCCTGGATCCTCTTCATCATCATGGTGCCCTATATTGCGGTGCCGGTCTTTCTGGTGCTGGGCTTTCGCAAATCCGGGCGCAGTTTTCCCGCCATCCGCTTTTCGCCGCATCCTTCGGTGCCCAGTGTCGAGGCGCCGCATCTGGCGCGGGTCTTTGCCAGCCTGGGCGCACCAGAGGCGGTCAGCGGCAATCAGATCACCCTGCATGAAAGCCCACAGGCCGCGAATGAGGCCCTGCAGGCGGTGATCACTTCCGCCCGCGAGCGGCTGGATATTCTGCTTTACGTGCTGGCCAATGATGACAGCGGGCTGCGGTTTCTGGCGCAGCTGACGGCGCGGGTGCAGGCGGGCGTGAAGGTGCGGCTGTCGGTTGACTGGCTGGGCAGCCTGGGCCGCCCGCGCAAGGCCCTGCGTGAATTTGTCCAGGCCGGGGGCGAGCTGCGCTATTTCTCGCCCATCGACCATTTCACCGATACCGCCCATCTGAATCTGCGCAACCACCGCAAGCTGGTGATCGCCGATTGCCGCCGCGTCTGGTCGGGCGGGCGCAATGTCGGCGATGATTATCTGGCATCCCCCCCGGGGCAATGGGTCGACCTCAGCTTCAGTGCCGAGGGCCCGGTTCTCGATGCTTTCAACGCGGTCTTTGCCTCTGACTGGGAAGTGGCGGGCGAGCCACTTGACGCCCCCTTCCCGCCGCCAAGCCCCCCCGCAGGCCAGGCGCAGCTGCAGCTGGTGCCCGCAGGCCCGGATGAGCCCCAGGATGTGCTGCACGACGGGCTGGTCGCCGCGATTTATCGCGCCCGCCAGCGGATCTGGATCGCCACCCCCTATTTCGTGCCGACCGAGGGGCTGGCCCAGGCCCTGGCCACCGCCGCCCGGACCGGCGTTGATGTGCGGATCTTTTTGCCCGCGAAATCAAACCAATGGACGACAGACCTCGCCCGTGGCCCCTATATGCGGGCGCTGGCACCCACGGGGGTGCGTTTTCTGCGCTTTCGCCCCGGCATGATGCATGCAAAGGCCGGGCTGATTGATGATGCGGCCTGGATCGGCTCGGCCAATTTCGATGTGCGTTCGATGCTGCTGAACTTCGAGCTGACGGTTTTCGCCTGGGATCAGCCCACCGTCACCGCCGTGACCCGCTGGTTCGAGCGCCTGCTGCCCGATTGCGAAGAGGGCGTGGCTGAGGCAAAACTGCCCAGACGCCTGATCGAGGGCGTCTTCCGACTGGGGGCACCGATCCTGTGAGCACCATTCCTGAGACCAGCAATCCTGCGAACCATGACCTGCGGTCGCTGCGCGTGGCCAGCTACAATATCCGCAAGGCGCTTGGTACGGACAGGCGTCGCGATCCGGCGCGGGTCTTGCGGGTGATCGCCGATCTGGGCGCAGATGTGGTGGCGCTGCAAGAGGCTGATCTGCGCCTTGGCCCGCGCCGCCCGGTCTTTGAGCGTGACGAGGTGTTTCGCCGCACCGGGCTGCTGCCCGTCGATTTCGACCATGGCCGCGAGTCGCTTGGCTGGCACGGCAATGCGCTGCTGGTCTCGCCGGGGTTTGAGGTGATCTCGCGCAGCCACCACGATCTGCCGGGGCTGGAGCCGCGCGGCCTTGTCTCGGCGCTGCTGGCGCGGGGCGATCAGCGGCTGCGGGTGGTGGGCGTGCATCTGGGCCTCTTGCGCCATTCACGCCGCAGGCAACTGTCAGCACTGCTGGATATGCTGCCCGAGGAAGACAACACCGCCATGCTGATCGCCGGTGATTTCAACGAGCGTTCGCTGCAGGTGGGCCTGGGGCGGCTGTCGAAACGCTTCCGCATCCTTGCGGGCGGGCCGACCTATCACTCACGCCACCCGGTTTTCGCGCTGGACCGCATTGCGATTTCCGACCGCTTCACCGAAGCCGAGGCCTCGGTCTATCGCAGCCATGAGGCCAGCCGCGCCTCAGACCATCTGCCGCTGCTGGCGGATCTGCGGCTCTGACATGACCGCGTGCCGGGAAACCTGGTGCTGTGATCAGAGCAGCCTGATTCCGGCCGCAGAAATGGTAAACCCCTTCTCTGCGGCCTCACGCCAGTCGCATTGCATGATCTGCGGCAGCTGCGTCCAGGGCGCCGGGCGCAGATGCTCGGGCAGCCAGCGGTCGCTGTTCCAGAACATCAGATGCAGATAAAGCGGCGGCGCATTGGGATCCCCATGTGAAAGCACACCGTCTTTCCACTGCCACAGAGCCGGGCTTTCGGCATTGCGGGGCCAGCGCTCGGTGCCACCCGGCGTGGTGTAACGTTCAGCAAAGAGGTATTTCCACGACCACAGCCGACGCGGGTCAAGCCGCCGCAGCAGGCTGCGCGGACGAATGAGATGGCTGAATTGTCGTTCATCAATCCCGACATGCCCGGGCCGCGAGAAAAGCTGCTGCCAATCGGGAATTTCGCGGAACAGCTCGCGCAGCTCTTGCGTGTTGCGAAAGATCGAAAGATGCCCGGAAAGCCGGTTTCTCAGCGTGGAAATCACATCATAACGTGCCAGCGTAATATCGGTATAGACCTGGGTCAGATCACCGAAAATGATATCAAGATCGCAAAAGCCCCAATGTGAATACCCCAAGAGATGCTCTGCAAAAATCGCGCCATAGGCCGGTTTCAGGTCACATAGCTTGTAAGGGGTAACCGCCGCCGCATCGATCTTCAGCCGGGCGGCCAGATCCTCCCTGAAGGCATCGAAAGACTGTCTGACAAAATGCACATTCGTGGCCTGGTTCTCAGGAAAATCCTGGTCAGTCGGGATAAGCCAGTCAAATCCTGCGTTCCACCTGCAGGATTCAACAAAGAGATTGATCCACTCCGGCCAGGGGCCAAACCATGGCGAAATCAGCAGAACCCGTTTGGGGCGCTCTGCCGATTTTGCAGTATTGCTCAGCATCTGTTCAGTGCCTTTCCCAGCGGGGCCGCGCCTGCTCTTTCGCTTATAGCCGTCAGAGCATCCCCGGCACAACCTGATCCGGTGGGCGGTGGCCGTCTGCGAAGGTCTTGATATTGATCAGGACTTTTTCGCCCATTTCGATCCGACCCTCGATGGTCGCCGAGCCCATATGCGGCAGCAGCACGACATTCGGCTCTTCGCGCAGGCGGGGGTTGATCTCATTGCCGCGCTCATAAACGTCAAGGCCTGCGCCCGCGATCTCGCCCGCCCGTAGCGCGCGTGTCAGCGCGTTCTCGTCGATCACCTCACCGCGAGAGGTATTCACCACCACCGATGCAGGCTTCATCAGCTTTAGCCGCCGCGCGTTCAGCAGGTGGAAGGTCGAGGGCGTATGCGGACAGTTGATCGAGACAATATCCATCCGCGCCAGCATCTGGTCCAGGCTTTCCCACCAGGTCGCCTCAAGTTCCGCCTCGATTTCGGGGCGCACGCGGCGGCGGTTGTGGTAATGCACCTGGCAGCCAAAGGCCCGGGCGCGGCGTGCCACCGCCTGGCCGATCCGCCCCATGCCCAGGATGCCAAGCCGCTTTCCGGCCAGACGCGAGCCCAGGAAGGCCATCGGCGTCCAGCCCTCCCATTTGCCGCTGGCCATAGAGGCGATGCCCTCGGGGATGCGCCGCGTCACCGCCATGATCAGCGCCATGACCATGTCGGCGGTGTCCTCGGTCACCACGCCCGGGGTGTTCGAGACAAGGATACCGCGCGAGCGCGCCGTTGCCACATCGATATGGTCAACGCCCGCGCCGTAATTGGCGATCAGCTTCAGCCGCTCGCCCGCCTGGCCGATCAGGCCCGCGTCGATCTGATCGGTGATCGTGGGCACCAGCACATCGCAGCTTTGCATGGCGGCCAGCAGCTCTTCGCGGGTCATTTTGGTGTCGGGATCGCGCAGGCGAACGTCGAACAGCTCTTTCATTCGCGTCTCGACCGGCTCTGGCAAGCGTCGCGTCACAACAACAGTCAGGCGTGGCGATGGCATGGTCTCTCCCTCAACTCTTCCATCAGGCGCATCTTAGGTGCACAGTGGGGTCAAGGGGCGCGAACCACAAGCCCCAGTAAAACGAACATCGAAAGCGACGGGGCCAACCCCGCGAAGAGCAGGCGCGAAAGATGACCCAATCTGACAGCACAGCCCCCGGCGGGCGATCGGTTGCGGCACCCCGGATAGCGGTGGCGGTTCCGGGGGTGGTTTCAGGCACAGCTTTGGCGGCAGCTTCGGAACATACGAACGTCAGCGCTGCGCGGATCAGGCCTTTGCGGGCCCGGATTGGGGCGGCACTGATTGCGGGCCTTTGTTCGGCCCTGGCGGCCGGTTTTTCGGCAGGCGTGGTGGCTGCACAAAGCGCCGAGACCGAGGCCGCGATCGAAAGCGCCGTGGCTGCGGCATCTGCGGCAACCTCGGCTGCAGCCTCCGGGGCGGCCTCTGCGGCGGCGTCTGGCACAACCGCCCCCGCCACCAGCCTGCCCGCAAGGCCAGCCACACGCGAATGCCAGCCCAATATCGGCTGCGTGACCAACCTGCCCCTGCCGCGTTTCGTCTCACTGAAGGGAGATGAGGGCAATGCGCGGCGCGGCCCCGGCCTGACCCATCGCATCGACTGGGTCTTTACCCGCCCGGGCATGCCTTTGCGTGTGACCGCCGAATATGAGAACTGGCGCCGCGTCGAGGATCAGGATGGCGCAGGCGGCTGGGTGCATTACGCACTGCTGTCAGGGGTGCGCTCGGTGCTGATCACCACCGATATGGCCGAATTCCGCGACGCGCCGCGCGCCGACGCCCGCGTCGTCGCCCAGGCCGAGATGGGCGTCGTGGCACGGGTGCTGCAATGCCAGCCCGAATGGTGCCGCATCTCTTCGGGGGGCGAGCGCGGCTGGGTGCAAAAATCCGCGATCTGGGGTGTGGATCCCGCTGAGATTATCGACTGACCTTCCAGCTGGCCTTCCAGCGGGCCTCTGCGCCGATTAGACTGCGGGCTGCAGGATGCGCCCTGCCCCCCTTTGCCATGGGTTAACAGGCAAAAGGGAAAATCAACCATGCCAAAAGGTGCCCTGATGTCCTTAGACAGGCCCCAGACCAGCCCGGATCGCCCGCAGCCTGACCCGCAGCCGCATAAATGGTTAAGCCTTTCGGCGGGGATCGCATCGGTGCTGGTCGCCTCGACGCTGGTGGGGCTGAAGCTTTGGGCGGTGCTGGCGACCGGGGCGCTGTCGGTCGCGGCCTCGCTGGCCGATAGCGCGGTCGATCTGGTGATGTCGCTGGCGGCGGCGACGGCGATCCTTTACGCGGCCCGCCCCGCCGATGATGACCATGCCTTCGGCCATAGCTCTGCCGAGGATCTGACGGCGCTGGCCCAGGCGCTGCTGATCCTGGGATCGGGGGCCTATATTGGCTGGTCGGCGTTGCAGCGCATGATCAGCGGCGACAGCGGGCCGATTGGGTCAGAGGCAGGCGGCACGCTGGTGATGGTCGCCTCGATCCTGCTGACGCTGGGGCTGGTCTGGTGGCAGGGACGGGTGGCGCGGCTGACGGGCAGCCGTGTCGTGGCGGCGGACAGGCTGCATTACTTAGGCGATCTGGTGCCTGCGGTGGGCGCGATCATCGCGCTGCAGGCCTCGCAGCATCTGGGGGTGCGCGGGCTTGATTCCTGGGTCGCGCTGCTGGCGGCGGCGATCATGGTGATGGGGGCCGCCCGCATCGGCAAGGCCGCATGGGACGCGCTGATGGACCGTCGTGCCGACCCTGCGCTGATCGCGGCGATTGCCGATCTGACCCGCAGCTGGCCCGGTGTGCTGGGCTTTCACGACCTGAAAACCCGCACCAGCGGCAGCCGGGTCTTTGTGAATCTGCATATCGAGCTGGATGGCGAGCAAAGCCTGCGCGACGCCCATGCCATCGGCGCGGCGCTGCGGCGTGAGATCCTGGCCCGCTGGCCCCAGACCGATGTGATTATCCACAAGGATGTTGCTGCAAAAGACGGCCAACCCGGCACCTGAACCCGGCACCTGCCCCCTGGCACCTGCCCCCCCCGGACACCTGAACCCCTGGCACCTGAACCCCGGCCGCCCTTTTTCTGCGCAGTCATCCATCCATGCAGGGGGGCTTTGCCTTCAGGGCGGACCATAGCTTGCCAACCGGCGCGGGTTGTGCAATTCTTCGCTCGTATAATTGATCAGGCCCGCCCGTGCAGGGCGCGTCTGATCACAGTGCCCCGGGCGAAAGGACCAGATGGATAAGTCAAGCCCGTCCGCCCCGGCACCTTCGCAATCAGACGCCGCCCCGGGCATCCCGGAACGGCGGCGCTATATCCGCGACACCGAAGAGAACCGCCGCGAGGCACTGATCCAGGCGGCGCAGTCGCTGGTGGCAGAGGGCGGCATGCAGGCCGCGACTGTCAGGGCGATTGCCGCCCGCGCCGGGGTGACGCCAGGGCTGATCCGCCATTACTTCAACTCAAAGGACGAGCTGCTGCGCACCGCCTATGTCGCGCTGATGGACGGGATGACCGACACGGGCGAGGACGCGCTTTCGGCGGTCGGAACCGCGCCCGACGAGCGGCTGGCGGCTTTCATCGCGGCCACGCTGCGCCCCCCGGTGCTGGACCCGAGGGCCGCAGGACTCTGGGCGGGCTATCTGCATCAGGTGCAAAGCGATCCGGGGCTGCTGGCGCGGCATGAAAGCTCTTATCTGCGGTTCCGCGACCGCCTTCAGCAGCTGATCGCCGATCTGGGCCGCGATGTGCCCCCGGCCCGGCTGCGCAGCGAGGCCATCGCCTGCAATGCCACGCTGGACGGGCTTTGGCTGGAAGGTTCGATCCTGACAAATCACTTCGCGCCGGGCGAGCTGATCGTGATCGGCCTGCGTTCGGTTGGTGCAATTCTGGGCGTCGACCTGATGGGCTTTGACACCTTTATTCCCGAGATCGGGATCCACCAGTCACAAGAGGGTAAATGATGCGCTATTCCGCGGTTCATGAGCGGCTGTCCGGGCTTGGATCAGCCAAATGGGCGGTGCACCGTCTGGCGCGTGAGATGAAAGCCCAGGGCACCGCGATAATCGAGCTGACCATCGGCGAGCCGGATTCCCCCACCCCGCCAGAGATGATCGAAACCGCCCGCGCCGCCATGCGCCCGGGCCGGCTGGGCTATTCCGATGGCCGGGGCGAGCCGGGGCTGCGCCGCGCACTGGCCGAACGCTACAGCACAAGGCGCGGGCGTGAGATCGACCCCGATCAGATCATCTGCCTGCCCGGCACCCAGACCTGTCTTTACGCGATCTTCCGCACCCTGGTCGAAAATGGCGATGAGGTGCTGCTGGGCGATCCGATGTATGCCACCTATGAGGGGCTGATCCGCCAGACCGGGGCGGTGCCAGTACCAGTCGCGCTGCGCCCCGAGCACGGCTTTCGCCTGCAGGTCGCGGATCTTGAGGCGGCAATCACCGAACGGACGCGGGTGATTTTCCTGAACACCCCCCACAATCCGACCGGGGCGGTGCTGACGCGCCAGGACATCGCGGCCATCGGGGCCCTGGCGCAAAAGCATGATCTGTGGCTGGTCTCGGATGAGGTCTATGAGGACCTGGTCTTTCCCGGCGTGACCTTCACCTCGCCGCTGGAGCTGCCTGAACTGGCAGAGCGCAGTGTCTCGGCGGCCTCGATCTCGAAATCACATGCGGCGCCTGGCTTTCGCTCGGGCTGGGTTGTGGGGCCGAAGGAATTTACCGAAAGGCTGCTGCCACTTTCAGAAGTCATGCTTTTTGGCAGCCAGCCCTTCCTTGCCGATATGACCGAACTTGCAGTTTCCAAACCTTCGCCGATTGCGGCGGGGATGGTCGAACGCTTTGCGCGTCGCGCCGGGCTGGTAGCGGATATGCTGGATGGCAAGGGCGGGCTGCGGGTGCATCGCCCCGAGGCGGGGATGTTCGCACTGGTCGATGTCAGGGCCACCGGGCTTTCGGGCCAGGACTTCGCGCTGGCCCTTTTGCGCGAGCGCCATGTCGCGGTGATGCCCGGCGAAAGCTTTGGCGCGGGCCTCAGCGGCTGGCTGCGCCTGTCACTGACCCAGCCCGATGAGGATATAGCCGAGGCCTGCCGCCAGATCCTTGATTTCGCAGGCCCTTGATTTCGCGGCGAGCAGACAGCCCTCAGCGTGAGGCGGCACGCCTGAACAGCGGCGCCAGCACGAAAACAAAGCCCAGCATCAGCGCGGCGAACACGAAAGCGCCGCGCAAAGAGAAAGTGCCCGCGATCAGGCCCAAAACCGGCGGGCCGACGAAATAGCCGAAATATCCAAAGAGCGTGGCCCTTGCGACAGCGCGGGCCCGCATCCCCTGGGCTGCATGCTGGCCGACCAGCGAAAAGGCGGTCGGCGCAATGACCGAGGCCCCTATCCCCATGACGACAAAGCCGAAATAGGCCATGGCCGGGCTGATGGCCTGTGAGGCGATCAGCGCCCCCACCGCCGCAATCCCGGCCCCCGCCATCAAAAGCCGGAACGGATCTACCCGCGACAGCGCCCCCTGGCCCAAAAGCCGGGCGATCCCCATGGTCAGCGCCATGGCCGCCGGGCCAACCGCGCCCTGCTCGGGGCTGCCGCCAAGGGTCTTTTCGATATGCAGCGCCGACCAGCCCTCGGCCGCATTCTCGGTCAGGAAGGCGACCAGCACCATCGCGCCACCAATCACCGGCATCATGCCAAGGCCGGGCCCGCCCGCCTCGGGGCGCTTCAGCCCATGGATTGTGCCGTCACGCTCGGCCGTCAGCAGTGCGAAGATCAGCGCGACAAGGCCCATGGTGCCCAGCACCCAATCCGGCCCCCAGCCCATCGCCCGCAGCTGGCCGGTGGCAATCGCGCCCCCCGCATAGCCAAAGGAATAGGCCGCATGGGCAAGGTTCATCAGATGCAGTTTGCGCGTCGTCTCCAGCTCGGCGGTGCGGGCATTCATCAGCACATCGGTCAGCCCGGTGCCAAAGCCGCAGCACATCATCGCCAGCGGGAAGGCCCAGGCCACGCTGACCTGGCCTGGCAGCATGAAGGCCAGCGCCATCACGCCCGCGGCCAGCGGCAAAGCCACCCGGCCCAGCCGATGCCCGATCATCGGTGCCAGCAGCATCGCCGTCACCGCCGCCAGCGGCGTGAACAGCATCAGCCCGCCAAGGCCCGCCTCATCGACATTCAGCTGCGCCTTCAGATCCGGCAGCACCGCTGCAAAGGATCCCCAAAGGATGCCCATTGCCGCAAAGGCAAACATCACCGCCCTGGCACTGGCCAGTGTTCTGATCAAAGACATGCCGCCTCCTGCGCTGATTGCAGCCATGCCGTGCGGGGGCCTGGGTTGTCCAGCCCGCCAGCGACACCTTTCGTGCGGCGGGTGACGCATCGGGGCCATCCGCCCCCCTCCCCGCAGCCCCCATGGCCCTTCTGTTGCGGCAATGCTTTCTGCAATGCCTGCGGGCAGGATGCATTTTCGCCTTTCCCTGAAGCGCATTCCCCGCTATAGGCCGCCCACCCGCCATGCACCCTTGGAGGATGGCGGCTCATTCATATCTGGAGAATACCTATGGCACGCGAGATCCCTGATCTTCTGGCCGTGGTGCGGACGGGGACAGGCAAGGGGGCCGCCCGTCAAGCCCGTCGTGACGGCAACGTACCTGGCATCATCTACGGCGACAACAAAGAGCCGACGCCGATTGCGGTGAACTACAACTACCTGCTGAAGAACCTGCGCAAGGGTCGCTTCCTGCAGACGCTGTTTAACCTGAAGGTTGAAGGCCAGGCTGATCAGCACGTGATCTGCCGCGGCGTGCAGCGTGATGTGGTCAAAGACCTGCCGACCCATGTCGACTTCATGCGCATCCACGACAATTCGCGGATCAACCTGTTCATCCACGTTGATTTCATCAATGCGGATAAAGCACCTGGCATCAAGCGTGGCGGCACCCTGACCGTCGTGCGCGCCGAGGTTGAGCTGGAAGTTCTGGCGTCCGACATCCCGGACCACATCACCGTGGACCTGGAAGGCAAGCAAATCGGCGATGTGATCCACATCAATGACGTTGTTCTGCCCAAAGGCGCCAAGCCCACCATCGACCGCAACTTCGTGATCGCAAACGTCGCAGCACCCTCGGGTCTTGCTGCTGGTGGCGACGACGAAGCTGAAGCCTGATCTGCAACAGATCAGCGCCGAAGGTGCGAAAGACAAAACGGGGGGCATCTGCCCCCCGTTTTCGTTTATCCGACATCACGCAGACGAAAGGGGCCTGAAACGCCCGTTCAGACGCCGATGAATTGCACAGATTCGAATATTTCCAGCTTTGGATGATCCAGGATCACCCCCTTATGGCCGCCCGCGCTGCCATGGGCAGAGCGGAACGCCTCCGAGCGGGTCCAGTCGCGGAATGCCGCCTCGCTTTCCCACATCGTATGTGAGGCATAAAGCCTGACGCCATCGGCCTCGGCGCCTTTCATCAGGTGAAAGCTGATGAAGCCGGGCACCTCGGGCAGACGGGTTTCGCGGTTTTTCCAGATCGCCTCGAAGGTGGCCTCTTCGCCCGCCTTCACGTTAAAGCGGTTCATCGTCAGATACATGGGGCACTCCTGCAATTTCCCGGGGGCCTGGGGGCCGATGCAGACAACGCCCCCCGCCTAGGGCTGCGACTGTCACCCGCGCCCAAACCGCCGTCAAGCAGCGCCCGCCTTCAGGTGAGGTTCAGGCCGCGTTAAGGCGGCGAAACACCACCGTGGCCCCACGAGAGCCATCGGCCTCATAGGCGAATCCCTGGTTTGACAGGCCGTCGAACAGGCGCTTTGTCCCCGCAGGGCCGTAAACGGCAGGATGGATCTCGGTGATGATCAACCGCACAGAGGCGGGCATCGGGGCGGCGAGCGCGTCAATCTCGGCCCCCTCGATATCACAGCTGAGCACAGTTGGCTGCAGACGCTGCAGCAAAGGGGCTGAGGCCAGCGCAGGCACCTGAACCACCTGGGCATTGGGCCCCCATGCCGCCCCCATGCGCAGGCCAGAGGCCCAGAAATTGCGCCGCACCCCGAAATCAACCGCCTCATCCGTGACCTGATCGCCCGTCACCGCCGCATGGATCAGCTTTGCCGCACCATAGCCGTTTTGCTGCAAATTGGCGCGTGCCATATCAATGGTCTCAGGTCCGGCCTCGACGCCGCAGACCGATTGCGGCCCGCATATCCGCGCCGCCAGCGCACAGAGAAAGCCGATCCCCGCCCCGAAATCGACAAAGCGATCCTCTGGGCGCAGGTGCTTTTCCAGCGCGCTTGCCTCATTATTTTCATAGCGCCCGGTCTCCAGCGCCTGGGCCAGCCGCCCCTGGAACGCCTCGGGCGGAAGGGACAGGCGAATGCCGCGAATGGTGAAGTGACGCAGTTCTGCCATGGTCATTCCTGTCAGGTTGAGCGCGGGCGCAGCGGGCGCTATAGAGACACACTGATGAACAAAGGCCACAGGCTCCTGCCGGATCCAGGCCCCTGCCATGCCACCGCTGCCTGCAGATCTGCCCGGCCGTTGCGATGCCTTACCAGGAGACCCGTATGAAACTCTTTGTCGGCCTTGGCAATCCGGGCACACGCTATGCGGGAAACCGGCACAATATCGGCTTTATGGCGCTGGACCGGATCGCGCAGGATCACGGCTTTGGCAGCTGGCGCAAGGCCTTTCAGGGCGAGGTCGCCGAGGGGCGGCTGGGCGCAGAGAAAGTGATCCTGCTGAAGCCCGCGACATTCATGAACCTGTCCGGGCAGTCGGTGCGGGCGGCGATGGATTTCTACAAACTCGGCCCCGATGTGCTGACGGTCTTTCACGACGAGCTGGACCTTGCGCCGGGGAAACTGCGGGTCAAGCAGGGCGGCGGACATGCCGGGCACAACGGGCTGCGCTCGATCCACGGGCATATTGGTGAGGCCTATCACCGCGTCAGGCTGGGGATCGGCCATCCGGGGCACAAGGATGCCGTCGCCCATTACGTGCTGAACGACTTTTCCAAAGCCGACCAGACCTGGCTGGATGCGCTTTTAAGCGGCATCTCTGACGGTGCAGCCGCGCTGGCGGGCGGGGACGCGCAGAAGTTCATGAATGCGGTAAGTTTGCGCACCGCACCGCCCAGGTCCTCAAAGACCGTGGCAGAGGCGAGGGAAGAGACGAAGGCAGAACCAGCGGTCGTAAAGGTGGCCCCTGCGACGAAAGCCGAGAACAGGCCTGACACCACCGCCCCCGACAATCGCAGCCCCTTGCAAAGGCTGGCGGATCGCTTTCGCTAGGCACTTTTACGGTGACAGGCGGCGGGCCGCGCGAAGGGGGCCGCGCCGCAAGGCTGATCAGGGCAGCAGGTGACGAACGCGGGCGCCCCATTCGATGGCCGCCGCATGCAGCCGGTCAATCCCCAGCTCTTCGCGCAATTCCTCAAGCATGCGCAGCTCTTCCTGGCTGTGGCGGCCATCTGCCGTCACCACATCGCAGGCCAGCGCATAGGCGGTCTCATGCAGCCTTTCGGGCAGCGCCGAACGCACCAGGCCGAAGAACGCATCCAGCCCGTCCTCGACCTCAAAGAGATCGAATACAACCTGGGCCACGCGGCGCATCCGGTCGGGGTCATAGCCCGAGAAGACCGGCATGAAATTGACCATGTTCTGGATCGCCACCAGCTCGGCTGTGCGCATATTCTGGTCTGAGGCAGAGCAGGCAATCATCACAGCCACCAGCGCATCCTGGGGTGACATCGACGGCAGGACGGGCTGGTTCAAACGCTTCACTCCGGTGACATTCTGGCGCTGAATCTAATGCGCCTTACCGCTTGCGGCAAGAGCGGGCCGCGCCCCGGTAAAGCGTCAGCTTCCGGATCCTTCCCCCTTGCCCGCCACAGAATCACAGGGCAGAGTTCTTTGCGTGGCAATCCTTGGGGGATCATATGCGCAAGCCGCTTGGTGTTTTGGCCCTTGTGTTGGGCGTTGGCGGATTGGGGCTTTGGGCCCGCGCCTATAATGCACATGAAATTGAACAGAAGATTACGGCCGAGGCGGCGGGCATCGTCGCCCCAGCGATCCACGGCATAACATCGACCGTATCAGGCCGCGACATTACAGCAAAAGGCATCGCCGATACCGAGGCCGAGAAATCCGGCATCCTGGCGGCGCTGAACGGCCTGCCGGGGCGGCGGGTGGTGCATGATCAGATCACGGTGCTGCCAAAGGTCAGCCCCTATGAAATGTCTCTGACCAAAGCAGAGGGCGCAGAGGCGCTGACGGCCGCGGGCTCGGTTCCTTCCGAGGCCTTTCGCAAAGACATAGCCGCCCTGCCCGGCCACCCCGACCCCGGCCCGCTGGTGCTGGCCTCTGGCGCGCCTGCGGATTGGGACAGGCTGGTCAAAGCCGCCGCCGCCGCGCTGCAGCCGCTGGATTTCGGCACCGCCAGCCTGACGGATGACCGGCTGGTCGTGACGGGCCAGGCCCGCACCCCGGCTGAGGCTGATCTTGTCCATGCAGCGCTGCAAGACCTGGCCGCTGACAGGGTCGAGGTCAGGCTGGACCTGCTGGATGACGGCACCCCGCCAGAGTGGCATTTCAGCTATGACGCCTTTTCGGGCGCACAGGTGAGCGGAAAACTCCCGGTGGGTCTGGACGAAAAGACGATCTCAGCCGCGACCGGCATCCCGTCTGTCTATAGCCCGGCGCATCAGGCGCTGATCGGTGAGCCAGGGCATGAGGCCGCACTGCTCGGGGTTCTGGCCCCATGGTTTCCCTCAGTCGAGCGCCTCAATGCGAATATGGCGCCGGGCAAGGCGGAGATCTTCGCCGAGGTCGGCCCGGGCAGCAATACCGCCCTGCTGACTGAAACGCTGCAAAGTGGCATGAAAGCGATCTCGCCAGAGCTGGATGTCAGCGTCACTGTCCAGGAGGTCGCGCCCCGAGGGGATGAGGGCGAGCAGCGCACCAACGCCATCACCGGGCAGACCGAAGAGCTGCGCGGCGGATATTGGCTGCCGGTGGCGAATATCACGCCCTCGCTGACCGAATGCACCGCACAGGCCGATGCGATCCTGGGCCGCTCGACGATCAATTTCGTCTCAGGCTCGGATCAGCTGAGCGCCGATGCCCGCGCGGTGATCAACCAGCTGGCCTCGGTCGTTCTGCCCTGCACCGGAACGGGCGGGCTGCAGGCGAAAATCGGCGGCCATACCGATGCCACGGGTGATGCCGAGATGAACCTGGGCCTTTCGCAGCGCCGGGCGGTGGCGGTGCGCAAAGAGCTGATCGCGCGGGGCATTCCGGCGGGTGATCTCAGGGCGCAGGGATATGGCGCCAGCCAGCCCGTGGCCACCAATGACACCGAAGAGGGCAAAGCCGCCAATCGGCGCACAACCATTGAATGGACCGGGGAAGGTCCGCAGTAACAGATTCTTGGGAGAATCAGGATGTTTCAGAATTGGGGGTTTCTTCTCGGCGAGATCTGGGTGCTGCTGGTGCTCGCCGCGCTGGTTGGGCTGTTTGCGGGCTGGCTGATCTTTGGCCGCCGCGAGGCCAGCGTCACCGTTGACACGTCAGCGGCGGATGCCGCGACAGCAGAGGCGGCGCGGCTGCGGGTCAGCCTTGGCGATTGTGAAAAGGCGCGTGGCAGCGCGGATGGGCGTATAGCCGCGCTTGAGGGCGATCTGGCAAAGGCGAAGGCCGACCTTGCGGCCTGCAATGCCCGCGCAGCCGAGGTCGTGGCCCCGGTAGCGGCCCCGGCGCCGCTGCTGACGCCGGTCGCAGCCAGCAAGCCCGTGTCGCTGACCGCCGCACGTGGTGGCAAGGCCGATGATCTGAAGCTGATCAAAGGCATTGGTCCGGTTCTCGAAGAGCTGTGCCACAAGCTGGGCTATTACCATTTCGACCAGATCGCCGCCTGGACGGATGCGGAAATCGCCTGGGTCGATGAGAACCTGGAAGGGTTCAGGGGCCGCGTCAGCCGCGACGAATGGGTGCAACAGGCCCGCGACCTGGCCGCTGGCAAGCCACCGCGTCCGGATGGCGAGCACTGAAGATATAGCAACAAAAGGGGCCATCCGGCCCCTTTTTCATTGTGGAAAGCCACAAGCGCCCTGCCCTGCACATTGACGCCCCCGGCCTGCGGCAATAGAGCGTTATGGGCTTGCCCGGCCCTTTGGCCCGGCCCCCACTCATGCCCTGGCACTGTCGCCCGGGCAGATCATGTAAAAGGAAATTCTCATGTCTGAGCTTCGCGATGCGGCGATGAAGTCGAAAGCCTGGCCTTTCGAAGAGGCCCGCGCGCTGCTTAAACGCTATGAGAAGAAGGCCCCCGAAAAGGGCTATGTGCTGTTCGAGACCGGCTATGGCCCCTCGGGTCTGCCCCATATCGGCACCTTTGGCGAGGTCGCACGCACCACAATGATCCGTCGCGCGTTCGAGGCGATCTCGGACATCCCGACCCGGCTGATCTGTTTTTCCGACGATCTCGACGGGATGCGCAAAGTGCCGGAAAATGTGCCGCAGCAGGATCTGCTGAAGGCCAATATCCAAAAGCCGCTGACCTCGGTTCCCGATCCTTTCGGCGAATATGAAAGCTTTGGCCATCACAACAACGCCATGCTGCGGCGGTTCCTGGATACCTTCGGCTTCCAGTATGACTTCATCTCTTCGACCGAATTCTACCGCGCTGGCCTCTTTGACGCCACGCTGAAGCTTTGCGTCGAGCGCTATGACGAGATCATGGCGATCATGCTGGCGTCTTTGCGCGAGGAACGTCAGCAGACCTATAGCTGCTTCCTGCCGATCCATCCGGAAACAGGCCGGGTGCTTTACGTGCCGATGAAGTCGATCGACAAGGTGAACCACACCATCACCTTTGACGATGAGGAAGGCCGTGAATGGACGCTGCCCGTCACCGGCGGCAATGTGAAACTGCAGTGGAAGCCCGATTTCGGGGCCCGCTGGGCGCAGCTCGACGTTGATTTCGAGATGTATGGCAAGGATCACTCGACCAATACGCCGATCTATGATGGCATTTGTGAGGTTCTGGGCGGGCGCAAACCCAACCACTTCACCTATGAGCTGTTCCTTGATGAGGCGGGTCAGAAGATCTCGAAATCCAAGGGCAACGGGCTGACCATCGACGAATGGCTGACCTATGCCTCGGCGGAATCGCTGTCCTATTTCATGTATCAAAAACCGAAAACGGCCAAGCGGCTGTGGTGGGATGTGATCCCGAAGGCGGTCGATGAATACCACCAGCAGCTGAAGGCCTATCCCGATCAAACGATCGAGCAACAGGTCAACAACCCGGTCTGGCATATCCACAACGGCAACCCGCCGAAATCGACCATGGTGGTGCCTTTTGCGATGCTGCTGAATCTGGCCTCGGTGGCGGGTGCCAAGGATGCGGCGGGCCTTTGGGGCTTTATCAAGCGCTACGCGCCCGAGGCCTCGCCCGAGGCAAACCCCGATCTGGATGCGGCCGCCGGTTTCGCGCTGAAATACTTCCAGGACAAGATCGCGCCGAGCCGGACCTACCGCCTGCCGACCGATCAGGAACGCGCCGCGATCCTCGATCTGCGGGCGCGCTTCGCGGCCTTCACCGGGCCCGAAGAGGGCCAGGCCGAGGATGAGGCGCTGCAAACCATCGTCTATGCGGTCGGCAAGGACCATGGGTTCGAGCCCCTGCGTGACTGGTTCAAAGCACTCTACGAGGTGCTTCTGGGCGCATCCGAAGGCCCACGCTTTGGCGGTTTCGTCGCCCTTTACGGCGTGACCGAAAGCATCGCGCTGATCGACCGCGCCCTGGCCGGCGAATTGGCGGGCTGAGTTGGCAGGCTGAGTTGGCGGGCTGATCGGGCCGCATTTACAGATCATTCAAAGGGGGCTTCGGCCCCCTTTTTCATTGCCACTTTTCGTTGCCTGCCGCGCCGCTGCTGCGGACGGCGACCTGAGGCCGCGTTAACCCTTTGTTGATACTTCCCTCGGCTGCAGCGCGGGGCGCAGATGTCCGGCGCATTGGCTTTGCCTGTTTTGGGCAGGCACAATCTGGCGGGGGTCATAAGATGAACAAGGCAATCACCGAGGGTCTGACACTGATGCCGCAGCCCTTTGCAGCGGGGCTGGCGCATTGGTCGCAATCGAATGGGCGGCCGGGCGATGCCTCTTATGAGGGCAGCGCGACCGCCGGACTGGTGGGGGCAGACCAGGATTTCGGCACCTGTCTTGAGCTGCAGAAATCCTCGGCGACCCAGCGGCTCCGGGCCTTTGCGCAAACGCCTTTGCGGCCCGATATGTATCTGCGGGTGACCGTGCGGATCAAGGCGGTCGCAGGCAATCTGCCAGCGGTGCGGATCGCGGCCTGGGCGGGGAACGCGGCGGGCACCAATGTAGGCGCGGTGCCGCAGACGGCGACGGCGGTCAGCCTTTCCGCCTATGGCGAGGTGGTGACGGTGCAGGCGATCATCGGCGCGGGCAACCGACCGGGCGTTGATCTGGTCTGGGGCCATCAGCCGGTCTTTGCCCATATTGGCCTTGATCTGACCGGCCCGAATGGCGGCACGGTCAGGATCGCAGATATCGAGGTCGAGGATGTCACCTCTTTCTGGCTGCGCGACCTGAGTGACGTGGTCGATGTGCGCGACCATGGCGCGTTGGGGAATGGTACCACCAATGACATGGCGGCCTTTCAGCGAGCCGATGCGGCGGCGGGCGGGCGCACGATCCTGGTGCCCGCAGGCAATCACCTGATCCAGGGCAATCTGACCGTAAACTCTCCGATCCGCTTTGTGGGCACCGTCAGCGTGCCTGCCGCGAACCGCCTGGTGCTGACCCGGAATTTCGATCTCGAAAGCTATTCCCGCGCCTTTGGCGGCGATACCGAGGGGTTTAAGCGCGCCCTGCAGGCTTTGTTTTACTACAATGACCATGTGACCTTTGACATGTCGGGCCGCCGGGTCGATCTGTCGGAACCGATTGATGTGGCTGGTCTTTCCGGCCAGACCAGCTTTTCCAACCGCCGCGTTTTGCGCAATGGCTCGCTGAATGCGGTCAGCTCAACCGGGTGGAATATCGAAACCTTCACCTCGACCGCCACCTATACACCCGGCACGCATCACACCCGGCTGACCGGGGTCAGCAATGTCGCCAATATCCCGATCGGCGCCCTGGTTGAGGGCAGCGGCGTCGGGCGTGAGGTCTATGTGCGTGCAAAAAACATCGGCGCGGGCTGGGTCGATCTGTCCGAGCCGCTGTTCGGCGCCGCAGGCACCCGCACCTATACCTTCCGCCGTTTCAGATACATGCTGGATTTCGGGGGCTTTTCGCTTCTGAACCGCTTTGAGATCCATGATGTCGAGTTCAACTGCCTCGGCCTCGCTTCGGGCGTGATGCTGCCTGCGGCGGGCTCGGTCAATCGGTTCGAGAATTGCACCTTCAACCGCCCGAAACATCGCGGGATTTCCTCGGCCGGGACGGGCTGCCAGGGGATGCATGTCGATTACTGCCAGTTCCTGTCAGACGAGCAATCGCTTCCGGCGCAAAACCGCACGACGATTGCAATGAACGTCAACGCCAATGACGTGAAGCTGCGCAACAACCGCGTCGTCCGCTTCCGCCATTTCGCGGTGATGAACGGCACCTCGCATATGATCCAGTCGAACCATTTCTTCCAGGGCGATGATATGGCGGCGGGGGTGCGTCTGGCGGGGATCGTGCTGACCCAGACCAATGTGGCCACCGTGATCACCGGCAATTACATCGACAATTGCTTCATCGAATGGGGCAATGAACATGACGCCGCGCCCGAGTTCAACAATGAGTTTTCCTTCGGCGGGCTGAACATCGTCGGCAATATCTTCATCGCCTCAGATGTCAGCTCGGCCTTTCGCTGGGTGGTGATCAAACCCTATGGGCCCGGGCATTTCCTGAACGGATTTTGCATGGAGAACAATACCTTCCGGGTGTTCAACGCCACTGTTGACCGGGTTGACCGCGTCGACACCACGCATTCCGGCCTGGACTTTACCCGCTCACGCGATGTGCGGGTCTCGGCCAATACCTACAATCAGGTGGCGCAGTCGATCTCAAACCCGGTGGTGATCCAGCACATTCAAAACACCAATGCCGAGACCTGGTCGGTGAATGCTTCGGCCTTCATTCCCTTTGGCGGCCGTATCCGCATGGTCGAGGCGGTGCAGGCCGAAAGTGCGATCACCAATGCGGCCAATGCGCTGCGCTATATCTCGCCGACCGCGATCCCGGGGGCAGGCAGCAATGGCAATCTGGTGCAGCTGCGGTGGGGCGAGGCGGTCAAGGGCCGCGCCATTGTCACCATGCGGATGGATGTTCCGACCTGAAAGGCGAAACATGGGGATCAGGAAAGGCGGCCTTCGGGCCGCTTTTCGCATTCGGACCGCGCCGTGATCGGGCGCCCGAAGCAGCGAATCATTTTGTTACCCGGCAGCGCCGCCGAACAGAAAGTATCTTGCCGCAAATACCCCGCCCCGAGGCGTGATGCGCAATCATCAGCAAAGCCTCGCGTTTCTGTGAAGCCCCAGGTTGTTGAAAAAAATGTCAAACTTGTGACAAACGCGGAAAAAATTTACATCGTTGACAGTTATTCGGTCAATATTTTTACTGAAAAATGATTGTGCCAACGGGGGTTACCAAAAAATTCACCTGCCGCTAGACTGTCACAAGGGAGTGAGCAGCCGCGAGCCAGGCCTGACCGGAAATCGGCGGCTGACATATGTCGTGACTGTGTTTGCCGAAGTCTGGGGAGGATGCCATGAAAGACCAGCCCAATCCGAAAGTGTCGAATCCGGGCGCAAGCCGTCCGCCGTCAGCGGATTTCGTCGCCTCGGCGCATGTCGATGCGGCAGGCTATGCGCGGCTTTACGCGGAATCCGTGGCCTCGCCCGAGGCCTATTGGGCACGTGAGGGGCTTCGCCTCGACTGGATCCAGCCCTATCAGTCGGTCAAAGAGACCAGCTTTGCACCCGGCAATATCTCGATCCGCTGGTTTGGCGATGGCTCGCTGAACGTCGCTGCGAATTGCATCGACCGCCACCTGATCGACCGGGCCGAGCAGACCGCGATCATCTGGGAACCCGATGATCCCAGCAAGGAAGATGCAAAACACATCACCTATCGTGAGCTGCTGGAGCAGGTCTCGCGTATGGCCAATGTGCTGAAATCGCATGGCGTGAAGAAGGGCGACCGCGTCGTTCTTTACCTGCCGATGATCCCCGAGGCCGCCTATGCCATGCTGGCCTGCGCCCGGATCGGCGCGGTGCATTCGGTTGTTTTCGGTGGCTTTTCGCCGGATGCGCTGGCCAACCGCATCAATGATTCCGAGGCCAAAGTCGTCATCACCGCCGACTGGGCGCCGCGTGCGGGCAAGAAAACCGGGCTGAAAGACAATACCGACAAGGCGCTCTTGCATTGCTCGGACCGGGTCAAATGTCTGGTCGTGAAGCGCACCGGCGAGCAGACCTCCTGGGTCTCGGGCCGCGATTTCGACCTTTTGGCCGAGATGGCCGAGGCCCGCCCCTATTGCCCCTATGTCGAGGTCGGGGCCGAGGATCCGCTGTTCATCCTTTACACCTCTGGCTCGACCGGAAAGCCCAAGGGCGTGGTGCATACTTCGGGCGGCTATCTCGTCTATGCCTCGATGACGCATCAATATACTTTTGATTACCATGATGGCGACATCTACTGGTGCACCGCCGATGTCGGCTGGGTCACCGGGCACAGCTATATCGTCTACGGCCCGCTGGCGAATGGCGGCACCACGCTGATGTTTGAAGGCGTTCCGACCTTCCCCGATGCAGGCCGCTTCTGGGAGGTCTGCGCCAAGCACAAGGTCAACCAGTTCTATACCGCGCCGACCGCGATCCGCTCACTGATGGGGATGGGGCCGGAGTTTGTCGAAAAGCACGATCTGTCGTCTCTGAAGGTGCTTGGTTCGGTTGGTGAACCTATCAACCCCGAAGCATGGGTCTGGTACGACAAATATGTTGGAAAAGGGAAACTGCCGATCGTTGACACCTTCTGGCAGACCGAGACCGGCGGCCATATGCTGACGCCGCTGCCGGGGGCTACGGCGACGAAACCCGGCTCGGCAACCTTCCCCTTCTTTGGCGTGAAACCCGTGGTTCTTGACCCGCAAACCGCGGCGGAACTGACCGAGACTGAGTGCGAGGGCGTGCTCTGTATCTCGGACAGCTGGCCGGGGCAGATGCGCACGCTCTGGGGCGATCATGCGCGGTTCGAAGAAGCATATTTCAGCCAGTATAAAGGTTACTATTTTACGGGTGACGGCTGCCGTCGTGACGCGGACGGATATTACTGGATTACCGGCCGTGTCGATGATGTCATTAACGTCTCCGGCCACCGGATGGGCACGGCAGAGGTGGAATCCGCCCTTGTCGCGCATGAGAAAGTGGCCGAAGCGGCAGTTGTCGGCTATCCGCATGACCTGAAGGGCCAGGGCATCTATGCCTATGTCACGCTGATGAATGGCGTGGCGCCCTCGGCAGAGCTGCGCAAAGAGCTGGAAACCTGGGTCCGCACCGAGATCGGCCCGATCGCCAAACCCGATCTGATCCAGTTCGCGCCGGGCCTGCCCAAGACCCGCTCGGGCAAGATCATGCGCCGCATCCTGCGCAAGATCGCCGAGAATGACTTTGGCGCGCTTGGCGATACCTCGACGCTGGCCGACCCTTCGGTCGTCGATGACCTGATCGAGAACAGGATGAACAAGGGATGACCAGCGCCGAGACCCCCGTTCTGATCCTGCTTGGCCCCCCCGGGGCCGGCAAGGGCACCCAGGCCCGCATGCTGGAAGAAGAGCAGGGCCTCGTCCAGCTGTCGACCGGCGATATGCTGCGGGCGGCAGTGGCCCAGGGCACGCCTGCGGGCCTTGCCGCAAAGGCCGTGATGGAGGCAGGCGCGCTGGTCTCGGATGAGATCGTGCTGGCGATTTTGCAAGAGCGCATGGCCCAGCCCGACTGTGCCCGGGGCATCATCCTGGATGGGTTCCCGCGCACCGATGGCCAGGCCGCCGCACTTGAGCAGCTGCTGGCCGACCAGGGCCTGCGGATCACCGCAGCTGTCAGCCTTGAGGTCGATGATGAGGCGATGGTGGGCCGGGTTTCGGGCCGCTACAGCTGCGCAAAATGCGGCGAAGGCTATCACGACAGCTTCCGCCAGCCCGCCCATGCCGGCACCTGCGACAAATGCGGCGCAAGCGAGATGAAGCGCCGCGCCGATGACAATGCAACGACGGTGCGCGAACGGCTGAAGGCCTATCACGCCCAGACAGCGCCCCTGATCGCCTTTTATGAGGCGAAAGGCGTTTTGCAACGGATCGATGCGATGGCAGCCATCGATGAGGTCCGCAGCGCCCTTGGCCGGGTTATCGGCCGGGTGGCGGTCTGACAGGTCACTTTCCGGGGTTGGAGGGCCCCGGGCGGTGACAGGAGGAGGAAGCGCCTGCAGATCCCTGCAGGATTTCCAAAGCAGAAAGCGCTGATCCCCAAAGGATCGGCCAGGCGGGCCACATGCCCTGGCTGCAACCGCAGCCGCAACAGGGCACTGCCGGAACCGTCAAAACCCAGCCGCAGCGCGATGATCTCGTCTGCGGGCGGAGGAGATGTTTTTGCATCCGACAGGGACGCAAAGGCCAACAGAGGGAGAGGCCGACCCGAACGGGCGGCAGGCAAGGAGGAAGCCATATGGCAGCATCAACCCCGGACGTGCGCGACCGCTCACGCCCCATGACCAAAGAAGAGAAGAAGGTTATTCTCGCCTCTTCTGCGGGCACGATCTTCGAATGGTATGATTTCTATCTTTACGGATCGCTGGCCGCCATCATCGGCGCACAGTTCTTCACCCCCTTCCCCGAGGCCACCCGCAACGTCTTTGCGCTGCTGGCTTTCGCGGCGGGCTTTATCGTGCGCCCCTTCGGCGCGCTGGTTTTCGGGATGCTGGGCGACCTTGTCGGCCGTAAATACACCTTCCTGATGACCATTCTGATCATGGGCTTCTCGACCTTCATCGTCGGCATCCTGCCCAGCTACCACTCCTGGGGGGTGGCTGCACCGATCATCCTGATCATCCTGCGCATGTTGCAGGGTCTGGCACTTGGCGGCGAATATGGCGGGGCGGCAGTCTATGTGGCGGAACACGCGCCGCAAAACCAGCGCGGCTATTTCACCGCCTTTATTCAGACCACGGCCACGCTGGGCCTTTTGCTGTCGCTGATCGTCATTCTGATGGTGCAGGGCTATGTGAACGGCAACTTCCCCGACCAGCCGGTGCTGGATGCGGCAAGCCAGCCGGTTCTGCTGGCAGATGGCACCCCGCAGATGATGAAGGCCTTCAACGCCTGGGGCTGGCGCATTCCGTTCATCGGCTCGCTGGGGCTGCTGCTGGTCTCGCTTTATATCCGCGTGACCATGAATGAATCCCCCGCCTTCAAGAAGATGAAGGAAGAGGGTTCCGCCTCGAAAGCGCCGCTGCGCGAAGCCTTCGGCAACTGGAAAAACGGCAAGATCGCTCTGATCGCGCTGTTCGGTCTGACCGCAGGCCAGGCTGTGGTCTGGTACTCGGGCCAGTTCTACGCGCTCTTCTATGTGCAAAACGTCATCAAGGTCGACAGCTTCACCGCCAACGTCTTTGTGGCCTGGTCGCTGATCCTCGGCACCTATGGCTTCATCTTCTTCGGCAAGCTTTCCGACCGTATCGGCCGTAAGCCGATCATCCTGGGCGGCTGCCTGATCGCTGCAATCACCTATTTCCCGGTCTTTGGCTTCCTGACCAAAACCGCGAACCCGATGCTTTACGCAGCGCATCAGACCCAGATCACCGTGACCGCAGACCCGAATGACTGCTCGTTCCAGTTCAACCCGGTCGGCACCGCGAAGTTCACCAATTCCTGCGACATCATCAAAGCTGGCCTGACCGCACGTTCGGCCAATTCTGAGACGGTCGACGGGGCTGCGGGCACCCTCGCTTCGGTGAAAATCGGCGAGACGGTGATCCAGGGCTATTCGGGTGTTGCAGCGGATGCCGCAGACCAGAAGAAGCGTTTCGACACCGAGCTGAACGACGCACTCAGCGCCGCAGGCTATCCGGTTGCAGGCCAGCCTAATGAAACGGTTGCCGTGGCGAAGAACTTCTTCGACATCTTCACTGGCCAAAAGCTGACCATCGTGCTGACCCTGACCTATCTGATCATTCTGGTGACGATGGTTTACGGCCCGATTGCCGCAATGCTGGTCGAGCTTTACCCGACCCGGATCCGTTACTCCGGCCTGTCGCTGCCCTATCACATCGGCAATGGCTGGTTTGGTGGCCTGCTGCCTGCGACCGCTTTTGCGATCTCGGCGCAGTCCGGCAATATCTACGCGGGTCTCTGGTATGCAATCGTCGTCGCGCTGATGACGGTGGTGATCGGGGCGCTGTTCGTGCCGGGTGGCACGCATAAGAAAGACATCTTCGCAGATCAGAAATGAGCATCTGATCCGCGTGGAAAGCAGAACGGGCCGGGGATTTCCCCGGCCCGTTTTCATATCGCCGTTTTCATTCCAATGCCCCCCGCCAAGGCCAGGGGCTGAATTGTTCAGCCTTTTCCGCCGCGCAGGCGGGTGACCAGCTCCCAGATCCCAAGGATAATTCCGGCCAGGATCGCATTGGTCACCAACCCCGCACCGATCTGGGTTTGCGCCGGCACCGGGCTGTCCTGGGTCAGGGTCATCGGGATCAGCACGGCAACAAAGACCACGCCCGCCGCCAGCGGGATCACCGTGCCGCTGACCGCGCGGGTGCGCATCATCGTCCATACAAGGCCAAGCAACAGGACGATGCGGAACGGCTCGGCGAATTGTGATACGATGATCTGGCTGAATGTCATGTGAACGCTCTCCCTTTTATGGCTTTGGGTTAAGCCAAAGAGGCCGCGCGGTCTATGTTTTCCTGCAGCCAGGGCGTCAGCCCGCCTCATCCCCGCCCACCTCATCCCCGAAGGGATCAACCGGATAGCAGGCCTTCGTCAGATAAAGCCCTTCTGGCGGGCAGACCGGGCCACAGGCGGCGCGGTCGCGGGCGCGAAGCGCCTCTGCCACACGCGCGGGTGCCCAGGACCCTGCCCCCACCCTTTCAAGCGTGCCCACGATCGAGCGCACCTGGTTGTGCAGGAAGCTGCGCGCCCGCAGGTAAAGGCGGAACTCGGTGCCGCCCGGGGTGTCATGGCATAGGATGCGGATCTCATCGATGGATTTCACCGGGCTTTGCGCCTGACACATGGTCGAGCGGAAGGTGGTGAAATCATGCTTGCCGATCAGATGCGCCGCGCCTTCGCGCATCGCGCCCAGATCAAGTGCGCCGCGCACCTGCCAGACCCGCCCTGCATCCAGCACCGCAGGGGCCCGACGCGCCAGCAGGCGAAAAAGATAACGCCGCTCGATGGCGGAAAAGCGGGCATGGAAATCATCGGGCACCTGCGCACAGGCGGTGATCGCCACCGGGGCCGGTTTCAGATGCCAGTTCAGCGCCTCGGCCAGGCGAAAGGGATCCCAGGGCTTTGCCAGATCGACATGCGCCACCTGGCCCGTGGCATGAACGCCCGCATCGGTGCGGCCAGCGGCTGCGATGCGGTGCTCGCCAGGTTCCAGCCGGGCCAGCGCCTCTTCGATGGCCTGTTGCACCGATGGCTGCCCGCCCGCCTGGCGCTGCCAGCCGTTGAACGGGCCACCGTCATATTCGATCCTGAAAGCATAGCGTGGCATGATGCGCCGCTTAGCCGAATTGCCCGCTTTCGTCCACCTTCCCAATCGGCGCCCGGCCCCCTATCTTTGGCGCCAGACAACAGGGGGCTGGTTTGGCACTTTTCGGCATTACCGACAGCATCACCCGCAGCATAGACCAGACCCAGGCCGGGATATCAGGCCTTTTGTTCGAGCCGGTGCTGCGGCTGGGCGTCACTGGCCTGTCCAGGGCGGGCAAGACGGTTTTCATCACCTCGCTGATTGCCAATCTGCTGAACCGTGGCCGGATGCTGCAGCTTTCCGCCGCGCGTGAGGGGCGGATCGAGGCGGTTCACCTGCAGCCCCAGCCCGATCTGACCCTGCCCCGGTTCGACTATGAAAACCACCTTGCGGCGCTGACCGGGGATGATCCGCGCTGGCCTGCCTCAACCCGCTCGATATCCGAGCTGCGGCTGTCGTTTCGCACCCGGCCCGCAGGCTGGTTTTCCGGCTGGCGCGGGCCGCAGGTGATGCATCTCGATATCGTCGATTACCCGGGCGAGTGGCTGCTGGATCTGGCCCTGATGGAGAAAGACTTTGCCGCCTGGGCCGAGGATACGCTGGCCATCGTCGCAAAACGCGCGACCAGGCTGGCCGAGGCGCGTGATTTCCTGGCGCTGGCCCGGGCCGAGGATGGGGCGCTGGCGCTGGATGAGGCGCGGGCCCAGGTGCTGGCCGCCGCTTTCACCCGCTATCTGAATGCCGCGAGGGCTGCGGGCTGGTCGGATTGCACACCGGGGCGGTTCCTGCTGCCCGGCGATCTGGCGGGCAGCCCGGTGCTGACCTTCGCCCCCCTCCCGCAACCCGCCGAGGCCGGGCGAGGCTCGCTCTGGCGCGAGATGATGCGCCGCTTTGAGGGCTATAAGGCGAAGGTGGTGACGCCGTTTTTCCGCGACCATTTCGCCCGCGTTGACCGCCAGATCGTGCTGATGGATGTGCTGGGCGCGATCCATCAGGGGCCGCAGGCGGTCGAGGATCTGCGCAAGGTCATGGCAGAGGTGCTGACCGCATTCCGGGTCGGGCGCAGCTCGTGGCTGGCCACGCTTTTGGGCGGAAAACGGGTCGAGAAGATCCTTTTCGCCGCCACCCGCGCCGATCACCTGCACCATGAGCAGCACCCGGCCCTGACCGCGATCACCGAGGCGCTGGTCGGTGACGCGAAACGCCGCGCCGAGTTTTCCGGCGCAGGCGTCGCGGCGCTGTCGCTGGCCAGCCTGCGGGCAACGGTTGAGGAAAAGGTCAGCCGTGACGGCCAGGAACTGCCCGCCGTGCGCGGGCGGCTGCTGAGCACCGGCAGGCAGGCGGTGATGTATCCGGGGCTTTTGCCCGCTGATCCCGCCCGGATCCTCTCGCCCGCCCGCGAGGGGGCAGAGGCCTGGCTGGATGCGGAATTCGGCATGATGGAATTTGCCCCCGCCCGGCTAAGCCTGCGCCCGGGCGAGGGCCCGCCCCATATCCGCCTTGACCGCGCCGTCGAATTTCTGATCGGAGACCGGCTGTGAATTATCCAGATCCCCCCGCAGCGCCCCGTTCCGTGCGTCCCTTTGTCGAAGAGATTGACGGCAATGAGATCCCCGATGCCGATCCCGCCGCCGCGCCTGTGGTGGATGAGATCAGCGAGGCCGACCTTGCCCTGCAGCGCATGGCGGATCTGGCCGGGCAGCGCCGCTCTGGCTTTGCGCGGCTGGCGATCTGGGTTTTCACCACGCTTTTCACCTTTGTGCTAAGCGTCGCGGCCTGGGATTTCACCACCTCGCTTTTCGCCCGCAATGCGTTTCTGGGCTGGGTCGCTTTCGTGCTGATCATATTGGCGGTGCTGGTGGCGCTGATCATGGCGCTGCGCGAAGCGCTTGGTTTTGCCCGGATCGCGCGGCTTGATCACCTGCGCCATGCCGCAGCCGAGGCGCATCAAAGCGCCGATCTGAAGGCGGCAAGGGGGGTCTGCGGCCATATTCGCGGCCTTTATCAGGGCCGCCCCGAGGTCAGCTGGGGCCTGAGCCGCTTTGAGGCGGTCGAGGCCGATGTGATGGATGCCGATGCGCTGATGGCGCTGGCCGAGACCACGATCCTTGCGCCCCTTGATACCCAGGCCGTGGCAGAGGTCGAGGCTGCGGCCCGCCGCGTGGCCCTGGTCACAGCCCTGGTGCCGCTGGCTTTGGCCGATGTGGCGGCGGTGCTTTATTCAAACCTGGCGATGATCCGGCGGATTGCGGCAATCTATGGCGGGCGGGCTGGGTTTCTGGGCAGCTGGAGCCTGATGCGGCGGGTGTTTTCCTCGCTGCTGGCGGCGGGCGCGGTCTCGCTGGCCGATGATCTGATGGGCTCGGCGCTTGGCGGCGGCGTGCTGTCAAAGCTGTCGCGTCGCTTTGGCGAGGGAGTGGTGAACGGCGCCCTGACCGCGCGAATTGGCGTCGCCGCGATGGAGCAATGCCGTCCCCTGCCCTTTCGCGCTGTTTCGCGGCCCGGGGTTTCCGGGCTGATTACAAGGGCGCTGGCCGGGCTGGTGCCGCGCGGGAAGAGTGAGGCCTCTGAAAGCTGAGGGGATGGGATGGCGGCGGATGTCAGGGGGCGCTGCCCCCGTCTGCCTTTGGCAGCCTCCCCCGGGATATTTAAGGACAGATGAAATGGGCAGAAAAGGCCCCGGAATGGGTTCCGGGGCCTTTGATTTTGTTACGCTTTGAGGTCGAAACGGTCGCTGTTCATCACTTTGACCCAGGCCTTGATGAAATCATTAACCAGCTTTTGCCGATTGTCGTCCTGGGCATAGACCTCGGCAATGGCGCGAAGGATCGAATTCGAGCCGAAGACCAGATCGACGCGGGTGGCGGTGAAGGCCTTTGCGCCGGTCTTGCGGTCCTGGATCTCATAGGTCGATTTCGAGACCGGCACCCATTTGAAGGCCATATCGGTCAGCGTGGTGAAGAAGTCATTCGTGAGCGCGCCGGGAGTTTTGGTGAAGACGCCATGGGCCGAGCCGCCATGGTTCGCGCCGATCACCCTGAGCCCGCCGAGGAGGACGGTCATCTCGGGCGCGGTCAGCCCCATCAGCTGGGCGCGATCAAGCAGCAGCTCCTCTGGCGAGACGGTGTAATCGGCTTTGACCCAGTTGCGGAAGCCGTCATGGATCGGCTCAAGGGGCGCGAAGCTTTCCGCATCGGTCTGGGCGTCACTTGCGTCACCGCGGCCTGGTGCGAAGGGAACCTCGACGCTGAAGCCGGCCGCCTTCGCGGCCTGTTCCACGCCGACGCCGCCCGCCAGCACGATCACATCAGCGAGGCTTGCGCCTGCGGCTTTGGCGATAGGTTCAAGGATTGACAGGACGCGCGCCAGACGGGCGGGCTCATTGCCTTCCCAGTCTTTTTGCGGGGCAAGGCGGATGCGGGCCCCATTCGCGCCGCCCCGGTTGTCAGACCCCCGGAAGGTGCGGGCCGAATCCCAGGCGGTGGTGACCAGGTCCTGGACCGACAGGCCCGAGGCGGCGATTTTTGCCTTTACCGCCGCCACGTCATAGCCCGTGCTGCCTGCCGGGATCGGATCCTGCCAGATCAGATCTTCTGCCGGAACATCCGGGCCGAGGTAGCGGGATTTCGGGCCAAGATCGCGGTGGGTCAGCTTGAACCAGGCGCGGGCAAAAACCTCTGAGAAATAGGCCTGATCTTCTTTGAACCGCAGCGAGATTTCGCGGTAGCCCGGATCAACCCGCAGCGCCATATCGGCATCGGTCATCATCGGCATCACGCGGATCGAGGGATCCTCGACATCGACCGGCTTGTCTTCCTCGGCAATCGAGACCGGCTCCCACTGATGGGCGCCTGCGGGGGTCGTCACGATATGCCATTCATGTTTGAACAGCATCTCGAAGAAGCCATTGTCCCATTTGGTCGGGTTGGTGGTCCAGGCGCCTTCCAGCCCCGAGACGACCGTGTCACGACCAATGCCGCGGGTTTTGGTGTTCATCCAGCCAAGCCCCTGGAATTCCGGGCCAGCCGCTTCGGGGTCGGGCGAGAGGTTCGCGGCCGAACCATTGCCGTGGCATTTGCCGATCGTATGGCCACCGGCGGTCAGCGCGACGGTTTCCTCATCGTTCATCGCCATGCGCGAGAAGGTCTCACGCATTTGCGCTGCGGTTTTCAGCGGATCGGATTTGCCATTCACGCCTTCCGGGTTCACATAGATCAGACCCATCTGCACGGCGGCCAGCGGATTTTCCAGCGTGTCGGGCTTTGCCACATCGCCGTAACGGGTGTCAGAGGGGGCCAGCCATTCCTTTTCCGAACCCCAATAGGTGTCTTTTTCGGGATGCCAGATGTCTTCGCGGCCAAAGGCGAAACCGTAGGTTTTCAGGCCTGCGACCTCATAGGCAATCGTGCCCGCCAGCAGGATCAGGTCGGCCCAGGACACCGCATTGCCGTATTTCTTCTTGATCGGCCACAAGAGGCGGCGGCCCTTGTCGGTATTGACGTTATCGGGCCAGGAGTTCAGCGGCGCGAAACGCTGGTTGCCGGTATTGCCGCCACCGCGCCCATCCGTGACGCGGTAAGAGCCGGCCATATGCCAGGCGGTGCGGGCGAACATGCCGACATAGCTGCCCCAGTCGGCGGGCCACCAGTCCTGGCTGTCGTTCATCAGGGCGCGCAGATCGGCCTTCAATGCCTCGACATTCAGGCCCTTCAGCGCCTCACGATAGTTGAAGCTTTGCCCCAGAGGGTTGGTTTTCGTGTCATGCTGGCTGAGGATATCGAGGTTCAGCGCATTCGGCCACCAGGCCATAACGCTTTGGCCCAGCTCGGTATTTGCGCCATGGGCCACCGGGCATTTGCCGCCCGCTTTCACGTCATTTCCGTTCATCTGATCCTCCGACTGGCTGCGATCTCGCGTAGCGTGTTGTCCGTCCTGGCACTTCGGTGCGGCAAAGCTTTGATGCGGCGAAACGGCCACCCTTTGCAGCGGATCCGAATCCTCTGTGCCCTCGGCTGTCAGCAGGTTAGCCAGGTTTTGGAATAATTCAAAATTGCAAAATCTTACGCCTGCGATAAGCTGTGCTGATGAACAGCCTGACCATGAAACACCTGCGCTATTTTGAGGCCCTGTCGCGCCATGGCCATTTTGGCCGTGCGGCAGAGGTCTGCGCGATCTCGCAGCCCGCGCTTTCCATGCAGATCCGCGAGTTAGAGGCGCTGATGGGCGCCCCCCTCGTGGAACGCGCCGCGCGGCGGGTGCGGCTGACGGCTTTGGGCGAGGAATTTGCCACCCGCGCCCGCGCCATTCTGCATTCGGTCGATCAGCTGGGCGATCTGGTCCGCGCCTCGGGGGATGAGCCGGGCGGTATGCTGCGGATCGGCGTGATCCCGACCGTGGCCCCCTATCTGCTGCCCGCGCTGATCCAGGACCTGGCCCGCCGATGGCCCGCCATCGACCCGCGCCCGCGCGAGGCCGTGACGCGCACGCTGCTGGCCGATCTGACGGAGGCGCGGCTGGATATGGCGATCCTTGCCTTGCCGATCCAGGAGGCCGCCTTCGAGGCTGTGCCGCTGATCGACGAGGAATTCCTGCTGGTGCGCCCCGAAGCCGAGTCCGGTCGCCCGGTTCCGGATGCCGAGGGCCTGGCCGAGATGCGGCTTTTGCTGCTGGAAGAGGGGCATTGCTTCCGCGACCAGGCGCTGTCTTTTTGCAAGATCCCCGCCGCCACCCGGCCGCGCGACCTGATGGAGGGCAGCTCGCTGTCCACCCTTGTGCAAATGGTCGGGGCGGGAATCGGCGTCACGCTGATCCCCGAAATGGCGCTGCCGATTGAGACACGCTCGGCCCGGGTAACCGTTGACCGCCTGGCCGCGCCGCGCCCCAGACGCAGCATCGGCATGATCTGGCGACGCTCTAACCCATTGAGCCCGCAGCTTTTACGCATCGCCCAGACCCTCAGCCAAAGCCTGCCCGCCGCGCTGGCCTTACAGGCCCGCGACCAGCAGCGCTGACAGCCGCCTGCCGCATGTCACGCGCCCCGTCTGCGCAAGCGCCCCGTCTGCACAAGCGCTTCGTGTGCTGAAAGCGCCCTGCCTGCTGCAAGCGCCCCGTCTGCTGAAGGCGCAGGCAGCGGCTGCCTGAAAATGCGGCAAACACCCTGTTTCATGCGCCGCAACTTTCCCATCATTCAACTTTCTTTCTTGCTGTTTGTTTCTTTGGTTTGTTAGGCTTTGTTTGCGCCAGAGCTAATTTTAGGGAGACGGGGCCATGTGCGGCATTGTCGGCTTGTTTTTGAAGGACCGTTCGCTGGAGGCCGATTTGGGCCGTTTGCTGACGGATATGCTGATCACGATGACGGATCG
>NZ_JABJXT010000012.1 GCF_013155295.1 Pseudogemmobacter hezensis | reverse complement strand
GGTTCAGATCCGCATCGCACTCATGAACCGCTTCACATCACTCGGAACGCCCGAGACCGTCCGCATGCGCTGAAGATAACCGGGAAAGGGGTATCTGCGCCCCCAAGCCGAATAGCGCAACAAAGCCCGTTGAACCCCTCACGGAATTTGCGCAACAGAGCCGCGCACCCCGCAAAGAGCTGAAGCCAGGGGATCGCTGCGGTGTGATGATCGCGCTTTCCAAAGGCGGCAAACTCCTGGAATACTGACACCTCCGCTGTTTCAGACAAGCGGCAGAGGTCGATTTTTCTTGCCAGGACGCAGAGCACAGGCATGAATATGGCGAGACTGACCTGGATTTCGCCATATGGATTCATATATCTCCCCGGAAAGCCTTTCTGCTCTGATCGCCAGGATTTACGATTGCGCCCTTGATCCCGCGCTTTGGTCTGAGGCGATGGCCGCGATTTGCGATGAGCTTGATCTTCGCACCGGCGTTGTCAGCCTGATCGATCTGGAAACGGGCCAGCCTTTGCTGGCCTCTGCGACCGGGTTTGATCCTGCCTGGCTGGGGCGGTTGCACGAATTCTCGGACGGGCTGGTTTCGCTTTGGGGCGGTGATGCCGTTGTGCGGAATATGCCGCTTGAGGAACCGGCGGTGCTTTCGGCGGTCAATCCGGTTGCGATTTCCGGGGACAGCGATGATCCATTTCATCTCGGCTTCAATCGGCCGCAGGGGTTCGTCGATGCGATTGCCGTGGGGCTGACACGCGATAAGACCACGCTGGGGACCATCGGTTTCAACCGTCATGAAAGCCATGGGCTGGTCGGCCCGCGCGAGATTGAGATCATGCGGCTTCTGGTGCCACATCTGCAACGCGCAATAGCCGTAAGCCGTGTGCTGGAACTGCAACAGATCCGTCAGACGAGTTTGGAAACCGCGCTGCACAATATCAGCGTTCCCCTCTTCATGGTCGACAGCGATCTGAAACTGCATTTCCACAATCGTGCGGCAGAGAAGGTTATCGCGGAATGCGGCATTCTCAGGGTGGCCAACGGCACCCTTATCCTGACGGACCCGGAGGCGCAGCGCCGCGTCAGAAAGGCGCTGCTTTCGGTCAGCGCATGCGAGGAGCCTGCTCAGGCCAGCCCCTTTGGCACTGCCTTTACGGATGCACAGAATGAGCCATGGGTCGCGCATGTACTGCCGCTTACCGACAGGTCCGGAATGGCCGGCGCGCAATGCATGCTTTTCCTTGCGGGTCCGTCCACGCGCGACAGATCGGTTGCACTGGAGGCCCTCGCGTCTCTTTACGCGCTGACAGGCGCAGAGACCCAGATCCTGCAGCGGCTTTGCACAGGTCAGTCTGCCAGGCAGATTGCCGAGGAACTTGGTATCGCACCCAGCACTCTGAAAACCCATACGCTGCGGATCTATGAGAAGACAGGGCTGCATCGCCAGGCCGAGCTGGTCGCGCTGGCCCGTGGTGCACTTGCCCCGGTCTGAACTGCACAGCCAACACGGCCAGAGCCAGATCGGGCCTGCTTCGATCCTGAACGCCCCGGGCACCACCTCATCGCATCGAATGCGATGGGGCCCCGCATCACGATGCGCCTCGCGACCGCGGTGCGCAGTATCGTCCAGACAAGGCACCCCGGCTCAGTGCCGCCTCAGCCGCGCTGACTGCCCATCAGCCCAAAGCTGGCCTCCTCGCTGCCCGCGCCATGTCCGGTGCAGTGAGCAGATCACAGGGCTTGCGGGCCCAATGACTTTTGCCGATGCCAGGCGGTCCGCCGCGCAGCAGCGGGGGTAGCCGGCGGCCTTCCAGCCCTCGCGAACGGAACGGCGCATGGTATGCCATCCGCCCCGCGATCGGGTCAGGTTCGATGCTGACGGATTGAGACAACACGCGCCCTCATTGCCGCGAACGGCAGAGGCGTTGGCGATCCCGAGAAGGGGCAGGGAGTTAAAGCCGTAGTCGTCAGAAGCCAGACGAGCGCCGCAAGCGGCGTCCCAAATCTGGCGTCATCTCGTAAGGCTTACTCTTGCCGCCCAAAAGGCCGCCAATAAGTGAGCCAGCAGCGCCTGCGAGCGCGGGACCGAGAGACATCAGGACACCGTGAAGGGAAGCAACCGCGCCGAGGCCGCAAGCGATAGGCCTGGCATCAGGAAAGACATAGAGGATGCCCGCGATCAAAAGGCCGAGGACATAAGGAGCCAAGGGCCGCGGTTTTTGCGTATCAGAAGCCTTTAAGCAAATAATATCCGCATAATTATGATTATGTATCTTTTGCCGCGACCAATCTGCCCACCGGGCCAAATTAAATATCCGCGCCCCGTTTAGGTTGTGGCGGGTTGTAAGAAACCCAAGCAGCGCTGTCAGCGGGTGCCGCGATTGATTTCAAAATGATTTAAGCTACTGGCTGTACCTGTTGAGGGTGCTGGTGCTGCCGAAACATGCCCCCGGCGGGCGGCTGTCCGGCGGTCTTTGCGGAAATCGCAGAGGGCGAACCAGAGGGGCGCCGATCGCCTCAGCCAGAGCGAAAGGCGCAAAACCCAGGCGACCGGCGCATTGGTCTGGTATGCGCCCCAGGAGCCTGACTGCGCTGCGGCTTAGAGGATTGCATCCCCGGTAAGTGATCTCAGCGCAGAAATATTCTCTTTGCCACCAGGCTGCGACAGATATATTTTCCCGGCACGGTTCGTGATGCGGAATATTTTTCTGACTTTCTGTGGTAATATGGAACCTTGTCAGAGTCGCCGTGCCCGCTTTTATACGCGCCGGAGCCGACCGATCAGCCAGTGGATAACGACGGAGCCACCATGAGCTATACACCCGCGACCCGATCCGAGCCCTTCCCGCGGGAAGAGGGCTGGCGCGATGTTCTGGTGATCGGCGGCGGGGCCAGCGGCGTGCTTTTTGCGGCCAATCTTTTGCGCCAGGACACCGATCTGCGGGTGACCGTGGTCGAGGGGCGGCACCTTCTGGGCTGCGGCATCGCCTATTCCACCAGCGATCCCGACCATCTTCTGAACACCCGCGTCCATAATATGAGCGCCTTCCCGGAAGATCCCGATCACTTCCTGCACTGGCTGCAAAAGCAGGGGCAAGAGGGGCCGGATGGCGGCGATTATGACGCTGACAGCTTTGTCGGACGCGCCACCTATGGCAGCTATCTGTCGTGCCTGCTGGCGCCCTGGACGGCCTCGGGGCGGCTGGTGTGCATCAAGGCAAATTGTCTTGGCCTCAGCGAGCGGGAGGGCGGCGTCAAGGTTACCCTCGATGACGGGCGGCAGCTGAAGGGCGCCTATGCGGTGCTGGCCACCGGCCATGTGGTGCCGAAAGAGGATCCCTCGGGGCTGATCTCCGGGGCCTGGTCGATTACCGCGCCGCCCGATGCCGATGCGCCGGTAATGATCATCGGCACCGGGTTGTCGATGGTCGATCAGGTTCTGTCACTGGAGAGAGCGGGCCATCGGGGGCCGATCACTGCGATCTCTCGCCGGGGCCTTTTGCCCCGCAGCCACGGGCCGGGTGCGCCGCTGAAAATCCCGGCGGAAGAGGTGCCATTCGGGGCCCCGATCAGCCAGCTTTTGCACTGGTTCCGTCAGCTGGCGACCCGCGCGGATGCCGAAGGCGGCAGCTGGCGCTCGGCGGTTGATGGGGTGCGGCCATGGGTCAGCCGGATCTGGCAAAACATGAGCATCGATCAGCGCAAACGCTTTTTGCGCCATGCCGCAACCTGGTGGGAGGTGCATCGCCACCGCATCCCCCCCGCCTCTGCCGCACGGCTGGAGGCCGCGATTGACAGCACCCGCCTGGTGATCAAACGCGCCGCCTTTTTGCGGGCAGAGCCTGGCACGGGCAAAGAGGTTCGCGCCGTGATCCAGCCGCGCGGCAGCGCCCTGCCGCAAACCATATCCCTGGGGCGGATCATCGATTGCCGGGGCATCCGCAATGACCCTGAGAAGAACGCCACACCCCTGATGGCCGGGCTTTTGGCCGAGGGTGCGGCGCGGGTTGATCCGCTGCGCCTTGGGTTTGAGGTGACCGTCGAGGCGCGGCTGATCGGCCAGGACGGCACAGCCTCGGACCGGCTGTTCGCGCTTGGCCCGGTGTCGCGGGCGATGTTCTGGGAAATCACCGCCATTCCCGACATTCGCGTTCAGGCCGGCCAAATGGCCCGCTTCATCGCGGAAAAAGCCGGGGCCACAGCGGCGTAATCAGACCGCCGCAGACCCTGTATTCGCAGACCCAGCATTTCAGTTATGCGGGGCCCGGGCCTGCAGCAGCGCCTTGGCGAAAAGCGCGATGATGGCGATCACCGTCAGTGTCGAGGCGGCGGCAAAGGCGGCAACCCCGGTATTGAGGTCATTGAACAGCTGTTCAACCTGCAAAGGCAGCGTATTGGTCTGCCCGCGCGTGCGCCCCGACACGACCGAGACGCCGCCGAACTCGCCCACCGCGCGGGCAGAACACAGGACCGCGCCATAGAGCAGCGCCCAGCGGATCCCAGGCAGCGTCACATAGCGAAACACCTGCCAGCCTTTTGCACCAAGGGTAACGGCAGCCTCTTCCTGCTCAGACCCTTTGGCCAGCATCAGGGGCAGCACCTCGCGGGCGACGAAGGGCGCGGTCACGAACATGGTGACCAGGATGATCCCCGGCAGCGCGAAGAGGATGGTGATATTGTGCTCTTGCAGGAAAGGGCCCAGGATCCCGCGGCGTCCGTAAAGCAAAAGGTAGCAGATCCCGGCAATGATCGGCGAGATCGAGAAGGGAATCTCGACCAGCGTCATCAAAAGCCCGCGCCCCGGAAAACGGAAGCGGGCCACGACCCAGGCCACGGCGATGCCGAAAGCGACGTTGACCGGCACGACCACGATGGTCACGATCACCGTCAGCCAGATCGCATGCAGCGTGTCAGGCGTGGTGATCGCCGCCCAATAGGGGCCGACCCCATCGGCAAAAGCGCGGCGGAAGATATAGGCCAGCGGCGCGACAATCATCACCGCCGTCAGCACCACCGCGAGACCAATCAGAAAACGCTGCACACCCTGCCCGCTTTTTGTGGCCAGATGGCGGCTGGCGGCGATCTGTTCTTCTGCGCTGATCATTTACCGCCCTCCCGGTAGCGGGCTGCCCGGATCTGGAACAGGTTGGACAAGAGCAAAAGCAAAAGCGCCATGCACAAAAGCACCAGCGCAATCGCCGCTGCGCCTGCATAATTGTCCTCTTCGATGCGGATAAAGGCCAGAAGCGAGGCGATCTCGGTCTGCCCGGGCAGGTTGCCCGCGATGAAAACCACCGCGCCAAATTCGCCCAGCGAACGCGCCATGGAAACCGTGCAGCCGCCCAGCCAGGCAGGCAGGATCGCGGGCAGGATCACCCGGTAGAACACCTGCCATGGCGTCGCGCCCAGCGTCTTTGCCGCCTCTTCAATCGCCGGATCCAGATCTTCCAGTACCGGCTGCACGGCGCGAACCACGAAAGGGATCGAGGTGAAGGCCATGGCGATGATGATGCCCGGCAGCGCATAGACAACCTGGAAGCCTGCAGCCTCAAGCGGGCCACCGAACCAGCCATTCGCTGAGAACAGCGCTGTCAGCGCCAGCCCGGCCACAGCTGTCGGCAGGGCGAAGGGGATATCCATCAGCCCGTCCAGAATGACGCGGCCGCGAAATTCGTAGCGCGTCAGAACCCAGGCCATCAACAGCCCGTAGAACGCATTGATCAGCGTGGCGATCCCAGCCGCCACAAGCGTCACGCGAAAGGCATTCAATGCAGAATTCGAGGTGACGAAGCGCAAGAACCGCTCCCACCCGATGCCGGCGCCGGTCAGCACCAGCGCAGCAATCGGGATCAGGATGATCACCGTCAGGTATAAAAGCGTGGTGCCGAGGCTCAGTGTGAACCCCGGCAGAACGCGCTTTGGCCGGATACGGGCAGAAGCGGTTGTCATGTGTCAGATCAGTTGTTGAACAGCGTTTCGAGGATGCCACCTTCCGAGAGGTGCTCTTCACGGATCTTCGCCCAGCCGCCAAAGGCCTCATTGACGGTGACCAGTTTCACCTCGGGCAGGCTTTCTTTGAACTCGGCGGCGACGCTGGCATCGGTCACCCGGTAGTGGTTTTGCGCCAGGATTTTCTGGGCCTCAGGGGTATAAAGCCAGCTGAGATAAGCGTTTGAGACCTCGGTCGAGCCATTCTTCTCGGCATTCGCGGCCACGACGGCCACCGGGAAGGCGGCGAAGAGCGAAACCGAAGGCGTCACGCGGACAAACTCTTTATCGGCATATTGCGCGGCGATACCTGCGGTTTCAGCCTCAAAGGTGATCAGAACGTCGCCGATTTCACGCTCGGCAAAGGTCTGGGTGGCAGCGCGGCCGCCCGTGTCAAACACCGGCACATTGGCGAAGAGTTTGGTGATGAATTCCTGGGCCTCTTCCTGGTTGCCGCCATTCGCGTCAAGCGCATAGGCATAGGCCGCCAGATAGGTGTAACGCCCGTTCCCCGAGGTGCGCGGGTTCGGGAAAACCACTTTCACGTCCTCGCGGGTCAGGTCGTTCCAGTCTTTGATGCCCTTGGGATTGTCCTTGCGGACAAGGAAAGCGGGCAGCGAGTAATAGGGCGAGGCGCCGTTCGGGAACAGCTCGCGCCAGTTTTCCGGCACCAGACCGCCCTGAACGAGGGTGTCGATATCGGTTTCCTGGTTGAAGGTGACCACATCGGCGGGCAGGCCTTCCAGCACAGCGCGCGCCTGGGCCGAGGAACCGGCATGGCTTTGGTCGATGGTCACGTCACGGCCGGTTTTCGCCTTCCAGTCGGCAGCGAAAACGGGGTTCAGCGCTTCGAACAATTCGCGGGCGATGTCATAGCTGACGTTCAGGATCTTGTCCTGGGCCAGCGCAGGCGCGGTGCTCAGCACCAGCACCGCCGCAGCGGCGCGCAGGTTTGAGATAAGGCTCATATCTGTGTCTCCTTGACGGGAACGGGTTTCTGTTCGGGAACGGGCTGGCTGTGGCCGGATCGGCCAGAGAGCGTATCAGGGAAAAGCGTGCCAGCCTCGACCCGCAAGAGAACGGTCTGGCCGGGGGTAAGGGTGTCAGCGGCGCGGCGCAGGACCTCGACGGTGATCTCCTGGCCGCCGGGGCCGCTCAGAACCGGGCGCAAAACCGCCCCGGTCGAGCTGACATGCTTCACCCGCCAAAGCCCTGCCGGATCGGCAATCGGCGTCAGATCGCCCGGACGCACGAAAAGCGTGGCAGGGCCATCGGCAAAGGCCCGCCGCTCCAGCCGCGCGGCGTCGATGCCCGGGGCGGATGCCCGGCCCGCCGTCACTGTGACAGGCAGCTCAATCGTCGCCCCCATGAAACGGGCCACAAAGGGCGAGGCCGGATGATCATGGATCTGGTCAGCGGTGCCGATCTGTTCGATCTTGCCCTCACCCATGATGACGACACGGTCGGCCAGCTCGAAAGCCTCGTCCTGGTCATGGGTGACGAAGATCGTCGTCGACCCCGAGGCATCATGGACCGAGCGCAGCCAGGCCCGCAGATCGCGGCGCACGGCGGCATCCAGGGCGCCAAAGGGCTCATCCAGCAAGAGAACGCGCGGCTCGATCGCCAGCGCCCGACCAAGGGCCACCCGCTGGCGCTGCCCGCCCGAAAGCTGCCCCGGCAGACGGTCCGCCAGATGCGGGATCTGCAGGAATTGCAGCAACTCATCCACCCGCGCCGCAATCGCCGCAGCGTCAGGCCGGGTCTTTTGCGGCCGCACCGTCAGACCAAAGGCGATATTCTTGCGCACCGTCATATGCGGAAACAGCGCGTAATGCTGAAAGACGAAACCGATCCGGCGATCGCGCGCCGCAATCGCCAGCCAGTCGGTGCCGTCAACCTCCAGCTTGCCGTAATCAGGCCAGTCGAGGCCCGCAATGATGCGCAAAAGTGTGGTTTTTCCTGACCCCGACGGGCCCAGCAAAGCGATCAGCTCGCCGTCGCGGACCTCAAGATCGATCCCCTTCAGCACCTCATTGCGGGCAAAGCTTTTGCGCAGACCTGCGATTTCAATGGCCATTCCGGTCTCCGATTCCGACAGGTCTCTGTGCCTGTTGCACTCTTGCGGCGCAAGAAACAAATCGGGCCGGATGCCCCGATGCCGAGGAATGAAATTCCAAATGGCCGGGTGTCACATGGGCTTTGCTGGTGGTTTTGTTCTCTGGCAGTAAATAATTCCCCTGCCGCCGCGCAGATGCCTGCGACGGCGTTCCTTTTTCAGAATGGCGGGGCGGAAAGGGCATTATACTCGACCTGTATTGTCGCCATTTGTATACAGGGCGCTGACAGCCGCGGCAATTTCACATTTCTCAGCAATGCGTCAGATATGCCCGCAAAATCCGGCATTAAAGAGAATATTTATGCTGTCACGGCGCAAGGCTGGCCGCCTGCCCCCGCAAATCGCTCTGCCAGCCCTGCCACCTGCCTGATGCTGCCACCTGCCCCGCCGGAAATCTTGACCAAGGGCCGCGTTGCTGCTAGCGAAAGCGCACTACAGGAACGCGCCGATTTGAAGCTCAGATTGCGGGCGCGAAAAAAATGCAGCTAAAGCGAAGGCGCCATTCAGCCCTTCGACATTGTTATTCGGAGGGGCCAATGGCCAATAACGCGAATGCGATTCGCAAACCTGTCGCCGCATCTGCCAGCCCGGCAGGCTCTGTGATCCCGGTCAGTTCGATCAATGATCTGCGCCAGACATTTCCGGGCAAAACCCTGGTATTCGAGGCCGATCTGACGCTTGATGCCAGCTGGAACGGGCTGGGGCGGCTGGCTGAAATTTTCAGCGAGGCCGGGCTGGGGTTAAAGGCCTTGCGCTGCAATCAGGCCGGGGGCGTCACGTGTCTGCTGGTTGATGGTGGCCGTGATCCTGGCCCGCTGGCCGCGCGCCTTGCGGCAGAGCCGGGGATCAATCTTTCGGGCTGGGTTACCCATATTCAGTATGACTGACCGCAGCCAGGGGCGCTGCAGGCCGGTGCAGGCAACAAAGCGCCGATCTTTTTGCCACCAGGCGATTCCTGACCAGGGCTTTGCCTTGCGACTGTGTCTTATGGCACCATCTTTATTCCGGCCTTCTTACTGTCAGGGGGCGCTGCAACGATCTGTTCCGCTTTGATGATACCGATGACCCGCTCTGCGCTTCCCCGGCCCCTCTGGCCGCCCATTGACCTTTCCGGGCAATGGGATGGTTGCGCCTGGGCGGCAAAACGTGCTTTTCTGCGCGCGTATTCGGCTCTGAGACGGAAGCGGATGATCTTTGGCGATGGGCCCATCACAGCGCGGGTTGGCTCTGGTCAGGATATGGCCGGTGGCCCGCAGGGGGCTGCATGCGAGGCGGGCACCGCAGCCGCCGTGACAGAGGCTGCGGCTATTACAGAAACGGCCCAGACCGGAGGCCATGGCTCTGGCCCCGACTGGCTGGTGCAGCGCACGATTCGCGGTGATGCCGGGGCGTTCGAGGCGCTGCTGACGCATTATTACCCCTTTATCACCCGGGTTGCCTGCCGCTGGCTGGGGCATCGCGCCGATGCCGAGGATGTCACACAGTCGGTTTGCATGCGCCTGGCGGATACGATCCGCAGCTTCGACGGCCGTGCGCCGTTTCAAAGCTGGCTTTACCGGGTCACGCTGAATGCGGTGCGCGATCATCAGCGGGCCGTCAACCGTCGTGGCAGGCTGGTGGCGGCCGCCGCCCTGCTGAGCGAAGAGTTCCACCAGGGCGATCAGGAAGAGGCGCTGCATCTTTCTGATATCTGGCGGGCGGTGCGCGCGCTTCCCGAAAAACAGCGCGATGCGATCCTGCTGGTGCATGGTGAGGGCCTCAGCCAGCGCGAGGCTGCAAGCGTCATGGGCTGCAGAGAAGTCACCATCTCCTGGCACATCCACCAGGCGCGCAAATCACTGAGGGGGGTGCTGTGAGCACGGAAAAAGACCCCCTCGACGCGCTGTCGCGCCTCAGCCTGCCTGCCGCCGATCCGGCGCGGATGCGGGCCGATATCGCGCTGGCGCGGGCGCGGTTTGCCAGCGCGGGCCTGCCCGGTGCGGCACATGCCCCGGCAGGCCAGGTGAAAACCGGCTTGCTCGGCTGGCTGCGCGACCGGATCGGTCTTGTTTCAACCGGCCTTATCGGCAGCCTCTCGGTCGCCGGGCTGGCTGCGATCGCCTTTTTGCCAGAGCGTGCGGGCCGAGGAGAGAGTCTTCTGGCCGAGAGTGATCAGCCCCCCCTGGCACCGATTGCCCCTGCCCCCGCCGATGTCTCTGTCCTGGCCGGTGCACCACCCGCGCCACCTGCCCCGCCAGCGCGTCCGGCGGCACCTGTGACCGCGGCCCCACCCGTAACTGCAATTGCTTCCGCAGAAGCGCCGTCCAGCCCTGTTCAGTCCGAAGTGGGCCAGTCAGAAGTGGCCAGCCCCATTCAACCTGCGCCCCTGGATGACTCTCTCTCCCGGTTTGCCGCCGCAAAGCCAGAGCGCAGCGCCCCTGCATCCGGCAGCGACAGCTTTGGTGCCGCAGACATACAGGCCAGCGGGGCCGAGCGCATCAGCGGCACCACCCTGCCCCGCATCGGCGGACAGCCTGGCCTGCGCCCCCCGGACCTGAACCGGGATCTGAACCGGGATCCGGCGCAGGTCAGCCTGCGCTTGCCTGCGCCGGATGCGGTATTTTCAGGTGGGCTGGGCTTTACCTTCTCTGGCGATGAAAGCGGCTTCTGGCTGGAGCGGGATTCGGGCAACCTGCGTATCCCCACAGATGCGGTCGCGCCCGGAACCCGGTTTGACATGACCCGGATGTTCGTTCTGAAACCGCGTCAGGATCTGCCGGCCTTCTTCGTGATCATGGGCGTGGCAGATGGCGTGGACGCCTGGCAGATCTTCCGCATCGGCGATGACGAGATCCTCTATGACAGCACCCTGACCCGACTGCTGAAGGATGCAGTCACCCCCGGCCAGGTTGAGGGAATGCTGACGCAACTGCCCGCAGCCAACTGAAAATGCCTCTGGCGCAGGGCATGTCTGCGGCGCCGGAAGGCATATCATTTGCCAAGTGTCATAAAATCGTTACATTCGGCGGATCGGCGAAATGCGCCGCCAATCCCGGACGGCGCGGCTGATCTGCAAAGAGGCAGGCATTTTGGGCTCGGTTTCTGTCATGATCGGATTGGGCGGCGCGGTCGCCCTCTTGCTGTTTGGCCTGGCGCTGGTCAAAGACGGGGTGACGCTGGCCTTTGGGCCAAAGCTGCGCAAGGGCTTGCATGCGGGCACCTCGGGGCCGTTTCGCGCCTTTCTCAGCGGCCTTGTGGTGACGGTTTTCCTGCAAAGCTCAACCGCGACCGCGCTGATGATCGCCTCTTTTGTCGGGCGCGGTCTGGTCGCGGGCACGGCCGCGCAGATCGTGCTTTTGGGCGCGAATATCGGCACGGCCGTGACCGCCTGGCTGGTGGCGGCGGGCACGGCGGTGATTGCGCCTGCGCTTTTGCTGATCGGCTATGTGATCCGCCGCAGCCGTGACAGCAATATCACCAAAGGCGGCGGCAATGCGCTGATCGGTATCGGGCTGATGCTGCTGTCGCTGTACCATCTCAGCGCCGCGACCGAGCCTTTGCGCAGCCATCCGGCGCTTTTGGCCTTTATCGGTCTTTTGGACAATGCGCTGCCGGTGGCGCTGATCTTTGCCGCCGTGCTTGCGCTGATTTCCTCATCCTCGCTGGCGGTCGTGGTGCTGATCCTGACGCTGTCGCATGGCGATATGCTCAGCATCCCGCTGGTTTTCGCGCTGGTTCTGGGCGCAAATATCGGCGGCGCTGTCATGCCGGTGCTGGCGACAATGCATGCGCCTGCCGCCACGCGCCGGGTGATGTGGGGCAATCTGGGGGTGCGGGTGCTGGGCGCACTGGCGGTGATGCCCTTTGCCGAACAGATCGCGGCCTGGCTTTCGCTTTTGCAGCTGCCCCCGGCGATGCTGCCTGTTGACATCCATCTGGGCTATAACCTGGTGCTGGGCCTGCTGGTCTGGCCACTGTCTGGTCTGCTGTCGCGCCTGATGGAGCGGCTGATCCCCGATGATCCGACCCTCGAATTCGGCCCCGAGTTCATCGCCGAGAAAGAGCTGGCCACCCCCGCCCTGGCCCTGGCCTCTGCCATGCGCGAGGTGCTGCGGATCGGCGATCTGATCGAGACCATGCTGATGCGCACCATCAGCGCCTTTGAAAGCAATACCCGCAGCCCTCTGGCCGGGATCCAGGCGCTTGAGGGCCAGGTTGACCGCCTGCAGCAAGAGGTGAAGCTCTACCTCTCAAAACTGAATCGCTCAGAGCTGAGCGAGGCCGAGGCCTCTGGCTCGATGAATCTGATGGATTACGCGATCAACCTGGAACATATCGGCGATATTATCGAGAAGGGCCTTGCTGAGGCGGTCTGGAAAAAGGTCGACAATGGTCTGACATTCTCAGCGGATGGCGTGGCAGAGCTGCGCGAACTTTTTGATATCACGCTGCAAAACCTGCGGATCGCCCAGACGGTGCTGGTCAGCCATGATCTGAACCTTGCGCGTCAGCTGATGGAGATCAAAGAGCGCGTCCGCCATGTCGAGCGGCGCTCGGCTGAAAACCATCTGCAGCGCCTGCAAGAAGGGCGGCGCGAAAGCATCCGCACCTCATCGCTGCATCTGGACATCCTGCGCGATCTGAAACGGATCAACGCCCATCTGGTGACGGTTGCGCATCCGATCCTGGATGATCGCGGCCTTTTGCGCGAAAGCAGGCTGCGCGAGACCGGACGCGATATCGGGCCAGCCGCTGCGGATACAAGCCCCGCGCATCCTGCCCGGCCGCCCGCTGCCAGCTGACAGACCGCTATTCAGGCCCGGATCAGAACCCGGGCCCGGTGTCAGGCGCGAAACAGGCGACGTTCGCGGGCCGGAATTGCACTGCCTTCGGTGACGACCCGACGCAGCAGCGGGGCCCAATAGGCATGGCCATAATTGGGCGCACGCATCATGCGCTGATAGCGCTCTTCCAGCAATGCCTGCAGATCGGCCTCATATTCTTCGAGATAATCCGCCGGCGGGGTATCAGAGTTACGCGCCGCGAATAGCGCCGTAAGAATAAGAAAGCTGACATTGCCGCTGACTGCATAGGCCAGGCCCATCACAATCAGCCCACCATCAAGATACCATGCCAAAATGGCGCCAACAAAACCAAGGAAACCACTCAAAATCATGAGAACAGCAGCCATAACTGCATCCTTCCTATGTCAGAGCATCCTTTGCAGATGTCGAGGGTCGTTCAACTCCTGGTAGTTTTCCCGTGATCTGTGGCCTAAAGAAGGCAAAGAAGAGAATTATCAACTTATTTGGAATATATTTTAGCGATCCGCTCCGGGGCCGCTTCTGCCCGGCTCCTGGCAGGTGAAACCACACCGAAGGTGATCGTTCCCGGCCAGTATCGCTTACAGCATGGATGCCTGGCTGCCTGCTTCCCAGGACAGAGCCTGCCGGATATTGTTTTTCTGGCCTTTTGCAGCGTCAGGCCTGAGCAGCCAGCACCATGACGCAACACTTCTGAGACGCGGCAGTCTGGCCTCTTAACCCGCAAGCGCGCTGATGTAATCATGCGCCTTAGCTGCCGTTTCTGCCGGGGACTGGCCTGGCCGGAAAAGGCCAGAGCCAAGGCCGAATCCTGCCGCCCCAGCCTTGCGATATGCGGCCATCGTGGAAGGGCTGATCCCACCCACGGCCAGCATCGGCACCGCCGCGGGAACAACTGCGCGAAAGGCGTTGACGGCGGCAGGCGGGATGATCTCGGCGGGGAACAGCTTCAGGAAATCAGCCCCGGCGGCAATCGCGGCAAAGATCTCGGTCGCGGTTGCGACGCCTGGCCCATAGATCAGCCCCGCCGCACGGGTGGCCGCAGCAACCTCTGGCGAGAAATTCGGGGCAACGATCAGCCGCCCGCCCGCAGCAGTCACAGCATCAACATCGGCAGGCGTCAGCACGGTGCCCGCGCCGATCACCACGCGATCGCCAAACCGCGCGGTCAGAAGGCGGATGCTTTGCAGCGCCGAAGGCGAGTTCAGCGGCACTTCGATCAGCGTGAATCCAGCCTCGATCAGGGCGGCGCTATGGGCTTCGGCCTCGTCAGGGGTGATGCCGCGCAGGATCGCCACCAGCGGGCAGGCGGCAAAGGCCTCTTTGAAAGTTTTCATCCGATCAGCCCTGCTTTGGTTGCGATTTCGAAAAGCCCGCGCCGGTTCATCCCCTGGGGCGCGATTGCGGCGGCGATGCCAAAGGCGGCGAAAGCGCGGGCGTAACGTTCCGCCAGATCTCCGCGGCCGATGATGGTGACCGCCTGATCCGCGCCCCCGGCAAGACCCATCCCCTGGGCAAGACCCGCGCGGATCTCATCACCGATCAGCAGCCCTGACAGGTAGTCGGCGATTTCCCCGGGGGCCAGGCTGCCCGCCAGCGCAAGACTGCGGGCAGAGAAGGCGCGCGCCATCAAAGCCCCCTCGCCCCGACCTGCAGCAAGGCCCCGCTCAAAAGCGGCCCCCGGGTCTGCGCCGGTCTGCGCCCCCGCATCCATCAGACGCCCCAGGATCGAGTGGTCCCGCAGCACCGCAAAGGCCTCGCCGGTCATGCAGGTCTGGAAGGCGGTGATCTTTCCCGCTGTCACCCGCACCCATTTGCTATGGGTGCCCGGCAGCACGAAAAGCCTTTGCCCCGCTGTCTGACGCTGGCCAGCCTGATCTGACGCAACCTGGCCGATCACCTCGGTTTCCTCGCCGCGCATGACATCGGGGAAGTCACCATCCATATCCGAAGAGGCCCCGGTCACGAAATGGATCCGCCTGCCACGGCTGGTCTGATGCGGGCTCAGCGCCCCGGCAAGGGCGGCGGCATCCAACGGCAAGGGCAGATAGGGTGTCTCGACCCAGCCATTGCGGCTGGTAATCATCCCGGCGGCGATCAGCGGCACCTGGATCGCTATGGTTCTGTCATCCAGCCGGGTCAGCGCCTGTTCCAGGCTGGCCTCGAAATCGCCATCGCGCACCGAGAGGATGCCCTGATCGCCGCTGGTGCTGCGCAGCACCTGGCCCTGGGCATCCAGCGCCCAGGCCCGAAAGCTGGTGGTGCCCCAGTCAATGGCGATCAATGCGGCGGCGCTCAATGCGGTCATGTCGTGAACCTGTAGCGGGTTGTGGCGTGATAGCGCTCGCCTGGGCGCAAAATCGTGTCCGGGAAATGCGGGTGGTTGACGGCATCGGGCCAGGCCTGGGTCTCAAGCGCGGTCCCGGCAAAGGGACCATAGCTTTGCCCGTCAAGGCCCGGGGTCCCGCTGAAATGGCGACCGTCATAGATCTGCAGCCCGGGCTCTGTGGTCTCAATCTGCATCTTTAGCCCGCCCTGCCCGGCCAGGCTGGCGACCGGGCGCAGGGGGCCGCGCTCTGACGCAAAGCAAAGGTTGTGATCATAGCCAGCAGGGGCAATGGCGCGGGGGGTGCGAAAGTCAAACGCCGTGCCGCTGACATCGGCGACAGCGCCCGTCGGGATCAGGGTGGCATCGACGGGCAGATAGTGATCCGCCGCGACCTGCAGCTGATGGCCCCGGATATCCCCGCTGTCATCAAGGCAGAAATAGCCGTGATGCGCCAGATTGACGGGGGTGGGCGCGTCGGTGGTGGCGCTGAGATCAAAGCCCAGCACGTCATCGGTGACCGAAATCCTGGCCTCGATCTGCAGCGCACCCGGAAAGCCCATATGGCCATCGGGCAGATCAAGGCCCAGAACGGCGTAATCGGGGCCCTGGTCTTTGATGTGCCAGATCTGGTGATGGATGCCGTCCCGCCCGCCATGCAGGAGGTTTTCGCCCTCATTCGCGTCAACGCGGATCTGCCGCCCGTCCAGCGCAAACCGCGCCCCGCCGATCCGATTGGCAACCCGCCCGACCAGCGCGCCCACGTACAGCCCAGGCCCAAAATAGGGCGCAAGCGTCGGAAAACCCAGCACCAGCGGATGCGCAACACCCGCCAGCCGCAGATCCTGCACCGTCGCGCCCATGGTCAGGATCCGCGCCGAAAGCTTTTGCCCGCGCAGCCAGATCGCGTGAACCGGGCGGCCATCGGGCATATGGTCGAAAATTTCAGTCGTCATCCCAGGATCACCCTCGGTTCTGGCAGGCCGGTAAAGCCGGGGCTGACCAGCCAGGGCAGGCCCTGATGCGGATCGGGGGCCTCGATCCCTTCCTGGGCGGTGGTGACCAGCATCTCGCAAAGATCCGCGCCACCAAAAGCCGGGCAAGAGGCATGCAGCCCGCCAACATTGACCACATGGCTGCGCTGGCCCGCAGGCGTGTAGCGCATCACCGCGCCCGCGCCCCATTTGGCAATCCAGAGGCCGCCTTCGCTGTCGATCGTCGCGCCATCGGGGTTCAGTCCTTCGGCATTCAGATCAAGAAAGATCCGACGCTCGCCTTTGGGCCAGCCATCCGCATCCAGCGGCTGCGCCCAGACAAGGCCTGCGGCGGTATCGGCGAAATAGGCCAACTGCCCGTCAGGCGCGAAGCTGATCGCATTGGGGATGGTGATCCCCTGGAAAAGCGGGCGAACCTCGCCTAGGTAATAGCGGTAGATCGCACCCGCGCCTGGCTCGGCGCGTTTGCCCATCGTGCTGAACCAGAAGCCGCCCTGGCGATCAGCCCGCCCGTCGTTCGAGCGGGTCTCGGGGCGGTCTGCCCCGGTATCCGAGATGCGCGTCTCTGCCCCGCTGTCCAGATCCAGCACGAAAAGCCCGTCCTCGGCCGAGATCAGCAGATGATCCGCATCGACCCAGCCCGCGGCTGAGACCATACGCTTAAACCGCCAGTCTTTCCCCGGGCTGAGCAGGCGGCGGTTGAGGATGTCGAACCAGAAATACTGCTGGCGCGCGGGGTGCCAGAGGGCACCCTCGCCCAGCTCACAGATGCGGGTGTCGAAAGGGGTCATGCCTCACCTCGTGCCAGTCTTGCCTGAGAAATCTTCACCAGACCCTTTTGCAAGAGGATGAAGACCAGCAGCAAGAGACCAATCACGATCCTGATCCACCAGGACAAAAGCTGGCCATCAAAGGTGATATAGGTCTGGATCAGGCCCATGGTCAGCACCCCGATCAGGGTGCCGAACATATAGCCCGCCCCCCCCGTCAGCAGCGTGCCGCCAATCACCACCGCCGCAATCGCGCTGAGTTCAGCCCCAACGGCCGCCAGCGAATAGCCAGAGCCATTGTTGACCGCGAACACGATGCCCGCCAGCCCCGCCATCAGCCCGGAAAAGGCATAGACCACTACCGTCGTGCGGCGCTGACGCACCCCCATCAGCCGCGCCGTCGCCTCGCCGCCGCCAAGCGCATAGACCGATGCGCCAAAGCGCGTCTTATGCGCGATGATCATGCCCGCCAGCACCGTCACCAGCATCAGCACACCGATCAGCGTCAAGCGCCCCTTGCCGGGCATCAGCCAATAGGCGCCCTGCAGGGTCTTGAAAAACTCATGGGTGATCGGCACCGATTCAATCGACAGAAGATAGGCACCGCCACGGGCCAGAAACATCCCCGCCAGCGTCACGATAAAGGCGGGCATGGCGAGAACGTCGATCAGCCAGCCCATTGCCGCGCCGTAAGCCGTGGTCAGCACCAGCACCATCGCAAAGATCACCAGCGGATGCAGCGTGGTGTCGCGCAGCATGACGGCGATGAACACCCCCGAGAAGGCAATGACCGATCCAACCGAAAGATCGATCCCGCCCGACAGGATCACCAGCGTCATCCCCACCGCGACAATCCCCAGCCAGGCATTGTCGGTCAAAAGATTGCCGATCACCCGTGTCGACAGCATATTCGGGAATTGCAGCCAGCAGATCACCCAGCCAAGCAGGAAGATCCCGATGGTTACAAAAAGCGGAAGCGTGCGGGTGTTCATGCGGCACCTCCATTGCGGCCACGTCGCTGGCGCAGCTCTTCGCGCCAGAAGCTCCATTCGCGCATCAGTGCGGGGGCCTGGACCACCAGGATCACCAGCACCAGAACCGCCTTGATCACCAGGTTGTATTCCGAGGGGAAGCCCGCCAGCCGGATCCCCGAAGAGATGGTCTGGATGATCACCGCCCCCGTCACCGAGGCCGCGATAGAGAACCGCCCGCCCAGAAGCGAATTGCCCCCGATCACCACCGCGAGGATGGCGTCCAGCTCCAGCCAGAGGCCGGCGTTATTGGCATCCGCGCCGCGAATATCGGCGGTGACGATCAGCCCGGCCAGCGCCGCGCAAAGCCCCATCGCCATATAGACCGCGATCAGCAGCACATTGGCATTGACCCCCGCCACAGCCGAGGCCTGACGGTTGATCCCCACTGCCTCAATCAGCAGCCCAAGGGCGGTGCGGCGCATCAAAAGCGCGACCAGCACAGCCGTGCCCGCCCAGATCCAGAACGGCACCGGCAGGCCCAAAAGCGTGCCAGAGCCGATAAAGGCAAAGGCCGGGTCGGTGAAAGTCAGGATCCGCCCCTCGGTGATCATCTGCGCGATGCCGCGCCCCATGGTCATCAGGATCAGCGTGGCGACAAAGGGTTGCACCCCGATCCAGGCCACCAGCGCCCCGTTCCACAGCCCTGCGGCCAGCCCCGCCAGGGCCGCGTAAATCAACGCCACCGGCAGACCATAGCCCGCGCTGATCGCATAGGCCGCCGAAGCGCCGCAAATCGCCATGATCGCGCCGACCGACAGATCAATGCCGCGCGTCGCAATCACCAGCGTCATCCCCACGGCCAGCAATGCCACCGGGGCCGAGCGTTTCAGAATGTCGATCACCGGCCCGACCAGCCGCCCGTCATTATAGGTGACCGACAGGAAGCCGGGATAGAAAAGTGAGATCAGCACCACCAGCGCCGCCAGCGCCAAAAGCTGCGGCGCGATACGTTTCAACAGCTCTGGCATCAGACTGCCCCCTCTTTCGCGTCGCCCGCAATGGCGCGCATGATCGCCTCGCCCGAGATCTGATCGCCTTCAAGCGCCGCTATATGGCGGCGGTCGCGCAACACGATCACCCGGTCGGCGACAGCGACCAGCTCGTCCAGCTCAGATGAAATCACCAGCAGCGACATGCCTTTGGCGACCAGCTCGTGGATCAGGTGCACGATCTCGGCATGGGCGCCGACATCGATGCCGCGCGTCGGCTCGTCCAGGATCAGAAAACGCGGGTTCATCGCCAGCCAGCGCGCCAGCACCGCCTTTTGCTGATTGCCTCCCGAGAGCTCGCCTATCGGCTTTTCGCGCCCCGTCGTGCGGATATCGAGGCGTTTGATATAGTCATCAGCGATGCGGTTCTGTTCGGCCCGGGCGATGGGCCGCGCCCAGCCGCGCCGCGCCTGCAGCGCCAGAATGATATTCTCGCGGATCGAAAGATCGGCGACGATGCCGTCGGTCTTGCGATCCTCGGGCGCGAAGCCAAAGCCCGCCGCAATCGCCTCACGCGGGCTGCGCAGCGACAGGCGGCGGCCTGCGTCCAGCGCCTCGCCGCTGGTGGCGGGCTTCAGGCCAAAAAGCGCCTCGGCGGTTTCCGTCCGCCCTGATCCCAGCAACCCTGCAAGGCCCACAACTTCGCCCTCGCCCACCGTCAGATCGAAAGGCTCAACGGCGGTACGGCGGCCAAAGCCCCGGAATTTCAGCATATCCGGGCGCGGGCCGCGATCTTTGGGCCGCGAATGCAGCACCTCATCTTCCAGCTCGCGCCCCAGCATATGGCCGATCAGCTTGACCCGGTTCAGGCTGGCCGTATCCTCGGTGGTGATATAGCGGCCATTGCGCAAAACCGTGATGCGGTCGGTCAGGTCAAACACCTGATCCAGGAAATGCGAGACGAAAATGATGCCAAGGCCGCGCTCGCGCAGGCCGCGCACCACGTCAAACACCATCCGCACCTCTGCCGCATCAAGGCTGGCGGTCGGCTCATCCAGGATCAGCACCTTGCCCGACAGTTCTACCGCGCGGGCGATGGCGATGATCTGGCGGATCGCCACCGGATAAGAGCCCAGATCGCGGTCGACATTCAGATCCAGCCCATATTGCTGCAAGATCGCCCGCGAGGCCGCCCGCATCCCCCGGGATGAAATCAGCCCGAAGCGACGCGGCTCGCGCCCGAACATCAGGTTCTGCGCCACCGTCAGATTGGGCAGCAGATTGACCTCCTGGTAGACCGTGCCGATGCCCAGTTCCTGGGCCTCTATGGTCGAACGCGGAGCGATTTCAGCCCCGTCCAGCGTGACCGAGCCACCGTCGCGGCTATAGGCCCCGGTCAGGCATTTGATCAGCGTGGATTTTCCCGCACCATTCTCGCCCAGGAGCGCGTGAACCTCGCCTGCCCGCAGGTCGAAATTCACCCCGTCCAGCGCTTTGGTGCCCGGAAATGTCTTGGTCAGTGACCGGATAGATAAAAGCGTCACGAAAAGCACCCCGCTTTTCACGATGGGGAAGGCAGCGGGCCGGAGCTGTCCGGCCCGCCCGTGATCAGATCAATAGCCCAGATCCTTGCGGGCCTCATACTGGCCGGCCGGATCATCCGCCTGGGTGTAAAGCTTCGACTCGGTCTGGATGAATTTCGCAGGCTCGGTGCCGTCTTTCCAGAAAGCCTCAAGCGCGTCATAGGCCGGGCCTGCCATATTCGGCGTCAGCTCGACGGTGGCATTGGCCTCACCATCGGCCATGGCCTTGAAGATATCGGGAACCGCGTCGATCGAGACCACCAGGATATCGGTGCCAGGCTTCAGTCCGGCCTCTTTGATCGCCTGGATCGCGCCGACCGCCATATCGTCGTTATGGGCGTAAAGCGCGCAGATATCCTTGCCGCCATTTTCAGCCTGCAGGAAGCTTTCCATAACTTCCTTGCCAAGGCTGCGGGTGAAATCCCCGGTCTGGCTTTGCACGATCTTCAGATTGTCATGGCCTGCGATGCCCTGCTCAAAGCCCTTTTTGCGGTCAATCGCCGGGCTGGAGCCGGTGGTGCCCTGCAGTTCCACGATGCGGCAGTCTTTGCCAGCGGCGGCCTCGACCAGCCATTTGCCCGCAACCTCGCCCTCATGCACCAGGTTCGAGCCAACGGCAGTCAGGTAAAGCGAGGGGTCGCTGTCAACCATCCGGTCAAGCAGCACGACCGGGATCTCGGCCTCTTTGGCCTCTTCCAGCACCGCATCCCAGCCGGTGGCAACCACCGGCGCGATCAGGATCGCATCAACGCCCTGCGCGATGAAAGAGCGCACCGCCGCGATCTGGTTTTCCTGCTTTTGCTGCGCATCCGAGAATTGCAGCTGATAGCCGCGCTCTTCCGACTGGATCCGCGTCAGCGAGGTTTCCGCCGCACGCCAGCCCGATTCAGAGCCGATCTGCGAAAAGCCGATTACCTTATCGGCCATGGCCGAGGTCGCACCAAATGCCAGGATCGCGGTGCTGGCAAGCAAAGTTCTGATCTTCATCTTTCTCTCTCCCTGTGAAAAACAAGCCGGTCCTCCTCCGGCATTTTGCACCGCGGCTTTGCCGCCGCGGACAAATCCTTTGCGGGCGTTACGCGCCCGACGCCCCCACCCGCAGATCCGGGGTCGGCAGATTCGGGGTCAGCAAATCGGCGGGCAGCAGCCCCTCGGGCAGGTTCTGATAGCAAACCGGGCGCAGGAAGCGCCGGATCGCCATCGTCCCAACCGAGGTCGCCCCGAAATTCGTGCTGGCCGGGAACGGCCCGCCATGAACCATGGCGTCGCAAACCTCGACGCCGGTCGGCCAGCCATTGGCCAGAACCCGGCCCGCCTTGCGTTCCAGCACCGGCATCAGGGTCTGCGCCTGCGCCAGATCGCCCGCATCCATATGCAGCGTCGCGGTCAGCTGGCCTTCAATATGACGGGCCAGATCCAGCATCTGCGCCGGGTCGGTGACGGTCACAACCAGCCCCAGCGGGCCAAAGACCTCTTCGCCAAGCGCGTGGCGGGCAAGGAATTCGGCCGAGGTGGCCCGCAACAGAACCGGGCTGGCCTTGCGCGCCTCTGCCCCGCCTGAAAGCACGGTATCCGCAGCCGCGCCCAGCTTTTCCGCACCCTGGTTATAGGCCTGCGCGATGCCATCGGTCAGCATGGTCTGGGCAGCCGTTGCCTCCAGCGCGGCCTTTGCAGCGTTGATAAAGGCCTCAGCCCCCGCGCCTGCCTGCACGATTACCAGACCCGGATTGGTGCAAAACTGCCCCGCCCCCATGGTCAGGCTGGCGGCCCAGGCCTGGCCCAAAGCCGCAGCCCGGTTGGCCAGCGCCTCGGTCAGGATGAAATTCGGGTTGATCGAGCCCAGCTCGCCAAAGAAGGGGATCGGCTCTGGCCGCGCGGCGCAAAGGTCAAACAGCGCCTTGCCGCCGCGATAGCTGCCAGTGAAGCCAATGGCACGGATCAGCGGATGGGTGACCAGCGCGATCCCGGTCTCATGTGTATCGCCATGAACCAGCGAGAACACGCCCGCAGGCATGCCGGTCTTTTGGATCGCGGTATGGAAGGCCTCGGCCACCAGCTCTGAGGTGCCGGGATGGGCGGGATGACCCTTGACGACAACCGGGCAGCCCGCCGCCAGCGCCGAGGCGGTATCGCCGCCCGCGACCGAGAAAGCCAGCGGGAAGTTCGAGGCCCCGAACACGCCGACCGGGCCGATGGGCCGCTGTATCATGCGCAGATCCGGACGCGGCAGCGGCTGACGATCCGGCAGCGCCGGGTCGTGACGGCGGTCGAGGTAATCGCCCTTGCGGATATGGCTGGCGAAAAGCCGCAGCTGGCCGGTGGTGCGGCCACGCTCGCCATTCAGTCGCGCCTCGGGCAGGCCAGATTCCTGCATGGCGATCTCTGTGATCTGCGGGCCACGGGCCTCGATCTCATCAGCGACGGTCTCAAGAAAGGCGGCGCGGGATTCGCGGCTGGTCTGACCAAAGACCGCGAAAGCCTCTTCGGCGGCGCGAACGGCACGCTCGATCAGCGCGGCATTGCCCGAGCTGAACCGATGCACGGGCCCAAAGGCCGGAGATGAGGCGAAACTTGCATCCGAGGCGATCCATTCGCCTGCGATCAGATGCTTGCCATGCGGCTGGAAGGTCATGTCCTGGTCCTTCAGAAGTCAAAAGCGTCGGTTGTCTGGCGCTGGCCCAGCGTGAAAGCATCGGCCACCAGCACCATCGGGCGAAGGTCCACATCGCTGGCCCCGGCCCGCAGCAAAGCGGCCATGCGGGCATAAAGCGCCGGGTATTCGCCCATGATCGTATTTTCGCCGCCCGCAGGTTTTCCGTTTATTTCCAGTATATTGCCACCCATGCGGAGCGCGATATGGCCCTGATCGGTCTCAAACTCCATATCCCAGGTCTGCGGCCCTTCCTGGCGAAAATCGAAATCGGCGGTGATGTTTTGCGCGAATTGCAGCCGCGCCGCGATCGGGGCCTGGCGGTTGGCGGGGAAATCCAGATCGGCGCCGGTCAGATGCACTGGCATCGGCAGGATCTCGGTCAGGATCGAAAGCGCATTGATGCCGGGATCAAAGACGCCCATGCCGCCCGCCTCAAAGATCCAGTCCTGGCCGGGATGCCATTTGCGCACATCCTCGCGCCAGGTGATATGGCCGCGCAGGACCTGCTTATCCGCAAGCCAGGCCTTTGCCGCAGCCACCGCCTCTGCCTCGCGTGAGTGCCAGCTGGTGTAAAGCGTGACGCCCTTCTTTTGCGCCAGATCCTGCAGGGCATGCACCTCTGACAGGCTGGCACCGGGGGGCTTTTCCAGCATCACATGACGCCCGGCCTCCAGGGCGGCAAAGGCCGCCGCAAAGCGCGGCACCGGCGGCAGCGCCAGCGAGACCACGCCAATATCCGGCCGTGCCGCCAGCATATCGGCAATCGCGGTATAGGCCTCGACGCCCTCAACCCGGCCCGCGCGCGAGACGGTCGCCGCCAGCTCCCAGTCTTGTGAGGCGTTCAGCGCGGGAACATGCTGATCAAGCGCGATTTTTCCGATGCCGACGAGGGCGATTTTCATCTGTGCCAGTCCTTTATGCATGCAGGGCAGGCCCGGCGAAATCACCAGGCCATGCCCCCTGTCTCAGTGGCTGTCCTTGCCAACGTCACGGCCCCGGCATCCTTTCAGGAAGTCGAGATCCGCCCCGGTATCCGCGCCACCAACGTGGTTGTGATGCAACCAGGCATAGCCCGAGCCCGGCTGCTCCTGTGGGGGGTGCCACTCTGCCAGCCGCGCCGCAAGCTCTTCGTCGGAGATCTCAAGCACCAGGCTGCGCTTTGGGACATCGACGCTGATCATATCGCCATTTCTGACCACCGCCAGCGGCCCGCCCGCCGCCGCCTCGGGCGAGGTATGCAGGATCACCGTGCCATAGGCGGTGCCCGACATCCGCGCATCCGAGATCCGCACCATATCGGTGATCCCCTTGCGCAGGATTTTCGGCGGCAGCCCCATATTGCCAACCTCGGCCATGCCCGGATAGCCCTTTGGCCCGCAATATTTCAGCACCATGATGCAGGTCTCGTCGATGTCGAGATCCTCATCGTTGATCTTCGCCTTATAGTCGTCGATGTCCTCGAAAACGACCGCCCGGCCACGATGGGTCAGAAGATGCGGGCTGGCCGCCGAGGGTTTCAGCACCGCGCCTTTGGGCGCGAGATTGCCCTTCAGGATCGCCATGCCGCCCTGTTCGGTCAGGGGTTTGTCGGCGGGGCGGATCACATCCTCATTCCAGTTGCGAACGTCTTTGACCTCATCCCAGATCGTCTCGCCAGAGACGGTCAGCGCATCTTTGTGCAGCTTTCCGGCCTCGCCCAGACGTTTCAATACAACAGGCAGGCCACCCGCATAGAAGAACTCTTCCATCAGATATTTGCCCGAGGGCATCAGGTTCACAATCGTCGCCACATCACGGCCGCAGCGATCCCAGTCGTCCAGCGTCAGATCAACGCCGACCCGGCCCGCAATCGCCAGCAGATGGATCACCGCATTGGTCGAGCCGCCAATCGCGCCATTGGTGCGGATCGCATTCTCGAACGCCTGTTTCGTCATGATATCTGAGGGCTTCAGATCATCCTTGACCATCTGCACGATGCGCCGACCCGAAAGCTGCGCCATCATCCGGCGGCGCGAATCCACCGCCGGGATCGCGGCATTGCCCGAAAGCGCCATGCCAAGCGCCTCGGCCATCGAGGCCATGGTAGACGCCGTGCCCATCGTGTTGCAGGTGCCCGATGAGCGCGACATCGAGGCCTCTGCCTCCAGGAAATCCTCCTGGCTCATCTCGCCTGCCTTCACGGCTTCTGAGAATTTCCACAGCGCAGTGCCCGATCCGACCCGCTCGCCCCGGAACCAGCCATTCAGCATCGGCCCGCCCGTCACCACGATCGAGGGGATATCGGTCGAGGCCGCGCCCATCATCAGGCTGGGCGTGGTCTTGTCGCAGCCCACCAGCAAGACCGCGCCGTCAATCGGCTGGCCGCGCATCTGCTCTTCCACCGCCATGGCGGCGATATTGCGATACATCATCGCGGTGGGGCGGAAGGTGTTCTCGCTGGCCGAGAATACCGGCACCTCGACCGGGAAGCCGCCAGCCTCCCAGACGCCGGCCTTCACCTTTTCGGCCAGCTCGCGCAGATGGCCGTTGCAGGGTGTCAGCTCGGACCAGGTGTTCATGATGCCGATGACCGGGCGGCCATCGAACAGATCATGCGGGTGGCCCTGGTTCTTCATCCAGCCCCGGTGATAGATCGTATCGCGCGAGGTGCCGGTGTACCAATGGGTCGAGCGCAGCTTGCGTGGCCAGGGCGCTGGCTTAAAGGGTGCGGGCTTCTCGGACATCTGTCGGAACTTTCACAGAGAGGTGACAGCGAAGGGGCCGGTCTCGGCCGGTTGCTGATCAAGCGGGTTTTCCAGCGCAAGGCCAAAGCCGGGCGCAGAGATCTGCCAGACATCGCCCTGGGTGGCGCTGATGCCATCGGCGAAACTCAGCGTGGCGGTGCCGAAGAAATGCACATGCACGTCACCGGGCTGGCGGAAGATGTCATATTTGAAGTGGTGATGTTCGAGATTGGCGATGGAATGGGACATATTCGCCTCGCCCGAAAGGAAGGGCTTCTCCCAGATCACCTTGCCGTCGCGCAGGATGCGGCTGCTGCCCTGGATGTCAGCGGGCAGATCGCCCAGCAGCATCTCGGGGCCATAGCTGGCCGGGCGCAGTTTGGAATGCGCCAGCCAGAGGTAATTGCCGCGCTCGGTCACATGGTCGGAAAACTCATTGGCCAGCGCCCAGCCCAGGCGGAAGGGCGTGCCATCGGCGCCGATCAGGTAAAGGCCTGCGACCTCGGGTTCCTCGCCCGCGTCCAGCGCGCAGCCGGGCGAGACCAGGGCCGCGCCGGGCGCGACCGCATTATAGCCATTGCCTTTGTAAAACCATTCGGGCTGCACGCCGATCCGGCCCGCATCGGGCTTGCCGCCCTCAACGCCCATGCGAAACATCTTCATGCTGTCGGTCAGCGTGTCGGGATCGGTCTTTGCATGCATCGAGTTGCGGGTCGCAGCCGAGCCCAGATGGGTCAGCCCGGTGCCCGTCAGATGCAGATGCGCAGGGTCGGCATGATCTACGGGCAAAAGCACCCGGCCTGCGGCAAGCGTGGCCGCCAGATCGACCGCCTCGCCCTTGCCGCGCGACATCACCTCTTCTTTCAGGCTGCGGCGGGCAGCGATTGCGGCATTCGCCGCCTCGGTGGTCGTGGTGACGCCGGGCACGATCCAGGCGGCCTCACCTTCGCGGGCGACCAGGGCACGTGCGCCGTTTTCAAGGCGGATTTGAGAGAGAAACATCAGGATCAGCCCCGTTTTTGTTTGTTGTAAATGTCGAACCAGACCGCCGCGAGCAGCACCGCGCCTTTGATCATCTGCTGGTAATCAATGCCCAGGCTCATCATCGACATGCCCATATTCATCACGCCCATGATCAGCGCCCCGATCACCACGCCGACGATCTTGCCCGAGCCCCCGGCCATTGCCGCGCCGCCGATAAAGACCGAGGCAATCGCGTCCAGCTCGAACCCGGTGCCCGCCTTGGGCGTGGCCGAGTTCAGCCTTGCGGTGACCAGCATCCCAGCCAGCGCCGCCAGCACGCCCATATTGACAAAGCACAGGAAGACCATGCGCTCGGTGCGGATGCCCGAAAGCTTGGTGGCCTTTTCATTGCCGCCAAGCGCATAGATGCGGCGGCCTGCGACGGTGTTTTCGGTGAAGAAGGCATAGATCACCGTCAGCACCACAAGGATCAGCATCACGATGGGGAAGCCGCGGAAGCTGGCCAGCTGCCAGCCGACAAAGCCGATCGCAGCAGTGATCACCACCATGCGGAAGACGAAAAAGCCCATCGGTTCCGGGGTGATGCCGAATTTCGCATCCCGCACCCGCGCCTTCAGCCCCAAAGAAACCAGCAGGATGATCGCCGCCGATGCCAGGATCAGTGTCAGCCCATGCGGCTTGCCGATCCCGGTCAGGTCGGGCAGGTAGCCATTGGCCATGAACTGGAATTCGCGCGGGAAAGGCCCGATGTTCTGGCCGCCCAGCATCCACATCGTGGCACCGCGAAACACCATCATCCCCGCCAGCGTCACGATGAACGACGGAATACGCCACCAGGCCACCCAATAGCCCTGGGCCGCGCCAATCGCCGCGCCGACCAGCAGCGTTGCAGGCACCGCCGCCCAGACCGGCCAGCCAAGCGTGACAATCAGCCAGGCCGAGACCGCGCCCGTGAAAGCCGCAACAGAGCCGACGGAAAGATCGATATGCCCCGCCACGATCACCAGCAGCATGCCAAGCGCCAGGATGATCACATGGCCGTTTTGCAAGAACAGATTGGCGATGTTCAGCGGCTGCAGAAAGTTGACGGGGCGGTCCTGCATCTGCAGAAGGACGGCGAAGAAGGCCACAATCGCCAGCAGCGCCAGCAGCATGCCATTTTCCCGCAGATGCCCGCCCAGATGCGTGCGCATTCCATTCTCATCCGACATCAGGCAACCCTCTCCCCATTCGTCACATCCTCTTCTGAGGTGCCATCGCGCAGGATCATCGCCATGATCGCCTCCTGGCTGGCCTCGGCCTTTGGCAGTTCGCCGATGATCCGGCCCTCATTCATCACGCAGATCCGGTCGCACATGCCCAGCAGCTCTGGCATTTCAGAGCTGATCATCACGACGCCGCGCCCCTGGGCGGCCAGTTCGTTCATGATGTTGTAGATCTCGTATTTCGCGCCCACGTCGATGCCGCGGGTCGGCTCGTCCAGGATCAGCACGTCGGGCTCGGTAAAGAGCCATTTCGACAGCACCACCTTTTGCTGATTGCCGCCTGAAAGGTTTCCGACCTGCTGGAACACCGTCGGCGTGCGGATGCGCATCGCCTGGCGGTAGCCTTCCGCCACCTGGGCCTCGCGCCCGCGCGACAGCACGCCGCGTTCGGCAATGCCGCGCAGATTGGCCAGCGAGACATTCTTCGCAATCGGCTCATCCAGGATCAGGCCCAGATGTTTGCGATCCTCGGTCACATAGGCCAGCCCCGCCGCAATCGCCGCCGGAACCGTTGAAAGATCGGCCCTCTCGCCTTTGATCGTCACCGCGCCCCGGATCTCGCGGCCATAGCTGCGGCCGAACAGGCTCATGGCCAGTTCGGTCCGGCCAGAGCCCATCAGCCCGGCAATGCCGACGATCTCGCCCCGGCGCACCGTGAAACCTGCATCGCGGATCACCTGGCGGGGCTGTTCAGGATGGGTGACGTTCCAGTCGCGCACCTCCATCAGCACCTCGCCGATCTGCGGCTCGCGGTGGGGATAGCGGTTTGCCATATCGCGCCCGACCATATCGCGGATGATACGGTCCTCGGTGATTTCATCCCTGGTCATGGTCGAGACGGTCGAGCCGTCGCGGATCACGGTGACACGGTCTGCCACACGTCTGATTTCATTGAGCTTATGGCTGATGATGATCTGGGTGACGCCCTGGGCCTTCAGCTCCAGCATCAGATCCAGCAGCTTCGCGCTGTCATTTTCCTGCAAAGCCGCGGTCGGCTCGTCCAGGATCAGCAGGCGCACATCTTTCGCCAGCGCCTTGGCGATCTCGATCAGCTGCTGCTTGCCGACGCCCAGCTTTTCCACCGGGGTCTGCGGGCTTTCACGCAGGCCAACCTTCTGCAGCAAAGCGGCGGTTTTCGCCCAGGCCTCTGGCCAGCTGATCACGCCGCGATTTGCGACCTCATTGCCCAGAAACATATTCTCGGCAATCGACAGCAGCGGCACCAGCGCCAGCTCCTGGTGGATGATGATGATGCCCTTCGCCTCGCTGTCACGGATCGAGCGAAAGCTGGCGGTCGCGCCGTCATAATGGATCTCACCATCATAGCTGCCCGCCGGATAGACGCCCGAAAGCACCTTCATCAGGGTCGATTTTCCGGCGCCGTTTTCACCGCAGATCGCATGGATCTCGCCGGGGGCGACGCTCAGATTGACCTGATCCAGAGCCCTGACACCAGGAAAGCTCTTGCCGATATTGCGCATTTCCAAAAGGCTGGAAGATGAGGTCATGGCTGATGATCTCCGAAGGGTCGGGGCGTGACCGCGCCTGCCCCCACCGGGGAGCGCGGTGGCGGCGCGGTCACTGGCTGCGGCTTCAGGGGTTACTGAACGTCTTCTTTCTTGTAGTAACCCGAACCCACCAGCACCTCTTCCCAGTTCGAGGCATCAACCGCGACGGGTTCCAGCAGGTAGGACGGCACCACTTTCACACCGTTGTTATAGGTGGTGGTGTCGTTGATTTCCGGCTCGCCGCCTTTCAGCAGCGCGTCCACCATGCCCACAGTCACACGGGCCAGCTCGCGGGTGTCTTTGAAGACGGTCGAATATTGCTCGCCTGCAAGGATCGACTTGACCGAGGGCAGCTCTGCATCCTGGCCAGAGACGATCGGCATCTTCAGATCGCCCGAGCCGTAACCCACGCCTTTCAGCGACGACAGGATCCCGATCGACAGCCCGTCATAGGGCGACAGCACGCCATTCACATGCCTGTCGTTGTAATTGGCCGAGAGGATGTTATCCATCCGCGCCTGGGCAACCGCACCATCCCAACGCAGGGTGCCGACCTTGTCCATCCCGGTCTGACCCGAGCCGATCACGATGGAACCATCGTCGATCAGCGGCTGCAGCACCGACATCGCGCCATCATAGAAGAAGAAAGCGTTATTGTCGTCGGGCGAGCCACCAAACAGCTCTACATTCCAGGGCTTCTGATCGGGGAAACGCTCTTCCAGGCCTTTCACCAGGCTGGTTGCCTGCTGCACGCCGACCTTGAAATTGTCAAAGGTCGCGTAATAGCTGACCGCATCGGTGTCGCGGATCAGGCGGTCATAGGCGATGACCTTGATCCCGGCGGCATTGGCGTTTTCCAGCACATTCGACAGCGTGGTGCCGTCAATCGAGGCGATCACCAGAACATCGACGCCCTTGGCGACCATATTCTCGATCTGGGCCAGCTGGTTCGGGATATCATCCTCGGCATATTGCAGATCGGTGTCATAGCCTGCGGCTTTGAACTGCTCGACCATCGAATTGCCGTCGCCGATCCAGCGGGCGGACGATTTGGTGGGCATGGCGATGCCGATGGTCTCTGCCATGGCGCCAAACGCAAGAAAAGAAGCACTGATCGCCAGCGCGACCGTTGCGGCCTTGAATTTCATGGTCTCTCTCCCCTTTGGGTCACCGCGCCACCTGCTGTTTGCCAATCGCAAACTGGCCGGGGTCGATTCCCTGTTTCGCCGTCCTCCACGGCTCGGGGTTTAGTCTAGCTTTTCATCTGCATATCGGTAAAATTACATCTGCCGCATTCAACATAGCAGTTTTGATATGTCAAAGCCCCCTGCCCGCCTGATGCTGAAACCCGGTCAGCTGCGGCTGATCCATGAGATTGCCGAAAGCGGCCAGTTGCAGCTGGCAGCCGAGGCGGCGGGAATGACGCAGCCCGCCGCCTCGCGCATGCTGGCCGAGACCGAGCGCCAGATCGGCAGCCCGCTGTTTTTTCGCCAGCCCAAAGGGATGGAGCCGACCGAGATCGGCACCGCCATTTTGCGCCGGGCGCGGGTGATCCTGCGCGAGATGGGGTCAATGGCGGCAGAGCTGCGCGAGATGCAGGACGGGCATGGCGGCACGGTGCGGATCGGCGCTGTGACCGGGCCTGCGGTGCGCTATCTGGTCACCGCCGTGCGCCAGGTCAAGGAAGAGGCCCCCAGGGCCGAGATCACCGTCGATGTGCTGCCCTCACGCGATCTGTTGCATCATCTGCTGGCGGGCGAGATGGATTTCGTGCTGGCGCGGATTCTGCCGGAATTTGACAGCACCGATTTCAACATCCTGCCGCTGCAGGATGAGAAAGTGGCGCTGATGGTGCGTGAAAAGCATCCGCTGGCGCGTGCCCCCGTCGTCACCCTGGCCGAGCTGCAAAGCCATGAATGGATCATGCAGCAGCGCGGCGCCCCGATCCGCGAGGCGACCATGGCCGCCTTTGCCGCCCTTGGCCTGTCAGAGCCGGGAAACGTCGTGAACAGCCCCTCGACGCTGTTGACGCTGGCCTATCTGGCCCAGTCCGACGCGATTGCGCCCCTGTCGGATGAGGTGGCAAAGCTTCTGATCCGCAAGCCGCTGAGCGCGGGGTTTGTCACCCTGCCGACCGCGCATGACATCCGGGTGTCGCGCTATTACCTGCTGGATCTCAAACGCCGCCCGCTGTCGCCTCTGGCGCAGCAATTGCGCGAAAGGCTTCTGGCGGGCGGGGTTGCGGGCGATGCCCCGGCTGATGTTCAGGCCTTGCTGGCGGGCAGGTAATCAAGTGGGCAGGTAATCAAGCGGGCAGGTAATCAAGCGGGCAGGTAATCAAGGCCGGGGTCGATCTGGCCGGGCCGCCCTGCAAGCGACAGCTGCGGCAGCCGCGGCGCGGTCTGGCTGACCACGCGGCCCTGGCGCAGGACGTAAAGCCGGGTCGGCTTCAGCCGGATCGCCTCGGTCACATCGGCGGCCTGCAAGATGACAAGGTTCGCCTTGCAGCCGATGTCCAGCCCATAGCCCTCAAGCCCCATGGTCTTTGCCGAATTGACGGTAACCGCCTCAAACAGCTGATGTTTTTCGGCAATGCCACCCATCTGCCCGACATGGACCGCCATATGCGCGACCTCAAGCATGTCGCCCGAGCCCATCGAATACCAGGGGTCCATGCAGCAATCCTGGCCCAGCGAGACATTGACGCCTGCCGCCATCAGCTCGCGCACCCGCGTCATGCCGCGCCGTTTCGGATAGCTGTCATGACGGCCCTGCAGCATGATATTGATCAGCGGATTGGGCGTCGCGTTCATCCCCGCCTCGGCAATCAGCGGGATCAGTTTCGAGACATAGTAATTGTCCATCGAATGCATCGAGGTCAGATGCGAGCCATTTACCCGGCCCTGCAGACCAAAGCGGATGGTCTCGGCCGCCATGGTCTCGACATGACGCGAGAGCGGGTCATCGGTCTCATCGCAATGCACGTCAACCGGCAACCCGCGCTCGGCGGCGATGCGGAACAGCGCTTCCAGTGAGAGCCGCCCCTCTTCCATCGTGCGTTCAAAATGCGGGATGCCGCCAACGATGCCGACGCCCATATCCAGCGCCCGCTCCAGCGATTTCGCGCCCTCTGGCGCCCGGTAATAACCATCCTGCGGGAAGGCGACCAGCTGCAGGTCGATGTAATCCTTCACCAGCTCCTGCACCTCAAGCATGGCCTGGGCGGTCACCAGCCTCGGGTCTGAGGTATCGACATGGGTGCGGATGTGCAAAAGCCCCTGGGAAACCGCCAGATCGCAATAGCGCAACGCGCGTTCGACCAGCGCCTCACGCGTCAGCGTCGGGCGCAGCTCGCCCCAAAGGGCGATCCCTTCCAGAAGCGTGCCAGAGGCATTCATGCGCGGCAGCCCCAGCGAAAGCGTCGCATCCATATGGAAATGCGGGTCGCAAAAGGCGGGGGACAGCAGGCGGCCTGCGGCCTCGATCACCTGACCGGCCTCAGCCGTCAGCCGCTTTTCAATCGCGGCGATTTTCCCGGCGCGGATGCCGATGTCAAAGCCCTGGCGGCCATCAGGCAGGTTCACGCCGCGAATGATGGTGTCGAACATATCTCTCTCTCCTCAGCGCTCGCCGCGCCGATAGGGTTGCATCAATGCCTGGGGCACGCGGGTGCGCCGCGCCATCACCACCAGCGCCAGGATGGACAAAAGGAAGGGGGCCATCAGGAAAATCTGATAGGGCACCACCCCGCCGATCACATTTTGCAGCCGCAGCTGGAAGGCGTCGAAAAAGGCGAACAAAAGCGCCCCCGCCAGCGCCCGCCCGGGCCGCCAGGACGCAAATACCACCAGCGCGATACAGATCCAGCCGCGCCCCTGCACCATGGTCGGGATAAAGCTGTCAAAGGCGGAAAGCGTCAGGAAGGCCCCTCCCATCGCCATCAGCGCCGAGCCGAAGATCACCGCGCCATAGCGCACCAGCATCGGGTTGATGCCCTGGGCCTCGGCGGCATGGGGGTTCTCGCCCGTCATGCGGATCGCAAGGCCCAAAGGGGTGCGAAACAGCACGAAGGCCAGCAGCAGCGCAAGGCCAATCGCCACCCAGGTCGGCGCGGTCTGGGTGAAAACCTCGCCAAGGAACGGCAGATCGGCAAGGCCCGGGATACGGATCGGCTGGAAGGGGATGATCTTGGGCGGCGTGCCCTCAACCGGGACCAGCAGGCGGAAGAGGTAATAGCTGAACGAGGATGCAAAAAGTGTCACCCCCAGCCCCGAGACATGCTGCGACAGCCCCAGCGTGACTGTTAGACCGGAATGCAACAGGCCGAATAGCATGCCGGAAAGCGCCGCGATCAGCAGCCCCGTCCAAAGATCCGCGCCATTCCAGACCGCAAACCAGCCGATCATCGCGCCGAAAGTCATGACCCCCTCGATCCCGAGGTTCAGCACCCCCGCCCTTTCGCACAAAAGCGCGCCCAGCGTGCCCAGGATCAGCGGCGTGGCGATCCGCAAGACCGCCGCCCAAAGCCCCGCCGAGGTGAGAATATCAATGATATCGCTCATTTGCGGATCCTGTATTGGGTGAAGAAGATCGCCACCAGCATCGACAGCAGCGACAGCGCCACCGTGACATCGGCGATGTAAGAGGGCACGCCCATGCTGCGGCTCATGGCGTCGGCGCCGACGAACATGGTGGCGGTGAACAAGGCGGCCAGCACCACGCCCAGCGGGCTGAGGCCTGCCAGCATCGCAACCACGATGCCCGAATAGCCATAACCGGGCGAAAGTTCGGTGGTGACGTAAGAGGTGACGCCCATCACCTCAACCGCGCCCGCAAGCCCGGCAAGGCCGCCTGACATCATCGCCACCAGCACCAGCGTGCGCCCCAAAGGCACGCCGGCAAATGCCGCGCCAGAGGGGTTCAGGCCGGCAGCCCTGGATTGCAGGCCAAAGGCCGTGCGGGTCTGGATGAAATAGACCACGAAGGCCAGCACCACCGCGACGCCCAGGCCGATATGCAGCCGCGAACGCGGGATGATCTTCGGCAACTCTGCCTCGGGCGAGACGGGCAGCGATTGCGGCCAGCCAAAGGCCATCGGATCCTTCAGCACCGTGTCGATCAGCATTGAGACAAACAGCAGCGCGACAAAGTTCAGCAGCAGCGTCGTCACCACCTCATCGACCTGAAATTTCAGCCGCAGCCAAAGCGGGATCAACAACAGGATCATGCCCGCCACCGCGCCGATCACGAACAAAAGCGGGATCTGGATCAGCCCCGGCAGATTGCCAAACAGCAGCGCACTGGCCGCCGCCGCCGCAATCGCGCCGAGGTAAAGCTGCCCCTCGGCCCCGATATTCCACAGCCGCGCCCGAAAGGCGACCGCCGCCGCCAGCCCGGTCAGGATCAAAGGCGCAGCGCGGGCCAGGGTTTCGGTCGCGGCCAGCCTGGAGCCAAACGCCCCGGTCAGGATCCTGCCATAGGCCTCAAACACCGGCGCACCGGCCAGGGCAATCAGCACCCCCGCCAGCAAAAGCGCCACCGCCACAGCAATCAGCGGCGTGACCAGTGCCAGGATCGGCGAGACCTGCTCGCGCCGTTCAAACCGCATGATCTGCCTCTTGTGACTCCATCGCCCATTCCCCGGCCATCATCAGCCCCAACTGTCGCGCATCTGCCGCCTCCGGGCGCACCGGGGGCGAAAGCCGCCCGCCGACAATCGCCTGGATCCGGTCGGCCAGCGCCATGACCTCATCAAGGTCTTCCGAGATCAGCAGCACCGCCGTTCCCGCCCGCCTTGCCTCAAGAATACGTTCATGCACCGCTGCGACCGCGCCCTCATCAAGGCCCCGGGCGGGCTGGGCGGCGATCAGGATTTTCGGATGCGCGATCAGGTTGCGGCCAAGGATCAGCTTTTGCACATTGCCGCCCGAGAGGCGGCCAATGCGGCTGCTGGGGGTGCCACCGCGCACGTCAAATTTTTCGATGATGCGGGCGGCGAAATCCATCCCCGCCTTGCGGTCGACAAGGCCGCGCCTGGTGTAATCAGGCAGACGTTCCAGGATCGCGTTTTCCCAGATTGTCATCTCGCTGATGACGCCGTCATGATTGCGATCCTCGGGGATGCGGCCGATGCCTGCCGCCACCACCCCGCGCACGTCTTTTCCGGTAAAGTCCTGGCCAAAGAGGGTAATCTGCCCATCCGATGGCTCGGCCTGCCCGCCCAAAACCCGCGCCAGTGCCGCCTGACCATTGCCAGAGACGCCGATGATCCCCAGCACCTCGCCCGCGCGCAGGTGAAAATCGACCGCCTTCAGCCGCTCGACCCCGCCTTCGCGCAGGGTGACGGATCGCGCCTGCAGCACCACCGCGCCAGGCGTTGCAGCCTCACGCTGCGGGCGGGTCACCTCGCGGCCGACCATCAGGCCTGCAAGCTCTGCCTTGGTCGTTTCCATCGCCCGCCGCTCTGCCACCACACGCCCGCCGCGCAACACGATCACCCGGTCTGCGGTCGAGATCACCTCATCCAGCTTATGCGAGATGAAGATGATCGACAGGCCCTGCCGCGCCATGTCTTTCAGCGTGGCGAACATCTGTTCGGCTTCGATATTGGTCAGAACCGCCGTCGGCTCATCCAGCACCAGGATCTTCGCGTCATTGTAAAGCGCCTTGAGGATCTCAACCCGCTGCCGCTCGCCGACCGACAGATCGCCCAGTCGCGCGTCGGGATCGACCTTCAGCCCGAATTTCACTGACAGCGCCAGCAGCTTTGCCCGCCCCCGCGCCTTGTCAGACCAGGGCCGCCAGAGGCTTTCGGTGCCGGTCATCACGTTTTCCAGCACGCTAAGATTGGGGGCCAGCGAGAAATGCTGATGCACCATGCCGATCCCGGCCCGGATCGCCGCCCGAGGGCGACCAGGCGGCAGCAGGCGGCCCATCACCGTCACATGGCCGCTGTCGGCGGTGTAATGGCCAAACAGGATCGACATCAGCGTGGTCTTGCCCGCGCCATTCTCGCCCAAAAGCGCGATCACCTCGCCGCGCTGCAGCGAAAGCGAGACATTTTCATTGGCGATCACCGGGCCAAAGCGCTTGCTGACGGCCGAGATGTCGAGGACGGTTTCGCTCATGTCAGGCCTGCAACAGCAAAGGGATGGGTCCAGCGCTCTTCCACCTCAAGCCGGGCGGCGACTGAAAGCAAGAGCTTTTCCTGTCCCATTGGCGCGATCATCTGCACGGGCAGCGGCAGGCCCTGGGCATCTGCGCCAAAAGGAAGGGTAATCGCCGGGGCGCCCGCGATATTGGCAAGGCCTGCCAGCGGCGCAAAAGCCGACATGCGGTGCAGATGCAGATCCACATCCTGATGATCGGTCGGGAAAGAGCCGATGGGCAGTGGCGCGGTGGCCAGCATCGGCGTCAGCAACAGATCGACCTGATCGAAAAGCCGCCACAGATCGCGGCTGACCAGCACCATCTCATGCAGGCTGGCCCAGAGGTCCTGACCCGACATCGCCTGGCCACGGGTGGCAAAGGCGCGGGTCATCGGCTCGACCTGGTCAAAGCCAGGGTGGGTGCATAGCCCCGCCAGGTTGACCGCGACGATATCGGCAAAGATCCGGGCAGAGCGCCGGGCGAGCCCCGTGACCGCCGCGCTTTCCAGCGGATGGATGCGGTGACCGTTTCGCGCCAGCACCCGGGCCGCTGCCTCAACCGCCTCTGTGCGCGTCTCATCAGTGGGCCAGTCGGGGCCGGTGTCAGTTACCAGACCGATCCTAAGCGGGCCGGGCCGCGCCTCTTCGAGGCTCGGGCTGGCAAAGGGCCCCTGCACGCCGCCGATGGTGCAGGCGGCAAAGATCGCCTCGGCATCGCGCACGGATCGGCAGACCGCCAATTCGCTGGCGATGCCCGCCAGATGATTGCCAAACCCCGGCCCACCCGGCACCGAGCCGCGACCGGGCTTCAGCCCGACAAGCCCGCAGGCCGCCGCAGGCACCCGGATCGAGCCACCCGCATCCGTCGCATGGGCAATCGCGGTGATACCCGCCGCCACCGCCGCCGCCGCCCCGCCCGAGGACCCGCCAGGCGACAGGCGCAGATCCAGCGGGTTGCGGGCAATCGGGCCGATGGCAGGTTCTGACGCCAGCGAAAGGCCGAACTCGGGGCTGGTGGTCAGGCCAAAGGGGCAAAGACCCGCTGCCCGGAACCGCGCCGCAAGCTGGCTGTGATCGCCCATCCCTTCGCGTGGGAAAAGGGCAGATCCGGCGCTGACCGGAAAGCCAAGGAAGGGTGCACCAAGGTCTTTGACCAGCAAGGGCACGCCGCCAAAGGCCGCATAGCGCTGCGGGGCATTGCCGGGCAGCACGTCAAACTCGGCCGCGAAGGCGCGACCGCGGGCCGGGTTCATCCAGGCAACCGCGCCCAGATCCGCCCAATCCACGGCCTGCGCCAGCGATGCCGCCATTGCATCCGCCGCCGTCAAATGGCCCCGGCGGATCGCCGAGGCCAGGGCTGTCGCATCATTTGCCACTGTGTCTTCTTACTTGTTACTTCGGCTCGTCGAAATTCTGCGGCACGGTGAAGGTGCCCGCTTTGATCTCGGCGCGGATCTTCTCCATCGCCTCTTCGGCCTCTGCGGGGGCTGCGCCCTTCACATAGGCGATATCGCTGCCGCCCTCTTTCATCAGGCCAAACGCCGTATAGTCTTTGCCGGTCGGATTGCCCGCCTCGACATCGGCGATGATCGCGTCAAGGATCGGGCGATAGCCCCACAGCGCATTGGCGAAAACCGTATCCGGATAGGCAGGGGTGTAATCGATCAGCGAGCCGATTGCCTTCACGCCGCGCTCTTTGGCGGCATCGGCGGTGCCGATCCGTTCGCCGAACAGGATATCCGCGCCGGCCTCGATATGGGCCAGGCCCAGCTCGCGGGCTTTGGGCGGATCAAAGAAGGTGCCGACCCAGGCCACCAGATGCATTGCTTCGGGGTTCGTCGCCTTGACACCCTCGGCGAAGGCATTGATCAGCAGGTTGATTTCCGGGATCGGGATCGCGCCGACAGAGCCGACAACCCCGGTTTTGGTCATCTTGCCCGCCAGCATGCCCGCCAGATAGGCGCCGTCATAATTCCAGGTGCCAAAGACGCCGAAATTGTCGCCCTCTGGCCCGGCGGAAGAACCCATGACGAAGGCGGTCTCGGGGTAATCGGCGGCAACCTCACGGCCCTGACGCTCGATGGGGAAGGTCTCGCCGATGATCAGCTTATTGCCGGCCTCGGCATATTCGCGCATCGCACGCGGGTAATCGGTGGCCGAGATCCCCTCAGAGAAGGTGTATTCGATCTTGCCCTCTGCCGCTGCATCCAAAAGCGCCCGGTGCAGGACCGAGTTCCAGGCGTTTTCAACCGGGGACCCATGCACCCCCGCCACTTTCAGCGGCGTCGAGGCCTTTGCCCCACGCGCGAAAGGCAGCGCCGATGCGCCAAGGATCAGACCCGATTGCAGCAAAAATCGGCGGGACGGACGGAAATCTGTGGTCATGGAAACCCCCTGTGGCTGGTCGTGTTGCTCTGACCAGTCGTGGAAGCGACGATCGGGCGAGTCAACGCCTTCGTCTCTTGCCACCGCTTTGGGTTGCAGGCCAGCCATGGAAGTGCATAAATTTTGACCCATTGGTCAGTTTTTTGCTGGATTGTGCGAGCGGATACTGGACCGTGACAGGCGGCAAGCGCCATTTTGGCGCCCTGCCCCCGGTGAACCCGGCGCGAAATGCGATTTCGCAGGCGACAAGGCTGCTTTTTTGCGCTAGCCGCCTGGGCTGAAACCGGCCCGATCAAAGTCCGATCAAAGCCCGCCAAAGACCAGGACCTGCCCGCCATGGAACCGCATCTGACCCCCGTCACCCATCTTGTCACCCATTCGGGCGGCTTTCATGCCGATGAGCTGATGTCCTCGGTCATCCTGACCCGGCTGTTCCCGCAGGCGCAGATCATCCGCAGCCGCGATGAGGCCTGGATCACCCCGGCAGAGAACCGCATCATCTATGACGTGGGCCGCGATTATGACCCTGCAAAACGGATCTTTGATCACCACCAGCGTGAGGCCCCTTTGCGCCCTGACGGGCAGCCCTACAGTTCATTCGGGCTGATCTGGCATCATTATGGCCGCGACTATCTGCGGGCCATGGCTGTGCCCGAAGCGGATCTGGATCGCATTCATACCAGCTTTGACATGGGCTTCGTGCTGCCGATTGACCTGACGGACAATGGGGCGCTCAGCCCCGCCGCTGCGGGCGCACAGCTGGCGGGGCTGACGCTGCCAGAGCTGATGGAATCGCTGAAACCCGTCTTTGATGACCGGGGCGAGGGCGCGGATGATCGCGCCTTCATGGCGGCGCTGCAGATCGCCCGCGCCTTTGTCGAGGCCGCGATCCGCAACCGCGCCGCCAGGGCCCGGGCCGAGGCGATGGTGATGGCGGCAATCGCACAGGCGGGTGCCTCGCGGGTGCTGGAACTGCCGCAGGGCATGCCGTTTCGCGCCGCTGTTGAAAAGGCCGGGGCGGATCACCTGCTTTTCGTGGTGCATCCGCGCGAGGCTGACTGGATGATCACCGGCATCCGCAAAGCCGACAGCGGCTTCGAGCAACGCGCCGATCTGCCGCTGGCCTGGGCGGGGCTGACCGATGCCGCACTTGAGGCCGCAAGCGGCGTTAAAGGCGCGCGTTTTTGCCACAACGGGCGCTTTATCGCCGTGGCCGAAACGCGTGAGGCGATCCTTGCCATGGCCCGGATCGCGGTGGCCGAGGCCGAGGCCGAGGCCGAGGCGGCATCCGCCTGAGGCCAGACGGCAAGGCTTGCGCGGCGGGCTGATCTGCCCCAGTCTCAGCGGGTGATACCGGGCCGCTTTCGCAGGCCCATTTAAGGGGTTGCGATGTCGGCTGAAGAAATCCGCCTTACCGATGGTCACCTGAGTGCCCTGGTCTCGCCCATGGGGGCCGAGCTGCGCTCGCTGAAATATGGGCCTGCCCAGGATGAGCTGCTCTGGCAGGCCGATGCCGCCTTTTGGGATCAGACCGCCCCGATCCTCTTCCCCATTTGCGGGCGGGCGATTGACAACCAGGTCCGCATTGACGGGCGCGACTATCCGATGACCATCCACGGCTTTGCGATGGAAAGCCTTTTCACGGTAGTGGCACATCAGCCCGCCCTGGTCAGGCTGGCGCTTTCATCGAACCCGCAGACCCGCACCATCTATCCCTTTGATTTCCAACTTGTCCTGGAATACCGGCTGCAGGACAAAGCGCTGCATTGCACGGCGGAAATCAGCAATACCGGCGCGCAGCCGATGCCCTTCAGCTTTGGCTTTCACCCCGGCTTCGCCCTGCCTCTGCCAGGCGCTGACGGCCAGCCGCATGAGGTCAGACGCCTGTCAGAAGGCCCCGACCCCATGATCGCTGAGCAGCGCGACAACTTCCTGACCGGGAAAACCCTGCCCACGGTGTTCCAGGACGGGCGGCTGGCGATTGCCGATGAAACCTTCCGCCCCTCTTCCTCAATCATCATCACGGAAGGGGCGGGCCAGCGCCTTTATTACGGCCCGGCCAGCGGGCGCGGGCTGGAGATCAGCTTTCCGACGACCGAAAACCTGGTGCTCTGGCGGCCGCAGGGGGCCGGGTTCCTCTGTATCGAGCCATGGCAGGGCCTGCCCTCGCAGATCGGGGCCGGGCCAGAGATTGCGGCCAGGCCCTATAGCACCAGCCTTGCGCCGGGTGAAACCAGGGCCTTTGCGCTGACGGTTTCGGCAGAGCGGCTGTAAAGGGCGCGGCCTACCTGGCCCCGCGCTCGAAACTTTCGCCAAGGGCTGCGGGCAGGTTCGCTTTGCGTCCGGCCAGCACCAGCACCAGCATGACCATGGCAAATGGCAGCATCTGGATCACATCGACCGGCACATTCACCCCCACCACCTGCAGCGCGGTGGTCATCGAAAGGCTGGCCCCGAACAGGAACGCGCCGCCCAGCACCCAAAGCGGGCGGCCCCGCGCCAGCATGGCCAGGACGATGGCGATAAAGCCGTTGCCATGGCTCATGAACGGCACGAATACGCCTGCCACGGCGACCGACATGAACGCGCCGCCCAGGCCCGCCAGCGCCCCGGTGGTCAGCACCGTCAGCACCCGCAGCCGCGTGACATTGCCGCCAAGCGCATCCAGCGCCGCAGGCCTGTCGCCCGCCGCCTGCAGCGCAATTCCCAGGTTGGTCTGGCGGTAGAGAAAGGCCATGGCAGCGGTCAGCGCCAGCCCCAGCCAGACCACCGGATTATGGCTGAACAGCATCGGCCCCAGCAGCGGGATCTGCGAAAGCCCAGGCACGGCCCAGGCCTGCATCCCATCAAGGCGCGGATAGGATTGCGAGAATTGCACGAAATGCAAAAGCGCGGTCAGCCCCTGCACCGCCAGCACCAGCGCAATCCCCACGACGATCTGGTTCAGCGCCATGATCACGCAAAAAAGCGCCATGAAAGCCGCGACCACCAGCCCCGCCCCTGCCCCGGCCAAAAAGCCGAGCCCCGCAGAGCCGCTGGCCCAGGCCGCGACAAAGCCCGCCCAGGCTCCCGCCAGCATCATCCCCTCAAGCCCGATGTTCAGCACGCCCGCCCGCTCGGACAGTTGCTCGCCCAGGCCCGCCAGCAAAAGCGGCATCCCCGCCATGACCGCGCCCAGGAAAAGGGTGATGAGGAAAGTTTCACTCAGCATGGGCGAGCCTCAGATTTGCGAAAGCCGCTGGCGGCGCTTTTGGAAGTGGTCAGACAGGGCGAAGGTGATCAGCATCAGCGCCACGATAACCAACGAGAAATAGCCCGGCACGCCCAGACGGCGGGCGGCACTTTCCGCCCCGATGCTGAGCGCCGAGAAAAGGAACACGTAAACAATGGTGCCATAGCCATTCAGCCGCGCCAGAAAGACCAGTGGCACCACGCTCAGGCTATAGGCGGGGTTCCAGTCGGCGCGGATATTGCCCTGGATCCCCAGCACATCCACCGCCCCCGCCAGCCCCACCAGCCCGGCTGACAGCGCAAATACCGCAATCGTCAGCGCAGGCACCGCCAGCCCGGCATGCAGCGCGGCGCGGGGGTTCGCGCCCACCACCCGCAGCCTGAGGCCAAAGGCGGTGCGCGTCATCATCAGATGCACCAGGATCACCACGACCAGCCCGATCAGCAGCCCAGAAGATATGGTCGTGTCAAAAAGGCGTGGCAGCCTTGCCTCGACCGGCAGCGTCCGGGTCTGGGGTGTGGTGGTGGTGGGATCAAGAAAAGCCAGCTTTACCAGAAGGTTCGCCAGTGAAACGCCAAGAAAGCTCATCATCAGGGTGGTGATGATTTCGTTCAGCCCCTGGCGGGCGCGCAGCAATGCTGGCAGCACGGCCCAGGCCGCACCCGTGATCGCGCCCGTCAAAAGCCCCGCCATCAGCAAAAGCCAGACCGGCCAGCCCGCCTGATGCAAAAGCGGTGCAAGGGCCGCCGCCATCACCGCCGCCAGCAGGAATTGCCCATCGCCGCCCAGATTCCAGACCCCGGCGCGAAAGGCGATGATCAGCCCGGATGCGATCAGCAGCAATGGGCCCATCCGGGTCAGCGTCGCCTCCAGCCCCGAGGGGCGCAGCATGCCGCGCTCAACGACAAAGGCGTAATAGCTGAAGGGGTTCGCGCCAAGCGCCAGCAGGATCAGCCCGCCGAGGATCAGCACCGCCAGCAATGGCCCGATCAGGAAAAGCGCCTGTATGGCCAGCTCGCGCCCTGCTCCAGTTCGAAATCGCTCAGACATCGGCACCCCCGGTCGCGCCGCTGATCAGGCGGGTGATCGCCGCGCGGGCGGTATCGTCATTCGGATACGGCGGGCTCAGCCGCCCGCGCTCGATCACCGCGATCCGGTCTGACAGTTCAAGCAGCTCATCAAGATCGGTCGAGATCAGCAGCACCGCCTTGCCGTGACCCGCGGCCTCGCGGATGCGGGCGCGAATGGCGGTGATGTTTTGCAGATCCAGCCCATAGGTGGGCTTTGCGAAGATCACCACCTGCGCCTGGCCAGTCAGCTCGCGCGCCAGCAGCACCTTCTGGATATTGCCCCCCGACAGCCTGCCTGCGGGCGTCGTGACATCGGGGGTGCGGATGTCAAAGGCCTGCACCAGGGCCCGCGCCGCCGCCGCGATGGTTGCGCTTTGCACAAGCCCGCGCCGCCAGAACGGGGGCTGGCCGATTTCCTTGAGGACAAGATTGGTCGCCACCGGAAAGCCCGCGACGATCCCCTCGCCAAGGCGGTCATCGGTGACATAGCTCAGCCCGGCCCGCCGCCTTGCCGCGACGCCGCCATTTATCTCAGCCCCGCCCAGGTGCAGGGTTCCGGTTGAGGGGATCTGCCCCGCCAGCGCCTCGGCCAGCGCTTTCTGACCATTGCCGTCAATCCCGGCGATGCCGAAGATCTCGCCCGCATGCAGGGTGAAGCTGATATCGCGCAGCGGCTGCGGCCCCCCGGCTGTCGAAAGGCCCGCCACCTTTAGCAGCGCCGGCCCTTTTTGGGGGGGCGCGGGCCGGGGCAGATCGTGAGAGAGAGGATCGGGGCGGCGGCTGTCCTCGCCAAACATCAGGCTGACGATATGGGCGGTATTTTCTGCCCCACTTCTGGCCTGCAGCACATCCGGCGCGATCATCCCCACATTGCGCCCGCCGCGCAGCACGGTGATACGGTCGCCAAAGGCCAGCGCCTCTTGCAGTTTATGGGTGATGAACACCACCGCCAGCCCGGTCGCCGCCAGCCTGCGCATCAGCGCCCCAAGCGCGCCCGCCTCTTGCGGGGTCAGCATCGCCGTCGCCTCATCAAGGATCAGACAGCGCGAGCCGCGCATCAGCGCCCGCAGAATCTCGGCCTGCTGACGCTCGCCCAGCGAAAGCGAGGCAACGCTGGCGAAGGGATCCACCCGCAGCCCCGGCCCGGCAGCGGCGGCCTGAATACGCGCAGCAAGGGCCTTGCGGTCAGGGCGCTGCCACCAGGGCCCGCCCAGGGTGAAGTTGTCGACCACGCTCAGCGAGGGCACCAGCATCGAATGCTGAAACACCGTGCCGATGCCAAGGCGCAGCGCGTCACGCGGCGCGGCCAGGGAGACCGCCGCCCCATCGATCAGGATCTGCCCCGCATCGGGCTGCTGCAGACCAGACAGCATGGCAACCAGCGTGGATTTTCCCGCGCCGTTTTCGCCCAGCAGCACATGCACCTCACCTGGCAGAAAGCCCAGGCTGACCGCATCGCTGGCCAGCACGCCAGGAAAGCGGCGCGTCACATTCTGCAAGGCGACAACGGGCCGGATGCCTGCACCAGTAACGCCTGAGCCCGCGCGGCCATATCCCGCGCGGTCATCTGCTGGCGGCAAAGCCGCCCCGGGGGGGGTCTGCATCGGCTGCTCCTTTGGCAATGCGGCGGGGGAAAGCCCCCCGCCAGAGCCGCCCCTTACTCGACGGCGCGCACCAGCGCATGCACGCTGGCGGCGTCATATTTCGGCGCGATGGTGATCTTTCCGGCGACGATATCGGCCTTCAGCGCCTCAAGCTCTGCCCAGACATCAGCCGGGATATGATCGGTTTTCAGCAGGCGCAGGCTGTCATCGGCAAGGCTGATATCGTAATTGCGGGTGCCATAGTTGCCCGCCTGCAGATCGGCGATCATCGCAGAATAGATCGGCGTCAGATCCCAGACCACAGACGAGAGCAGATGCCCCTTGTCGATGCTGCTTTTGTCGCCGATCACATCGATGAACCAGGCCTTGCCGCCATCGGTTGCGGGCGTTGTCTCTACCGCCTGCAACATCCCGAATGAGCTGCCATTGCCCTGGCCGAAGATGATATCCGCGCCAGAGGCGATCACCGTCTCTGCCACCCGTTTGCCGCCCGCCGCATCGGAATAGGCCGCAGGCCCGATCACCGCATAGCGCACCTCAATGGCGGGGTTTTCGGCCCGCACCCCCTCGGCAAAGGCCACCGACATATTGTTCCAGGACGGCGGCTCGCCCGAGACCACGATCCCGACAATCCCGGTGCGGGTCATCTTGGCCGCCAGCCGCCCGGCAAGCCAGGCCCCGTCTGACCCGGTTCCCGTGTAATCGGCCACTTTGCCCTTCGACAGTTTTTCGGGCATATCGGCGATCGCAATCGGCACGCCCATTTCCTCGCCGATCTCCAGTGCGGCGGTGTTGAAGCCCGCCGCATGGCCGATCACGAGATCTGCGCCATCCTCGATAAGCTCACGCAGGACCGGGCGCACGTCACCATAGCCAAGGTTTTCAGCCACGATCACCTCAAGCCCGGCTGCCGCTGCTGCCGCGCGGGCCGCATCAACGCCTTGCTGGTTCCAGCCCATATCGGTGCCCATCTCGGGTGCCATAATGGCAATCGTATCGATCTCTTCCGCCGAGGCCGCGCTGGCCCATCCCCCCCCCAGAACCAGAGCCAGGGCCATCACCATACGGCTGACAGAGCCGGTCACCATCTTTTTCATCACATAATTCCCTGTCGTCGTTTATCAGTTGACACTTACCCCTGGGCCGGATGCGATCCGCACAGTATGAAAAGCCAATAGCCCGACAAAAGACGCAGATGCACCGCAAATCTTTCATCACGGCCCTGCTGGCGGGTCTTTTGCCCGCTTTGTCAGGGCCTCTGGCCGTATCGGCTTTCGTGGCGCAGCATACGCTGGAAATCCGGGTAGCCAACAGCTCAGATTCAACGCTCGAATGCGGGGCGAGCCTGGCGCATTGGTTTTCAAAGGATCTGGGCCGGATTGCGCCGCAGCAGGCCCCGCATCATGAGCTGACGATCCGCTTTGGCTATGATCTGGCCAGCGGGACGGTGTATGAGCGGAACGAGACCGGGGATGAGATGCCGGTCCTGCAGCTTTGGTGCGGGCTGGCGGGGCAGGCCTGGGCGACACGTTCGGACATTCCTCTGCCGCGCGTGGCGGGTAAGGCCCCTGCAGCGCAAGGATACGACTGCTCAGTGCAGGGCGCAGCGGTCACATGTCGCGCGGCAAACAGGGGCGAATAGGCCACCAGAACCGCAAAAAAAAGATCACGCGAGAGGCGATCAGCCCCCCGCGTAATCCCGACAGATCTATGCGCCTCAGCCCGACACGTTCTTTAGCCCGGCACGTTCTTCAGCTTGGCCGGGGCCAGCGCCGCGCCATGGGCCTCGGCCGTGGGGGCAACTGCGGCACCGCCAAAGAGACCATCGCTCAGCCGATAGCCGCTTTCGCCATGCGAGGTAGTGTCGAGACCCTCATATTCCGCCTCTTCGCTGACGCGCAGCCCGACCAGCGCTTTCGCCACCATCAGCGCGATCCAGGTCGTCACCGCCGAGACCAGGATCGAAAAGCCCATGATCGCCACCTGGGGCACCATCTGGCTGACCATATCGCGCCCCTCAGGATAGCCGCCACCGCCCAGCGAGGGCGCGGCAAAGATCACCGTCAGGATACCGCCGACAATCGCGGCCACACCATGCACACCAAACACGTCGAAGCTGTCGTCATAGCCCAGTTTCGGCTTCATCACCTCGACGGCAAAGACGCAGACCGGGGCCGCCAGCAGGCCAATGGCAATCGCGCCAGCCGGGCCGACAAAGCCGCAGGCCGGGGTAATCGCCACGAGGCCAGAGATCGCCCCCGAAAGCAGGCCAAAGGTGCTGGTTTTGCCGCGATGGATCGATTCCGTGATCATCCAGCCAAGCGCACCTGCCGCGCCGCCCAGGAAGGTGTTCAGCATCAAAAGGCCCGAGAAGCCATTCGCCGCCAGCGCACAGCCGCCGCAAAAGGCCAGCCAGCCCACCCAGAGCATGGCCCCGCCCGTATAGGTCATGGTCATGTTGTGCGGTGCCATCATCTGGCTGCCATAGCCCTTGCGCGGCCCGATCACCAGGGCGCAGACCAGCGCGGCGATGCCTGCGTTCAGGTGAACGACATTGCCGCCCGCATAGTCCTGCACCTCGATCCCAAAGACCCAGCCGCCGCCCCAGGCCATATGGGCCATCGGCACATAGTTGATCATGAACCAGACGCCCATGAAGATCAGCACGGCCGAGAATTTCATCCGCTCGGCAAAGGCGCCGATGATGATCGGCGGGGTGATCGCGGCGAACATCCCCATGAACATCACATAGGTATATTCAGGGATGGTGCCGACCAGGCTGTCCGTCGTGACGCCGGCCAGAAAGACCTTGCCAAAGCCGCCGATGATCGGCCCGGTGCCGTCGATGAACAGCGAATAGCCCACCGCCACCCAAAGCACGATGATCAGCGAGATCGAGGCGAAGATCTGCGTCAGCACCGAGAGCACATTCTTGCTGCGCGCCATGCCCGCATAGAACAGACCCAAGCCCGGCAGCATCATCAGCATCACAATCAGGGCGCAGGTGGCCACGAAGGCGGTATCACCCGCCGAAAGCACGGGCTCTGCCTCTTCGGCCCTTGCGGCAAAGGGCAGCGCCGCAAGCGCTGCCGTCATTGAAATCAGGTGTCTTGCATTCATTGTCATTCCCCAAAGCTGAAGGCCGGACCCAGAGGCAAAACCCGGGGGTCAGGGCCGGGATGGCAGTCCCGGATATTTCGGCAGCTATTTCTCTGGGATACAAATTTTCCCTCTGGTAAATATTCGCAAGTCACCGGGGCTGGTGCATTTCCGGGCTGGCAGGGCCGCCAATGCCTGCATTTTCACCAAATATGAATCGATTCAGCCCCCTCACACCGCGAAACCCCCAACCGCCACAGCCACAGCTGGCGGCCTTGCAACAGTGGCGGCAAAGAATTCCAAAGAGCTATTGTCAGAAATTAACGCCCCCATTAGGGCTGGCAGCCGCATCTTCCTGCCTGACTGTTGACGGGTGACGGTCTTTGGACAAATTTCGGCCTGGCTCTCTTTTTGCTGCTTTCGTTGCGCTGCGTCCGCGCCTGCTGGCGATGGCGCAGTCACGCCTTGGCAACCGGGCCACGGCCGAGGATCTGGTCCAGGACACCTGGCTGCGGCTGGAAAATGCCAGCACCGCCACGCGCAGCGAAGGTGGCATCGCGAACACGGCAGGCTTTGTTTCGCAGGTGACGATGAACGGCATCCGGGATCATTTTCGCAAAGAGCGCAGGCGGGCAGAGCTGGATGCAGAGGTCCAGGACCTGCTGTGGGAACAGTCCGACGAGGTCTCTGCCGAACGCGCGGTCATGGGCCGCCAGACATTGCAGGCGGTGCAGGCGGCGCTGGATGAGCTGCCCGAAAAGACCCGGCAGATCTTTTTGATGAACCGCATCGAAGGGGTAACCCATCGCCGGATCGCAGAAATGCTCGATATGAGCGATGAGGCCGTCTATTATCACATCCGGCGCGCCCTTGAGCATCTGGCCCATCTGCGCGACGAGTTGAACGATTGACGACATCCGCCGCTGCCCGACCCGCCCAGAGGCCGAACCAGAGCCTGAACCGATGAGCCGCGCCCTGACATCGCCCAAAGCCGACCCCAAACTCGCCCGTGAGGCGCGGGACTGGCTGGTGCGTCTCAGCGCGGGCGGGATCGGGGCCGAAGACCTGCAGCAGTTTCGCCAGTGGCGGGCGCAATCGCCCGAACATGGCCGCATCTTTGATCTTGAGCGCAGCTTCTGGCAGCAGCTGGACGGGCTGGCTCCGGCCAGGGCGCAGACGGATCAGGCCAGTGCCCAGACTCGTGCCCAGACCCCTGCCCAAACCCGAACCCAGACCCGAACCCAGTCAGGCCAAAGGTCTGCGCCGCAGCCAGCGATTGCCGTTTTGCAGCCGCGCCGCGCTCTGATCGGGCGGCGCGGGTTTCTTGCGGGCGGGGTGGCGGCAGGGGCAGCCGCCTGGGCGGTGGACCTGCCGCATCAGTGGCAGGACTGGCAATCGGACCTGCATACCGGCTTTGGCGAGATGGCGGGGATGACGCTGCCCGATGGTTCGGTGGCCACACTGAACACCGACAGCGCAATTGCGCTTGGTTTTGAGGATGGGCAGCGCCAGGTGACGCTGCTGCGCGGCGAGGCCGAGTTCCGGGTGCCCGATGACAGGGGCCAGCCCCTGCAGGTCATGGCGCTTGACGGCATCACCGAGGCGCGGGGCGGCGTCTTTTCGGTCGGGGTCGAGGCCGATCAGGCCCGGGTCACCGTCTCTGAGGGTGCGGTGCGCATCACCGCCGCCGCCGGTCACATGCTGGAGCTGGCCGCCGCCGAACAGGCGGTCTATGGGCCCGGCCGCCGCGTGGCAGCGGTTGGCACCATCGACCCGGAAATCGCCTTTGCCTGGCGCCAGGGCCGTATCATCTTTGATGGCAAACGCTTTGACGCCGCCATGGAAGAGCTGGCCCGCTATGTGCCCGAGCGGGTGGTGATGGGCAGCCGCGTCAATCACGCCATGCCCGTCAGCGCGATTTTCTCGACCAATGCGGCGCGTGATGCGATCAGCGCGCTGGCCCTGACCCAGGGGCTGTCGGTGCGTCGGGTGCCGAAAGTGATGATCCTGGTCAGCTGAGCCCCGCCTGGCGAGCCCCGCCTGCTGACGCCATCTGCAGATCCCTTTCCGCTGATCTGAGCCAGATCATCTGAAAATTTCCTTCATTTCAAACAGATGAAATTTTTCTGAACTTTTTAGCCATTTGCTCTTTAGGCAAAGCCGCCCCTCAACCGTCAATCTGGTGAAGGGTCCAGGCAGGACGTTACCCAAACTCTTCGCGCAAGGCCCGGCGGGGGCCGCTGTCACGTGAGAAAGGGTTCGGGTCGCATGTCTCGATCAGTCAATTCTGCCCGGCGCGCATCGGCGCACCGGCTGTCTGCTTTGTTGTCCGGCACTGCGATCGGGCTGGGGGGGCTGGCGGGCGCTTCTGCGCTGTTGATCGCCTCTGCCCCGATGACGATGGCGCAAAATGCCGCCACGCATCAGCTGAATATCCCGGCACAGTCGCTGTCGCGTGCGCTGCGCGACCTGGCGCAGCAATCGGGCATTCAGATCGCCTATCGCACCTCTATTGCCGCCGGGGCGCAGGCGCCTGCGGTGCAGGGGGCGCTGACGGCGGAACAGGCGCTGGCGCGGCTGCTGGCGGGCTCGGGGCTGCGTTACAGCTTCAGCGGCGCGACGACGGTGACGATCCTTGGCGCGGCGGATGACGCATCTGCAGGCGGTGAGGCCGGCGCAGGCAACCTGGGCACCATCGTGCTGAACGCCGATGCCACCCTGACCGAGGGCACCGGATCCTACACAACCGGGGCCGCGACCGGCTCTACCGGGCTGCCGATCAGCCTGAAAGAGACGCCGCAATCGGTGACGGTGATCACCAATCAGCGCCTGAAAGACCAGGGCCTGGCGACCACGCAGCAGATGCTGGCCTATACGACGGGCGTGCAATCGGCGATCTTCGAAACCGACCGCGACAATACCTGGTCGCGCGGGCAATGGGTCTCCAGCTATATCATCGACGGGGTGGTGATTGATGGCGGCATCGGCTTTATGTCGGGTGTCGGGCTGCAATCCTCGACCTCGACCTATGACCATGCCGAGGTGATCCGCGGCGCGACGGGCCTTTTGACCGGGCCGGGCGACCCCTCTGCCGCCGTGCGGATGGAGCGTAAGAAGGCCACCGCGACCGAGCTGACCGGAACCATCGAGGCCCGCTATGGCAGCTGGAACCGCATGGGGCTGGGCATTGATGTCTCGAACAAGCTGAACGCCAGCGGCACATTGCGCGGCCGTCTGGTGGCAGATGTCTATAGCGGCGACAGTTTCCGCGACCGCTATAGCGTCGACAAACAGACGATCTATGGCACCATCGCCTGGGATATTGACGCCGCGACCACGCTTTCCTTCAGCTATGAGCGGCGCAATCACGACCCGAAAGGCTCGGAATGGAGCGCCTTCCCGACGCTGTTCAGCGATGGCACGCCGACCAATCTGCCGCGTCATCTGTCCTCGGCCCCCTATTGGGCATCCTGGGGCAGCGAGCAGGATATGGCCACCGTCCGCGTTGATCACGATTTCGGCGGCGGCTGGACCGGGAATGCCACGCTCAGCGCCGTCAAGCGCAACTACACGGCCGAGAACACCCGCTTTTACGGCCGCCCCGATCCGATCACCGGGCTTGGGATGACGCTTTTCGCCCGCAAGGCCGATGAGTTCCAGCGTCAGATCGCGCTGGATGCCTCGGTCTCCGGTCCGGTTACCCTTTTTGGGCGCGAACATGCGCTGAATTTCGGCATGCATGCCGGGCGCGACTGGAACCGGGCCGATGACTACGATGTTGTCGGTGCGCAGCCGGTTATGGGCAGCATTTATGACTGGGATGGCAGCCTGCCGCGCCCGCAATTCTACCTGCCCCAGGCAGGCGAATGGACCGAAAAATCCACCGAATATTCCGGCTATGCCTCGACCCGGCTGTCGCTGGCCGATCCGCTGAACGCGATCCTCGGGCTGCGTTACACCGACTGGGGCGCGGATACCCGCCATTTTACCGAAGTGACGCCCTATTTCGGTCTGGTCTATGACGTGAACGAGAATGTCTCGGTCTTTGCAAGCTATACGCAGATCTTCAAGCCGCAAAGCTATCGTGACATCAACCGCGACTACCTGGACCCGGTGCAGGGCAAAAGCGAAGAGGTCGGCATCAAGGGCGAATGGTATGAGGGGCGACTGAACGCCTCGCTCAGCTATTACCGCACCTATCAGGACAATGTCGCAACCGGGGCCGAGGATGCCAACGGCAACCCGATCTATATCCCCGGCAGCACCGATCAGGCCTATTACGGCGCCATGGGCCAGACCACGCGCGGCATCGAGCTGGAGATCTCGGGCGAGATCCGGCCCGGCTGGAACCTGTTCTTCGGGGCCTCGAAAATGAAAGCCGAGGGGCCGGACGGCGTGCAGATCAACACCTTCCTGCCGGAAAAAACCGTCAAGCTGTTCACCACCTACAACCTGCCCGGTGACAACAGCCAATGGACCATCGGCGGCGGTGCCCGCTGGCAAAGCGAAAGCTGGAACACGCTGGGGGTGGCAGGGGTTGGCCCGATCCGCAACTCGCAATCGGCCTTTGCGGTCGTGGATCTGATGGCGCGCTATGACATCAACGAGACCTGGTCGGCCCAGCTGAACGTGAACAATGTCTTCGACAAGGTCTACTACCCCTCGGCCAGCGTCGCCGCCGTCTATGGCGAGCCGCGCAATGCGATGCTGACCCTGACCTCGCGGTTCTGAGGCCGGATTTCTGAGGTTTTGACCCCGGCGGAACCACCCGCCGGGGCAGTCACAACAAACGGAAAGTGGGATCATGACCCTGAAAACCCGGACTGCAGGCACGTCCCTGCGCCATGCAGCGCTTGGCCTTGGGCTGCTGGGGCTGGCGATCCAGCCTGCCTTTGCCGAAGAGGCCATCCGCCCCGCCCAGACGCCTACCGCCGATTTCGTCGCCGCCGCCACCCGCAACAGCGCGGTGCCCGGCGGCTATGAGGTGCTGTCGGTGCCAGAGCTGGGCGCGGTCTTTGCCGCCTCGGTTCCCGATTTCACCGATGGTGCGGCAGGCGATGTCTATATGCTGGACGCCGATACCCTGGCCCCCATCCGCCGCATCCAGCTGAAGCTGCGCCCCTTTGCGCTGGCGGTCGATCATCAGCGCGGGTTGCTTTATGCGGGCAATACCAAGGATGGCTCGCTGAGTGTGATCGACGCGAAAAGCGGCTTTTTCCTCAGGACGATCCAGCTGGGCAAGCCCGGCGAGGGCGGCAAAATGGAACATACCCGCATGATCGAGGTCGATCAGGCAACGGGGCGTGTTTTCGTCACCGGCCCCACCAATGAGGGCATCGTCTGGATCATCGACCCCGGCCAGTCTGAGCCGACGCATCGCATCGACAATGCGGTGATCTGGGCGGCGGGCCTGGCCTATGACGGTGCGGATCGCATCTATATCGGCGGTGGCGGGGCGGAAGAAATCCTCGTGCTGAACGCCGAAACCGGAGAGAAGATCACCACCTTCTCGACCGGCGACACCCCGCCCGGCCAGGGATCAGATTCGGCGCATTTCATGGTGAACCTGTCGCTCGATGCCAAAGGCGGGCGGCTTTTCGCGGTCGACAGCCATGAGGGCAAACTTTACGTCTTCAATACCGCTGATGGCAGCATCATCGCCCAGGTGCCAATCGGCCCCGGCGCGCTGGATGTGATCTGGAATCCGGCCCGCGATGAAGCCTATGTCACCTATTACGGCTTTAACCGCGCCCAGCCGATCGGCACTGGCGGCATCATGGTGATCGATACCAAAGACTATCGCATCGCCCGCGATCTGGGGGTGAAAACCTTCCCCAGCAATCTTAGCCTTGATGTGGAAAACCAGCTGCTTTTCGCCTCGGTCTCGGAACCCGCGAATGACAAACACCCCGACTATGCCAAAGGCACCATCGGGTCGGTCGTGCGGCTGGATCTGACCAAGCTGGCCGAGCTGCCCCAGGCCGAATGACGATCAGCCCCTGGCCCGCTTTGCGGTGGGCCAGGGGTCTTTGCAAAAGCATGCGCGGGGTATTCAGGCGGGGGCTCAGTCCCGCCAGGATGGATCATCGGCATCCAGCGTTGATTTCAGATAATCGAAATGACGCAAAGCCATACCACGATAGGGCAGCCAGCCCGCCGCCGTCGCCCGCGCCACCTCATCCGACAGGACCGCAAGCGGCTGGCCAGAGGCCAGGGCCAGCATCTGCGTCTGGGCGGCCTTCTCGAAGAAATAGAGATCCTCAAACGCATCCGCCACGGTATCTGCAGCAATCGAGACGCCGTGATTGCCCATGACCAGCACCGAATTGCCCCTCATCGCCGCCGCCAGATGCTCGCCTTCCGAGGCATTGTCAGAAATGCCGCCAAAGGCCAGATCATAGCCGATCCGGCCATAAAACCGCGCCGTATTGTTATCCAGCGGCAAAAGTGTCGGATCTTTCAGGCAGGCCAGCGCGGTTGCATAGGGTGAATGGCAATGCAGGATCACCCGCGCCTCGGGCAGGGCGCGGTGCAGCGAGCCATGCACCGCCCAGGCCGAGGGGTCTGGCGCATTCGGCCCCTCCATCACGCTTTGATCTGCCGCGTCCAGCAGCAACAGATCGCTGGCCCGGATCGTCGCAAAATGCTGCCAGCGCGGGTTCAGCAGAAAGCGGCTGCCATCTGCGGATACGGCGGCGCTGAAATGATTACCGACCGACTCGCTCCAGCCAAAGCGGTGGCAAAGCCGGAAGGCCGCCGCCAGATCCTGTCGCAGCGCCAGAAGCGCCGCCGCATCACCGTGGATGTCCTCTGTCAGGGGTCTGTTCATGCGCGAAACCGCCCCTCGCTGACCAGGGCCCGCCAGGTCGAGCGCATCTCGGCCCGGTCCGCATAGCAGCCGCGCAGATAACGCTCGCCGCTGGTGGCGGAATAGGCGGCGCGGCCATGCACGATGCGGTGATTGTCAAAGACGATACATTCGCCCGCCTGCAGCGTGAAGCGCATGATATAGCGGTCACTTTGCAAGAGTTTTCCAAAGGCACAGAAGGCGGGGTAGAACCTGTCCATCTCGGTCTGCGGCAGGTCGATGATGTCCAGCATATGCTGGCTGATCGTCAGGCCGGAAACCTCGCCATGCTGGTCCAGCTCGATGATGCGCTGGCGCGAGCGCATGTCATAGGTGTCATGCTCGCAATAGAAGGGCACGTCGGTTTCTGACAGGATGCGAAAGCCCTCGGGGTCGATCTTGCGGAAATCATTCGCGGCCGCGACACCGTCACCAAAGAGATTGCGCCCGCCCTCAACCGAGTTGCGGCGCATATGCAGGAACTGCACGCCGGGGGCATGTTCCTCGGCCGGGGTGTCGGTATGCAGCTCAAGCGCGGCCGAGGTATAGGCGGTATTCGTCGGCTTGATATGGGTTTTGACGTCGAAATAATCGCCAAAGAAGGTGGGGCGCACCTGGCCCATCACATTCACCAGCTGCGTCAGCCCCTCATTGCTGTCAGGCATCCCGGTGACGACCGAGACCCCCTCGACCAGCATGGCCTCAAGCCAGGCGCGGACCTTGGTCTTATCGGCCAGCAATTCGGCATGGGTAAAGCGGGCGACATCGGGATAGTGATCGCCATACCAGGCCTTGCGCGGCAGATCGGCAGGATCGTGGCGCAGCGTGCCGCTGGCATATTGTTCCAGAAATTCCATCGGATAATGCGAGCTGTGGCCGTCATTCCAGGCCACATCCAGCCCGGCCGATGTCACCACAGTCGACAGGGGACGGGGGGCCTCGGACAGATGGAAGATGTCAAAGCTGCGCTCACGCGTGGTGGTGTTGAAAGAGGTCGGGCAATTGTCGCGCAGCCAGTAGTAGTTAAAATAAGCCGGCTTGCCAGAGGCCAGGTCAAGCGTCAACCCCGATGCGCCCAGCTCTGCGGTTTTCTCAATGGTCATATCCATGGCAGGTATTTCCGCTGTTTATGGGGCAAAAGCGCCCGAATGATCCGTCCCTGACGGGAAAATTAGCCACTGGTCGGGCAAAGCGGAATGCCGTAAAATCTTTGCATAAGATAACACACAGGTTATGATGATAATGGATCCCGCATCGCGCCTTCGCCTGCCGCCCCTGCGCCTTTTCGCGGTGTTTGAAAGCGTGGTGCGCCATGGCAGCCTGCGGGCGGCGGCGGCAGAGATGAATGTCTCGCAACCCGCGATCAGCCAGGCGGTGAAAGCGCTTGAGGATCACGTCGGCGCAAGGCTGCTGGACCGCGCCACCCGCCCCGCCAGCCTGACCGCCGAGGGCCAGGTGGTGCATCGTGCGGTCGCCGATGGGCTGGGCCATATCGCACGCGCGCTGGAACAGGTGCGCGCCATGCAGCGGCTGAATTCCGGCAATGTGACGATTGCCTGTTCTGCGGGCACCGCGACCTATTGGCTGATGCCCTGCCTCGCGGGGTTTTACGCCGCGCATGAGGATATTTCCGTCAATGTGATGACCACCGCCCAGGGCGCCCCCGCGCTGGAGCCGGGCATTGACCTCGCGCTGCGCTACGGTCTGGGCCAGTGGAGTGATGGCCGCGTCACCCGGCTGTTTGGTGAAAGCGTGGTTCCGGTCTGCCACCCCGATCTGGCGGCGCGGATGCTGCATCAGGGGCTGCGGCTGGATCAGGTGCCGCATCTGCATGTGATCGCCGGAGATGACAGCTGGCTGGGATGGGAGGGCTACTGCCGCGCCATCGGCATGCCCGCCCCCAAATCAGCCGGGCGCAGCTTTACCAATTACGTGCTGGCCAGCCAGGCGGCGATGGCAGGCCAGGGGGTGATGCTGGGCTGGGAATCAAACGTGCATGAGCTGGTGGCCCAGGGGCGGCTGGTGACCCTGCCCTTCCCCCGGATCCAGCCCGAAGAGGCCTTTTATCTTGTCAGCCCGCCCGGCCCGCAAATGCGCCCCTCGGTGCAGATCCTGTCAGACTGGCTTTGCAGTCAGGCGGCGATTTTGACGGTCTAGGCCCCTGCGCCGTCAGATCTGATGCGGGCGGGTTTGATGCAGGCGGGCCGGGCCAGATCAGGCCTTATCCAGCCCGGCATGATGCAGATCGGCCAGGGTGAAATCGATCAGCGCCCGCAGCTTGCGCGGCATGACGCGGCCCTCAAGGTAGACGACATTCAGGGTGACGCAGGGCGGCTCGTAATCGGGCAAAAGGCGCAGCAAACGGCCCGAGCGCAGGTCATCGCCCACCGCAAAAGTCGGGCAAAAGGCGACGCCCAGCCCCTCTATCGCCAGCTCGACCGCCACCCGCGCGCTATTGACCGAAAAACGCCCCTGAACCGTGACCTGCTGCACACTGCCATCACGCTCAAACCGCCAGCGCAGCGGGTCACGGCGATTGGTGTCGATAATGCAGTCATGGTCCGCCAGATCCGCAGGCGTTTGCGGCATGCTCCGCCCCGCCAGATAAGAGGGCGCCGCCACCGCGCAGGAGCGGATCTGCCCCAGACGACGCAGCCGCAGCGATTGCTGATCCTGCTCGCCGATGCGGAAGGCCAGATCAATGCCGCGCCGCGCCAGATCGACATAGCGGTCATCCAGCTGCAGATCGACCGTCACCCCCGGGTTGGCGGCCAGAAAACGCGCCAGCATCCCTTTGATATAGACCGAGCCGAAATCCACCGGCGCGGTGATCCGGATATGGCCGGAAAGCTGGCTGCTGTTTTCGGTCGCACTCGAGAGCAGGTCGTCCAGCTCTTCGATCAGCGCCGGGGCGCGGGCGTAAAATTCCTGCCCTGCCGCCGTCAGCCCGACCGAGCGCGTGGTGCGCTGCAAGAGGCGGTTGCCCAGCCGCTCTTCCAGAGCGGCGACGTATTTTGAGGTCAGCCGGTTCGAGATCGCCAGCCGCTCGGCCGCGCCCGTGAAAGAGCCGGTTTCAACCGTCGCCACAAAGGCGCGAATGCAATCAAGGATATCCATGCGGGATTAAGAACACGGCGTAGACACTGTTACAACAACAATACCATTTCATTCGCAATCAAAGCAGCAGATATTGGCTTCAACGGGATGCGCCAGAGCGGCTCTGAACGACCAGGCCGCGCTGACGCAGGGATCCCATCCTCAATTCCATAAGGGACAAAAATCATGATTGACCTTTCCACTGCATCCTGGGGCATCCTGCTGCTTCGCCTTGCCCTCGCTGCCCTGTTCTTCGCCCATGTCGGGCTGAAGCTCTTCGTGTTCAAACCCGCAGGCACCGTCGGCTTTTTCAAATCGCTGGGTCTGCCCGGCTGGTTCGCCTATGTGACCATCCTGGTCGAGCTGGCAGGCGCTATCGCCCTGACGTTGGGCATCTGGCCGCGGGTGATCGCGCTGCTGCTGGTTCCGGTGATGCTGGGCACCATCATCAAAGTGCACGGCCCCGCCGGGTTCTGGTTCACCAACCCCAATGGTGGCTGGGAATATCCCGCCTTCTGGACCATCAGCCTGATCGTTCTGGCCCTGCTGGGTGACGGTGCCCTGACGCTTGTCGCCAGCCCGTTCTGATCCGACCTGACCACGGTGACCCTGTCACAAAGGGGCGGCACTGCCGCCCCTTTCGCTATGCGCTTTATCCACCCGGCCCTCTGCCCTATTCATAGCCCCCGCAACCCCCAAACCCGGAGGGCCGCCTTGACATCGGGCCGCACAGACATCCCCCCTCAGGCAATCACGCCGCGCAGCGTGGCGCCCGACAGCCGCGCCGGGGCCAGTTTCGATCCGGTCACGGCGGGGCGGCGTTTGCTGCATGAAAGCCGGATCGCCGCGCTTTCCACTCTGGATCCGGGCGGCTTCCCCTATGGGATCATGACCAATGTCATGCCCGATGCGGATGGCAGCCCGGTCTTTCTGGCCGCCCGTATCGCGCTGCATGCCCGCAATCTGGCGCAAGACAACCGCGCCTCGCTGTGCTGGGCGGCGCTTGAGGGCGCGGATGCGCTGACAGGGCCGCGCATGACCCTGAGCGGCCTCGCGCAGCCCGTTGACGCCGGAGCGCAAGAGGCCCTGCGCCACCGCTATCTGGCGCGCTTCCCGAAGGCGCGGCTCTATCTGCAGCTGCCCGATGCGCTGTTCTTCCGCCTGCAGATAACGGCGGTCAATATCGGCGGCGGCCCGGCGCGAAATGCCGGGGCGGTCACCTTCGCGCAGCTGGGCCATCACGGCGCGGGGCGGCTGCTCGGCGCGGATGAGGCGCAGCTGCTGCAAAAGCTGAACCGCGATCCGGCGCTGATCGCCGGGCTGGTGGCGAACACGCTTCGGCTGCGAAAGGGGGCGGCGCAGACGGCATGGCAGCGGCGGCGCTGGACCATGGTTGCGCTGGATCCGGACGGCTTCGATCTGGCGTGTTCATCGCGTATTCTGCGGGGTGAATTTGCGCAGCCAGTGTCAGAGCCGGAGGGCTATGGTGCGGCGCTGAAACTGCTCCTTTCCGGACATAACGGTTGAAATAATTTCACTTAAATCTGCTTTAGGTTGACAGGTGCAGGGCATTCTGGTGCAGGCTGGAGGTGAAAGGCCGCTTTGCGGCGCGACCAGCCAGGGTCACCCAGGGTCACAAAGCAACGGGGCAGCATTCCTGATGAGCCATCTGCGCGAGGCGCCACAGCCCGAAACCCGCGACGCCGAAGCGCTTGATTTTCTGTCATTGCTGCAGGTGCTCTGGCGCGAAAAGCTGCTGCTTTGCGGTTCTGTTGCGACGATGGTGCTGCTGGGCGGGATCTATGCCTTTTTGCTGGCGACCCCGGTTTACCGCGCCACGGCGGTTGTCATGCTGGAATCGCGGGAATCCGCGATGCTGGGGCTGAACTCGGTGCTGGGTGGCCTGACCTCGGGGGAATCCGCGGTGGTCAATACCGAGGTCGAGGTGCTGCGCGGGCGCACCTTGATGGCGCGGGTGGTTGATGAGCTGGACCTGACCAATGACCCCGAATTCAACCTGGCCCTTGAGCCGCCTGGCCCGATTGGCCGCCTGAAAGACATGCTTGCGGGCGGGGCCGACCCGCCGCCGTCAGAGGCGCTGATCCGCGACAATACGGTGACCCAGCTTCTGACCCAGACCGGCATCTCGAATGTGCCGCAAAGCCTGGTGTTCCATATTACCGTCGCCAGCACCTCGCCCGAAAAAGCGGCGCGGATCGCCGATACCCTGACGCGTCTTTACATCAACGACCAGCTGCGGGTGCGCTTTGAGGCGACCGAGGCGGCGACGAAATGGCTGTCAGATCAGGTGGCGATCCTGCGCACCGAATTTGAGGCCGCCGAGCGTGAGGTGCGCGCCTTTCGCAACGACACCAATCTGATCAGCGCTGAAAACCTGGAGGCGATGGACCGCCAGCAGAAAGAGACCCGCCGCCGGATTGAACAGATGCAGGCGGATCTGACGAATTTGCAAAATCACCTGGCCCGGATCGCGGCGGCATCCGATCCGGCGGAAAAATCGCGGCTGATCGGCGATGATCAGCTGCGCGGGCTGGCCAGCTCAGACCCTGCCGCCTGGCAGCTGCGGCTGGACCAGATCCTCGCGCGGATGGCGGATGACCAAAGCCGCCTGCAGCAGCAGATCAACGCGCTGATCGGGGCCGAGGCCGCGCTGTCAAATGACATCAACCGCCAGTCGCAGGATCTTGTCCGCCTTGAACAGCTGGAGCGCGAGGCCGAGTCCAGCCGCCTTTTGCATGAGCATTTCCAGACCAGGCTGAAGGAAACCGCCGCCCAGCAGGGGATCAATCAGCCCGACAGCCGGATCCTTTCCGATGCGGTCACGCCGCGCGGCCCCTATGCGCCGCGCAAGGCGCTGATCCTGGTCGCGGCGGCGGTGTTTGGCGCGATCATCGGCACCGCCATCATCTTGCTGCGCGAGCTGACCACCAGCCGCATCCGCTCGGCCCGCGAGCTTGAGGCGCTGACCGGGCAAATCGTGCTGTCGCAGATCCCGGCCGTGCCGCAGAAATCGCGCCAGGATGTGATTTCCTGGCTGGGGCGCAATCCCACCTCGGCCCCGGCCGAGGCGATCCGCAACCTGCGCACCTCGGTTCTGCTGACCGCGAAAGGCGATCCCCCGCAGATCATCGCCATGACCTCGTCGATCCCGGGCGAGGGCAAGACGACCACCGCGCTGGCGCTGGCGCAGAACCTGACGATGATGGGGCGGCGTGTTTTGCTGATCGAGGGCGATATGCGGATGCGCACCATCGGCCTTTATATCGGCAATCAGCCGGGGGGGGCGGCCGATACCGCGTCAGTGATCCGGGGAGAGCACAGCCTTGCGCAGGCGGTGCTGAAGGTCGAGGGGATCGCCGATATTCTGCCCGGCGCCGAGGGCCGCACCAATGCCGCGGACCTGTTCTCATCGCCGGGGTTCCTGCGGCTGCTGGATGAGGCCCGCAAGCGCTATGACATCATCCTGATCGACACGCCACCTGTGCTGGTGGTGCCCGACGCGCGGATCATCGCCCGCCACGCCGATACCACGGTCTTTGTGGTGCGGTGGGATCATACACCCCAGGCGCAGGTCAGTGACGCGCTGCAGCAGCTGGCGCAGGTGCGGGTGCCGGTTGCGGGCCTGGTGCTAAGCCAGGTCGATCCGGCGGGCATGCGCCGCTATGGTCACGGCGGCTATTACGGCGCCTATTCGCGCGACGGCGAGGGCTATTACAGCACCGGGCCAGGCTGAGCGCCTCGTGATCTGCCACCGTCAGGGGCTGCCCGCATCCGGCTGATCCTGCAGCCGCGCCAGGCTTGCCGCACGGGCCGCCAGCACGATTGCGCTGGCCAGCACCATCGCCACCGCCGCCCCCCAAAGGCCGGTCAGCGGCACCAGGATCAGCGTCAGCCCGGCCACAAGGCACAGGTTCAGGATGTTCAGCGCCGCATAACGACGATCCTGCTCGGCGGCGGCAAGGGCAGAGCTGAACAGATCGCCCACCACCTTCATCGCAAAGCCCAGCAGCAGGATCGGGCAGAGACCGATCCAGGAGGCCAGCTCGGCATTGTCGGTGATCCGCATCACCAGCCAGATCATCGGCAGGCTGCAGAGATAGGCCGCCAGTGTGATCAGAACCGTTTTGCGCAGGCGCAGGCGCAGCCGCAGGTCCTGGCGCAGCCCGGTAACGCCCGCCGCCAGATAAGCCGCCCGCAGCTTCGGCTGGCAGATCTGCACCGTCGAGGCCACGCAGATCACGTAAACCGCGCTCATCAGTGAGGCATAGAAGAAATAGACCCCGGCCGCACTCAGGCCCGCCAGGGCGGTGATCAGAAAGCGGTCGATGTAAAGGCTGCCGCCAAGGCCCAGATCGCTGATCCAGATGCGCCCTGCCCGCCAGCCGATCCGGCGCGGATAGGCCCCCCCCGCCTCCGGGCGCAGCAGCCCGGCCGCAAAGCGGCGCAGATCATGGCGACAGATCAGCGCGATCAGCAGATGGCTGAGCAGCAGTCCCGCCAGCCAGAACCAGGCCAGCGCCCCGATCTGCCGCAGGCCGGGCAAGGCCCAGGCCAGGGCGACAAAAGGCAGGATCCACAGACCCGATCGCAGCAAAAGCGACAGATTGGCCAGATCGGGCCGCCCCCGCGCAATCAGCGCGACCTGGATATCAACGGCCACCATCTCAAGGCAAAGGATCGTCACCGCCAGCAAGGGCAGAACAGGCAAAGCCAGCCAGCCCATAGCATGCGCCAGCAAGACCAGCACCGCACAGACCAGCGCCATCAGAACCGTGCAGCGCAAACGGCTTTGCGCGACCTGCAGCGCCTGATCATGGGACAGGCCAACCAGCTGTCGCGCCATGAAATAATTCAGCCCCAGCCCAAAGACCGAGGGCATCAGCCCCGCCATCCCGACCGCCAGCGCAAACAGCCCGACCTCATCAAGCGTCATATAGCGCACCATGAAGACCGACAGCACAAAGCGCAGCCCCAGCCCCAGGATCCGCAGGCCACCGCTCAGCGCGGCAGGCGGCACGCGCCGCAGCACCTTTGTCAGCCGTGAAGGTGTCGCTGCGTTCATATCCCGCCCGTCCCGCAGATCCATCAGCGGCGCGGCCTTTGCCCCGGGGATGGGTGCCAGGCTATGCCTGCATCCTTTAGCGGATCGCAACCCAGAGTTGTCAAGCCTGCGCACCCCCGGCCAGGGCAGCGCACGCTGCTCCAGGCGCATGTTCATCATCTGGCGACAGATTCTGCGCGAATGCCCGTATTCGCGGCCTTTTGGCCCGGGCGGGCGCATCGCAGTCACAGAACGGGAGCTTGCAGATGGCACTCACAACCAGCCGGATCACCGGCCGCGTCCCCCTTCCCTCGAACGAACCCGCGAAAGCCGCGCAGCTTAGCTTTGCGCTTTCGGGCTGGGATGCCGAAGGCTCGCAGGTGCTGGCGCCGGGCAAGGTCACCGTCACGCTGGAGGAAGATGGCAGCCTGCCCGCCGATTTCGTGCTGTGGCGCAATGCCGGGGGGGCGAGGGCCACCCATTACCAGGTCAGCGCCAGCTGGTCAGAGACCGAGCGCACCACCACAACCCGGCGCGAGGCGAAACTGGGCCGCATCCAGATCGGCAGCGCCGCCAGCTATAGTCTCGCCGAGCTTTTGCTGGCCGAGCCCCCGGCCCCGGCGCAAAGCTGGTGGACCTCACTGACGCAGGATCAATATGACACGATGGCGGCGGCAACAGAGAACCTGTCCGGCTTTACCGAGCCGGGCTATCTGGCCGCCGTCGAGGCCGCCGCATCCGGCACGATCGGCCATGCGACAGCGGCCAATGAGGCCCGCCTTGAGGCCCAGGCCGCAGCCGCAGCCCTGAGCGGCCAGCGCCGCGCCCCGGTGATGATCATCTCTGCCCCCGCCTTTGACGGCGCGGTCGGCGGCACGGTGACCGGAACGCTGCCCTCGGGGCTGGATTACACCGCCTATACCACAGGCGATCAGCTGATGCTGACCATGCCCGCGCATAACCAGGGGGCATTTTCGGTCAATATCAACGGGATCGGTGCCCTGCCGATGCGCATCAATGGCGGCGGTGACACGCCGGCCGCGAATATGTTCCTCGCAGGGCGCAAATATCTGCTGCTGGTTGACAGTTTTGGCGGCACGCCGATCCTGCGCCAGCCGGGCGAGGCATTGATGGGCCCGACCCGGCCCGAAGGGGATTCCAGCTTCAACTGGGCAAATACGATCTTCGTCTCGGGCGCAGTTGCAACGCTGGGGCGCAATCTGCAAACCGAGATGACTGAGGTCGCCCGCTACCCGAATGCGGTGCCGCAGGGGATCGACGATTGCACCGCCACCACAGGCTGGGTGCGGCCCACAGGCGCAGGCGTGGCGCTTGTTACCCGTGACGGTCATCGCTGCCACCAGCTGACCCAGCCGCCCGGCACGCCGACCTATTTCCACATCAATGTGCCGCGCTCTGGCCTGCCGGGGGCGGAACGCGGCACCCTCTCGGCCTCTTGCCTGTTCGAGGCCGAGGCCGCCACCGGAACCGCTGCCCAGACCCGCGTCCTGCTGATGTTCTGGGCCGGCGCCAGCGAGATCACCGCCGCCCGGCAGTCCATGAGCCTGAACACGAATGGCGCGGCGGTGGCCCCCCTGCGCGTCAGCTTTCAGAATGTGGCGATTCCAGCGGGCTGCGACAGCATCCGCCTTGTCACCGATGCCCAGCCCGGCAGCGGGGCCACCGCGCCGCGCCGGGCCTGGGTGCGTGATCTGCTGGTTGCGGCGGGCAGCTCGGCCCTCTGGCGCCGCCGCACTGCCCCTGAGGCGCGGCTGCTCAGCTGGTCGCACCTGCCCGATCTGCCGGGCAGCCCGGCGGGACTGGGCTTCACCGCCACCGGCCTTGACCGGATCGGCAGCGGCCCCTTTGCGGGCTGCTGGGTGATCGGCAGCGACGGCCGCCAGGTTGAGGGCGACGGCAGCCCCTTTGCCGCCCGCATCGCCATCGTGACCGCCGATTTCCAGCGCTGCCTGGTCTCTTACGGGTTAAGCGATCCGGCGCTTGACGGTGTGCAGGGCGTCGCCTGGGATGGCCAGGACAACAGCTTCTGGCTGGCCCGCCCCGGGCTGAAACGGATCGAGCATTACAGCGCCGCCGGGGCCGAGATCGCCGCGGACCGCATCTTGCTGGACGCGCCCGGCTGGGCCGGGGCCTGGAGCGCGCCCAATGGCCTGGCCTGGGATGCGGGCAGCAACCAGCTTTTCGTCAGCGCGGCCAACAGCGCCACCGCCTATCGCATCACAAAGGCCGGGGCGATCCAGGCGACACTGACGCTGGGCACCACAACCCCCGATCACCTGTGCCATGCCGCTGCTGCGGGGATGCTTTATGCCTCATCCGGCAGCAATGGCAGCGACGGCGCGGTGCATGGGCTGGATCTGGTCAGCGGTGCAATCTCGCTGCCATGGCCGCAGCTGACCCGTTGCCAGGCCATTGAGGGGATCTGGGTAGACCACCTGGCCGGGCGGCTTTTCGCGCTAAGCGATGGTGGTTTTCATACCAATGCCAGCCCCGCGCTGAACATAGGCCTGACCTACGCGATTTAAGGCAGGCCCGCGCCATTTGTGAAAACATCAACAGGCAGTCCGGCGGGGCTGCCTGTTGGCTTTTTATCAGCGGCCTACAGCGTGACGGCGCGGGCTTATGCCCGCATCCGGGACAAGGTCTCGCCCGCAGCTTTCAGCAACAGACCCAGATCAACCGCCCCCGCAACGAAGGAATATCCCCAGTCGAGATAGCGCCTCGCATCCTCGGGGTTAGTGGCCAGAATACCGGCGGCCTTGCCGGTATTGCGGATGCGCGCTGCCGTGTCCTGCAGCACCCTTTGCACCTCGGGCGCGCCGGGGCGGCCCAGAAACCCCATCGAGGCCGAAAGATCTGAGGGGCCGATAAAGATGCCATCGACACCAGGCACCGCCGCGATCTCCTCAAGACGGGTAAGGGCGGCAGTGGTCTCAAGCTGCACAAGAACGCAGATCTCCTGATCGGCCACCTGGAAGTAATCGGATGTCAGGCCGAAACGGCTGGCGCGGGTGCCGCCTGCCACGCCCCGGATACCGCCGGGCGGATAGCGGGTGGCGGCGACAGCGGCGGCGGCCTCTTCGGGGGTTTCGACAAAGGGGATCAGCAGCGTCTGCGCCCCCATGTCCAGCGCCCGTTTGATCAGCACCTTGTCATTCCAGGCCGGGCGCACCACCGGGGATGAGGCCCCGGCCGCCGCAGCCTGCAGCAGGGGCTGCACCGCGCCCAGGTCAATCGCCGCATGTTCAGTATCGAACAAAAGCCAGTCGAAGCCGATCAGCGAAAGCGCCTCGGATGAGACCGGGCTGGCCAGCGACAGCCAAAGGCCATGCAGCGCCTCACCCGCCAGCAGGCGGCGCTTGAACGTGTTGCGGGGGGCCTCGATCACCATCACACCCTCACACGAACTGAACCGCGACCGAGCCGAGCGGCCCGAAATCGGCATGCAGCGTGTCGCCCTTCTTCGCCCAGACCGGGCGGGTGAAGCTGCCCGAAAGCAGCATATGCCCCGGCTCCAGCGTCACACCGAAGGGTGCGAGCTTGTTGGCAAGCCAGGCCACCGCCATCGCCGGATGCCCCAACACACCGGCGGCAAGCCCGGTCTCTTCGATCTCAGAGTTGCGGTAGAAAATCGCCCCCGCCCACCGCAGGTCGATATCGGTCGGGCGCACCGGGCGGCCGCCCAGCACCAGCCCCGCCGCCGCGCCATTGTCGGCCACGGTGTCAAAGATCTTGCGCGGCTCTGTCACGCGGGCGTCGATGATCTCGATTGAGGGGATCACCCATTCGGTAGCGCGCAGCACATCGACCAGCCCGACATTCGGGCCCCGCAGCGGCTCTTTCAGCACGAAGGTCAGCTCTGGCTCGACGCGCGGCACGCAGAAATCCTCAAACTGCACTTTCGCGCCATCGGCCAGCACCAGATCGTCGAACATATAGCCGTAGTCCGGCTCGTCGATCTTTGAGGCCGCCTGCATCGCCTTTGAGGTCAGGCCGATCTTATGGCCGATGATCTTCGCCCCGGCTTTCACCTTCGCCTCGGCCACCGCCGAGGAGATCGCATAGCTGTCGGCGATCTCGATATTGGGGAACAACACCGAGGGGCGCTCGCCCTGGATTTTCGTGCGGTGGCTTTCCAAGAGGCCCGCTACAGCCCGGGCGCGTTCTTCTTCGGTCAACATGGGACTGGGCCTTTCAGAGTTTGATGCAGACGTTGCGCAATTCGGTATAGAATTCGAGCGAGTGGATCCCGCCCTCACGGCCGATGCCGCTGGCTTTCGCGCCGCCAAATGGCGTGCGCAGATCGCGCAGGAACCAGGAATTCACCCAGGAGATGCCGACCTCGACGCTTCTCGCGGTGCGATGCGCGCGGCCCAGATTGGTGGTCCAGATCGAGGTCGCAAGGCCATAGGGCGTGTCATTGGCCAGGGCGCAGGCCTCTTCCTCGCTGTCAAAGGGGATCAGCGCGGTGCAGGGGCCGAAGATCTCTTCGCGCACCACCGGGTGATCCTGGGAAAGCCCGGTCCAGACGGTGGGCTGCACCCAATAGCCGCCGCTATAGCCCGCAACCTCAGGCACGCCGCCGCCTGCAAGCGCGGTTGCCCCGCCCTGGCGTGCCTTTTCATAATAGGACAGAACCTTGGCGCGATGCTCGGCTGAGATCACCGTGCCCATGGTGGTTGCCGTGTCAAAGGGATCGCCGAAGCGATAGGCGGCGGCTTTGGCGGCCAGGCCCTCGGCGAAGCGGTCAAAGATATCGCGCTGGACATAGATACGTTCGGTCCCAAGGCAGACCTGCCCGGTATTGGCAAAACACGCGCGGCCAAGGCCTTCCAGCGTCAGGGCAAGATCGGCGTCGTCAAAGACGATGCCCGCATTTTTGCCGCCCAGCTCCAGCGAGACGGGGCGCACGCCATTGGCCGCCGCCCGCATGATCGCCTCACCCGTGCGGGTCTCGCCGGTGAAGGTGATGCCATCGACATCGGGATGCGAGGTCAGGAATTCGCCCGCGGCATCGGGGCCATGGCCGTGAACCACGTTATAGACGCCGGGCGGGATGCCGACGGCATTCATCACCTCGCCCAAAAGCGTGGCGGTGGCCGGGGTTTCCTCAGAGGGTTTCACCACCACCGTATTGCCGCAGGCCAGCGCGGGCGCGACCTTCCAGGTCATCAGCAAAAGCGGCAGGTTCCAGGGGCACACCACCCCGATCACCCCACGCGGCAGGCGCAGCGCATAGTTCAGCGCACCCGCGCCATCCGGCGTGGCCATCTCGAAGGTCTCGGTCGAGGCGGTCAGGATCTGATCGGCAAAGACGTTGAAATTCGCCGCGCCGCGCGGAATGTCGATATGGCTGGCAATCGAGCGCGGCTTGCCGGTGTCGCGGATCTCGGCGGCCAGGAACTCGTCAAAGCGGGCGTTGATCCCATCGGCGAGCTTGCGCAAAAACGCCACGCGCTCGGCCAGGGGCATACGGCCCCAGGGGCCTTTCAGCGCGGCTTTCGCGGCCCCGACAGCGGCATCCACCTCGGCGCGGCCGGCGGCCGAAACCTCGCCGATCACCTCGCCCGTGGTCGGGAAATGATTGGCGAAAGGCGTGGCAGAGCCTTTGACGAACTGGCCGTCGATGAAATTAAGATAGGTGGTCACGGCAAACTTCCTTTCACGCAGTCTTTTCCGGGTCACCAAAGGTCAGGTGATCCCACATCCGCCCGAAGATCCGCCCGGCGCGGGTGGCGCGGGTCTGGGCATCTTCGGCGGAAATCTCAGGCGTATCGGCCAGCCCGGCGGCCAGGGCTGCCAGCTCGATGCGGCACATGTCATCCAGGTAGAAGGCAAGGCCCGTGGCCTCTTCAAGGCTTTCCCCCGCCACCACGCCGCCATTGCCGCGCATCAGAAGGCCCGCGCTGGCCCCCATCGCATCAATCGCGCCGACGGCCTTTTCCTCGTCGCGGATCAGCTGGATATCATCCCAAAGCCCCACCTTCGGCGCGAAATAGGTGCCAAAGCCGTGGCGCATCGCGGGCACGCGGCCAAGGGCTGCCAGCGCCATCACATTCGGCCCCATGAAGCGGATCACGCCGCCGCAATCGGGCCTGCGCTGATAGATCTGCTGATGCAGCCGCACCTCGCCCAACACGCCCTCTGGCAGGGCACCGCGCACCGGAACCAGGGTGCAGGCCTCGCCGGGCAGGATCTGCGCCATCGGTCGCGCCGGGCAGACCAGGAAGTGATCCGCATCCACCCGGGCCGAGCAATGGCCGTAAGCATGGACCAGCCCCGCCCGTCCCAGCGAGCGCGCAGAGATACGCACGGTTTTTGCAAGCGCTTCCATGCTTATTCGTCCCTGAATGCGGCGATATTGGGCTTTGCGCCCCAATGGCAAAAGCCCTTGGGCTCAAAGTGGAACTGACGGTCGCGCCAGAGCGGCTCGTCATGGATTTCGCAGACCCCGGTGGAATATTCGAAGGTCATCCCCTCGGGCCCGGTGAAGTAAAGGAACTGCGCCGAAGAGGTCGGATGCCGCCCCGGGCCGAAGGTGATATTCACCTGATTGTCGCGCACAAAGTTGAAGCTGCGCTGGATGTCATCGGCACTTTCGACCTGGTGGTTGATGTGCTGGATGCCGGATTTGTGGTAAGGAAACAGCGCGATCGAATGGTGGATCGTGCCCAGCCGCATCAGGGGCGCATCACCGATCCGGTCAGAGACGCGGGCATTGCAGACCTGGGTCCAGAAGGCCTCGTCGCGCTCGGCATTGGTGGTGCAAAGGCCGACATGGCTGAAGCCGGTGATCCCGGCATCGCGGGTGCCGTGATAGCGCAGGCCCGACACCGCCGGGCGCACCACGAACTCGATCCCATTGCCGGTGGGGTCATTAAAGCGGATGAACTCGCGCACATGGCGGGCATCGCATTCCACCGCCGAGCCATAATGAACCCGGTGCCCCAGGCTTTCCAGCGTCGCGGCGGCGCGTTGCAGATCGTCATGGCTGCCCAGTTCGAAGGCGGTCACCTGATCATCCGGGTCGCCCTCGAAATAGCACAGCGTATGCTCGCGCTCATTCGATTTGAAATAGGTAGAGCCCTTGCGGCGCTCGGACACCTGCAGGCCAAGAATGTTCAGCGCGAACCATTCCGATCCCGCCAGATCGCGGGTGCCAAGGCGGCAATAGACGACATCCTTCAGCTCGATCATGCTTCTTTCCCTCCGAATTCCGGGGCATGGCACAGCGAGCCCCAGGCGTCGTGTGACCATGTCTGGTTTGCGAACTGGCGGGGCCCCCGTGCCGCGATCTGCGGCCCTTCCTCGGTTTCGGCGGCGTAGCTGAAATAGATCCCCTGCGGCGCTTCGGCAGTGACGAAAATCGCGTTTGAGGTGGGCTGGCGGCCCGGGCCGTGGATCACGGGAACCTGAGAGCGCTGGAAGTGATACCAGCCCTGCATCACATTGTTCAGCCCCTCGACCGCCCAGACCGCACCAAGGATGCCGTCGCGCTGCGACGGGTAAAGCGAGATGCGGTGATGGGCGTCATCAATCGCCAGGAAGGCCGCGTCGCCCGCCCAGTCAGAGATGCGCGCGCCGATGCCGTCGGTCCAGAAGACCTCATTTGCGGACAGGTCGGTGCAGGCCAGCTGCACCGCCTGAAACCCGGTGATGCCCGCATCGCGCGGCCCGTGATAGCGCCAGCCAGAGGTCAGCGGCCGCCAGACCAGCTCGACCGTGATGCCATTCGGGGCGGTGACCGCCAGCCCGGCCTTGACCTGGCGGGCGAGGGCCTCGTCATCATCCAGCATCCGGGGCTGCCAGCGGGCAAGGCGGGTCATGGCCCCCGCCAGATCCTCACGGTTAGCAACCGTCAGCGCCACGGCGGCGGGGCCATCGTCGAGCGTGTAGCACAGCGCATAATTGCGGTCGTCCGAGCGGAAACGGATGGTGCGGTCGTCCTCATCGGCGCGTTGCAGGCCGAAGATGCCGGATGCAAAACCCGCCGCCGCCTGAAGGTCAGGAACCGGAACGCGCAGATAACGAAGGTCGCGGTAAGGATGCGTCATGGTCTGTTTCTCTTTCCTCTGCGGGCCTGATGTCTCAGATCCGGCGCTGTGATCAGCGCGGGTGCTCTGGGGCGTCGGGCGCCGAAACGGTGTTTGCCTGCAGATAGGTCAGCAGGCGCGAGAGGCGCTGGTCGCGGTCCTGCGCGATCTGCGCGACGGGGCGGGGGTCATGCGCGGCCATGCCCTGGACCAGGATCTGCCGGGTCCAGGGATCTAGGCGGGGGGTGCCCAGTTCATCCCACCAGCGCTCGAACTCGGGGCCTAGCGCGTCAAGGCAGCGTTGCAGCCCGCCCTCGGCCCCGGCCAGATGGAACACCCCGGTCGGGCCGACAAAGCACCAGCGCGGCGCAAGGCCCTCATTGACCGCAAGTTCTATATCGCCAAGGCTGGCGACGCCCTCGGCCGCCAGATGCACCGCTTCGCGCCACAAAGCCGCCTGCAGACGGTTGACCAGATGGCCCGCAATAGGGCGGTTCAGCCGCAGGACGGTCTTGCCAAGGCTTTTGTAAAGCGCCTCTGCCTCGTCAAGCGCGGCCGGCTCAGTGCCCGCGGCGCCGCAGATCTCGACGACGGGCATCAGATAGGGCGGCGTGCAGGGGTGACCGATCACCAGCCGTTCGGGGCGCTGCAGGGCCGCCGCGATCTGCGCCGGATCAAGCCCCGATGAGGAAGAGGCGATCACCGTGTCAGGGCGCAGATGCGGCTCCAGCGCCGCCAGCGCGGGCACCTTCAGCGCCAGCTGTTCCGGCAGTGCCTCTTGCACCAGATCGGGGGCGGGGCCTGCGTCAGCGGCACTGACCACCGGGACAGGGGCCTGGGGCGCGGGGACAAGCCGGCCCAGCTGCGCCAGCGCCTGCTGCCCTTCGGCCCAGACACGGGCAAGGCGGGTGGCAAGCTCAGGTGCGGGGTCGATCACCACCACCTGATGGCCGCCCCCGGCAAAGGCCGCAGCCCAGCCGCATCCGACCAGCCCGCCGCCAAGGATCCAGATCCGTGCCATCGCTTACAGCCCCAGATGTTCGCGTTGCAGGGCCTCATCGGCCAGAAACGCCGCCGATCCGCCGTCATGGACCAGCGTGCCGTGATCCAGGATCAGCACCCGCTCGGCCAGTTGCAGCGCCATGGTCATGTTCTGCTCGGCGATCAGCAGCGTGTAACCCTCGCTTTTCAACTGGCCGACGGTGCCGATGATCACCTCTTCAATCGCGCGGGGCGAGAGGCCCTCGCTTGGCTCATCCAGCACAATCGTCTGGGCCTGGGTCAGCAGCGCCCGGGCAATCGCCAGCAACTGCCGCTCGCCACCGCTGAGCGAGGCCGAGTGGAAACGGCGACGCTCAGCCAGGCGCGGGAAGCTGTCGAAAACCCTTTCGCGTGTCCAGCTGCGGCAGGGCTGTTTGCGGCTCCACAATGCGGCCATGTCGAGATTTTCCTCAACCGTCAGATCGGGGAATACGCCCCGCCCCTGGGGCACCAACGCAATGCCCTGGCGGGCGATGCGATGGCTGGCCCAGCCCGTTACATCCGCACCATGAATGGTGATCTGACCAGAGACCTGCGGCTCCATTCCGAAAAGCGCGGTGGCAAGCGTCGATTTGCCCGAGCCGTTGCGCCCCAAAAGCGCCACCGCCTCGCCCTTCTGAAGGGTAAAGCTGATGTCATGCAGCACCTGGACGCCGTCATAGCCTGCCGAAAGGCCGGATACCGCAATCGCGGTGGCGGTCTGGGCCGAAAATGCCTGAGCGGTCATTGCACCGCCTCCTTTCCCTTGCCGAGATAGGCGGCCTGCGCCCCTTCATGGGCGCGGATGCCATCGGGTGTGTCGCAGGCGATCATCCGGCCCAGATCCAGCACCGCCACCCGGTCACAGACCGCAAAAACGATGTCGAGATCATGGGCGACCAGCACCAGCGAGGTATTGCCGCAAAGTGTGCGGATCACCTCGATCAGATGCTCGCCCTCGGCCTTTGACAGGCCCGCCGTCGGCTCGTCCAGCAGCAGGAGTTTCGGCTCCATCGCCAGCGAGATCAGCACGTCAACGATCCGCTGATCCCCGTAGGACATCGACGAGACGACGCGCCCGGCGCGATCTGCCATGCCCGCCTTGCGCAGGATCTCCAGCGCTTTGGCATCTGCGGCGGCCAGGGCGGCACCGCTGCGCCACCAGGCATAGCCATGCGTCCGCGCCCGCAGCGCCAGCGCCAGGTTCTCCATCACGCTAAGATCCGGGAAAACCATGCTTTTCTGGAAGGTTCGCACGATCCCCATCCGCACCCGCTGGGCGGTGCGCGTCTGGGTGATGCGGTTGCCCTCAAACACCACCTCACCGTGGCTGGGGCTGAGAAAGCCCGTCACGATGTTGAAAAGCGTGGTCTTTCCGGCGCCGTTCGGGCCGATCAGGCCCATGGTCTCGCCCTGTTTCACCGTCAGGTTCACATCGGTCAGAACCTTCAGCCCGCCAAAGGCGATGCCGACATTCTCAATGCGCAGAAGATCGCCGCTCATTGTTTGCCCTTTCCGCCAAAGAGGCTGCCAACGCCATGGACGATGCCGCGCGGCATGATCATCACGGTCAGCACGAAGATCAGGCCCACAACCAGCTGCCAGCGGTCGGTATAGGAAGAGATATAGGTCTGGATGCCCAGGTAGACCGCCGTGCCGATAAAGGCCCCGTAAAGCGAGCCGACGCCGCCGATCACCAGCATCACGACCATCATCGCCGAGAAGGTCCATTGCATCGAATTGGGCCCGATATACTGGTTGACGAAGGGATAGAGAGAGCCCGCCGCCCCGGCAATCGCCCCCGAGGCCAGCAGCGCCATCATGCGGATGCGGGCGATGTCATAGCCAAGCGCGCTCATCCGCAGCTGACGCTCGCGGGTGCCGATCAGGGCGCGCCCGATGGGGGCATTCACGAAGGAACGTGCCACAGCCCAGGCCGCGAAGGCCAGCACGGCTGCCGTGACGTAAAGCGCAAAGCTTGAGGACAGATCGAGTTTGGTCACGCCCAGATTCAGGCTCAGCGTTGGCAGGCCCCGCATACCATCCGCGCCGCCGGTCACATCGCGCCAGTGGAACGCGATCTCCCAGAAGATCTGGCCGACGATCAGCGTCAGGATCAGGAAGAAAAGCGCGATGGTGCGCATCACCACGATGCCGGTGATGAAGGCCATCACCATGCCCGTCAGGGTGCCGATCCCCACCATCAGCGTCAGATCCGCCCCAAGCGAGCGCGAGGCCACCGCCGCCGCATAGGCCGCACCGCCAAACAGCGTCGCATGCCCCAGCGAGACCAGCCCGCCATAGCCAACCAGCAGATCAAGGCTGAGGACGGCGGCGCCAACGATCAGGATCTCGGCGACAAAGCGCAGCTGGTAATCGCTGGCCACCAGCGGCAGCAGCGCCGCCAGCACGGCAATCACCCCCAGGGCCAGGATCTGACGGCTGGGCGCCGGGGCCCTGCCATTCGCGGCATCCTGCAGTTTCACGGTATCGCTCATACCTGCCTCACTTTCCGTGCAACAAGGCCCTGCGGCGCGATGACCAGCATCAAAGCCATGATTGCCAGCGCTGCGACATTCGACATTTCAGGGATCCAGACCTTGGTGAAGGTCATGGTAAAGCCCAGCAAAAGCGCACTGAGCACGGTGCCGCGGAAGGTGCCCAGTCCCCCCACAACCACCACGATCAGGGCAAGGATCAGCTGTTCCTCATCAAGGCCGGGATAGGCGGAAAGGACCCCTGCCCCAAGCGCCCCGCTAAGCCCGCCAAGACCGGCGGCCACCGCGACCACGATGGTAAAAATCCGTTTGGTATCCAGCCCCAGCGTCTCGACAAAGCGGCGATCGGTCACACAGGCCCGCACCACGGCCCCCCAGATCGTGCGGTCGATCACGAACCATAGCGCAAGTGCCAGCACCGCACCGAAGACGATGATGAACAGCCGGTAGATCGGGAAGGGCATGTCAAAGACAAAGATCACCCCGCTGAGGATCTCTGGCAGCTCGGGCGAGGCGATCTGCGCCCCAAAGCCCCACCGCATCAGATCGGCGAAGATCACCGAAAGCCCATAGGTCAGCAGCACCTGCATCAGGTGGGTGCGGGTGTAGAACTGGCGGAACGGAAACCGCTCAAGCACCAGGCCCGCCAGCGCCGAGGCCAGGAAGGCCACCGGGAAGGCCAGCCACCAGGGCGCACCGCTGCCCAGCCACCAGATAGAGACATAGGCCCCCAGCAGAAAAGACGAGCCATGCGTCAGGTTGACGAAATTCAGCAGACTGAGCACGACCGAAAGGCCAAGCCCCGTCAGCATCAGCAGCATTGAGAAGGAAAGGGCGTTCAGGATCTGAACGAGATAGAAGGACATGCCGAGCCTCTTCTGGATCAGGCTGTGATTGGGACAGGAGCGCGCAGACCCTCTGCGCGCCCTGCCATATCAGGTGGGGCGGATCAGCTATTGCAGCAGATCAGACGTCAGATCAGGCGGTGGGCCCCGGATCCTGCACGCCCTGATAAGTGTGGATCACCTGGTTGACCGGGCCATCCGCGCTTTCGGTGATCTCATTGACATAGATGTCCAGGATCGCCTGATTGTTGCGCGGATCAAAAGACATCGGTCCAAAGACCGTATCGACCGGCAGGGCCAGCAGATTTTCCTTCAGCTGGTCTTTCGCGGCCACATCCCCCCCGACGCGCTCAAGCGCGGCTTTGATGACCTGCGCCGTGACATAGCCCGCAGTGCCCATCTCGCCCGGCAAAACGCCCCGCCGCGCCAGATAGGCGGCCGAGAATGCCTGCGATGCGGGCGCGGTCGGCGATTGGTTGCAGGTGTTCAGCCCGCCAAGCGCCGCATCTTTCACCGTCGCAATCACGTCTTCCTGGTCAAAGAGCGCACCACCGCCCAGCACTTTGACTTTCTCATGCAGACGGTAATCTTTCATCTGCCTGAGGAAGCGGACCGCATCCGAACCTGCGAAGAAGGAATAGATGAATTCGGGCTGCACGCTGGCAATGGCGGTCAGCAGCGGCCCGAAATCAGTGGTGCCCAAAGGCGCCCAAAGCTGTTGACCGACCGCGCCGCCCTGAGCGGTATAGGTCTCGACAAAATCGCCGATATATTCGCGCCCGGCCGCATAATCAGCGCCGATGGTAAGGCAGCCGGTTTTCGAGATTTTCTCTGCCGCCCAAAGCCCCGCCGTATGGCCCAGCATCCAGTTCGTCTTGGTCGGGCGGAACACCAGCGGGCTGGCCGCATCGCGCGCCAGCGCATTTGCAGACCCCGCCGAGATGAAGGTCAGCGCCTCGGCCTCGGTCACCACATCGCGCACCGCCAGCGCCACCGCCGAAGAGATCACGCCCGAGACAATATCAACATTGTCCTGGCCGATCAGCTTGCGGAATTTGCGCACGCCCTCATCGGGTTTGGCCTGATCATCCTCGACGATCAGCTCAATCCTGCGGCCGGCGATCTCATTGCCATATTCCTCAAGCGCCATGACGATGCCATCGCGCATCGCCTCGCCCAGGCCCGCAAAAGGCCCCGAAAGCGAGGTCACCATGCCGATCCTCAGTGATCCATTGGCGGCCTTTGCGATCAGCGGCGCGCCCAGCATCCCGGCAAAAGCCGTCGCGCCACCAGCGGCAATAAGCCTGCGGCGCGTGATTGCGTCTTTCATTGTCATTTTAATCCTCCCTGGCAGCGGCTCCCCTTCCGCTGGTTGGGATGGAACACAACCTCAGCACGACTGTCAATATAATTTCGAAATTTTATGAGGCGCCTCACGAAAACCCCCACAAATACGGCAGTTTTTCTCACATACGGCCACCATCGCGGTTGAAATATCGAAAATAATGCCTTCTATTGGCAGCAGGAACCAGCCGGAGCCGATACAGAATGACTTCCGCCAGCCCCGCCAGAAGCCTGTCAGACCGCACATATCTGCAGTTGCGCGAAGATATTGTCGCCGGAAAGCTGCAGGCCGGGGCCAAGCTGAAGCTGGAAGGGCTGATGCAGGATTACGGTGTCGGCATGTCGCCCTTGCGTGAGGCGCTGGCGCGGCTGATCGGCGACCGGATGGTCACCACTGAAGCACAGCGCGGCTTTTGGGTCGCGCCGATGTCACTGGCCGAGCTGGACGATCTGACGCGGGTGCGCAGCCTGCTTGAAACCGAGGCGATCAGCTCTGCGATTGTCAAAGGCGATGCGGCCTGGATGCAAAGCGTTACCGATACCTTCAGCCAGCTGGCCGATATAGAGGCGCAGCTGCCCGCATCCGCCGAGGCCCTGACACCGCAGCTGCTGGAGGCATGGGAATCAAGCAACCGGGCCTTTCATGCCTCGCTGGTGGCGGCAGCGGATTCGCCAATCATCATTCGGTTTCGGCAGCAGCTTTACCAGCAGTCAGAGCGCTATCGCCGCGTCTCGCTGACGGCGTCGCGCGGCTGGCGCTCGGTCACAGAAGAGCATCTCGCCATCTATGAGGCCGTGCGCGACCGCAACGTGCTGCGCGCCTGCAAGATGACCGAGATCCACCTGACCCGCACCGCAGATGAGGTGCGAAAGGCCTTCGCGGCGGCCAATCCAGAGCGGTTCCTCGCCGCCACCTGAAAGCGGCAGATCGGGAAAAACGCGCGGGCGTGCGGGGGGCAGGTGCAGCCCGCAAGGCACCCCGCATGCACCTTGCGGATACCGCCCCGATCTGCAACCAAAGCCGGGCCAGACGGTCGCATCGCCGCGCCATTGAGAGATCCCGCCCATGCGCCTTAAATCCCCTTGGAGCCCCCATCTGACCGATGGCCCCGGCACCACCTCTGACCGTCTGATCACCGCGATTTCCGATGATATCCTGGCCGGCCGCCTGGTGGATGGTGACCGCATGCCCGCCCATCGTGACCTGGGCTGGACCCTGCAGATCGGCGTCGGCACCGTCACCAAGGCCTATGCCGCGCTGGAGCGCCGGGGGCTTTTGCGCAGCATCAAGGGACGGGGCACTTTTGTCTCGGCGGTGGAATCGCGCAAAGGGCCGATGATCGATTTCTCGGGCAATGTGCTGCCGCATATGATCAGCGACCGCCTGTTGTCGCGCAGCCTGTCGATCATCGCCCGCAGGATCGACAGCGACCGCGTCAATCTGCGGCCGCCGCCTACGGGCCACGACGCCCATCGCAGGCTTCTGGCGCATTGGCTGGAAAGCATCGGCGTCCCGGCCCGTCCCGATGATATGGTGCTGACAGGCAGCGGGCAGCAGGCGCTGTGGCTGGGGTTTGACATGCTTTGCGGCGGGCGCGGCCTGATCATCACCGAGCGGTTCAGCTATTCCGGGGCGATTTCGCTGGCACGGCACCGGGGCCATCCGCTGCGGGCCGTTGCCATGGACGCCGAGGGGATGTGCCCGGCGGATCTGGATCGCGTCCTGCACGCAGAGCGTGACAATCCGAAACAGCGGCTGGTCTATGTCACCCCTGACACCCACAACCCGACCACCAGAACCATGGGCCTTGCCAGGCGCCATGAGATCATCCGCATCTGCAGGGCGCATAGGGTTCCGATTGTCGAGGACGGCGTTTACAGCCTTGGCTCTGACCCGTCCCGGCCGCCCCTTGTCAGCCTGGCGCCAGAGATCGTGCTGCATGTTTCCAGCTTGTCGAAAAGCCTCAGTGCCGGGCTGCGGCTTGGGGTTCTGCTGGTGCCGCCCGACCGGGTGGCGGCTGCAACCGCAACGCTGGTGGCCCTGCCGCTGACCGCCTCGCCGGTGGATTCGGCGCTGATAGAGCAATGGCTGCTGAACGGCGTGGCCGAGGAATTGCGCGCTGCACTGCGGCTGGAGGCGGCGCGGCGCGGTGCAATCGCGCGCACCATCCTGGACGGCCACCAGCTGATCGGGGCGGATAGCGCGTTCCATCTGTGGCTGCCGATGCCCGCCCACGAGGCCATGGCTTTCGCCAGCGCCGCCCAGTCGCTGGGAGTTGAGGTCACATCCCCCCAGACTATCATGACAGATGAGGCGGATACCGAAAGCGGTATCCGCCTCTGTCTGGGGGCCCCTGCGGGGGATGACCTGACGCGGGGCCTTTCGCTTCTGGCGGGGCTCAGAAGCGAAAGGCCGGGGCGCAAATCAGCGCTTACCAGCGGTGGCGGGCGGTCAGCGTGACCTCACGGCCATCGCCATAGCGGCAGGTCGTGTAATCGCAATCGGCATAGTCTTTGTCGAAGAGATTGGTCGCGTTCAGAGAAAGGTCGAAATTCTCCCTCACCTCATAGCGTACCAGCAGGTCAACCAGCGTATGGCCGAGGATCTCGCGCGGGATGCCCGAGGCGCGGGTATCCCCCTTAAAGCGAACCCCGGTGCCGATGGTCAGGCCCTCGACCCCCATCTGTGCCAGGTCCCATTTCAGCCAGAGCGCAGCCTGGTGGTACGGCGTATCCTCGCTGCGGCGACCAATTTCCGCGGCATCCTCGCTGCGGGTGATCCGCGCGTCGGTATAGGCGTAAGAGGCCGTCATCGAAAGCGCATCCGTCAGATCGCCACGCGCCTCCAGCTCAAACCCCTTTGCGCGGCGCTGGCCGATCTGGGTCAGATCACCGGCAAGGTTGCGGGCCACGACATTGTCCTGGGTCAGGTCATAAAGGCTGGCGCTGAACATCATATTGCTGCCAGGCGGCTGATAACGCAGGCCAATCTCGAACTGCTCGCCCAGCATCGGCTCAAAATTCACCGCCTCGGTATATTCCGAGACCGCCACCGGGAAGAAGGATTGCGAGAAGCTGATATAGGGCGAAAGGCCATTCTCGCCCTCATAGACCAGGCCTGCGCGCCAGGTCGTGCGCTCGGATTTGCGCTCATGCGTGCCGGCAAGGGCCTTATAGCTGAAGGTCTGCTCGACCCAGTCATGGCGCAGGCCAACCAACACATTCCAGCGCTCGTCAAAGCGGATCTGATCCTGCAGATAGACGCCGTGCTGGGTGATATCGGTCTCGCTGCCGCGATTGCGGGCTGGGTCGCGGTTGATTGAGAAGGTGACGCCGTAAACCGGATCGTTCAGGTCGATTGAGGGCGCGGCCGCGCGGAAATTGTCAGAGTTGAACCGCGTTTTCTGGAAGTCATAGCCGACCAGAACCTCATGGCTGAGCGCGCCGGTGGTGAAGCCGAAGCTGAGGTTCATGTCATGCGTGACACCCCGGGCGCGGTCATGACGATCACTGTACTGGCGGGCCAGAATGCCGGTATTCATCACATTGGCAACCGCCGCCGCCCCGGTCTGGGCCATCAGATAGCGCCAGTCGAGATCAGATTCGTAATAGCGCGATTTGACCGACAGCCGCATGTCATTGGCGAAACGATGGCTGAACTCATAGCCAAGCGCCATCATGTCGCTTTCCATATGGTCATAGCCCGGCTCGCCGATGAAGGTGCCGCGATCCAGAATGAAGGGCCCGCTGCCGATCCCCTCGATGATCCCATAGGGCAGTGGCGCGGGAAAGCGGGTCTTGCTGTTCTGCCAGAAGCCCAGAACCGTCAGCGAGGTGTCCTCGGTCGGGGCCCAAGTCAGCGAGGGCGCGAAATACAGCCGGTCGTCATTGACATAATTGGTTTCCGTATCGCTTTCACGCGCCAGAACCGTCACGCGGTAAGACAGCGTCTCGGAAAGGCGATTGCTGAAATCACCGGTGATCTGCCTGCGGCCATGTGTTCCGACCTCGACGCCCAGCTCATGGAAGGGGGTTTCGGTCGGCCGCTTTGAGACCGCATTCACCATGCCCCCCGGCGAAAGCTGGCCGTAAAGCACCGAGGCCGCGCCGCGCACGACATCGACCCGCTCCAGCCCGAAAGGCTCTTGCGTGCCGTCATAGGAATTCACCTGCAGGCGCATCCCGTCGCGCAAAAGCCCGCCGGTGCCTGCCTCGACATCAAAGCCCCGGATCCGGAAGCGATCCGTCGCCCGAGCGAAACTCCGAGAGGGCGATGTGAAGCCCGGTGTGTATTTCACCGCATCCCCAAGCGTCAGCGCCGCCCGGTCACGCACCTCATCTGCCGTAACCACCGAGACCGATTGAGGCGTCAGATGCAAAGGCGTGTCGGTTTTCGTGGCCCCGGCGCTGGATCCGGCCAGATAGCCGGTCACAGGGGCCGTTGACGCGCCATTGACCTGCAGCGTGATCGTTCCCAATGCAGCGCTTTCCGCCTCTGCCCACTCCTGCGCCTGCAGATCCGCGGTGAAAAGCGCCAGGAAAGCCGTCGACAACAGCAGCCCCTGCAGGACAGGCTGGGCAAGGCGGAACGGGGATCGGTTTGCATAAGGGGCCTCCTGAAAGACAGAGCAGCGCTTGACGCTGGCAGGGGAATCCTGACAAACAACGTCAAGAATTTCCCTGCGGCTAGCATGTGAAACACTTCGATAAAATCATCAAAGTGTCCCATGACACTATTTCAGACCCGGGCGAGGTGTCTGAGCGGCATGACTTCTGCTAGAGTCCTGCCCCGGCACATGCCCCCGGATATGATCAGACGGAACACTGTGGCGATACTTGAGGTTCAGGGCCTGAAGGTGATGCGCGGCGGGCGCACCATCTTGCACGATATCAACGCCCGCATCGCGCCGGGCTGCGTCACGGCGCTGATCGGGCCGAACGGCTCCGGGAAGTCGACGCTGATGGCGGCGATGGCCGGGATGCTGCCGCCTGCGCAGGGGCGCGTCATGCTGAATGGCACCGATCTGGCAAAACGCAGCAGGCGGGATCTGGCGCGCGAGCTGTCCTTCCTGCCGCAGCAGCTGCTGGCCCCTGACGGGCTGACCCTGCGCGAGTTGCTGGTCCAGGGGCGGTTTCCCCGGCGCGGCTGGCTGAAGGCCTGGACGCCGCGCGACGAAGAGGCCGTGACCCGCGCCGTAGCCCTTTGCGACCTTTCCGGGCTGATGGATCGACGTCTCGACAGCCTTTCGGGCGGGCAGCTGCAGCGCGGCTGGATCGCCATGACCCTGGCACAGGACACCCCGGTCATCCTGCTGGATGAGCCGACCACATTTCTGGATATCGCCAGCCAGCTGAGCCTGCTGGATCTGCTGGCAAACCTGCGCAAGGACGGGCGCACGATCATCACCATCCTTCATGATCTGAACCAGACCGCGCAATATGCTGACCAGCTGATCCTGATGCGCGACGGCCATGTCGCGGCCCAGGGCCCGACCTCTGAGGTCTTTACCGCCCAAACGATCGGGCAGGTTTTCTCGGTCGGGGCGCGAATGCTGCCGGATCCGGTGACAGGCCGCCAGATTTGCCTGCCCGCCTCGCTGCCGCCTGCCCCTTCGTCTTCCGCCGACCAGATGCAAAGCGATGGCTGATCTGCGCCATATCCCGGCTTTTCTGGCGCTTGCGCTTGGCCTTGCGATTGCGGGGCTTTTCCACCTGCGCCTTGGCGCAAGCCCCCTGTCCTGGGCCGAGGTCTGGGGCGCGGTAACCGCCTGGCAGCCGGAGAACCCCGCCCATAACATCGTCATCGAAATGCGCCTGCCGCGACTGTTAAGCGCGCTGACGGTCGGGGCGGCGCTTGGCCTTGCGGGGGCATTGATGCAGGGGCTGACCGGAAATCCGCTGGCAGAGCCGGGCCTTCTGGGCATCAACAGCGGCGCGGCTTTCTTTGTCGTGACGGGCCTTTTGCTGGTTCCGGGCAGCACGCTTTCCATGCTGCCCTGGCTGGCCATCGCAGGCGCAATCTGCGCGGCGCTTTGTGTCGTTCTGAATGCGGGCCGCGCGGTAGGCTCGGCGCGGCTGATCCTGGCGGGGGTAATGACGGGGGCGCTTTTCTCTGCCCTGACCATCGGGATCCTGATCCTGGATCAGCAAGGGATTGAGACATTGCGGCGCTGGCTGACAGGCTCGCTGGCTTTTGAAAGCGCGGGGATGCGGCAGATGGTGACACCCTTCATCCTGCTGGCCGCCGTGATCGCGGTCGCCAATATCCCGGCGCTGAACCTCTTTCGGCTTGGCGATCAGGCGGCGGGGCTGATGGGGCTGAATGTGGCGCGGTTTCGGCTGACGCTATTGCTGGCCATCGTGCTGTTGGCGGGCGCATCGGTGGCGACTGCCGGGCCAATCGGCTTTGTGGGGCTGGTGGCACCGCATCTTGCCCGGCTGATCTTCGGCACCGATTACCGCCTTCTTTTGCCCGCAGCCACCCTGATCGGCGCGGGGCTTCTGGTGCTGGGCGACATCCTGGCCCGCCTGGCGGTTCGCCCGCTGGAGCTGAACACCGGCATCGTCACTGCGATCATCGGCGCCCCGGTCTTTATCTTCCTTGTCGTGCGGAGGGTGAAATGAGCGCCGCCGCAAGGCCGCTGCTGCTGCCCCTCGCGGGGGCTGCGCTGGCCGGGCTGACGCTGCTTGCCATCTTCGCGGGTCGCTATCCGCTTGGCCTGTCAGATCTTGCGGCTGTGGCCATGGGCGGGTCAGAGGATCCGATGCTGCGCACCGTTCTTTTCGAGTTCCGCCTGCCCAGGATCCTGCTGGCCATGTCCTGCGGCATGGCGATGGCGCTGTCGGGGGCGGTCTTGCAGACACTGACCCGCAATCCGCTGGCCGCGCCGGGGCTGATCGGAGTCGAGGCCGGGGCCAGTATCACGGTGCTGGCGGCGATGGTGCTTTGGCCAGGCGCGCTGGCCGTCGGGCTTTATCCGCTGGCGGGTTTTACCGGCGCGATTGCGGTGGCGGGAACGATTGCGGGCCTGGCATGGCGGCAGGGGGTGTCGCCCCTGCGTCTTTTGCTGGTCGGCGTTGGGGTGACGGCGCTTCTTTCGGCGTTTTCAGACCTGCTGATCACCTATGGCCGGATCGAGCGCGTCGAATCCGCGCTGCTCTGGCTGTCGGGCCGCCTGCACCGCGCCGCCTGGGATCAGGTGCAAAGCCAGATCATCTGGCTGATCCTGGCCGGGCTGCCGATCCTGCTGCTCTGGCGGCATTTCGACCTGTTCCAGTTGGGCGACAGCCTCGCCGCCAGCCGTGGGCTGAACCCTGCACGGTTCCAGATCGCGGCGCTGTTTCTGTGCACCATGCTGACCGCCTCTGCCGTCGCCAATGTCGGCATGATGAGCTTCATCGGCCTGCTCGCGCCGCATCTGGCGCGGCAGCTGGCGGGGGCGATCATCGTGCTGGCCGCCGATACCATCGGCCGCAGCGCCTTTGCCCCTGTGCAGATCCGGCAGGGCTGGTCGTGGCGGTCATCGGTGCGCCCTATCTGCTGATCCTGCTGTCGCGCAAAGGAGCCCGCGCATGATGTCCCGCCTGCTGGCTGCCTTGCTGGTGCTTTCCCTGCAGATCCCCGGCGCAAAGGCCGAGGACCGCCAGGCCCGCATCTTCACCAATGAATTCGGCACGACCGAAGTGCCCGTCACCCCGCGCTGCATCGTCTCGCTCCACGATTTCAGTCTGACCGCCCAGCTGCTGGAGTTCGGGGTCACGCCCTGCGGCTCAACCGGGCGCAAAAGGCTTTGGGCCGAAACGCAGTTTCGCGGCAGTTCAGGGCGCTATGACACGGCTGGCATCGCCTATATCGGCACCCATCAGGCCCCTGACCTGGAAACCATCGCCGCGCTGAAGCCCGATCTGATCATTGGCCTCTCCTATCACGCGGCGCTGCGCGACAGGCTTTCGGCAATCGCACCCGTTGTGCTGCTGCCGCTGCGAGAAAAGGGGATCGGGGCCAGCGCGGCCGAGCTGGCCGATCTGGTCGGGCGGCAGGACCGATACCAGGAACTGGCGGGCGAATATCAGACCATCGTCGCCGCCTTTCGCCGCCGGGTGCCCGATGCGGACAGGATCACCGTCACCCCGTTAGAGATCTACCGTGACGGCTTTCGCCTGATCGGGCGCGGCGGCATCGAGCAGGTGATCGCCGATTTCGACCTTGGCCATGTGCCCGCCTATGACAGCCACGCCGCCGACATCCCCTACAGCCTTGAGCGGCTGGCGGATTTCGACAGCGATTTCCTCATCGACACCTATGAAGAGGCCCTGGACGAAGAGGCAGAGACCCGCGCCTTTCGCCAGACCGCGCAATGGAAAGCCCTGTTCGCGGTGCGCAACAGCCAGTTCCTTTACCTGAACCGCAGCCGCTATGGCGAGACGATGGGCGGGCTGATCGGCTCCGCCACGCTGCTGTTCTCGCATATCGCCGAGCGCGAGGCGCTGCGTCAGCTACCCTGATCCGCCTACCCCCCCCAGCGGCACAAGCGAGCTGAGCAGCCAGTGCCGCGCGGTTTCCGGCGGGGCATCCCCGGTCATGGTCCGGCACCTGGTATTGACCGCGAAATCCGCCTCATGCAGCCGGATCTCAACCCTGCCAGAGGGCAAGGCCGCATGAAAGACCGCCCCGGCATCATCGGTAAAAACCGCCTCGGGCGGGGTGGCCAGAGTTTCACCACGCGTCGCCGCATAGGCGCGGGCGGCATGATCGGCCACCTGGGCCGCCGGATCTAGCCGCGCATCGCCCCGCCAGGCGGGCAGATAGGGCTGGCCAAGCGCAAGCGCCGCCAGAAAATCCGGCACCTGCGCAGGTTCCAGCCGCCCGTAACGCGCCCTTTCCGGCAGCACCAGCAATGAGGCCGCGAACCTGCAGCCGCCGATATGCGTCGATTGCAGCACCCGGAACCGGGCCGGATCGGCCGCAGCCCGCAGCGCCTTCCAGGTGGCAAAACCATAACGCGCGCAGCAGGGGTCCATCTTGCCATCGGTGCAGCACATGATGGTGATACGGGGGTCATGATGCAGCTGGCCTGCCTCTGCCAGCGCCCCACCCCTTGCCAGCCGCAAAATAGCCGCCGCCGCCTCAGAAGGGCTGGCTGCGGGCAGCACCTCTGCCCCCGAGCTAAGCGCGATCTGATCGCCCTCGACCAGCGCGACATGAAGCCCCGCCTCATGCGCCGCTATGATCGCCGCGCTCAGATCTTCGGGCATGCCGAAAGAGGCAATCCGCGGCACCCGCCAATGGGCGCGGGGCCAATGCAAAAGCACATAGTGGCGGGCAGCAGCCCCTGCGCCAGGCATGGGCTCGGCACGGGACATGCACAGATCCCGGCAGAATTTATGGGAAGGCATAGCGCGTCGCTAAGGTCGCGCTATGGCCGGATCAAGGCGCAGACCGCCCCGCGCAACCCGCATCCGCTCAGACGATGCCGCCACCGCCGCCTGCAACCTTCGGGCGCACCGCCGCGACTGCGGCCCGGTAGCCACTGGCGCGGTAGGTGGCAATCGGGTCAATCGCCGCGCCCTTGCGCTTGCGGGCCATGGCCAGGATGGGCGAGACATCGGTCTGGAACGCGCGGCGCAGCGTCTTTGATGCCATCAGCGCGTCATTTGCGTCCTGATAGCCCGCCAGCGCCTTGCGATCGACAAGGCTTGCCTGCACGAAGGCCCGCTCGATCTCAATGGCAGAGACGATCAGGCTTTCGATCGGATCGGTCACATTATGCGACTGATCGATCATATGCGCCAGGTTCAGGCCGGGCGTATCCTCAAGCTCGACCAGCTCATTCCAGACGAGGAACAGCCGATAGGGCTCGATGGTGCCTGCATCCAGATCATCATCCCCATATTTGGAATCGTTGAAATGGAAGCCGCCCAGCTTGCCCGCCCGGATCAGCCGCGCCACGATCATCTCGATATTGACGTTCGGAGCATGGTGGCCAAGATCGACCAGGCATTGGGCTTTGTCGCCCAGCTCCTGCGCGATCATCAGGCTGGTGCCCCAGTCCTGCACCACCGTCGAATAGAAGGCTGGCTCATAAATTTTATGTTCCGAGAAGATCCGCCAGTCTGCGGGCAGCGCCTTATAGACCTCTTTCATCGAGGCCAGATAACGGTCGAACTGCTTTGAAAGGCTGGTCTGGCCCGGGAAGTTAGAGCCGTCACCGATCCAGACGGTCAGCGCTTTGGACCCCAGTTTCGCACCGATCTCGATGGTTTCGATATTGTGGTCGATGGCCTGCTGGCGGGTGGCGGCCTTATTATGCGACAGCGAGCCGTATTTGAAGCTATGCGCCATATCGGCGTGGTCCTGGAAGGTGTTCGAATTCATCGCATCGAACCCCAGGCCCCATTCTGCGGCTTTCGCCAGCAGATCGGCAGGCGCGGCCTTGTCCCAGGGGATATGCAGGGACACTTTCGGGGTCGCGCCCGTCAGCTGATGGATGACGCCGCAGTCATCCAGCTTGTCAAAGATATTGCGCGGCTCGCCCTCGCCCGGAAAGCGGGCGAAACGGGTGCCGCCGGTGCCGGTGCCCCAGCTGGGCACCGCCACGCCAAAGGCGGCGGCGCGGGTGGTCAGCGCCTCGATATCCATGCCCTGACGCGCCAGCTGCGTGCCAAGCATATCGTAATCGGCCTGCAGATCGGCATCTGCCCGCGCGTTTTCAGCCTCGATGATGGTCTTGTCAAACATGGCGGATTACCTTGTGAAGGCCTGCACATTGCCGGCATCGACATTGAGAATGTTCCCGGTCGATTTCGCCGACAGGTCAGAAACGAAGAACCAGATCCCCTCGGCGATATCCTCGGGCAGGACCGAGCGCTTCAGCATCGAGCGGCTGCGATACATCTCTTCCAGCCCCTCTTTGTCGGTCTGATAGGTGCTGGCGCGCTGATCCAGCCACTCGCCCGACCAGATTTTTGATCCACGCAGCACCGCATCGGGGTTGACCACATTGACGCGGATCCCGGCCTCTGCCCCTTCCAGCGCAAGGCAGCGCGCCAGATGGATCTCTGCAGCCTTCGCGGTGCAATAGGCCGCCGCATTGGGCGAGGCCGCCAACCCGTTCTTAGAGGCCACAAACACCACCGAGCCGCCAATCCCCTGCTGGCGCAGCAGTTTGAATGCCTCACGCGAGACCAGGAAATACCCCGTCGAAAGGATATCCATGTTCTTGTTCCAAAGCGCGAGCGAGGTCTCTTCAATCGGCGCCGAGGACGCGATCCCGGCGTTCGAGACCAGAATATCAACGCCGCCAAATTCCAGCGCGGCAAAGGCGAAGGCCTCAGCCACATCTGATTCGACGGTGACATTCATCGCAACCGAACGCACCGCATCCTGGCCAAAGACCTTTGCCATGCCCGCCGCCACATCGGCCGCAGCCGCAGCGTCAATATCGGCCAGGACCACGCAGGCGCCGTCACGCAAAAGCCGCTCGGCCGTGGCGGATCCGATGCCACCTGCACCCCCCGTCACCAGCGCGACACGCCCTGCCAGCGCCTTCGGCTTTGGCATACGGGCCAGTTTCGCCTCTTCCAGAAGCCAGTATTCAATATCAAAGGCCTCCTGTTCCGGCAGGCCCTGATAGGTCGAGACGGCCGAGGATCCGCGCATCACATTGATCGCGTTGACATAGAACTCGCCCGAGATCCGGGCGGTGGCCCTGTCCAGCGCGAAGGTGATCATGCCGACACCCGGCACCAGCCAGACCACCGCATTCGGATCGCGCAAAGCGGGACTGTCGGGCTTTTTGCAGCGCTCATAATAGGCGGTGTAATCGGCGCGATAGGCCTCGGCGGCGGCGGGAAGGCTGGCGATTGTCTTGTCCAGATCGGGGTTGGCCGGATCGAAATCGACCACCTGCGGGCGGATCTTGGTGCGCAGGAAATGATCCGGGCAAGAGGTGCCAAGCGGCGCCAGCCGGGCAAAATCCTGCGAGGCGACAAATTCCAGCACCGCATCCTGATCGTCGAAATGGCCGATCTTGTGACGCTCTTTCGAGATCAGGCCACGGATCACCGGCATCAGCCTGGCCGCAATCGCGCGGCGCTCATCTGCGGGCAGCGTCGGCACTTTCGCGCCGCCGAAAGCGGGCTTGCCCGCCGATTTCACCTCAAGCCAGGTGGCGGCTTTGTTGATGATCTCAAGCGTGGTCAGATAGCAGTCTTTCGCATCATCCGCCCAGGTGAAAAGCCCGTGGCTTTCCAGCACCGCCCCGCGCATGCCGGGGTTTTCGGTGGCCAGTTTCTCAAGCCAGAGGCCCAGCTCATAGCCCGGCTTTTTCCAGGGCAGCCAGCCGATCTCATCGCCGAAGATCTCAGCCGTCAGCTCTTTCGAATTGACCGAGGCCGCGATGGCGATGATCGCATCGGAATGCACATGATCGACGTGTTTCTTCGGCACATAGGCATGCAGCGGCGTGTCGATCGAGGCGGCGCGCGGGTTCAGATTGAAGGTGCAATGCGGCAGATAGCCGACCATCTCATCCTCAAAGGCCACACCGCGATAAAGCCCCTTCAGCGCCCGCAGCTTGTCCATGTAAAGCGTGGAAAAGCCGTCCATTTTCATAGAGCCGATATCGCCGCCAGAGCCTTTGACCCAAAGCACCTCGGCCTGGCCACCGCCCAGCGGATCGGTTTCCATCACCTTGGCCGAGGTATTGCCGCCGCCATAATTGGTGACCCGCTTGTCCGATCCAAGCAGGTTCGAGCGGTAAAGCAGCTTTTCCGATTCGCTCATCGACGCGGCTTTTGCGTCATCCCAAAGGTTCTCAAGCCGATTTCCGGCGGGGGTTGCGACCATGATGTCCTCCCAATACGCAAGCGAAGCGCTGCGCCTCCTTGCGGCGAAAACTGACGCAGGGCGGGGCGCATTGTCAATCATTTTCGATCATGTTCAATCATTGTGCAGCTGCAGAATGCGTTTCTGCGATTGAAAATGATTGACAATGAGTGTTTTGCGTTGAAACTTACGGATCGAGAGGGAGGACAATATGCACGAAACGGAACGCCACCGCGTCATTCTGTCTGCTGTGCAAGAGCGGCCGGTCGTGACCGTGCCGGATCTCTGCGCGATGACGGATGCCTCTGAGGCGACGATCCGGCGTGACATTGCCACCCTGCATGTTCAGAAAAAGCTGCGCCGGGTGCGGGGCGGTGCCGAGGCGATCTCTCCGCCCGATTTCGTGGGCATCAATGCCCGCCCCTTCGCGCTGCAGGAAACCATCCATGCGGCGCAAAAACGCGCCATTGCCCGTGCGGCCGTCGAGCTGTGCAAGGATGGTGACGCGATCATCATCAATGGCGGCACGACGACCTTCCAGATGGTGCATCCGCTGACGACAAAGCGCTGCCAGGTTTTTACCAACAGCTTTCCCATCGCGGAACATCTGCTGAAACATTCGAAAAACACCGTGATGCTGCCCGCAGGCGCGATCTACCGCGAACAAAGCATCATCCTTTCGCCCTTCGACGAGGATGGCAGCCGCCATTTCTATGCGCGGCGCATGTTCATGGGCTGCCGGGGCCTTGGCCCGCTGGGCCTGATGGAGGGTGATCCGCTGCTGGTTCAGGCCGAGCAAAAGCTGATCGGTCAGGCCGATGAGCTGGTCGTCCTGGCCGACAGCTCGAAGTTCGCCAGCCGCTCCAGCCTGCTGCTTTGCCCGCTGTCGCGGATCGACACCGTGATCACCGATGACGGGATAGACGACCGCGCGGCAAAGATGCTTGAGGCGGCCGAGGTGAAACTGATCGTGGCCGAGCTGGCCGCAGCTGAAAGCAAAATACGCGCCGAAGAGGAGACGCGCGCATAACCGCTCTGGGGAGGAGAACCAAATGAGCATTCTGAAAAAGGCACTGACGACCACCGCCACCGCAGCCGCGCTGGCAACCGCGCTGCTGGCCAGCGCCGCACAGGCGGAAACCAGGCGCATCGCGCTGGTGGTGAAATCGCTGGGCAACGGCTTTTTCGAGGCCGCAGCCCGTGGCGCCGAAGAGGCCGCCAAAGAGCTGGGCGATGTCGAGATCATCTACACCGGCCCGACCACCACCACCGCAGCTGGCCAGATCGAGGTGATCAACGCCCTGATCGCGCAGCGCGTCGATGCGATTGCGATCTCGGCCAATGACACCGATGCGCTGGTTCCGGCGCTGAAGCGCGCCATGGATCGCGGCATCACGGTGATCAGCTGGGATTCGGGCGTCGCCGCCGAGGGCCGCCAGATGCACCTGAACCCCTCGTCGAACCCGCTGATCGGCAATACCATCGTCAAATTGGCCGCGGATCAGCTGCCTGAGGGCGGCGATGTGGCCTTCCTGTCGGCCACCACCACCTCTACCAACCAGAATATCTGGATCGAAGAGGCGACGAAGGTGCTGCCGAATTACGCCGGCATCAATGTTGTGGTCACCGTTTACGGTGACGACCTGGCGGATAAATCCTACCGCGAGACCCAGGGCCTGTTGCAGACCTATCCGAACCTGAAAGCGATCATCGCGCCGACCAGCGTGGGGATCGTGGCCGCAGCCCAGGCGGTGACCGATGCCGGCAAAATCGGCGAGGTCAATGTCACGGGCCTTGGCCTGCCCTCGGAAATGGCGGGTCACGTGAAATCGGGCGCGTCGAAATCCTTTGCGATCTGGAATCCGGTCGATCTGGGCTATGCGGCGACTTATATCGCCTATGAGCTGACCACGGGCAAAGCCAAGGCAGAGCCGGGCGCCTCAATCCCGATGGGCCGCATCGGCACTGTGACGCTTGATGAGAATGGCGAAGGCGCGATGTCGGACCCCTTCACCTATGACGCCTCGAATATCGACGAGTTCTCGTCGGTCTTCTGATCGCGCAAACCCGGGGCCCCGGGCGGCGGCAGTGCCGCATGTCCGGGGCCCCACCGCCACACAGCCCAAAAAAAGCCCCTTGATCCAGGACGCGAATTCCATGCAGGCCGATACCTCGGCTGCGGGCGGCACGCCTGTGCTTCGCCTCAGCGGCATTACCAAAAGTTTCCCCGGTGTGCGGGCGCTGAACGGCGTCGGGCTGGAGCTGTTCCCGGGCCAGGTCACCGCGCTGATCGGCGAGAATGGCGCGGGGAAATCCACCATCGTCAAGATCCTGACCGGGATCTACCAGCCCGATGAGGGCGTGATCCAGGTCAATGGCCGCGAAACCCGCTTCCCCACCGCCCAGGCTGCGGGTGAGGCAGGCGTCACCGCCATCCACCAGGAAACCGTGCTCTTTGACGAGCTGACGGTGGCCGAAAACATCTTCATCGGCCATGCGCCGCGCGGCCGTTTCGGGCTGATCGACACCCGCCGGATGGAGAATGAGGCGCGCCGCCTGCTGGCCTCGATCGGGGCCGATCTGGATCCGCGTCAACGCCTGCGAGAGCTGGGCATCGCCTCAAAACACCTGGTTGCCATTGCCCGCGCCCTGTCGATTGACGCGCAGGTGGTGATCATGGACGAGCCGACCGCCGCGCTGTCGCACAAAGAAATCCACGAGCTTTATGAGCTGGTCGAAAAGCTGAAGGCCCAGGGCAAAGCGATCCTCTTCATCAGCCATAAATTCGATGAGATCTTCCGCATCGCAGACCGCTGGACGGTGTTCCGCGATGGCCAATATGTCGGCGCGGGCCTGATGTCAGAGGTCGACGAGGCGCGGCTGGTGCAGCTGATGGTCGGGCGCGAGGTGGATCAGATCTACCCCAAACGCCACGCCGAGATCGGCGCCCCCGTGCTGACGGTTGCGGGCTATTCGCATCCGACCGAATTCGACGACATCGGCTTTACGCTGCACAGGGGCGAGATCCTTGGCTTTTACGGTCTGGTCGGCGCGGGCCGGTCAGAGGTGATGCAGGCGCTGTTCGGGATCACCCGCCCCTCAAAGGGGGCCTGCCGGGTCGACGGCCAGGTGATGGTGCTGCGCTCGACCGCTGAGGCGGTGAATGCCGGCATCGTCTATGTGCCCGAGGATCGCGGCCGCCAGGGCGCGGTGAAAGGGCTGCCGATTTTCCAGAACGTCACCCTGCCCTCATTGAACCGCACCAGTCGCTCGGGCTTTTTGCGGCTGGCCGAGGAATTTGCGATGGCCCGCGATTACACGCAGCGCCTTGATCTGCGGGCGGCCAGCCTTGACCAGGACATCGGCCTTCTGTCGGGCGGCAATCAGCAAAAGGTAGTGATTGCGAAATGGCTGGCGACAAAGCCCCGGATCATCATCCTTGATGAGCCAACCAAGGGCATCGACATCGGATCCAAGGCAGCGGTGCATGACTTCATGTCGGAACTGGCAGCCGAGGGGCTGGCGGTGATCATGGTCAGCTCGGAAATCCCCGAGGTTCTGGGCATGTCAGACCGGGTGATCGTCATGCGCGAGGGCCGTATCGCCGCCGAATTCACCGGCGATCAGATGACGCCTGAAAACCTGGTGCGCGCCGCCGCCGGTATCGAAGGAGCAGCGGCATGAGTGCCTTTCTGAAATCGCGTGAGGCCATTCTTGCCCTGGCCATCCTGGTTTTGCTGGCGGTGGTCGCCAGCCGCTTCCCCGGCTTTGTCCGCCCCGGCAGCCTTGCGAATGTGCTGACCGATACCTCGCCGCTGATCATTCTGGCGCTTGGCCAGATGGTGGTGATCCTGACGAAATGCATTGATCTGTCGATGGCCGCGACGCTGGCGCTTTGCGGGATGGTGGCGGGGCTTTTGAACATGGCCGGGCTGCCGCTGCCGCTGATCTTGCTGGCGGTGGTGGTGCTGGGGGCGGTGCTGGGCGCGATCAACGGGCTGTTGGTCTGGAAGCTGGGCATCCCCTCAATCGTGGTGACCCTGGGCACCATGACCATCTATCGCGGCACGATCTTTCTGCTGACCAAAGGGCAATGGATCAATGCCCATCAGATGAGCGACGGGTTCAAGGCCTTCCCCCGGGCGGTGTTTCTGGGGCTGCCGGTCATGGCCTGGATCATGATTGCCATCGTGATCGCCGCCTGGGTGCTGGTGAACCGCACCCCGCTGGGGCGGGCCTTTTACGCGGTGGGCGGCAACCCGCATGCGGCCGTCTATACCGGGATCTCGGTTGGCAAAACGCAGTTCTGGGCCTTTACCCTTTCGGGCGCATTGGCGGGGCTGGTCGGCTATCTTTGGGTGGCGCGCTATGCGGTGGCCTATGTCGATATCGCCAGCGGGTTTGAGCTGGATATCGTCGCGGCCTGCGTGATTGGCGGCATCGCCATCGCAGGCGGCGCAGGATCAGTCGCAGGCGCGGTGATGGGCGCGATCTTCCTTGGCATCGTGAAAAACGCGCTGCCTGTCGCGGGGATATCGCCTTTTGCACAAATGGCCATCTCGGGCACCGCCATTCTGATCGCCATCGCCTTCAACGCACGCGGCCAGGGCCCCAAAGGCCGCATCATCCTGAAACAGGCCGAACACAAATCGCCGGAGGCCCGCGCATGACCGATATCAGCATGAACAAAAGCGCCCCGGTGGCAAAGGGCCGCCAGATCCCCGACCGCCTGACCTCTGGCTGGAAGCGCGGGCTGAAAAGCTGGGAGGCGCTTTTGCTGGTGGTCGCCGTGGCGATCTTCATCTTCAACTCTTTCGCCTCGCCCTATTTCCTGGATCCCTGGAGCCTCTCGGACGCCAGTTTCAACTTTACCGAAAAGGCGATGATCGCCTTTGCCATGGCGCTGCTGATCATTGCGGGCGATATTGATCTGTCGGTGGCCTCGATCATGGCGCTGGTCTCAACGGTGATGGGGGTTGCGATGGGGCTGGGGGCCTCTACCCCGGTGCTGGTGTTTCTGGGGCTGGGCACCGGGCTTTTGTGCGGGGCCTTCAACGGGGTGCTGGTTGCCGGGATGGGCCTGCCGTCCATCGTCGTCACCATCGGCACCATGAGCCTTTTCCGCGGCATCTCTTATATCGTGCTGGGGGATGGGGCCTTCACCGGCTATCCGGCGGATTTCGCCTTCTTCGGCCAGGGCTATGTCTGGTGGGTGATCACATTCGAGCTGGTGCTCTTTGCCCTTTTCGCCGTTCTCTTCGGGCTTTTGCTGCATGGAACCTCATTCGGGCGCATGGTCTATGCCATCGGCAACAATGCCACCGCCGCGCGGTTTTCCGGGATCCGCGTCAACCGTGTCCGCTTTATCCTTTTCCTGCTGACCGGCGTGATGAGCGCAATCGCCGCGATCTGCCTGACCTCGCGCCTTGGCTCGACCCGCCCCTCGATCGCCCAGGGGTTCGAGCTTGAGGTGGTCACGATGGTGGTGCTTGGCGGCGTGTCGATCCTTGGCGGATCAGGCTCGATCCCGGGGGTGGTGCTGGCGGCGCTGATCATGGGGCTTTTGACCTTCGGCCTTGGGCTTCTGAACGTGCCGGGCATCGTGATGTCGATCATCATCGGGGCGCTTTTGATCGGGGTGATCGCCCTGCCCCGGCTTTGGAAAATGGTGAGGCGCTGATGGAACGCTATGCTTTTCGCATGCAACTGCATCCCGGGATGGAGGCCGAATACCGCGCCCGCCATGATGCGATCTGGCCAGAGCTGTCGCAGCTGCTGAAAGAGGCGGGCGTCTCGGATTACAGCATCTTCCTTGATCCCGAAACCCAGGCGCTGTTCGGCATTCTGACCCGCCGCGCCGATCATCAGATGGCCGCCCTGCCCGATCATCCGGTGATGCAGCGCTGGTGGGCCTATATGGCCGATCTGATGCAGACCCACCCCGGAAATGAGCCGGTCTCGGTGCCGCTGACACAGGTCTTTCACCTGCCATGACAGCCCCTGCCATTGCCCCGGCTGCCACGGCCCTGCGCCATATCGCCGTGATCGACATCGGCAAGACCAATGCCAAGCTGGCCCTGGTCGAGGCGGAAACGCTGCAAGAGCTGGCCGTCGTCACCCGGCCAAACAGGGTGCTGCAAGGCCCCCCCTATCCCCATTTCGACCTTGCCGCGCATTGGGATTTCTTTCTCACTCATCTGGCCGCCTTTCATGCGCAGCACGGGGTTGATGCGATTTCGGTCACCACCCATGCGGCCTCGGCGGTGCTGCTGGATGCGGCCGGGCAGCTGGCCACGCCGATGCTGGATTATGAGCATGATGGCCCGGATAGGCTGGCCGCCGATTACGACCGGATCCGCCCCGATTTTGCGGAAACCGGCTCGCCCCGCCTGCCGATGGGGCTGAACCTCGGGGCGCAGCTTTACTGGCTGTTCCAGACCCGGCCCCGGCTTTTGGAGCAAACGGCCCATGTGCTGACCTATCCGCAATACTGGGGCTGGCGCCTGACCGGCGAGCTGGCAAGCGATGTCACCTCTCTGGGCTGCCATACCGATCTGTGGAACCCCTGGACGGGGGCGTTTTCCTCGCTGGCCGCGCGGCTGGGCATTACCGATCGCCTGGCCCCCGCCCGCCAGCCCGGCGAGGTTCTGGGCCGTCTTTTGCCGCAGATCGCCGCGCAGACCGGGCTTTCGCCGCAGACCCCGGTGTCGGTCGGCATCCATGACAGCAATGCCTCGCTTTACCCGCATATCCAGGCGCGTCAGGGTATTCAGGGCGGGGCGGGTGCCTTTTCAGTGGTCTCAACCGGAACCTGGGTGATTTCGATGGCGGTCGGCGCGCCGCGCCGTGATCTGGATCCGGGCCGCGATCTTCTGGTCAATGTGAACGCGCTTGGCCAGCCGGTGCCCTCGGCCCGGTTCATGGGCGGGCGCGAGTATGAGATCATCCGCGCGGGCAGCGGCCTGCAGCCCACGCCTGAGGACCGGGCGAATGTCCTGACCCAGGGCGTGATGATCCTGCCTGCTGCAGAGCCGGGATCGGGCCCCTTCCAGGGGCGGCAGATGCAATGGACATCCCCCCCCGCCACCGAGGGTCAGAAGCTGGCCGCGCTGTCTTTCTACCTGGCGCTGATGACCGAGACCGGGCTGGGGCTGATCGGTGCAACCGGGCCGACCCTGGTCGAGGGGCCATTTTCCCGCAACCCCGATTACCTTGACATGCTGGCGGCGCTGCGCCCGGATGGGGTGGCGGTCTCGGCCTCGGTCACCGGAACCTCGGCCGGGGCGGCGATGCTGGCCTTTCCGGCGCAAGAGGCGGCGGGATCTGTCTCTGACACCGCACAGCCCCGCGCCCTGCCCGCAGATCACCAGGCCCTTCGCGCCTATGCGAAGGCCTGGCGTGAACGCGTCGGGGACTGATCGATTGCCTCCGGCGCCTTAGCCGGGGGCGGCGACACAGGCGGCGGGCAGATCGCCCTGCCAGCGGATATACCAGGGCATCGGCTGGCCCGAAAGCTGCAACCCCTGCGTGGGGGCATCCCCTGCAAAGCTATGCGGCTGGCCATAAAGGTTCGCGGCGCGGACCTCTGTTGCACCCTCTGGCAGATCAGGGCGCAAGCTGCCACTGATCGCCGGGAACAGCCGCCCCGCTTTGCGCCAGACGATCATCAGCACGTCCTGGGGCGCTGATTGTGACCAGGCGTAAAGCGCGGTCAGATCATCGTTTTCCAGCAGGCACTGATGCTCGCGTCCCAGGGTCATGGCGCGAAAAGTCGCCAGCGCGTGATAGGCGGGTTTCGGGCTGCCATCCGGGAAAACCAGCCCGTAATTATGCACATAGACCGTCGGATCCGCCCCCTCATTGCGCCAGGTATACCAAAGCGAGGGGCCCTGCCCGGCCATATGCGCCAGTGCCGCGAAACGGATCAGATAGCTGGCCTGGATCTGGTCATCCATGCCCCGAAATGCCGAGGAGAACCCCCATTCGCTGGCCACAAAGCGCCGCCCCGCCGCGCCGGGCAGCGCCCTGATCTGCGCCCAATAGCCCGCCAGATCCTCAACCTCATGCAAGGAGAGATAGGGATGCAGGCTGATCGCCGACAGGCAATCGGGCAGATCCGAGACCAGAACCGCCGCCAGAAAGGCCGAGGCCCGCCCGTTTTCATTGCCGATCGCGCTGAGCGCTGGTCCCCAGATCTCTGCCTCGGGGGTGGCCCGGCGAATGGCCTGACAGCTGTCCTGGGCCAGCCGGATATAGGCGTCGGCATCGGCCTTTGGCGGCCAGAACACTTCGGAATCGGGCTCGTTCCACAGTTCCAGCACCGGATTATAGCGGTTGTATCGCCGGGCGGCCGCGACGGCCCAGGCCGTATAGGCGGCGCGGGCCTGGGCAGAGGCGGGCGCGTTCCAGGCCGCAGCCTGCTGACGGCTTTGCGAGGGCGGCGCATAAAGCGGGTTGGAATAGGCCAGGATCAGCACCGGGCGCAGCCCCTGGGCCGCCAGATCCGCGATGCGGCGGTCATAGCTTTCCCAGTCGTAAAGGCCCGCGCGGGTTTCAATCCGGGCCCAGGTCAGATCGAGGCGGGCATAGCGAAACCCAAGCGCCCGGATCCGCGCCGGATCGCCCGGTTGCAGCGCATGGGTGCTGATCCCGAACCCGGCCAGCATATCACCCTGCGCCAGCACCACACCTTGCGCCAGCACCTCGCCTTGCGCCAGCACCTCGCCTTGCGAGCCCTGTTCGCGCGGCCAGGCCCAGGCGGTCAGCGCGAAGGCAATCACGATCAGGGCCAGCCAGCCCCCTCTCACACGCCTCGCCCCCGCCCGCAGCTTAGCGCCAGCGCCAGCATCATCAGGGTGAATATCCCCTCGACCGTATTGGCCATTGAGGCCACGCCCAGCATCGAGACGATCAGCGCAAAATCGCGCCGCCCGCTCTCGCGTGCGAAGATCGCCGCCATCGCGCCGCGAAAGATCGCCCAGGCGAAGAAAAGCGACATCAGGCCAAAGCTGACAAACAGATAGACCGCCAGATTGTCGCCGGGGTTGCCGCGCCCCTCAAACATCGTCTGCGCGACGCCGATACCGCCAAAGCCGCGCCCGGTCAGCCAGTGAATCGGATGGCTTTCCAGCTCCATGGCCGAGATCGCCAGCGGCCAGGTATTGACCACCCGGTCGATGAAGGAAGAGCGCACCGTCTCGCCCATGACCACGCCGAAATAGCTGTTGCCAAACAGCACCGACAGCAGCGGCCCGATATAGACCACCCCCATCCAGGCCAGCACCAGCGCCCCCGCAGCCCAGGCCCTGCGCAACCTCTGGCTGTGACGCAGCCGCCCCACCAGCATCAGCGTCGGCGGCAGAAGAACCATCGCCAGCAGCGCCGATTTCGAATTGGTGAACCAGATCATCGCAAGGCCAAAGCCCCACCACAGCGCCCGCCACGAGAATGCGCGCAGGCGGCTTTCCAGCACGCAATAGCCAAACAGGATCTGCGCCGCCGCAATCGGGCTGCCGCGGCTGAACCCCGCCAGGCGGTCCATCCCGCCCGAGCTCCATTTGCGGCTGGCGTCACGTTCAAACTCGCCAATGGTATAGGTGGCGGCGGACCAGGGCATCTCGATGAATATATTCAGGAAAACGCCCAGTGAGGCGATGAGGAAAATGGCGGGAAAACTGCGCAGCAGCCGCTCTTTCAGGCCGATCTCAACCAGGGCCAGAAAGACGAAAGCCGGCAGCCAGATGTAAAGCGCCATCAGGATCTGCGGCAGGCTGCGCCCCAAAAGCGCAGAGATCAGCCCGCCACCCAGCACCACCAGCAGGATCATAAGCAGCGCGATACCGGCCCGCCTGGTCATCGGGCGACCGAATGTCGACAAAAGCCACAGCCCCAGCGAAACCAGCGCCAGGGCCGAGGGCAGATAGATCAGCAGCGTCAGCCCAAACGCGGGCGCGACCAGCCGCAGCACGCCGCCAAACACATCGAACCAAAGATAGCACAGCCCCGAGGCCAATAGCCCGAATGCCGCCAGCTGGCGCAGACCTGACGCGGCGGGGCTTAGCCCTGGTTCTGTGAAGCGGGTCGACACAATGCCTGTCATGGCATTCTGTCTGGCCGCAGAGGGATTGCAATGCAATTTAAAAGCGATCTATCTTTGCGAATATCGCCTTTAAGTTATTCAACACTCCCGATTACGCCTTAAAAAATTTACGCCTCACAGAATTTCAGGCCTTTGCAGGATTTCGGGCATATCAGGATTTTTCCGGACAGGGGCGCGATGCGCGAAAAGATTGTCGAGATCGTCGCCGATGGCAGGCCTGGCGGTGGAACCACTGCCGTGCTGGGCCTTTGTGAGGATCTTGCTGCCGCCGGGCGTGAGGTGGTTCTGATCACCGATCAGGGCTCTTACGCGGCGCAGCGCGGCCAGGCGCTTGGGCTGCAGGTGATCGGGCTGCCGTTTTTCACCTCGCGGCTGGATCCGCGCATTTCGCTGCAGCTGGGCCGTATCCTTGCGCGGCTGTGCCCCTGCGTGGTGCATGCGCATGGCGGGCGGGCGGGGCTGCCGCTTAGCTTTTGCCCGCGCCGGGGTGAGGCGCGGGTCTATACCGTCCACGGCTATCACTTTACGGGCAAGACCGGGCTGGCCCGCGCCCTTGCGCGGCGGGTCGAGCAGCGGATCGCCCGCAAAAGCGATGCGGTGATCTTTGTCTCGCGTGCCGATCAGGGGATTGCGAAGGCCAGCGGGATCACCCCGCAGGCGGAGCAGGTGATCCATAACGGCATTGCGCCCGTTGATCTGCCGCCTCCGCGCCCGCCTGGCCACCGGCCCCGCTATGATCTGGTCTTTGCCGCCCGCATGCACCCGCAGAAAAACCCGCTTTTCATGGCCGATCTGGCGCGGCACCTGGCCCCGCACGGCACTCGCCTGCTGATCATCGGCAGTGGCGCACTGGAAGAGACGCTGCGGGCAAGGATCCGCGCAGACGGAACCCAGGCGGCGGTCACCCAGCTGGGCGGACTTGCGCGGCCCGCGCTGCTGCAGGCGCTGCCGGATGCGCGGCTTTTCGTTATGCCATCCCTGTGGGAGGGGCTGCCCATCGCGCCGATTGAGGCGCTGGCGCTTGGCCTTCCCGTTATCGGCGCGGCGATCCCCGGCCTTGATGAGGTGGTGCGCCACCAGAAAACGGGCCTGCTGATCCAGGGCTTTGATGCCGCGATCTGGGCCCAGGAGATCCTTGCCCTGCTGGCCGATCCGGCGCGACTGCAGGCCTATGCCACGGCAGGCAAGGCGGATGTGGCGCAGCGGTTTTTGCGTGCACATTCCAGCGCAGACCATATGGCGCTTTATGACCGCTTGCAGCCCAGCCCTTCTGCCGAAAGGCCTGCCGGATCTCCGCGCAGCGGGTGATGCGATCACGGGTAAAAATAACGAGTGATCCGCCAGTTGGCGCAACCGATCTGAAAGGATTGCCCATGCCATCAGCGCTGCGCCTCGACGCAAGAATGCATCTGCGCAGCTGGGAGGGCAGCTCTCGCAAACCAAGGCTGTTTTTATGGCTGCGCCTTTGGCTGCTGACGCCGGGTTTTCAGCTGATGGTGCTGGTGCGGCTGCAAAGGGGGCTGACGCGGATCCCGTTGCTTGGCCCAGTGATCGGCCCGGCGCTGCGCCGCATTCTGTGGTATATCAGCACGATCTGGTTTGGCTGCGATATCAGCACCAATGCGCGGATCGGGCCGGGGCTTTATCTGCCGCATCCGATCGGCATCGTGATCGGCGGCGATGTGAGGCTGGGGGCCGGGGTCACGATCTTGCAAAATGTCACCCTCGGGCGGCGTGATCTGACGCAGAGCGGGTCTCCGACCATTGGCGACGGGGCAGAGATTGCGGCGGGCGCGGTGATCGCGGGGCCGGTCACTATCGGCAATGATGCGAAAATCGGCGCGAACAGCGTGGTGTTGCACGACGTCCCCGCTGGCCGCGTCGCGGTGGGCGTGCCCGCGCGGGTGCTGGACGCATGAGGATGAGCGCATGAGGGTGAACGCATGAGACTGGCGATGATATCCGCGCTTTACCCGCCAAAGATGCTGGGCGGCGCCGAGAACAGCGCCCGCAATCTGGCCGAATGGCTGGTGCGTCAGGGCGTCCATGTCAGCGTGATCCGCGCCACCGACCAGAATGAGCCCGAGGGCGATGAGGTCAATCCTGCCGGCGTGCATGTCTGGCGGGTCAAAACCACCCACCCCTATGCGCCCTTCACATTTCCCCAGCAGCCGGGCTGGAAAAAGCCGCTTTATCACCTGCAGGATCATTTCGATGCCAGGATTTCAGGCCGGGTCGGGCGCATCCTGGATCAGATCCGCCCCGATCTGGTCAATGTGCATATGATCCAGGGCATCGGCTATCCGGTCCTGGCCGAGCTGGCGCGGCGCAATCTGCCCGTGAACTATGTGCTGCCCGATCTGGGCCTGGCCTGTATCCGTATGAATATGTTCAAAAATGGCAGGGATTGCGCCAGCCATTGCACAGCCTGCCGGATCTCGCGTGACTGGAAGCTGCGGCTGATCCGCAAGCTGCCGCGGCTTGTGTTCACCTCGCCCTCGCAGTCGAATATCGATACGTTATCGCGGTTCTTCCCGGTGAAAGATTACCCAAACCGCGCGATCCTGAACCCGAATGCCTATCCCGCGCCCAGCCTCCCCCGCAGCGAAAGTGCGGGCCTGCGGCTGCTGTATGCCGGGCGGATCCACAGCTCGAAGGGGGTGGATATGCTGCTGGAAGCGGTGGCCTCGCTGGCAGAGCGGCATCCGATCTCGCTGACCATTGCGGGCAGCGGCCAGCAAGAGGCCGAGCTGCGTCAGCGCGGGCAAGACGCGCCCTGGTGCCGTTTCCTGGGCTTTGTCAGCCAGCAGGCCCTGGCCGATCAGATGATGGAAAGCGATCTTCTGTGCATCCCCTCGATCTGGGCCGAGAACTCGCCTGGCGTGGTGATCCAGGCACTGGGCCTTGGGCTGCCGGTGCTGGGCAGCAACCGTGGCGGGATCCCCGAGCTGGTCAAAGACGGCGTCAATGGCCGCCTGGTCGGGGGCCAAAGTGCCAGGGCCTGGGCCGATGCGCTGTCGGCTGTGCTGGCGGACCGCGCCAGCCTGGAGCATTGGCGGGAAAACGCGCTGAGTGCCACCGGGGGCTTCAGCCAGGACGGTTTGGGCCGCGAGGTTCTGGCCTGGATGCGGCAGGCAGCGGGCCTCAGCCAGCCTGGCTGAGACCCCGCTATTGCACTGGCCCCGCTATTGCGCGGTGGCATTGTCCAGCGGCACCGCGATCAGCGAGGGCGAGATCTGGTCGATCACCCGGTTCCAGCGCGTCACCGGCTGCTCGGCGATGAAGATCACATCATCGGGCCGCAGCTCTAACCGCGTGGCCATCACCATCCCGGCGGCGTTGCTGCCATCAAGATGCCAGGCGGTGATGCCACCAAATTCACGCGGATCGGGCGAGCCGCGCAGCACATAGATCTGTTTCGGGTTGCCGGTGCGCGGCGCAATGCCGCCATTGCTGTAAAGCGCCTCGGCGAGATGGGCCTTTTGCTCATAGGGCAGCGCCCAGCGGCCCGGGCGGGCGACCTCGCCGCTGAGGTAGACATGCTCACGCTTTTCTGCGCCCAGCTCCAGCCGGGTGGCGAAGGTCTCGCGCTGCTCTTGCAACTCGCCGCGCCGCACACCCACCTCTTGCGAAAGCGCCGTCATCGCCTGCATCCGCGCATTCGAGCGCAGGCCCGCCAGCGCGATCTGCTCTGAAAACCAGGCCTCGGCGCGGGTCAGGTCATAATCGGTGTCGACAAAGACGGAATCGCCGTCGATCAGCCGGATCTTCTGATGCTGGGCGCTGCGCAGGAATGCTTCGACCGGCAGCTCATAAAGGGTGCCGTCGCGGTAAATGCGGATCACCGCCGAGGCGCGATCTGTCGCCGCCACCCCGCCCACCGCTGCCATCGCCATATCCAGCGTCAGCGGCGTCAGCGTGATCGGCGCCACGCCCGGGCGCACCACCGCCCCCCCGACCGAGACCTTGCGGGCATTGAATTCCGCCACCTCAAGGCTGAAGGCGGGGTCGATCTGGCGTTCCAGCAGGCGCTGAAAAATCACCGCCTCGGCCTCTTCCAGCGTCAGCTCGCCGATGCGAACCCGCCCGACATCGGGAATGGCGATCGAGCCGTCATCCTGCACCGTGTAACCCTGGCGGCGGTTTTCGGCGGCCAGCAGGCCCGACAGCTCGGCCACGGTATTGCCGGGTGATTTGGTCGCCAGCAGCACCACATCGCCCACCCCGATCCGATAGGGCCCGGCGGGGGGCGCGGGCGGGATGCGGGTCTGGGTCGCGGCGGGCCGGGTCACCGGGGCATTGGCGGGCGCGGGCAGGTTCAGCCCGCCACCGCTGCCATATGTCCCCGCCGAAGCATGCAGCGCCGCAGGCAGGCCTTGCGGGTTATAGGGGCTGGCGTTCGCGGCCAGCAGCGTCTCGGGCGTCAGCCCGATCACCCGCACTTTGGCGCCGTCAACCACCCCCTCACGCACGCCCGCGCTGTGATAGACCGCGCCGCAGCCCGAGGCCGCCAGCAAAGTGAATGCGATAAGAATATGTTTCATGACAGTGCCAGGATTTCCGAAAATGGTCAGGGCAGGAAAGTAAGGACAAGAGGGCCGATTTCAGGGCTGAAGCTTTGCTCGGATTGCAGGATCTGGCCCTGATAAAGCCAGTGGCGGTTGCGATGCCCGCCGCCGGGGCTGTGACAGGTTTCGTCAATGCGCAGCGCGCTTACGCTTCGCGTCTCGCTGATGCGGACCTGCTCGGCCGGGCCGGGGGTGATGTCACAGACATAGCTGCGGATCGCCAGCCGATCCTGCCCGTCAAGGCGGCGATGGATGCGGGTGATCTGGCCGGGCTGGCCAGAGCGGATTACCTGCACCGCCTGGCCCGGATCGGCGCCGATCAGATCATCGCCCAGGCCCCGGGTGCCGATGATCATCGCGTCTTTGGTGTAGAGCTGCGCATTGTCAGTGCCGCGCCAGCGTTTCACGCCTGCCCGCTCGCCCGCCAGCAAAACGGTGACCGCCTGGCCCTTTTGCGGCAGGCGCACGATCATCCGCGGCGCATCTATTGCGACCAGCTGCGCCATCTCAGCCGGGGCGCTGTCATCGGGGCCGCCTGCAAACCGCTCGACCCCGCGTTTGGTCAGATCGGCGCAGCCTGTCAGCAGGATAAGGATCAGAAGCAGTCTCATCGCCAGAACCGCCCCCAACGCTGGCCCCGGGCCGCGTCCCGCTCATCCCGGGTCAGCTCATAAAGGCGGTTGCGCAGGGAAAGCCTGGCACCGCCGTCGCGCTGGATCGGGCGGATGGTGGTGCCGGCGCGGGTCTGCCCCGGCTCTCCCAGGATCCAGGTCAGCGGCATCGAGATGGTGATCCCTTTGTCAAAGGCGCCCTCGCCGAAATCGTCAAAGCTGACATCGGTCAGGGTGAAGAAGGCGCCGACCTCAAAGCCATTGCCAAAGCGGCGCGTCATGGTGGCGGTCGCGCCCCAGTCACCCGCCAGATAGCGCCCGATATCCAGCTGCGCCTGATAGCCGCGCCCCAGATCATAAGAGCCCGAAACATGGCCGGTCGTGGTGCGGTAATCCAGAAAGCCAAAGCCGTCATAATCGCGCTGCGCGACATAATTCACCTCAAGCCCAAGGGCATAGGGGCGATCGGGCGGGGCCCATAAAACCTCAGCCGAGAGACCGCCATACATCTGCTCCAGCAGACCCAGGCTGGCCCGCGCATAGAGGTTCTCGCCCGGGCGGGTGAAATATTCCGCCGTCAGCCAGCGCAAAGACGGGCCGGACTGTTTGGCGTAAAGACTGGCATCCGAGCGCACATGCGGCAGGATCGAATCCGAGAGCCGGGTCGCCTCATCCAGGTTGCCGACCAGTTTCTGACGCAGGCCGCCTGAGACCCACAGTCCGCGCATGGGCGTCCATTCGGCGGTCAGCTCGGCCCCCAGATCCAGCCGCAGCGGGCTGTCGGGGTCAAAAAAGCCGGGCTCAATATAGGGTAACAGCCGCCAGGAGAAGGGTTCCTCGCGCGGGCCGCGCTGATCTGGCAGGGCGCTTGCGTCGCGGATATCGGCGCGCACCCAGGCCTGCCAGGCACCGTCGGGGGCATATTCCAGTTCTTCCAGATCAGCGCGTGTCAGGGTGATTTCGCGCATCGGCATATCGCGCAGATGGCTGCGGATGCGGAAGGTGGTGACCCCGGCGGGCAGATGCGCGCTGAGCACCCGGGCGGTGCGGCCCCAGGACTGCGCCACCGCAGGCCAGAGCGTATTGGTGATCGCAATATGGGCGGTCGTGCCCTCAATATGCAGGCCCTCAAGCGCCACGCCCTGGGCGGCCAGCGCGGCCCGCACATCGGCCTCTGGCGCGGTGGTGGCGCTGCCCCAGCTGGCCGCAGCAGCCCGCGACAGACCCGGCATCACAGCGGGCGGCCCGGCCTCATATCCCGAGGGCGCTGATGGGCGCGCCGGATCCAGCGCCATCTGGTAATTCAGCACCAGGGCAGAGCCGTAAAGGACCGCCATCCCCAGCCGACCCCGATCCCCGAGACGGTAATCAAGCCCCAGATTTATCGGGGTTTTATGCTCAAACCCGATGCGTTCAGCCTCATCGCGCATCGCATCAGATGAATATTCAAGGCTGAGCGAGAGCCGGTCATTCACCTGCCAGTCGGCGGCCAGAAACAGCGCCGCATCGCCCCGGAAAAAGCGGTCGAAAGAGACCTTGCCGGTATCCGCGATCCCCTGGCTTTCGGGGCGAGGGCGAAAGCCGTCGGCCAGCAGCCCAAACGGATTGGAAAAGCTGTTATAGCTGCCCAGACGCCCCCAGCCGATGCCTGCACTGGCGGTGACCGGGCCAAAGCCCTTGGTCGCCACCAGATACTCGGCCCCGAAAATCCCGGTGCCGCCGAAATCCTGCAGCCCCACCGCCAGCGCAGGCCGCCAGCCATGGGGATCTTCCTGCAGCAGCTGATAGCGCAGGTCGAAACTGCGGTCATAAAGCGACTGGCCATCGCCGAAATAGCGGCTGACGTAGGAGTAACGGAAGGCCCCGGTCAGGCGCGGCGTGATCTGGAACACCATGCTGCTGCGCCAGACATCATGGCTGCCGGGGGTGATGGTGAAGGCGAAAGTGCCGTCCGGCAGCGCCCGCGCCGAGGGCATCTCAAGATGGCCGGGCATGCCGTAATGCGACATCCCCTCTTGCAGCAGGGCGCGGCGCTCTTCCTGCGCCAGGAGCGGCTGCCCCGCCAGGACTGCAATGACCAGCAACGCAAGAAGCCGGGCGACCGCCCAAAAGCCAGACCCGCGTGTAAGTCCCGCGCCTGTGATCGTGACGCGGGCCATTCAGCGGATCACCCCCAAAGTGACCCGCTCTGCCCCATGGGCTGCCGGTTCGATCATCGCATAGCTGAGCCGCCCGCTCTGCCAGGCCCCGGTATCCAGCGCGATCCGCCCCTGGCCGACAAAAGCCTCTTCGATAATCGTATGCCCATGCGCGACCCAGATTCCGTCGCGCCGGGGCAGGCGGCCAAAGCCCGAATTGCCCCATAGCAGCGTCGAAGGGGTCTGCGCCGCGACCGGCAGCGCCGGATCAAGCCCCGCATGGGCCACGACAAGCGTGCCGCTTTGCCACAGCAATGGCAGATCAGACAGCCAGGCCAGCAGGTCGTGGCCAAGGGCCTCGCGCAATTGCTGCATTGCGGGTTCGGCGGGCTGATCGGGTGGGACGCCGAAGGAAAGCAGCGTCGCCTCGCCACCATGACGCAGCCAGGCGCGGGCTGCCGCCGGGTCTGCAAGCGCGCTGAGCATCATCTCTTCATGATTGCCCATCACACAGACCGCGCCCGCCTCAGCATGCAGCCGCTGCAATACAGCGGCGCTGTGCGGGCCGCGATCCACCATATCCCCGGCGGCAACCAGCCGCGCCATGGGAAAATGCCGCGCCCGAAGCTGCAGCGCCTGATCCAGCAGATCTGCCCGGCCATGAATATCGCCCAGCACAAAGAGCGGCTCGTCGGGCTGTGGCCATATCGCTGCGCCGGAACGCCCCGCCTCTGCGCTGGTCGCCTGCCCCCTCTGGCGCAAAGCGGGCGGTGACGCCGCACCCGCCCATCCTGAGCGCCCCCCACGATCGGTTTTCGTTTGCAGGCCACCGGGCAAAACCGCACGGCGGCCTGCAAGATGCAGGCGCTCCAGTATCGCTTTCAGTCCCATTTCAGCCCTTCAGATCGCGGCAGCGTCAGGGCGTCAGTTGGTCGATGGCGTCGTCGAAGGAGAAGAGCCACCGCCAGCGGCCATCACCACCAGACCGGCCGCACCCGCAGCCGCAGCAGCCCCCCCCGCGCCAAGTGCGCCAAGCGCCGGCGCAAAAGCGGTCGCCTCGCCGCAGGTCACGCTGATACGGGTCGCATCCGTGGCGCTGTAGCTGGCTTCGACCGGCACCAGATCGCCCTTGCAGACACCACGTTCAACGGCCAGCTGCAGCAGCTGCTCTTTGCTGAGGGTTTGCGCTGCAACAGGGGCCGCTGTCAGCAAAAGGGCGGCGGAAAAAACAAGAGTGAGGGAATTCTTTGTCATAGCAAGCTCCGTGAAATCAAAAGGGTTATGGCTCAGAGAACACACCCACGCCTGGAAATATGGCGTTTAAAATCACTACCGCTGATGCCTGTATCCCTCGAAACAGCACCCTCATTGGTGAAAAGTCAATTCAAAGAATCTACTTATGCGTGTTTTGCCCATTTGTGGCCCGTCTTTGCCTGGCAAAAGCAACAGAATGGGTCATTGGTCCGCCACAGCGGCCGTATCTGCGGCGAATCTGCGCAAGCCTGGTCTCAGGTGGGATTCGTGAAAATCACCAGGCGGGTGATGGCATAGCTGACCACCGCCGCAAGGGCTGACGCCAGCAGATAGACCAGCGTATCGGCCAGAAACGCGCCCGTTGCGAAAAGCCACCCTGCCCCTGCTGCAATCATCATGCCCAGGCATTGCGGCAGCAGGTAAAGAATCCCGCCCCCTTTTCGCGCCTGGGCCCCTTGGAAGGTAAAGCGGCGCTGGCAGAACCAGGCCGGGGGGATGCAGGCCAGCCAGGCGATCGCCGCACTCAGCGGCGCGACAAAGGGCAAAACCGCCGTCAGAAACGCCGCAAGCAGGGAATAGATCAGGGCAAAACTGCCACCAACCAGCAAGAAGCGGGGGAAGCTGGCCTGGCTGAGCCGCATCAGCCAGGAGCTCTCGCCCGCCGCAGCAGGTTGCGGGCCCCGGTTTTGACTCTGCGCTGGCCTGGTCATGGTGTCTGTGCCAATGCGGCTTTGTCGACCTGCAACACGACCAGTTGACTGTCTTTGCCCTTGCCCGAGGGATCGACCGGGATCAGCCAGGCGGGCGTTTCCCCGTCCAGCAGGCTTTGGGCAAAGTGCATATCGCTGTGGGCATAGTCCTGCTGACGGCACAGGATAACGTAATCGGCGCCGCTTTTGCGCAGCATTTTCTGCATCTCGGCCCCGGCCTCGAATGGCTCAACCCCGTTCCAGAAGGAATCTCCGCTGCGATGATAGGGGGCGGCGGTCGCGCTGTGGCGGGTAAAATACAAAAGCGGCATGCCCAGATTGGTGGTCTCGGCGATCAGCGAAGGCGGCAGCGAACGCAGTTCGGCCATTGTTTCGGCCGTTCGGCACAGACCAATGGTCGGGGTCGGTTCACCGGGTTCAGCGGGCGACCCTGCATCATTGGCCACGCGGCTGATATCGTCAGAGCTTTCGGGCATGGCCTCGCCGGATCCAGAGACCACTGCGGCGAATGCCTTTCGCACAGGCTTCATCACTTCGGTCGGAACCGCCATCAAAAGCGTGCCCAGAAAAACCGCAAGCAGGCCACCGCGCCCGGGGGTTTCCTGCCCCCCGCGCGTCAGATGCCAAAGCGCAAAGCCGGTCAGGAACGGGATCGCGGGCGTGCCGAGGGTGATCGCACGGATCTGCCCCAGCGAAGCCAGCAGCCCAAGCCAGCCGATCGCCAGCATCACCACCAGCGCAAAGCCCAGGGCCGCCCCCAGCCTGCGCCGCACAAACCAGGCCTGCAGCGTCACAACCGGCATCAGCACCAGGATATAGAGCAGCAGGAAGTCAAAGCTGACCCCCCGCTCAATAGCAACACTCAGCGCTGGCTGGGCCTCGCCAATACGGGTGGTGATGACGGCGCGGGCCTCGGGGCTCATCGCGCCATAGGGGCCGCTCAGACAGGGGCCCAGCAAAGGCGCCGCCAGCCAGAGCCCGAGCGCCAGAAGAGCCACCATCGCCAGGATGCGCAGCCCTGGCCCCCTGAGCCATTGACCCAGCAGCACAGGCACAGCCGAGACCACCACACCCACCGCCAGCAAAGACAGCATTGGTGGGGCCAGGGCGTCACAATAGCGGATTGCCCAGGCCGCAGCCGGAATCTGCCCCGCCATCATCAGCGGCGCAAACACCGCCAAAGACAGCGCAAATGTCAAAAGCCAGCGCCCGGCGCCCGCAGCGCCAAAGGCGAACCGCAGCCCCGCGATGCCCCAGATCAGCAAAAGCACCGGCAGCATCTCAAGCCCGACGGCCAGCGAAAGCGCGGACGCCAGCGCCCCCGCCAGCGCCGCCAGCACCTGACAACGCGCACTCTTTTGCGGCCAGATCAGCGAGAAGATCAGCGCCGTCATCGCCAGGATCTGCACATTGTGATGGTCGATCCGGCCCGGCGCGAACTCAAACCCGGCCAGTTTGGTCCAGAAAAACACGCATAACATCGCCCCGACCGCGCCCACATCGCCCAGTGTCGCGCGGCTGCCAAAACCGTTCAGCAGCAAAAGCAGCACCATCAAAATCGTGGGCCAGGCGATCAGCGCCACATGCTCGGCCACAGGCATCGACATGAACAGCGCCGCCAGCGAGATGATCCCCCCGATCGCCGCATCAATATAGCGCGACCAGTGGATCGAGACCCCTTCCGGCGGCAGCAGCCGATACTGCTGGGTGTCGAACCAGCTTTGCCCGGCCAGCCAGTCACGCACCATCACCATACGTAGCAGATCGTCGTTATCGGCCTTTTCCATCCGCTCTGCCAGGCCTGCCCAGGCAGAAATCGCCCGCACCAAGATCAGGGCCAGCAACAGCCAGGTGATGTTGCGCAGGGTCAGATATTTGCGCAGGCCTGTGGGCAGCGCATCCGGATCAGAGGAAGGCAGGCGGGATTGATCAGCGGATTGATCGGGCAAAATGTATCTCCGGCACGGACAATGGAACAGGTCGTCGCGCTACGTCCTGGATTGGGAAACAGGCCAAATCGTGACCAACAAGGGATCATTCTGCGGTTTTGCCCTGAAAAGCGGCTGCAGCACAGCCCGCTCCCCGGCAAGAGCCGTGAAATGGCCCATACCGTTCCGCAATCCGGGCACAATTGCGCGCCAATATGTCCTTGTATCTGAGCCGGAGCTGTACAGTTATGACCGAACTCACCATCCTGATGCCCTGCCTGAATGAGGCAGAGACCCTGGCGACCTGCGTCACCAAAGCGATGGACTACCTGAAGCGCTCTGGCATCGACGGTGAGGTGGTTATTGCCGACAACGGCTCGACAGATGGCAGCCAGAAGATCGCCGAAGATCTGGGTGCCCGCGTCGTCGCAGTCCCGGTGCGTGGCTATGGCGCAGCGCTTGGCGCAGGGATCACCGCCGCCAGAGGCCGCTTTATCATCATGGGCGACAGCGACGACAGCTATGACTTCTCGCGCCTCGATGGCTTTGTCGAGCGTCTGCGCGCCGGGGCCGATCTGGTCATGGGCAACCGTTTCAAAGGCGGCATCGCCAAAGGCGCCATGCCGCCGCTGCACCGCTATCTGGGCAATCCGGTCCTCTCGACCATCGGCCGCGTGCTTTACGCAACACCGGTCAAAGATTTCCATTGCGGGCTGCGCGGCTTCTCGCGCCAGGCGATCCTTGGCCTTGGCCTGACCACGCCGGGGATGGAGTTCGCCTCGGAAATGGTGATCCGCGCCTCGCTGGCCGGTCTGAAAATCGAGGAAGTGCCGACCACGCTTTCCCCCGACGGCCGCTCGCGCCCGCCGCATCTGCGCAGCTGGCACGATGGCTGGCGTCACCTGAAGCTCTTGCTGACCTTCGCCCCCTTCTCGCTGTTCTTCGTGCCTGGCCTGCTGATGCTGGCGCTTGGCCTGCCCGCATTCGCGGCGCTGATGCTTGGCCCGGTGCAGATCGGCGGCATGACCTTCGCCACCGGCTCACTGATCCTGACAGCCACAATCGTGCTGACGGGCTTCCAGATGCTGTGGTTCCACGCGCTGGCCCGCCTCTTCGCGGTGCGCTTTGGCCTGTTGCCCTCGTCGCCACGGTTCGAGACGATGCGCAAAACATTCAACGTCGATACCGCCTGCAAATGGGGCGCGCTGCTGCTGGCCGGGGCTGCGGTGACGACCATCGTCGCGGTGGTCCGCTGGGCGCAAACCGGCTTTGGCGATCTCGATACTGCGACCATCGCGCGGTCTGCCTCGCTGGTTTCGGTTCTGGCAGGCCTTGGGCTGCAATCGGTCACCAATGGCTTCCTCTGGGGCCTTTTGAACCAGAACCTGCCCGCAGCCACCCCCGCCGACAAAAAGGTCTCCGAAGAAAAAGCACAACTCAGCTTCGGTTGATATCCGACGGCAGGCATCTTCACCAGAAATGTGACAAAACCCCCGCCCATGCGGGGGTTTTTCATTTTGGCAAATCCAGCCCCCCGATCCAGCCCCCCGAGCGCGGAACGCTTTCCTTTACAGGCCCCGTCATTATATCATCATGCCAGATACGCCCCGCCTGCCATAAAGGGCCCCAGATGAAGCCAGACGCCAGCCCCGTAACGCTTGCCCCCGTCGCCCGGCGCAAACTCTCGGATTCCGTGGTCGAGCAGCTGCGCGAGATGATCGCCTCGGGCCAGCTGCGCCCCGGCGACGCCCTGCCCTCCGAGCGCGAAATGATGGCCCGCATGGGCGTCGGCCGCCCCGCCGTGCGTGAGGCGCTGCAGCAGCTGCATACCCAGGGGCTGATCACCATCTCTCATGGCGAGCGCAGCCGCGTCAATGCGCTGAACCCAGACCTTGCTCTGCATCAGATCGGTGACATCGCCACCCTGCTGATCGCTGCTGAGCCGGGCAATCTGGGTCATCTGCGCGAGGCGCGGCGGCTCTTTGAAACCGGGCTTGCCCGGCTGATCACCGAGAAAACCACCCCCTCCGACATCACGCGTCTGCGGGCCCTGATCGCGGTGCAACGCGCGGCACTTGGCGATACCCCGGCCTTCATGCGGGCCGATATCGACTTTCACACAGCTCTTGCCGGGATCCTCGGCAATCCGGTGATCACCGCGCTGTCACATGCGATGCTGGGCTGGCTGTTCAAACATCACAACACCCTGCTGCACTGGTCCGGCCATGAGACCACAACCCTTGCCGAACATGAGGCGATCACCGACGCGCTGGCGGCAGGTGACGGCGACCGCGCCGCCGCGATGATGGAAAAGCACCTCACCCGCTCAGAACGTCTTTACCCCCAGGCCTGACGCTTTCTCTCTCTGACGCCCCCGGCCGACGCGTCTAACGCGCCCCCCAGGTGTCAGACAGCCGATAGCCGCCGGGCCAGGGGTCCGACGGATCCAGCATATGCTGATGGATGCCCGTCACCCAGCCGCGCCCGGAAATCTCGGGCCGGATAGCGGGTGTCCCCGCCAGATCGGTGGTGCCCAGGATCCGCCCCCGAAACTCTGACCCGATCAGCGATACCGCCGTCAGCCGGTCCGCCTCGCTCATCTGCCCACGCGCATGCAGCACCGCCATCCGCGCCGACAGCGCTGTCCCCGTCGGCGAGCGGTCTACCTTGCCCGGCCGGATCGCCACCGCAGCCCCGGCACGCAGTTCATTGCCCTGGCGCGTCACTTCGCCTGCGAAAAGACAAAAGGAATAATGCCTCCAGTCCGGGTTGGTCGGGTGCCGAAAGCCCAGCTGCGCCGTCGCCGCATCCGAGATCTTCACGCCCAGCTTCGCAATATCATGCGCCTCATCCGGGGTCAGCGCGAAGCCAAGCGCTTTGGCATCGACAAAGACGAAACTGTCGCCGCCCCAGGCCGTGTCGACGGTCAAACTGCCCAGGCCCTCAACCTCCAGCTGCGCATCCAGCCGCTCGGCGAAAGAGGGCAGGTTCTCGACAAAGATCCGCTCGGCCTTGCCATTGCGGCATTCGGCGCGGATATTGACCAGCCCGCCCGGCGCCTCCAGCACCATATGCGTTTCCGGCTCGACCATCGGGATGATGCCGCCATCCAGCAGCACCGTCGCCACACAGATCGAGTTCGAGCCCGACATCGGCGGCGTGTCCTCAGGTTCCATGATGATGAAAGCCGCATCGGCACGCGGATCAACGGGCGGCACCAACAGGTTCACATGGCGAAACACCCCGCCCCTCGGCTCATTCAGCACGAAATTGCGCAGCGTCTGATCTGCCGCGATCCAGCGCGACTGCGCCCAGAGCGTGTCACCGGGCGGCGGGCGCACGCCCCCCACGATCACATCGCCCACCTCGCCCTCGGCATGGGCAGAAATGACATGGATGGTCTTGCTTGAACGCATCTGAACCTCAAAAAAGCCAGATCATGAAAGCCAGAACGGCAGGGTTTTCGCAGCCCGCCCGGTGACAGCCGCGCGGGCACAAACCGCCAGGCTGTCAAAGCGGATCTGCCGCCCCGACAGCCCCGGCCCGTAATGGGCGTATTTGCCGGAATTGGTCATCAAAGTGCGGGTTCCGGGCGGAAAGACCGGCTCGGAAATAGAGCACCAGCACAGATCGGGCAGAATCTGCACACCCGCCGCCTCCAGCCGGGCAAATGTGCCCTCGGCCTCCAAATCGGCGATGATCTGGCGCCCGGCGGTGATGATCGTCGGGATAGAAACCGCCGCACCATTCAGCGCATCGGCAAAAGCGCGGCACTCTTCGACCGAGGCATGCGGGCTGCCAATCGCCACCAGGTCGATCTCTTCGCCGCCCTGGTTCAGCTCGCGCCATGCGCGGATGAAATCGGCGCGGGTGATCTCGGCATGATCGGCATCCGGCGCAACCAGATGCGCCTCAGGCGTCACCCCTGCCACATGCAGCATAGGCGCCGCCGAGGTGGTGCCAAAGGCCGCGCAAAGCGCCTGCAACTGCGCCCGCGAGGCCGCATCCAGACCGCGCAACACCGGGATACGATCCGGGGCCGCGCGACCTGCCAGCCAGCCCAGCAAGGGCCAGAACAAGTCATCCGCGCCAGCGGGCGTGGCCACTTCGATCACACGCCGCGCCATGCGGTTTTCGTCGAGACAGACCCCCGCCAAAGGGGCCCGCCCGGTCATGGCGATGAACAGATCAAGGAAATCCGGATGCTTGGCGGTGCGCGCCCCCAGCACTGAATTGGCAAAGATCACCGCATTGCTTTCAGACCAGGCAATCGCCTCACCCTCGCCCGGCGCGGTCTCAAGCAGATAGGGTGCACAGGTAAAGCTCGGCCGGCATCCCATCTGCACATAGGCATCCGCCAGTCGTTGCGCCGGCCCGCCGAAAAGATCAGGCACGCCCTGCTGACGCCAGTTCTCGCGGTCAACCGAGATCGCATTCATCGTCGTCGGGATCCGCACCCTGGCCCCCATCGCGGCCATTTTCGCAGCAAAGGTCAGATTGGCCGGGCTGGCGTAGATACAGCCGTCAATATGGCCCTGGCTCACATCGATCAGCTGCCCGGCCCCCTGGTTCTTCGCCATGGCAACCAGCACCCGCATCGCCTGCGAAACGGCCTCACCCTCCGCGCCGTCCAGCATCGCGTGATCTGCCGCCGTCAGCGCCAGCTCTGCCGCCGCCGCAGGGGCGACCGGCAGGGTCCAGGCGGGGGCCTCGATGGCCCCTGCCTGGACAGCCACCTCCTGCAGGCTGCCGAGCGCGGCAAAAGCCGCCTCGTCCAGCCGCAGGACAGGCAGCGCCACGCCAAACATCTCTGCCGCGATCATCGCGCCCAGCGTCACCACATCTTCGGGCTCACGAAAGATCAGCGCCGCAGGGGCCAGCCCGTTCAGCGCCATATCCAGAAGCACCCCCGATCCGGTGCAGGATCCCCGCGTCCCGGGCATCACCAGAACCCGGCCCGCAAGGGTCTCGCCATGCAAGGGATGATGCGCGTCAATCACCTTTGAGGTCGCCGGATCAACGCCGCCCCAAAAGCTCAGCGGCTCATCCGTGGCCAGCACGCGGCCCTTCGCCTCGCCGCCCAGGATGAACCGCGCTTCCATTATTTCACCACGAAACCATGGGCATAGGGATCACGTTCATCAATGAAGATCGTATTGATCCCGGTCTGCCGCGCCCAGCCGCCAATCGAGGGAATGATCGCCGATTTCCCCGGCACCGCGTCAGACGTCGCCTCGATCCGGCCCTTGAAGATCGAGCCGATGATGCTTTCGTGCCAAAACTCATCGCCAACGCTCAGCTTGCCCTTGGCCGCCAGCTGCGCCATCCGCGCCGATGTCCCCGTCCCGCAGGGCGAGCGGTCAATCGCCTTGTCGCCGTAGAACACAGCGTTGCGGGCATGGGCGCCCTCAACCGTCGGACCCCCGGTCCACAGGATATGCGACAGCCCGTTGATCCGCGCGTCACCCGGATGCACGAATTCATATTTCTCATTCAGCGCCGCGCGCAGCTTCGGGGAAAACCCGATCAGCTCTCCGGCGGTGAAATCGGCCATATCGCGGAAATTCTTCTGCGGCTCGACGATGGCATAGAAATTGCCGCCATAGGCCACATCGACGACGATCTCGCCCAGACCCTCAACCTCAGCCGTCAGCCCTTCGGCATAAAGGAAGCCCGGCACATTGGTCAGCCGCACCTCTTCGACGAAACGGCCCTCCTGGCGGTAAGAGATATCGACCTTGCCCGCAGGCGCATCAATCGACAGGCGGCCGGGCGAGCGCGGCTGGATCAGCCCGTTCTCGATCCCCATCGTGATGGTGCCGATGGTCCCGTGCCCGCACATCGGCAGACAGCCCGAGGTCTCGATGAACAAAACCGCCACATCGCAATCCTCGCGGGTCGGCGGATAGAGGATCGAACCCGACATCATGTCATGACCGCGCGGCTCGAACATCAGCCCGGTGCGGATCCAGTCGAACTCGCGCAGGAAATGGGCGCGTTTCTCCAGCATATCCTTGCCGATCAGGCGCGGCCCGCCGCCCGAGACCAGACGCACCGGATTGCCGCAGGTATGCCCGTCGAGGCAGGAGAAGGTATGAACACTCATCGTTTGAGCCCTCAGAAACGTTGCGGAGAAAAGGCAGATATGTCGATGGCGGGCGGGGTGCCAGTCACAAGGTCGGCAACCAGCCGCGCCGTGCCCGCCGATTGCGTCAGACCCAGATGGCCGTGACCAAAGGCATGGATCACGCGGGCCGAATTTTTCGAGCGCCCGATCGCAGGCAGGCTGTCAGGCAGCGACGGGCGAAAGCCCATCCATTGCACCCCGCCGCCGGTTTTCAGCCCCGGCAGGAAGGTGGCGGCCTTTTTCAGCATCGCTTCCGAGCGTTTGAAATTTGCGGGCCGCGACAGCCCGCCCAGCTCGACCGCGCCGCCGACCCGGATGCCGGTAGACAGCCGCGTGACCACGAAACCATGGCCGCCAAAGGTCACCTGCGTTTTCAGATCAAAGGCGCCCGGCGGCAGGGTGGTGTTATAGCCGCGTTCGGTTTCCAGCGGGATATGATCGCCGACCGAGCGGGCGATCAGATGCGAATGCGCCCCCGCCGCCAGCACGACATGCCCGGCGTGGCGGATCGCGGCATGTGAAAGCACCTCGACGCCCTCGGTCAAAGCCCGCAGCCCGGTGACCTCGGCGCGTTCAATCACCCCGCCATTGGCGGCAAAACGCTCGGCCAGCGCCAGGGTGTAAAGTTTGGGGTCAGAGATCGAGAACCAGCCCGGCGTAAAGGTGCCATGGGTGAAGCGATCCGCCAGACCGGGCTGGACCGCCGCCATCTCTGCCGCATCCATATGCTGGAATTCGATGCCATGTTCGGCCCGCGCCTGCCAGCCGGGCAGGCTTGCCTCCAGCTCGGCGCGGCTTTCATAGACCTGCAGATTGCCCTTCTTTTCCAGCATCAGACTGGTGCCGGACAGGGCCAGAAACGGCTCCAGCTCGGCCTTTGACAGATCCATCAGCGCGGTCTGTGCCACCGTCGAATGCCTGACCCGCGCGGGCGAGCAGGCCCGCCAGAAACGAAACATCCAGGGCGCGATTTTCAGCGCATATCCCGGCGGCACCGACAAGGGCCCCAGCGGATCCAGCAGCCATTTCGGGGCCTTCTTCAGGATCCCGGGGCTGGCCAGCGGCAGAATATCGGTAAAGGCAAAGGCCCCCGCATTTCCGGCCGAGGCCCCGGCCGCCGGCCCCTCACGGTCCAGCACCGTGACCCGCAGACCGCGGGCCTGAATCGCAAGCGCCGCGGAAAGACCCACGACGCCTGCCCCGATGACAATCACATCGGTTTCGTTTTTCATGTCAGATCAGCCTTAATGGGTGGCAGCGAGGAACTTTTGCAGCTCGGGCGTTTTGGGCGCGCCGAACAGCTCTTCAGGGGGTGCGATCTCGGCCATGATGCCCTGGTGGAAGAAGGCCACGCGGTCGGAAACCTCACGCGCGAATTTCATCTCATGGGTGACGCAGATCATCGTCATGCCCTCGGATGCCAGCATCCGCAGCGTATCGAGCACCTCACCCACCAGCATCGGGTCCAGCGCCGAGGTCACCTCGTCAAAGAGCATATATTCCGGCCCCATCGCCAGCGCCCGGGCAATCGCCATCCGCTGCTGCTGACCGCCGGAAAGACGGTTCGGATAGACCGAGAGCTTTTCGCCCAGACCCACGTGTTTCAGCTGTTTCTCAGCTTCGGCCTCGGCCTCGGCTTTGGAACGGCCCAACACCTTGCGCGGGGCCAGCATGACGTTTTCCAAAACCGTCAGATGCGGGAAGGCATTCCATTGCTGGAACACGATGCCGATCTTCTGGCGCAGCTTGTTGAGGTTGGTCGATTTCGCGTGAACCTCGACCCCGTCAACAAGGATTTTGCCGGAATCGATCGGCTCCAGCCCGTTGATACAGGTCAGAAGCGTCGATTTCCCCGAACCCGATCCCCCGATAACCGTCAGAACCTCGCCCTTGGCCACCGTCAGGTCGATGCCTTTCAGCACTTCCAGCGGGCCAAAGCTTTTGCGGACTTTTTGAATCTCAATCATTGGACCACCGTTTTTCAAGATAAGCGCCGAAACGGGCAATGGGGAAGCTGATCACGAAATAAAACACGCCGCAAAGCAGCAAGAGGAACAGGGGCTCTTGCAGGCGGGTGATCAGATCCTTGGTCGATTTCATCAGCTCTGAGACATTGACCACATAGATCAGCGCCGAATCCTTCATCACCCCAAGCGAAAGGCCGATCCAGGACGGCAGCGCCACACGGCTTGCCAGCGGCAGCGCGATATAGCGCATATCCTGCGCCCAGCTCAGCCCCAGCGAACGCGCGCCGCGCCGCGTATTGGCGGGAACCGCCTCAAGCGCACCACGCACGATTTCCGCGCAATAGGCGGCCGTATAAAGCGAAAGCACACCGCAGGCGACGGAAAACCCCGAGACCCGCAGCTTCAGCACCGCCGTCACAAAAGCAAAGGCCAGCGACAACTGGATCAGAAGCGGCACCGAGCGGCACACATCCAGCACGAAAGTCACAGGTGCGGCCCACCATGGCCCGACCTGAAAGCGGAAGATGCCGCAGATCACCCCGATCACCGTTCCAATCGCAACCGAGATGGCGGTGACAAGCAGCGTCATCCCGGCGCCCTGGACCAGCATCCAGAAGTCCTTGGCAGTCATGGCTGTATCAATCATGTCCCGCCCCCCTCAATATCTGAACAGCCGGGCTGCAATCAGCCGGGCAGAGAGCGTGATCACCTTGGTCATCACATAGAAAATGACGGCCGCGATGGCGAACATCTCGAAGGTGCGGAAATTGATCTTCACCAGGTTGTTGGTGACGCCAAAGAGGTCAGAGTTCATCGAGATCACCGCGCCAAGCGAGGTCATCAGGATCGCCCAGACAAACTGGTTGGTCATCGGCAGGAACGAAATCCGCAGCATCTGCGGCATCACCACATAGACAAAGGACTGCGGCGCCGACATGCCCAGGGATCGCGCCGAGCGGGTCTGGGTCTCGGGGATCGCCTTCAGCGCACCACGGAAATTCTCATGCAGGTAGCCGGCATTGTTGAAGGTGATCCCGCCAAGCAGCGCGATATAGGGCGAAAGCCGCAGATCGACCGCAAAGCCAAGATTGGGCTGGGTCCAGCCAGTGATCAGGATGCCAAGCCCGGCAAGCCCGAAGAAAGCCATATAGATCTGGAACAGCGCCGGCGTATTGCGGGCAACCTCGACCCAGACAGTTGTGATGCCTTTCAGGACCGGATTGCCTGAAAGGCGAAAGGCGGTCAGCAAAATGGCAAAGAAGATCCCAAGGATCATCGAAAGCACGGCGACCTCTAAGGTTACCAGCGCCCCGGCCAGCATATCAGGCAGCGATTGGAACGCCTGATTCCAGCGAAAGCTGTAGTTGAACATATCCGCCTCTCGGTCTTTGAACGGAGAAGCGGCGCGAAGGATGTCCTTCGCGCCGCCGCATCGGCGGATGGATCAGCGATAAACGCCGGGGATGGTCAGGTTTGCGGGAACGCCCTCGCCAACCCATTTCTTGTAAAGCTCGGCATAGCGGCCGGTGCGGACCTGCTGGTTGATGAAGAGGTTCATATAGTTGATCAGACCATATTCCTCACGCAGCGTCACCAGGGCGACATAGTCCGGCACCATCGGCGCCTTGTCGACAACCTTGATGTCACCGAAGTTTCCGCTCGCAACGTTGGCATTCGCCACTTCCATGGTGCCGACGGTCGCATCCAGCTGGCCCTGGCTCAGCGCAAGGAACACGTCAGCCTGGCTCTCAAACGGACGGAACTCGCCCTCGCCCCATGCCTTGACCTGACCTTCCAGCCAGATTGCCTCATAGGTGCCAGCGGTCGCGCCGACCACTTTGCCCTTCATGTCCTCCCAGGAGGCCATTTCCAGACCCGGGCGGGCGACAACGGCATTCTCAAACGCATAGTAAGGGATCGAGACGCCAACGGTCTTGGCGCGCTCCAGCGTGTCCGAGGTCGAAGCCACGGCCACATCAACGCGGCCCGACATCAGCGCAGGGATACGCTCAGGGAAGGTGGTCTCGACGATCTCGGCGGTGACGCCCAGGGTCGCAGCCAGGTCGTTGCAATAGTCAACGTCAAAGCCGATCGGGTTGTTGTCTGCGTCCTTCGAGCCCATGGGGGGGAAGTCCAGCACGACTGCACAACGAAGCGTGCCCGAGGCGATGATGTCGTCGAGTTTGTCGGCCATAGCCGGGCCAGCGAAGGCGGTCGCAGCCGCCACGCCAAAAGCGAGGACTTTGGATTTCATGCAGGCTCTCCCTGAGCTGTTCTTGCTGTTGATTCACGTAACACCACTATCATAGGTGATCCCTCTCGACGCAAATCAAAAATACAATTAGTATACAAGAACCCTGCCGCGCCGCTGATTGGAAGGCAAAATGGCTGCGTTTTCTGCTGATTTAGCCATATTTCCCGCACATACAGGAAAGGGGGCGCTAAGTTGCGCGTTTCTCAGCTGCTCAGAGGCCGGTATTCCTGTGACACGCCATGCAAACCTGTGCAGGGCGGCGAAACCGATTCCCGGCAGAGCAAAGCCCTGCCGCCCGCAAACCCCGCCAGCCCCTGGCTCTGGCACGACAAAACGGCCCTGAACCGGCCCTGCCACCACAAACGGAGATCCCGATGACACCCTCACCCCTTGCGCCCCTGACGACCGATGCGCTTTTCGGGCGTATTGAAGCGATCTTTCGCCGCGCGGGCATGAATGAGGTCCAGGCCGGGGCCATGGCACGCGTGCTGACTGCAGGCGAACGCGATCATTGCAAATCGCATGGGATTTACCGCATCGAGGGCACTTTGCGCACCGTGAAGGCGGGCAAGGTCAACCCCCAGGCGGTGCCGGTGCTCAGCCCCGATGACGGCAGCGCATTGGTGCGGGTCGATGCCCGGGGCGGCTTCGCCAATGCCGCCTTTGAACTCGGTCTGCCAGAGCTGGCCGCGCGTGCCAGGCGGCTGGGCATGGCGGCCATGGTGATCAATGATTGCACCCATCTGGCCGCACTCTGGCCCGAGGTCGAGGCCGTCACCGCCCATGGCCTCGCGGCGATGGTGATGTGCCCCAGCTATGCAACAGTCGCGCCCACCGGCGGTACCGACCCGCTCTTGGGCACCAATCCCTTCGCCTTTGGCTGGCCGCGCCGGGACAGCGACCCCTATGTCTTCGACTTCGCAACATCGGTCGCGGCACGCGGCGAGGTCGAACTGCATCGCCGTGCCGGAAAGCCCCTGCCCGAAGGCTGGGCCCTGGACGCGGATGGCAACCCAACCACCGATCCCGAGGCCGCGCTTGCGGGCGCGATGCTGCCCTTTGGCGGCCATAAGGGCTCGGCAATCTCAACCATGATCGAGCTGCTTGCGGGCATCATGATCGGCGATCTGACCAGCCCCGAAGTGCTGGACTATCTGGGCACCACCACCCTTGCCCCCCGCCACGGCGAGCTGATCCTGGCCTTCTCGCCCGGGGCATTTGCCAAAGGCCGCCCCGGCGATCCCTTTGCCCGCGCAGAGGCTTTGTTCGAAGCGATTATCGGCCAGGGCGCCCGCCTGCCCTCGCAGCGCCGGTTCAAAGCCCGTGCAGCATCTGTTGCAGAAGGTATCACACTCAGCGCTGAGGAAACCGCACAACTTGATCGCTTCCTTGTCAGCGGTCTGGATGCGATCTGAGCCTGCCCCATGGCGCCGCCCTTTACCCCGCCGGATGCCTCCGGCGGGGATATTTAAGGACAGATGAATAATCATGCCCTCTTTTCATCTGTCTCTAAATATCCCGGGGGTGAGCGGCGTAGCCGCGAGGGGGCAGCGCCCCCCTTACCCGCCTGCAAAAGAAAAAGGCTCTCCGCACCGGGAGAGCCTTTTATGTGAAGTCGGCCTGATCGGGATCAGACGAGGTAGGGTTTCACCTCAGCCTGTTGCGACCATTCGCCATACCAGGTGTCGAACAGCTTCAGCTGCGCCTCGATGAACCCGGCCTGCGACGGTGACAGACGATCATCTTCGTTGAAATGCAGCGCATATTCGGCGTCGCCCTTCAGCACCATCATATGTTTGAAGAACAGCACCAGATCCGGGCCGCCATCGACGCGGGCCAGTTCGTAGAATGCGGTATCCAGCTCTTTCGCGAGGCGGCGGGCCTTGAAGTCGCCTTTCGCTGCGGCCTTGCACAGATTGCCCAGCGTCAGGATCTCGCGCGGCAGCACGCAGCCGATGCCGGTTATCGCGCCCACTGCGCCCGCATTGACATAGCCGTGGAACACCGAGGTATCGATGCCGATCATCAGCGTCACTTCGTCATCTGCCGAGGTGATATGTTCCGCTGCATAGGTCAGCGCCGCGTCGCCGCCGAACTCTTTGAAGCCGATCAGGTTCGGATGCTCGGCGCGCAGCGCGAAGAAGAGATCCGCCTTGGTTTCGAACCCGTAATAGGGGCTGTTATAGATCACGGCGGGCAGCTTCGGCGCGGCTGCGAGGATCGCTTTGAAATGCGCTTTTTGTGCTGCCGGAACCGAGCCGCGCGACAGAACGCGCGGGATCACCATCAGACCATGCGCGCCAACCTTCGCGGCATGGGCCGCCAGTGCCACGGCCGATGCGGTATTGATCGCGCCGGTGCCGACGATGACCTTCACACCTGCCTGGACCAGACGCTCGACGCCTTCCATACGCTGTGCATCGGTCAGCAGCGGCCAGTCACCCATCGAGCCGCAATAGACCACGGCAGACATGCCAAGCGAAACCAGCTCTTTGGCCTTTTTCACCAGCGCGTCGAAATCGGGGCTGCGGTCTGCCTTGCAGGGCGTCATCAAAGCCGGGATCGTTCCGGTGAAAATCGTGCTCATCTCTGGGCTCCTGTTGCTGGCCGCGGAATAGGAATGCGGCTCGAATCTGATTGTCTTTTCCCAGTATAGAGTTTGTATTTTATTTGTCGACATAATTTCCGCCGAAATGAAAGCGCCCCGGCAAAGAGCCGCCTGCACCTTCAGATAGCGATGTCGTGGCGGCGGTCGCGGGTGACCGCTTTCTGGATCTGGTGGATGATCTGATCGGCATGGGCGCGGGCGATCTGATCGGCCGCCGCGATGTCGCGGGCGGCGATTGCTGTGACCATCTGCTCATGCTCGCGCAGCCATTGCGCGGGCATATCGCCCTCAAAGCTGCTGTAATAGTAAAGCCGCAAGAGCCTGCGCCCCTCATCCAGCAGCCGGTTGAACAGGGTCAGGTAATAGCGGTTGCGGCCGGCCTCGGCGATGGCCTGGTGAAATTCGCGGTTGGTGGCGATCATGCCGATTTCGTCATGGGCGGCGCAACGCTCTTCATAGGCCTGCTGAAAGCGGCGGATCCGGGTCAGATCTTCGGGCGTGTGGTATTCCGCAGCCAGCCGCGTGGTGACGCGATACATCAGCGTCAGCGCGTCGAAAAACGTGTGCAGATTGGCAAAGTCGATCTGCGACACCATGGTCGAGCGGTTCGGCAGCGTGTCGATCAGCCCCTCGGCCGCCAGCCGCACCAGCGCCTCGCGGATGGGGGTGCGTGACATGCCGAAGCGTTCCGCCAGCTGGATTTCGTCGACGATCGAGCCTGGCGGCAGTTCAAGATCCAGGATCTGGTCGCGCAACAGCTCATAGACCATGCGCACGCCCGAGCCACGCTTGCGGTCAGGGGTCGCGGGCGTTTCGCTGGCGGTCATGACGGGTCCCTTTCATGTCGACAAAAGGAATACGTCACGAATTTTGCGCAATCAACTGCCGCTGTGCAGGGATGCGCAATCAGGCCGCTGAAAGCCGCGCATAGCGCCCGCCACTGCCTGCAAGTTCAGCATGGGTGCCGACCTCGGTGATACGCCCCTCTTCCATCACGATGATGCGGTCGGCATCGCGGATGGTGGCCAGGCGGTGCGCGATCACCAGCGTGGTGCGGCCCTCAGCCAGACGCTCCAGGGCTGCCTGGATCTCACGCTCGGTCTCGGTATCAAGGGCCGAGGTCGCCTCGTCAAGGATCAGGATCGGCGGGTTTTTCAGGAAGACCCGCGCGATGGCGACACGCTGTTTCTGCCCGCCCGACAGCATGACGCCGCGCTCGCCCACAATGGTATCCAGGCCCTGGGGCAGGCGTTCGATCATCTCTGTCAGCTGGGCATGTTCTGCGGCCTGAAGGATCTCGGTCTCGCTCGCGTCAAGGCGGCCATAGGCGATATTCTCGCGCAGGGTTCCGCCGAAAAGATAGACATCCTGGCTGACGATGCCGATCTGACGGCGCAGGCTCTCCAGCGTGAAGCCGGTGATATCATGGCCGTCCAGCGTGATCGTGCCCGAGGTGGGTTCATAGAACCGCGGCAAAAGCGCCAGAAGCGAGGTCTTGCCCGCGCCAGAGGGGCCGACGAAGGCCAGCGTCTCGCCGGGGCGCACGTCGAAGCTGATGCCCTGCAAAACCGGGCGGCTGGCATCATAGCCGAAATTCACCGCGTCAAAGCGCATCGCGCCGGAAAGCGCGGGCGCGGGGCGTGCATTGGGACGGTCTGCGATATCGGGCTGGGTCGCCAGAAGCTCCTGGTAACGGCGAAAACCGGCGATGCCTTTGGGATAGGTTTCCAGCACGGCGGCGATCTTTTCCAGCGGACGGAAGAAGACCGACGACAACAGCAGGAAGCCGACAAAGCCGCCCGCCGTCAGGCTGCCCGAAAGCACATAGCCCGCGCCCGCGACCATGATCAGCACCTGCACGCCGCGCATACCGATATAGTTCAGCGCCTGGCTTGCGGCCATGATCTTATAGGCATCCAGTTTCGTCTTGCGATACATCGCATTGTCATGGGCGAAGCGGGCCTTCTCGTGCTCTTCATTGCCGAAGGCCTGGACCACGCGGATGCCGCCGACGTTTTCCTCCATCCGGACGTTGAAATTCGCCACGCGGGAATAGATCGCCCGCCAGGTCGCCGTCATCCGCCCGCCAAAGACGGAAACCACCAGCACCGCCACCGGAACGATCACCGCCGTCATGATCGCCAGCGGCACATGCAGCCAGAGCATCAGCCCGAATGCGCCGATAAAGGTCATGATGGCGATGAACAGATCCTCGGGGCCGTGATGCGCGACCTCGCCGATTTCTTCCAGATCGCGGGTCACGCGGCTGACCAGGTGCCCGGTGCGCGATTTGTCAAAATAGCTCCAGGAGAGTTTCTGGATATGATCGAAGGCGCGGCGGCGCATCTCTGTCTCGATATTGATGCCCAGCATATGGCCCCAATAGGTAACCACCGCCATCAGGACGGTATTGATCAGGTAGATCCCCATCAGCGCCGCTGCCGCCATCAGCGTCAGCGACCAGTTTCCCGCAGGCAGCAGCACGTCGATAAAGCCGCGCACCGCCAGCGGGAAAGCCAGTTCCAGCAGGCCCGAGATCACCGCACAGCCGAAATCCACCCAGAACAGCACCTTCCAGGGGCGGTAATAAGAGAAGAAATCGCGCAGCATGGTTCACTCCGGCTAAGGCAGGTCTCGCGGGGGGCGGGGCGGCACAAGATACAGAAGGCTTTGCCGCAGGCCCAGGCCAACAGGGACTGAACCTGCCGGGCCAAATGGTCAAGGGGGATCAGCCTGGGTTGTCACCCCGTCAGCGGCACTGCCGCCGACATGGCCGACAGGATTACCGCCTCTCCCTCAGTCAGACGCGGGCCGCCCATCTGGTCGACCTGGATCTCTGAGCCCTGGCAATCGACCCAATAGGTCAGATCATGGCCACGAAACTCGACCAGGGTGATGCGGCCCTGCGGCACCTCATCGGGGCGGGCGGCGCGGATTGCGATGGTTTCGGGCCGCAGAGACAGCCGGACCCGGTCCTGCGGTGCCTGGCCTTGCGGCCCTTGCGCGGCCGACTGCAGGGGTACGCGGCCCAGCACCGTCTGGCATTCTGCGCCCTGCACCTGGCCAGTGATCAGATTGGTGCGGCCCAGAAATCCCGCGACAAAGGCATTGGCCGGGCGGTCATAGACCTCACAGGCGGGGCCGATCTGCAAAAGCTGCCCGTCGCGCATGACGGCCACGCGATCGGCAAAGCTGAGCGCCTCTTCCTGGTCATGGGTGACAAAGATGATGCCGGTGCCGCTGGCCTTCAGAAGCGCCCTGATCTCGCGGCGGGTGCGGGCCCGCAGACTGGCATCAAGGTTGGAAAACGGCTCATCCAGCAAGATCACCCCCGGCCCTGCCGCGAAACTGCGCGCCAGCGCGACGCGCTGCTGCTGCCCACCCGACAGCTGATCGGGAAAACGTGCGCCCAGCTCGCCCAGGCCGACCATCTCAAGGAAGCGCTGCGCCGTAGCGGGCTGGCGGTCCGCTGCCCCGAACTGCACATTCTGCGCCGCCGTCAGATGCGGGAAGAGCGCGTAGTCCTGGAACACCATGCCGATGCCGCGCTTTTCCGGCGGCAGGGCGGTGATCTCGCGGCCCTGCAGGTGGATCTCGCCCGCATCCGGCGCGTCAAAACCCGCGATCATCCGCAGCGTCGTGGTCTTGCCGCAGCCCGAAGGGCCGATCAGCGCGAGGATCTCGCCCGCGCCCAGATCCAGCGACAGATCCGCCACCGCCGGGCGCGGGCTGTCGGGGAACTGACGGCGCAGGTGGCGCAGGGACAAAAGGGCACTCATGGGAGGGGTTGCTCCGTTCTGGACGGGTCGGGTTTTCCGGGCGCTGGCGGGCTGCGGCGGCCCTGGCCCTCATATTTCAGGATCAGCCCGACAAACAGCGCCGAGAACAGGATGATCACCAGCGCGAAGGGGGCGGCCTCGGCCATCATCCCCTCAACCGTGCGGGCGAAAACCGTGGTTGAAAGGCTGCGCCAGCCGGTCGGCCCCAGCATCCAGGTCAGTGGCAGCTCTTTGACGACAGCGATGAAAACCAGCAGCGCCGCCGCGATCACCGGCCCGCGCAGCCGCGGCAGCGTAACCAGCCGGAATGCGGTCACGGGGCCACGCCCCAGCGATCGCGCCGCCTCTTCGGGGCGGGTGCCCGCCTGCATCAGCCCCATCCGCAAGGGCCCAAGCGCCAGTGCAAGGAAGGTCATCACCCAGGCAAAGATCAGCACCGCATGGGTCTGATAAAGGAACGGCACCAGCGCCAGCGTGAAAAACACCATCGCAAGGCCAAAGGCCAAAGGCGGGGTTGCATAGCCCAGCCAGGCCAGCCGCTCGGCCAGCGCAGGCAGGCGCCCCGGCCAGCGCAGGCTAAGGATGACCAAAGGCAGCGCCAGCGCAACCGTCAGCACCGCCACCACCGAGGCCGAAAGGCCCGAGTTCAGCGCGGCCTGCCCCAGCATGGCCCAATCCATCGCCTCAACCCCGCGCCGCATCCAATGCGCCAGCACCAGCAGCGGCAAGCCAAGCGAGGCGAAAACCACCAGCGCCACCGCGCCCCAGGCAGGCCATGCCCAAAGCCCCAGCCGCAGCGGATGATGCTGCCGCGCAACGCCCGGGCCCAGGCGGGCAAAGCGGCGATTGCGGCTTAACCTGCTTTGCGCCCAAAGCGCCAGCACGGTCAGGGCCAGCAGCATCAAAGACAGCCAGGCAGCATAGCTGCGGTCAAAAGCACCCGCATATTGGGTGTAGATCGCGTAGGAAAAAACCTCATAGCGCATCAGCGCAATCGCGCCGAAATCGCCGATCACATAAAGCCCAACGATCAGCCAGGACGACATAAGCGCCGGCCAAAGCTGCGGCAGAACCACCTGGCGAAAGACCTGCCCCCGCGAGCGCCCAAGGCTGCGCGCGGTTTCCTCAAGCCCCGGATCCATCCCCCGCAAAGCAGCCCGCAAGCCAAGGAAAATATAGGGGAATGTATAAAGCGCCAGCGCAAGCCCCGCCCCCCACAGCCCATGCAAAGGCGGCAGGCTGATGCCCAGCCAGACCCGCGCAAAACCGTAATAGCCCGACAGCCCCAGCAGCGCATAGGCCATCACATAGCCCGGCACCGCCAGCGGCATGGTCATCAGGAAGGTGACCAGCCCCCGCGCCCGCAGATCGCTGCGCGTGACCAGCCAGGCCATCGGCAGCGCGATGGCCGTGCCAATCGCCAGCACCACCGCAACCAGCGCCAGGGTATTTCCCAAAAGCCACAGATTGCGCGGGCGAAAGACAATCCCGGCCAGCTGCGCGGCCTCGACATCAAAGGCGCGGATCAGCAGGTAAAGCGCGGGCAGGCAGGTGCCGAACCCCACCACCAGCGCCGCCAGCAGCAGCAAAAGCGGCGGACGGGACCGATGCCCCGCCCGCCTGGTTTTCGCAAAAGCCGTCAAGTTCAGAGCAGCCCGGCCTCACGCAGCAAGGCCAGCGTGCCTTCCAGATCGCCGATCTGGTTCACATCGACTTTGGGGCTGATTTCCTGCACTTCTTCCAGGCTTTCCAGCGTCGCATGCGGGATCACGCCTTTGACGACCGGATATTCATAGCCCTGCAGGGTGATATATTGCTGGGCGGCGGGCGACAGCAGGTAATCGACGAATTTCTGCGCGTTTTCCTTGTTGTCAGAGACCTCGACGATCCCGGTCCCTGCGACCAGCACAAGGTTGCCAATGTCTCCGGCCTCGAAATGGGCCTGATCAACCGGGAACTCGGCGTCTTTCGCGGTATAGCGGCCCAGGTAGTAATTGTTCACCAGACCGAAATCGACTTCGCCCGCAGCGATGGCCTCAATCTGGGTGCCGTTGTTTCTGTAAACTTTGGCGTCATTGGCGATCATCCCATCGACCCAGGCTTTGGCAGCATCGTCGCCATGCACCAGCCGGAAGCCGGTGACAAAGGCCTGAAACCCGCCATTGGTCGGCGCCCAGGCGACGCGGCCTTTGTATTTCGCATCGGTCAGATCGGTGATTTTTGCGGGCAGGTCGCCTGCCTCAACACGCTCGGTCGAATAGACCAGCACCCGGGTCCGCCCCGAGGTGGCAACCCATTTGTTCGACGGATCGCGGAAGACCTCAAGCACGCTTTCATTGGTCGCCGCAGGCAGTTCGGCGAAAAGCGGTGCCAGCGCACCAAGCGCACCCGCATCCTGCGCCCAGAAAAGATCAGCCGGGCTGTTCGCGCCCTCTTCCTGCAGCAGGGCCGCCATTTCCGAGGTCGACCCATAACGCACTTCGGTCTTGATGCCGGTATCGGCCTCGAACTGGGCGATCAGCGGGGCAACCAATGCCTCGCCACGGCCGGAATAGATGGTCAGCGTATCCGCCGCCGCCATAGAGCCCATGCCAAAAAGAAGCGCAAAGCCAGTCGCCAGTTTGCCGGTCAATGATGTCATTGTAATGCCGTCTCCGTCTTTCAGCCCCGCCAGCCACGCGACATGCGCAGCGGGATGGGCCAGGCGGGCCCGGTAACTGTCTGACCCGGGCACATTAATTGTCGCAAATTGTCTTAGCACCATTCCCGACAATTATCATCAGTAATCTTTTCCCAATCAGCCATGTTCACAGATCTGTTACCCCGGGCAGCCTTTGCGACCGCCGGGATCTGTGTCGAAACATAAGATGATCGGTCAGCCCAGTGCCAGCCAGGCGGCCTGGCCCGGGGCCTCGGCGATGATCAGCCGGGCCGTGGCTGCAGGATGGCTGTCTGGCAGGCTGTCTGGCAGGCTGGCGGCAAAGCCGCCCGGCACCGGGCTGGTGGCAAGGGGCACCCCATTCGCGCAAAGCCGGATCTCTGGCGCGTCAGTCTCAATCAAAAGCCGCGTCCCGTCCGTGTCTGATAGCTGCAGCGAAAGCTTCGTGCATTGCCCCGGCAAGGCAGGCGGCGTCGGCAGCTCTGGCACGCGCGGCGGCGGGCCTGATGGCGGTGTCAGCGCCTCAAACCCCGCAGCCAGCGCCAAAAGTGCGCTGTCATCCCAGGCGCGGCCCGCGAAGGTCAGCCCGCCCGGCATGCCGATATCCGCCATGATCCCCATCGGCACTGTCACCGTCGGCACCCCCAGATGCCGGACCGCCAGATTGCCATTGGCGACCCAGGTGCCATTCCTCCAGGCCAGATCGGCCGAGGCCGGGTTCACATCGGCATCCGCCGGGCCAATATCGGCCAACGCCGGGAAGATCACCGCATCAAGGCCAAGCGCCGCCATCCAGTCTTCCAGATCGCGTTTGCGGGTTTCCTCCAGCCCCTGAAAACCCTCTTCCAGATGCGGGATGGCGCGAAAATCCGTCACCGGATGGGCGCGGGCATGGGCCGGGTAATCGGCAATGTCATCGCCAAAGCCGGTATAGCGGTCCGGCAGCGCCCCGGCTGGCTGCGGGAAGATCTGCGCCCCGTCAACCTGGGCCAGACGGTTCAGCGCCGGATCGCCATTCGCGGCCAGAAAATCATCCCAGGCCCAGACCGAGAGATCGACAATCTCGCGCCGCAGATAGTCGGGCGAGACAAGGCCTCGGGTCTGGATCTTCGGCGCGCCCGCGCGGTCGCCCTCATAATTCGAGACCAGCGGGAAATCGGTCACCACCACCTCGGCCCCGGCCTCACGCAGCCGCGCCACCGCGGCATTGACCAGCGCCAGCATTGAGGGGCGCGTCTCAATCCGCTGCCCGGTTGGGCCGCCGATGCCAGGCGCCTCACCCGTGCCCGCCTGGCTGTCCTGGTTGATATACATCGCCGGCAGGCCAAAACGCTTGCCCGCAAGCGAGCCGCCCGCAAGCGCCTGATAGGATGCGGGCCGCACCTCTGAGGCCAGCGGGATCGGAACCCAATCCTGCATCCGCCACAGATCGCCACGTGTTCGCGTGTCGTCAGCAACGATCACGTCGAGCACCTCAAACATATCGGCCATGCTGCGGGTATGGGGCACCACCACATCCATCGTCGGCACCAGCGGCCAGTTGCCCCGCACCGAGATCACACCGCGCGACGGCGTATAGGCGCAAAGCGCATTGTTCGCGGCGGGGGCACGCCCCGAGGACCAGGTTTCCTCACCCAGCCCAAAAGCCGCAAAGCCCGCCGAGGTGGCGCTGCCCGATCCATTTGAAGAGCCGCTGGCGAAGGCCGCCGTCAGATAATCCCCATTCCAGGGCGATTCCGCCCGCCCGTAAAGCCCGCGCTGCATGCCGCCATTGGCCATCGGCGGCATATTGGTCAGCCCGATCAGCACCGCCCCCGCCGCCCGCAGGCGTTCAATGGCGAAAGCATCCTCGGTGGCGACCAGATCGCGGAAAGCGGGCGAGCCCGCCGCGACGGTCAACCCTTTGACCTTATAGCTGTTCTTCGCGGTATAGGGGATGCCGTCCAGCGGCCCGAGGCTTTGGCCCGCCGCGCGCCGCAGATCCGAGGCGCGGGCCTCTTCAAACATCGCCGGATTAAGCACGGGGATCGCATTCAGCCGGGGGCCGGCCAGATCATATGCCGCGATGCGCCTCAGATAAGCCGCGGTCAGCGCGAGCGAGGTCGTCTGACCCGCCTCAAGCGCCTGGCGCAGATCTTTGATGCTTGCGGTGGTCAGCCTCAGGCGCGGTTTCATGCACGGGGCTTTGGCTGGTGCTGGGTGATGCAATGCACGCCGCCGCCCCGGGCAAAGATCTCGCGGGCATCAACGGTGACGACCTTGCGGCCCGGATAGGCCTCAGCCAGGATTGCGGCGGCGCGGGCATCGGCTTTCTCCTCGCCAAAGCCGCAGGCGATCACCGCGCCATTGATGGTCAGATGGTTGATATAGCTCCAGTCATTGAAGCCATGCGCATCGGTCAGGGTTTCGGGCGCGGGCACCGGAATGATCTGCAGTTTGCGGCCCTTTGCATCCGTCTCAGCCTCGAGAATAGCGCGGATCTTTTGCATCACCGCATGATCCGGGTGGCCCGGATTTTGCTGATCATGCAGCAAGACCACGCCCGGCGCGGCGAAGGTGGCCACGATATCGACATGGCCGCGGGTGCCGAATTCCCAGTAATCCCCGGTCAACCCCTGGGGCAGCCAGATCACCTTTTTCGCGCCCAGCGTGCGGGCGAATTCAGCCTCAACCCGCGCCTTGTCGGCATGGGGGTTGCGGTCAGGATCCAGCTGCACGGTCTCGGTCGCAAATACCGTGCCCTCACCATCGACATGGATACCGCCGCCCTCATTGACCAAAAGGGATGAGACCACGGGCACCCCCGCCAGCCCGGCGATGAACTGCGCAAGGCCACGGTCATTTTGCCATTCCGCCGGATCGGGGCTGCCCCAGGCGTTGAAAATCCAGTCCACCGCCGCGATCTGGCCCGCCGCATCCTGCACAAAAGTCGGACCGGAATCGCGGGTCCAGAAATGCTCCAGCGGGCGCTCGATCAGCTGAACCGCACTGCCGAGCATATTCTTCGCCCGCACCATTTCAGTCGGATCAACGATCATCGTCACCGGCTGAAATTCGGCAATCGCCAGCGCCACATCGGCCCAGGCGCGATAGCCCGCCTCACGCCCCGAGGTGCCCGCGCCCAAAGTGGCCCCCTCACGCGGGAAGGCCATCCAGATCCGGTCCTGGGGGGCGGTTTCGGCGGGCATGAACCAGGTCATCGGCTGTCTCCTGTGGCATCTTCTGAGCATCTCTCGCCGCAATCAGATGCCGATTGGCCTGGCGCTGGCAAGACCAATGTTGTGGCCGCCTCAGCCAGCCGCGCCGGAATCCAGCAGGCTGCGGATCAGCTCGACACTGTTTCGGACCTGCATCTTGCGGATCATGCTGGCGCGATGCACCTCGACCGTGCGGGGCGAGCATTCCAGCACCCGCGCAATCTCTTTTGAGGTCATGCCCCCCACAAGATACCGCGCCACCCGCATCTCGGCGGGCGTCAGCAGGCCGGGCACGCGGGCGTCCGGCTCGATCGGGCGATAGGTCCAGATCGCCAGGCGGTGCGGGGCCTCGGGCGTCAGGGTGACGCCCTGCCCTTCCATCCAGACGATCTGCCCGTCCTGGCGACGCATGAACCGCGCATCCCGCACCATGGGCGCGCGGCGCATCGCGTCCAGCGCCCGCTCTCCCAGCCGTTCGAAATCGGTCTCTCCGGGGTAAAGGACGCGCATCGAGCGCCCTTCCAGCGCCGCAGGCTCCCAGCCGAAGACCGCCCTGACCGCCAGATTGGCGCGGCGGATCACCCGGTTTTCCAGCACCAAAGTCGCCTCTGGCGCATGCTGGAAGGCAAGGGCTGCAAGATCCTGGGGCTTTGGCATCGGGTCCGGTGGCTGGGGCTGAAATACCTGGTCGCCTAAGTATTCTTACGGATTCCGGCGCGGCCCGCAATGGATCAGCATCGCCATATATCCGGGCCCGCACCGCCATGTGACGGGCCTGACAGGAGGGGTTATGGGAAACAAGATCTACAAGACCGCAGCCGAGGCGCTGGAAGGTCATCTGCAGGACGGCATGCTGATTGCGGCGGGCGGTTTTGGCCTTTGCGGCATCCCCGAACTGCTGATCGCCGCGATCCGCGATGCGGGCACCAAAGAGCTGACGGTTGCCTCGAACAATGCGGGGGTTGACGGCTTCGGTCTGGGCGTGCTGCTGGAAACGCGGCAGGTGAAGAAGATGATCTCGTCTTACGTGGGCGAGAATGCCGAATTCATGCGCCAGTATCTTTCCGGCGAGCTGGAGCTGGAGTTCAACCCCCAGGGCACGCTGGCGGAACGGATGCGCGCAGGCGGCGCCGGGATCCCGGGGTTTTACACCAAAACCGGCGTCGGCACCGTGATTGCCGAAGGAAAAGAGCACCACGATTTCGACGGCCAGACCTATATCCTTGAACGTGGCATCGTCGCCGATCTGGCGATTGTGAAGGCCTGGAAGGCCGATCCCTCAGGCAACCTCGTGTTCCGCAAGACGGCGCGGAATTTCAACGTGCCCGCCGCGACCTGCGGGCGCGTCTGCATCGCCGAAGTCGAGGAAATCGTGCCGCTTGGCGCATTGGACCCGGATGCGATCCACCTGCCCGGCATCTATGTGACCAAGATCGTGCAGGGCCCGCATGAGAAGCGGATCGAGCAACGCACCACCCGCAAGAAGGAGGCCGTGTGATGTCGGAACACAAAGGCTGGGACCGCAATCAGATGGCCGCCCGTGCCGCACTTGAACTGCAGGATGGCTGGTATGTGAACCTCGGGATCGGCATCCCGACCCTGGTGGCCAATTACATCCCCGAGGGGATTGAGGTCACGCTGCAATCGGAAAACGGCATGCTGGGCATGGGCCCCTTCCCGTTTGAGGGCGAGGAAGACGCCGATCTGATCAACGCCGGCAAGCAGACCATCACCGAACTGCCGCAGACCGCGTTTTTCGACTCTGCCACCTCTTTCGCGATGATCCGCGGCGGCAAGATCGCCATGGCGATCCTTGGCGCGATGGAGGTCGATGAGAATGGCGATCTGGCCAACTGGATGATCCCGGGCAAGCTGGTCAAGGGCATGGGCGGCGCGATGGATCTGGTCGCGGGCGTCGGCCGGGTGGTTGTCGTGATGGATCACACCAATAAGGCGGGTGAATCCAAGGTGCTGAAAGCCTGCACCCTGCCGCTGACCGGCAAGGCGGTGGTGGACCGGATCATCTCAAACCTCGGCGTGCTGGATGTGGTGCCGGGCGGGCTGAAGATCGTCGAGACCGCACCGGGCGTCACGGAGGCCGATCTGCGCGCCGCAACCGAGGCGACCATCGTCGCCTGAACCGGGCCAGACATATCAATGAGCGAAACGCCGGGGCATTTCCCCGGCGTTTTGATGTGATCCAGGGTGGACGCCCCCGTGCAGGCATAGCGTAGGCCTAAACCGGGGTATCGGCGAAAGGCTCTGCGACAACCTGATCATCATCCTCATAGAGGATATAGCCGACACGATCGGTGCGGATGATCTCTGTCTGGCAGTCATGCTCTTTCAGCAGGGCGATCAGGTCAAAGGCCCTGGTGATGACAGGCGTGGCATCCTCTTTGAACCAGCTTAGGCCTTGCGTGAATTCAGCATTGTCCCGGCCCTTTGAGCGGGAGCGGCTGAACTTTTTCGGGATCGTCAGATTGGTGCTAAACCACGAAAGCGCCTCATCAAGGCGCTCTGAGGTGACGTCATCGAGAAAGCGATTTCGGCGCAATTCATAGGCGGAACAGAAGAAGCCCTCTCTCGCAGAGGTGCCCGCCAGACGCCTCGGGCGCACGAAACGGATGAACATACTGAACCAATCCTGAAAACTGCGACACCTCTGCCGCAATCTTTTCGAACCGATTCCGGCAATTTTATGGACAAATTCTCTGGCATGCATTCCGCCCGCCCCCCGGCGCGGCCCGTGGCACCCGACACCAGGCGACAGCGCAGAGGTGTTGGCGCTGCAATGCCGCTGCCGCAAAATCACACTGGTCGGCACTCTTCAGCCGCGCTAACAGATGGGCAGGAACCGACCAGGAGCGATATCTGATGCCAAGCCCGGTAACATCCCATCGCAGCACCCTTTCTTACTTCACTGCGGCCTTCATCTTCACCGCAGTCGGGCTGGCGCTTGGCCTGTGGCTGGGCTTTTCCACCGAACATACCACCGCAGGGGCGCTGAAGGTCTTCTTCATCGTCTCGGTGCTGGCGGTGCTGGAAATCTCGCTTTCCTTCGACAATGCCATCGTGAATGCCAACAAGCTGAAAGACATGACGCCGGAATGGCAGCATCGCTTTCTGACCTGGGGCATCGTGATCGCCGTCTTTGGCATGCGCATCGTTTTCCCGCTGCTGATCGTGGTGATCGCTGCCAATGTCGGGCCCTGGACCGCGCTGGTCATGGCCGCCAGCCAGCCAGAACGCTATGCCGAGATCATGCATGACGCCCATCTGCCGATTGCAGCCTTTGGCGGCACCTTCCTGATGATGGTCGCGCTGTCTTTCTTCTTCGACGGCGAGAAAGAGGTCCATTGGGTGCGCTGGATTGAGGAAAAGGCCAAAGCCTATTCCTCGGTCAAGGGGATCGAGATCGCCTTCGTGCTGATCGTGATGATCATCTTCTCGAAAATCATCGAAAGCCGCCTTGGCGTCGATCAGTCGAACACCTTCTTCCACGCCGCGATCTGGGGCCTATTGGCCTTCCTGATGGTCGAGGTTCTGGGCGGCATTCTGGACCGCAGCCAGGAGATGCTGGAAGGCGCGGCCAAAGGCGGGATCGGGGCCTTCCTTTACCTTGAGGTGCTGGACGCCAGCTTCTCGTTTGACGGGGTGATCGGGGCCTTTGCGCTGTCGCAAAACCTGTTTGTGATCGCCATCGGCCTGGGGATCGGGGCGATGTATGTGCGCTCGATGACGATCATGCTGGTCGAAAAGGGCACGCTGGCGGAATACCGTTTCCTGGAACATGGGGCCTTCTGGGCGATCCTGATCCTGTCGGTGATCATGTATCTGCAGACCATCATCCATATCCCCGAGGTGATCACCGGCCTTGGCGGCGCCTGCCTGATCGGGATCGCGCTCTGGTCCTCGATCCGCTGGAACCGCCGCCACCCCGAAGGCTGAGGCGGCTCAGCCCTTCACAAGCCGCACCGCCGCCGCCGCGATCCCCGCAGCCGAGGGCATGGTGGCGGCATAGGCGGGGCCGGTTGCGATAAAGCTGTCCTCGGCGGTGATCCGGGCAAGGCGCGGGGCCGCGCCATCCGTCTGGCCGGTTGCCTCATGGAAATGCGCCATCAGCGCCTCGGCGAGGCCGCCGGAATGGCGGGTCTCATCGACGATCAGGATATTGCGGCAGCCGCTGACCGCCGCCGTCAGCGCCTCTTTCGGCAAGGGTGACAGCCAGCGCAGGTCGACGATCCGGCTGCGGATGCCCTCGGCCCCGATCTGCGGCTGCGCCTGATGCGAGAGGTAGACGCCATTGCCGAAGGTGACGATGGCCAGATCCGTGCCCTCGCCCGAGACCCCCACCTCACCCAGCGGGATCAGCTGGCCCGGCGCAGGATAGGTCCGCATCCATTGCCCATCCTTTTGCGCATGCAGATCGCGCATCGGGTAAAGGGCGATTGGCTCCAGGAAGACCACGATCCGTTGCTCCTCACGCGCCAGCCGTACGCATTCACGCAGCATCCGCACCGCATCCGCCCCATCAGAGGGCACCGCAAGGATCAGCCCCGGAATATCGCGCAAAACCGCAACCGAGTTGTCATTGTGGAAATGCCCGCCAAAGCCCTTCTGATAGCCAAGCCCGGCAATCCGCAGCACCATCGGATTGGTGAATTGCCCGTTGGAAAAGAACGGCAGCGTCGCCGCTTCGCCCCGGATCTGATCCTCGGCATTGTGCAGATAGGCCAGAAACTGGATCTCTGGCAGCGGCACAAAGCCGTTTTGCGCCATGCCAATCGCCAGGCCAAGGATCGACTGCTCATCCAGCAGCGTGTCGATCATCCGATCCGGCCCGAACCGCGCCTGCAGCTTTTGCGTCACCCCATAAACGCCGCCTTTCAGACCGACATCCTCGCCCATCATGACGATTTCAGGATGCTCCAGCATCAGATCGGTCAGCGCCATATTGATCAGCTTTGACATGATCTGCGGCTCGGCCATGGCGCGGATATCCGCGCCAAACGCCGCCTCGCGCGCGGCGGGATCGGGGCCATTGGTGGGCTTGCAGGCACGCGCAGGCGGCACGATGCTGGCCATCACGCCCTTTGCATCTGCAAGGCGCGGGCGGGTGACCGCCTCTGCCGCGACCTCAGCCACACGGGCCGCCATATCCTGATAGATCTGCAGCGCCTTTTCGGCAGGCAAAGCCCCCGCCGCCTGCAACAGCCGCACCGAATGCAAGAGCGGATCCTGCGCCTCTTCGGCCTCGACCTCGGCTTTGGGCAGATAGGTGGTGGGCATATCCGCACCCGCATGGCCATAAAGGCGGATGGTGCGGATATGCAGGAAGGCGGGCTTGCGACGGCTGCGCACATAATCGGCGGCGGCCAGGGCGGTGGCATAGGTCTGGTAGATATCCAGCCCGTCACAGGCGAAATACTTCAGCCCCGGGCGGGCCGAAAATGTCGCCGCGATCCAGCCCTTTGGCGTTCGGGTCGAGATGCCTATGCCATTGTCTTCACAGCAAAACAGCAAGGGCAGCGGCACCGACTGATAGGCCGTCCATTGCGCGGCATTGAACGCGCCCTGCGCGGTCGAGTGGTTGGCCGAGGCATCGCCAAAGCTGCAAAATGCAATCGCATCCTCGGGCAGGATCGCATGTTCCGGCCGCTGTCTGCGGGCCGCGCCAATCGAATAGGCCGCGCCCACCGCCTTTGGCAGATGGCTTGCAATGGTCGAGGTCTGGGGCGGGATGAACAGTGGCCGTGATCCCAGCACCTTGTGACGCCCGCCCGAGATCGGATCCTCAGAGGATGAGGCAAAGGACAAAAGCATATCGCGCAGCATCGTCTCGCCGGGATAGGCACCGGGCATCTGCGCAGCCCGCTGGATCTGGAAGGCCGCGTCGCGGTAATGCAGGAATGCGATATCGCTGGGCCGCAGCGCGGCGGCCACCGCCGCCATCCCCTCATGCCCCGAGGATCCAATGGTATAGAACCCCGTCCCTGCCACCTGCATCGCCCGGCTGGTGCGATCGAGATGGCGCGACATGCACCCCGAGCGGTAAAGCGAGACCGCAAGCGCAGTATCCAGCGGCCCCGAGGGTGCCGCGCCCTGCGGCAGATCACCCGCCGCAGCCCTGCGCAGAAAGTTTTCATGAACGATGACAGAGCGGCCCATAGCGATCTTTCCCGGCAGATAATTCAGTCAGAGAGTGCACCGTCAGAAACGGGCCTTAAAAACGGGCCTCAGCCAGATGCACCAGCTGCGCCCCCGCCTCATAAAAGCACGAACGCAAGCCCCGCAGCGCGACCGGGTCCGGCTGGCTCAGCGGCAGGGCCAGGGCGTCTGCGCGGATGTCACCGGCCAGAAACCCGGCCATCTCGCGGCCAAAGACCGTGCCCGGCGCGATGCCGCGCCCGTTATAGCCGCAAAAGGCATAGATCCCCCCGGCCAGCTGGTGAAAGCGCGGCAGATTGTCAGAGGTCATGCCGATAGAGCCGAACCATTCGCTTTCAAACCCGGACGACGCCAGGATCGGGGCCAGCTGCGGATAGATCCGGCCCAGCATCCGTTTCGCCCAGGCGCGGTGAATGGCCGATCCAGTGTTCCTCAGCGCCCCGACCGAGCCGAAAACCAGCCGGTTCTGTGCATCATAGCGGAAGGAAAGCAGCACATCTTTGGTGTCCCAGACCCCCTGGCGGCCTGGCAGGATCTGACGGCTCAGATCCTCGGGCAAAGGGGGCGTGGCCATGTTGAAATAGGGCAGCACCACCTGCTGCGCAGCGATCTGTGGCATCACATGGCGGGTATAGGCATCGGTTGCCATCACCACCCGCCCGGCCCGGATCTGCCCCTGCGGTGTGGTGATCCGCCAGCCCGCCCCATCTGGCGACAGCTGCGTGGCCGGCGTCTGACAATATATCTGCGCCCCCGCCTGCAGCACCGCCCGCGCCAGGCCCCGCGCATAGGCCAGCGGCTGAATGGTGCCCGCGCGGCGGTCCAGCAACGCGCCTGCGTAAAAATCGCAGCCCAGCATCCGGCCCGCATCTTCCTTGTCCAAAAGTGTCACCGGGGCGCCGCGTGCCTGCCATTGCCGCGCCCGCTCGGTCAGTTCGGAAAGACCCTTCGCGCCAACGCCCGCATGCAGGGTGCCGACCGGATTGGCCTCACAATCGATGGCGTGGCGGCGCACCATCTCCCAGACATAGGCCGGGCCCTCGCCCAGAAGATCCAGCAGGCGGTTGCCATAGACGGGGCCAAGGCTCTGGATCAGATCCTCGGGCATCACCCACATCCCGGCATTGACCAGCCCGACATTGCGCCCCGCGCCGCCAAAGCCGATCTCTGCCGCCTCGATCACCACCGCATGAATGCCGCGCCCGGCCAGATGCAGCGCGGTCGAAAGGCCGGTATAGCCCGCGCCGATCACGGCCACATCGCAGACCACCTCAGCCCTCAGCGGCGGACAGGCGGGGGCCGGGGCAGCGCTTTGCGCCCAAAGCCCATGCGAGCGCCCGTTCATATGTGGATCAGCAGACATGCATTCGGCCCCCTCAGGCAGCGAAAGACCAAAGGCCCCGCCCTCTTTTCTCAGCCAGAGAGGCCCGGTAAGATAGCAACGCTTTTTCATGAGATCATGCCGGGTTGTAATGTCGATACGAACGCCCAGACGCTTTTTGCCCTCGGTCTCGCTGCTGGCTGCATTCGAGGCAGCCGCCCGCACCGGATCTGTCACCGAGGCCGCAGCAGAGCTGTCGCTGACCCAGTCTGCGGTCTCGCGTCAGATCAAGGCGCTTGAGGATCAGCTGGGGTTCGAGCTTTTCGTGCGGGCGCGGCAGAAAATCCGGCTGACCTTTGGCGGCCAGATCTATGCCCGCGAAATCCGCGACGCCCTGGCCCGGATTTCAGGCGCATCGCTTAATCTGCTGGCCAATCCCTCGGGCGGCACGCTGACGCTGGCGGTGCCGCCGACCTTTGGCGCCCGCTGGCTGACGCCCCGGCTGCCGCGCTTTCTGGCAGCGCATCCTGATGTGATGCTGAATATCCTCAGCCGTCTGACACGCTTTGATTTCCGCGAGGATGTCATTGATGCAGCTGTCTATTTTGGCGACGATCCCTGGCCGGGCGCCGAGATGCTGCATCTGCGCGGCGAGGCGGTGGTGCCGGTCTGCGCCCCGGCACTGGCGCAGCGCCACGGCTTTGAAACCGCCGCTGACATTCGTAGCGCGCCGCTTTTGCACCTGACCACCCGCCCCGACGCATGGGAGCGCTGGCTTGCCCATCACAATGCCCCCGATACCGGGGTGCATGGGATGCTGTTTGACCAGTTCTCAACCCTTTATGAGGCGGCGGTTGCGGGTCTGGGCATCGCGCTTCTACCCGAGTTTCTTTTCGCCGATGCGCTGGAGGCGGGCTATATCCAGCGCGCCCTGCCGCTGCCGATGACCAGCCCGGGCAGCTATCACCTGTGCTGGCCACGTGAGCGGGGCGATCATCCTTTGCTGGCCATTTTCCGCGACTGGCTGGTGGCCGAAATGGCCCGGGGCGCATGACAAAGGCACGTAGTCATTCCGCCGGCGCATGAGTTCAGGCAGAATGATCGCATGGCCCGGGCCCCGCGATATGCTATCGCTCTGCCATCCCGCTGCTGCCTTTTCGCGGCGCGTTTTGCCCGATTCAAGGAAACTGTCATGTCCCAGCCCCTGAAAACCCGCACCAAAGCGCTGCTTGAAAGGCTGGGCGTTCCCGCCACAGCCGTGACCGGCGGCACGCTGAAAAGCTTCACCCCCGTCACCGGCGAGGAAATCGCGCAGCTGACCGCCGACAGCGCAGCCACAACCGCCGCCGCCATCGCCCGCGCAAAATCCGCGTTTGAGGCCTGGCGCGTCGTTCCGGCCCCGCGCCGGGGAGAACTCGTGCGTCTTCTGGGCGAGGAACTTCGCGCCGCCAAAGACGACCTTGGGGCCCTGGTCTCGATAGAGGCCGGAAAGATCCCGTCCGAGGGGCTGGGCGAGGTCCAGGAGATGATCGACATCTGCGATTTCGCGGTCGGCCTGTCGCGCCAGCTTTACGGCCTGACCATCGCGTCCGAGCGCCCCGGCCACCGCATGATGGAAACCTGGCACCCGCTGGGGGTGGTCGGCGTGATCTCGGCCTTCAACTTCCCGGTGGCGGTCTGGTCCTGGAACACGGCGCTTGCGCTGGTGGCGGGCAATGCGGTGATCTGGAAGCCCTCGGAAAAGACGCCGCTGACCGCGCTGGCAAGCCATGCAATCCTGGAGCGCGCCCTCAAACGCTTTGGCGACGCGCCAGAGGGTCTGTCGCAGGTGCTGATCGGCGGGCCTGATGTGGGCGAGGCGCTGGTTGCCAGCCCCGATGTGCCCCTGATCTCGGCCACCGGATCGACGCGGATGGGGCGCATTGTCGGGCCGAAAGTGGCGGCACGCTTTGGCCGCTCGATCCTGGAGCTGGGCGGGAACAATGCGGGCATCGTCTGCCCCTCGGCCGATCTGGATATGGCGCTGCGGGCGATTGCCTTTGGCGCGATGGGCACGGCGGGCCAGCGCTGCACCACGCTGCGCCGCCTTTTCGTGCATGAAAGCGTCTATGACGCGCTGGTGCCGCGGCTGATCCGGGCTTACGGCTCGGTTTCCGTCGGCAATCCGCTGGAGGGCCCGGCGCTGGTCGGCCCGCTGATTGACGGCGCAGCCTGGCAGGCGATGCAAACCGCGCTGACGGCGGCAAAGGCGGCGGGCGGCACCGTGCATGGTGGCGAGCGGGTTCAGACCGGCCCCGATAGCGCCTTCTACGCCCGCCCGGCGCTGGTTGAGATGCCCGCGCAAAGCGGCCCGATGACGGAAGAGACCTTCGCGCCGATCCTTTACGTGGTGAAGTACCGCGATCTGGCTGAGGCAATCGCGCTGCACAATGCGGTGGGTGCGGGGCTTTCCTCCTCAATCTTCACGCTGGATATGCGCGAGGCAGAGACCTTCCTGTCGGCCGCAGGGTCGGATTGCGGCATCGCCAATGTCAATATCGGCACCTCGGGCGCGGAAATCGGCGGCGCATTCGGCGGCGAGAAAGAAACCGGCGGCGGGCGCGAAAGTGGCTCTGACGCCTGGAAAGGCTATATGCGGCGCCAGACCAATACGGTCAATTACTCGACCCAGCTGCCGCTGGCCCAGGGCGTGGTTTTCGATATCGACTAAGCGATTGCCGGGCGGTGACCTGCCGCCCGGCATCTGCCCCGGTTACGCGCCCGCAAGAATGGCGCGGGCGGCCTTTTCGCCGATCATCTGGCTGGGCGCATTGGTATTGCCGCCGATCAGCGTCGGCATCACCGAAGCATCGGCAACCCGCAGCCCCTTTATCCCATGCACCCGCATCGAGACCGGATCGACCACCGCCATCGCATCGGTGCCCATTTTCGCCGTGCCGACCGGGTGATAGACGGTCAGCGCCTCGGCCCGCAGATAGCTGAGGATCTCATCATCGCTTTGCACCTCCGGGCCGGGCAGGATCTCACGGCCCTGCAGGCTGGCCATGGGCTGGGCGGCAAAGATGCGCCGCGACAGCTTTATCCCCTCAACCAGAACCCGGGCGTCACGCGGGTCGGAAAAGAAGCGGTGATCGATCTCATGCGTGAGGCTGTCGCCCTGACGAAGCGGGCGGATTTCCCCGACCGAGCGCGGGCGCAAAACGCAGGTATGCACCGCAAACCCGTGGCCCCATTCCACCAGCCGCCCGCGATGGCTGCGATAGCCGGGCACGAAATGGAACTGCACATCGGGCAGATCATTTTCCGCCAGCGGCGTGCGCGCAAAGCCCCCTGCCACCACGTAATTCGTTGACAGCATCCCCTTGCGGCCCAGGGCAAAGCGGAAGGGCGCGGCCAGGAGGCTGGCGGCATTGCGCAGCGAAAACCCCAGCGTCCGCGTCGAATCTGACCGAACCGTGATCATCCCGTCGACATGGTCGCGCAGGTTCTGCCCGACGCCCGGCAGGTCATGGGCGACCGCGATCCCCTGCCCCTGCAGCGCCGCCCCCGGCCCGATCCCCGAGGCCATCAGCGCCATCGGCGTGCCAATCGCCCCGGTCGAAAGGATCACCTCGCCCCGGCAGGATATGGTCTGGCTGACGCCACCGCGAACCACCTCGACCCCGGTCACCCGGCGGTCCGTCAGGATCAGCCGCTTCAGATCGGTGCCGGTCATGATCGTCAGATTGGGCCGCCCCCGCACGGGTTCAAGATAGGCGTTATAGGCCGAGAAACGGATGCCGTTTTTCTGGGTCACATCATAGACGCCCAGGCCCAGCTGGCTTTTGCCGTTGAAATCCCGGTTGCGCGGCAGGCCGATGCTTTCGCCTGCGCGGATGTAATCTTCGCAGACCGGGTTCGGGTCTTTCGGGCGCGCGACGATCAGCTCGCCTTTGGTGCCATGCAGGCCCGGATCCTGGCCGACGTCCTGGCCGATCTGGTTTTGCTCAAGGTCTTTGAACAGCGGCAGCACATCGTCCCAGCCCCAGCCCTGACAGCCAAGCGCGGCCCATTCGTCGTAATCCGCCGCCGCGCCCCGAATATAAAGCATCGAGTTCAGCGAGGACGATCCCCCCAGCATCCGTCCGCGATTGACCGGGATCCTGCGGTTGTTCAGCTCTGGCTGCGGCACGCCGACATAGCCATAGTCAAAGCGCTTGCGGCCATACATCGCCAGGATCCCGGCCGGGACTTTGACGCGGATATCACGGTCAGAGCCGCCCGCCTCGATCACCAGAACCCGGGTTTTGGGATTGGCGGAAAGCCGGTTCGCCAGCACACAACCCGCCGCACCCGCGCCGGAGATGATATAGTCAAAACTGTCCATCAGACTGTTCCATATGTGATTTTTCCACCGCAGATGGTCAGCGAGATGGCGGCGGCGCTCTCGCTGGTCGCAAGGCCTTCAAGCTGGCCGTCGATCAGCACCAGGTCGGCATCATAGCCGGGCGCGATACGCCCGGCGCGGGTCTCGGCGAAATCGGCAAAGGCGCCGCCAGTGGTATAGGCGGCAAGGCACTGATCAAGTGTGATGCGCTGGTCGGGCATATCGTCAGACCAGGGCTGCCGCGTCAGGGCACAATGGATCGCATAAAGCGGCGACAGCGGTGAGACCGGCCAGTCGGTGCCAAAGGCCAGCGGCACCTGGCGCGACAGGATCGCAGCCCAGGGGAAGGCGGTCGGCCAGCGGGCGCGGCCCATGATCGTCACCGTAGGCTCCAGCGGCAGACCCGCCGATCCGGGCGGATGCACCGGCTGCATGGATGCGGTGATGCCAAGCGGTTTCAGGCGATCAAGATCGGCAGGCGTGATCGTGTCGATATGCTCGACCCGGTGGCGGGCATCGCGCGGGCCATTTGCCAGCTGCGCTGCCTGATAACCATCGATCACCGCCCGCACCGCGCCATCCCCCACCGCATGGGTGGTGACCTGCAGGCCCCGGCGGTCGGCCTCAACACAGATCGCGTTGAAGAGATCCAGCGGGATCAGCGGCTGCGAGCGAAATCCGGGGCGGTCGGGATAATCGGTGACGGTCAGCGCCGTCCAGGTGTCAAAGACGCCGTCCATGAACAGCTTGATGCGGCCAAAAGACAGCCAGCCCGGCACTTCGGGGCCGAAATCGTCAATCAGCGCCACGCCCTCAACGCCGTCTTTGGCCTCAAGCATCAGGGGCAGGCTGACCCGGACCGGCATCTCGCCCGCCAGCGCCAGCTCGCGCATCAGCCCGGCCTGCCAGGCGTTGCCGTCCATATTCACCGCCCGGGTGATGCCGTGGCGGGCGCAATACTCTCCCGCCGCCCGGATCACGGCGCGGTCATGGCTGCGGTCGGCCTCGGTCTCGGCCCCGGTGGCGCGATAATCCATCGCATCGCGGCCGCGCAGGGCCGAGAGCATCTTCACCCGGTTCATTGCCGCAAATTCGCGCAGCTCGCCACTGGCCAGCCCGTCGGGGCCCATCACCACCTCAGAGCCCGGGCCCAGATCGGCCCCCTGTAAGATCCCCGCCAGCTCCAGCGCTTTGGTATTTGCCCAGGCGCAATGCAGGTCGGTTGCGATCAGGCAAAGCGGACGGTCTTTGATGATCCGGTCCAGGATATGGCGGTCGGGCCGCTGATCCTTGCCAAAGATCACATAGTTCACCGCATAGCCGAAAAGGATGTCTTCACCGGCCTGCGTCTTTGCGAAATCACGCAGGCCGGCCTGAACCGTGTCAAAGCCGAACAGCGCCCCCATATTCAGCATCGAAAGTGAGGCGCCGCCCATCATCAGATGCAGATGGCTTTCGATGAAACCGGGCATCAGCTCGCGCCCCATGGCGTCGATCACCCGGGTCTGCGGCCCGATATGGGCGCGGATCGTGGCGTCATCGCCAAGGGCTGCAATCTGCCCTGCCGTCACCGCAACCGCCGTGGTGCCAGGGCTGGCAAATAACGGCCGCAGCCGTGCGTTCAGGATCACCAGATCGGCGGTCATGTCTTTCTCCGGTCAGGGGCGGGGAAGGCAGAGTTTAGGAAGGCGGGGGGCAGAAAGGCGGGGGCCGGGTCTCACCCCGCGCCCCGCTGCGCAGGCTTATTGCAAAAGCTGCGTCCAGACGCGGTTCACCAGATCCTGCGCTGCGGGCGAGCAGGTGCGCGAGAATTCCACCGGAACCTCGGGATACAGCTCTGGCGCTTTTTCCCTGGTATAGACGACCTTATCGGCCACCAGCGTCATCGGCGAGGAATGGGCGTAGTAATTCATCTGCTCGGTGGCGTTTTCCGGCTCGGACATGAATTCGATGAATTTGATCGCATTCTCGTAATTCGGCGCGCCATTGGGGATGACCATGGAATCGATCCAGCCCACCAGGCCCTCTTTGGGCAGCGCATAGGCGAAGGGCGCGCCATTCACGCGGGCCTTCAGCTCTTCACCATCCCACCAGAAATGCGCCGCAACCTCGCCAGAGGCCAGACGGCTGGCGATATTGTCCGAGGAATAGGCCGCAACCGAGGGCTTTTGCGCCGCCAGCAGGTCATAGACCTTCTTCATCTCGTCAGAATCTTCCGAGCAAAACGGCACGCCCAGGTAAAGCTGAGCCGCGCCAACCACCTCATCAGGGTAGGACAGCATGGCGATCTTGCCCGCCAGCGGGGCCTCGGGCTCGAAGAAATAGCTCAGGCTGTCCAGCGGGCCGGTATATTCATTGGTATTGACCGCGAAACCGGCGGTGCCATAGGCGACCGGGATCGAATAGCTTTGCGTCTCATCCCACCACTGGTTTTTCCAGCGCGGGTCGATCAGCTCGTAGGCCTTCAGCTTGCTGGCCTCATAGTTCTGGATCAGCCCCTCATCGATCATGATGCGCAGGAAATGCTGCGAAGGGGTCGAGATGTCATAGCCCGAAGACCCCGCCTGCAGCTTGGTCAGAAGATCCTCATTCGAGGTATAGCCATCGACATTGACCTTGACGTCATGCTCTTTCGAGAATTTCTCGATCAGTTCAGGCGAAAAGCTTTCCGCCCAGACGTAAAGGTTCAGCTGCCCCTCGGCTTTGGCGGCAGTGGCGGCGCAAAGCGCCAGGACGGATGCGGTAAACAGGTTTTTCATATTTCTTCCCTTGTTGGATTGGTTTTTGTTGTTTCAGGTGTTTCTTGTGCCCCGCCCGGCGACGAGCAGCGCAATGGTGGCAAGGATCAGTGAGGCCAGGATCATCAGCGTGCCGATGGCATTCAGCTCTGGCGAGGTGCCGGAGCGGATCAGCGAGAAGATATAGACCGGCAGCGTGGTGGTGCCGCCCGAGGCCAGCATGTTCGAGGTGATGAAATCATCCATCGAGATCAGGAAGGCCAGCATCGCGCCGGAAAACACGCCGGGGAAAATCAGCGGCAGCGTCACCCGGCGGAAGGTGGTCCAGCGGCTGGCGTAAAGATCGGCGCTGGCCTCTTCGAAATCGAGGTTCATCCCCTGCAGCCGCGCCCGGATCGGCAGAAAGGCAAAAGGTGTGCAAAAGGCCGAATGCGCCAGGATCAGTTTCAGCATCCCGTTCTGAATGCCGACCAGCGAGAACAGGATCAGGCTTGCCACCGCCAGCACGATCTCTGGCAGCAGCAAAGGCAGGTTCACCACTGTCTCTGACAGGCGGCGAAAGCGGACATTGCGGCCCCGGATGATCGCCAGCGCGGCCATCAGCGCCACGCTGGTCGCCACCGCCGTCGCAATCAGCGCCACCGTGACCGAGGTTTTCAGCGCGTTCATCAAAGGCACATTCTTCAGCGCGGCCGCATACCAATCCAGCGAGAAGCCGGTCCAGACGCCTGCGATGCGGTTTGCATTGAAGGAATAGACCACCACCACCAGAAGCGGCAGGTAAAGCCAGGCGAAGAACACAATCGTCAGCCAGCCAAAGCCCGGATAGCGTTTCACATCATGCTGACGGCTCATGCGGTGGCCTCCATTCCGGCCTGGCGGCGGGCGGCACGCAGGGCCGTGAAGATCAGAAGCAGCATCACAAGCCCCATCAGCACCATGGCAATCGCCGCCCCAAAGGGCCAGTTGCGCCCGCCCCCGAATTGCAGCTGGATCAGTGAGCCCATCATCATCTGCTTGCCGCCGCCCATCAGCACAGGCTCCAGCACCGCGCCCAAAGACGGCACGAAAACCAGGATCGCGCCCGAGATGATCCCCGGCGCGGTCAGCGGCAGGATCACCCGGCGGAAGGTGGTCAGGCGGTTGCCGTGCAGATCATGCGAGGCCTCGATCAGCGTCAGATCCAGCTTTTCAATCGAGGCATAGATCGGCAGCACCATCAGCGGCATGCAGGTGTAAACCATCGCCACCAGCGTTGCCCCGTCGTTGAACATAAAGCTGGTGCCAGGCGCGAGGCCGAAGTTTTCCAGAAAGCGCGGCAGGGGGCCGTCTTTGCCCAGGATAATCATCCAGGCATAGACCCGCAGGATCATCGAAACCCAGAAGGGCAGCGTCACCAGATAGACCAGCAGCGCCCGCATTCCCGGGCTCTGGCGCGAGATATACCAGGCCACCGGCAGCGCAAACACCAGGCAGATCAGCGTGGTCAGCCCGGCCAGCAGATAGGTCCGCCCGATAATCAGCAGATATTGCGGGGTGAACTCCAGCTCGCCCGACCAGCCCTCATTGAAAAGGATCTGCGAATAGCCGGAAAGGTTGAAATCCCAGCTGAAACCACCATGCGAGCCGCGCGTCGCCAGCGAGACCGCCGCGATGATCAGGATCGGCAGGATCAGCGCGAAGCCCATCAGCAACCAGGCGGGCAGCAGCCCCCAGAAGGGCAGGTTGTGCGTCAGCCGCCTCATGATGCCAGCACCCGCGCGGATGCGGGCAAAAAGCCGATGGTGATCGCTTCCCCGCTGGGCACCAGATCCCCCTGGCGCGAGGCATTGCGCCGCGAGGCCCGCAGCGTCACGCCGCCCGCCTCAAGCGTGTAATGGGTAAAGCCGCCCATGTAATTCTGGCTGATCACTTTCGCATCCAGCGTGATCACGCCCGCCGCCTGATCGCCGAGATTGATCTTTTCGGGGCGCAGCGACAGCGTGGCCGGGCCTTTTTGCATCAGCTTTGTCGCCGGGGCCTCAAAGGTGCCAAGCGCGGAACGGATCACAGCGCGATCAGCCTGGGCCTCAAGCACCTCGACATCCAGGAAATTGGTCTCACCCACGAAATCGGCGACAAAGCGGTTCACCGGCTCTTCATAGATCTGGGTCGGCGTGCCGATCTGCTGCACCTCACCCGCGCCTAAGACCGCGATGCGGTCTGACATATCCAGCGCCTCTTCCTGGTCATGGGTGACAAAGACAAAGGTGATGCCGGTGTCGCGCTGCAGATTGCGCAGCTCATCGCGCATCGCCTGACGCAGCTTCAGATCCAGCGCCGAAAGCGGTTCATCCAGCAAAAGGATCTCTGGCTCGGGGGCCAGGGCGCGGGCCAGGGCCACCCGCTGGCGCTGCCCGCCCGAAAGCTGGGCAGGTTTGCGGCTGGCGAAGGCCGACATATGCACGCGTTCCAGCATCTCGCCGGTGCGGGCGCGGATCTTCGCGCGTTCCCAGCCCAGGTTTTCCAGCCCGTAAGCCACGTTCTGTTCCAGCGTCATATGCGGAAACAGCGCGTAGGACTGGAACACCGTATTCACCCGGCGCTTATGCGGCGGGATCGAGGTCACCTCACGGCGGTTCAGCAGAACCGCGCCGCTGTCGGGGCTTTCAAACCCTGCCAGCATCCGCAAGAGCGTGGTCTTGCCACAGCCCGACGGCCCCAGCATGGTGAAAAACTCATTCGCGCCGATGTCGAAACTGACCGATTTCAGCGCCTGATAACTGCCGAAACTCTTCGAGACACCCCGGACCTCAACAGCCTTATCCCTGTCCATAACCATCCTTTCAGAGCGGTCCCAATTCGGTGACTTCACGCCGGAACGGCAGCGCGTCGCCGATATCGGCGGTATCAAGTTCGCGGGCATAGCGGTGGCCGGCATAGGTGGCCCAGGCAATGGGCGCGGGCGCGCTTGCATCGCCGATCAGCTTCACGCTGCGGATCCCGGCATCGGCCCATTCGGCCTGACGCGCCATCAGATCGTTGAAAAGCGCATCATCCCCCTGGCGAGAGGCCACCATCACCACCGCATCGGCAGCAATCTGGCTGCGGCGGTCGGTATAGGTGCAGTTCACCTCGACCGCGCCCGCCTGCACGGCTGTCATCCCGGTATGGCTTTGTTGCGCTATTCGGCTTGGGGGCGCAGATACCCCTTTCCCGGTTATCTTCAGCGCATGCGGACGGTCTCGGGCGTTCCGAGTGATGTGAAGCGGTTCATGAGTGCGATGCGGATCTGAACC
>NZ_JABJXT010000011.1 GCF_013155295.1 Pseudogemmobacter hezensis | reverse complement strand
AGGGCCCGGCTGTAGCTCGACCAGTTCGTTGTGCGAAAAAGAGGGATCGGCTTGCTCATAGAGCCAACCTAACCCGCTGACTCACAAACATGAATCCATGAGCCGGCCGGATAGTGCAACAAAGCCCTTCTGAATACAAACCCAAGTATCAGAACTGAGAATGCGGCAATGATGACATATAAATTGAAGTTTGTTATCTTTTGTAGCGTCTCACCCCCCGCAACAACGGCGCCGATTTGAACAATTCCAGATTTAAATTAGCTAGATGTAAATTTAATTAAATTCGCTAGATGTAAATTTAATGCTCATATCTCATCCTGCAACATTCAAACAGAATTACACCTTACAGTTGATATGCGTGACGGTTCAATCTCCCTTTCCTTGCGGCAGAAGAGCGTGCAGTCTTGGTTCGGCGCACCCATAACACCTATTAGGCCCGCGACCACCTGACGTGCAACGCAAGCTCTTTTGCTCCCCGAGATCTTGGAGGGGGTATCTCCGAACTTCCGCCCTATTCAGGGAACCGGCGTGTGGTCCTTCGCGCAAGATACGCCGGAATATAACTTTTCACGATTCACAGCCTGGCATATAAGTGTTATATTATAACATGTTTGTTTTGGGTGCTGCCATGTCCCTGCCAACTGCCCTGATCCGGGCGCATCTGAACCTTGACGACGACCGCGACCCGGAACTGCTGACCCATTACGCCAATGTGGCCGCGATGTGGGTGGCGGCTTACACTGGCCAGCCCTTCACCGCTGACAACGCCCTGATGGTGCAGGCGGCGCTGCTGGTGGCGCACCAGTATGAGGCCCGCGAGGCTGTCACCTTTGCCAGCCCGCACCAGCTTCCTTTCGGCGTCCATGCCAGCCTCGATCATATCCAGCATCGCATCGCGCAGGCGGTATTCGTTCATCCCATGAATAGCATATCGCGGCCCAAGCATGTCCACAAACCACGATACACCGTTGGTATTACCTGGATTCGCCTGCGTCCTGGCCGCCTGACGGATTGCCTCCACCCCCGCCCGGACCTCATTGGCAAGGGCTGCGGTGGTGGTGAAGGCCGCATCCTGCTCACCGTGGGAATAGACCAGCGAGCCATAGCCCACGCCAGCCCCGGCAATGGCCGCCAGCGCCGCTGTCAGGCGCGGGCCTGCGGTGGTGCCATCGTTCTCCAGCCAGTAATTGTCAGCTGCGCCCGTGTGCTTTTGCAAAACTGCCGAACCATCCCAGGCGCAGTTGAGGTTCTCAAACGTCTCGGTCGAGGTGATCGTCGGCCCGCTGATGCGGCTGTGAACCAGCGCCGGATCTGCGACGATCAGGCGACGGATCGACTCGAGAAGGCCGCCCAGGCCCCGCCGACCTGGAAGCCCTCACGCCCATAGGACTGACCAAAGAAAGCCGCATAGCGGGTGCGTTCAAAAGCCATCAGAGCGCCTCGTTCAGATCGGTGACATTGGTGAAGGTGATCCGGATCGGGTGATCCCAGACCGCCGCATTCGGGTTCAGCAGCGTGAGCTGATGTGCCAGCAGACCATGCTGGGTGCCCTGTTTGATCATTCGCGGCGGCTCTCCGGTCCAGTTGGTGCCAGCCGCATTGGCGATGGGCGTCAGACCCATGGAATAGGCCCCGTCGAGCGAGAAGCGGGTGCCAATCGTATTCAGCCCCTCGGCGCTGGCGCTCAGAGACGCCGTCCTGACAAGCGAATAGGTCCAGAGACCATTGGGCTGGCGGAAATAGTGGGTGCCGTTTGTATTGGTCCAGAGAAAGGGCGCAACCCGGCGATCAACGAGGATCTGGCCCGCGAAGATCCGGCGCAAAACTGCTGTCTCGCCCGGCGCAAGGTAGAAGCGGCGCAGGGCTGTCTGGTTGGGAGAAAGCCAGAGCGCCCTGAAATAGGCGCTGGCCCCACAATCAACGATGACGCCCGTCGTGGTGTTCCCATTGCTGACGATCTCATATTCCCGATCCAGCGCGATCCCCGAGACATCGACCATGATCATGCTGTTCGCGGTGGGCAGCACCTGGTGATAGGCGGGCGCGAAATCCGCCGCATGCACGGCATAGACCCGGTTTGCCCCCGTGACCGCGATCCGGCGCGGGGCAGCCCCCTGTGCGGCCAGCGCTTCCTGCACACTCTTGGCACTGGCAAGGGTGCCGGGCGGCGAGCTGGGGGCCTCGGCCACGGTCGCAGCCGCCTTGTCGAAGAACCGCCAGCCCGGAACCACGCCGACCAGCCCCGGATCAGCGGTGCGCTCATAGACCGTGCCGCTCGCCCGGACGGTGGTGCCCACTGGTAGCGTGCTCAGCCAGGCCAGATAGGCCGCCATGTCCTCGGCGGTCGGATAGGTGATCACGGTGGATTGCGCGATGGTTGCAGCGGTCTGGGCATCGCCTGCGGCCTGCTGGCTCTGATCCCGCATGCCCGCGAACTCATCATATTCGCCCTGCCCGATGCTCATCCAGAAAGAAGGCGTGGCCGGAGTGACCGCCGAGTTAAGCAGCGCCGCAAGGGTGTAGCTGTCAGCATCACCGATCTGAATGCGACCCAGCTCGCGCTCATGGTCCTGCATGCCCTCCTTGCGATCCTGGCTGACCCAGCGGGCGGTGACGATGTAATGGGTGCCGCGAAAGCCCGCGCTGTTGCGCCAGAGCCGGAAACCTGCCGGGATCTGCCCATCCACCAGCAGGACGCGGCGGACGCGGGCGCTTGGCGGGATCACGTTTGCGCCCTGAGTGTCCAGCCCCGACAGGGTGAAGGTCAGTTCTGCCGCTGTCGAGGGGCTGTCATCGTGACACCCACGGGAGTTGCCTTGATCCCCTGCATCATCAGCGATTTATCGTAGCCCTTGCCGAAATCCGAAACCGCCTCGTCCAGCTTATCGGGCAGCTCATCAATCTTCACACCCATGGCCGCCGCCAGGTCTTGCAGCTTTGCCTCGGGCATAACCTCCAGCTGCATGCTGGACCGCGCAGCCTTCCAGAAGCCTTCCCCCCCGGCCCCGATCACCTTGGCATAGTCGATCAGGCTATTGAAACCGTGGCGGAGAACCGAGCGCCCGAAGGTATCTCCGGTGCTGGACCAGATCAGTACTCGATCCGGATGGATCTGCATTGACCGCACCGTGCCGCGCGGCTTTCCGTCCTCAATCTGCACCTCGTTGAACTGATAAAGTGCGGGCTGGCCGTAGTTGGCGGCCCTTGGATTCTGCTCCCATTTCGAGACGACCAGTTGGCTTTCCCATGCCGGGATGATGTCCCAGATCGCCTTAATACCGCCTGCTACGCTTTCAACCGGCTCGTGCCAGGCCTTTCCATCCGCGATGCGCAGGATTGCCGCACCGTAATCACCAACGAGGGATCGCATGTGCGCCTCGGCCAGCTTCTGCCACAGGCGGCGGTCATCAAACGTCTCACGGATCAGCTTCTCTTGCGCAGTCTCGCTATGTGAAGCCTCCCGCTCTTGCAGCCTGGGCATCTCGCGCCAGACCGTATCTGAAATGCGCGACACCCCGGCACCGGCCAGAGAATTGCGATCCCACATGCCATAGAGCATCGGGAAGTTGATATGATCAGGATAGCCGAAATCGCCGTTATGATCATGCTTTTGATCGGCCATCGTCGCGGCGATGGCCCGAAGGGCGTGCGCCGTGCGCTCGTTTGCGATCATGTTCTCTGCCTCGATTTGAGGAATAGTTGGGCGGTTGGCGGCTCTTCGCCCAGCATCAATTCCGTAAGCGCCCACACCAGCGCATCGGCCCGGTCGGGGCTGCCCTCGCCGATGAAGTCGTCAGGCCCGATCAGGCAGCACTGGTCCTCCAGATCAGGGAAGGCCCCGACATGGCTGATCTTTCCCTGCTCGTAGAGCGCCGCCACCGGCTCGGCCCGGGCAACCTTGCCGCGGCTGGCGGTGACTTCCTTGTAGGCGACCTTTGCATCCGTCTTGCGGATCACATGCTCAACCATTGCGCCGCCGAAGTTGCGCTCTGCGACGATCCGGTCGGCTGAGAACTCGTGGAAAGCCTCGACGGCCCGCCTGCCCCATCCTGCCGGGGAAAGCTTATAGGTCCGGTCTGCCAGCACATAGCCGCGCCCATCAACGCCAAGGCCCGCGACCACGATGCCGATACTGTCGCCGCCGTCACCCGAGCCCCCGGTGCCGGATGGGTCAACCGCAACAACGATCCTTTGAAGATCCGGCGCTTTTATCACCCTGCCGATCTGCCCGCTGCCATCCGGTGCGTCGAACATCGCCCGCGTCCAGAGTGCTCCAGGAAGATCGTCCAGCATCTCAGCGTTGAGTTCCTGCCGCCCGAGGCGCGTGCCCTCGTATCTCGCCTTCAGCTTGGTCAGGAATGATTTGGGCAGGTTTCCCGCATTATCGAATGTCGATCCTCGTGTGACGACCGTGGTCTTGTCAGCAAGGATCTCGCGCAGGACCGGGATCGGCCGTGGCGTAGTGGTGACGAACACGCGCGGATCTGGCCCGCTGCGCATCGTGAATTGCAGCATGTCCCATGTTTCGCGGGCGTATCGGTATTTTGCCAGCTCATCGACCCAGGCAGTATCAAACTCGGGGCCGCGCAGCTGGTTCGGCTCGGTGCCGTTATAGCCCAGGGCAATCGCACCATTCGGCCAGATCACCCTGACTGGTTTATATCGGACCTTCGGCTCCTCTCCGGGCGGGTGGATCTTCACCAGCCGGGCAACCATGACCTCCTCAAGGTCTTTCTGCGTCTCCGCCACAAGGGCGATGGATCGGGCGCCCTCTGCTACCCGCTGACGGACCCACTGAGCGCCCGCCTCGGTCTTGCCAAAGCCGCGACCAGCAAGGGCCAGCCATGTCTGCCAGTCGCCCGGTGGGGCAAGCTGGTTCTTCCGAGCCCTGAACTGCCAGTCGTATTCAAGGGCCGCAGCCTCTTCGTTACTCAGCCCCGCCAGTATCTCCAGGCGCATCTGTTCTGGCTGAGATGCCAGCAATTCGGCGAGCGATGCGTTCACGGGCGGTTACCTCTTCCGACTGGATCGGGCCTCCATCCTTGCCGGTTACCTCAGCCTTGATCTTGGTCGGCGCATCGAGGCCGAACAGTTTCACCTTGCCGTTGATCGCACTGACTGCGGCGGCTGGCATGTCGAGCGAGATCGCCTTTGCCCGCGCCTCCTCCAGCTCCTCCAGCGCCTTCTGGCGGGTGAAGATGGACAGCTTTGCAGCCTGCTCCTGAAGCTCCTGTAGCCTTAGGGTAATCTTAGGGTGATCGAGAAGCTGGCATGCCTCGACATAGACCCATGAATCGCGGGAGTTTTCGGCCACATCATAAGCGCGACGGTAGGCCTCGGCGGCGTTGCCTGTCTCGAAATATGCGAGGGCGAAAGCCTCTTGCTTGGGGGTCAGCCCTTTGCCCGCGCCTTTTTCGGGCTTGGTCACTTTTTTGCCCCTTCGAATTCATGTTGCAGTCCGAATAGGTGTCGCATGGAATAGCTGCTTAACAACTTTTGAGAGAATCATGAAACTCGCAATAATCCCAATAATTGCACTTCTCGGACTCACGGCTTGTGTTCCAGCCACCCCAATCGTTTCTGATTTCAACGGCTCATCTGTGAAAATCCAGGTGTCCCAGATGGCGAACCAGGCCGAGGCGCGAGCAAATGCGCAGGCAAAAGCAACCCGCATCTGCCGGCAAGGCGGAAAGCAGAGAGCCGAACCCGCGTCTACCCGCACTGTTGCAGACTACACTTCCGAGCTTCTGTTCCTCTGCCTCGGTTGACCCGGCTCGCCCTGTCCGGTGTGATCCGGGCGGGGCGTCCCGCCTTCCCGGTTACCGCCATTCGCGCCCATGACTGGACCGGCCCAGAGCGGCTTGAGGCTTTCGCCCATCGGGGATGCTACGGCTGGCGTGGTGGCCGGGTGAACGTCCGGGCCGATGAAAAGCAAAACGCCACCCCGACGGCTGGCGCTTTCAGACACGATCAAGGCTCAGGCCGCGCGACGACGCCCGGCAAATGCTGCACCGAGGGCGCCGATGCCAGCACCGATCAGGGCGCAGTTGATCAGGGTCGAAACGTAGTCACCCTGATTTGCAGCCGCGATTGATTGAGCTGCCTCCTGTGCGCTGGACGAGCTTGCGCGCGCATCCATCATAGCGACCATGCCAGGATCGCTGCACCTGGGCGCCAATTCAGCAACGCTTTCAGGGCTGCTTGCGTATTCAGCACTGATAATTCCCTCGCACCTCGCCTGATCTTCCGCAGAAACGCTGCTCTGACCGAACTGGCGATAGCCGCCGAGTCCAATAAGCGCGACCGCGGCAGCAAGAAACAAAACCGACTTCATATGAGCCTCCTCAGAATTGAGAGGCAAGCATAAGTCGAGAGCCATGAGGTGTCGAACCGAATGCAAAACGCCCGGCAGGATCTCTCCTCCGGGCGCGCCTGCTGGCGATAAATTCACAGAATCATTCTTGCAGGGTATAGTCAAGCGATAGCATCAAGCCCCGCGCACAATCGCAACATATGGCGGTCCCGCGCAACGATCCCGCCACCGGACCAAATCGGCTGATCGTCCAACACCACCCTCTCGACGACAGGCCGTGACGACACCGGCACCATCGCCCACATGCGCCGGAACCACGCCCGGCTGTCCACGCGCGCAGCCTCTGGATCGCTCTGCCCTGCCCGCCTGTCGATCGGTAATGCGGCAAGCGGATCACGTTCACGCATCCCCTCAGCAGCCATGCGCAGGCTTTGCGCCGTAGCCGCCTGCTTATCCGTCAGGTGCCCGGCCCGGTGATAGCGCGTCACCCAATCGTCGCGGCGACGGCGCTTGACACCATTGGGGTTTGGCGTCTCCTTGCCTGTCTCGGGGTCGAAATCCGTCACGGGCTCAGTGCGCAGCCGCTCCTGATTGGCAGGGCCATCAGCGCCACGGTCCCAGCTGGTCGGCTGCGCAGCCAGCGTGACCGGCTTCGCCTTACCGCGACCATTAGGGTTGCCCTTCGCGCGACGGATCCTGGCCCACTTGGCCACTTCCTTGATTTGGTGATCCAGAGGCTCGATCCTGCTCATGCTTCCCTCGTTCCGTTTTTTCCTGCGGCATAGGCAATGTTGCCTAGCAACCGATCCGTGTTTTCCGCGTTTCCCCGGTGTGCGAGTGACGGGGGCGGTTTTTGTGAGTGCCTGGCGCGATGGTCAAAGCCCTCATGACCAGGCGTCGATGTGATTGTTTACGAGTGTCAGCCAGACGCGCCGCTGTTTCATCGTCAGCAGGCGCGTTTGCGCGTTGGGTCGCTTTCCCCTTTTCTCGCCATGAGTGGCGCGAGATTTGCTTTTTTTGAGCAGGCACCCTATATAGCTGGTCATGATAGAAATAGACTGGGGCAAACCCCTGCACTTCGCCGTCACCGAGGGTGACATCACCAAAATCTCCAGCATCGAGCAGGCCCAATACTGGCTCCGCAAGAAGTGGCCGGTCGATGATGATGCCCGCAGCCTCGCGCTCAGCCGCATCGACGCTGCCATTCATTGCCTCGCAAGCCCTGGCACAGCCAAACGCGCGTTCATCGCCGCGATCAAATCGGCAGGCTTCAAAACCGAAGCATTGGTCGCCTGAATCCATGTCACTCGCCCTCCCTATGAGGGGTGGCGCGGGCGAAGGTAGCGGGCACCCACATCGCCTGCCTGCTGACACCGTGATAGCCGCACTCCGAGCAGCCGCCACCGCGCGCGGCGCCAACCTCATCGCTGCAGCCCGAACAGGCCGCCGTCCAGCTGACGCAATCGCAAAGCTCGCCATCGATGAAGGCCCAAGCCTTGCGCCGGTCAAGTCTGCGGCCGGCCATTTCGTCAGCTTCGGGCCATGTGATCGCCCGCTCCGCATAATGGATCAGCCCATCATCCGAGATCGTATAGCCGTCGCGGACCTTGACGCTTTCCCCCATCACGCCCCCCCCTCCTTCCTGAGAGAGAGCGGAGGGAGGGGTGGTTTCGGCGCTCATGCTGCAATCTCCGTTGAAAAGCGCGGCCACTTGACCTTGAAACCGGGCGGCGGGCCTACGTCGTTGGGGTCAATTCCATCTGCCAACATCTGGGCGATGGCGGCGGATTGGCTGGCGTCGAAGTCAGCCCAGATCGCATCTTGGCCGACCTCAGTGGCACACCAGCCCCAGTGGTTGCGGGTTCGATCAGCCTTGCCGTGGAAGGCCTCGGACTGCCGCCATTGCAGAACATAGGACGGCCACCAGCGTTCCAGCGCGCCGCCCAGGCCCATCTTGGCCTTCGGCGCGTCGATATGTTCCTCGACCAGCCGGATCAGGGCGAGGGTCGCGATCAGAAGAAAACCCTGGACGAAGTGCACGATGAAGCCCGGCGCGGCTCAGAAGCCATGCGCGCATGGTGGAAGTCGGCAAGCGAAGCCAGCCGCAAGGTGGCCAGCACCATCCTGCCTGAGCCGCAAGAGATGGCCGCAAAAGCCGACGGACAGGCCAAACAGTCGGTGAGCGATGATCCTTTTGCCAGCCTGACGCCCGCCACGGATGATGGCCCGACACCCGAGCAGATCGCCGCCCAGGAGGCTGCTTTCGCGGAGCTTGAGCGTCAACGTCAAGGTCAAGGTCAAGGTGAGGCAGTCTGATGCGTGTCTCAGCAAAAGACCAGTTCGAGAAAATCGTTGACGCGGCCCATCGGTCAGTTCCGGGCGGCAAGTTCAATCGTGCCGACCTTCGGGGCCTTCATCGCCGCGCGGACAGCCTCTGCCTTGATCCCGCGGTGCGGGATGATGTGCTGGCAGAACGCCCCCGGCATCGCGCGACCAACATTGGCGAATAACGCGCTGATGCGCGAGACAAAGGAGAGAGACGTGAGCGAGACGCTTCTGAAAATTGACCTCGCCCAAGGCCTGGACGGCACCGGCAATGGTGCATTCCGGGCTGAGGTGATGGCCGAAGAAGGCCTGACCAATATGCACCTGCTCAACTACCTGATGAATAAACTCGGGCCAATTGCCAGTGATCTGGGCGGCTCCCTGCGCGCGGGCGCGGGCTTCGGTGTGATCTGCGAGACCAATGCAGATGGTGAGTTTGAGGTATCGATCTGTGGTCTCGCCATCCCGGAGGCCCTCAATGACCGCGCGTGATGGAGGGGCGGCCCCGGCCCGAAATAATCAACGCTCAGGGAACCAATCACACAACCTCACGTTGCTGATGAGATTTATGGAGAGTGACCGTGTTTCCTACAGCCTTTTTCCTTTGGTACCGCGGCCTCATCTCGCGCGACCAGGTGACAGCCATTATGGCGACAGACATTGTCGTGCTGCTTTTGCTCATCAGCATCGCCTGAAACCAGCGGCAGTTACGCCCTCCGCACGTACGGAGGCCGCCCATGATCACTGACACCGATACGCTGATGGCGAGGCTCGTGAAGCAGCCGCCGTGCCAGGCGCATAACCTTGAGGCAGCCGACCGCATCTAGGCGCTTGAGGCCGAGGTGAAGTCCTATGCCGAAGCAAACCACCGCCAAGCTATGTGCATCAGGTTTACAGCCGGGGCGCTTGGGCCTGAATGCTCAGGGACTATCGAGGGGCTGCCGAAAGCGGCGCGGCACGTTGCCGCCCAACTCGCCGAGGCCCGGGCGGGAGAGGATGAACTGGTGGCGTGGATCGCGCTGGGGGCTGAGGCCCGGGGCGATGCGGATGAGGAATACCCGCCGGAGTGTCAATGCGCGGTAATCCTCGCCTCTCACGACAAACGGAAGGAGGGGCGGAATGGGTGAGCCGGAACGGATATGGGCGAAAACTCATGGGGCCAGCACTGATGTGCTGACAGGCCAGCGCGGGCTTGTCGGCGGCTGGAACGAATACCGCCGCGACGGTCAGTGCGAATACCTGCGCCGCGACGGCGAAACGCTTAAAGGCATCATCGCGATTGCCACTTTCGCGCTCGACCAGTGGGAAAGCTGTATCGAGAGCGAGTATTCCGGCACGGCAGACTACCGCCTGATGCTGGCCGATGTGCAGGAGCGCCGCGCCGCGCTCGCGAAGATGGGGGAATAGGGGATGGAAGGTATAGCAGCCGGCATCATGATTATCTTTGCTACGTGGTTTTCCATATGGCTCATGATCCTTGTTCCTGCCGATATGGCGCGCAATCGCGGCCGGAGCGCACTCGCTTGGGTGCTGATCAGCCTGTTTTTCTCGCCCTTCCTCGCGATTCTCCTGCTTCTGATCATGGGGGATGCGTGATGGGCCTCTCTGACTACAACCTGACCCTGAAAAACGCCACCGAAGCCGATATCGAGACGGCACTGCGCGGCGCACTGCGCCCATACGAAAAGCGGGCTTCCTGGCGCGTCTGGCAATTCTGGATCGGCCTCACATGGGGCGCTGTCCTCATGGCCGCCGCTGACTATGGCGATCTGCGGATCTGCACGGGCCAGTGCCAGGCGGTTATCGACGCAGCACGCGCCGCCGCGCAAGAGAAAGGGGGCGGAGAAACATGGCAAAATCGCGGTCCAGACCCATATCGGGATCGCATTTGTCGCCCCCGCCTCGATTACAGAAATTGCCCCCGAAGAAACAGCAGTAGACGATTGGTTCCGCGACAAAGTCCAAGATCACGGTGAAAGGCATTAACCGAACCCGGGCCAAGCTGGCAGACGGGACGTTTCGTGAATAACACTATGCTTCGCGCGGTCGCGGCGCTACGCCGTTTTGGAATGACGGAATGGCCTTTTCAGAGGGCTCTCCCGAGTATCTCGCGGCCCTGTCGGCAGCACGTCCGGTCGCAGAGAAGGCGAAGGGGCTATTCAGAGAAGTCCTGCTCGACTTCCTGGCCTCTCAGGATTTCCTGAGGCTTTCGAAGCGAACGCAATCAGACATGAGGGGTTCAATCTTTCACCCCAAATCCGGAATTGATCAAAAATTCGGATCCGCACCCCGCACCATATTCGACGATTCCAGAATTCGGGGTGCGGTGCTCAGGTGGCGTGATGAAATCGGAGGAAAAGTTGGTGACGACAGGATGCGACATCTGCAACGCATTGTCGGATGGGCGCACGACCGCACTGCCTTGCGCCAAAACCACCTGACCAAGCTGAAAGGCATGTATCGCTCGAATCGCTCGGAAATTCTCTGGACCGAAGCCGAGATTGAAGCGTTCTTACTTGGTGCTCCGCCGCATATCGCACGCATTCTCATTGCCGCCACGGAGACCGGCCTTCGCCCCGGCGACCTGGCCCAGCTTGGCCCTGCGCACATCCACCCGACGTCGGGTGGAAAGAGGATTGTCATCTGGACAACAAAGCGTAAGCGGCTTGCGTCGATCCCCGTCACGCCCCGTATGGACGCCTTAATCGAGGATACACCGGACGGTCAGGCGCACTTCATCGTCAACAAGGGTGGGCAGCCCTACCAGCACGAAAATTACCTAGGAGATGCGATCAGCCAATGGCGCGACCGCCTCGGCATTCGGGCAGAGTTACGGCTGTATGACGCGCGAGGAACCGCCGCGACCAGACTTCTTTGGGCCGATGCCAGCCTGAAAGAGATTGCGACCTGCATGGGCTGGAGCATCAAGCATGCTGCCGAAGTCATCGGCAGATATGCCGCTTTATCGCCCGAAATGTCGGATGGAATTGCGAAGAAACTGGAGGCAGCAAGGAAGGGATCGTGAACAGTTTTGCAAAATGGACTGCAAAACGGACTATCCAAAAACCTGCTAAGTGCTGGTCGGGGCGGAGAGATTCGAACTCCCGACCTACGGTACCCAAAACCGTCGCGCTACCAGACTGCGCTACGCCCCGACTGTCCCCCCAGATAGCGGTTTCATTGCGCAAGGGAAAGCCCCTGGATGATGAATAATGACAGGAGCCGCAAAATGATTTGCATCGGCTTCGGTAAGGCCCGTCAGGCCGCCGGGCAGGCTATCAGGGCCACACTCAGGCTGGGTTCAGGATGGGCTCTTCCGGCACTCCAGGCCGCCCCCAATGGTTTCGGGCGTGATCGGCTTATGGGCAGGGCCAGCTTGCATCCGCAATGCGCGGATGGCGCATCTCGCTGCCTGGCCGGATGCCAGACCTGCGTGCCAGACCGCCATTGATCTCAAGCACATAGCGCACGCCTTCACCGCCGGGAATCAGCGTCAGATCCTGTGGCACCGCATTTTCATGCACAACCGTCACCCGACCGTGATCATCCGCGAAGATGATATCCAGCGGGATATAGGTGTTCTTCATCCAGAACTCGGCACGCTGGGGCCTGTCGTAGATGAACAGCATCCCCGCCCCCGGATCGAGCGCCCGCCGATACATCAGCCCCCTCGCCCGGCTTTCATGCGTATCGGCGATCTCAACGCTGAAACTTTGCCGCACAGCATCACCCGAGCCCGCAGGGCTGCGGATATCCAGCCGCGCAAGCGAGCAGCTCTGGGCCGCAAAAGCAGCCCCGCCAAAGCGGTCAGCCAGCGCCGGAGCAAGAGATGACACCATCGGCGCGGCTGCCAGCAGGCACAAAGAAAGCACCGCGCCATGCGCTATCGGCAAAAAGCGCAGCCCTCTGTTCCGTGATTTTCCGGTAAAGCTGTCAGAAGCGGGGCAAACCGAAACGGCTGCCCCCCTTTTCAGACGGTTACGGCGTTCTCTTCTGCCGAAGCAATGATTGCACGTTCCCAACTCAGCACCTGTACTGCCATCCTGCCGCGGCGACCGTCGATCACTTTCAGTGCGACCGCCTCGCCCGACATCAGATCTGCGAATCCTGAAACCCGCAAGACCTCTATGTGGATGAAAATATCTTCTGTGCGCCCGAAGGCATTGGCAAAGCCAAACCCCTTGGCCTTGTCGAACCATTTGACCCGGACAGGCTCAAGCGGCAAAGCGCTTAAGTCTGCAGCCGACAGTTCGCCTGCCAGCTCTCCAAGGGGCACGACCTGCCCCTCAGGTGGATCAATCGCCAGAACCTCTACCGCCTGTACACCGCGTGCAGTAGCCTGAATCCGAACTGTTATGCCTGCTCCATCTGCGATTGAACTCTGCCCAAAGTTGCGCAGAACATTCGCGTGCAACAGGATATCGGCATTGGAAGTATCGCTCACGATGAAGCCAAAGCCTTTAGCCGGATCAAACCACTTCACCCGGCCCTGCAACACCTGCACGGCCTTATCTTCTTCACTCATAGCAAGGACTATCTCCCCAGATTAAGCCCTCTATGGTTGTTGATGATATACCCCCCAGGGATCAAGAGGGAATCGTATAATCGGGCACAATTGTTTACCTTTTTTCCATTTGGGTGGCACAGATCAGGGGTTGAGCCGCTGAATGAACCACTCGCCCGAGGCCCCGGTCACTCTTCGGGCGACCTGATCGCCGGGCGCGGCGCGGGTCCAGCGAAAACGGTCATGCAGGCGAAAGGCGCCATCGGCCCAGAATTCAACCGCAAGCGGCGTGATGCGAAAGCCGCCCCAGAAGGGCGGGCGGGCGGGAATCGGCCCCTTGGTCAGCGTGACCTTTGCCACCTCAGCCATCAGCGCCTCACGCGAGGACAGCGGCTGCGACTGGCGGCTGGCCCAGGCCCCCAGACGGCTGGTCAGGCTGCGGCTGTTGTAATAGGCGTCGGCGGCCGCGCCCTCTTCGCGGGTCACCAGACCGCGCACCCGGATCTGACGGCGCAGGCTTTTCCAGTGCATGACAAAGGCGGCCTTGCCCGCCCCCTCGATCTGGCTGGCCTTGGCCGAGGTATAATTCGTATAAAAAACAAAGGAATCGTCAGCGATTTCCTTCAGCAGCACCATACGCACATCGGGCAGACCATCGGCGTCGACACTGGCCAGCGCGATGGCGTTGGGGTCGTTCGATTCGGTCTTTTCCGCCTCGGCCAGCCAGGCCCGCGCCAGCACGAACGGGTCGTCGCCTGCAAAAATATCGCCCTTTTCCATCGCCTGTCCCCAATCCCGCGGCTGTTTGCCTGGCGTCAATGAGCGGTTCCCCTGCCCTTGCGGCAGGCCGTCTTTCCGCCTAAACGTCAACGCTATCAAACCGTAAAGGTGAGCGAGGGACCAGGAATGTCAACCGGACAGATAACCGGATTAATGACCGGCAAACGCGGGCTGATCATGGGCCTTGCCAATGACAAATCGATTGCATGGGGCGTGGCCCAGGCACTGGCGGGCGCGGGGGCAGAGCTTGCCTTCTCCTACCAGGGTGAGGCGCTGAAAAAGAGGGTAGAGCCGCTGGCGGCCAGCCTCGGAGAGCCGCTTCTGTTCGAATGCGATGTGGCAAGCGAAGAATCGCTCGACGCCCTGTTTGAGGGGCTGAAGGCGAAATGGGGCACGATTGATTTCGTGGTTCATGCGATCGGCTTTTCCGACAAGAACGAGCTGCGCGGCCGTTACGCCGATACCAGCCGTGCCAATTTCGCCATGTCGATGGATATCTCGGTCTATAGCTTCACCGCTGTGGCCCGGCGCGCAGGTGCAATGATGGGCCCGGGTGGCGCGATGCTGACCCTGACCTATTACGGTGCCGAGAAAGTCATGCCGCATTACAATGTGATGGGTGTGGCCAAGGCAGCCCTTGAGGCATCGGTCAAATATCTGGCCGAGGACTTCGGCCGTGACGGGATCCGCGTCAATGCGATCTCGGCCGGGCCGATCAAGACGCTGGCGGCCTCGGGGATTGGTGATTTCCGCTATATCCTGAAATGGAACGAGCTGAACTCGCCGCTGCGCCGCAATGTGACGCAGGAAGAGGTCGGCAAATCCGCGCTTTACCTCTTGTCGGATCTGGGCTCGGGCACCACGGGTGAGAACCTTCACGTCGATGCGGGCTATCATGTCGTCGGCATGAAGGCGATTGATGCCCCCGATATCGATGTTGTGACCGGCAAGAAGGACTGAAATGACGCTCAGCGCATTCCTCGCCGCCTATCTGTTGCATCTGATCGCCGCCGCCTCTCCTGGCCCGGCGGTCCTGATGACAGCAAGGACAGCGGTCACCGAGGGCATGCGCACCAGCTTCTTTCTGGCCTGCGGCATCGGCTTTGGCGCGGTGTTCTGGGCATTGGCGGCGCTTTTCGGGCTGGCAATGCTGTTCCGCCTGGTTCCGGCACTGTTCTGGGGCTTCAAGATCGTGGGCGCGCTGTTCCTGCTGTGGATCGCCTTCAATATGTGGCGCCACGCGCCAGAGCCATTGGCCAGCAGCAGCGACACGCCCCCACGCGGGGCGCTGGCGGCTTTGTGGCTGGGGCTGGCGACGCAGTTTTCAAACCCAAAGGCTGCGGTGTTTTTCGGCGCGATCTTCGTCGGCACCGTGCCGCCGGGCACCACCTGGCCCTGGCTGACCGCGCTTTTGGTTGCGGTTTTCCTGAACGAGGTTCTCTTCAACCTTCTGATTGCGCGGCTCTTCTCGCTTGAGGGCACCCGCCGCGCCTATGCCCGCCTGAAAACCACCATTGATCGGTGCTTCGGCGGGATCCTTGCTTTGCTCAGTCTGAAAATCGCCGCCACCTGAAAGGACGCCAATGGCCGCCGACCGCTTGCCGCATGAAAAAGGGTTCCACATCAGCTGGGACCAGATCCACCGTGATGCCCGTGCGCTGTCCTGGCGGCTGGATGGCAAGGGCCCGCTTGAGGGCGGCCAGTGGCGCGCCGTGGTGGCGATCACCCGCGGCGGCCTCGTGCCCGCGATGATCGTCGCCCGCGAGCTGGATATCCGGGTGATCGATACGATCAGCGTCAAAAGCTACAATCACCAGTCGCAGGTCTCGGCCGTGGTGACCAAATCGCCGCAGGATGAGCTGATGGGCGATGGCTCCGGCATCCTGGTGATCGACGATCTGGTCGACAGCGGCAAAACGCTGGAGCTGGTGCGCAAGCTTTACCCCAAGGCGCATTTCGGCACCGTCTATGCAAAGCCGCATGGCAAGCCCCAGGTCGATACCTATGTGACCGAGGTCAGCCAGGACACCTGGATCTTCTTCCCCTGGGATATGGCGCTGCAATATGTTCAGCCCTATCGCGGAACCGACTGATCTTAAGGCAAATCTCTCGGGCTGATCCCTGGGGGGTGATACCCCGGGGACAGGCCCGGCGGGGGCGCAAAGCCCCTGCGCTGCAGCCCTCTGCCACCCGCGTATCCGTCACGCCAGGAGCCACGCCCCATGTCCCTGCCCCAAAACCCGCGGCTGAACCCGAACCTTTCGGCCACCGAGCTGCCCCCGGTGATGGAGGCGCGACGCTGGATTGAGGGCAAAACCTTCCCCGCCAGCCGCCCCCTGATCAATGTCAGCCAGGCCGCGCCGATGGAGATCCCGCCGCTGGCGCTGCGTGAAGTGCTGGCGGATGCGGCGCTGAACAATCCCGACGCCCATCTTTACGGCCCGGTGCTGGGGCTGCCCGCGCTTCGTGCTGAGATCGCGGCGCAATTCTCGCAATCCTATGGCGGTGCGATCACGCCCGCGCAGGTCGCAATCACCCATGGCTGCAACCAGGCCTTTTGCGCGGTGATGACGGCGCTGGCCGGCCCGGGGGATGAAGTTATTCTGCCAACCCCTTGGTATTTCAACCATAAAATGTGGCTGGACATGAGCGGCGTGACCACCCGCCCGCTGGAGACCGGGGCAGACCTGATCCCCGATGTCGAAGCCGCCCGCGCCCTGATCGGGCCCAAGACCCGCGCCATCGTGCTGGTCACCCCGAACAATCCCGGTGGCGTCGAATATCCGGCACAGACGATGGCCGCCTTCCGCGATCTGGCCCGCGCCCATAACATCGCGCTGGTCGTCGATGAGACCTACCGCGATTTCGACAGCCGTCACTCGGCGGCGACAGGCGGGCGCCCGCATGATCTTTTCACCGATCCAGCCTGGGACGACTGCCTGATCCAGCTTTACAGCTTTTCCAAGGCCTACCGCATGACGGGCCACAGGGTGGGCGCGATCACCGCCTCTGCCAGCCTGCTGGTGCAGGTTGAGAAATTCCTCGACACCGTTTCGATCTGCCCCAATCAGCTGGGCCAGATCGGGGCGCTTTGGGGCATGCAGAACCTGGGCCCCTGGGTCGCGGGCGAGCGCGATGAGATCCTCTCGCGCCGCGAGGCGATGATCAGCGGCTTTACCGCCCTGCCCGGCTGGAAACTGATGGGCTGCGGTGCCTATTTCGCCTGGGTCGAGCATCCGTTTGATCTGGCCTCTGACGCGCTTTGCAAACGCCTTGTTGACGATTGCGCGATCCTGATGCTGCCGGGCACCTTCTTCACGCCCGAGGGATCTGATGCCGGGCGCAAACAGATCCGCATCGCTTTCGCCAATATCGACCGCGAAGGCATTGCCGAGATGTTCCGCCGCCTGGCCGATTTCCGCCCCTGATTTTGTGATCTGTGCGGCGCAGGGCCGATGCCTGCCGCCGCACAGCAAGCCAAGCCTGGTCTTGCCCCGCTTTCCTCTTGCCTCTAGACAGGCGCAAATGTCCCGATCGGAGCCCAGTCATGGCCAAATCCTCTGACGCAAAGCCGAAATCAGGCCCAGGTGCCGCCAGATCCATTGCGACCTGGACCGTGACCGGGTTGCTGATCGCGGGCCTGACCGGATTTGGCGCGGCGAATTTCGGCAATACGGTCAGCTCGGTCGGCTCGGTCGGCAGCATCGACATTCCGGTGCGTGACTATGTGCAGGCCGTCCGCGATGAGGCCAGCCGCTTCTCGCAGCAGATGGGCACCCAGCTTGGCGCGCAGCAGGCGATCAGCCTGGGGCTTGACCGTCAGGCGATTGCAGCCCTTGTGACGCGCGGTGCGCTGGACAATGCGGCCCTGAAGGCCGGGCTTTCGGTCGGTGACGCCACCGTCGCGCAAGAGATCATGAAACAACGCGCCTTTATCGGCAGCTCTGGCAGCTTCGATCAGGCGGTCTATCGCAGCCGCCTGAATGAACTGGGCCTGCGCGAAAGCGATTTTGAGGCCAACCTGCGCCGCGATGTGGCCCGCTCGATCCTGACCGGCGCGGTCTCGGGCGGCTTTGCCCCCAATGAGGCCGCGACCGAAGCGCTTTACAAATGGGTGGCCGAGCGGCGCAGCTTTACCCTGATCCGCCTGAATGAGGCCGATCTGACGGCGGCGCTGGCAACCCCGGATGAGGCCGCGATCCGCGCCTATTACGACGCCAATATCGCCACCTTCACCCGCCCCGAGGCAAAGCGTCTGCGCTATGCGGTGCTTTTGCCAGAGGCCATCGCCGCCGATCTTCCGGTTGAAGAGGCCGCGATCCGCAAGATGTATGACGCGCGGATTGCCGAATATGTGGTGCCGCCGCGCCGCCTGGTCGAGCGTCTGGTCTATCCTGACGATGCCGCCCTGGAAGCTGCACAGACACAGCTGGCGGCTGGCACCTCTTTTGAGGATCTGGTCGCGGCGCGTGGGCTGACCATGGATGCCGTCGATATGGGCGATGTCTCTGAGGCAGAGCTGGGCGCGGCCGGGCCTGCGGTCTTTGCCGCCAATGAGGGCGCGGTGGTATCCACTGAAACCTCTCTGGGGCCGACGCTGTTCCGCATCAATGGCGTGCTGCCGGGCGAAGAGACCAGCTTTGAAGAGGCCCATGACGATCTGGCCCAGGAGGTGCGCCTTGAAGAGGCCCGCCATCAGATCAACGTGAAGATCGACGAGATCGACGACCTGCTGGCAGGGGGTGCGACGCTGGATGATCTGGCAAGCCAGACCGGGATGACCACCGGACAGCTTGATTTCATCGCAACCGCAGGCCCCGGCACCCAAAGCGACAATAAGCTGGAAGGCTATCAGGCCTTCCGCACCGCCGCGAGCGCGCTGCAACAGGGCGACTTCCCCGAGGCGGTGGTGCTGGATGACGGCGGCGTTGTGGCGCTGGAATTTGTGGAAATGGTGCCCCCGGCCCCGATCCCCTTTGAAGAGGCAAAGCCCGAGGTCGAGGCCAGCATGCAGCAAATCGCCCTGCGCGAAGCGCTGACGGCCCGCGCCGATGCCCTGAAAGCCGAGGCCGAGGCAGGCGCCGATTTCGCAACCCTTGGCAATGCCGAGAAGATCACCGAGGTCTCGCGCGACGGGGCCACCACCAATCTGAGCGCCGATCTGCTTGGGGCCGCCTTTGAGATGGCCGCAGGCGAGGTTCGCGTCGTCAGCAGCGGCAATGCAACCGTGATCGTGCATCTCGACACCATCACCGCCGCCCCCGACAGCGGCGATGAGGCCGAGGCGCTGAAGGCCGCGATCTCGTCGCAGCTGGAAATGGCGGTCTCGAATGATGCCTCGAATGCCTTCACCACCGCGATGGCCGAAGGCGCTGGCATCTCGATTGACCAGAATGCGATCAACCTTGTGAATGCAGGACTGCAATGAAGCTGGAACCCTCGTTCGACGCCTTTGAAAAAGCCTGGGCTGAGGGGAAGAACCAGCTGGTCTGGGCGCGGCTGGCCGCGGACCTCGACACGCCGGTCTCATTGATGCTGAAACTGGGCGAGGCCCGCAAAGACACTTTCATGCTGGAATCGGTCACCGGCGGCGAGGTCCGCGGGCGCTATTCGATCATCGGCATGAAGCCCGATCTGATCTGGCGCTGCCGGGGTGAGGCCTCTGAGATCAACCGCGATGCGCGGTTTGATCCCGATGGCTTCACCGCGCTGGACGGGCATCCGCTGGATACGCTGAGAGCGCTGATCGCGGAATGCCATATCGACATGCCCGAGGATCTGCCTGCAGCCTCGGCGGGGCTGTTTGGCTATCTGGGCTATGACATGATCCGCCTGGTCGAGCATCTGCCCGATGTGAACCCCGATCCGCTGGGCCTGCCCGATGCGGTGCTGATGCGCCCATCCGTGGTGGCGGTGCTGGATGGGGTGCGCGGCGAGGTGATCGTGGTCGCGCCCGCCTGGAATGTGCCGGGGCTGACGGCACGCGCCGCCTTTGCCCAGGCGGCCGAGCGGGTGATGGATGCGTTGCGCGATCTGGACCGCGCGCCCGCCGTGCAGCGTGAGATTGACGGGGCTGCGATCTCGGGCGAGCTGACCTCGAACTTCAGCCATCAGGGCTATATGGATGCGGTTGCCCGCGCCAAGGATTACATCCGCGCCGGCGATATTTTCCAGGTGGTGCCCTCGCAGCGCTGGACGATGGATTTCCCGCTGCCGCCCTTCGCGCTTTATCGCAGCCTGCGGCGGACCAACCCCTCGCCTTTCATGTTCTTCTTCAACTTTGGCCCCTATCAGATCGTCGGGGCCAGCCCCGAGATCCTGGTGCGGCTGCGCGATGGTGAGGTGACGATCCGCCCCATCGCCGGCACCCGCAAGCGTGGCGCGACACCGGAGGAGGATCTGGCCCTTGAGGCCGATCTGCTGGCCGATCAGAAAGAGCTGGCCGAACATCTGATGCTGCTGGATCTGGGTCGCAATGATGTGGGCCGGGTGGCGAAGATGGGCACAGTGCGCCCAACCGAGAAATTCGTGATCGAGCGCTATAGCCACGTCATGCATATCGTCTCAAACGTGGTCGGCGAGATCCGTGAGGGCGAGGATGCGCTTTCGGCATTGCTGGCGGGTCTGCCTGCGGGCACGGTCTCTGGCGCGCCGAAAGTTCGCGCGATGGAGATCATCGACGAGCTGGAGCCGGAAAAGCGCGGCGTCTATGGCGGTGGCTGCGGCTATTTTGCGGCAAATGGCGAGATGGATTTCTGCATCGCGCTGCGCACGGCGGTGCTGAAGGACGAGAAGCTTTATATCCAGGCCGGGGGTGGCGTGGTCTATGACAGCGACCCTGAGGCGGAATATCAGGAAACCGTCAATAAATCCAACGCCTTGCGGCGGGCCGCGCAGGATGCGGGGCTGTTTGCGCGGCGCGGAAACGGCTGAGCCTTTGCCGGAGCTGGCAGATGGGGGGCCAGCCCCCCATTCCCCCCGGGATATTTAAGGACAGATGAACGACAGGCCCTTCAGCGATTGTAGCGGATGAAGGGCGTGACCTTTGCAATCCGGTCGTAAAGCTGGCGGGCGGTTGTATTGAACTCTTGCGTCAGCCAATAGACGCTGGGGGCGCCTTTTTCATCGGCGATGCGGTAAACGGCTTCGATCAGTTTTCGCCCAAGGCCGGTGCCACGAGCCTGTGGCGAGACATAGAGATCCTGGAGATAGCAGGTGTTTTCGATTTTCCAGCCGTGACGGTGGAAAAGGAAATGTGTAAGTCCCTGCGGCTGGCCATCCACCAGCGCGATCAGGCCCGAGAAATCCTGGGGATCATCGCCGATCAGGCGGGCAAAGCTGCTGGCATAGACCTCTTCGCTGACGGTGGTCTCGTAAAAGGCCAGGTAGTCTGTCCAGAGGCGACGCCAGGCTTGCTCGTCGCTTTGGGTCAGGGGGCGGATGGTGATCTCTGGCATCGGGGCTCTCTTTGGTGATTGCGGGGGCATGGTGGCGGGCTGGGGATATGGCTGGCCATATCCAGATTTCCCTGGCGCATGGGGCCAGCAGGGATCAGGTCCGTGAAAGCCTGCGGCCGATTCCGCTTGACCTGCCGCATTTGCAAATAGATTTTACGATTTGCAAATACGGAGCCCGATATGGCCACGCAAAAACTCTATGCCGGGGTGAAGCTGCGCGAGATCCGCGGACGGCTGAGCCTGACGCAAAAGGCCTTTGCCGATAAGCTGGGCGTCTCACTGCCCTATCTGAACCAGATGGAGAACAATCACCGTCCGGTCTCGGCGGCGGTGGTGCTGGCTTTGGCGCAGGAGTTTGGCCTTGATGTCACCGAGCTGACGGTGGGCGAAAGCGAGCGGCTGGTTTCCGATATGCGCGAGGCGCTGGCGGATCCGGTCTTTACCGCTTTGACCCCGCCGCTGGCGGATCTGCGGCTGGCGGCCTCAAACGCGCCGGCGCTGGCGCGGGCTTTTCTGGATCTGCACCGCGCCTATCGGCAAAGCCATGAGCGGCTGGCCTCGCTGGATGAGGCATTGGGGCGCGAGGATGTCGGGCTGAAGCCCAGCCCCTGGGAAGAGGTGCGCGACTTCTTTCACTATTGCGACAATTACATTGATGCGGTGGACCGGGCGGCCGAGAATTTCGCAGGCTCGGCAGAGCCGAGGCGCGATGTCGTGCAGCTGGCCCAGGATCTGCTGCGCCAGCGTGGTATCTCGTTGCATTATGAGGATGGCGACCGGGTGCGCCATTTCGATCCGGCGACGCGGCGGTTAATGATCTCGCACCGCGCCCAGGATGCGACGCAGCGGTTTCAGCTTTTGCACCAGCTGGCGCTGCTGACCCAAAATGACCTGCTTGAGGCGACGCTGGACCTGGCGCGCTTCTCGACACCAGAGGCGCGTGACATCGCCAAGATCGGGCTGGCCAATTATTTCGCCGGGGCGGCGCTGCTGCCCTACCGCGTTTTTTTGCAGGCCGCGCGCAAGACCCGCCATGACCTTGAGCGGCTGGCCGAGCTGTTTGGCGCCTCGATCGAGCAGGTGGCGCATCGGCTGTCCACGCTGCAGCGGCCAGGCGCCAAGGGGATCCCCTTCTTCTTTGTTCGCGTCGACCAGGCGGGCACGATTACCAAGCGTCATTCCGCCACGCGGCTGCAATTTGCGCGGTTTGGCGGCGCCTGCCCTTTGTGGAACGTGCACCAGGCCTTTGAAACGCCAGGGAAATTCCTGCGCCAGTTTGTCGAGACGCCGGATGGGGTGCGCTATCTGAACGTGGCAAGAGAGGTGTCCAAGCCTGCAGGGGCCTTCCTTGCCCCGGTCCGCCGCTATGCGATTGGGCTGGGTTGCGAGGTGCAGCATGCCGCCGATCTGGTCTATTCCGACGGGCTGGACCCGCGCGGCAGGTTTGAGCCGATCGGCATTTCCTGCCGGATCTGCGAGCGCACCAATTGCCATCAGCGCTCGATCCCGCCGCTGGAGCGGCGGCTCAGGGTTGATCCGAACACCCGCGATCTGTTGCCCTATGAGATCGCCGATTAGGCGACGCGGCGCGGCGCAGCTCAGGTCGTGCAGGCAAAGGTGAAGGCGGGCTCGAAATGGCGCATCAGCGCCGCGTCGAGATCCTGCATCCCCACCGGCAGGCCCAGATCGACGAGGCTGGTCACGCCATGGTCGCGGATGCCGCAGGGGATGATGCCGGAGAAATGCGACAGATCCGGCTCGACGTTGATCGAGATGCCGTGAAAGCTGACGCCACGGCGGATCTTGATGCCGATGGCGGCGATCTTATCCTCGGCCGGGCTGCCATCCAGGCCGGCGGGGCGGTCGGGGCGCACCACCCAGACGCCGACACGGCCGGGCCGGATCTCGCCTTTGATGCCGAACTCGGCCAGGGTGTCGATCACCCACCGCTCAAGCGCGCGCACAAAGCAGCGCACATCATTGCCATTGGGCCCGCCGCGCTTTTTCAGATCAAGCATGGTGTAGATCACCCGCTGGCCGGGGCCGTGATAGGTATATTGCCCACCCCTGCCCGCCGGATAGACGGGAAAGCGATCCGGCGCGACCAGATCCTCGGGCCGGGCAGAGGTGCCCGAGGTGTAAAGGGGCGGATGTTCCAGCAGCCAGACCGCCTCATCCGCCTCGCCTGCTGCGATGGCTGCCACCCGCGCCTCCATTTTTGCGAGGGTCTCGGGATAGGGGGCGAGGCCAGGGATATGGGTCCATTCAGTCATCGTGATCTCTCTGACATGTTCTTTCTGGCATCTCTCCCGGGGATGCCACGGCCAAACTCCGGCCCGCCCGCGCCCTGCCGCCCGGGCAGGTTTAAAGACGAGATGGGCTAAGGCGTTTCATGCCACGAAGCGACCAGGGCCCGCAACTGTCAGCCCCATCCCGAGCCAGGGTGAAAGAAGCGCAAACCCGGATCGAGAAAGTTGAAATTACCCCTTTCCTTCGCCCGCGAGTAAAGCTACATAGCCGCCACCTGATCTGATAAGTGCGGATGTGGCGGAATTGGTAGACGCGCAGCGTTGAGGTCGCTGTTCCTTAACCGGAGTGAAAGTTCGAGTCTTTTCATCCGCACCAATCGGTTCAGGCAAACCCCGGAATTTCCAGGGTTTTTGCTTTTTTGGCCCGAGTTAACAGCGATCAGACCCTGCCTGCCCTGTCTTCGCCCCGACACGGCGCTCTGATCAAGCGTTCACGCCTCTGTCTCTGGCACCACAGATAAATCCGCACTTGCCCATAACGACCGACACTTGCCGGATACGGCTTTGCCGTGGCCGGGCCTGCCTGGGTGTTTCGGAATGACTTTGCGAAAGCCCTGGCCGCCCGCAACAACCAGCTTCAGGGCCGATCCCGCGAATCAAAAAGGGCGGTGCCGGAGCCCGCCCTTTCTTCAGTTCTGAACCTGCCACTGACGGCAGCTTTTCCGGCCCCAAAGGCCCCCCGTTTCCGGCCATTCCCTGCCGATCCGGGGCCCGTGCAAAAGCCGATCTGAAACAGAAATCCCCCTGTCCGACAACACGAGGGAGAGTCGCCGGACAGAGGAAAACCTGACGCGGACAGGCCGCTGGTCAGGCTTATTTCGTCAGGATCAGCTTGCCCTGGCGCGTGATGCGCAGCGTGTAGATCTGATTGTCCAGCACGATCTTGGCGAGCGAGCCGCCTTCGGTCAGCACCCGCGCCTCATGCACGGGGGTTGCATCGCCCTGCAGCCAGGGCGTCAAAGCAGCTTCGGTATGCGCATTCATTTCGCTGTCCCCACCCGTTCGATAAGGGCTTCCAGTGCCGCACCAAGAGCCGTCCCAGCCGCCGTCTGGCGCAACATTTCTGCCAGAGGCAGGCGGTCACCCATTTGAGGCCGGGGCATGGTTCTCTCCGGTGCGGGAAAGTTTCTGGCTATCCTCTGACGAGGTTGGCTGATCTGCGGCTATTCCTGACTGATTTACTTTTTAACGTCAAGACCAATCCGGACCATCGCGGCAAATTCCTGACTTTAGCCTGCATGTATGTAGCGTGACTGTAGCGTGACATCGAAGTTTGCACGGTTTGTCATTCAAACCTGCATCATTGCCATTCCGGTTTCCGGGGGCCTGGCTTCACAGCCGCCCTTCGCAAGGTGGGCCGCCACGATGACCGCAGCAGATACCGCCAGAGCATCATCCCGCCCCCTTCACCGCTGAACAGGCCGTTACTGCCATGCGACAGAGCTGTCACGGCCTTTGTGGTGAATCCACCCCAGGGCAATTCGACCGTTGCGGCGCTTCGTCGCGCCCGCTAAACACAGATCAGCAAGGGAAAAGAGACCCCAGCCATTGGCAAGAGCCAGGGCCGGGGTCTGAGTGCAATAGCGGGAGACGCCTATGGCGGATGCAGCCACCCACGGGCATGACCAGGACAATCGCGGATTCTTCACGCGCTGGTTCATGTCCACCAACCACAAAGACATCGGGATTCTCTATCTGTTCACGGCGGCCATCGTCGGACTGATCTCGGTCATCTTCACCGTCTACATGCGGATGGAGCTGATGGAGCCCGGTGTGCAATATATGTGCATGGAGGGCATGCGGCTGACCGCTGCCGCCGTCGGAGAATGCACGCCCAACGGACACCTCTGGAACGTGACGGTTACCGCACACGGCATCCTGATGATGTTCTTTGTGGTTATTCCGGCGCTGTTCGGCGGTTTCGGCAATTATTTCATGCCGCTGCAGATCGGTGCGCCGGACATGGCCTTCCCGCGGATGAACAACCTGTCCTACTGGCTTTACGTCTCGGGAACCGCGCTGGCAGTCGCCTCGCTGTTTGCACCGGGCGGTGACAGCCAGCCGGGCTCGGGCGTGGGCTGGGTGCTTTACCCGCCGCTCTCGAATATCGAGGGCGGGTTCTCGATGGATCTGGCGATCTTCGCCGTCCACCTTTCGGGGGCATCCTCGATCGTTGGTGCGATCAATATCATCACCACCTTCCTGAACATGCGTGCCCCCGGCATGACCATGCATAAGGTGCCGCTGTTCGCCTGGTCGGTCTTTGTGACCGCCTGGCTGATCCTGCTGGCGCTGCCGGTTCTGGCGGGTGCGATCACCATGCTCCTGACCGACCGTAACTTCGGCACCTCGTTCTTCGTGCCCGAAGGTGGCGGAGACCCGATCCTTTACCAGCATATCCTGTGGTTCTTCGGCCACCCGGAAGTCTATATCATCGTGCTGCCCGCCTTCGGCATCATCAGCCAGGTGATTGCGACCTTCTCGAAAAAGCCGGTCTTTGGCTATCTGCCGATGGTCTATGCGATGGTCGGTATCGGCGTTCTGGGCTTCGTCGTCTGGGCGCACCACATGTACACCGTCGGCATGTCGCTGCGTCAGCAAAGCTACTTCATGATCGCCACCATGATCATCGCAGTGCCGACCGGCATCAAGGTGTTCAGCTGGATCGCCACCATGTGGGGCGGCTCGGTCGAGTTCAAGACGCCGATGCTTTTCGCCTTCGGCTTCCTGTTCCTCTTCACCGTTGGCGGTGTGACGGGCGTTGTGCTGAGCCAGGCGCCGCTGGATCGTGGCTACCACGACACCTATTATGTCGTCGCCCACTTCCACTATGTGATGTCGCTTGGCGCGGTGTTCGGGATCTTTGCCGGGATCTATTTCTGGATCGGCAAAATGTCGGGGCGCCAATATCCGGAGTTTGCGGGCAAGATCCACTTCTGGCTGATGTTCATCGGCGCGAACCTGACCTTCTTCCCGCAGCACTTCCTGGGCCGTCAGGGCATGCCGCGCCGTTACATCGACTATCCGGTGCAGTTCGAATACTGGAACTACATCTCGTCGATCGGTGCCTTCATCTCGTTTGCCTCGTTCCTCTTCTTCATCGGCATCGTGTTCTACACCCTGCTTGCAGGCCGCCGCGTGACCGAGAACAACTACTGGAACGAATATGCCGACACGCTGGAATGGACCCTGCCCTGCCCACCGCCCGAGCATACCTTCGAGACGCTGCCCAGGCGCGAAGACTGGGATCGCTCGCACAGCCACTGAGCTGCAGCTTAATCAGAACGCAAAACGCCGGGGCTCTCCCCGGCGTTTTTCATTATGGTGCAGCGCTGCGGGCTGGACGGTCCGGCGCTGCAGGCCGGGCCTTGCCGACAAAGTGGGGCTGTTTGCACAAACACGCTTGCACAGGCGGTGCCGGGTATTTCAAAACACCCCTACTCGGTTCATTAAAGGGTTGGTTATGGACGACATGGTTTATGCGGCCGCAGCGGCGCTGCCGCTGATTGCAGGGTTCAGCGTGGGTCGGCGCTTTGGGCTGATGCGCGGGATCCTGGCAGGCGCTGCGGTATTCGCGGTGGCGGTGCTGGTTCTGGTCGGCATGGGCTACGGCTACTGATCACAGGCCCCGTCCCTGCCACTCCATGCGGGCGGGGCCGCCTGCCCCTGATGTCAGGAGAGATCATGCCCTATCGCTGGTCAGATGCCCCCGATGGCACAAAGCGCCTGCGGCTGACGCCCTGGTCGGCGCTCAGCCGTTCGGGGTTCGCCTGGTTTATCGGGGTGACGGCGGCGCTGATCATCCTGCCACTGCTAAGCGTCATCGCCACGCCGGTTTTCTGGGGGCTGTTGCCCTTTGTTCTGCTGGCAATGGCGACGGTCTGGATCGCGCTGAAACGCTCCTGGTCGGATCATGCGATCACCGAGGATCTGGTGCTGACGCCCGATCTGATCACCCTGACCCGCCACGGCCCGCGAAAACGGGTGCAAAGCTGGCAGGCCAATCCTTACTGGGTCAGCGTTCATATACGCCCGCAGGGTGGCCCCGTGCCCGACTACCTGACCCTGCGCGGCGAAGGGCGTGAGGTAGAGATTGGCCCCTTCCTCACCCCGCCTGAGCGCCGTGCGCTATTGCCAGAGCTGCAGACAGCCCTGGCCAGGACACGGCAGAAGGCCTGAGATCAGGCCAGCTTCTCGCGGATCTTCGCGCCGATCACCGCGAAATCCATCTGCCCGGTATATTTCGCCTTCAGCTCGGCCATCACCCGCCCCATATCGCGGATCGAGTTCGCGCCAAGCGCTGCGATCGTTTCGTCGATCACGGCGGCGGCCTCTTCCTCAGACATCTGGCGCGGCAGGAATTCGGTGATCACCCGCACCTCGGCCAGCTCTTTTTCAGCCAGCTCCAGCCGCCCGCCCTCTTCATAGATCCGGGCTGATTCCTGGCGTTGCTTGACCAGCTTGCCCAAAAGCGCCAGCAGCTCTGTATCGGCGACGCCTTCTTCGCTGCGCCCCTCGGCCCGGCCTTCACCACGGGCTGCAATGTCACGATCCTTGATCGCCGCATTGATCAGCCTGAGCGTCGAAAGCCGCGCAGAATCGCGGGCCTTCATCGCCTCTTTCAGCGCCTCATTCAGGCTTGATCGCAGACTCATGACACCACTCCTGTATATCACCAGCCCAATCTGCCACGATCACGCATTTTCAGCAAGCGCCCCAACTTTCGCCATCCTCTTGCTTTAAAACGAAAATATCAATTCATCCAAAGCCTTGACCATATACAGGCAGAGGCATAGGTTGCGCCCGTTTAGCCAGATCCCTTCCGCCCTCAACGCTTCGGAGCCAATCATGCCGCATGCAGCAACCCGTCCAACTGCCTGTCTTGCGCTGGCGGATGGCACGCTATTTTACGGCCATGGCTTTGGCGCGGTCGGGGAAACCGTGGCAGAGCTGGTGTTCAACACCGCGATGACCGGCTATCAGGAAATCATCACCGACCCCTCTTATGCGGGCCAGGTCGTGACCTTCACCTTCCCCCATATCGGCAATACCGGCGTCACCCCCGAGGATGACGAGACCGTCGCCCCCGCCGCCGCAGGCATGGTGGTGAAATGGGATCCGACCGAGCCTTCGAACTGGCGCGCGACCGGCGATCTGCGCAGCTGGCTGGCAAAGATCGGCCGCATCGGCATCGGTGGCATCGACACCCGTCGCCTGACCCGCGCCATCCGGCAGCAGGGCGCGCCGCATGTGGCCCTGGCCCATGACCCCGAGGGCAATTTCGACATTGAGGCGCTGGTCGCCCGCGCCCGCGGCTGGAAGGGTCTGGTCGGCCTTGATCTGGCCAAAGACGTGACCTGCCCGCAAAGCTATTCCTGGGACGAAAAACGCTGGGCCTGGCCTGAGGGCTATACCAAACGCACAGCCCCCGGCCCGAAGGTCGTCGCTGTCGATTTCGGCGCGAAGAAGAACATCCTGCGCTGCCTTGCCTCGACAGGGTGTGAGGTCGTGGTGCTGCCGGCCTCGGCCAGTGCCGAAGAGGTGCTGGCCCATAACCCGGACGGCGTGTTCCTCTCGAACGGTCCTGGCGATCCGGCGGCAACCGGCGAATATGCGGTGCCGATGATCAAAGGCGTCCTGGCGCAGGATCTGCCGGTTTTCGGCATCTGCCTTGGTCACCAGATGCTGGCGCTGGCGCTTGGCGCCCAGACCCGCAAGATGAACCACGGCCATCACGGTGCCAACCATCCGGTGAAGGATCTGACCACCGGCAAGGTGGAAATCACCTCGATGAATCATGGTTTTACCGTTGATGCCGACACCCTGCCCGAGGGCGTGGTCGAGACCCATGTCTCACTGTTCGACGGCACGAATTGCGGCATTGCGATCAAGGATCGCCCGGTCTTTTCGGTGCAATATCACCCCGAGGCCAGCCCCGGCCCGCAAGACAGCTATTACCTGTTTGAGCGTTTCGCCGCCGAGATGAACGCCCGCCGCGCCTGATCGGCGCAGCAACAGAAGAACAACGCGCCCCCCGAAGACAGCCTTCGGGGGGCGTTTTGCTGCCCGCTTTCCGGGGGGCTGATAACAGAGATTACCGCATTCAGATCGTCTTTAACGGCGTGTTAATACTTTATCCTCACAGTTCCGGGGATGTGTAAGCCCTGGGCAGGCAGTGATGACGGTGCGGCATTTGATTTCGATTGGCGGCGCGGCACGCCAGAGTGCTTTGGACGGCGCGCAGCCAACGCGCCCTGATGCCTTTTCCCTGTCTTTGCTGCGCGAGGGCCTGATCCGCCCCGAACAACCCACCAGCGCCGTTCCACAGCGCCCACAGGCGATCGGACAGGCAGAGCCCACCGCCTTGCACCATAGCGGCTTCCACCCGCATGGCACCCTTGCCGAAAAGGATCTGCTGGCAGCAGCGGCCCGCCATTTCGGGGCCTGCACAATTGACCCGGTCCAGGAGCCGCCCGAAGCCAGCGCGATAGACCGCCTCGGCACTGATTTCTGCCAGCGTCACGGCATCCTGCCCTGGCGGCGGATCGGCGGGGTGACGGTGGTGCTGACCGCCCGGCCAGAGATTTTCACCCGCCTGCGCCAGGTGATTGAGGGGCGACTGGGCCCGGTGATGATGGCGCTGGCGCCATCGACACAGATCGCGGCCGCCCTCAATCTGATGCGCGGGCCGCAGATCGCCCATAGCGCCGGGATGCGGGTCGCGGCCGAGCTTTCGTGTCGCAACTGGGGCGGCAGGGCGCTGCAGTTGCGGGCGGCAACGCTGGTTGCGCTTGCCCTGGTCGCAATCACGAATTTCCCAATTGTTTCAGGCCTCAGCATCCTGTTCTTCGTGTTCGTCGCTATGGCGGCTTCAACGGTTTTCAAGATCATCTGCGCTGTTACAACCCTGCGCCGCCCGCCCGTCTGCGACCACAAAACCGTGCCCGGTCCCTTGCCCAAAGTCTCAATCCTGGTGGCGCTTTACCGCGAAAGCGATATCGCGCCGCGCCTTGTGCGCCGCCTGTCGCGGCTGGATTATCCGCGCGACCTGCTGGAGGTGGTTCTCGCGGTCGAGGAAGAAGACAGCCTGACCCGCGAGGCGCTGCAATCCGCCGGTCTGCCCGCCTGGATGCAAATCGTGGTGGTGCCTCCGGGGCGGATCAAAACGAAGCCGAGGGCGCTGAATGTGGCGCTGGATCACTGTCACGGCGCGATTATCGGCGTCTATGATGCCGAAGACGCGCCCGAGCCGGACCAGATCCGCCGTGTGGTGGCGCGGTTCCGGCAAAGCGATTCCAGCCTCGCCTGCCTGCAGGGCGTGCTGGATTACTACAATCCGGCCACCAACTGGATCGCGCGGATGTTCACCATCGAATATGCCGCATGGTTTCGGCTGATTCTGCCCGGCGTGGCGCGGCTGGGGCTGATGGTTCCACTGGGCGGCACCACGCTGTTTTTCCGCCGCGATGTGCTGGAAGAGCTGGGCGCATGGGACGCGCATAATGTGACCGAAGATGCCGATCTGGGAATCAGGCTGGCGCGCAAAGGCTATCGCACGGCGCTGATGACCACGGTGACCCGCGAAGAGGCGAATTGCCGTCCCCTGGCCTGGATCCGGCAGCGCTCGCGCTGGATCAAGGGCCATATGATGACCTGGATCGTGCATATGCGGCATCCGCGGAGGCTTTGGCGTGAGGTCGGGACGCCGGCCTTTATCGGCTTTCAGGTCATGTTTCTGGGGGCCGCATTGCAGACGCTGCTTGCACCGCTGTTATGGAGCTTCTGGCTGATTGCCTTTGGCCTGCCGCATCCGCTGGCCGAGGCCCTGCCCCAGGGCGTGATGATGGTCTTGCTGACCACCTTCATCCTGGCGGCAGTGGTGGATTTCACCCTGGGCATTCTGGCTTTGCGCCAGGCGGGGCACCGGATCTCAAAACTCTGGGTGTTTACGCTGCATTTCTACCAGCCGCTGGCCACTTTCGCCGGTTTCAAAGCCCTGTGGGAACTGATCACCCACCCCTTCTATTGGGACAAAACCAGCCACGGCCTCTTTGATCAGACAGAATCCCCCCCTAACCGAAAGAAATCCTGACATATATCAGGCCAAACACGCCCCCTTAGCGCAGCTTCAGCTCACCCGCCTCAACCCGCAGACGCGTCTCGAAGGCGCGGCTGATATGGGTGCGCAAGGCCTGCCAGGCCCGGTTTTCATCCCGGGCCGCAATCGCCGCCACAATCGCCTCATGCTCGCCAAGCGCGACCCCATCCCGCCCCTCGGCCGCAAAAGAAGTCTGCGCCATCAGCGCCATAGAGCGATGCAGCAGGTCCAGCTGTTGCACCAGGAAACGGTTGTGGCTGGCCAGGTGGATCTGCTTGTGAAACCGCTTGTTCGCACGACTCAGGGCTGCCGGGTCTCCGCCCAAAAGGGCCTGATCGTCGGCAACCATGCTTTGCAGAACGCGAATCTCCTCTTCCGTGGCATGGCGGGCGGCAAGACGTGCGGCCAGGCCCTCCAGCTCGGTGCGCACGGCGTAAAGCTCTGCCAGCTGGTTGTGGTCCAGTGTCGCCACGATCAGACTGCGCCCGTCGCGCTTTAACATCGACTGTGTCTCAAGCCGCTGCAGCGCCTCGCGCACCGGGGTCCGTGAGACGCCAAACCGCTCGGCCAGCTCGCTTTCGACCAGCCGCTCTCCGGGTCGGAACTGACGCGCCTCAATCGCCTCAAGGATCAGTGTATAGGCGTCTTTTTGCATTCAAGGCTTCCTTTGACCGGCCAGGCATTGTTGTACTGGCCCCTGCAGGCGCCCCCGGTCCACCCGGTCCCGGCCGCACCTGCACACAGTATGGCGGCAAAGCCTAGTGATCCCCCAGGCCTGAGGCAAGCCCTGCATCACATTGCCGCAGCAAGGCAAATGCCCCGATTTGCCCCTGTGACACGTGGCGATTGCAGTCCTCCAGGCGGCTTCACGTCTGTCAGAAAAACCGGAAATTTGTCAGGGCTTTGCGGCCCGGAAATTCCTGCTATCACTGATCCATGCTGAAGCAAGATTTTAGTCACATTTCCACTTGGGTCTTTGACCTCGACAATACGCTTTACCCCCCTGTCACGCGCCTTTTCGACCAGATCGAGCAGCGGATGACGGCCTGGGTCATGCGCAATCTGGGCCTGAACCAGATGCGGGCCGATGCGCTGCGCGAAAGCTATTGGCAGGCGCATGGCACCACGCTTGCGGGGTTGATGGCCGCGCATAGTATCGATCCGTCGGATTTTCTGGCGGATGTTCATGATATTGATTTTTCAGGGCTGACCAGGGACCACACCCTGGCGCGGCAGATTTCTGCCCTGCCCGGGCGACGCATCATTTTCACCAATGCCGACACGCTTTATGCGACAAGGGTGCTGGAGCGGCGCGGCCTTTCGGGTCTTTTCGACGCCATTTATGGCATCGAGGAAACCGGCTATCAGCCAAAACCCGGCCGCCCAGCCTTTGAGGCTGTTCTGCGTCTGGATGGCTTTGCCCCTGAACAGGCGGTGATGTTTGAGGATGACCCGCGCAACCTCGCAGAGCCGCATCTGATGGGGATGCGCACGGTGCTGGTTACCCCCACGCCCTCAGACGATGCGCCCGGAAACGCGCATATCCATTACCAGACCACGGATCTGAACAGCTTTTTTGCGCGGCTGGCCGAGGCCTGAGGTCTAAGGTCTGAAAGCCGTTCCAACCGGACAGAGGCCGATTGTCGCAGTGCGACATCGCGCCCCGCCCGCGCCCGGGTGAAGCGCGGGGCGAAATGCGATAAGAGAGATACAGGGATTATCCATCTCACCGTTCTCAGCCCTTACAGGGACTACCATGTCCAGCACTGCATCTGCCAAGCCCATCACCACCGCCCGGACCAGGCCATCGCGCGGAATCCTGCGCCGCATTCCGGTTCTGGGCCCTGTTTTTGACCGGGTTCGCCGCGAGATTGCCCAGGATATCAACAATATCTTCTGGCTGATCCCGGTGCTGGTTCTGGGGATGGTGCTGGCCATTCAGACCTGGGGCCTTGCGGCGCTGGCCATGGCGGCGCTGGCGATGGTGCCGGTGATGTTCGCCTTCTTTGTAGCGATTTCCTGGCCCTGATTTCTGCCGAAAGGCATGCCGCCCTTTGCGCGCGCGCCACTGGCCCTTGGGCGTTCAGGCGGATAGACTGCCCCCGGTGCAACCTTGCAGGACAGATCACATGCAGCGCGTGCAGACAGGTATCATGATCGCAGGCGGTGGCATTGCCGGGCTGACCGCCGCGGCGGCCTTTGGCGCGGCCGGCTATGAGGTGATCTGCGTTGATCCCGCCCCCGTTGCCGCCAATGAGGGGGCCAGCGGCGCTGATCTGCGCACCACCGCGTTCTTGCAGCCCTCGATTTCCTTGCTGGAAGAGGCCGGGCTTTGGTCGCGGCTGTCTGCCCATGCAGCGCCGTTGCAGGTGATGCGCATCGTCGATTCCGGCGGCGCAGAGCCCGGCGCCCGGATCATCAAGGATTTTGATGCCGCCGACATATCTGAACAGCCGTTCGGCTATAATCTGCCAAACTGGCTTTTGCGCCGCGAGATGGTCGCCCGGCTGCAGGAAATGCCCAATGTCACCTTTCGCCCCGGGATCGCCGCGCGCGCGGTGCTGACCCGCGATGCCGAGGCGCTGGTGACGCTCAGCGATGGCTCGCAGGTGGCGGCGCGGCTGCTGATCGCCGCTGACGGGCGCAACTCGCTGATCCGTGATGCGCTGAATATCCCCGTTAAAACAATACGTTACGGCCAAAAGGCGCTGGTCTTTTCCGTCACCCACCAGCGGGCGCATGAAAATGTCTCGACCGAGGTGCACCGTAGCGGCGGGCCATTTACCATGGTGCCGCTGCCTGATCGTGACGGGCAGCCCGCCTCTTCCGTCGTCTGGATGGAGCGCGGGCCAGAGGCGGCACGCCTTGCAGGGCTGAGTGATGCGGATTTCACCCGTGAGATGAACATCCGCTCCTGCGGCATCCTTGGCCAGATGCAGCTGGCGACGCCGCGCCATGTCTGGCCGATCATCAGCCAGATGGCCATGCAGATGTCCGGGCAGCGGGTGGCCCTGATGGCCGAGGCCGCGCATGTGGTGCCACCGATCGGGGCGCAGGGGCTGAACATGTCGCTCAGCGATCTGCGGGTGCTGCTGGATCTGGCACGTGACGCGGCGGCCGGGCCGAATGGCGATCCGGGCAGCCCCCAGCTGCTGGCCGCCTATCACCGCGCCCGCCACACCGATATCACGCTGCGGCTAAGCGGGATCGACCTTCTGAACCGCGCCTCGATGGCGGGGGCGCAGGGCTTACGCGATCTGCGGGCAGGGGCGCTGGATCTGTTCTATTCGCTGACCCCGGTCCGGCGCGGACTGATGCGGGCGGGTCTGGGCCTGCGCTGAGGCTTGACCGCGCCGCCCCCCGGGCGTAAGGCAATGGCGTGGCGCTTTGTTGACCGGATTGCGGGCCACGTTAAACAAGCCGCTAAAGAGGTGACGGGACGTCTTCGCCCTGCCGCATTTTCCGGTCATTGACATGCTTATGGCCCCGGGAGCCTTGCCGCGATGACGAACTGGAAGACACGCACGAAACTGGTCCATGAAGGCAGCCGCCGCAGCCAGTATGGCGAAATGGCCGAGGCGATTTTTCTCACCCAGGGTTTTGCCTATCCCGATGCCGAAACCGCCGAGGCGCGGTTCATCAAATCGGGCGAGGATGAGTTCATCTATGCCCGCTACGGCAACCCCACCACCCGCATGTTCGAAGAGCGCATCTCAGGCCTTGAGGGCACCGAGGATGCATTCGCCACTGCCAGCGGCATGGCGGCCGTCAATGGCGCGCTGACCTCGCTGCTGAAGGCCGGGGATCATGTGGTCTCGGCAAAGGCGCTGTTCGGCTCTTGTCTTTACATCCTGGAAGACGTGCTGACGCGCTATGGCGTGCGGGTAACCTTTGTTGACGGCACCGATCTTGCCGCCTGGGAGGCCGCCGTCACGCCCGAGACCAAAGCCGTGTTCTTCGAAAGCATGGCCAATCCGACGCTGGAAATCGTCGATGTGAAAGGCGTGGCCGAGATCGCGCATAAACATGGCGCGCTGGTGATCTGCGACAATGTCTTTGCGACGCCGATTTTCTCGCGGGCGGTCGATCTGGGCGCCGATGTGGTGGTCTATTCGACCACCAAACATATCGACGGCCAGGGGCGTGCGCTTGGTGGCGTGATCTGCGGCTCGGCGGATTACATCCAGAAGGTCGTGCAGCCCTATATGAAGCACACCGGCGGCGCGATGAGCCCTTTCACCTCCTGGATCATGCTGAACGGGATGGCGACGCTGGATCTGCGCTGCCGGGCGATGGCGGCCTCGGCGCTGCAGATTGCCGAATATCTGGAAGGCCATGACAAGATTGAGAAAATCATCTATCCGGGCCTGAAATCGCATCCGCAATATGATCTGGCTATGGCGCAGATGGGCACCGGCGGCACCATTGTCAGCTTTGTCGTCAAGGGCGGCAAAGAGGGCGCGTTCCGGCTGCAAAATGCGCTGCAGATCCCCAAGATCTCGAACAACCTGGGCGATGCCAAGTCGATCACCACCCATCCGGCAACGACCACGCATCAGCGCCTGTCGGATGAGCAAAAGCAAAGCCTTGGCATTGCGCCCGGGCTGATCCGCTTCTCGATCGGGCTGGAAGATGCAGGCGACCTGATCGCCGATCTCGACCAGGCGCTGGCAAAGGTCTGAGTGAAATATGGGGGGCTTTGCCCCCCTTATTTTTGCAAAAGCGGGCGTTTCGTGCTTGCTATTGTGACAGGCCTGCTTATCTCATAGGCGTCCCGGCGATTTATCACTCCGCTGGTTTCATCCGGAAATTGACGGCCCGCGCCTCTGCAGGAGCAGCGCGGCCCGAACCGAAAGGATCTTCCCATGACCGTCCACGACCGTGAGCTGGACACGCGCCCGACGCGTGAAGAGGCTAAGGCCGCGCTGCAGCTTTTGCACCGCTGGGCCGAAAATGCCGGTGCCGGGGCGGTCGCAGAGCTTGCCCCCGAGGCCGGGTCTTTGCTGGCCGGACAGGGCTATCCGCTGCTCAGCCGGACCTATCCCGAGGCGTTTGAGGCAAATCAGGCCTATCGCGCCACCCTGCCCGATCTGCAAAACGGCCCCTCCAGCCTGATCACCGGGGCGCATGTGCAGATCCAGCATGTGGGCATCTCAAACTTTCGCCTGCCGATCCGCTTTCAGACCCGCGACGCGGGTGAGGTCCGGCTGGAAACCTCGGTCACCGGCACCGTCAGCCTGGAGGCCGATAAAAAGGGCATCAATATGAGCCGCATCATGCGCTCTTTCTATGCCCATGCCGAACAATCATTCAGTTTCGGGGTGATCGAGGCCGCGCTTGAGGATTACCGCCGCGATCTGGAAAGCTTCGACGCCCGCATCCAGATGCGCTTTTCCCTTCCGGTTAAGGTCGAAAGCCTGCGTTCGGGCCTGACTGGCTGGCAATATTACGATTTCGCGCTGGAGCTGGTCGATCAGGGCAGCGAGCGGCTTCGGATCATCCATTTCGACTATGTCTATTCCTCGACCTGCCCCTGCTCGCTGGAGCTGTCTGAACATGCCCGCCGCACCCGTGGCCAGCTGGCGACGCCGCATTCGCAGCGCTCTGTCGCGCGGATCTCGGTGGTGGTGCGCCCGGGCGAGACGCTCTGGTTTGAGGATCTGATCGATCTGGCCCGCAAGGCCGTGGTCACCGAGACCCAGGTGATGGTCAAACGCGAGGATGAGCAGGCCTTTGCCGAGCTGAACGCCGCCAATCCGATCTTTGTCGAGGATGCGGCGCGCTCTTTTTGCCAGGTTCTGCAGGCAGATCCCCGGATCGGTGACTTTCGCGTGATGGCCAGCCATCAGGAAAGCCTTCACTCGCATGATGCGGTATCCTTGCTGACAGAGGGGCCAACCTTCGCCGCGACCAGCCTTGATCCGCGCCTGTTCCAGTCGCTGTTTCACATCGGCTGAGCGGGCGGGGTCAGGCCGCAACGAAAGCAAAGCGGGGTAAGGGATGATCGCGCGTCGTGCGGCAATCGGGCTTTTGGCGGCCCCGTTTCTGGCCCCTGCCCTTTTGCGGGCCGAAGGGGCGTCTGACGATCCCGCCAGAGATCCGGGCCCCGAAATCGCCCGCGCGGCCGAGGCGCAGCAGGGCGTCGTCACCATCTACGACCCGGCCTATGTGGCGCTGGATTTCCCCGGCGGCGATGTTGCGCCCGAGCGCGGGGTCTGCACCGATGTGCTGATCCGCGCCCTGCGGGTGGCGCATGGTCTTGATCTGCAACTGGCGGTCAATGCCGATATGCGGGCGAATTTCGCCGCCTATCCGAAAAACTGGGGCCTGAGCCGCCCCGACCGCAATATCGACCACCGAAGGGTGCCCAATCTGCGCCGCCTCTTTGAACGCACCGGGGCCGAAATCCCGGTCAGCGAGGATCCCGCCGCCTATAAGCCCGGCGATGTGGTGACCTGCCTGATCCCCGGCGACCTGGCGCATCTGATGGTGGTGGGCAGCGGCAAAAGCGCGGGGGGCACGCCGCTGATCGTCCATAATATCGGCCGTGGCAGCCTGATCGAGGACCGCCTGTTCGAGTTTCGCATGACCGGGCTTTACCGCATCACCCCCGAAGTGCTGAGAAAGCTGCAGCGCCTCGGCGCGTAAGCTGCCATACGGACCCGGTTTCCCCTGGCTGTAAAGGGATTTGACCGCGCCTCTGGCTGCGCATAAGCCTTGCATCATGATCGACCTCAGACCCGTGGCCTATGTTATCGGACGCATTCTGATCGTCCTTGCGCTGTTGATGCTGGCGCCGGCGATCCTTGACTGGCGGGCGGGGGATGGGAATGCCCAGGCGTTTTTGCGGGCCGCCCTGATCACCGGGTCGGTGGGCACCTGCGTTGCGCTGGCAACCGCCAACAGCCAGACCCATTCGCTGGGGGTGCGCCAGGCCTGGGCGCTGACCTCGGCGATCTGGTTCATCCTGCCCTGTTTCGCCGGTCTGCCCTATATGCTTGGCGCGCCGGGCCTTGGCTATTTGCACGCCTGGTTCGAGGCGGTCTCGGGGCTGACAACGACCGGGGCCACGGTGATCACCGGGCTGGACGCCCTGCCGATGGGGATGAACCTCTGGCGCGGCATGACCACCTGGATCGGCGGCCTTGGCATTGCCTTTATCGCCATGATCTTCCTGCCGCTGATGCGGGTGGGCGGCATGCAGTTTTTCCGCACCGAGGGCTTTGACACTTTCGGCAAGGCCCTGCCGCGGGCCACCGATATCGCCCGCCAGCTGATGCTGATCTATGTGGCACTGACCTGCATCTGCATGCTGACCTATCTGGGCATCGGCATGCCGCCTTTGGGGGCGGTGGTTCATGGGCTGACCACGGTGGCGACGGGGGGCTTCTCGCCCTATGACAGTTCCTTCAACGCCTTTCAGGGGGCGGGGGAATATGTGGCGGTGTTTTTCATGCTGGCGGGCAGCCTGCCCTTCATCCGCTATGTGCAGATGGTCAATGGCCAGCCTGCCGCGCTGTGGGGCGACCCGCAGGTGCGGGCCTATCTGACATGGCTTGGGCTGGCGGTGCTGATCGTCTTCATCTGGCGCCTGCTGACCTCTGACATGGAGGCCGAGCCCGCCTTCCGCGAAAGCCTGTTCAACCTGACCTCGATCATGTCCTCGACCGGGTTCTTTTCCGGCAGCTTTCCCACCTGGGACGGGCTGATGCTGGTGGTGGCGCTGATCATCGGGATCATCGGGGCCTGTTCAGGCTCGACCGCATCGGGGCTTTCGGTGTTTCGGGTGCAGATCTCATTTGCGGTGCTGCGCGCCCAGGTCCGCCGCATCGCCCTGCCCCATTCCGCCGATCCGGTGAAATATGCCGGCCGCGCGGTGGGAGAGGATATCATCCAGGCGCTGATCATGTTCATCTCGGGCTATATCCTGATCCTTGGCCTCTTCAGCGTGGTGCTGACGCTGATCGGGGTGGATCTGGAATCGGCGCTTTTCGCGATCTGGACCACGCTGGGGAATGTGGGCTACGGCTTTGGCCCGCTGGTCGAGCGGACCGGGACTTTCGTCGATTTCCCCGATGCAGCGATTGCGGTGATGGGGCTGGCGATGATCCTGGGACGGCTGGGGTTGCTGGCGGTGCTGGTTCTGTTGCTGCCCTCGTTCTGGCGGGCCTGAGGGCATAACCGCCGCAGGATCGCCGGGCAGGATCACCCGGAAGCATCACCCTGAAGGATCATCAGTCGCCCGCACCACGAAAATGGGGCAGAGCCGATCCGGCCTGCCCCATATTTATCATTGACGCTGCCCGGCCCCAATCAGGCCAGGCTGCAAAGATTTACTGCCAGCAGGATACCAGCACCGTCATCCCCCGCGCCGTGCGGTTCAGGGTTTCCGGCGCCAGGGCCGGGGCAGCCGCCGATTGGGCAACCGTGATCCCCGCGCCCTGCAACGCCGTGCTGATCCGTGCGGTATCCGCCGCAAAGGCCACGTCAGCGGGCAGCTCCTGGCCCTGAGCCGCGCCGGCACGCGCCGCCTGCGCGGGCAAAAGCATGCCGATCACCGCGCCCGATCCATCCAGCACCGCGCCGCCGGCATCCCCGGCCTGGGTGGCAACCGACAGCCGCGCAAGGCCCGGCGCTCCGTCCAGCCCGCCCGCCTCTTCATAGCTGCCATGGGTCAGGACGGGGGCTGGCAGGCGGCCCTCATAGGGATAGCCCGCCACCACGATCCCTGCGCCCGGGCGCGGGCTGGCGGCGAAAGTCGCCACCGCAGCCGGGGCCAGCGGCGTCACCGGGCGCAAAAGCGCAAGGCCCGCCTCGTCAAATACCAGCTTCGCCTCGGTCGCGTGATCAAGCGTGATACGGCCGCAGCTTTGCACCGCCTCTGAGGTGGTCAGAACCGCCCCATCCGCCGCCACATAAAAGCCCGAGCGTCCCCGGATCGGCTTTTTCACCTCAATCCCGGCCACCAGGCCGCGACGGGCGGCCTCATCCAGCGGCACAAGGCCCGGATCAAGCGCGGTATCGCCCACGGCGCGGAAACTGGCGCTGATCACCTCATAGATCCGGGCGTCGCGGGCGGCGTTTTCGGGCTTGCCGAAAGCCATCCAGCCCTTGATCAGCCCGCCGCTCAGCCGCGCCACGGCCCGGCTGTGAACGCGGGCATCCGTGGCCTCGATGGTAAATTCGCTGTCGCGCAGGGCGCGGGTGCCGCCAGCGGGCATCGCCTCAAAGCTGCCGATCACGTCGTAAAGCCCCGCAAGGCTGCCCTGATCGCCGGGTTGCGAGATCAGCACCAGCGACAGGCCAGAGCCGTTTTTCTCACGGTAATGAACGAAGGGCGGCTCGTAGCGGTCGAATGTGACCAGCGCCAGCGGCAGCGTCACGTCGATGCCGCTTTCCTGTTCTTCGACGCCTGCGAAGCCAAAGGCGATCACCTCGCCCTGATGGGCGGAAAGCAGCGCCTCGCGCTGGCGGGTGGTCAGGATGCCCGTCGGCTCCAGCCCCTGGGCCGACTGCCAGGCCGCCATCGAGTTGCGGGTGCCGGGGCCGAATGCGCCGTCAATGCCGCCCTGGTAATGGCCAAACCATTGCAGCGCAGCCTGCAGGCTTTTGCGCTGATCGGTGTCAAGCGCGGCCTCAGAGGCACGCGCCTCGGCCGGGGTTTCATCTGCCGGTTCAGCGACGATCTCAGCCTCCGGTGCAGCCTGATCCGGCTGGGGCGCTGGCTGGGGCGCTGAAAGCACCTCTTCGGGGAAAATCTCTTCGGCGGGTGTCACTTCGGCAGGGGGCACTTCCGCAGGGACCGCTTCAGCAGGCGGAGCCGCGCCATCCGCTGGCCAGAACTGATCGCGGAACTCGCGCCCGTCGGTGATATAGCTGTCAGAGGGGATCAGCCGCTCTGACTTCAGCGAAGCAAGAACGCCGCCCACCTCTTCGCCGTCATAGGGGCCGATCACCACCCCGAACCAGCCCGACGGCAGGCCAAAGCCCCAGATCCCGCTGATGCCATGCTGATTGAGGCTTTGCTGGAAAGCGGCGGCGCGGTCATTGGCGCGGGTCAGGTTCGGCAGCGCCTCGACCTGGATCCAGCGCCTCTCCTGGGCGGTGGCCGCTTTTGCGTTTACGAAAACCGTCAGCAGGGTGGCAATCAGCAGCATCGGGCGCAAAACATGCTGGCGGGGTGTGAATCGGGAAAAAATCATACGGGCTGAGTGCTTCCGGCTGGCCGGGGGAAGGCTCCGCCCGGATTACATCTGTTTTATCACATAGAGGTTACCAATACCGCCCCCGGGGATGAGAACAAGCCCCACAAGGCCAAAGGCGGCCGCTGCTCGCCATGATGTGACCGTGCGTGCCCGCAGATGCGCGCAGTGATGGGCCAGTGATTGACCAGTGCTGGGCCGGTGGTTGACCTGTGATCGCGCTGTGATTGACCCGGGGCGCGGCAATGGATAGGGACATGCGCGAATGCTGGCAGGGTTTTGCCGGGTCGCAGCCACTGCGCGCCAGGCCCATGCCGCAAAAGATGCGCCACTGATATACGTGGCGGCAAGGGCCTGGCACCGACCATGCCAATTGCCGCCGAAACCGGGAAAGCTTTGGAAATGGCACAAAACAGCGCAAATCAGGCCGCCGATCAGGGCACCACGACGCCCAGAAGCTTTCAGGAAATCATCCTGAGGCTGCAAAACTACTGGGCCGACAAGGGCTGCGCGGTGCTGCAACCCTATGACATGGAGGTCGGTGCCGGCACCTTCCACCCGGCGACCACCCTGCGCAGCCTTGGCACCAAACCCTGGGCTGCCGCCTATGTGCAGCCCTCGCGCCGCCCGACCGATGGGCGCTATGGCGAAAACCCGAACCGCCTGCAGCATTACTATCAGTATCAGGTCATCATCAAACCCAGCCCCGCAAACCTGCAAGAGCTGTATCTCGGTTCGCTGAAGGCGATCGGCATCGATCTGGGCCTGCATGACATCCGCTTTGTCGAGGATGACTGGGAAAGCCCGACGCTGGGCGCCTGGGGTCTTGGCTGGGAGGTCTGGTGTGACGGGATGGAGGTCAGCCAGTTCACCTATTTCCAACAGGTCGGCGGCCATGACTGCAAACCCGTATCGGGCGAGCTGACCTATGGTCTGGAACGGCTTGCGATGTATGTGATGAATGTCGGCCATGTCATGGACATGCCCTTCAACAACCCCGATGCGCCGATCCCGCTGACCTATGGCGATATCTTCCGCCAGACCGAGGAAGAATACTCGCGCCACAATTTCGACGGTGCGACCACCGAGATGCTGTTCCGCCATTTCGAGGATGCCGAGGCCGAATGCCAGCGCCTGCTGGACTTCCCGCCTCAGGATCCGAAAACCGGCAAAACGATCATCATGGCGCATCCGGCCTATGATCAGACGATCAAGGCCAGCCACCTCTTCAACCTTCTGGATGCGCGGGGCGTGATCTCCGTCACCGAGCGTCAGGCCTATATCGGCCGGGTGCGGGCGCTGGCGAAGAAATGCGCCGATGCCTTCCGCCAGACCGAAGCCGGGCGTGACGCAGAAATGACGGCGGAGACAACAGCGTGACGGCCCGCCGGGTCAATTTCGGGAAAATCGCAGCAGGAGGGCTGGTCGTGACAGGTCTGGTGGCAGGCGCTTTGATGTATTGGCTGCAGGTTTACGCCTTCTACCAGCCGGTGGCCTTCGGCCCGGGCGAGACCGAGATCCGGCTGACGCCCATCGGATCTGACCAGCCAGAGCTGATCGTTGCGGAAAATGTCGAGGGGATCGACGCTGACAGCTCGCCCCTGCGGTTTCGCGCCTGTTTCACCACGCCGCTTTCGCTGGCCATGCTGAGCGAGACCTATGTGATCTATGAAAAGCCCGAGCCTCTGAACGGCCCCAGCTGGTTTGGCTGCTATAAGGCGGATGAGGTCGGCCATGCGCTGGAAACCGGCGAGGCGCTGGCCTTTCTGGCCGAAGAGAATATCAACCCCGGCGTTGATCGGGTGGTCGCGGTATTCCCCGATGGCCGCGCCTTCGCCTGGCATCAGCTGAACGGCGAGGCCGAGGGCACACCGTAACCCGTTAATCCGGCGTTTTACGCCGTTATTCGCGTTCTTTTTTTCACCCACTGGCCGCCCCCCGCCCCGCTGCCGGATCTGCCGCCCCGATTGGCGGTGAGGCATTCGCCTCTGTTGTGATCTGGCGCAAGAATGGGTAGGGACTGCGGCACTCACATATCGCGGTGCTGTCATGCCTGATCTTCTGATTGAACTCTTCTCCGAAGAAATCCCCGCCCGCATGCAGGGCGCCGCCCGTGAGGCGCTGAAAAAACTGGTCACCGATGGCCTGGTTGAGGCCGGGCTGACCTATTCGGGCGCTGGCACCTTCTCAACGCCGCGCCGCCTGGTGCTGGCACTGGAAGGGCTTTCCTCCGAAAGCCGCCCCACCCGCGAAGAGCGCAAGGGCCCGCGCACCGATGCGCCCCAGGCGGCAATCGACGGGTTTCTGCGCTCGACCGGGCTGAGCCTCGATCAGCTGGAAAAACGCGCCGACAAAAAGGCCGAGGTCTGGTTTGCGGTGGTGGAAAAGCCCGGCCGCGCCGCGGCAGAGATCATCGCCGAGGTGCTGGAAGCTGCGATCCGCAACTTCCCCTGGCCGAAATCCATGCGTTGGGGCACAGGTTCCCTGCGGTGGGTGCGCCCGCTGCATTCGATCCTTTGCATCCTGCATGATGAGGCCGGCGCCACCGTGGTTCCGCTGTCGGTCGATGGCATCCCCTCGGGCGACACCACCGAGGGCCACCGCTTCATGGGGCCGGGTCGCTTTGCGGTCACCTCATTTGAGGATTACGCCGCCAAACTCCGCCGCGCCAAAGTGATGCTGGACCAGGCCGAGCGTGAAGAGGCCATCGCCCATGGCGCCAAAAACCTGACCTTCGCCGCCGGGCTGGAGGTGGTCGAGGACCGCGCCCTTCTGACCGAGATCGCGGGCCTTGTCGAATGGCCGGTGCCGCTGATGGGCCAGATCCCCGAAGCCTTCCTTGGCCTGCCGCCCGAGGTTCTGCAAACCAGCATGCGCGAACATCAGAAATTCTTCTCGGCCCGTAATCCGAAAACCGGCCGGATTGAGGCCTTCCTGACCGTCGCCAATATCGAGACGCCGGATGACGGCGCGACGATCCTTGCGGGCAATCTGAAAGTGCTGACCGCGCGGCTGTCGGATGCGCGCTTCTTCTGGGAAAACGACCTGCGGGTGGCGAAAGCGGGCATGCAGGAATGGGCCGAGGGCCTGACCCATGTCACCTTCCAGTCGAAGCTCGGCTCGCAATCAGACCGCATTGCCCGCATCGCCTCCCTCGCCCGCGAGATCGCGCCCCTGGTCGGCGCTGACCCCGATCAGGCCGAACATGCCGCGCGTCTTGCCAAACTCGACCTGCGCTCGGCGATGGTCGGCGAGTTCCCCGAACTCCAGGGCGTGATGGGCCGCTACTACGCGCTGCAGGCAGGCGAGCCTGAGGCGGTCGCCAATGCCGCCCGCGACCATTATTCGCCCCTCGGCCCCTCTGACGCCGTCCCGTCCGAGCCTGTCTCGGTCGCAGTCGCGCTGGCCGACAAACTCGACACCCTGACCGGCTTCTGGGCTATCGACGAGAAACCCACCGGCTCGAAAGACCCCTTCGCCCTGCGCCGCGCCGCGCTTGGCGTGATCCGGCTGGTGCTGGGGAATGACATCAATCTCAGCCTCACCAAACTGTTCAGAACGGCACTGGGTGATTATGATTACCGCACTGCCCGCCATGACAGCCTGTCACGCGGAGCCTCTGCGGATGAGATGAAGATTTTTTCAGGCTCGCTCGAAGGCTGGATACGCCCTGCCCATGACGAAGATGTCGCAAGTCTCCTCGCTTTCTTCCACGACCGTCTAAAAGTCTTCCTCAAAGACCAGGGCATCCGCCATGACGTGATCGACGCTTGCCTGGCCATGCCCGGCAGCGATGATCTGGCGCTGCTGGTCAAACGCGCAACCGCCCTTTCCGACACGCTGAAAACCGAGGACGGCAAGAACCTTCTTCAGGGCTACAAACGCGCCAACAACATCCTGACCCAGGCCGAGGAAAAAGACGGCGTCGAATATAGCTTCGGCCCGGATCCGAAACTGGCCGAGACAGATGAGGAGCGCGCCCTCTTTGCCGCGCTCGACCAGGCCGAGGCGAAGATCACCCCCGCCATGCAGGCCGAGGATTTCGCCACTGCCATGCAGGCCATGGCGGCGCTGCGCGGCCCGATCGATGCCTTCTTCGACACGATCCAGATCAATACCGACAACCAGATCATCCGCAGAAACCGCCTGAACCTGCTGCACCGGATCCGCGCCATCTGCTCGGGCACCGCTGATCTGACCAAAGTCGAGGGCTAAGCCCCGCCCCTGCCCCCCATGCGCAAAACGCGCCGGGGGGCGGGATCATATGGCCGGAGGCACTGCCCCCCGCGCCCATCACAGCGCTTGCGCCATAAAAAATCCGCCCTATTCTGCCAGCCGTGCCAGGAGTGCTGCAGTGCAGAAACAAGTGACCCTCACCGCCTTTTCGGAAATCACCCCCTCCGCCCCCATCGCCACCGAGGCGCATGGCTGGAAGGCGAAATGCCTGCAGCGGCTGGTGCGCCTTGAGCTGCCGGTGCCACAATCGGTTGCCCTGCCTGCCGCCACGATCCGCGCGCTGGCCCAGGGGCAACCCGTTGATGCGAGCGCGATCCTTGCCCATTTCGGCACCGACCAGACCGCAGGCCCGCTGGTCTCTGTCCGCGCCTCGCCCGCCAATCCCGACTGGGGCGGCCCGGCAACCATCCTCAATATCGGGCTGAACGCCGCCCGCCACGCCGCCCTTTGCGAAACCCATGGCCGCGAGGCCGCCGATGCGCTTTGGTGCCGCTTCATCCAGGGCTATGCGATCAATGTCGCCCGGCTTGACCCCGATATGTTCGAGGATGTCCGGCCCGGCCCCGATGCGCTGCGCGAGCTGCGCCGCCTTTACGAATATGAGACCGACGAGCCATTCCCCGAAGACCCGGCCCGCCAGCTTTCCGAAGTGCTGCGCTCGATGGCGCGGGCGTGGGAGGGCACCTCGGCCCGCCTGCTGCGCTCGGCCAAAGGGGCGCCAGAGGATGCCGCCCTTGGCCTTGTGGTCCAGGAAATGGCCCAGGGCATCGGCCAGGGCATATCCGGCTCTGGCGTCATCCAGTTCGTCGACAGCGTCACCGGGCAAAACCGCATCACCGGCCGCTATCTGGGCCAAAGCCAGGGCCGTGACGCGCTTGCCGCGCGTGAGGCGCTTTACCTGACCCGCGACCCGCGCGGCCCCTCACTGGAAGAGGAAGCCCCTGAAATCATGCAGGATCTGATCCGCATGGGGGCCGCCTGCCGCGCCAAACTGCGCGAGGAAATGCAGATCGAATTCACCGTCGAGGATGGCCGCCTCTCGGTGCTTGATGCGATTCGGGTGACGCGCTCTGTCCGCGCCGGGCTGAAAATCGCCGTGGCGCTGGCCGAGGATGGGGTGATCCCGAAGTCCGAGGCGGTGTTGCGGGTCGAGCCGCGCGCGCTGTCCGAGTTGTTGCACCATCAGGTCGATCCGCGCGGCATCCGCGACGTGATCGCCACCGGCATCGCCGCCTCGCCCGGGGCCGCAACGGGCCGCCTGGTCTTCACCTCTGAGGCCGCCCAGGCCTCTGCCGCACGTGGCGAGCAATGTATTCTCGTGCGCCGCGAGACCGCGCCCGAAGACATCCGCGGCATGCATTCCGCCGCCGCCGTCCTGACCGAACGCGGCGGCATGACCAGCCATGCCGCCGTGATCGCCCGCGGTCTTGGCCTGCCTGCGGTGGTCGGCGCCTCCGATCTGCGCCTTGACGGCAAGGACCGCAAACTGACCGCCCGCGATGGCCGCATCTTCCGCGAGGGCGATATCATCACCATCGACGGCTCGCGCGGTGAGGCGCTGGCGGGCGCGGCCGAAATGCTGCCCCCTGCGCTGGACGACAGTTTCCGCCAGCTGCTGACCTGGGCGGATGAGTTCCGCGACATCGGCGTGCGCGCCAATGCCGACACCCCCTCGGACGCCGCCACCGCCCGGAATTTCAACGCCGAGGGCATCGGGCTGTGCCGCACCGAACATATGTTCTTTGAGGAAGACCGCTTCACCGTCATGCGTGAGATGATCTTCGCCGATACCTCGGCCGACCGCGCCTCGGCGCTGTCGCGGCTGCTGCCGATGCAGCGCGAGGATTTCGTCCAGCTTTTCAACATCATGCAGGGGCTTCCGGTCTGCATCCGCCTGTTTGATCCGCCCCTGCATGAATTCCTGCCCGCCTCACGCGAAGGGCTGCGCGAGCTGGCCGAGGCGCTGGACCGCCCGCTTTCCGAGGTCACCCGCCGTGCCGAGGCGCTGCGCGAGGTCAACCCGATGCTGGGCATGCGCGGCGTGCGCCTCGGCGTGGTGCTGCCCGAGATCTACGACATGCAGGCCCAGGCGATCTTTGAGGCCACGATCGAAAGTGCCCGGCGCGGCGCGGTGATCGTGCCCGAGGTGATGATCCCCCTCGTCTCGGCCGCCCGCGAGGTCGAGCTGGTCAAAACCCGCATCGACGCCGTCGCGGCGGCCGTGCGCACCAGGGCAAACGCCGATTTCGACTATCGGCTGGGCGTGATGGTGGAAACGCCCCGCGCCTGCCTGCGGGCGGGTGAGATCGCGCAGCACGCGGCCTTCCTGTCCTTTGGCACCAATGACCTGACCCAGATGACCTATGGTCTGTCGCGCGACGATGCCGGGCGGTTCATGAACACCTATGTGCAGCAGGGCGTTTTCCCCGAGGATCCCTTCCATATCCTCGACCAGGACGGGGTGGGCGAATTGCTGCTGATCGGTGCGGAACGCGGGCGCGAAACCCGCCAGGAACTGCGGCTTTCCATCTGCGGCGAGCATGGCGGCGACCCGCTTTCCATCGCTTTTTGCCGCGCTGCGGGATTCGATTATGTCTCTTGCAGCCCCTATCGCGTGCCCATGGCGCGACTCGCGGCGGCCCATCTGGCCCTTGGGGAACATGCGTCCAGGTGAAATAAAAACACAATATCATGTGGTTGTGACGCGCAGCTAAAGTATTTCTTAAGAACTGTCGGCGTATTCTCGCCGACGCCAACAGAGTTCTTGTGACGATTTGGCAACAATACTGGACCGAAGGCGGACGATTCGCCTACTCAACCCACTTGTTGTGCGGCCCGCGCCATAGTTTTGGCCAAAGCCGCGTTTTTGGTGCCACCAGAGTTTGGTGAAATCCAGGCCTTGGGGTAACAGAGCAGGAACCCGATGATGAAACGCTCAGGGAATGTGATGGCAGCTGTCGCTGTGACCGCCGCCGTCGCCCTCACCCAGCTGGCTGCCCCGATGGCGGCCCATGCAGAGGTCACGCGCAGTGACATGAACAGGCCGCAGCTTGATCTGGCCGGACAGATGGGCCAGCTGCTTGGCAATGAAAAATCGCATCTGAACGATCTGGAGAATGACACCTCTGGCCGGGCCACCCGCCAGCCGGTTGCCGCGCCCAATGGTGCGGTTCTGGCGCAGCCCGTCCAGGGCGCGGCCATTGTCAGCCCGCAAATCGTGGCGAATGCCGCCGCGCCTTTGGTCGCCCCTGCCGCAAAAAGCCGGGTGATCAGCACAAAGCCCTCTGGCACGCTGATCTCAGGCGGCGCGTCGCGCAATGCGGCAAAGGTCTCGGCCACGAATTCGGGCAATGTTCAGGTCACCGAAGAGGTGGTCTCTGAAACCATCATCGACACGCCTGAGGGCAAGAAGATCCGCCGGGTGGTCAGGAAAACCACCACGCGCAACGGGTTTTCCCTGCTGGGCAAGCCCGCGACGGCAGGGGCTGCCGAGGCAAATATCGTGCAGGCCTCTGCCCCCACAAATGGCCAGAGCGGCCAGACCCAGGGGCTGCAAAAGGCCGCCCTGCGCTATGACATGAACTGGCTGATGGCGCAGCCCATCACCCAAAGCGGGCGCGAATGGCAATGCCTGACCGAGGCGATCTACTTCGAATCGCGCGGCGAAAGCCTGCAGGGCCAGTTCGCGGTGGCCGAAGTGATCCTGAACCGGCGTGACAGCGGCCGCTATCCGGCCAGCGTCTGCGGCGTTGTGCGTCAGGCCAATAGCGGCGGCTGCCAGTTTTCCTATACCTGCGACGGCACCTCGACCACCATGCGTGAAAAGACGCCGCGTGAGGTTGCAGGCCGGATCGCCAGCCTGATGCTGAGCGGCGCGCCCCGCAATCTGACCGCCGGCGCCACCCATTTCCACACCTATGGCGTCCGGCCCTCCTGGTCGAAGCAATTCGCCCATACCACCGCCATCGGCTCGCATCTTTTCTACCGTCAGCCCGGCGTCCGCGGCTGATCTGAAAGGCCCGCCTGACAGACCAGACAGGGCACGCCGGTCTGTTCCCGGTCAGGACAGGTCGGTTAATGACTTGGGATCGGGCTTTGCTGCTGCTAATCATGCGCTACCCGTGCCGCACTTTCCCCCTGGGGTTGCGCGGCGCGGGGCAAATGTCGCCCCGGCGGCGTGCCAGTTTCCCTGGCCATTTTGCCCGCAGGAGGGCGCATGACCATGACGACCAGCGACAGCGCAATGGCTTTTGCCCATCCTCAGGAACGCTCTGAGGCCTCTGCAGGCGCAGATCCGCGCGACCGGATCAGCCTGCGCGACCATATCGTCGAGGCCGATATCGGCGCCTTTCAGAAAGAGCGCGGCCATAAACAGCGCCTGCGTTTCAATATCGTGATCGAGGTGCGCCCGACGCCGCAGCCGCTGGAAGATGATGTCGACCGCATCCTCTCTTATGACCGGATCACCGAATCAATCGCCGCCGAGCTGGCGACCGGGCGGCTGAACCTGCTGGAGACGCTGGCCGAACACCTGGCCGAGCGTCTTCTGGCCGAGCCCCAGGCGATGCGCGCTTTCATCCGCATCGAAAAACTCGATGTCGGCCCCTATGCGCTTGGGGTTGAGATCGTGCGCTCGCGCGCTGAAATCCCGCTGCGCAGCGAGGATGGCGACAGTGATGACCTGGTGCATCCGCGGGTCGCCTATCTCGACAATGAAACCATCCATGCCCCTGATCTGGCAGCGCGAATCGATCAGCTGCTGGCCCCGGGCGTGCCGGTGATCTTCACGGTCGGCCTGCCCGATATGGCGCGGCCGCAGACAGGGCACCGCCCGACGCAGCGCCGCGTCGATCTGCTGGCGATTGAGCAAAACGCCTGGGTGCTGGCCGCCCGCGATCCGCGCTGCGTGGTGGTTTCCTCACGAACCGAAATCGACTGGGCGATCCGGCGCGGCCGCTCGGTGGTATGGGCGCCCTCGAAACTGGTGCTGGATGCGGTTGACGGGCCGCAAAGCCGTGATGCGGTGGCGCTGGCCCTGTGGCTGGCCGAGGAAATGGCGGCGGCAGAGCTGATCCTTCACGGCGATGTTTCAGTTCCGGCGGGAAGCCGCATCCCGGCCCGCAAGGTCTGATTGCGGCCCTTGTCACGGCCCGGCCAAAGTCGCAAAAGCGCCGGACAAAGCACAAAACTGCAGCAAATATGTCCTTCAGCCTGCCTGACCCCGATCAGATCCTTCAGCCCCTGCCCCGCAGCGGCGCAAGCGCGGCCCAAACGGCACCGCGTCGCAGCCTTGGCGGCAGCCGCCACCTGTGGTGGAACGAGGCGCGGCTGAGCGGGCGTGACGGCACAGCCGCCGAGGTGCGCGACGATGCGCATCACGGGGCGGGCTTTGCGCGGATCAGCGCAGCGCGGGCCGATCTGGTCGGGCTTTCCCTTAACCAGCCGCGCATCATGGGCATTCTGAACGTCACCCCTGACAGCTTTTCCGATGGCGGCCGCCATAACCTGCCAGAGGCCGCGCTGGCCCGCGCGCAAGAGATGCTGCGCGATGCCGAGATCCTGGATATTGGCGGCGAAAGCACCAGGCCAGGCGCGGCTGAGGTGCCGGTTGCCGAAGAAATCGCCCGCACCGCGCCGGTGATTGCCGCCCTGCGGGCCGCCGGCATCACCGCGCCGATTTCGATCGACACCCGCAAGGCCGCCGTTGCCGAGGCCGCGCTGCAGGCGGGCGCGAATATCATCAACGATGTTTCGGCCATGCGGTTTGACCCGGATATGGCGGCGCTGGCGGCGCAATCGGGGGCCCCGATTGTGCTGATGCATTCGGTTGCCACGCCCGAGACCATGCAAAAACACGCCCATTATGACGATGTGCTCTGGGCGGTGCGCGATCACCTTTTTCAGCGGGTTGAGGCCGCGCTGAGCGCCGGGATCCGGCCGGAAAACCTGATCCTCGACCCCGGCATCGGCTTTGGCAAGACCACCGCGCATGACCTGCAGCTTTTGCGGGACCTGGGCAGTTTTCACGAATTCGGCCTGCCGCTGCTGCTGGGGGCCTCACGCAAGAAATTTATCGGCGCGATCACCGGGGCCGCCACTGCGTCAGAGCGGGTTTCCGGCTCGGTTGCGGTGGCGCTGCAGGGCGCGGCCAGTGGCGTGCAGATCCTGCGCGTTCATGACACAAGAGAGACCCGCCAGGCCCTGTCGATCTGGCAGGCGATCCAGGGCAATTACCACGAGGAATAGGCAATGGCGAAGAAGCTTTTCGGAACTGACGGTGTCAGGGGCCGTGCCAATAGCTGGCCGATGACTGCGGCAATGGCGCTGCGGCTGGGCGAGGCTGCCGGGCGTTACTTTCGCCGGGACGGCACGGATGCGCATCGGGTGGTGATCGCCAAGGACACCCGCCTTTCGGGCTATATGCTGGAAAACGCGCTGACCGCCGGACTGACCTCGACGGGGATGAATGTGCTGCTGCTGGGCCCGGTGCCGACGCCTGGCGTGGGCTTTCTGACCCGCTCGATGCGGGCGGATCTGGGGGTGATGATCTCGGCCAGCCACAATCCGCATCACGACAATGGCATCAAATTCTTCGGCCCCGACGGGTTCAAACTGTCTGATGAGGCCGAGCGCGAGATCGAGGCGATGATCGAGGGCGAGATCCAGCCCGCCCAGGCCCATAATATCGGCCGCGCCAAACGGATTGAGGATGGCCGCGGGCGCTATCAGGAATTTGTCAAAACCTCTTTCCCGCCCGGGCTGCGGCTGGACGGGCTGAAAGTGGTGGTCGATTGCGCCAATGGGGCCGCCTATCGCGCCGCCCCCGAGGTGCTGTGGGAGTTGGGCGCGACCGTGATCCCGCTGGGCGTCACCCCCAATGGCACCAATATCAACGACAACTGCGGATCAACCCATACCGGGACGGCGGCGGCGGCGGTGGTGGCCCATGGCGCCGATCTGGGGATTGCGCTGGATGGGGATGCCGACCGGGTGATGATCCTGGATGAATTCGGCCAGGTGGCCGATGGCGATCAGATAATGGCGCTGCTGGCCAGCCGCTGGGCGGCAGATGGGCGGCTGCGCGGGGGCGCGCTGGTGGCGACGGTGATGTCGAACCTGGGGCTTGAGCGCTTCCTGACCTCGCAGGGGATCGGGCTTGAGCGCACCGCCGTCGGCGACCGCTATGTGGTCGAGCGGATGCGGGCGGGCGGCTTCAACCTGGGCGGCGAGCAATCGGGCCATATCGTGATGACAGATTACGCCACCACCGGCGACGGGCTGGCGGCAGCGCTGCAGTTCCTGGCGGAAATGGTGCGCTCTGGCAGCAAAGCATCCGAGCTGGTGCGCCAGTTCGAAACCGTGCCGCAGCTTTTGAAGAATGTGCGCTATACCGACGGTGCCCTGCCGCTGGATGATGCAAAGGTCAAAGCGGTGATTGCCGCCAATGAGGCCCGGATCGCGGGCAAGGGCCGCATTCTGATCCGCAAATCCGGCACCGAGCCGCTGATCCGCGTCATGGCGGAATGCGTGGATGAGGCGCTTTTGAACGATGTCGTCGATGAGATCGCGGCCAGCGTCGCGGCCGCCGGGGCCGCCGGGGCCGTGGCAGACCAGCCGGGCTAAGCGACGCCGGATGCTGCAGGCCCCCGCGGCAGGCCCCCCGGGGCCTGCCCTCCCATAAAATACTCTCAAAGCGCCATCCGCCCCCCTGAGGCGCGACCAAGGGCCGCTGCGCCCTCTAAGACCAGGCCGGGTTTTGCCGGACACCCCAGGGGTGAGGTTTTGCCTGCTGGCGCATCCTGCAGCTTTGCGGCAGATTTCTCTCTGAACACAGGCGCGTGCCTGAACCACTGAAGGAGGTCAGCATGACCCTATCCCTCCCTGCGATCGCCACCGTCACAAGGCGCGGCACAAGGCGCAGCACAAGGCGCGGCATTCTCGCCGCGCTTTTGCTCTCGACGCCGATGATGGCATTTGCCGAAAACGCCCGTCCCGACAGCGTCGATCTCGGCGGCCACATTGTGACGGTCACCGAGACCGAGGATTTCGATCAGGCAGTTGTGGTTGACGGTGAACCGATCCTGACCAACGGGCTGATCTTCCTTGATGGCACCGTCGAGGTGGCAGGCCAGACGGTCGTCACCGGGGTTGCAGGCTCTGGTGGCAATGCCTGTGGCGGCACGCCCTTTGTGATCTCGCTTGCAGATGGCGTGCCAAAGCTGGACGGCCCGATTGAAAGCTGCAGCTGGTTCGAGATGACCGCCTCGCCCGATCAGCTGCTGTTCCAGACCGGGGCCTATCCGGGCCTTCCCGCCCAGGTCTACAGCTGGACACCCGCGTCTGGCCTGGTGGATCAGGGCCCGAAAGCCTTCGCCCCGATTGAGGGCCAGACCTGGGCGGATTTCGCCTGGCTTGCGGGCAAACATCCCAGCGATGCGCTTGGATTTGCGCCGGTCTATGCTGAGTTTACCTCCAGCATGAGTGCCAGCGACTGGGACGAATATGCCGGCATTCTGGTGCAGATGGGCTCTGGCGACCTGATCGATCAGGGCTATAGCGGCAATGCCTGCAACAAGCTGGCCTGCCTCAGCGAATGGGCCTGGCTGTGGATCGACAAAGACAGCCAGCAGGCGGTCGCGGTCTGGAAGAATGAGGGCGATGAAGAGCCGAAATCCTGGCCCGCAGACCGCTCGACCTGGCCAGAATGGATTCAGCATGCCGCGTCTGAGGCCATCGAAGGCGGCAACTGAGGCCCCGGCTTTCAGGGCATCCGAATGAAAAAGGGCCGGAGCAATGCTCCGGCCCTTTTTTATTGATATGACGGGCGGCTCAGACCTCTTCGCGGCCCGAAGCAACGATACAGATCAGCGTGATCACCGCCGCGGCCAGCAGGTAATAGCCGACATAAGCCATGCCGTAATTCGCCTGCAGCCAGGTCGCGGCATAGGGGGCCAGCGAGGCGCCGAAAATGCCCGCAAAGTTGAAGGTGATCGACGATCCGGTATAGCGCACCCGCGTCGGGAAGGGCGCCGCCAGCACGGCCCCGATCACGCCATAGGTCAGCCCCATCAGGAACATGCCGAAGGTCACGAAGAGATAGATCGAGCTTTCATCCTCTGCCGTGCCCTGCATCAGCGGGCCGAGGAAGAACGAGAAGATGCCGATCAGCACAGTCACCACAATCAGGAAGCTGTAGCGGCCAACCCGGTCTGCAATCTTGCCCGCAATCGGAATCGCAATCCCGAAGACGATAGAGCCGAAAATCTGGATCAGCAGCGCATCCTTGAACGGGATACCCAAAGTCTTGATATTATAACCAAGCAGCCAGGCCGAGCAGATATAGAACAGCACAAAGGTCACCAGCGCCACGAAGGTGCCCAGGAACAGGCTGCGCTTGTGGTTTTTGAACACCTCGGCGACAGGCACCGACACGCGCTCTTCTTTCTCGATGGCTTTGGCGAATTCCGGGGTTTCGGAAATCGACATCCGCACCCAAAGCCCCAGGGCGATCAGCAGGATCGAGGCAAGGAAGGGCAGACGCCAGCCCCAGGCCATGAACTGCTCTTCCGAGATGAAATGCAGCAGGATCCAGAAGAAGCCCGACGAAAGGAACAGCCCGACAGGCGCGCCCAGCTGCGGGAACATGCCATACCAGGACCGCTTGCCCTCGGGCGCGTTTTCCGTCGCCAGCAGCACCGCGCCGCCCCATTCACCGCCAAGGCCAAAGCCCTGACCAAAGCGGCAAAGCGCCAGCAGCAGGGGCGCCGCGACGCCAATCTGCGCGTAGGTCGGCAGCATGCCGATGATGACGGTCGAGACCCCCATCGTCAAAAGGGCGGCAACCAGCGTGGCCTTACGGCCGATGCGATCCCCGAAATGGCCGAACACAATGGCGCCGAAGGGACGCGCAAAGAAGGCGATCGAGAAGGTCGCAAAAGAGGCCAGCAGCGCCGTCATCGGGTCAGAGCCCGGGAAGAACAGCGCCGGGAAGACCAGCACGGCCGCGGTGGCATAGGCGTAGAAGTCAAAGAACTCGATGGTGGTGCCGATCAGGCTCGCAAGCAGCACACGCCGCGGAGAGTTCGCCGGCCCCGCCTTGGTGGCATCAGCGCCACCGGCCTGGGAAATGTCTGTCATTTTTCATTCCGGGTAATTTTATTGCATTGGCGGCGCGTTTTTCGCAATCCGCGCCCCAGGCGTTCGCGGTAACGCTTTGCACAGTTCTGTGAAAGCGGCAAAGCGCAGGTGACTGGCCGGGTTGCAAAAATTGCATAACTGCACAAGACCCGCCCCCGGAAGAGGCGGGCCTTGCGGAACGCAGACCTGAAGATTTCGAAATGGCCGCTTTACGTCACGGCCGAGCAGATGCGCCCGGCCCCTGCGCGTCATCATCGGGGATTTCGGCATCTGCATCCGGGCTTTCGGTCCCGGCGATGCGATAGCTGCCGCCCAGCCAGCGGGCCAGATCGACATCGGCACATCGTTTCGAGCAAAAGGGCCGGGACGCCGCCTCGGTCGGCTTGCCGCAGACCGGGCAGGTCACGACCAGAGCTCGCTTAGCGGCAGACGTTCGCGCCGCCGGGTCAGCTCGAAGAGGCCCAGCCCGCTCCAGCCGGCAAGGGTTGTCTCGCCGCCGGTTTTGAAGGCGGCGCGGATCACCTGCTCCAGGATATTGCGGTCGCGTTTCGGCATCGGCGCAAAGTCGATTACGACCTGACCGCCAAGGCCACGCAGGGCCAGCTGGCGCGGCAGCTCGCGGGCCGCGGCGATATTGATCTTCAGCGCAGCCGCAGGCGAGGTATCCGGGCCGGTGTTCACATCGACCGCCACCAGCGCCCGCGTCGGCTCGATCCAGATATGGCCGCCACCGGGCAGACCAACGCGCGGGTCCAGCAGCTCATCCAGCGCATCGGCCACGCCATGATCGCCAAAGCAGCCGGGCTCTTCGATCACCTCATCGGGCGCGGGATCGCCCCATTCGCGCCAGGCCAGCTCATGTGCGCCCGGCGCATCCAGCAAGAGTTCCGGCCCGCCCGACAGATCGGCAAGCACCGCCTCGGAAAGGCCGCGCAGCTGGGCGATGTCTTCGCTGATTTCCTCTGGCTCTGCCTGTTGGCAGACCGAGCGCAGGATCAGCCCCAGATCCGGGGCCGCCCCCTGCATCGCCGCAGTTGCAAGACTGTCCAGCTCTTCGCGCAGTTCCTCATCGCGGATCCGGCGCGAAATGTTCAGGCCGGGGGCACCGGGCGTGACAATCGCATAGCGCGATTTGAACAGAACCCGCGTCGAGACCGGGATCGCCTTGCCAGGCTCGGCCGGGCCGCTGACCTGGACGATCAGCCGCTGGCCGGGTGCAATGCCCGAAATCTGGCGCAGAAAACCGCTGCCGCCATCGGGCAGTTTCACGAAAATCCCGCCCTGCCCTTTGACAGGCCGATCCGCCACCGCGCGGTAAATCGCGCCCGGCGCGAAACCCGGCTCTGCCGGATCAATCGCCAGATCTTCCAGGCGACCGTCAACCAGCACAGCCGCCGCCTCGCGCCCGTCGATCATATCGAGAAGAACGACCCGACCCTTCATGCCTGCCTCCAGACCGGCCAGCCTGCGGCCGTCAAAAGCTGCGCGGTCTCGGCGACCGGCAAGCCCATAATTCCGCTGTAACTACCCGATATCCATGGCAAAAACGCGCCAGCCAGCCCCTGGATACCATAGCCGCCCGCCTTGCCCTGCCATTCATTGCTGGCCAGATAGGCGTTCATCTCATCATCCGAGAGGCGCTTCATCTTCACGACAGAGAGGCTTTCGCGGGCCCAGATACGCTCACCGCGCCGCAGGGCGACGGCGGTTATCACCTCATGGCGACGCCCGCCCAGAAGGGCCAGGAAAGCAGCCGCCTCTGCCGCATCGCGGGGCTTGCCCAGGATCCGGCGGCCAAGCGCCACCGTGGTATCGGCGCAAAGAACGATGTCATCGGGATCAGACTGAACCGCCAGCGCCTTTTCACGCGCCAGCCGCGCCGCATAGGGACGCGGCAACTCTCCCTTGCGGGGATCCTCGTCGATATCGGGCGGCGAGATCAGGTCGGGAACAATTCCCATTTGCGCCAGAAGCTCTTTCCGGCGCGGCGAGGCGGATCCGAGGATCAGTCGCAAAGCAGGGGTCGCTTACTTGAAGCGATAGTTGATGCGACCTTTCGAGAGGTCATAGGGGGTCATTTCCACCTGCACCTTGTCGCCAGCCAGAACGCGGATGCGGTTCTTGCGCATCTTGCCTGCCATGGTTGCGATCAGTTCATGGCCATTGTCGAGTTCGACCTTGAATGTCGCATTGGGCAGGAGTTCCTTCACGACACCGGGGAATTCGAGAATGTCTTCCTTGGCCATGTTCACTCCGAAATAGAATAAGGGCCCGCAGGAACTGCAGGCCTTCTGCGCCGCGCATATGCGCCTTGCGCAGGGGCTTTACAAGCGTTTTCTGGCTTTTTGTGCCGCGGCCGGGCGCGAGGGCATGGATCTGACCCGCAAAACTGTGACCAAAGAGGCCCGCCGCTGGCGCTGGCGCGGGGCCTGGTTTCGCGCTAGAATTGCCCCATGATACAGAACCTTTTGCGCCAGTTGCTGGCCCCCGCCCCCGAGCCTTTGAAAGACACCGATGCGCGGCTGGCTCTGGCGGCGCTTTTGGTCCGGCTGGCGCGTACAGACGGGCTTTATGCGGTTGAAGAGGTCGAGCGGATCGACCGCGTGCTGATGCAGCGCTTTCAGCTGGACGCTTTTGGCGCAGCCGCCCTGCGCGCTGAGGCCGAGGCGCTGGAGGCAGAGGCCCCCGATACCGTGCGCTTTACCCGCGCCCTGAAGGCCGCCACCAGCCCCGAGGAGCGCAGCGATCTGATGCAGGCCCTGTGGTCTGTGGCCCTGGCCGATGGCAGCCGCGACCCCGATGAGGATCGCCTGCTGCGCATGGTCGCCAGCCTCTTCGGGCTGAGCGATGTCGAAAACGCCCTGGCGCGGCAAAAGGCCGAAAAGCAGTCGTAGGCCGCAAACTGCAGCAAACCGCCGGAAACCATCCCCCCCGGGGCTTCGGCACATCGGGGGGATTCGTCACAGCGGGGGGGGATTCGCCGCAAAAGCGGCGCCGCAGATCCTGCAGCGGCGGCGCATCCCCGGCCCGGCCGCAACTGCCAGATTGCCGCGCAATACGCTGCAACTTGCAGCGGACAAACCCGGCGGGGGCGCAAAACCGCATTGCAAACCGCCTTTTTCTGCGCCCTACTGGTGCAAAGGCAGTCTGGCATTGCCGCGCATCACGTGCCAGATAACAAGCCGCCAATAACAAGTCGTTAACAGGGGAAGATCCAGGTTTTATGGCAGAAGTGCCCGTTATCGAGATCCGTGGTCTGCACAAATCATATGGGCCGCTGGAAGTGCTGAAAGGTGTCGACCTCAGCGCGCCACGCGGTCATGTGATTTCGCTGATCGGCTCATCCGGCTCTGGGAAATCAACGCTGTTGCGCTGTTGCAATCTGCTGGAAGACAGCCAGCAGGGCGATGTGATTTTTGAGGGCGAATCCGTGCGCTGGAAAGGCGAAGGGCTGCGCAGGCACCCGGCTGACCGCGCCCAGGTCACCCGCATCCGCACCAATCTTTCGATGGTGTTCCAGCAGTTCAACCTCTGGGCCCATATGACGATCCTGCAAAACGTCATGGAGGCCCCGGTCACCGTGATGAAGCGCGACCCGGCCGAGGTCGAGGCGAAAGCCCGCGAATATCTGGCCAAGGTCGGCATTGCCGACAAGGCCGATGCCTGGCCTGCGCAGCTCTCGGGTGGCCAGCAGCAACGCGCCGCCATCGCCCGGGCCCTGTGCATGGAGCCACGCGCCCTGCTGTTTGACGAGCCGACCTCAGCGCTGGACCCGGAACTTGAGCAAGAGGTCGTCAAGGTGATCAAGGCCCTGGCCGATGAGGGGCGCACGATGATCCTTGTCACCCATGACATGCGGCTGGCCGCGGATTGCTCGGATCATGTGATCTTCCTTCACCAGGGCCGGATCGAAGAGGAAGGCCCGCCCGGGCAGCTGTTCGGCCAGCCAAAGTCCGAGCGGCTGCGCGGTTTCCTCTCGGCCACTATGGTCTGAGGCGAGGCCCTGATGTCCTGTATAGCCAGTATCTCAGCCATTTCCGCCACCGTCTGGCTGGCCGCCAGCGGCCCCGAAAAGCCGCTGGTGATCGGCACCGAGGATTCGTTCCCGCCCTATATCCTGCGCGATGAGGCGGGCAATCTGTCGGGCATGGACTATGAGATCATGATCGAGATCTGCACCCGCAACGCGCGTGACTGCGAATGGCGGACCGCACCCTTTTCAGAGCTGATCCCGGGCGTCGCCGAGGGGCGCTTTGACGTGGTTCTGGGGGGCATGGCAATCACGCCCGAACGCCGCGCTCTTGTCGATATGTCGATCCCCTATTCCAGCGGCGGCGCGGCGGAATGGTTTGTCGGCAAACCGGGCGCACCAGAGCCATCAGAGGCGAGGATCTCGGTCGAGGCGGGCACCATGCAAGAGACATGGCTGCGCAAAGAGGCGCTGGATTTCCGCAGCTACGGCAGCGAGGCGGCCGCGCTGAACGCAGTCGCCAGCGGTGCCGCCGATCTGGCGCTTGGGCCGTTCAATGAGCGCCCCGACCTCGAGCATCTGATATTCGGCCAGGGGCTTGGTACGCTTTATTGGGTGGAAATTCCCGATGAGGGCACCGGGATCGCCGTCTGCAAGGGCAGCGAGCTAAAGGCGATGATCGACCACAGCATCCAGGCGATGGAAGCTGACGGCACACTGGACAAACTGTATAACGACTGGTTCTGACAAAAGGGCCAGCCCCCATAACCAAAAGCAATCTTCGGGAGATGAAAATGAAGAAACTGCTGCTTGCCACCGCCCTTACCGCATTTGGCGCCGGTATCGCCGCCGCCGATCCGGTGCGTATCGGCACCGAGGGCGCCTATGAGCCCTATAACCTGATCAACGACAAAGGCGAGCTGGACGGCTTTGAGATCGTTCTGGGCAATGAGCTGTGCAAACGCGCGGGCCTGGAATGTATCTTCGTCAAGAATGACTGGGATTCGATCATTCCGAACCTGCAGTCGGGCAATTACGACGCGATCATGGCTGGCATGTCGATCACCGACGAGCGCCGCGAGAAAATCGCTTTCTCGGAAAACTACACCCAGCCCTCGCCCTCGTCCTATGCGGCGATGTCGCCCGATACCCCGATTGATTCCGGTGTGATCGCGGCCCAGGTCGGCACCATCCAGGCCGCGCATGTCGCCGCCTCGGGCGCGCAGCTGCTGGAATTCGCAACCCCCGATGAGGCCGTGGCCGCCGTGCGCAATGGTCAGGCCGCAGCCGTGATGGCGGATGAGGACTTCCTGCTGACCCAGGTCGGTGACGGGCTGGAAATCTTCGGCGAGGACGTTTTGCTGGGCGACGGCATCGGCATCGGCCTGCGCAAATCCGACACCGAGCTGAAGGCGAAATTTGACGCTGCAATCCAGTCGATGAAGGCAGATGGCTCGCTGAACAAGCTGACCGATGAGTGGTTCGCCGGCAACTACACCCCCTTCTGATTTAAGGGTATTATGGCGGCAGGATCGGGACTGAGATCCCCCTGCCGCCTGCCCGCCTTAATCCCGCCGCCGCGCCTGACACCATCCTGCGCGGCGGCGACATCTGACCAACACGTGGCTTTGCACCCGCATGGCCGCCGCGCCAGGGCCGTTCCATGTTTGAATATTGTGCCGAGCCAAAGACACTGGAAGGGCTGACCTGGCTCTCGTGTTATCTGACGACGCCCAAACATATGGAGTTTTACTACTCCTTCATCACCGTGATGGCGCTTCTGGTGGTCGCGGCCCCGGCGGCGCTGGCCTTCGGTTTTGGCGGTGCGATGGCCTCGCGCTCGCATTTTGCGCCGGTGCGCTGGCTGGGCAAGCTTTACACCGCCATGGTGCGCGGCATCCCCGATATCGTGTTTTTCCTGTTCTTCGTGATCGCGCTGGACCAGGGGCTGGAATGGCTGACCCATCAGATCCGCTGCCCCGACTGGACAGAGCCGGTGCGCCAGGGCCTTGAATTCCGCGTCTGCCCGGCGGCCAAAGTGCCGCCGAACAATGCCTCGCCTTTCGTGCATCAGGCCTATGCCTTCGCGCTGGCCGTTCTGACATTTGCCATTGTTTTCGGGGCCTTCGCGGCCAATGTTCTGAAAGGCGCCATGGATGCCGTGCCCCGCGCCCAGATCGAGACCGCCGAGGCCTATGGCATGAGCCCACGCCAGACCTTCCGCCGCATTCTGGTGCCGCAGATGTGGACCTATGCGCTGCCGGGCCTGTCGAACCTCTGGCTGATCCTGATCAAGGCGACGCCTTTGCTGTTTCTGCTGGGCATCCAGGACGTGGTCTATTGGGCGCGTGAGATGGGGGCCTCGAAATCGGCGCGCTTCGATTATCCGCATGGCGACTGGCGGCTTTACTACTTCCTGGCGCTGCTGGTCTTTTATCTGACCCTGACCCGGGTCTCTGAGATCGCGCTTTCGCGGCTGTCGCGCCGCCTCAGCCATGGCCAGGCCACCCGCGCCGGCGAAACCCTTCGGAAGGACGCGGCATGACCTGCTGGGAAACCGTTCAGGCCTATTGGCTGCGCTCACTGGGATTTGGCCAGAATGCGCTGCCCACCACCGATATCACCCTTTGCGATCAGTTCGTGCTGATCGGCTCGGGGATGCTGTGGAACCTTTACTTCGGGCTGCTGGCGCTGGCTTTGGGCTTTTGCTTTGCCATCGCGCTGGCACTGGCCAAGGCCTCGCACCGCAAATGGCTGCGCAAACCGGCCGAGTGGTATATTTTCATCTTCCGCGGCTCGCCGCTCTTTATCCAGTTCTTCCTGGTCTATTTCTTCATCACCACGGTCCTGCGCGGCTCTGTTGATGTGTTTGGCCTTTTCACCATCCCCACCGCCTGGATGGCCAGCGCCTGGGCCGGGGCGGCGTTCACGCTGTTCCTGAACACCTCTGCCTATAGCGCCGAGATCTTCTACGGGGCGCTGATGACGGTGCCGCGCGGCGATCTGGAGGCCGCCGACGCCTATGGCATCACCGGGCGTGACCGCTTTTTCCGCATCGAATGGCCGACCATGCTGCGCCTTGGCTGGCCCGCCTATACCAACGAGGCGATCTTCCTGTTCCACGCCACCACACTGGTGTTCTTCTCGGGCTTCCCGGCCTTCCAGCAACGCGGCGACGCGCTATATTACGCCAATTACTTCGCCGATAAGACCTTCAACCCCTTCATCTCTTATCCGATCGTTGCCTTCTATTTCATCATTCTGACGCTTTGTCTGATCGGCCTCTTCGGCCTTATCAACCAGAGGCTGAACCGCCACCTGCCCAGCCACCAAAAGCGCAGAATTCGCTTGCGTCCTCAGCTGATCCGGTAGTAGCCTGTATTTGATCAAATTATCCGGGCACCCGCCCGGACCCGCTCGACCACAGCGTTTCAATCGGGGCCATATGCCCGGCGGGAGAGGCGATCAAACCAAGGGAAGGACCAGAAGCATGGTCTGAGACCTTGCGCATCATGTGGGCCGGGAAACAGGCCATCACAGCGGGGCGCGGGTATCGTCTCCGTGCTTGCTGACTGAAATCATGATGAAGGACTGGCTCAGAAAACACCCGCAGGTTCGCACGATTCGTGTGGCTGCGGCCGATCTCAACGGGCAGGCGCGTGGCAAACGCGTCCCGGCACGTTTCGCCGATAACGTGGTGAAAAGCGGCATTCGTTTCCCCTATTCCGTTCTGAACCTCGACATCTGGGGCGAGGATATCGACGACAGCCCTCTGGTATTCGAAGAGGGCGACCAGGACGGCACCCTGCGCCCAACAGAGCGCGGCTTCATGCCGATGCCCTGGCTTGAGGCCCCTTCGGCCCTGCTGCCGATCTGGATGTATCGTGAAAACGGCCAGCCCTATGAGGGCGATCCCCGGCACGCGCTGCGGGCGGTGGTTGACCGCTATAAAGAGCGCGGCCTTACCCCCGTCTGCGCGATGGAGCTGGAATTCTTCCTGATCGACGATTCCGGCAAATCGCTGCAGGTGCCGCTTAGCCCGCGCTCGGGCAAGCGCCGCAAGGCCGCCGAGGCGCTGTCGATCCGGGCGCTTGACGCCTTCGACGTCTTCTTCACCGACCTCTATGACGCCTGCGAGGCGATGGATATCCCCGCCGATACCACCACTTCGGAAACCGGGCTTGGCCAGTTCGAGGTCAATCTGATGCATTGCGACGACGCGCTGCGCGCCGCCGATGATGCCTGGCTGTTCAAGATGCTGGTGAAGGGTCTGGCGCGGCGTCACGGTTTCGCGGCCAGCTTCATGGCGAAACCCTATCTGGATTACTCTGGCTCGGGGCTGCACACGCATTTCTCGGTGATCGACCGCAAGGGCGACAATGTCTTCGATTCCGGCGGCCCGAAAGGCACCGCCATGCTGCGCCATGCGGTGGCCGGCTGTATGGAGGCGATGCATGATTCCACCCTGCTTTTCGCCCCCCATGCGAACAGCTATGACCGCCTTGTCCCCGATGCCCATGCCCCCACCGCGATCTGCTGGGGCTATGAGAACCGCACCGCCGCGATCCGCATCCCCTCGGGCAACCCCCAGGCCCGCCGGATCGAGCACCGCGTCGCAGGCGGCGATGTGAACCCCTATCTGATGCTGGCCGCCATTCTTGGCGCCGCTCTGTCGGGGATCGAGGATCAGAAAGAGCCCGTCGCCCCGATCAGCGGCAATTCCTATGCGCTGGATCTGCCGCAGATCCCAACGACCTGGAAAGACGCCATCGACGCGTTTGAACACTCACCGCATGTGAAGCGTTTCCTCCCCGAGGAGATGATCCGCAATATGGTGATGACCAAACGCCAGGAGCTGCATTACACCGCCGAGCTTTCGCCCGAAGAGATGGTCGAGCTTTATCTCGATACCGTGTAACGCTTTCAGCCCGGCCCCTCTTGACCAAAGACGGGGCCGGGCACACGATTGATGCGACAGTCAAAACCCAAATTCTCAGGCCCTTCCCCATGATCATCGGCATCCTGCAAACCGGAGCCTCGCCCGACGCTCTCAAACCCACGATGGGCGATTATCCCGATTTTTTTGAGCGCCTGCTGGCGGATCGTGGCCTCGATTTCCGCCGCTATACCGTGATGGAGATGGAGTTTCCCGCCTCCGTCCATGACTGCGACGGCTGGCTGATCACCGGCTCGCGTTTCGGTGCCTATGAGGATCACCCTTTCATCAGGCCGCTGGAAGAGTTCATCCGCAAGGCCTATGCCGAACATGTCCCGGTGGTCGGCATCTGCTTTGGCCATCAGATCATCGCCCAGGCGATGGGTGGCAAGGTCGAGAAATACAAAGGCGGCTGGTCGGTCGGCCCGACGGATTATCATTTCGGATCCGGCCCTGATGCTGAAACCATCACCCTGAACGCCTGGCACCAGGATCAGGTGGTGGAAAAGCCAGAGATGGCGAAGGTGATCGCCTCGACCGATTTCTGCTCGAATGCCGGGCTTTTGTATGATGACCGCATGCTGACTGTGCAGCCGCATCCGGAATTTAAGAAAGACTTCATCGAAGGGCTGATAAAATTCCGCGGCCCCGGCCTTGTGCCGCAGGATATTCTGGATGCCGCGACCGAGAAGATCGACGCCCCCCTGGGGACGACCAAAATGGCCGAAAAAATCGCTGATTTCTTTCTTTCTCACCAGACCAGGACCGGCCAGGGCGCCTGATGCGCCCCCTTTCGCCCGGCCCCAACCAGAGTGTGACTCATGTCCAAATGGACCGAAAAACTGCCCGCAGCCGCAAGGGACTATATCGGCAACCGCCGCGTCGATGAGGTTGAATGCGTGATCGGCGATATTGCCGGTGTGGCGCGTGGCAAGGCCATGCCCGCTGCGAAATTCGCAAAGCAAACCAATTACTTCCTGCCGAATTCGATCTTCTTGCAAACCATCACCGGCGAATGGGCCGACAGCCCCTTTGATGCCTTCACCGAGCCGGACATGATCCTGGAGCCGGACTGGACCACCGCCACCGCCGCGCCCTGGACCGCCGATATCACGCTGCAGGTCATCCATGACGCGAAGGACCAGCAGGGCAATCTGGTGCCCTTCAGCCCGCGCAACGTCCTGCGCCGCATCATCGGCCTTTATGAGGCCCAGGGCTGGAAGCCGGTCGTCGCCCCCGAGATGGAATTCTTCCTGACCGCGCGCAATATCGACCCGAATATGCCGGTGATCCCGCCGATGGGCCGCACCGGGCGTCGCGCGGCCGGAAAACAGGCCTATTCGCTTTCCGCCATCGACGAATATGGCAAAGTGATCGACGACATCTATGATTTCGCCGAGGCCCAGGGGCTGGAGATTGACGGCATCCTGCAAGAGGGCGGCGCGGGCCAGATCGAACTGAACCTGGCGCATGGTGACCCGCTTGAGCTGGCCGATCACGTCTTCTTCTTCAAGCGGCTGATCCGCGAGGCGGCGCTGCGCCATGACTGTTTTGCGACCTTCATGGCCAAGCCCATCGCGGGCGAGCCTGGCTCGGCCATGCATATCCACACCTCGATCGTGGATTCGAAATCGGGCAAGAACATCTTCGCAGGGGCCAAAGGGGCCGAGACCGAAGAGTTCAACCATTTCATCGCCGGCATGCAAAACCACATGGGCGCAGCGATTGCGCTGATGGCGCCCTATGTGAACAGCTACCGCCGCTATGTCCCTGATTTTGCAGCGCCAATCAATCTGGAATGGGGGCGCGACAACCGCACCACCGGGTTGCGGGTGCCGATCTCTGGCCCGGCAGCGCGGCGGATTGAGAACCGTCTGCCGGGGATGGATTGCAATCCCTATCTGGGCATCGCGGCAACGCTGGCCTGCGGCTATCTGGGCCTGATGGAGAAGAAGGCCGCCCGGCCCGAATTCACCGGCTCGGCCTATATCGACTCGGATGAGATCCCGGTGAACCTGGGCGATGCGCTTGATCTTCTGGATGAGGATGAGGCGCTGAAAGAGGTGATGGGCGTTGATTTCATCAAATGCTACGATTCGGTGAAACGCAACGAATACAAAGAGTTCCTTCAGGTCATCAGCCCATGGGAGCGTGAGCACCTGCTGCTCAACGTCTGATCGCGGGGAAAGATGGCACTGAATCTTCTTCACGCCAATGACCGGGCGGGACACTATCCCGACAGCTGGTATGCGGCGACACGTGTGGCGCTTGAGGCTTTCCCCAAAGCCTCGGGCGAGATCCGCGCCGATGTCTGTGTGGTTGGGGCCGGATATACCGGCCTTTCAGCCGCGCTGCATCTGGCGCAAAAGGGCCTGTCGGTCGTGGTGCTTGAGGCGCATCGCGTCGGCTTTGGCGCCTCTGGCCGCAATGGTGGCCAGGTGGGCTCTGGCCAGCGCCAGGACCAGGACTGGCTGGAAAATGTCGCGGGCAAGGCGAATGCCCGCAAGCTCTGGGATCTGGCGCAGGATGCCAAAGCGCTGGTGCGCGATCTGGCAGCCGGGATGGAGGGCGTCGATTACCGCCCCGGCATCGCCCATGGCTGCTGGAAGCAGTCAGAGGTCGATCACGCAAAGGCCTATGCCGAAAAGCTGGCCCGCGACTATGATTATCACGAGGTCGAGCCGCTGGACCGTGCCGGGATCCGGGCGCTGGTGGGCTCAGAGGCGTTCAGGGGCGGCGATATTGACCGCGGCGCGGGCCATATCCACGCGCTGAATTTCGTGATTGGCCTTGCGAAAAGGGCCGCGGCGCTCGGCGTGCGGATTTATGAAGAAAGCGAGGTCACCCGGCTGATCTATGGCGAAAAGCCCGTGGCGGAAGCGGCCCAGGCGCGGGTGATCTGCGATCATATGGTGCTGGCGGTGAACGGCTATGTCGGCCCGCTGGAGCCGAAGATCGCCGCGCGGGTGATGCCGATCAACAATTTCGTCATTGCGACCGAGCCTCTGGGCGCAAAGGCAAAAGAGGTTCTGGCAGAGCCGATTGCCGTTCACGATACCAAATTCGTGGTGAATTACTGGCGTCTTTCCCATGATGACCGGCTGATCTTTGGCGGCGCGGAAAGCTATGGCTACCGCTTTCCCGATGTGGCGAAGGTGGTTCGCAAGCCGCTGCTGGAGATCTATCCCCAGCTGGCCGAGACAAAGATCGACTATGCCTGGGGCGGCACGCTGGCGATCACCGTCAACCGCATGCCCTGTTTTGCGCGGCCGGCGAAGAATGTGTTCTCCGCCTCGGGCTATTCCGGTCATGGTGTTGCGCTGGCAACGCTGGCAGGCAAGCTGATGGCCGGGGCGATTGCCGATCAGGCCAGCACCGGCTTTGATCTGATCGCCGATCTGCCGCATCGCCGCTTTCCCGGCGGTCAGGCCCTGCGCTGGCCGCTGCTGGTGACCGCGATGACCTGGTTCTCGCTGCGCGACAGGCTGGGATTATAGGTGTAAGGGGCCCTGCCCCTTATTCCCCAGATCACCAAAATCAAACAGGCCGCGAACAATCGCGGCCTGTGTCGTTTCCTGCGGGTGCCAAAGACGCCCTCAGCGATCCTGGATCATCGCATAGATCTGATCCTTGATCCGCGAGCGGGTGCGGCGCAGCCCATCCTCATGCTCGTCAGACACAGTATCAATCCGGCTTTCCGCGCGGTGAACCTGATCGTTCACCTCGTCATATTCCTCAAGCAATTTGGCAAAGCGGGGGTTCGAGACCTTCAGTTCGGTGATGCGGGCCTCTTCGCCCGGAAATTCCTCTTGCAGCGTGTGGGGCGTGTTCGACATAGACAGTCTCCTTCCTTGGTGTTGAGGAAAGGTTAAACCCAAACCCATCACATCACTTTGACGCGGATCAATTCAACGAAATTCATCGCTGCGCCGTCGCCCAGGCGGGATTTATCCAGGGCTCATTGTTCAAAGGCGCCAGGGGCTGGCGGCCCAGGATGTGATCGGCGGCCTTTTCCCCGGTCATGATCGAGGGCCCGTTCAAGTTGCCATTGGTGACCTGCGGGAAGATCGAGCTGTCGGCAAGCCGCAGCCCCTCGACCCCGATCACCCGGCATTCGGGGTCAACCACCGCCATCGGATCGTCGCGCCGCCCCATCCGCGCGGTGCCGCAGGGGTGATAGGCGCTTTCCGCATGTTCGCGGATGAAGGCGTCGATCTCGTCATCCGACTGCACGCCCGCGCCCGGCTGGATCTCTTGCTTCACATATTGCGCCATTGGATCCTGCGCGAAGATCTCACGCGTCAGCCGCACGCAGGCGCGAAAATCGACCCAATCCTCGGGGTCGGACATATAGTTGAAGCGGATCACCGGCGCATCCTCTGGCCGGTCGGACCGCAGGGTCACCGAGCCGCGCGATTTTGAGCGCATCGGCCCGACATGGACCTGGAAGCCATGGCCGCCCGCCGCCGCCTTGCCGTCATAGCGCACGGCGATGGGCAGGAAATGATACTGGATGTCAGGATATTCCACCCCCGCCCGCGAGCGGATAAAGCCGCAGGCCTCGAACTGGTTCGAGGTGCCGGGCCCACGCCCCAGGAACAGCCAGTTCGCGCCAACCCAGGCTTTCCCCAGCAAATTCCAATACTTGTAAAGCGTAATCGGCTGGGTCGCCTGGAATTGCATATAGATCTCCATATGGTCCTGGAGATTGGCGCCCACGCCGGGGCGGTCCGCGACGACCGCGATCCCGTGCTCTTTCAGATGCGCCGCCGGGCCGATCCCCGACAGCATCAGCAGCTTTGGCGAGTTGATCGACGAGGCGGCAAGGATCACCTCTGCGCCCGCGCGGATCACCTGACGCCCGGATTTGGTGTCAACCTCAACCCCGACGGCGCGGCCGTTTTCAATCACCACCCGCCGCGCAAGCCCGCGCACCACCTGCAGATTTCCGGTCTTCATCGCGGGCTTCAGATAGGCATTGGCCGCCGACCAGCGCCGCCCCTTCCAGATCGTCGCCTCCATCGGGCCGAACCCCTCCTGTTGGCGGCCGTTATAATCCTGGGTGACCGGATAGCCCGCCGCCGCCCCCGCCTCGATGAAGGCGTTGAACAGCGGATTGTCACGCGGGCCACGGGTGATATGCAGCGGGCCGTTCTGCCCGCGCCATTCCGCACCCTCGCCACCGTGAGAATGCTCCATCCGTTTGAAATAGGGCAGCACATCGGCATAGGACCAGCCCGAGGCCCCCATATCGGCCCAGGTGTCGTAATCTTTGGCATGGCCGCGCACATAGACCATGCCATTGATCGAGGACGAGCCGCCGATCACCTTGCCGCGCGGGGTAGCCAGAACCCGGCCGCCCAGATGCGGCTCTGGCTCTGATTTCAGGCCCCAGTCATAGACCGGCATGTTCATCGGATAGGACAGCGCACCCGGCATCTGTATGAAGGGCCCGAAATCCGAGCCGCCAAATTCGATCACCGTGACCCGCTTTCCGGCCTCGGTCAGACGGTAGGCCATGGCGCAACCGGCCGAACCCGCACCCACAATCACATAATCGGCGACCATGTTCGCTTCTCCCTCCGGGCAAAGGCAGGCCGTCTGGCGAAATTGCTTTCACCAGCCAGGGCCCGCCCGGCCCCGTTTCCAGATTGTCCGGGGATCAGCCCCGGCGCTTTGACATCAGTAAGGTGCGTCGACCGGGCCAAGGCCCAGATAGACCGACTTCACCTGAGAATAATGCTCGATGGCGGCATGGCCGTTTTCGCGCCCGACGCCCGACATTTTCGCGCCGCCGAAGGGGGCCTCGACCGGGGTCAGGTTATAGGCGTTGATCCAGCAGGTTCCCGCCTGCAACTGGCCGATCACCCGATGCGCCCGGGTGATGTCACGCGTGAACACCCCTGCCGCCAGGCCGAAATCGGTGGCATTGGCGCGGGCGATCACCTCTTCCTCGGTCTCGAAATCGAGCACCGCCATGACAGGGCCAAAGACCTCTTCGCGGGCCAGCTCCATCTGGTCGGTGACATCGGCGAAAACGGTCGGCTCGACGAACCAGCCGTCATTTGCCGCGCCGCGCCCGCCACCTGTCACCAGCCGCGCCCCTTCGGCCTTTGCCCGGGCAATATAGCCGGTGACTTTCTCCAGCTGCAGCGCCGAAACCAGCGGCCCCATCTGCGTTTCATCATCTTGCGGGTCGCCCATGCGGATCTTCACCGCCCGCGCCGCCAGCCGCGCAAGGAACTGATCTTTCAGCCCTTTTTGCACGAAAACCCGCGTGCCGTTCGAGCAGACCTGACCGGATGAGTAGAAATTCGCCAGCATCGCCGCGCCGACCGCATCCTCAAGGCTGGCGTCATCAAAGATGATCAGGGGGGATTTTCCGCCCAGCTCCATCGTCACATGGCGCAGTCCCTCGGCCGCTTTGGCATAGACCTTCTGCCCGGTCGGCACCGAGCCCGTCAGCGACACCTTTGCCACCCGCGGATCAGAGATCAGCGAGGCCCCCGCCGCGCCGCGCCCCTGCACCACGTTGAAAAGCCCCGCAGGCAGCCCGGCCTCGATATAGATCTGCGCCAGTTGCAGCGCCCCAAGAGGCGTAACCTCTGAGGGTTTGAACACCATCGCATTGCCCATCGCCAGCGCGGGCGCGGATTTCCAGCAGGCGATCTGGCTGGGGTAATTCCAGGCCCCGATGCCGACGCAGACGCCCAAAGGCTCGCGCAGGGTATAGACCATGTCCTGGCCCAGCGGGATCGTCTCGCCCGTCACCGTGGGCGCAAGGCCCGCGAAATATTCCAGCGCATCCGCGCCTGAGGGCCAGTCGGCAACCCGCGTCTCCTGGATCGGCTTGCCGGTGTCCAGCGTTTCCAGCTGCGCCAGCTCCTCGCCCCGCTCACGGATCAGCGCCGCCGCTTTTGACAGCACGCGGGCGCGGTCGACCGGGCGCATGCGGCCCCAGGCCTGTTGCGCAAGCGCCGCCGAGGCCAGCGCCCGTTCAATCACCGCAGGCGTCGCCTCATGCAGGCGGGCGATCACCTCACCCGTGGCCGGATAGAGAACCTGGATTTCAGCGCCCGCGGCGTCCTCGACCCATTCGCCGTCGATGAAATGGCTCGCTTTGGGTTGCGCTTTCATGCCTGTTCGCCTTTCCTCAGTTCCGCTTCGAGATAGGATTTCGCCATCCGCGCCGCGCCCTCACCATCGGGGGTGCCCGATTTCAGCACCTCGCGCAGGTAAAGCCCATCGATCATCGCGCCAAGCGCCTCGGCCAGTTCGAGGGCGCGATCCCCGGCCAGCTCGCGCAGCGGGGCCAGCAGATTCGAACGCAGTCGCCCCTGATAAATCGCCAGAAGCCGCCGCGCGCCCTCAGAGGTCTGGGCCAGAACCCAGAAATTCAGCCAGGCCCCCACCACCTCACGGCGGAAGTTTCCGGGGCTGAAAGAGGCCCGCAGAACCGCCCGCAGCCGCGCCTCTGCGCCTTCGGTCACCGCCAGCGCGCCGCGCACCTCGGCCCCGTAAAGCGTCAGGATATGCCGCATTGCAGCAAGGAAGATTTCTTCTTTGGAACCAAAGTAGTGATGCGCCAGCGCAGGCGACATCCCGGCCCGTTTCGCAATCTGGCTGACCGTCACATCCAGCGACCCGGTCTTGCCGATTTCGACAATGGTGGCTTTGATCAGCGCATCCTTTCGGATAGGCTCCATTCCAAGCTTCGGCATCTGCCCATATCCAACAAAACTCTTGCCATATGGGAAAAGCATGAAGTTTATTGACTCGTCAATCAACAATAACTTTCAACTGACACTGCCTTAATGCGCCAATGGCGCCCGGGCAGGCCAACAGAGCCAGGGGATCTCTCATGAACCTTCGTTCCATTCTTCTTGCCAGTGCTGCGATTGTTACTCTTACCGGGGCCGCCCAGGCGGCGGGCTGCGATAAGATCGTTTTCTCGGATGTCGGCTGGACCGATATCACCGCAACCACTGCCGCCACGACCGGGATTCTGGGCGCTCTGGGCTATGAGACCGAGGTCAAAATGCTGTCGGTGCCTGTCACCTATGCGGGCCTTGCCGAGGGCGATATCGATGTATTCCTGGGCAACTGGATGCCAACGATGGAGGCCGATATCGCCCCCTATCGTGAGGCTGGCACCGTCGATACGGTCCGCACCAATCTGACCGGGGCGAAATATACGCTGGCCACCAATAAGGCAGGCGCGGCGCTTGGGCTGAATGATTTCGCGGGTATCGCTGCGCAAAAAGACGCGCTTGAGGGCAAGATCTACGGGATTGAGGCCGGAAATGACGGCAACCGCCTGATCCTTGACATGATCGGCGCCGATCAGTTCGGCCTTGGCGGCTTTGACATCGTTGAAAGCTCGGAACAGGGGATGCTGGCCCAGGTCGAGCGCAATACCTCATCCGACAAGCCGATCGTCTTCCTCGCATGGGAGCCGCATCCGATGAACTCGAATTTCGAGATCACCTATCTGGCGGGCGGTGATGAGGTTTTCGGCCCTGATTTCGGTGGCGCGATTGTGGCGACGAATACCCGTAAGGGCTATGTCGCAGAATGCCCGAACACCGGCAAATTCCTGGAAAACCTGGAGTTTTCGCTGGCGATGGAAAATGAGATCATGGGCGCGATCCTCAATGACGGCACCGACCCGAATGAGGCGGCAAAGACCTGGCTGAAGGCCAACCCCGAGGCGTGGAAGCCCTGGCTTGCGGGCGTCACCACCAAAGACGGCGGTGATGCTGTGGCTGCGGTCGAGGCCAGCCTGAACTGATCTCTTTCGACATTCGGGCATAAAACCCGAACAGGGGCCGGCCCGCCCGGCCCCGCCTGCACCTCGCGGCAAGGGCGGGCGTTTTGCGCTTAGCCTTCGGGCAAGGCCGCCCTGCCCCATGCCGCAGCCCCTTTTCCCCTGGTTGGACAGGTTGCAATGGACGCATTTTTCGCCTCGCTTCTCGCGTTTTTCGGCATAGAGAAGATCGGCAAGATCCCGGTCGGTGCCACCGCAAAGACCGTCGTTGACTGGCTGAAAACCAGCTTTGGCGGGCTTTTTGACATGATCAGCGACGGGCTTGGCTGGCTGATCAATGGCACGCTGAGCCTCTTGCAATATCCGCATCCGACCATCGTCGTGGCGCTGATCATCGCGCTGACCTGGTGGCGGCAACGGTCGTGGAAGCTGTGCCTGCTGGTGCTGCTGGGCTTTTTGTTCATTCTGAACCAGGGCTATTGGAAGGCCACCACCGAGACCCTGGCGCTGCTGTTCTACGCCTGCCTGTTTTGCATGTTGGTGGGGGTGCCGATTGGCATTGCCTGTGCGCATCGCCCGAAACTTTATGCAGCACTTTCGCCGGTGCTTGATCTGATGCAGACGCTGCCGACCTTCGTCTATCTGATCCCGGCGGTGGTGTTTTTCGGGCTGGGTATGGTGCCGGGCCTTTTGGCCACGGTCGTATTCGTGCTGCCCGCGCCGATCCGGCTGACCTATCTGGGCGTCTCGTCAACCCCCCAGGCCCTGACCGAGGCGGCAACGGCCTTTGGCGCCACGCCCTGGCAAAAGCTGCGCAAGGTGGAACTGCCCTGGGCGCTGCCGCAGATCATGGTGGGGCTGAACCAGACCATCATGCTGTCTTTGTCGATGGTGGTGATCGCGGCGATGGTGGGGGCGAATGGCCTTGGCATCCCGGTCGTGCGGGCGCTGCAACAGGGCAATACCGCGCTTGGGTTTGAATCCGGGCTGATCATCGTTGTCGTGGCCGTGATGCTGGACCGCATCCTGCGTGTGAGGGGCAAATGACCGGAAACGCTGTAGAATTTGACCGCGTCTCGATTGTCTTCGGCGAGCATCCCGACCGTGCCCTGCCGCTGATGGATCAGGGACTGTCGCGCACCGAGATCCAGGCCCGCACGGGCCAGGTTCTGGGCGTGCATGATTGCAGCCTGAGCGTCGCCGAGGGCGAGATCCTTGTGCTGATGGGTCTTTCTGGCTCTGGCAAATCGACGCTTTTGCGCGGGGTGAATGCGCTGAACCCGGTGGTGCGCGGCGAGGTGCGCGTCCATGACGGCAAGGGCATGGTCTCGGTCACCAATGCCGGGCCGGATGCGCTGCGGGGCTTGCGCGCCAACCGCATCGCCATGGTTTTCCAGCAGTTTGGCCTGCTGCCCTGGCGCACGGTTCGTGACAATGTGGGCCTCGGGCTGGAGCTTGCAGGTATCCCCCCCGCCGAGCGGCGCGAGCGGGTCGACCGCCAGCTGGCCCTGGTCAACCTTTCGCAATGGGCGGATCGCAAAGTGGGCGAGCTGTCCGGCGGCATGCAGCAGCGCGTCGGCCTTGCCCGCGCCTTTGTGACCGAGGCGCCGATCCTTCTGATGGACGAGCCCTTCTCGGCGCTTGATCCGCTGATCCGCGCCCATCTGCAGGATGAGCTGCTGGATCTGCAGGCGCGGCTGAAACGCACCATCATCTTCGTCAGCCATGATCTGGATGAGGCCTTCAAACTGGGCAACCGCATCGCCCTGATGGAGGGCGGGCGGATCGTCCAATGCGGCACGGCGCGGGAAATCATCGCCAATCCGGTCTCGGATTACGTTGCCGATTTCGTGGCCCATATGAACCCGCTGGGCGTCCTGACCGCCCGCGATGTGATGGAACCGGGCAGCAGCGATCCCGCAACCCGCGAGATCCATCCCGAAATGCCGGTGCGCGAAGTGATGGAGGCGATTACCGCCGGCACCGACACGCTGGCGGTGGTGGAAAGCGGCACCCGCCTTGGCACCATCCGCGCCAATGCGGTGCTGGGAAAACTGCTCAATCCGCGCGGCTAGACCCTATTCGCCTGAGCGATGCAAAAAGCCCGCCGAAACATCGGCGGGCTTTTTTATAGATATGACTGGCAGGAAAACCTCTTCCGCCGAAGGCGAAAGCGCCCCGAAGGGGCGCCCCCTTTTACCCTAGCGCATAGCCCGCGCCGCGCACCGTGCGCACCGGATCCTCGCCGCCGAACTGCATCAGCGACTTGCGCAGACGCCCGACATGGACATCCACCGTGCGGGTGTCGACATAGATGTCGCGCCCCCAGACCCGGTCAAGCAGCTGCTCGCGCGACCAGACCCGACCCGGCTTTTCCATCAGCGTGGTCAGCAGGCGGAACTCGGTCGGGCCCAGTTTCAGCACCTTGTCGGATCGGTAAACCCGATGCGTTTCCGGATCGAGGCGGATATCGCCATATTCCAGCACCACGCCCGCCGTTGACGGGCGCACCCGGCGCAGCTGGGCGCGGGTGCGGGCCATCAGCTCAAGCACCGAATAGGGTTTGATGACATAGTCATCCGCCCCGGTCTCAAGCCCGCGGATCCGGTCCACCTCTTCGGCGCGCGCCGACAGCATGATGATCGGCGTGCCGCGCGTCTCGGGCCGCATTTTCAGGCGGCGACAGACCTCGATGCCGGACAGCTTCGGCATCATCCAGTCAAGGATGATGATATCGGGGGCCTCTTCCTCGACAAGGATCAGCGCATCCTCGCCATTGTCGGCCGGAACCACCCGGAACCCCTCGGCATCGAGATTATAGGCGAGAACTTCGCGCTGTGCGGGCTCGTCCTCGACCAGGAGCACGGTCGGTCTGCCGTCCTGTGCCATATATGCTTACTCCTTCAGAGCGGGATCGGTTCAGACGGATTCGGACACGGCATCATGTTTCGGACGATCATCCGAGGGCAGTTCCCCCTCGACCAGATAGATCACCTGTTCGGCAATCCCGGTGGCATGATCGCCGACGCGCTCGATGTTCTTGGCAATGAAATGCAGGTGCATCGAGGCGGTGATGGTGCGCGGATCTTCCAGCATATAGGTCAGCAGCTGGCGGAAGAGACCGGAATACATCTGGTCGATTTCCTGATCGCGGGCACGGATCTCGCGGGCGCGCACCACATCGCGGGCGATATAGGCATCCAGCGCATCCGACATCTGCTGCACGACCAGCTTTGCCATCCGGCGCACGGTGCCCGTGGCGGTGCCGACCGGGGCCACGCCCATCAGCACAAGGCTGCGCTTCGCCAGGTTCTTGGCGTAATCGCCCGAACGCTCCAGCGCGGTGGCCAGACGCATCACCGTCAGAACGGTGCGCAGGTCGGATGCCGCAGGCGCCCGCTGGGCGATGATGCGGGCGCATTCGGTCTGGATCAGCTCTTCCAGACCATCAATCGCCTTGTCGCCCTGGCGCACCTTATTGGCCAGCGCCTCATCGCGCAGCTCCAGCGCCTCGGCCGCGTCGAGAAGCGCCTTCTCGACCAGACCACCCATCTTCATCACCTGGGCCTGGACGCCTTCCAGATCACGGTCAAAGCCGGAAACAATATGTGAATCTTGCATATTTCTCGCTCCCGTCAGCCGATACGGCCAGTGATATAGGATTCGGTGCGCGGATCTTTGGGGTTGGTAAAGATCTGCGAGGTCTCGCCAAATTCCACCAGATTGCCCAGGTGGAAGAAGGCGGTTTTCTGGCTGACCCGGGCGGCCTGCTGCATCGAGTGGGTCACGATCACCACCGAGAAATTCGAGCGCAGCTCGTCGATCAGCTCCTCGACCTGCGCCGTCGCAATCGGGTCCAGCGCCGAGCAGGGCTCGTCCATCAACAGCACCTCGGGCGAGGTCGCCACAGCGCGTGCGATGCACAGACGCTGTTGCTGGCCGCCTGACAGCCCGGTGCCCGGTGCGTGCAGACGGTCCTTGACCTCATTCCAGAGCGCGGCTTTGCGCAGGCTTGATTCCACGATGCCGTCAAGTTCGGCCTTGTTGCGGGTCAGCCCGTGGATGCGCGGGCCGTAAGCCACATTGTCATAGATCGACTTCGGGAAGGGGTTCGGCTTTTGGAACACCATGCCCACTTTGGCCCGCAGCTGCACCGGATCGACGCGCTTGTCGTAGATGTTTTCGCCATCCAGCAGGATATTGCCCTGCACGCGGCAGATCGGGATGGTGTCATTCATCCGGTTCAGGGTGCGCAGGAAGGTCGATTTCCCGCAGCCCGAGGGCCCGATGAAGGCGGTGACCGCCTTGTCGGGGATATCGACCGAGACATCCTTGATCGCATGGCTGTCGCCATAATGGACCTGGACGCCGCTGGCTTTGATACGGATACCGTTTGCATCAACGGTGCGATCAGCAATTCGCATATCGTTCATATTCATAACTCGCTTTTGCCTCTGCGCGCCTTACCAGCGGCGCTCGAACCGACGGCGCAGGATGATGGCCGTGACATTCATGATGAGAAGGAAGACCAGCAGGACGATGATGGCACCGTTCGACCGTTCGATAAAGGCCGGGTCAGAGCGCGAGGCCCAGGAGTAAACCTGCACCGGCAGCGCGGTCGCCGGATCAGAGAAACCGCCATCCCAGGGCGCTGCCGGATAATTGGCCACGAAAGCCACCATCCCGATCAGCAAAAGCGGCGCGGTTTCGCCCAAAGCCGAGGCAAGGCCCAGAATGGTTCCGGTCAGGATGCCCGGCATCGCCAGCGGCAGCACATGGTGGAACACGGTCTGCATCTTTGACGCGCCAATCCCAAGCGCCGCATCGCGGATCGAGGGGGGCACAGCCCGGATCGCCGCGCGGGTGGCGATGATGATCGTCGGCAGGGTCTGCAGGCTGAGAACCAGCGCCCCCACCAGCGATGCCGACATCTTCAGCGCCTCAACCCCCATCTGGCCGCCCAGCACATTGATGAAGATCGCCAGGCCGAGGATCCCGTAAACGATCGAAGGCACAGCCGCGAGATTGGCGATATTGACTTCGATCAGGTCGGTCCAGCGGTTTTTCGGCGCGAATTCCTCCAGATAGATCGAGGCCGCCACACCGACCGGCACACACATGATCAGCACCAGAAACATCATATAGGCCGAGCCAAGGATCGCCACGCCGACGCCTGCGGTTTCAGGCCTGGTGTCAGAGCTGTCGGTATTGGTCAGGAAGTCCCAGTTCCAGGAGGTGGACAGCATCCCCGCCTCTTTCATCCGGTCTGCGACATCCAGCTGGCCCATGGTGACATTGGTGTCACGCTCGGCGCTGGCCCGGGTCACGCGGCCCTTCATATAGCCATCGATCCGCCCGCCTGCGACCAGCGCGATGTCAATCGTCTGACCGATCAGCGAGGGGTCTGCCAGCACATCGGCACGCAGCTCGCCCGCCGCCCCTTTCGAGATCATATCGGTCAGCTCCTTTGCAGGAACATCGTCGGTCTTGATCCCTTTTGCCGCCAGCGCAGCCAGGAAGGCCTCATTGATGACCTTGTTATAGGTCATGGTGGTCTGTTTCGTCATCTCATCGCGGTTGCGGTTTCCGGCCGGATCCAGCACCTCGGCGCTGAGTGTGACGGGAACCGACATACGGGTCTGGAAGAAGGCCGAGGTGCCATCGCGGAAGATGGTGAAGATCATCAGCGCAAGGATCGCCAGGCTGAAGAGGATCGCGGTCAGGCCAAGCACCTTAAAGACGCTTTCGGTGCGGTTGCGTGCTTTCATCCGGGCCGACTGACCAAGGATCGAAACCTTTGGTTTGCCGCCAGCATTCGGGCCACCAGCATTCGGGCCACCCGCAGTCGGGCCTGCGCCCGGGGTATTTGCGGAGATATCGCTCATTCGTATTGCTCCCGGTATTTCCGCACAATCCAGACGGCCATCACGTTCAGAAGAAGGGTGATGACGAAGAGCGTCATGCCCAGTGCGAAAGCCACAAGGGTTTCAGGGCTGTTGAAATCGGTGTCCCCGGTCAGCTGACCGACGATCTTCACCGTCATTGTGGTCATGGCCTCAAAGGGGTTCAGGCTGAGTTTGGCGGCGGCACCTGCCCCCATCACCACGATCATCGTCTCGCCGATGGCACGCGATGCGCCCATCAGGATCGCGCCTGCGATCCCCGGCAGGGCTGCGGGCAGCACCACCTGGCGGATGGTCTCGGATTTGGTCGAGCCAAGGCCGAAGGCGCCGTCACGCAGGGATTGCGGCACCGCGTTGATGATGTCGTCGGACAGCGACGAGATGAAGGGGATGTTCAGAAGCCCGATCACGATGCCTGCGGTCATCACCGAGGCCGCCGAGTTGCCAAAGCCCATCGGGGCCGCGAAGAAGTCGCGCAGGAAGGGGCCGACGGTGATCAGGGCGAAAAGGCCGTAGACCACGGTCGGGATCCCCGCGATCACCTCGATCATCGGCTTGACCCAGGCGCGGGTGCGTTTGCTGGCATATTCCGCCAGGTAAATCGCCGCGAAAAGGCCCAGCGGCACCGCGACCAGCAGCGCGATGATGGTGATATAGATGGTGCCCCAGAACAGCGGGATGAAACCGAGTTCCGAGCCGCCGCCGAATTTCGGGTTCCAGGTCAGACCGAAGAAGAAATCCCCGATCGGATATTGGCTGAAGAAGTTGAAGCTTTCCGACAAAAGCGACCAGATGATGCCGACGGTGGTCAGAATGGCGATCAGCGAGGCCAGCATCAAAAGCCGCAACACGACTTTCTCAACGCGGTTGCGGGCCCAGAAATCCGGCGCGATGACCTTCAGCGCCCAGGCAAGCCCGCCCAGAGCGATCAGCCCGATCACCACAGTGCGGACAACCGAGACGGTGGCCAGGCTGCTGCGATAGGCTTTCGCGCCCGCCAGCCCCTCGGCTGTGGCGCTGGAGACAAGCGCCACGCGCACATCTTTAAGGGCCGCGTCCAGCTCGGGCGTCGGCGCATCCATCGCGGCAATCTGGCTTTCGGTCAGCTTGCCCTGCGCGGCCGCGGCATCAAGACCGGCGGCAATGCGCCGCACATCCGTCATCGCCAGCTGGCGCGCCGTATCATCTTGCTGCACCGAGGTCGGCAGATGCGGCAGGGCCGCACGCTCGACATAGAATGGCTGGATCAAAAGCCAGACAATCAGGGCTATAAAGGCAGGCACGAATGCCATAATCGCCGTGTACCAGCCATAATAGGCAGGCAAAGAATGGAGTGTGCGGGGCTCGCCCCCGGCCAAAGCCAGCGCACGCTGGCGACCGAGGACGAAACCTGCGGCGGCAAGCACCGCGAGTATCATCAAAAGAGGCAGGACCGTCATGACCACGTCCGTTCGGGTTACAGGAAGCCCGTAAGCGGGCACCTTCCTTCTGCGGTGGTCATGCTTCGGTTTTGTAACCCCAGTGTGACAGTTTTCCAAAAACTTGGCCCGAAGTCGGATGGGGGTCGGGTGGGGGCCGGATGGCGGCCGGATGGGGACAGACAGGGCTGCGCCCCTGTCCGGGGCGATCAGGGCAGTAAAAAAGGGGGCATAGCCCCCTTTTCCTGTGCATTTTCACCAAAGATCGCAGCTTCGCAAAGGATCACAGGGCCTTGGTGCCGCTGCCTCTTTGCAAGATCAGCGCAGAACAGCGTCGATCTGCGCCCGATCCGCCATCGCCGCCGCCGCGCCTGCGCGTGTCACACTCAGCCCGGCTGTCGCATTGCCGAATCGAAGTGCGGCACCGATCTCCATCCCCTCTGACAGGGCCACCGCAAAGCCACCGTTGAAGGCATCGCCCGCGCCTGTCGTCTCGACCACCGGGCCCGCGCTGATCACCGGGATATGCAACTGCGTCCTCCGGTCGCGGTAAAGCACGCCATTCGCGCCCAGCGTCACCACCACAGCCCCCACCCCGCGCGACAAAAGCGCATCAGCGGCCCGGGCGGCACTGTCGATATCGGTGACCGGGATATCGGTCAGCAGCTCTGCCTCGGATTCGTTTGGCGTGATGAAATCGCAAAGCGCCAGCAGATCATCGTCCAGTTCCGCCGCAGGTGCGGGGTTCAGAATGGTCGTCACCCCCGCCTGCCGCGCAAGGCGCAGGCCGGTGCGGGCGGCCTCAAGCGGTTGTTCCAGCTGGGTGATGAAAACGCCCGCCCCCCGGATCAGATCGGCGCGGGCCTGCAGGTCATCAGGCGAGATCCTGGCCCCTGCCCCGGCGGCAACGATGATCGCATTGTTCCCGGTTGCCGCCTCGATAAAGATAAAGGCAGACCCGGTATGGCTTTCGGGATCCTCTTTCACCTCGGGGATCACGCCCGCATCCTGCCAGACCGAGCGGGCCATTTTGGCGAAATCATCGCGCCCCAGCCGGGTAATGATATGCACCGCATTGCCGGGGCCCGCCGCCTTTGCCGCCGCCACCGCCTGGTTCGAGCCCTTGCCGCCCGGCTCCAGCCGGAAGTCCTGGCCCATGATCGTTTCGCCGATTTTGGGCTGGCGGCTGGCGCGGTAAACCGCATCGGCGTTGAAGATGCCCAGAACGATAATGGGCTTTGCGACTGTCATTTTACGGCTCCGGGGATTGGGCGGGCGGATTGCTAAACTACAGAAATTCAGCGTTCAGGCGGGTGCTGAGACTGGCGTTCAGGCTGGCGCTCAGACTGGCGCTATGACGCCCTTGCGCAGCATGAAGCAGCCGTAGAAGCGGCGCTCTCCGGTCTGGACGACGGCATAGGCCTGTTTTGCCAGATCGTAAAAGGCAAAGCGCTCGATCCCCGGCAGCGGGCGGGCGCGGCCCTCGGCCTGGTCGATCTCGGCCTGGACCTCAAGCTGCACCGCAGGCCAGGCGCCCGCATCACCGACCACCTCCATCCGGCCCGCGAAATCGGGCACGAAATCATCCAGCGGCAGCACCGAGAGGATGGCATTCGCCGCCTCGGCCGAGGTCAGATTCTCCATCAGCAGCGGGCGGCCCAGCACGGTGTGTTTGGCCACCGAATGCGCGGGAAAATTGGTGTCGCACAGGATCAGCATATCGCCATGCCCCATTGCGCGCAGCGTGCCCAGCACATCCGAATTCAGCCGATGGTCAATTCCCTTGAGCATTCCTGATCTCCCTGCTTCGATGGCCAGGATATGCCGCGCCGCTGGCGGCGTCCAGAACCCCTGACTGCCGCCATTCCCGGCCGGAAAGGCCCGCCCGACCCGCCTGAAAGGATCCCCATGCGCATCCGTGATGCCAGCCCCGAAGACCGCGCCCCGATCATGGCGCTGATCACCCGCGCCTTCCTGACCGCCCCGCATCGTGACGGCAATGAAGCGGAACTGTTCAAAGCGCTGGAGGTGTCAGGCGCATTGATACTGTCCCTGCTGGCCGGGCGCGGGGGCGAGTTGATCGGCCATCTGGCGGCCTCGCTTTGCCGGATCGGCACTGAGGGGGCATTCGCGCTGATCGCTCCGCTCTCGGTCGCACCAGAGGCGCAGGGGGCTGGCATCGGGGCCGCCCTGATGCGTGAGGCTTTGGCGCGGCTGCAGGCGCAGGGGCTGCAGGGGGCGGCGCTGGTCGGCGATCCGGGCTATTATGGGCGGTTCGGTTTTGCCGCGCAGCCCGGCCTGACCTGCGCCGGGATCCCCGATGAATTTGTGCTCTCTCTGGGGTTTGGGCGCCCTGCCCCCATCGGCGCTTTGCAGCTGCCTGCGGCATTTGGGGACCTCGCCTCGGCCGGGAGGCAGGATCCCTGAAAAAGAACGGGCTGCGGGATCTCTCCCACAGCCTGCAATCAGGCCTGGCCGCTTTCGGGGCCGCTTTGACCCCTGACGCCGCCTTGGCCCCTGGACGTGTGATCAGCCAAAGACGCGGGTCAGTGCCACGTCGATTGCCCCGGTGATCTCATCGATATTCTCGGGCGTGGCGATCAGCGCGGGCGAAAGGCACAGCGTATTGTTGAACCCAGGGATCGAGCGGTTCGTCACCCCGATGATCACGCCTTGCGCCCCGCATTCCGCCACCACCTGTGCCGCCAGCTTTTCAGCCACCGGCTCTTTGGTCTGGCGATCAGCCACCAGCTCTGCGCCAAGGAACAGGCCCTTGCCGCGCACATCGCCGATCACCTTATGCTTTTCCATCAGCGCCTGCAGGTTGCCAAGGCAGCGATCCCCCATGGCGATGGTGTTCTCGATCAGCTTCTCATCCTCGATGATGCGCATATTCTCCAGCGCCGCCGCCGGACCCGAGGTACAGCCGCCAAAAGTCGAGATATCGCGGAAATAGCTGAGCGGGTCCGAGGCATCATCCTTGAACATCTCGAAAACGCGCTCGGTGGTCACGGTGCAGCTGATCGCCGCATAGCCCGAGGCCACGCCCTTCGCCATGGTCACGAAGTCGGGCTTGATGCCGTAAAGCTGATAGCCGAACCAGGCCCCGGCCCGGCCCATGCCGCAGACGACCTCATCGATATGCAGCAGGATATCGTATTTCCTGCAGATTTCCTGCACGCGCTCCCAATAGCCTTTGGGGGGCACGATCACGCCGCCGCCTGCGGTCACCGGCTCCAGCACCAGCGCGCCGATGGTATCGGCACCTTCGCGCAGGATCACCTCTTCGATGGCGTCAGCGGCACGCTCGCCGTAGTTTTCCACGTCCCATTGTTTGCGGTATTCTAAGCAATGCGGCACCCGCACAAAGCCCTCCGGGAAGGGGCCATATTGCTTTGAACGCTCGTCCTGGCCGCCCGAGGCCAGCGCCCCGATGGTGGTGCCGTGATAGTCGCGGTCGCGGTAAAGGATCTTCCACTTCTTGCCGCCATGCACACGATGCGCGATCTGGCGCACCATCTTATAGACCTTCTCATTGGCCTCAGAGCCCGAGTTGGAATAGTAAACCCGGGTCAGCCCCGGCATTTTGGTGACCAGTTTTTCCGCAAACAGGGCGCCCGGAACCGAGCCCGCAGCACCCGCGAAATAGTTCATCTTCACCAGCTGATCGCGCACCGCATTGGCGATGCTTTCGCGGCCGTAGCCGACGTTTACCGTCCAGACGCCGCCCGAAACCGCGTCGATATATTCCTTGCCCCTGGCATCCCAGACGCGGATGCCCTTGCCCTCGACGATCACGCGCGGGTCCGAGGTCTCAAACGCCTTATGCTGCGCCAGATGGTGCCAGACATGGGCGCGATCGGCCTCGATCACTCGTCCCATATCATTCATGCCCTGAATGCCTTCCATGGCTCTGCCTTTCCCTGCGAGATCGCCTTTGGCGTCATTATCGCCCAAATGCAGCACAACCTTAGGGCCAGACCGGAAACGACATTAAGGCCAGTTAAAAGGCCGCGCGAAAAAGATCAGGATTTTAGCGAATAAACCCCGGGCGAATGCGCGATTTCCCGGCAAATCGGGGCGGAAACAACCTTTCCTTAAGTTTCGCAGACTTATCCCTGTTGGGAATGGGAAGTTTCAACCGAGGTAAGTGGCCGATGCCCACTCTGAACCAGCAAATTCCGCCCGCTCTGCCAGAGCAGGCAGCGATTTCTGCCGCGGCGGCCTGCGGGACCGCAATGCCCGCGCAGACTGTGGTGCTGGATCTGCCATCGCGGGCCGATCCGCTGGCGGATCCCTCGCTCGCGGCCTTTTTCCACAACAACCGTGACACCGCGCTTAGGGTCAATGCCGCAGGGCTGCGTCAGTTCAGCGGGCTTTTGGCCGAACTGTTGCTGACCGAGGCCGCAGATCGGCGCGAACGCGGCATCCCCTTTGCGATCTCAGGCGTCTCGACGCTGCACCGTGCGCAACTGACACTGCTGGGCCTGATCAACGCATTGCCCATAGCGCCAGAGCCGTCCGCTTCCCCGGCCCCCATGTCAGAGGGGCGCTCCACATGAGCCTGCGCGTCCTGGCCATTGATGATTCCCTGACCATCCGCACGCTTTTGCGTCAGGCGATGGAAAATGCGGGCTTTGACTGCGCCACCGCCAATGACGGGGCTGATGGCGTCAGCATGTTCGCCGAGGTCGATCCCGATGTGGTCATCACCGATATCAACATGCCCCGCCTCGATGGTTTTGGCGTGATCGAAGCGATTCGCTCAGGCACCCATAATTCGCGGGTGCCGATCCTGGTGCTCAGCACCGAAAGTGGCGATGCCCTGAAGGCACGGGCAAGGGCCGCAGGCGCGACAGGCTGGCTGGTCAAACCCTTTGAGGATTTGCAGCTGATCGCAGTCCTGCGCCGGGTCACCGGCTATTCCGGTTCAGGAAAGGCACATCCATGAGCATGCAGTCCATCCGCGACACGTTTTTCGAGGAATGTGAGGATCTGCTTGAGGCCCTGGCCGAGGGCCTTGCCCGTATGGAAAGCGGCGAGGCAGACAGTGAATGCCTGAATGCGGTGTTCCGGGCGGTGCATTCCATCAAAGGTGGTGCCGGGGCCTTCGCGCTGGATGATCTCGTGGCCTTTGCCCATCGGTTTGAAACAGTGCTTGATGAGATCCGCTCTGACCGGATGGAGCTGACCGATGAGGCGATGCACGTCCTTTTGCGCTCGGCCGATCACCTGGCCGATCTGGTCGAGGCTGCCCATGAAGAGCGCAGCATAGACGACGACATCACCGCAGGTTTTCTGGCCAATCTCGACGCCTGCCTCGGGGATGCCGGTTTTGAGGACCCCGCCGAAGACGCCGATTTCGGTTTCAGCGCCATCACCCTGGACTTCGGCCTTTCGGCAGAGTTTACCGACCCAGGTGCGCCAGGGGCCGGGCCGCCCTCATCCACACCGCATATCTCTGATGGGGCTGATCCGGATAGGACAACAGAGTTCGGCACAGGGTTTGAAGAAACAGCATCGCCGGGCGAGGCATCGGCTGACGGCCTCAGCCCTGCCACGCCAGGATCCGTGCCTGCCACCACCGAAGATGAGGCCCCTGCACAGGGCTGGATCATCCATTTTCGTCCCTGGGCCTCGCTATATACCAACGGCCATGATCCATTCCCTTTGCTTTGCGGCCTTGAAGCGCTTGGCGCATCCCGGATTACGCCAGATCTCAGCCGTTGCCCCAAACCCGACAGCTATTCGCCCGAATCGCCCTGGCTAGGCTGGGAAGTTCACCTTCCGTCATCTGTCAGCCATGCTGAAATCGACGCGCATTTTGAATTTGTTCGTGGCCTCTGCAACCTGGAAATCGCGCCCCAAAACTCGCCCAGAGTAATCGAAGCCGGCCCATCAGTGCTCAGCAACCCTGATGCGGCGCCCCCGCCCCCCCAAATGCCGATCCACTCCGAAGGGCTTGAAACAAGTGCCGCAGCAGTCATGGCGGAGCTCGGGGCTGCCACGGCCGGTGTCGGTGTCTCAGACAGCCAGACCGCCGATACGCCACAGCCTCTTGCGCCACGCAAACGCCCGTCAAAAGCCGAAGATGAAAGCGATAACCGCGGCCCAAAACCCACGCTGCGGGTGGATCTGGAACGGGTCGATCGTCTGATCAACGCCGTGGGCGAACTTATCATCAACCAGGCGATGATCGAGCAAAGCGTGACCGACCTGTCGCTGCCCGCCGAAACAGAGATTATCAGCCATACCGAGGACTACCGCCTGCTGGCGCGCGACCTCCAGGAGGCGGTGATGGCGATCCGTGCGCAGCCGGTGAAGCCGCTCTTTCAGCGCATGTCCCGCATCGTTCGTGAGGCATCTGAGGCCACCGGAAAACCCGCAAGACTGGTCACAGTCGGTGACACAACCGAAGTTGACAAAACAGTGGTCGAGCGGCTCGCCGACCCGTTAACCCATATGATCCGCAATGCAGTCGACCATGGCCTGGAAAACAGCGCAGCCCGTGCACTTGCGGGAAAAGACCCCGAGGGCACAATCCGCCTGTCAGCCGCTCATCGCTCTGGCAGCGTGATCATCACCATCAGCGATGATGGCGGCGGCCTCGACAGGGACAAGGTGCTTGCAAAGGCGATATCCCGTGGCCTCGTCACCGAAGGGGCAGAGCTAAGCGATGCCGAAATAGATAACTTACTGTTTCTGCCTGGTTTTTCTACCGCCGATAAAGTATCGAACCTCTCCGGTCGCGGCGTCGGCCTCGACGTGGTCAAGAATGCGGTAACAGCGCTTGGTGGACGCATCGCGATCAGTTCTACCCTGGGCCAGGGGTCAGAGTTCACCATCTCCCTGCCCCCTCACCCTCGCCGTGATGGACGGCATGGTCATCTCTGTAGCAGGCCAGACCATGGTGATCCCCATTTCATCCGTCATTGAGACAATCAGGCCAGCCCCCTCTGACCTGCACCTAATCGGCACGAATGACCGGCTTCTGGCGATCAGAGGACGCTTTCTGCCAATGATCGACGTTGCGCAATGCCTTGGCTTTGGCAGCCGCGACCCCGCACACTCTCCTTTGGCTTTGCTGGTTGAAACCGATGCGCAGACCCATTGCGCCCTGATCGTTGATGCAGTGCTCGACCAGCGGCAAGTGGTGATCAAAGGGCTGGATTCCAACTATGGTGCAATTCCCGGCGTCTCTGCGGCAACTGTGCTGGGCGATGGGCAGATCGCCCTGATCCTGGACACCGAGGCGCTGACCTCCAGCCTTTACGGTTTCAACGGCGTTCGAACAGCTGCCATTGCGCAAAACAGTTCACCCGCATCAGCGCAAGCCGCGCAGTCCATGCAGGTTCAGAAAATTATGACCTCGCCCCCCAACCCCGGAGCGCCCCATGCCATCCACTGACGCCGCAGCCAGACAAGATGCAGAGTTTGTGACATTTTTTGCCGGTGCACAGAGCTTTTCACTGGATATTTCCCATGTCCGTGAAATCCGCAGATGGAGCACGGTAACCCCGCTGCCACATGCCCCAAAAGAAGTCCTCGGCGTGATGAACCTGCGCGGTTCTGTCATTCCGATTTACGACCTTTCGGCCCGCTTCGGGCCGGGGCCAACAACCGACAATCCACGCAATGTCGTCGTAGTTGCGACCATCGGCAGCCAGACCGTTGGACTTTTGGTCGAGGCTGTTTCGGAAATTTTGTCGGTGGCGAAATCACAGATCCAGGAAACGCCGGACATTCGCTCTGAAAACACACGCGCGTCAATCACAGGGATCATCCAGATGGAAGAGGGCATGACGCGGGTTATCGACCTGGAGGCCGTAATCCAATGCAAGGCAAAGCAGGCAGCATGACCCTGACTGTGCGCCCCCGCTCTGCCAAAGCTGACAGTCTGCCCCATGCGCCACCATTCAGTGATGTCGACTTCCGCAGATTGGCAGAGATCGCCCATCGCGAGTTTGGGCTCTTTCTGCAGGATAATAAAAAGCAGGTGGTGCATACCCGTCTGTTGCGTCTGCTGCAGGAAACCGGGTGCCCGGATATAGCTAGCTTCCTGTCACGAATAGAGGCTGATCCGAATACGCCGGAACGTGAGGCATTGATCAGTGCGCTGACCACCAATGTGACCAGTTTTTTTCGGGAATCGCATCACTTCGATCTGCTTGCCGAAATGCTTCTGAAGCCGAATCTCGCGCGTCTCAGATCGGGGCAACGGCTGCGAATTTGGTCGGCAGGCTGCTCGGCAGGCCAGGAGCCCTGCTCGATCGCGATGAAAATCCTGGAATTATTGCCGGAAGCATCCCGGCTGAACATTCGCATTCTCGCAACAGATATTGATTCCTCAATTATCATCAAGGCACGAACAGCAAAGTATCCGGATGACGAACGCCGATCCATCCCGAAACATCTTCTGTCAAATTTTGTGAGACAGGATGCAGATAATAAATTCAACATCGATCAAAAAGTTACCGAAATGATCCGCTTTGCTGAACTAAATCTTGTTGGTCACTGGCCTATGAAGGGGCCATTTGACGCAATTTTTTGTCGCAATGTGGCGATTTACTTCGACAAACCCACACAGGCCCGCCTCTGGAGCAGGTTCTCTCAACTTCTGCGTCCTGGCGGGATGCTTTTTATCGGACACTCCGAGCGCGTTTCAGGTCCGGCCGTCAAAGATCTGGTCAGCGCCGGAATAACCTCATACCGGCGGATCGCCAACTAAAAGGGTTACCAATATGAGTCTAAAAGACAACCTGCGTGTGATGGTGGTCGATGACATGTCGGTCAGCCGTGCACTGATCGCCCAATCACTCGAAGAAATCGGGATAAAGCATTTTGTCACTGAGTCAGACAGCGGTGTTGTCCTTGAAAAGCTCGCCAGCAGCCCGGTTCACCTGGTGATCTCCGACATGAATATGCCAGGGCTTTCAGGCCTGGATCTTCTGGCTGCTTTACGTAGAAATACAGCCACGCAGAAAATTGGTTTTATCCTGATAACTGGAACACCCTCGCCAGAGGTTCTGAAACGAGGCCAGGAGCTAGGCCTGAATAACCTGATCCGCAAACCATTTACGCCAGCAACCGTAAAAACAGCGATCGAACGCGTCGTCGGCCCGCTATGACAGGAAAATCGAAAGATTCAGACAATAGCCTCTATGGTTTTAAAGACAAATTGAGCTTGTCAATAATACTGAATGCGCTGGAAAAAGGAATTGGTGAAACTCATTCCATTCTTTCTGTGATCGAACACACACTTATGGCGGAAATAGTATCTTCAATTGAAAACGAACCTCAAAGCCTAATAACGATGCCGATTAGGGACAATACGAAGACACAGCTTGGATTGCAGGAAATTGGCCGTGTTCTGCAACGCCTTCAGGACTTGCAATCTCTGGCGCGGCAGCTTGCCGATTCCTTAATCGATCACGCCTCTCCCATTGAGGCAACAATCCTGGGAAGAAGCGCAAAATTGGCAGAGATTCGAGCCCTCTTTGGCATAAACGAGCCGGAAATCCAGAAGGGCGCAATCCGGGATATTTTGTTTTGAACGTCCTGGCCAATCCAGCGCAGCAAAGAAAGGGGCAGACATAAAAGATGATCATCCACAATGCCCTGGAGCGTCCGTTTCGGCCATTCATGCTCGGCTTCAGCCGCATTACGTCTTTCGATGCAGTCATGCGGGGAACGGATGAACACCAGTAAGGTTATCATCGTGACGGCACGGGCAATAACAGCGGCTCGCCTTAGCCGTCGAATTTCCTCGTTGAAAAACTACGACATCAGCGGGGTGGCATCAGACCTTTCAACTGCCTATATTCTCAGTGAGCGCGCCGAGCCTGCCGTGGCGTTGAACGGCAAAGAACTTGCACGGATGCCAGAGTTTGAAGGCCTCCTGTCCCTGTTTCGCGTGTCACAGACGGCCTGGCTTGAAATCCCGGAAAGCCTTCCAGGTGAGGTCGTGATGGACCTCGCTTCTGCGGCAAGGCGGGCGGATGGCCCGGATGAATTGCAACGCTGGTTACAAACCGCAGCCAAACCAAAACCTGTTGCAACGCCCACTGAGTTACGCCGATATCCATCAATGCCCCGGCCAACCCAGACCGGAGGATTTGCCCCGGAAAAACTGATCCTGATGGGCGCATCGACTGGTGGAATCGATGCGCTATTAACGATTCTTTCAACTTTTCCTGCCGATTGTCCGCCCTGTGCAATCGTCCAGCATACGGGGGCTGGCTTTTCCGACAGTCTGGTCCGCCTGTTCGCGCGCTGCTGCGCGGCAAAGGTGCAGCCTGCGGCAAGCGGGGTGAAGATGCTTCCGGGAACTGTTGTCGTTGGCGCCGGTTGCCCGGGTCATCTGACGCTTACGCCGGGAAAGCCGGTCCTTTGCGATCTCAGTTTTGGGCCGCCTGTTTCAGGCCATACCCCTTCTGTCGACATGCTGTTTCGTTCAGCGGTTTCTTTCGCGCCAGCAGTCACCGCCGTTTTGCTGACCGGCATGGGGCGGGATGGCGCGGCTGGTTTGCTGGAGTTGCGCCGTGCCGGTGCAATGACCTTTGCTCAGGATGAGGCCAGTTCTACAGTATACGGAATGCCGCGTGCGGCGGCGGAACTGGGCGCGGCGGTCGAAAGCCTGCCGCTGGGAAAAATTTCAGAGATGCTTCTTGCCCATAGTCGCAAACGATCATCCGTGGCTGAAATGCGCCAGACATAACGCCCTATACGCTCCAATACGGCAGAGACATGCCGCCTGCCCCAGCATCGGTATCACGAACCATGAGACCGGCAGGCAGACGGCCGTGCAGGAAACCTAACTGTCCAGCGTTATGGAAATACGGTGGCTGTTGCGCCCTTTTCGGGCGATCTCGGCGACCTGGATCCGACCAATCTCGCCGATGCGCGCGACATGCGTCCCGCTGCAGGCCTGCAGATCAATCTGCCCCGCCCCTTCGCCAATCCCAACAAGGCGCAGACGTCCGTGCCCCTGTGGCAGAGGTGCCGATATTTGCCGCACAAGCTGCGGCTGTGCGGCAAGATCTTCTTCCGCGATCATGCTTTCGGTGACCCGAAGATCGCTGCCAATCAGCAGATTGAGCCGCTCTTCCAGATTTCCGCGTTCAGGGACCGGGTCGGGAATGTCAAAATCAAGCCTGCTTTTGGCCGCCCCAATCTGCCCGCCCGTTACGGGCCGGGAGACCGCCGCCGACAAGAGGTGCAAGGCCGTGTGCATCCGCATATGACGGTAGCGCCGCTCCCAATCCAGCCGTTGAACGACCGCCGCGCCCGAAGGGGGCAAAGCCGATGCAGAGCCCGGCACCAACACGATCACACCATCGGCATTGCGGGTCGTGGTGGCGATCACAACGCGCCCCCCCTCCCAGATCAACCAGCCGGAATCGCCAGGTTGCCCGCCGCCTGTGGGGAAAAAGAGGCTCTGATCAAGAACGATACCCCCCTCAGGCGAGTGCTGCAACACAACGGCCGGTGCCTCCTGCAGATAGGGATCCCGGCGGAACAACAGCGTTGTCATCGGGGCTGGCCCGGGCCCACCGCCTGCCCCTGGCTCTCATCCGGGGCAGCGGTTGCAACCGGGCGCAATGCCTCGCCCAACTCGCCCGCATTGCCAAGGGTTATCACCGCGCTGGTCTGCGGCATTGCCACTTGCTCGGCGATAAAACGCTCTGCAATCATATGGTTGATATCGCTTCGCACCGCACCTGACGCATTCACATCGCGCAGGATCACCCGGATTTCAAAATTCAGAACCCCACCGGCAAAGCCCTGCAGCACCACGGTCGGCGGCGGGTTCAGGATGACCATCGGCTGCGCCTCGGCGATCTCACGCAGGATTTTTTCGACGCGCCGATTGTCCTCGCCCCAGGCGACGGAGACCGGCACAATCAGCCGCCCGGCAAGGCCAAAGCGGGTCCAGTTGGTGACACGCTGGCTGACAAGATCGGCATTTGGCACCACCACAACATTGCGGTCAAATGTCTGGATCCGGGTCGAGCGCACCGAGATTGTCTTGACCACGCCCTGGGTGGTGCCGACCTCGATCCAGTCCCCCTCAGAGACCGGACGCTCGATCATCAGGATAATGCCCGAGACGAAGTTCTGCACGATATTTTGCAGACCGAAACCGATACCGACGGTCAGTGCCGAGGCGACGATGGCAAGGCCAGACAGATCGATCCCGGTCGCATTGATCGCCACCAGCGCCGAAAGGAAAATGCCGATATAGCCGGTGCCCGAGACCAGCGCATTCTGGCCGCCGCGATCCATTCTGGTGCGCGGCAGGATAGAGTTGCGCAACGCCCCCTGAAAGACCCGCGTGACCAGATAGCCCAGCACGAAGATGACGGCGAAAAGCAGGAAATCGGTGGGCGATACGCGGGTTGCCCCCAGTTGAAAGCCCTCTCGGAACCTGGTCCAGAGCTCGCTGAGATCCGCGAGACGGCTGCCCCAGATCAGCGCAAACAGCGGCAGCGACAAAAGCGCCAGCCCAAAGCCAAGCAGCACCGGAACCAGGCGCTCATTCTCGGCCTCGGCATCTGCGGCCGGGTAGATCACGGCCCAGAGATCCGAGAGGAAGCGCTGCAAAATGATCAGGAAGCCCAGAAGGCCCAGCGACAGGATAGACGAGAAGGCCAGCGCCGACCCTGCGGAAACATAGCCAAAGACCGCCAGCACAGGCGCGGCGAGGCCCACCCCCTTCAGCGCATAGCCCAGAAAGCCCAGCAGTTTCGCGCCATAGCTGATGCTTTTGCCGCCGATCTCGCTGCTAAGGCGCATGATCCGGCCCATGCGATACAAAAGCACGCTGGCCGCCAGAACAATCGGAAAGCTTACAACCGAGGTCACCGCATCCGCGTAATTCTGCCCCGCCATCGTCAGCATACGCAGCGCATTGATCAGCAGCACAACGCCCATAAGGGCAGAAAGCACCCGCGCCTCGGCGCGCTGGCCTGGGGTCAGCGCCAGCAGATCATCATCGGGCCTGTTGCGCGGAAAGCTGCGCGCCCCCAGCCAGAAAGCGATGAACAACAGCCCCCCAAGCCAGGGCAATGCCGAGGCGACGCCCCCGGTGATGGTTCCCAGAAAGCCCGTTCTGTCCAGGGCTACCGACAGGGCGATGATGCCGATCGAGGGCACGACAACCTGGCCAAGCGAGGCGATCAGACCGAAAATGCGGCGTCTGGCCTCAGTTTTTCCGATGCGCAGGCGTTCAGCGAAGGCCTCGATCCAGGGGCGGGCAAAGACGGTCGTGGCGATGAAAACCGCCAGCAGAAGCAGGATCAGCGGCAGCGAGTCGAAGAAATGGGTGCGGGCACGGTCATTGCTCCAGCCGCTGGAGACCTCGCCCCAGATCCGGACGACGGTGTCAGAGACGCCGGTTGCGGCCTCGGGCCAGTTGGCCGGATTAACCGGCGAGGGCCAGAGTTGCAAAAGCTGGTCGGTCTGACGCTCGCGTGCAACGGCGTCGATTTCGCGGATCAGGCCATCGGCGCGGCGATAGGCCTCTTCGGCGGCAATGGCCGGTGCCTGTGCAAGCGTCAGCTGGCCATTCAGCTCTTTGCGTTTGGTGGCGATGTCAGCCGCCTCGGTGGCATCCCCCTCGGGCGCCGGGCCAAGCGCTGCGATCTGGTCGCGCAAAGTGGCGATCCGGCTGGCATTCTGGTTCTGGGCGGTGGTGAAACTTGCCCGCCATTCTGCCAGCGCACTGCGCAGCTGATCGAGACGCTGATCGGAAACCGCCGTATCGCCCAGATCGGTCTCGGCGCCGCTGGCAACTTTGTCCCAGGCGGCATAGTCGAGGGGCGCGACCTCTGCCTGCCCCTCAGCCCAGGCGGCCCCGGGCAGCATGACATTCAGCGCAGACAGCGGCAGCGCAAACAGCAAAACAAGGGCAGCCCATCCGTAAAGCCGCCTGACACCATGAACCACTTGCTGCATCCGCGCCCTGCCTCAGAGATCCTGATAAACCGTCGGCAGCGGGCGATTGCCCCGCGCCAGCCACTCTGGCACCGGCAGCCCTTTTTCCTTCAGGAACACAGGGTTGAACATCTTGGACTGATAGCGGTTGCCATAATCGCACAGCACCGTGACGATCGTATGGCCCGGGCCCATCTCTTTTGCCATGCGGATCGCGCCTGCGATATTGATCGCCGAGGATCCGCCAACGCAAAGCCCCTCTTCGGTCAACAGGTCAAAGGCCAGCGGCAGCGCCTCGGCGTCAGAGATGCGCCAGGCCATATCGGGGCGGAAGCCCTCCAGGTTGGCGGTGATGCGGCCCTGACCAATGCCTTCGGTGATCGAGTTGCCGGGGCTCTCAAATGTGCCATTGCTGTAATAGCTGTAAAGCGCCGCACCCTCGGGATCGGCCAGACCGATCTTCACGCCTTTGGGCTGCAGCGCCATTGCGACGCCCGCAAGGGTGCCGCCAGAGCCGACGGCCGCCACGAAACCATCCACCTTGCCGCCGGTCTGCTCCCAGATCTCGGGGCCGGTGGTCTCGATATGGGCCTGGCGGTTGGCGGTATTGTCGAACTGATTGGCCCAGATCGCGCCATTGGCCTCGGTGCGGGCCAGCTCTTCGGCCAGACGGCCGGAATAGCGCACATAGTTGTTGGGGTTCTTATAGGGGGCGGCGGCAACCTGAACCAGCTCGGCGCCAGCCAGGCGGATCATGTCCTTTTTCTCCTGGCTTTGCGTTTCCGGGATGACGATCACGGTGCGAAAACCCAGCGAGTTGCCGACCAGCGCCAGCCCGATCCCGGTATTGCCGGCCGTGCCCTCAACGATGGTGCCGCCGGGCTGCAGCAGCCCCTTGGCCACCGCATCACGGATGATGTAAAGCGCGGCCCGATCCTTGACCGACTGGCCCGGATTCATGAACTCGCATTTGCCAAGGATCGTGCAGCCGGTCAGCTCTGAGGCCTTCTTCAGTTTCAGAAGCGGCGTATTGCCGATGATGCCCGCCAGATCATTATGAATTCGCATCGGTTTTCCCCGGGCATCAGCGCCCCGTTTGCATTTTCTTATTTGTAGAAAAGCCAGCGCCCAAACTCAAGCCGCACGCTATGGCCTGGCCCGGCAGATCCGCCGCGATGTTCCGATTTCCGCCTGTCCTGCCGGACAGTCTGATGCATGACCACGCGATTGTCCCAGGTTTCTCCTAAATCCACCACAATCTTTGGAGAAATCTCCCCCTGGAGAACCACGCCGCTGGCAGGCCCAATTGCCAGGAATCACCCGGGGCCTTAACCCAGCCTTATTGAGCCGCCGTTAAACCCGCCAGGTAAGCCAGGTAAGTATGAGCAGTTACACGATTTATGTTTACGGCAAGGCAGACTTTGTGCAGCCGCTTCCGGCTGAAACAACGGGCGGGCGGTTCCCGGGCCTCTTGCCATTCACCCTGACGCTGAAACCGCAGGCCGTGCCGGTTCGCCTCACCGTCAGTGAGCGTGACATACAGATGCCGCAACCGGGCGCAGCATATCGCAGCGATACCTCTGCCCAGTTCAGCGAAAATGCTATAACCCTGAACGGGGTAACCTGGCCTGCAGGCACGCAAATCACCCCCGGCTATACCCTTTACACCCCGGGAAATCCGCTGCGGATGATCAGCCTTTCGCTTGGCGAGCAACCCTATGGCGGGCGTCCCAATGCCCCGGAGGCGGTGATCCTGACAGGTGCCGCTGCCGCCGCGCTGGCCGCAGGACAGGCGCAGATCTTCACCAATGCGGTCAGCGCCGACTGTGACCCGATCCGCGATCCCCGGCCATGCTGCTATGCCAGCGGCACCCATATCGCCACCCCAGATGGCGAGGTGCGGGTCGAGGCGCTGGTGCCGGGCCAGCTGATCCAGACGCTGGATCACGGGCTGCAGCCGCTGCGCCAGGTGCTGGCCACCACGGTTTCGGCGCGCGCCGATGCGGCCCCGGTGGTCATCGCGGCAAAGACCTGCGGCAATCAGCGTGATCTGGTCCTGTCACCGCAGCAGCGTGTGCTGTTCTCTGGCAGCAGGGCGGCGGCGCTGTTTGGTGAATCCGAGGTTCTGGTCGCCGCGCAGCATCTGGTTGGCGCAGGCCTTGCCCGCCAGCGACATGGCCGCAGCGTGACCTTTTACCAATTGGTCTTTGACCAGCATGAGATCATTTTCGCCGAAGGTGCCGCCTGCGAAAGCCCGCTTCCTGCGCCCGCTGAGAACATCGCTGACGGCAATGACAAAGAGGCATCCTCACGCCAGACGGGGGCCGCCCGGCTTTGCCTGAAAGCAGATCAGGCAAAGCTGCTGCTGCTGTCATAACGGATGGGCCCCAAAGGCGCAGGCCGCACAGAAAGCGCCGGCTCTCTGACATGATGCGCCCTTCTGGCCTGTGAAAGACTGCGGGCGGACCCTTTCAGGCCCGCCCGCATTCCTTTCTCAGCCATGTGCTCTTACAGGGGAAGGTGCCCCCTGAAAAAGATCAGGCCTCCTTGGCGACCAGCAGCCCGTCTTTTTTCAGGCCTGCATAGCTTTCATCCAGCGATTTCGTCGCGCGTTCGATCAACACGTCGATCTCAGCGGGGGTGATCACCAGCGGCGGCGAGATGATCATGCGGTCGCCCACATGGCGCATCACCAGGTCATTGGCGAAGCAACGCTCGCGGGTGCGCAGCCCGACCGTGCCCTCTTCGGCGGCAAAGCGTGCCCGGGTCGCCTTGTTCGGCGTCAGCGCGATGGATCCCATCAGGCCCACCAGCTTGGCCTCGCCGACCAGCGGGTGATCGGCCAGCTTTGCCCAACGCTCGGCCAGATAGGGGTTGGCGACGTTTTTCACATGATCGACGATATTCTCGTCTTGCATGATGCGCAGGTTTTCCAGCGCCACAGCCGCCGCAACCGGATGGCCCGAATAGGTATAGCCATGGTTGAAATCGCCGCCCGACCCCACGACCTCGGCCACATCATCCGAGATGATCGAGCCGCCAATCGGCGCATAGCCCGACGACAGCCCCTTGGCGATGGTCATGATGTCAGGCTTGATGTCGAAGGTCTGGCAGCCAAACCAGTTGCCGGTGCGGCCAAAGCCGGTGATGACCTCATCGGCGATCAGCAGAATGCCGTATTTTTTACAAATGCGCTGGATTTCGGGCCAATAGGTTTTCGGCGGGATCACCACGCCGCCCGCGCCCTGCACCGCCTCACCGATAAAGGCCGCAACCTTGTCGGCGCCAAGTTCAAGGATCTTATCTTCCAGTTCGCGGGCGCGGGCGAGGCCGAAGGCGTCCTCATCCATATCGCCGCCCTCACCCCACCAATAGGGCTGGTTGATATGTTCGACCCCGTCGATCTTGCCGCCATGGGCATGGATCGGCTTCATACCGCCAAGCGAACCGCCACCCAGCGTCGAGCCGTGATAGCCATTCCAGCGGGCAATGATCGTGCGCTTTTCGGGCTGGCCCTTGACCTGCCAATAGCGGCGCACAAGGCGGATATTGGTGTCATTGGCCTCAGAGCCCGAGCCGGCAAAGAACACATGGTTCAGATCGCCCGGCGCCAGTTCCGCCAGTTTCGCGGCCAGCGCGATGGCGGGCACATGGGTGGTCTGGAAGAAGGTGTTGTAATAGGGCAGCTCCATCATCTGGCGGGCTGCAACCTCGCCCAGTTCTTTGCGCCCGTAACCGATATTGACGCACCAAAGCCCGGCCATCCCGTCAAGGATACGGTGCCCTTCGCTGTCGGTCAGCCAGCAGCCCTCACCGCGCAGGATGACCCGTGCGCCCTTTTTGGCCAGCGCCGCCTTATCGGTGAAAGGGTGAAAGTGATGCGCGGCGTCCAGCTTTTGCAGCTCGGCCGTCGGCGTGTTGTTGTTGATCATATTCATGGTGACCACCCTTTCCGGCAGGAAGAATCATCAGGCGCAAAGCGCCCTTCCCCGCCAGATTAGGGGCAATCCGGTTCGCCTTCAATAAATTTGATCAAATTATTTTCAGCCGCAGATTTTTCTCAGGCCGACAGACAGAGGGCCAAAGCAAAAGAACCCGCGGCCTTTGGGGCGGCGGGTTCCACATTGCGATTACAGAGGAATAAGATCAGCCGCCGAAAATCGTCAGCTCGGGCAGCGAGGTCAGCGACAGGCCAAGCGCCTGATAGGCCGAAAGCGACATCAGCGCCCCGCCACTGCCCGGACGCAGCTCTACCGCCAACGACTGGCCATTGGGCGCAACCACCCGGCCCTGGCCTTTGCTGCTGACCAGCACGCTTTGCACCCAAAGCCCGGTCTCGGCCGGCGGCCCAAGCGCGACCACGGCCTTGCCCAGTTCACGCTCGCCCGCGGCGGTCGGTTGCGCCAGGGCGGCGGCTTTCTCTGCCTCGCTGGTTTTGTCCAGCGCGGCAGCACTGTGGCCCGCAGCGCCCAGAGCGGTTGTCGAGACCGCAGGCGCAAATTCAGTCGCCAGATCAGAGCCACCCGAGGGCCCGGGCGCAGCCCTGCCCTTGCCCAGACCATCAAATACAGAACATCCCGCCAAAGCGAGGGACAGCGAAGCAAGGGCGAATATGCGCATCATCATGCCCCCAGAATAAGAGCAAGACCGCGCCCCCGCAACTGCCTGCTGGCCCTTCGGCCATAATAGGCGACCATTGGCGCAGCCGGGCTGCCCGCCTTCGCGTGATCACGCCCTGATTGCACCTTGTAGCAGAGGCCCCGCCCCCTTAATTTAGGCTGATGAAAGACATGGCCCCGCTTATTGATCCTTTTGCACGCGCGATCCGCTATCTGCGGGTCTCGGTGACGGATCGCTGTGACTTTCGCTGCACCTATTGCATGGCCGAGCATATGACCTTCCTGCCGAAGGCCGAATTGCTGAGCCTGGAAGAGCTGGACCGGATGTGCTCGGCCTTTATCGGCATGGGGGTGGAAAAGCTGCGCATCACCGGCGGCGAGCCGCTGGTCCGGCGCGGCATCATGACATTTTTCGAGGCGATGGCACGGCATCTGCAATCGGGTGCGCTGCAGGAGCTGACGCTGACCACCAATGGCAGCCAGCTGTCGCGTTTCGCAGCACCGCTGGCGGATCTGGGTGTGCGGCGGATCAATGTCTCGCTTGATACGCTGGACCCGGCGAAATTCGCCACGATCACCCGCTGGGGGCGGCTGAACCAGGTGCTTGACGGCATTCTTGCGGCCAAAGCGGCGGGGATGCGGGTCAAGATCAATACCGTCGCGCTGAAGGGCTTCAACGAGGATGAGCTGTTTCCCCTGCTGGACTGGTGTGCGCGCGAAGATCTCGACCTGACCTTTATCGAGGTCATGCCGATGGGCGAGATGGGCGAGGAAAACCGCCTTGATCAATACTGGAGCCTGCGCGATCTGCGGGCCCGGCTGGCCGACCGCTTCACCCTGACGGACCTGTTGGAACGCAGCGGCGGCCCGGCCCGCTATGTGCGCCTGGCTGAAACCGGGCAGAAGATCGGCTTCATCACGCCGCTGACGCATAATTTCTGCGAAAGCTGCAACCGGGTGCGTCTGACCTGCACGGGCGAACTGTATATGTGCCTCGGCCAGGAAGATATGGCCGACCTGCGTGCGCCCTTGCGCCTGCACCCGGATGACCCCGCCCCGCTGGAAGCCGCGATCCGCGACGCCATCTCACGCAAGCCAAAGGGCCATGATTTCGACTATACCCGCCAGGGGGCCATCCGCGGCCAGATGACCCGCCACATGAGCCATACCGGGGGCTGAACGGGCTGGCGAACTGCCTGGCGGTGGCCTCAGTCCTCGTCAGCATCCCTGTCAGCGGCCTCTTGCAGGCTGCGGCCGCGATAGCCCATCGCAATCACGAATTTCTCAGAGGAATCCTTGCGGCTGGCGGGCGGCTTCACATTGGCAACTTTGGTGAAATTGCGCTTCAGCTCGGCCTGCATCTGGTTTTCCGCGCCGCCTGCCAGCACTTTGGCAACAAAGGTGCCGCCCTCATCCAGCACGTCATAGGCGAAACTCAGCGCCGCCTCGATCAGCGCGATGATGCGCAGGTGGTCGGTGCCCTTATGCCCCGAAGAGGCCGCCGCCATGTCAGACATCACCACATCGGCGCGCCCGCCCAGCCAGCCCTTCACCAGATCATCCGCCTCATCTGAGAGGAAATCCAGCTGGTGGATCTCGGCCCCCGGGATCGGCTCGACCTCTTGCAGATCGACACCCAGCACATAGCCCCTGGGCTTTTTCAGGTTCTCACCAAGCGCATTGACGCGCGGCACCGCAACCTGGCACCAGCCGCCCGGCGCACAGCCCAGATCGACCACCCGCGCCCCGGGCTTCAGAAAGCCATAACGGTCGTCAAGCTCCATGATCTTATAGGCGGCACGCCCGCGATAGCCCTCACGTTTGGCGCGCACCACATAGGGATCGTTCAGCTGCCGCTCCAGCCAGAGCGTCGAGGAAAGCTTGCGGCCCTTGGCGGTCTTGACCTTGACGCGCAGATCACGCTGGCCGCGCCCGGAAGTGTTTTTGCCCTCTGGCGTCTTGTTCATCGCTCGGATCTCTCTGTCCAAATCCCGCGCCCTTACGGGCTTTCTTCCAATACGCCATCCGCGCTCATCTGCGCGTATAGCAGACCCTCGCGCAGACCGCGATCCGCAACCGACAGCCGGTCGGTGGGCCAGATCCGCATCAGCGCCTGTAAGATCGCCGCCCCCGACATGATCAGCGTATGGCGGTCTCGCCCGATGCGCGGGTCGGTCCGGCGTCCCTCTGGCCCAAGCGCCAGATAGTCGCGGATCACCCCGTCGATCTGGCCGCTGGTCATCTGCAACCCGTCCACCTTGGCCCGATCATAGCGTTTCAGCCCCAGCCAGGAGGCCGCGACCGTGGTCACGGTGCCTGAGGTGCCGATGATCTGGAACCCTTCGCGCCCGGTGGTCGATTGCCCCGCCTGCGAGTGGTAGGGGCTGAAACTGCTGAGGTTTTCCTCAAAGAACCAGGACATCAGCGCGAAACGCGCGGCGTCATCCTCGACATCCTGGAACTGCTCTTTCAGCGTGGCGACCCCCAGCTTGACCGAGATCCAGTCAACCACCCGCGCCTGGGGGCCATCGAACTGATGGTTGAACCCCATCCGCATCCGCATGATCGACTGCGCCCGATCCTCGGGTGCGACATCCGACAGGTCAATCCAGACCAGCTCGGTCGAGCCGCCGCCGATATCGACAACCAGAAGCTGCTCGGTCTTTGGGCTGACCAGCGGCGCACAGGATACGACAGCAAGCCGCGCCTCTTCCTCGGCCGAGATGATCTCAAGGCTCATCCCGGTTTCGCGCCGCACCTGGCGGATAAACTCGCGGGCATTGCGGGCACGCCTGCAGGCCTCGGTTGCGACCAGCCGCATCCGGGTAACACCGTGTTTCTCAATCTTTTTCTGACAGATGCGCAGCGCCTGAATGGTGCGCGCCATCGAGGCCCGGCTAAGCCGGCCCGATGATTCCAGCCCCGCGCCCAGTTGCACGGTCTTGGAAAAACTGTCCGTGACCTCAAACTGCGCGCCCTGTGGTTGGGCGATCAGCATGCGACACGAATTCGTGCCAAGGTCCAGCGCCGCATAAAGCGCTGTTCCCCGGCCATCGCGGGGTGACGGAACACCAGAGAGGGAGGCGGGAACATCCGCCTCGACGCGATCTGGTGCTGCGTCCGCCCCTTGGGGACGCTCGGGCGTCATACCGCCCTCCATATGTGGTTGAAAATGAATGTAGTCGCGCATCGGTTTCATGACAAGGTTTCATCACCGCCCCGCTTGCGCCAATGCGCCCGCGAACGCAGGGTGGTGGCGCACCGCAGCTGTGCGCGCCTGCAGAGGCGGCGGCTGTCGCTGCCAGGTCGCGCCATGTCGAAAACCGACCATGAAAGCCGGTTTGCGACGTCTACACAAAGAGAGAGAAACGGGGGGAATCGCAGAACATGCCGGAAATCACCATCGTCCGCTGGCGGGATATTCCCGCCCAGGTCATCGTCGGCAAAGGGCGGCGCGGCTCGAAAGTGCAGCTGCCAGAGCGGTTTGAACAGGCGATTGACCGCTGCGCGATGAAGATCGGCGCCCGCGATTCAGACGCCTATCTGGCCGAATGGCGCAAATCCGTTGAGGGCGAGGCCGAGGGCGAGGGCGATCCCGACCAGATCGCCAAAGACACCGCCGCCCGGCTGGAGGCGGAATACGACCAGGAGCGGATCAAGGCGCTGATCGCTGCAGACGGCTGGGAAACACCTGCGGCCAATACCTAAAGCCCCTGTTACCTGACCCACAGCGCGTGATCCATGATGCAATCAACCTTAAAGGAACGACTGATGGCCTTGTTTTCCTTTCGCAAATCCGCCGCTCCTGCCGCCGCTGGCCCCGATCTTGAAGGCTTTCTGAAGGGCTATTCGATCGAGGTGATGCCGCGCACCGCCGAAAAGGTTGAGGATTTTCGCGCCCTGCTGCCGCTGGGCACCCGCGTCTATATCGCCCATATCGAAGGCACCCCGATTGAGGATATGGTCGCCACCGCCAAACGGATCGGGGCCGAGGGCTATGATGTGATGCCGCATTTCCCGGCCCGCATCATCAAAGACAAAGCGACCCTTACCGACTGGGTGGCGCGTTACAAAGATGTGGGCGTGGCGCAGGGGCTTTTGCTGGCGGGCGGCCTGGCGCAGCCGCAGGGCGACTTTCACTCCTCGATGCAACTGCTTGAATCCGGGGCCTTTGACGGCTTTCAGCGCCTGCATGTCGCGGGCCACCCCGAGGGCAACAAAGACATCGACGCCGACGGCTCTGACCGCGCCGTGATGGAGGCGGCCCGCTGGAAATCGGCCTTTGCCGAGCGGACAGACGCGAAAATGGCCATGGCGACGCAGTTCTGTTTCGACGCAGATCCGGTGATCGCCTGGGCCAATCGCCTGCAGCAAGAGGGTGTCGGCCTGCCGATCCATATCGGTATCGCGGGGCCTGCAAAGCTGCAGACGCTGATCAAATTTGCCATTGCCTGCGGCGTTGGGCCGTCTTTAAAAGTGCTGCAAAAACGCGCCCTTGATGTGACAAAGCTGCTGCTGCCCTATGAGCCGACCGAGGTTCTGGCCGGCCTTGCCGCCCATAAAGCCGCCAATCCCGGCTTTGGGATCGAGCAGGTCCACTTCTTCCCGCTGGGCGGGATCAAAACCAATGCCGAATGGGTCACCGCCAATGGCGGCCTTTCAGGCAAGCCCGCACGCGCTGCCTGAGCCCGCAAAACATCTTCACAAAAAGGTTTAAGAATGACCCGCACCGTCATTGAATCTAAAACAAAAACCGTAGTCATCGGCTTTGATGAGCCCTTCTGCGTGATCGGCGAGCGCATCAATCCCACCGGGCGCAAAAAGCTGGCCGCCGAGCTGGAGGCCGGGAATTTCGAGACCGTCATCCGCGATGCGCTGGAGCAGGTCGCCTGCGGGGCAACGGTGCTCGACATCAACTCGGGCGCGGTTTTCACCAATAAAATGGCCGAAGACCCCCGCTATGCCGATAACAACTTTGTCGAGCCGCCGCTGATGAAGCAGCTGGTCGAAATCGTGCAGCAAACGGTTGATGTGCCACTGTGCATCGACAGCTCGGTTCCCGGTGCGCTTGAGGCCGGGCTTATGGCGGCCGAGGGGCGTCCGCTTTTGAATTCCGTCACCGGCGAGGAAGAGCGGCTTGAGCTGGTTCTGCCGCTGGTCAAGAAATACAACGTGCCGGTGGTGGCGATCTCGAACGACGACACCGGCATCTCGCCCGACCCGGATGTGCGTTTTGCGGTGGCGAAGAAAATCGTCCAGCGGGCCGCCGATTTCGGCATTCCCGCGCATGACATCGTCGTCGATCCGCTGGTAATGCCGATTGGCGCAATGGGCACGGCGGGCCAGCAGGTCTTTACCCTGGTGCGCCGCCTGCGTGACGAGCTGGGCGTGAACACCACCTGCGGCGCCTCGAATATCTCGTTCGGCCTGCCGCATCGCCATGGGATCAACGGGGCTTTCCTGCCGATGGCGATCTGCGCCGGCATGACCTCGGCCATTATGAACCCGGTGCGCCAGCAGGAGATGGAGGCGATCCGCGCCGCCAATTTCCTGATGAACCACGACGCGAATGGCGGCGAGTGGATCCGCTTTTCAAAGGTGATCGAGGCGGTCGGGGAAGGCGCGAGCTTTTCCGAGGCCTCGGCGGCTGCCGCCAGCAGCGCAGCAGGCGGGCGTCGTGGCGGACGCCGCGCAAGGGGCTGAGATCCGGGTCAGTCAACCGCCAGGGCGCGCAGGGAAACCTGTCGCGCCTTTGGCATTTTTGCGACCTCGACACAGGTGAAAACATGCAGCGTGTTCAGCTGGCGATCGACCACGGCATGATCTGAAACCCAGCCCCCCAGCGTCAGGTAAAAGCGCAGCAAGGGCGGCAGGCCCGCCAGCGCGGCCTTGTGATCCGTCACCGCCCCCGTCAGCGCAGGGTAAGCGACACGCTCAGGCGCGCGGGGGCCGGGGCGCAGCGCATCAGGCCCCTGATGCCCGGCCAGGAGCGCCAGCGCCTCACGATGCGGATGCCAGTCAGTGCCCGGAAAAGACGCACAGCCAAAGAGATGGCCCGCCCCCATTTGCAAAACCAGCCGTGCCAGCGCAGCCCAGGTCAGGCGCAGCACCTCCCAGTTCGCCGCACCCGGGGCCAGGGAAAATCGCCCCGGCTCGATCAGTGGCCCTTCCGTGGCCTGCAGATTTGACAGATCATAATAGCGGGCCGCGTAGCAATCGTGCAGCGCCGCGCCAGAGCCCGCCACCGCCACCCGCATCGCGGCCAGCAGCCTGCCATCCCGGCCCTCGATCATCAGATGCCCGGCCTGGGTATCCAGCGGGTCCGGCGTCTCACCCGGCCAGCAAAGCGCCCTGAGCGCCTGCACCCGCGCCAGATCCTGCGCCCCCCCGGCCAGCCGCGCCCGCATGCCGCCCCGCGCAAGCGGCAGCATCTGCGGCGCAATCAGCCCGGTTCGCAGCCCGGCTTGCCCTGCCCCCCTCGACATTCCCGCTCCGCATCCTAGATTCGTCAGGTGAAACCACCCCGCCATCATCCCCAAAGGAGCGCGATATGAGCAAGATCGTCAAATCGGATCAGGAATGGCGCGCCCAGCTGTCTGATCTGGCCTATGAGGTCACGCGCAAACATGCAACCGAGCGCCCCTTCAGCCATGACGAATTTCCCGAAGGCGAAGGCACCTATCACTGCATCTGTTGCGGCGCACCGCTGTTCACCTCGGAAGAGCGGTTTGATTCCGGCTGTGGCTGGCCCGCCTTTACCGCCCCCGTTGACGCCGAAAGCATCGAGGGCTCACGCGATGTCAGCCATGGCATGATCCGCACCGAGGTGCATTGCGCCCGCTGTGACGCGCATCTGGGCCATGTCTTCCCCGATGGCCCGCCTGACCGGGGCGGCCTGCGCTATTGCATCAACGGTGTTGCAATGGCCTTTGATGCCGAAGATCAGGCCTGACGCTGACACCCCGCCAGGGGAACACAGATAAAAAAAGGCGCTGCAGAAATCCCTGCAGCGCCTTTTTGTTTCCATATCGACCACCCGGCCCCGGGGCGGCTGCCTCAGTTGCGGACCAGGTCGCTTGCGTTAAGCCGGCCCACATTGCCCAGAAGCTGGCCGATAAAGCTGACGCCGCGGATATTGCTTTCGGTCACCCGGCGCGACAGCTCGATCACGCGGCCATCCTCCAGACCGTAGCGGCCGATATTGGCAACCTTACCCGATTCGGTGAAATTGATGGCGACGACCTGACGCTCGACCTCGGTCGGCTCTTGCGGGCCATAATGCTCGAACCGGCTTTGCACATAGAACCAGCCCAGATCATTCAGCAGACCCTGCGCCGAGGGGCGGCCGATCTTCTCTGTTACCGTCTCGCGCGTATCAACGCCGACCTGGACCTTCGCCAGTTCGACATCATCAGGGACATATCCGTGATTGCGATAGATCTTCGCACAGGCTGCGACCAGCAGCAGAAGCCCCAGGGCCGCCATACGCAGCGCCATTCCCGTTCTGCCTGCCATTCCTGCCCCGTTGCTCTGTCCGAAATCTTTGCGGTAAACTCAGCCACCAGCCAAATACGACCAGCGGCCCTCTTGCGCCCTGAGATAGCAGAAGGATCCCCCTGTGTTCAAGGTTACACAGACAGACCGCCAGATGCCGGCATGAAATCCGCCGTCCGGGCCAGCGCCCCGGGCACCCTCAATCGGCCCTGCGCCCCCGTCATGCCGCAGGCCGCGCATGCCCGGGGGCCATGCCGCAGCCGCGCCATTTGCACAAAGCCCGTTAAAGAAAGACCCTTCCCTCATGGCCGATGACCTTCCTGCCGACCGTCCTGCCGACAAAGCCAGTGCCGCAAAAACCGGCGCCACCGAGGCACCGCAATATCGCACCGCCACCCTGTCGCATCGCAAGCCCACCCGCTTTCGCTGGCTGCCCGACGGCCCTGCCCGCGCAGCCCTGGCCCGCGATCTGGACCTGCCGCGAATCGATCAGCTTAGCTTTGTCGGTGAAATCACCCCCGAAGGCCGCGCCGATTTCCGCCTGACCGCCAGCCTGAAAGCCCAGCTGACCCAGGCCTGCAGCATCACCCTCGCCCCCGTCCCCGCCAGCATCGACGAAGAGGTGACACGGCGCTATCTGGCCGATTGGGTCGATCCCGAGGCCGATGAATACGAGATCCCGGAAGATGACAGCCAGGAGGCGATCCCAGAGCTTCTTGATATCGCAGCCGTCGCCTGCGAGGCGCTGTCGCTGGCCCTGCCGCCCTGGCCCCGGGCCGAGGGCGCGGATCTGGGCGAGGCGGTTTTCGCCCCCCCCGGCGAGACACCTCTGACCGAAGATGTGCTTAAACCGTTTGCCGGGCTTGCGGCTTTGATGAAAAAAGACGACAAGCCCTGAGACCTGCCCGGACCGGAGAAATCCGGCCCGGAAAGCGTCTGCAAGGGCGCAGAAATACACGCAGCGGATTAGGGCTTGAACCTTTGCCGAAAGCGAGTATTTTCCGCGCCTCATTCAAGCTGTGAAACAGCAGTGGTTTTCTGTTGGCATCGGATCTGCTGATCCTTTGACAAAAGAGAGAGGGCCAGAGCTGAAGCGCAGAAAAAGCCGGGTCTGCTGCCTGCAGAAGATCCCATAGAAATCAGGGGCTTGTCCCCGCTAGCCAAGCCCCGAGGTTGTGACATGGCCGTCCCTCAGAACCGAGTTACCAAATCCCGCCGCAACATGCGCCGTGCACATGACGCGCTGTCGGCTGCGAATCCCAATGAGTGCAACAACTGCGGCGAGCTGAAGCGCCCGCACCATGTTTGCCCGTCCTGCGGTCACTACGATTCGAAAGAAGTCGTGGCAGTGGCCCGCGAAGTCGATATCGACGAAGACGCAGCATAAGCCTGTATCTGGCGGCGGCGCCCGGGAATGAAGAGCGTGACAGACACCTCTGCCTCTGGCACCACCGCCTCTGGCGCTTCCAAATCCGGCGCAGCCGGGCGGATTATCATATCCGCTGATGCGATGGGTGGAGATCGCGGCCCGGTGGCTTTTGTCGCCGGGCTTGTTGACGCTCTGGCCCGCAATCCTGACCTTTCAGTGATCCTGCACGGCGATGAGGCGCAGCTGCGCCCGCTGACCGAGCGTGAGATCACCCGCAACCCGGATCTGAAAGACCGGGTTGAGATTCGTCATGCCGCAGAGGTGGTGACGATGGAAGACAAGCCCGCCCATGTGATGCGCCATGGCCAGAACACCTCGATGTGGGCGGCGATCGACTGCGTCCGCAACGGCGAGGCGGCGGCGGCGGTTTCATGCGGCAATACCGGGGCGCTGATGGCGGTCTCGATGATCCGCCTGCGCAAGCTGCCGGGAATCAACCGGCCCGCCATTGCCTGCCTCTGGCCCTCGCGCAATCCTGGTGGCTTCAATGTCATGCTGGATGTGGGCGCCGATATCAAAGCCGACCCCGGTGATCTGTTGCAATATGCGGTGATGGGCGCGGCCTATGCCTCGCTGGGGCTGTCGATCCCGCGCCCGCGTGTCGGCCTGCTGAATGTGGGCACGGAAGAGCACAAGGGCCGGGCCGAGCTGAAAGAGGCCAATGAGCTTTTGGCCCTGAACGCTGCATCTGGCGGGTTCAGCCATGTCGGTTTTGTCGAAGGCAATGACATCCCCGGCGCCCGCGCCGATGTGATCGTCACCGATGGATTCACCGGCAATGTGGCGCTGAAAACCGGCGAAGGCACCGCGAAACTGGTGGTCGAGCGGCTGCGTGAGGCCTTTACCGCCGGCTTCTTTGCCAAACTCGCCGCTTTGCTGGCGATGCGCTCGCTGAAGCGGTTTCAGAAGAATATTGACCCGCGCCGTGTGAATGGCGGGGTTTTCCTGGGGCTGAAGGGCACCGTCGTCAAATCGCATGGCGGCTCGGATGAAACCGGGATTTCGGCGGCCATTGGCCTTGCCCGTCGTCTGGCGCAAAGCGGGCTGACCGAACGGATCGCGGCCCGGCTTGCATCTGTCGACATGGCGCGGCAGGATGGCGGGTCTGAAGGAACGGGGGCAGCTGTGCCCCCGGTGGGAGAGGTGGCACAGACGCCCCCCCCCGGAACAGGGAGCGGAACTTCCGTATGACTTTGCGCGCGGTTGTCAGGGGCGTCGGGCATTATCTGCCAGAGCGGGTGGTGCCAAATTCCGAGTTCGAAACCCTGGTCGACACCTCGGATGAATGGATCCGCTCACGCTCGGGCATCGAGCGCCGCCATTTCGCCGCCGAAGGCGAGATGACCTCGGATCTGGCCTGCAAAGCCGCCGAGGCCGCGCTGGCCAATGCCGGAATGACGGTCGACCAGATCGACGCGATTGTGGTTGCGACCTCGACCCCGGATCTGACCTTCCCCTCTGTGGCCACCATGGTCCAGGCGCGGCTGGGCATGGTCAAGGGCTTTGCCTTTGACGTGCAGGCGGTCTGCGCGGGCTTTGTTTTCGCTCTTTCAAATGCCAATGCGCTGATCGTTTCCGGCCAGGCCAAACGGGCGCTGGTGATCGGGGCCGAGACATTTTCGCGCCTGATGGACTGGACCGACCGCTCGACCTGCGTGCTTTTTGGCGATGGCGCTGGCGCGCTGGTGCTTGAGGCGGTTGAGGGCAAGGGCGACGCCTCGGATCGCGGCATTCTGGCGACCGATCTGAACTCGGATGGGCGTTTCCGCGATCTGCTTTATGTCGATGGCGGCACCTCGACCGGCACCACCGGCCACCTGCGAATGGAAGGCAAAGAGGTCTTCCGCCACGCGGTCGAGAAGCTGGCCGAAACCGCGCATGCCTCGCTGGATAAGCTGGGGCTGACGGGCGAGGATGTCGACTGGATCGTGCCGCATCAGGCCAATATCCGCATCATCGAATCAACCGCGAAACGGATGAAAGTGCCGATGGAGCGGGTGGTCGTCACCGTGCAGGATCACGGCAATACCTCGGCTGCATCGATTCCCCTGGCCATGTCGGTCGGGCGGGCACGCGGGCAGATCAAAGAGGGTGATCTGCTGGTTGCCGAGGCGATCGGCGGCGGTCTGGCCTGGGGCTCGGTGGTTCTGCGCTGGTAAAATCGGCCAAACCGCGCCTGAACCACACTGTCCAAGCCTTTGATATTGACAAAGCAATTCCGAACCAGCCATCCTTTGCCGGTAACCCCGGGGGGGACATTGGACCTATGAGTGAAAAGACACTGACGCGTATGGATCTGACCGAAGCGGTTTTCCGCGAGGTTGGCCTTAGCCGCAATGAATCCGCCGATCTGGTTGAAGCCGTGCTTCAGCACATCTCTGACGCGCTGGTCGCGGGTGAGACGGTCAAGATCTCATCCTTCGGCACCTTCTCGGTCAGGGCGAAATCGGCCCGGGTCGGGCGCAATCCGAAAACCGGCGATGAGGTTCCGATCTCGCCGCGTCGGGTGCTGACCTTCCGGCCTTCGCATCTGATGAAAGATCGTGTGGCGGCTGGCGCAGGCCAGTAAGCCGCAGGCAAACCACAGGTAAGCCACGGCCAGGCCGCCTCGGGCATCAGCCAGGGGCGGCGTCAGCCAAAGGCCAGGCAGGGCAGCAAATGGACAAATCACCCGACGCCTTCCGCACCATCTCGGAAGTCGCCGAGGCGCTGGACACCCCGGCCCATGTACTGCGCTTCTGGGAGACGCGGTTCCCGCAGATCCGCCCGGTCAAACGGGCGGGTGGGCGGCGTTATTATCGCCCCTCGGATCTTGCGCTGCTGATCGGGATCAAGCGGCTTTTGCACGAAGAAGGCATGACCATTCGCGGCGTGCAAAAGGTGTTGCGCGAACAGGGCGTGCGCCATGTCGCAGGCCTGAGCGATGAGATCTCGCCGGAAGAAGAGGCGCTGATCTCGGCAATGACCAGTCCGCCAGCGGCGGCAGAGGTCACCCGACTTGCGCCGCGTGCTCCCTCTGCGGAAGGCCGTCAGGAAGCAGACCCGGAGGCAGACCCGGAGGCCATTCAGCCAGCCCCCAATCAGATGGACGAACAGCCGGAATCGCTGACGGATACTGCCGCCTCTCATTCCGGGCCCGAAGCAGATACAGATCATGCTTCCGTCAGTGCGGGCGGGGTGAAGCCGGGTGCTCTGCCCAAAGGCGGGCAAAGCGCAGAGGTGATCGCCTTCCCGCTGGAAAGCCAGACCGAGGCGCCTCTGGACCTGCTGGCAGATTTTTTCCTGCCCTCTGACGCGCCCTCTCCGGTCCCTCCCGCTCTGGCCGGCCCCTCTCTGGCCGGCCCCTCTCTGGCCGCCCCCTCTCTGGCCCATCCCTCTCTGGCTCCACGTGCAGGGGCCAAAGACCTCTTCCGGAAAGACAGTTCTTTGCCCGCCGAAGACCCCCGCCAGATCAGTTTCCCGGGTTTCGCCTCAGACACCGGGGCAGATGACAGCCGGACAGATGATTCTGTATCAGGTGATTCTGTTCCTGATGATGCCAGGCCAAAGCAGGCCTCAGATCAGCCGCCTCAGGGTGATCCGGCTGAAACCTACCGCATCGCAGCCAGACAGGCCGCAGAGAATCATGATCTCGCCGAGCACAGTCTGGCAGAGAACAGTCTGGCAGAGCAGGCTGACAATCGCGCCTTCACAGACAACAGCCACCTTGATCATCATGACGAGGCCCCCTTCGTCTTTGACATTGACGACGAGGACGAAGCCGCGCCCGTCAGCGCCACCATTACCCCCTTCCCGCCTGCAGCTGCCCCGGCAGATATGGCCCCGTCAGAGCCAATCACGCCAGAGCCAGTGACGCCCGAGCCAATGACGTCAGGGCCAGTGACATCCGAGCCAATGACGTCAGGGCCAGTGACATCCGAGCCTGTCTCACCAGGGGCCCTGGCGGCAGGGCTGCAGACCGAGGCCACCCTGCCCCGTCACAGCCTGGCGGCAAGGCTGCGTGCCCTGCCCAAAGGCGCCCTGACCGCGCAGCGCGACAGGCTTTACCCACTGGCCGGCCGCATCGCCGCGCTGCGCGAACGGCTTGAACTTGCGGAAAAATCCGCCCGTTAACGCCGGATCAGGCCAAATCCTCAGGGCTTTTTGGTCCTTTGCCGCCTGCCCGAAACCAATGCCAAAGCTCGGTGATGAAATTCCCGTCAAAACCTGCCGCTTTATGCTTGAACCCGCCCGGGAAATCGTTATTCAGACGCTCAGTGTCGGGCCGTAGCGCAGCCTGGTTTAGCGCGTCCGTCTGGGGGGCGGGAGGTCGTGAGTTCGAATCTCACCGGCCCGACCATCGAAAAACCGCTCGCCTGCTTTTCGCAGCGCGGGCGGTTTTCATTTGTAATGTCAGTGCCCTGGCGAACCCTCGCGCAGCCACGGCCCAATCAGGCGCACCCACAGGAGGCAAGCATGGCACAAGACATCAACCGCCCCACCCCTGACACGGGCGTCCTGCCCGATCATGCGATCCGCAGTCTGATCGGCCGCGGTGCGATTTCCGCAGCCCCCCAGATCACAGATCCTCAGATCCAGCCCGCCAGCCTGGATCTTCGACTTGGCACCACCGCCTGGCGGGTCCGGGCCTCGTTTCTGGCCGGGAAGGGCCGCGACGTGGCGGGGCGTATCGCTGAATTTGCCATGCACCGCGTTGACCTGACCGAAGGCGCCGTGCTGGAAAAGGGCTGCGTCTATGTGATCGAACTGGCCGAGACGCTGGCCCTTCCCCAGGGAATCACCGCCGTCGCCAATGCCAAAAGCTCGACCGGGCGGCTGGATCTGCTGACCCGCACCATCACCGATGGCGGCACCGAGTTTGACCGTATCCCCGAGGGCTATCACGGCCCGCTTTACGCCGAGGTCTGCCCGCGTTCCTTCTCAGTCCTGGTCCGCGCCGGACAGCGGCTGAACCAGATCCGCTTTCGCGCAGGCCAGGCGGCGCTTTCAGACAGCGATCTGACCAGCCTGCACCACAGAACCCCGCTGGTCGATGGCACGCCCGTGATATCCGAGGGCCTGGGCTTTTCGGTCGACCTGCGCCCGGCCAGCGGCACGCTGGTTGGCTACCGCGCCAAGCCCCATACCGGGGTGATCGACCTGGATCGGATCGCACATTACCCGGCGCGTGACTTCTGGGAAGAGGTGCACAGCGACGACGGGCGGATCATCCTGGACCCTGGTGCCTTCTACATTCTGGTCTCGCGTGAGGCGGTCACCATTCCCCCCGATCATGCTGCCGAAATGGCCCCCTATCTGGCGATGGTGGGCGAGTTCCGCGTACATTACGCCGGGTTCTTTGACCCCGGCTTTGGCCATGACGCGGCGGGGGGGCACGGCTCTCGCGGGGTGCTTGAGGTGCGCTGCCATGAGGCCCCCTTCGTGCTGGAACATGGCCAGGTGGTCGGGCGTCTGGTTTATGAGCGTATGGCCGCCCTGCCCGAGCGCATCTATGGCGCCGATCTGAAATCGAATTATCAGGGCCAGGGGCTGAAACTGGCCAAGCAGTTTCGCTGAAATCTGGCAGGTGCGCCAATAATTACGTCAGCTGCTGCCGTCTCAGAGACGGCGGCCCAGCCGTGACAGTTTTTTGGCCTTATCCGCCAGGTCTTTGGCGCGTCTTTCCTGCTCGCGCTCTTCGGGGGTCATCTCGGCCGGGGTTTTGCCACGACGCGCCGCATAGTCAGCCGCGCTGCGCACGCCTTTGTTCACCGCTTTTTGCAAGAACATCCGCATCAGCATCTGAATCAGACGGTTCAGGTCCATCCTGTTCCCCTCAATCCTCGAACAATTCGCTCTGGCCGCTTTGGGCCTCATCCTCATCGTCACGCGGCGCATCCTGGCCCGGCATCGGACGGCTTTCCAGCAGTCCCGCCTGGCGCAGCTCTTTCAGCCCCGGCAGATCACGTGCCGATTCTAAGCCGAAATGGTCAAGAAACTCTTCCGTGACCACGAAGGTCGTTGGCCTTCCCGGCGTCATCCGGCGGCGGCCAAAGCGGATCCACTCCATCTCCATCAGCTGGTCGATGGTGCCACGGGAAACCGCAACACCCCGGATTTCCTCAATTTCTGCCCGCGTCACCGGCTGGTGATAAGAGATGATCGCCAGCGTCTCGATCGCCGCGCGTGACAGTTTGCGGCTTTCGACCGATTCGCGCACCATCAGATGGCCCAGATCGCCCGCGGTGCGAAAGGCCCAGGCATCGCCCACCCGCACCAGATGCACGCCGCGCCCCTCATAGCGTTTGCGCAGGTAAGCCAGCGCCTCGGCGGGGTCGCAGCCATGCGGCATGCGTTTGGTCAGCTCTGCCACCGTCATCGGCTCGACCGAGGCAAACAGCATCGCCTCGACCATACGCTCTTGCTCGCCCATGGGCGGCGCGTCGAACAGGCTTTGTTCTTCGGGCTCTCGGCTCATCTCAACTCTGGTCTCATTCAGGGCTTGCGCGGCGGATCTGGATCGGCGCGAAGGTCTCGCCCTGGCGCAGCGTCAGCTGGCCGCGCTTGGCCATCTCCAGCACCGCCGCGAAATGTGCCGCCGTGGCCGAGCGCCGCGCCATCGGCGTTGCATCCCAGCCCTCGGGCAGAAATCCCGACAGATCCGACCATTCGCCGACATAGCCGATCAAGCCGCGCATCCGGTCAAGCGCCTGCTCCATCGTGAAAACATGCTCGCGGTCCATGACGAAGGGGCGGAACTCATCGCGGGTGCGGATGCGGGCATAGGCGCGCATCAGATCCAGCAGATTGGCCTCCCAGCTGACCTTACGCTGCAGGCTGACCGTCTCGGGCTGGCCGCGCACAAAGAAATCACGGCCCTTCTGGTCGCGGGCCATCAGCCGGGCCGCAGCCTCGCGCATCGCCTGCAGACGTTCCAGCTGGAAAGCGAGGTGAGCGGCCAGCTCTTCAGCGGAAGGCCCCGCCTCGCCGGGTTCGGGCGGCAGGAGAAGGCGCGATTTCAGAAAGGCCAGCCAGGCCGCCATGACCAGGTAATCAGCGGCCAGCTCGATCCGCAGCTTCGCCGCCTTGTTCACGAACAGAAGATATTGCTCGGCCAGCCGCAGCACCGAGATCCGGCGCAGATCCACCTTCTGCGTCCGCGACAGCGTCAGCAAAAGGTCAAGCGGGCCTTCAAAACCATCGACATCGACGATCAGCGCCTCGGCGGCCAGGCGCGCCGTCGGGTCAAGGCGCTCTGGCGCGGTCCAGTCATCTGCCAGCGGCAGTTGTCTTTCGTCATTCATCCGGCAGATCCCCGGGACAGAGCCTGAAACTCTGCCTCGAGGGCGGGGATATCGACGGGCGCAGGTGCGGTGCGGCAGGCCAGCGCGGCCAGGGCGCGGCTGCGGGCGGCCGGGGTCATATCCCCTGCGGCGCGGGCCACCTCGATCATCTGGCGCATATCGCCCTTGCAATGCAGCGCGATATCGCAGCCCGCCTGCATCGAGGCCGAGGTGCGCTGATCCAGGCTGCCCGAAAGCGCCTCCATATTCAGGTCATCGGTCATCAAAAGACCTTTGAATCCAATCTCATGGCGGATCACCCGCACCATTTCCGCACTTTGGGTGGCGGGGTGCAGCGGGTCATATTCGGTGAAAACAATATGCGCGGTCATCGCCATCGGCAGATCGGCCAGCGCGGTAAAGGGCCAGAAATCGACCTCTGCCAGCTCTGCCCGAGAGGTGGTGACGCGCGGCAGCTCCAGATGGGTGTCCTGGCGGGCAAGCCCGTGGCCGGGCATATGTTTCATCACCGGCAGCACGCCGCCGGCCAGATAGCCATCGGCCACCGCGCGGGCGATCCGCGCCACCGCCTCTGGCCCGGTGCCATAGCAGCGGTTTTTCAGGAAAGGATGGGTGTCTGCACGGGCCACATCGGCAACAGGTGCGCAATTCGCGTCGATCCCGACCGCGCGAAGTTCAGATGCGATCAGGCGGGCCATGATCTCCATCAGCCGCGCCGCATCCTCGGGGCTTGCCGCACGGCCGATAAGATCCAGCGGCGGCAGCCATTCACGCCAGTGCGGCGCACGCATCCGCTGCACGCGCCCGCCCTCCTGGTCGATCAGGATCGGCGCGTCGCGGCCCACCGCCTCACGCAGCTCGGCGGTCAGGCGGGAAAGCTGCGCCGGATCCTCGACATTGCGGGCAAAAAGGATAAAGCCGAAGGGGTTGTAATCGCGGAAGAAATCCCGCTCTTGCGGCAAAAGTTCGGGGCCTGCGGTGCCAAAAATCGCCGCGCCAGCCCCTGCCGCGCCCTCTTGCACCGATACGTCACTGCCACTCATCGCTGGGTCACCGGGATACAGTTGATCTGCTCTGCCACCGCGGCCGAGCAAAAGCGCCGCGCATCATCCTCGCTGGCGAAACCATGGCCACGCAGCCGCCAGAAGGTATGACCACTGCTTTCGGCGGATTGCACCACCATCGCCTTGCCACCCATCAGCGGGCCAAGTTTCGCGGCGATCCTGCTCCATTCCGCAACGGCATCGGCCTCGCTTTCAAAGGCACCGAATTGCACAAGGCGGGTGCCCGGCTGCAGGCTGGCGGGATCAATCTGGGTCGCAGCCGCCGCACCCTCAGCCGCGGTGCCCGCGGCCAGGGCAGGTGCTGCAGCAGCGCCGCCGGCAGCGGCGACGCTCAGGCTGCCTGGGCGCGCGCGCGGGCGCGGTGAGGTGGCCATTGCGCCCGCAGGCAAGGCCGGGGAGGCCTGGGCCACCAGCTCGGCCGAAGCCGCATCATCCATGCCAAGCGCCTCGGCCAGGGCCAGCGCGACGGCCTCATCCTGGCTGATCACCGGCGCGGCCGTATCTGGCGTGGTGGCCGGGGCCAGCGCCTCGGGCGCGACCTCCAGCGGGGCCGGGGATTCCTCGGCCGCAGACATGCGCGTGACCGGGGCCGTATCGGCAGCCGCCTCGCCCATCAGCGCAGTCTCTGGCGCACCAGGTTCCGGCGCACCAAGTTCAGGCGCGGCAGGCCCGGCAACAGACAGGCCGGCCACATCCTCAGCGGTCAGCTCTGTGGCCGAAGGGGCAAGACGCACCGTGTCGGAGCGGTTGCCGCCATCACGCGCCGCGACATCATTGACCTCAAGCCCCTGATGGCTGACCACCAGCCCACTGGGACCAGAGGGCGCGACGCGCATCGGCCCTTCCATCGCGCGAACCACGGGAACGCCACGCACGTCACGCACGGCCAGCTCCCAGCCCCAATAGGCAAGCGAGACGACCAGCGCCACAGAACCGACAGCGCCTGCGATATTGACCATACGCTGCGCCCGCGTCATCGGCGCGGCAGGCAAAGGGGCCGGGTTTATCGGCGCGCGGTTCGGCTGGGCATAGCCCTGGGCGGCTGGCTGGCGCCCATAGGCCGGGGGCGCTGCAAAGCGGCGGGCGGCCATGTCATCAGCCCCCCGCGAATGCTGCGAGGGACCGTTTCCGGCTGCGGACTGCGATGCATGCCCGCGATGCTCAGCGCCATAATCAGCGTTTGCCATGCCTGCCCTCTGCGCCTGATCAACCCTGGATTTTCACCCTGCCTGAAGGACCGATCACGGGCGCAGTTTTATCAGCGCATCTCTTCGACCGGTGTCACGCCAAGGATAGCAAGACCGGCGGAAATAACAACGCCCGTGGCACGGGCCAATGCGATTTTCGCCTGAGAATCAGCCGTTTTTTCCTGAACGAAGCGCAATTCCTGCTCATCATTGCCACGATTCCACAATCCATGGAATTCCGAGGCAAGCTCATAGAGGTAGAAGGCGATGCGATGCGGCTCGTTGTTGCGGGCGGCGATTTCCACCAGACGCGGCCATTCGGCGATCTTTTTCAAAAGCGCGATCTCGGCCGTATGCGACAGACCGCTGTGATCTGCGGCCATCAGCGTGGTGTCATCGACCGCAATCCCGGCCTCACGCGCGCGGCGCAAAACCGAGTTCACCCGGGCATTGGCATATTGCACGTAGAAGACCGGATTGTCCTTCGACTGCTCCAGCACTTTGGCAAAGTCGAAATCCAGCGCGATGTCGTTCTTGCGGGTCAGCATGATGAAACGGGTGACATCGGCCCCCGCCTCTTCGACCACGTCGCGCAGGGTCACAAAGGTGCCTGCCCGCTTGGACATCTTGAAGGGTTCGCCGTTTTTGAACAGCTTGACCAGCTGGATCAGCTTGATGTCCAGCGGCACCCGGCCACCGGACAGGGCTGCCACGGCCGCCTTCATCCGTTTGACATAGCCGCCGTGGTCAGCGCCGAAAATGTCGATCAGCTGATCGAAGCCGCGCTTCACCTTATTGTAGTGATAGGCGATGTCGGGCGCGAAATAGGTCCAGCCGCCATCCGATTTCATCACCGGGCGGTCCACATCATCGCCATGCGCGGTCGAGCGGAACAGCGTTTGCTCGCGCGGCTCCCAGTCTTCCAGCTGCTTGCCTTTCGGGGGCTCAAGCACGCCTTCATAGATCAGGCCCTTCTCGCGCAGCTCGGCGATTGCAGCCTCGATCTCTCCGGTGCCGTAAAGCGCCTTTTCAGAGGAATAGACATCCATCCTGACGCCAAGCGCATCCAGATCCTCACGGATCATCTGCATCATCGCATCGGTGGCAAATTCGCGGATATCGGCCAGCCAGACGGATTCAGGCTGATCGATCAGGCTGGTGCCGTATTTTTCTTTCAGCGCCTCGCCCACCGGGATCAGGTAATCGCCGGGGTAAAGGCCTTCGCGGATCTCAGGCTCCAGGCCATTGGCCTCGCGGTAGCGCTCATAGGCCGAGCGGGCCAGCACATCGACCTGGGCGCCGCCGTCGTTGACGTAATATTCGCGGGTGACGTTCCAGCCCGCGAAAGCCAGCAGGTTCGAGAGCGCATCGCCCACCACCGCGCCGCGCACATGGCCGACATGCATCGGGCCGGTCGGATTGGCCGAGACAAATTCGATATTGACCTTCTCACCGCCACCAATGGCCGAGCGGCCGAAATCGGTGCCCTCGGTCAGCGCGACGCGCACCAGCCCCTGCCAGAGCGCAGGATCAAGCCGCAGGTTGAGAAAGCCCGGGCCCGCAACCTCGGCCCCCGCGATGCGTGGGTCTGCCATCAGATGGCGGGCAAGCGCATCGGCAATCGCGCGCGGCTGCAGGCCCGCGGGCTTCGCCAAGACCATTGCCGCATTGGTCGCCATATCGCCATGGGCGGCGTCACGCGGCGGCTCGACCGCGACATTCGAGAGGTCGAGACCTGCGGGAAGCGTGCCTTCCCCGGCCATCCGGCCCAGAGCATCCACCACCGCGCCGCGGATATCCGCAAAGAGGTTCATCTGATCAAATCCTGTTCTGACAGAAGAGGCATTGCCAGAGGCGGGGGGATTGGTCAAGCGAAGCGCTGGTCGCAGACGTCGGAACAGGGGGCTCTGCTCCCTGCCGCGCGTGCCGCGCTGACCCCCGGGTATTTTTCGACAGATGAAAGGCAGCAGTGAAGCAGGCCGTTTTATGGGCTGCCAGGGGCCGGGACATTATTGGGGCGCTTTGTAGACGCCTTGTTCTTTAAGCGCGTCCATCACCTCTTTGGGCATATAGGTCTCGTCATGTTTGGCAAGAAGTGTCGTGGCATGGAAGGTGCCGTCGATCAGATTTCCGGTGGCAATCGTGCCGGTGTTTTCGGTGAAAAGATCCGGGCGCGGGTCTTTGCCGATATAGCTGACCGGGATCTCGGCCGCGCCATCGGTGATGACGAAATCGAAATGGACGCCGGGGCGGTTGACGATCGAGCCGGGTTTCACGAGGCCGCCGAGGCGGAAGGTCTCATCCGGGTCAGGCTTTTCTTCCAGGGTCTGGGTTGGGCTGCGGAAGAAATTGATGCCATCAGTCAGCGCGATGCCGACGAAAACCGTGGTCAGGAACAGCGCCAGGAAAGCGAGGATGATGATCTGGATCCGGCGCTGTTTTTTCAGCCCCTTCATCCCGCGAAACTTTGGCTTGGCTGTGCTTTGCATGGCGCTTTCCTAGTCATCCCGGCACCAGACTGGCATGGCGGCGCCGGGACTTCTGTGATTTCGATCAATCGGGCCGATATCAGGGGAAGATCGGCGCCATGGTCAGGCCTGCAGTCTCATCAAGGCCCAGCGTCAGATTGGCGTTTTGCAAGGCCTGGCCCGACGAGCCCTTGGTCAGATTGTCAAGCACCGCAACCACCACCGCACGGCCTGCGATCCGGTCAGCGGTCACCCCGATATGGCATTGGTTCGAGCCTGCGATGTCGCGGGTCGAGGGCAGGCTGCCAAAGGGCAGCACCTGGAGGAAGGGCTCGTCCCTATAGGTGGCGGCCAGGGTCTGATGCACGACTTTCGCATCGCCGCGCACATAGGTGGTGGCAAGGATGCCGCGGTTCATCGGCAGGAGATGCGGCGTGAACTGCACCAGCACCGGGCGGCCTGCGATTTTCGAGAATTCCTGATCGAACTCGCCCAGGTGGCGGTGTTTGCCGCCTGCGGAATAGGCATGGGTGCCGCCAGAGAGCTCGGCGTGAAGCAGGTTTTCCTTCAGCGAACGGCCCGCGCCCGAGACGCCTGCCTTCAGGTCGATCACGATTTCATCAAGGTCGATCACCCCCGCCTGGATCAGCGGGCGCAGCGCATATTGCCCGGTCGCCGCATTGCAGCCGGTGCCCGCGATCAGGCGGCCGTTGCGGATCTCATCACGGTAGAACTCGGTCAGGCCGTAGACGGCCTCCTTCTGCAAATCGAGGGCGGCATGCGGCTGGCCGTACCACTTTTCATATTCCGCCGGGTCGCGCAGACGGAAATCAGCCGAGAGATCGACGATTTTCAGATCGCGCGGCAGCTGTGAGATCACCGCCTGGCTGGTCGCATGCGGCAGGGCGCAAAAGCACAGATCGATCTGCGTAAAGTCGATCTCGTCGATCTTCACCAGGCGCGGAAGATCCAGATGGCGCAGGAAGGGGAATACATCGGCCATCGCCATACCCGCCTTGCGATCCGCCGAAAGTGCGGTGATGCGCATCTGCGGATGGCCTGCGATCAGGCGAACCAGCTCGGCCCCGGTATAGCCCGAGGCCCCCAGAATGGCGATACGGAAGGTCATTTGCGTCGTCCTGCGAGGAAGAGGGAATTGCCCTGCCTAATTGGCGTCAAATCGCGCCATTTGCAATGCGGCAGGGAAGATGACGCAGGTCTGCGCCCCATTTTCAGGGGCGCGTCAGTCGGTCCTGGCGTCAGCCCTCGGCGTCGGCGCGGCTTTTCCCGGCCATATCCAGCGCCAGGGTCGCCGCCATGAAGGGGTCAAGATCGCCGTCCAGCACGCCTTGGGTGTCCGAGGTTTCATGGTTGGTGCGCAGATCCTTCACCATCTGGTAAGGCTGCAGCACATAGGATCGGATCTGGTTGCCCCAGCCCGCATCGCCCTTGGCGTCATGCGCCTCATTGATCGCGGCCGAGCGCTTGTCCAGCTCGATCTGATAAAGCCGCGCCTTCAGCGCATTCATCGCGATCTCGCGGTTCTGGTGCTGCGATTTCAGAGATGAGGTCACCACGATGCCTGTCGGGAAGTGGGTGATCCTGACCGCCGAATCCGTCTTGTTGACGTGCTGGCCGCCCGCGCCCGAGGAGCGGAAGGTGTCGATGCGGATGTCTTTGTCCAGCACCTCGATCTCGATATTGTCGTCAACAACCGGATAGACCCAGACCGAGGCAAAAGAGGTCTGCCGCTTGTCGCCCGAGCCGAAGGGCGAAATCCGCACCAGGCGGTGCACGCCCGATTCCGTTTTCAGCCAGCCATAGGCATTGTGGCCCGAGATCTTATAGGCGACCGATTTGATCCCCGCCTCCTGCCCGGCTTCCTCGGAGAGCATCTCGACGGTAAAGCCGCGACGCTCGGCCCAGCGGGTGAACATCCGGGCCAGCATCTCGGCCCAGTCCTGGCTTTCCGTGCCACCGGCGCCTGCGTTGATCTCAAGGAAGGTGTCATTGCCGTCAGCCTCGCCATTCAGCAAAGCCTCCAGCTCTTTTTGCGCGGCAACCTCCAAAAGCGCCTTCAGCGCCTCCTCAGCCTCGGTGACCAGCGCATCCTCGCCCTCAGCCTCGCCCAGCTCGATCAGGCCGATATTGTCGTTCAGCCCGTTCTCGATCATCCGATAGCCGTTCAGCGCATCCATCAGCGACTGACGCTCGCGCATCAGCTTTTGGGCGCGGGCCGGATCGTTCCACAGATCGGGTTGCTCGATCAGCGCGTTGAATTCCTCCAGGCGATGCGGCGCCATCTCAAGATCAACCCTCTGGCCCAGAAGGCTCAGGGATTTGCGGATCTGTTCAATATTCGCTTGCGTCTCGGCGCGCATCTTTCACCCTCTCAATCGTCGTCCGGCGTCATATCGCCTGGTTTGCCCGCTCACAAGGGGCACAACAGGCCCAAAGGCGCGAGAGGCAGGCCAAAAGACCTCGCGTGCGCAGGCTTCGTGCAACCGATGCTGCAGAGGCCAAAGGCCTGGCCTGCGCCTCCGAAAGTGCGCAGGCCCGCTCCGTCTGTTCAGGGCCCTCTGATCAGTAAAGCCCGCCAGAGGATACCGTGCCGAAATCGGCCTTGCCCGGGATCACCGTCGTCTGCCCCGAGGCCGTCGTCGCCGTCACCGCCCCGCTTTCGGTCTCGCCATAGGCAAAGAGCGGCAGGTTCTGCCCCATCTCAAAGCCGCCATCAACCAGCGCCCCCTGGCCGAAGATCACATCCTCGCCCTCGCGGAAATATTCCGAGACCACATTCGCCCCGGTCGCATCCGGCGACAGCCGCGCCCCGGTAAAGCGGTCGATCTTCACGAAATAGCCCCCCGGCGGCACCCGGAACTGCGAGCCGCCGTATTTCTTGACCACGTCTTTCATGAACTCCTGGAAGACCGGCACGCAAAGCGTGCCGCCATAGGCCCGCGCCCCCAGGGTGCGCGGCTGGTCAAAGCCGATATAGCAGCCCGCCACCACATTCGAGGTATAGCCGATGAACCACACGTCTTTCGCGTCATTGGTGGTTCCGGTCTTGCCCGCGACCGGCACCGGCAGATTGACGCCCGAACCGGACCCGCGCTGCACAACCCCCTCCATCATAGAGGTCAGCTGATAGGCGGTGATCGCATCCATCACCCGCTCGCGGTTCGAGGTGATCCGCACCCCCTCGCCGCGCGGCAGATCGCCAAGGGTGCAATCCTCGCAGCTGCGCTTGTCGTGGCGATAGATGGTGCGGCCGTAACGGTCCTGCACCCGGTCAACCAGCGTCGGCTCGACCCGTTCGCCGCCATTGGCGAACATCGCATAGGCGGCGACCATCTTGTAAAGCGTGGTTTCCTGCGCCCCAAGGCTATTGGCCAAAAGCGGGTTCAGACGGTCATAGACGCCAAAGCGCTCGGCATAAGAGGCGACGGTATTCATCCCCACTTCCTGCGCCAGGCGGATGGTCATCAGGTTGCGCGACTGCTCGATCCCGGTGCGCAAAGGCGTCGGGCCATAGAATTTGTTCGAGGCGTTTTTCGGCGTCCACAGCCCCTGCGGCGTCGAGATCTCGATCGGCGCATCGACCACGATCGTGGCCGGTGTATAGCCACTGTCCAGAGCCGCCGCATAGACGAAGGGCTTGAAGCTGGATCCGGGCTGACGCTCGGCCTGGGTGGCGCGGTTGAATACCGAATACTGATAGGAAAAGCCGCCCTGCATCGCCAGAACGCGGCCGGTATTGACGTCCATCGCCATAAAGGCGCCCTGCACCTCTGGCACCTGGCGCAGCGTCCAGCGGATGAAAGAGCCATCGCTGTCTTTGGTCATCCGCCTGACCAGCACCACATCACCGACATCCACCAGATCCGAGGCGCGCGTGGCCTTCTTGCCCAGCTTGCCATCGGCCAGCCGCTTGCGCGCCCAGGTCACATCATCGGCAGGAATGAAATGGCCCTCGCCATCCTCAGCGACATCCTCGATGCCGATCCGGGCCGAGCGCTCGCCCAAAGACAGCACCACCGCCGGATACCAGCCGTCGATATCGCGCGGCACATCGCTGGCGGCCAAAGCTGCCCGCCAATCCTCTTCGCGCGACAGAAGATCGGCAGGGATCACCTTGCCGGTGCCACGCCAGACGCCGATGCCACGGTCATATTTCTCAAGCGCACGACGCAGGGCTGCCTCGGCGATGTCCTGCAGGTCCTGGTCGATGGTGGCACGAATGGTCATGCCGCCCTCAAAGAACTCTTTGCGGCCGAAATCCCGTGACAGCTGGCGCGAGACCTCTTCGGTGAAATAGGTCCGCCCCGGCAACTCCTGGCGATAGGACTGGAAATCGCCGTTCTGCACCGATTTCAGCGGCAGCTCGCGCTCAGCGCGGTAGGTCGCCTCGTCGATATAGCCGTTGTCCCACATCTCATGCAGGACGTAATTGCGCCGGTCGGTCACGCGCTGTTTCGCGGTGACCGGATGATAGCGCCCGGGCGCCTGCGGCATCGAGGCCAGCATCGCGGCCTCATGGGGCGCAAGCTCGGTCAGGCTTTTGTTGAAATAGGTCTGGGCGGCCGCGGCCACCCCATAAGAGTTCTGACCAAGGAAAATCTCATTGAGGTAAATTTCAAGAATACGGTCCTTGGACAGCGTCTCTTCCAGCCGGGTTGCCAGAATGATTTCCTTGATCTTGCGCTCAACCCCGGCCGCGCCCTTGCGGGTGCCATCCAGCAACATGTTCTTCGCCACCTGCTGGGTGATGGTCGAGGCACCGCGCACGTCCTGCCCGCGCGAGCGCACGGCCTCGGTAAAGGCGGCAACCATTGCCCGCGCATCATAGCCCTGGTGCTTGAAGAAATCCTTATCCTCAGCCGAGACGAAGGCCTCTTTCACGAGATCCGGAATATCCTCGGCCGAGACGAAAAGCCGGCGCTCTTCGGCGAATTCGTCAAGGATACGCCCCTCGCCGGAATAGATCCGGCTGATGGTCGCGGGCGCATATTGCGCAAGGCTTTCATGGCTGGGCAGATCGCGCGAATACATCCAGAAGATCGCACCAATCGTCAGCGCACCGAAGAAAATCCCCAGCGTGACGGCGGAAAAGATGGCCCCAAGAAAAGAGGCGGTGAATCGCAACACTGCTGAAATCTCCGGCTGATCGGGTTCTCACTATATCAGACGCGCTGCTGCGTCAAAACCCCGGGCTTCAACACCCGGTGACAGAGGCGGGATTGCGCGGGCCTGCCCCCCCTCAGCCATCCCGGGGCCCTGCTAGTCGCGCACCGCCCGAAGCGCGGCATCCTCTTTGGCCCAGGCCAGAATGCCGTCGCGCAAAGCCGCCGCCATTTTCGCGCGCCATTCGGCATCTGTCAGTCGCTTCAGATCCCGCGATGAGGACAAAAAGCCCAGCTCGACCAGCACCGAGGGGATGTCGGGCGATTTCAGCACCGAGAAGCCCCCCTCCTGATGCGGTTTGCGGTGCATGCGCAGATCCGCCGCCCGGATCGACGCCTCAAGGGCGGTGACCAGCCGCGCGATACGCGGTTTCGTCTCGGTGCGGGCCATGTCGATCAGCACCGTTGCCACCAGATCATCCTGCGCCGAGAGGTCAATGCCCGCCAGCAGATCGTCGCGGGCATGGCGTTCAGCCAGGGCGGCGGCGGCGGCATCGCTGGCCTCATCCGACAGGGTGTAAAGGGTTGTTCCATGCGCTTCGCCCTCGGCCAGGGCATCGGCATGCAGCGAGATGAACAGATCCGCCGCCGCCGCACGGGCCAGCGAGATCCGCGCCTCAAGCGGCACGAAGATGTCCTCTTCGCGGGTCATGACCACCCGGAACCTTTCGTCGCGGGACAGCAACTCTTTGAATTCTCGGGCAAAGACCAGCATCAGATCGGCCTCTTTATGGCCATCGCGCTCTGCGCCCGGATCAATGCCGCCATGGCCCGGATCCAGCACGACCACAATCGGCCCGCCCTTGCGCCGCACGGGCGGCGGCAGATCCGCAGCGGGCGGCAGCGCCCATTCCTCTGGCTCTGGCAGCGCGGCAAGGCGGGCGAAATTCTCACGCGAGCTGCGGTCAAGCGTGATCGCCACCCGCGTCGGCCCGCCCGCGCTGTTCTCTGCGCCATCCCCGGTTTCCATCCCGGCGCGTGAGACCAGCCACGGCCCGTCCAGCTCTATCACGAGGCGCGACCAGCCGGGACGAAAGGCCCCTGCCCGCAGGGATTTCACCGCCGGCGCGTCACGGGTCATCCGCTCCAGCCCCGCCCAGTCGACCTCACGCATGTCGAGCACCATCCTGGGCGGATTGTCCAGCATACGCACCCGCCAGGGCACGGGCTGGCTGATCACCAGATCAAGATGCAGCGCCCCCTGGGTTTCGCGCAGTTGCGAAAGGCCCGGTTCAAAGCGGGCAAGCGCGGTGAACTCCTGGGCCTCGGCCCTTGCCGCCCCCCCCGTCACCGTCGCCGTCACCAGCATCAGCAACAGCGTCAAAAGCCGAATGAAAACCCGCATCCTGTAATCCCGCGCAATCTGCCTGCCAGCGCAATCTGTCTGCCAATGTCAGGGCAAGCCCTCTGCCCCCTGGCCAGACTATGGAAAGCGGGGGCGGAAAAGTCCATTCACCTTGCCGCCATGAAGGCCTTCAGACGGCGCAGCCCCTCGGCAATGTCAGCGGTCGAGCGGGCATAGGAAAAGCGCAGCGTCTGATGACCGCGCTTTGGGTCGAAATCGAGGCCCGGCGTGACCGCAACCCCTGCCCCCTCAAGGATCTCACGCGCCAGCCCCAGGCTGTCATCGGTCAGATCCGAGACATCGGCATATATATAAAAGGCCCCGTCAGGCGGCGCGATTTTGGTAAAGCCAGCCTCGGGCAGGCCTTCCAGCATCAGGCGGCGGTTCTCGCGGTAGACGGCGCGATTTTCCTCCATCTCGGCCTCGCAGTCCAGCGCGGCCAGCGCGGCCAGCTGCGCGGGATGGGGCGGGCAGATGAACATATTCTGCGCCAGCCGCTCGACCCGGCGGACCTGATCTTCGGGCACCACCATCCAGCCGATCCGCCAGCCGGTCATCGAGAAATATTTCGAGAAGGAATTGATCACCCAGGGGCTCTGGCTGATTTCCAGCGCCGAGACCGCGCGCTCGCCATAATGCAGCCCGTGGTAAATCTCATCCGAGATGAACGGGACGCCCTTTGCCTCGGCCCAGGAGATCAGGGCGCTGAGCGCCGCATGATCAAGCATGGTGCCCGAGGGATTGCCCGGCGAGGCCACGATCAGCCCGTCAATGTCATGGCCCGCAAGATCGGCAGGCACCGGCTGCAGGCGGTTTTCGGGCTGGGCAGGAATGCCGACTGGCACCAGCGACAGGGCACGCAGGATCTGGCGGTAACTGGGATAGCCCGGCTCACCAAGGCCCACCCGCTGCCCGGCCTCGAACAGCGCTGTGAAGGCCAGAAGGAAAGCGCCCGAAGAGCCTGCCGTCACCACCACCCGCGCCGGATCAAGCGTGATCCCATACCAGCGGTGGTATAGATCGGCGATACCCTGACGCAGGGCAGGCAGACCAAGCGCGACCGTATAGCCCAGCGGCTGATCCAGCGCCCGGGCCAGCGCCTGACGTGCGCCCTTTGGGGCGGGGGTGCCGGGCTGGCCGACCTCCATATGGATGATGCTGCGCCCGGCCTCTTCCAGGGCGCGCGCATGTTCCATCACATCCATCACAATAAAGGGATCAACATCGCCCCGCCTGGCCCGCTGACTTGATCTGTCCATCCCATGCCCCCTAAAGTGCCACCAACCGCGTTCCGGCCATCTTCAGGGCTGACTGCCCCCGGCACGTGCAAAGGTCAACCCGGAAGGATTTCCCATGCGTCCCGCGCTTACCCTCGCTGCTTTGTTTACGGCAGTCACTTTTTCTGCCGCCCAGGCCGAGGGGCTGAAGGATATGATCGCCTCTGAGCCCGAGGTGTTCAACCAGGCTGTGGCCGATTATCTGCTGGAAAACCCGGAGATCATCCTGGAGGCAATGAAGGTTCTGCAATCGCGTGAGGATGACGCATCGGCCCAGCGGGACATCGATATGCTGGCCGAAAACCGCGATGCGATTTTCAACAATGCGAATGACTGGGCGGGTGGAAATCTGCAAGGCGATGTCACCGTGGTCGAATTCATGGATTACCGCTGCGGCTATTGCCACAAAGCCTTTGCCGAAGTGGAAGAGCTGGTCAAAACCGACGGCAATATTCGCTTTGTGCTGAAAGAGTTTCCGGTCCTCGGCGAGCAATCGGTGCTTGCGGCAAAATTCGCCATCGCAGTGCGGATGATCCACGGCGATGAGGCTTACAAGAAGGCCCATGACGCGCTTTTCGCCATGCGGGGCGATATGACACCGGAATCGCTGTCACGTGTTGCCACGGATATGGGCCTCGATCCCGCAGCGATCCTTGCAAAGGCAGAGACGCCAGAGGTGCAGGCGGTCATTGAGGCCAACTACGCCCTCGCCGACAAAATGGCGATCAATGGCACGCCGACTTTCGTGATTGATGACGCAATGGTGCGTGGCTATGTGCCGCTTGATGGCATGCGCCAGATTGTCGAGCGTCAGCGCGAAGGCTGACACGGATCCTTGCAAGGATCCGCAACGATTTCTTGCAGAAATCGGCCCGCAATCTTCAAAGATTGCGGGTTTCGCTTATTCGGCGGCCTTTGCCTCTGCCGCATCGATCTCGCCTGCGCGTTTTTCGACCAATTCAACAATATGGTCGATCATCGCGTCATTTGACATTTTATGGCTTTGTTTTCCGGCCATATAGACCATGCCATTGCCAGCGCCGCCGCCGGTAAAGCCAATATCAGTCATCAGCGCCTCACCGGGCCCATTGACCACGCAGCCGATGATCGAAAGACTCATCGGCGTCTTGATATGTTCAAGCCTGCGCTCGAGTTTTTCGACCGTTTTGATCACGTCGAACCCCTGACGCGCACAGCTCGGGCAAGAGATGATCTGCACGCCGCGGGTGCGCAGGCCCAGCGATTTCAGGATCTCATAGCCGACTTTGACCTCCTCAACCGGATCCGCCGACAGCGACACCCGGATCGTGTCGCCGATGCCGAACCACAAGAGGCTTCCAAGGCCCACCGCAGATTTCACGGTGCCCGACATCAGGCCGCCTGCCTCGGTGATGCCCAGATGGATCGGCGCATCGGTTGCAGCTGCCAGCTGTTGATAGGCTGCAGCGGCGAGGAATACGTCGGATGCTTTTACCGAGATTTTGAACTCGTGAAAGTCGTGATCCTGGAGGATTTTGATGTGGTCCAGCCCGCTTTCAACCATCGCATCCGGGCATGGCTCTCCATATTTATCAAGGAGATGCTTTTCCAAAGACCCGGCATTCACCCCGATCCGGATCGAGCAGCCATGGTCTTTCGCGGCCCGCACGACCTCGGCCACGCGTTTTGCATCGCCGATATTGCCCGGATTGATCCGCAGACAGGCGGCGCCTGCCTCGGCGGCCTCAATCGCGCGCTTATAGTGGAAATGGATGTCGGCGACGATCGGCACCGGGCTTTCGCGGCAGATCTCATGCAGGGCGACGGTGCTTTCCACATCCGGGGCCGAGACCCGAACGATATCAGCCCCGGCATCCGCCGCGCGGATCACCTGATCCAGCGTCGCCCGCACGTCTGAGGTGATGGTGTTCGTCATCGTCTGCACCGAGATCGGCGCGTCCCCGCCCACGGGCACATTGCCAACCATGATCTGGCGGCTCTGGCGGCGCTCTATGTTCCGCCAGGGGCGGATCGGGTTCAGACTCATTCCCGCATACTCCGGTGCTGTCCTGCCCTGTTTAGTCCTGAGTGCCAGACAGAGCAACCTGCCCCGGAACCCGCCGCGGTCACAAAGCGAACAGCCCCCGTTTTAGCGGGGGCTGTTGCGATCTGCAAAAGAGATACGGGATCTATTGCTGGGTGCCCGTCTGCTGGGTGCCCGTCGCACAGCTGGCGGCCAGGTTCGGCACCACGCCGCCATCGGCATCCGCCGTCATGATCCGCGCCAGATCGCGGTCTTTCTCAAGATTGGCCTCGGCATATTTGCCGGTAACCCCTTCAGGCGAAAGTGCGATATTGCTGGCCACATTCGCGCCAGGACCCGCAGGACCATAGGTCTTGCCGCCCACCACGAAATAGACCGCGCCCGAGTTTCCGGTGCGCAGCGAGGCCACATCCTCAAGCGCGGGAACCTGATAGCTTTCACAGGTGTTGAGGATTTTCTCAAACAATACGGTGCCATCGGCCGAGCTGACGCGCATCCAGGCCGGACGTACGGCAAGGATCTGCACGCCCTGCGGCGCATCGGCCGTCAGCTGGATCACGCCATCCGCGCCAGCATCGGCCGTGCGGACCACACCCGACGCATCGCCGGGCTGGCCGTTTTGCGCCTGCGCCACCTGCCCATTCGCCACCTGCCCGCCACTGCGCGGGTCAATCGCCCCGATCGGACCATTGCGCGACACGAAAACCGGAACGTCCAGCGCCTGCGGGCGGTAGAGGCGATCCATCAGATCGGGCTCTGCCCCGGCAGCTGCAGTTCTGGTGACAGGCTCACGATTGCCAGCATCCGCCGCCGTCGCCTGGCCCGGGACATCCTGCTGCAGCGGGTCAATAGAGACCACGACGGCAGGGGCCTCATCGACAGGGGCCAGCTGCACGCGCTGCACCTCTTGCAGGATCGACCAGCCGCCATAGCCAATCGCGCCGATCAGCGCGAGCAGCACCGCAAGCGAGCCGACAGCGCCCGGCTCGACCTTTGAGAGCCAGCTTTCCCCGCGCGGGATAAAGCTGAGATCGGGATTGGCCAGCGGGTCGGAAAAATCATTGCGCGGACGCGCCTGGGCGGCCCGGGGCGTTCCGGCCTGGGCCGACATGCCATGCGCGGGGGTGAAATTCGCCTCGCGGCAAAAACGGGCAAAGGCCTGATCCGAATCCATGCCCAGATAGCGCGAATAAGAGCGCACATAGCCCGCCACAAAGCCCGGCGATTCAAAGGCCGAGATATCGGCATTCTCAATCGCGGCAATATAGGTGGCCTTGATCTTCAGCTCGCGCTGAACGTCGAGCAGGGATTTCCCCAGCGTCGCCCGCTCTCCGCGCATAATATCGCCGAGACGCAAGTCAAAGTCGTCAAAGCCCTTCGGCTTCTCCGGTTCAACTGCCTGAGGTTTCGACCTCCAGCTGATCATGCGATGTCTGTCCCCCAGCCTGTATTCACGCCACACCCTGCCTGCCTTGCGGGCTGCCTTATGCCGACAGCGCCCCTGGTGGCGGATTTCACGAGATAAGTCTTCACATTCGCGCGACTCATCTCACCTCGTATTGCTAAAACCCTAACACAGGGCAAGAGTTTTTGCACATGCGAGAGCGCTCAGGCGGAAGCTTCGGCGCGATTCAGCGCACATTGCCCCCAGAGCAGGTCCATCGCCTTCACCAGCTGGTCGATTTCCGCTGCCCCATGCACCGGCGAGGGCGTGAAGCGCAGCCTTTCCGTGCCACGCGGCACAGTGGGGAAATTGATCGGCTGCACATAGATGCCGAATTGCTCAAGCAACATATCCGAGAGCATCTTGCAATGGATGGGGTTGCCCACATGGACGGGCACAATATGTGTGTCATGATCGATGATCGGCAGGCCCAGGCCGCGCAGCCGCAGCTTCAGCGCTTTCGCCTGATCCTGATGCTGTTTGCGCAGGGCGCGACCGCCCTCGCCTTTCAGGAAACGGATCGCCGCCGCCGCCCCTGCCGCAACAACCGGCGGGATCGAGGTGGTGAAGATAAAGCCCGGCGCATAGGAGCGCACCGCATCCACCATCTTCGCAGATGCAGCAATATAGCCGCCGAACACGCCGTAAGCCTTGCCGAGCGTCGCGTTGATGATGTCGATGCGGTGCATCTGGCGATCACGCTCGGCAATGCCTGCGCCGCGCGGGCCATACATGCCAACGGCATGGACCTCATCAAGATAGGTCAGGGCGCCAAACTCTTCGGCGATATCGCAGATGGCGGAAATCGGCGCCACATCGGCATCCATCGAATAGATCGACTCAAAGGCGATCAGCTTCGGCGCAGCCGGATCATCAGCCGCCAGCAATTCGCGCAGATGCGCCAGGTCATTGTGGCGGAAAATCCGCTTCGCGCCGCCGCCTTTGCGAATGCCCTCGATCATCGAGGCATGGTTCAGCGCGTCGGAATAGATGATCAGCCCGGGGAAAATATCGCGCAGCGTCGAAAGCGTGGCATCATTGGCGATATAGGCCGAGGAAAAGACCAGCGCCGCCTCTTTGCCATGCAGATCGGCGATCTCGCTTTCCAGACGGTTGTGATAGACCGTGGTGCCCGAGATGTTGCGCGTCCCACCCGAGCCTGCGCCCGTGGCCTCAAGCGCCTCATGCATCGCCGCCAGCACCTCTGGATGCTGGCCCATGCCCAGGTAATCATTGCCGCACCAGACGGTGATCTTCTGCTCAGAACCATCGGCGCGGGTGCGGATTGCATGGGGGAAATGCCCCTTGCGGCGCTCGATATCGATGAAGGTGCGATAGCGCCCCTCATCATGCAGCCTGCCCAAAGCAGCATCAAGCGCAGCAGTATAATCCATGGGTCCGTCCTCACGTCTTTGCAGATCCATCCTGATGCGGATCCGCATGCCCGGCCCTGATATGTGTCAAAGAGGGGCGTAATGAAAGCGGGCGAATTGTCGCCCCTGATGCGATATCTTCGGCCGAGGCTTTACCGCGCAAAGCCGCGAAAGGGAACCATCCCCGCCCGCATGGCGGCTTTTCGAAAAGCGCTGTGGCTTTTGGGCGGGCCTTGGGCTTTTGGGCGGACCTGGGCTTTTGGGCGGGTCTGGGCTGCGGGACTTTTCGGCCCCGGCCCGAACCAGCCCCGAACCAGCCCCGACCCATACCCGAACCAGGCCCGAAGCCGCGCCGAAAGCCGGGGTGCTCTGGACAGTCGGGCTGCAAGGGCGCACCTTCGCGCCAAACCAATCTGAGGAGAGTCGCTGATGTCTGACGTGACCAGCAAACACCGTCTGGATGAAGTTCTCGCCGGAATCGACCAGGCCCTGCCAGAGGCGATCGAGCGGCTGAAGGAACTGCTGCGCATCCCCTCGATCTCGACCGATCCGGCCTGGAAAGAGGATTGCGCCCGTGCCGCCGACTGGCTGGTCGAGGATCTGAAGGCGCTTGGCTTTGACGCCAGCACCCGCCCGACGCCCGGCCATCCGATGGTCGTCGCCCATGCCGGCGAGGGCGAGCGCCATATCCTTTTCTACGGCCATTACGATGTGCAGCCGGTTGACCCGCTGAACCTGTGGCACCGCGATCCCTTTGATCCGACTGTCGAATCCACCGCCAAAGGCGATGTGATCCGGGGCCGTGGCTCGTCTGATGACAAGGGCCAGCTGATGACTTTCATCGAGGCCTGCCGTGCCTGGAAGGCCGTGAATGGCACCCTGCCCTGCCGCATCACGATCTTCCTTGAGGGCGAAGAGGAATCCGGCTCGCCCTCGCTGATCCCCTTCATGAAGGAAAACGCAGCCGAGCTGACCTCGGATCTGGCGCTGATCTGCGACACTTCAATGGTCTCGCCCGGCGTGCCCTCAATCGCGGGCCAGCTGCGCGGCATGCTGAAGGATGAATTCACTCTGCATGGCCCGAAGATCGACCTGCACTCTGGCCATTATGGCGGCCCGGGGCTGAACCCGCTGCGCGAGATCGCAAAGATCATCGCCAGCTTCCATGACGAGAATGGCCGCGTCACCGTCGAGGGCTTTTATGACGGCGTGCATGAGGTCTCAAACGCGCTGAAGGCGCAATGGGAAGATTGCGGCTTTGACGAGAAGGACTATCTCGAATCGGTCGGCTATACGGTCCCGCATGGCGAGCGCGGCTATTCCACGCTGGAACAGCAATGGGCCCGGCCGACGCTTGAGATCAACGGGCTTTGGGGCGGCTATCAGGGCGCGGGCTCGAAAACCGTGATCCCGGCTGAGGCGCATTGCAAGATCACCTGCCGCCTGGTTGGCGACATGGACCCCGATGATCTGCGCCAAAAGGTCCGCGCCCATGTCGAGGCCCGCCTGCCGGTTGACGCGCGGGTGACCTGGGACAACAATCTTGAGGGCTCGCCCGCGGCCGTGATGAACACCGACCGCCCCGAGTTTGAAGCCGCCCGCCAGGCGCTGTCGGATGAATGGAACCGCGAAGCCGTGATCACCGGGATGGGCGGCTCGATCCCGATTGCCGGTTTCTTCAAAACCATCCTTGGCATGGATGCGATGCTGATCGGCTTTGCCAATGACGATGACGCGATCCATTCGCCCAATGAGAAATACGATGTGAAAAGCTTCCACAAAGGCATCCGCTCCTGGGCGCGGGTGCTGGACCGCATCGCATGAGCGGGATCACGATCCGAGGGCTGCGACCGGGCGACGAGAGCGCCTGGCGCGGCATCTGGGACGAATATCTGACCTTTTACGAGGTCACGCTGACGCCCGAGGTCACCGCCCATACCTGGGCGCGGCTGATGGATCCGGCTTCGCCCCTGAAGGGGCGGGTCGGGCTGCGTGACGGCCAGGTGCTGGGCTTTGCGCTTTATCTGACGCATGGCTCGACCTGGGTGATCGGCGAGGATTGTTATCTCGAGGATCTCTGCGTGACCAGCGATGCACGGGGCAGCGGCATCGGGCGGGCGCTGATTGAGGATCTGGTCACGCTTGGGCGGCAGCAGGGCTGGAACCGCCTTTACTGGCACACCAGCGAGACCAATAAACGCGCCCAGGCGCTGTATGACAGCTTCGTCAAAAGCGACGGGCATCTGCGTTACCGGCTGACACTGTAACGCAGACCCGCGCCTGCCTGGCGCATTATACGCCCTGCTTATATGCCCTGCCGCCTGCAAGTCGCGGCGGCAGGGCGTGATCTGATTATCCCGCCAGCTCTTTGCGGACAATCGCGGCCCCTGCCCCAAGGGCCTGCAGTTTGGCCTTTGCAATATGGCGCGGCAATGGTGCCATGCCGCAATTGGTGCAGGGACAAAGATTTTCGGCATCGACGAATTGCAGCGCCTTGCGCAGCGTAGCGGCCACTTCTTCCGGGGTCTCAACCCGCTCTGAGGCGACATCAATCGCGCCGACCATCACCTTTTTACCGCGGATCAGCTCGATCAGCTCCATCGGCACATGCGAATTATGGCATTCCAGCGAGATCATATCGATGCTTGATCCCTGGAGTTTTGGAAACACCTTTTCATACTGACGCCACTCTGCGCCAAGCGTTTCCTTCCAGTCGGTATTGGCTTTGATACCGTAGCCATAGCAAATATGAACGGCCGTCTGGCATTTCAGACCTTCAACCGCGCGTTCAAGCGTGGCGATGCCCCAGTCATTCACCTCATCAAAGAACACATTGAAAGCTGGCTCATCAAACTGGATGATATCGACACCGGCCGCCTCAAGTTCGCGAGCCTCCTGGTTCAGAATGGTTGCAAATTCCCAGGCGAGTTTCTCACGACTTTTATAATGCGCGTCATAGAGTGTATCGATCATGGTCATCGGACCAGGCAGCGCCCATTTGATCGGTTGGCTGGTTTGCTGCCGCAGGAATTTCGCATCCTCGACAAAGACAGGATTACGCCGCGCAACGGCCCCGGTGACGGTCGGCACGCTGGCATCATAGCGATCCCGGATGCGAACTGTTTCACGTTTTTGAAAATCAACACCTTCGAGATGCTCAATAAAGGTGGTGACAAAATGCTGACGGGTTTGTTCGCCATCGCTGACAATATCAATGCCTGATTGTCGCTGATCATCCAGCGCAAGACGCAGCGCATCCTGCTTGCCCTCATGAAGAACCTCGCCTTCCAGTTTCCAGGGCGACCAAAGTTTTTCGGGCTCTGCCAGCCAGGAGGGTTTGGGAAGGCTGCCTGCAGTGGCGGTGGGAAGAAGTTTATTCATAGCGGTAAACCTTATTGCCGGGGATCACAGAGAGAAATTTGCCGACCATTGTTCAAGCCTGGCCTGATGCGGTTTGATGAAGTGCTCTTCGGCGAATTTCCCCTGTTCAGATGCCAGCCTGCTGCGCTCTTCGCGGTCATAGACAATCTGCGTCAGCGAGAAATCCTGGTGGCTGAGGCTGGGCTGGAAAACCGCGCCCGCCCGTGAATTGGCATTGTAAATCTCAGGGCGGTAGATTTTCTGGAATGTTTCCATGGTGCTGACCGCGCTGATCAACTCAAGATTTGTGTAGTCGGACAGCAAATCCCCCATAAAATAGAAAGCCAGCGGAGCGGCAGCCCCGGCGGGCATGAAGCACCGCATCTGCATTCCCATTTTCTCAAAATACCTGTCCGTCAGAGAGTTTTCATCCTGCCGGTATTCAAAGCCCAAAATGGGATGGCAGTTGTCTGTGCGGTGATAGGTTCTGTTGCTGGATACGCTGAGGCAGATCACAGGGGGTTTGTTGAAATTGCTGCGGTACGCCTCAGATTTCACAAAGTATCTGAACAGATTTCCGTGAAGCTCGCCAAAGCTCTGGGGAACGTCGAATTTTGGCTTCCCCCTGTTGTATGCCGGCAGCAATACGCTGAAATCGTAATCACGAACGTAAGAAGAAAAATTATTGCCCGCGGCGCCGTCAATTTTATCGCCGCTTTTGCGGTCGGTGATAACCGTCCTGAGCAATTCGATCAGAGGAAAAATGCCTCCGGTGGTGACACCATCAATCGTCATATCAACCGAGATTATCTCGAGCCCCACCGCATATCTGTCTGCCGCCGGATTGTCCCAACAGGCCAGAGCATTGAAGCGATTGTCGATCATCCGCAGCGTATTGTGCAAATTGGCCTTGCGGCTTTGCCCCCTGGCCAGGTTGGCGAAATTGGTGGTGATACGGGTGGTCTCCGCCGGGATGTAATCCTCGTCGAAGTCTATTTTCGTGACCCGGAATGTAAATTCATCCGTCATTGCGACATGCCTTCTGAGCGGCCTGAATTCTCAGGCCGTTAAAACACAGACACTTCGCAACGAATGTTGCGAAGCCGGCCCCGCGCGACAGAGATCGCGCAAGCCTTTGCAGTCACCTTTGCGGAAAAGCCGCCCCCGACACGCCCACCGCGGCCGGAACAGGTGATCAATTCAGGCAGGTTTCCTGACTTGCGGGTCTTTGCCTTGTCCGGCCTTCCCGGCGCAAAATGCACCAGTGGCAATTCGGACAGGCTCGCCGCTTACAGTTGCGGGGGCAGCTCCGGATTTTGGCATTTGCCGTGACCGGATTCCCTTTTAACCGGGGCTTCCCCCGGCACCTGAATCATGCGCAGAATTTGCCCTCTCAGGCAAAACTGTCAATGCGCCGGTATCGGAAATTCCTTCATGTTCAACATGAGGAATTGCGAATAGCAGCCGTTTCAAAGAGGCCCGCAGCCCATTGACGGCAAAAATGGGCAGGGCCGCAGCATAGGGCCTGCGGCTGTCCGGGGGCAATTGCGGGGGATAAGGTCCAGGATTCTGTTGCCAGGCTCCTGGGGGCCCCGCCTTACGCGGCTAAGCGCAAGGACTTAGTTTTGGTATTGAGAGCTGCTTACGCAGCCATCGCCACCGGAGCACGGTTGTCATTGGCAACTATTGTGCTTGCACCGATAACGGTAGTAGCTCACCGGGATAAAGCTAACATCTTTGACTGTCCGTCGATCCTGTTTCGGCCCCATCCACCCGCAATGCCGGGGTGTATTGGTGGAGCCGCCGGGTACCGCCCCCGGGTCCGAGCCAGCTATTCCATGCGCGTTTATATCCATAGTCCTTGCGGACAGAGGATATGTAGCAACTCCTGCCGCCTGGTGCAAGATGCAGCCCCTGCAGAAGCCATCAGGGTCGATGCCCGCCCCCCTTCCTTGCGCCGTTTTATGGCCCCTCCAGGGGTCCTGTGGGCAGGCCCGAAACCAGAGACCGCCTGTGCTGCATTTTGGCTTTGACCCAATAATCCCCGATGCTGTATAGATGGTTTAACGCTAAACCATTCTCCCGGGAGGAGCCTGATGGCACGTAAGCCTGATACAAGGCCCAACGTCTCGAAAGACGAGCTGCTGAAATACTACCGCGAAATGCTGCTGATCCGCCGCTTTGAGGAAAAAGCCGGTCAGCTGTACGGCATGGGGCTGATCGGGGGCTTTTGTCACCTTTACATCGGCCAGGAGGCTGTTGTCGTTGGCCTGGAGGCCGCGGCGAAAGAGGGTGACAAGCGTCTGACCTCTTACCGGGACCACGGGCATATGCTGGCCTGCGACATGGACCCGAAGGGCGTCATGGCAGAGCTGACCGGCCGCATCGGGGGCTACTCGAAGGGCAAGGGCGGCTCGATGCATATGTTCTCGCGCGAGAAGCATTTCTACGGCGGGCATGGGATCGTTGGTGCGCAGGTGCCGCTGGGCGCGGGACTTGCCTTCGCCGACAAATACCTTGGCAATGACAATGTGACCTTCACCTATTTCGGCGATGGTGCGGCCAACCAGGGCCAGGTCTATGAGACCTACAACATGGCCGAGCTTTGGGAGCTGCCGGTTATTTTCGTCATTGAAAACAACCAATACGCCATGGGGACGAGCATGAAGCGCTCGACCAAATCGACCACGCTTTATGAGCGCGGCGTAGCCTATGGCATCCCGGGCGAGCAGGTCGACGGCATGGATGTGCTGGCGGTCAAGGCGGCGGGCGAGAAGGCTGTGGCGCATTGCCGCGCGGGCAAAGGGCCGTACATTCTTGAGATGATGACCTATCGTTACCGTGGTCACTCGATGTCGGATCCGGCGAAATACCGGACGCGCGAAGAGGTCGAGAAGATCAAGACCGAGAAGGATTGCATCGAGCATGTCCGCGATCTGCTGTTGCAGGGCGGCCTGGCCTCGGAAGACGATCTGAAGAACATCGACAAAGAGATCAAAGCGCTGGTGAATGAGGCGGCTGAGTTCTCGAAAGAAAGCCCGGAGCCGCCGCTGAGCGATCTCTGGACCGATATTACCGTCTGAGGGGGAGAGAGATCATGGCAGTTGAAGTATTGATGCCGGCCCTGTCTCCGACGATGGAAGAGGGCACGCTGGCGAAATGGCTGGTGAAAGAGGGTGACGTGGTCAAATCGGGCCAGGTCATTGCCGAGATCGAGACCGATAAGGCGACGATGGAATTCGAAGCGGTGGATGAGGGGACCGTGGGTCGACTGCTGATCGCCGAGGGCACGGCGGGCGTGAAGGTGAATACGCCGATCGCGGTGCTGGTCGAAGAGGGTGAAAGCGCGGATGCCGTTGTTGCGGCCCCTGCCCCGGTTGCAGCTGCGGAACCCGCCGCCGCTCCGGCCATTGAGGCCGTCCCGGCGGCAGCTGCCGCGCGCCCTGTGGTCAGCGAGCCCGCGAAAGGCTGGCCGCATTCGGACCTGCCCGAAGGTGTGGCGACCAAGACCATGACCGTGCGCGAGGCATTGCGCGAGGCCATGGCCGAAGAGATGCGCGGCGATGACACCGTCTTCCTGATGGGGGAAGAGGTTGGTGAATATCAGGGCGCCTATAAGATCAGCCAGGGGCTTCTGGATGAGTTCGGCCCACGGCGGGTTGTCGATACGCCTATCACCGAGCATGGTTTTACCGGGATCGCCGTCGGCGCCTCTTGGGGTGGTCTGCGCCCGATTGTCGAGTTCATGACCTTCAACTTCGCGATGCAGGCGATTGACCACATCATCAACTCGGCCGCCAAGACGCTGTATATGTCGGGCGGCCAGATGGGCTCGCCCATCGTGTTCCGTGGCCCGAACGGGGCGGCGGCGCGGGTTGGTGCGCAGCACAGCCAGGACTATGCGGCCTGGTACTCGGCGATCCCGGGGCTGAAGGTGGCAATGCCCTATTCAGCGGCTGACGCCAAAGGGTTGCTGAAATCCGCCATCCGCGACAACAACCCGGTGATCTTCCTCGAGAATGAGATCATGTATGGCCGTTCGTTCGAGGTGCCGGTGGGCGATGACTTTACCATCCCCTTCGGCAAGGCCTCGATCATGCGGGCGGGGTCGGATGTGACGCTGGTCTCCTTCGGGATCGGGGTTGGCCATGCGCTGGCCGCCGCAGAAGAGCTGGCGAAAGAGGGCATCGAGGCCGAGGTGATCAACCTGCGCACCCTGCGCCCGATCGACTATGACACCGTGCTGGCATCGGTGCAGAAAACCAACCGCTGCGTGACGGTCGAAGAGGGTTTCCCGGTGGGATCCATCGGTGACCATCTGGCCTCGACGATCATGCAGCGCGCGTTTGACTATCTGGATGCGCCGGTCGTGACCTGCACCGGCAAGGATGTGCCGATGCCCTATGCCGCCAACCTTGAAAAGCTGGCGCTGATCACGCCTGCGGAAATCGTCACCGCCGTGAAATCGGTCTGCTACCGCTGAGGAGGATGAAAGAATGGCTATTCAGATCCTGATGCCCGCGCTTTCTCCGACCATGGAAGAGGGCACGCTGGCGAAATGGCTGGTGAAAGAGGGTGACGTGGTCAAATCCGGCCAGGTGATCGCCGAGATTGAGACCGACAAGGCCACGATGGAGTTCGAGGCGGTTGACGAAGGCGTGATCGGCAAGATCCTGATCGCTGAGGGCACTGCAGGTGTGAAGGTCAATGACCCGATCGCCGTGCTGCTGGAAGAGGGCGAGGATGCATCGGCTGCCGTTGCAGCCCCTGCGGCTTCGGCCCCTGTTGCGGCGGCTCCTGTTGCGGCGGCAGCTGCCGTCAGCGCAACGGTGGCCGCACCCGCAGCCGCCCCGGCACCGCAACAGACGGGCGCGCGGGTATTTGCCTCGCCGCTGGCGCGTCGTATCGCCAAAGACCGTGGCGTTGACCTGACGACCGTCACGGGAACAGGCCCGCATGGGCGCATCGTCAAAGCGGATGTCGAACAGGCCCAGCCTGGTGCGACCGCCGCCAAAGCGGGCGCGGCAGCAGCCGGCGCGGCGGGCTCGATGCCCGCTGTGGCGGCGGCCCCTGCCCCGGCAAAAGCGCCGGCGGCAGGTCTCTCGACCGAGACGGTTCTGAAAATGTATCAGGACCGCGACTTCGAAGAGGTCGCCCTCGACGGCATGCGTCGCACCATCGCCGCCCGCCTGACCGAGGCCAAACAGACCATCCCGCATTTCTATCTGCGCCGTGACGTCAAACTCGACGCGCTGATGGCGTTCCGGGCCGAGCTGAACCACGCCCTGACCGGGCGCGGCGTGAAGCTTTCGGTCAATGACTTCATCATCAAGGCCTGCGCACTGGCCCTGCAAGAGGTGCCAGACGCCAATGCCGTCTGGGCGTCCGACCGGATCCTGAAGCTGAAACCCTCGGATGTGGCGGTTGCCGTCGCGGTCGAGGGCGGGCTTTTCACCCCGGTGCTGCGCGACGCGCATCAGAAATCGCTCTCGGCGCTCTCGGCCGAGATGAAGGATCTGGCGCATCGGGCAAAGTCGAAAAAGCTCGCGCCCCATGAGTATCAGGGCGGCAGCTTTGCGATCTCAAATCTCGGCATGTTCGGGATCGAGAATTTCGATGCGGTGATCAACCCGCCGCATGGCTCGATCCTTGCGGTCGGTGCGGGCCTGAAAAAGCCAGTCGTGCAGGAAGATGGCACGATCGGCGTGGCGACGGTGATGTCGATGACGCTTTCAGTCGACCACCGGGTGATTGACGGGGCGCTCGGCGCGCAATTCCTGAAAGCCGTGGTCGAGGCGCTGGAAAACCCGGTGACCATGCTGGCCTGAGGCCCTGGCCTCATCGGGAAAAACAACAAAGGCGGGGAGCAATCCCCGCCTTTTCATTTTAATAATCTGACAGTGCAATCCCGACTGGCCAAGTCCCTTCAGGCAGCCGCTTATCCACGCACCTCCAGCTGGCGCAAAAGGCGCTCTGCGCGGCGGTAGATTGTGCCGAGGATACCAAGGGCGATCGCAACCAGCGACCAGTAAACGATGCTGCCCGCGCTGAATGAAACCGGTAAAAGCGCCGCAGCCAGCGCCACCACGGTCAGCGCGGCCATCCGATGCGGCTTGGCCATCGGACCGCGAAAATCCGGCGCAAAGCCCTCGGCACGGCCCAGCTCGCGCAGCCAGGCGGTGATCAGCGCCAGCGCCCCGACCCCAAGGCCAAGGGCCGCCGATCCGGCAAAGATGCCCGCGCCCCAGAACAACAGCAGATCCGCCACCCGGTCCGGGGCCTCATTCCAGAACGCGCCCGAAGGCGTGGCCGCCCCGCCCTCGACAGCCACCATTCCGTCCAGCAGATTGCACAAAAGCCGCAGCTGGATCATCACCGCCACCAGCACCAGCAGCACGCTTTGCATGATCGGCCCGGACACCAGCGCCGCCCAGAAGAACAAAAGCCCCAATGCCGCGAAGAATACGGACGCCTGGGAAATCTGATTGGGGGTGATCTCACGCGCCGCCAGCGCATGCGCCAGACGCCGCATCAGCGGATTGCGCCGTGCCTCTATCGGGCGACGGTTCTGCTCGGGCTGCGCCTGTGCTTCTGGTTGCGGCTCATCATCCGTAAAGATTTCACGCATTACTCAGGTCCAATACCAACGTATGATGTGGAAAAATACCGGGGCCGCAAAGACCACCGAGTCCAGACGATCCAGAAAGCCGCCATGGCCGGGGATCAGATGCCCCCAATCCTTGACGCCCTTGTCACGCTTGATCGCCGACATCACCAGGCCGCCGAAAAAGCCCATCACGGTGACGATCAGCGCCAGCCCGGCCGCCTCTGGCAGGGTGAAAGGCGTCATCCACCACAGCGCCGCGCCTGCAAGGCTGGCGGTCAGGACCCCACCGATCAGCCCCTCCCATGTCTTTGAGGGCGAGAGTTTCGGCGCAACCGGGTGGCGGCCGAACAGCTTGCCCCAGACATATTGCATCACATCCGACAACTGCACCGTGAAGATCAGCCAGGCGATCAGAATGACCGAGCGCCCCTCATATCCTACGATCTTCAGGTTCAGCAGCGCGGGCACATGGCTGACGCAAAAGACGCAGATCATCAGCGCCCATTGCGTCTCGGCCACGCGGGTCAGGAAGTCTTTCGGCTCGCCGCGCAGGGCAGAAACGACCGGCATCAGCAGGAAGGCATAGACCGGGATCAGAACCGAGTAAAACCCATACCAGTCAACAGAAACCAGCCAGTATTGCAGCGGCAGGACCAGGAAGAATGCCCCCGCCAGCGACCAGTGATCGGCGCGGGCCTTGGTGGTCAGGGTCAGAAATTCACGCAGGGCCGAGAAGGACAGCAGCGCAAACAGGATCACCACCCCCGCTTTCCCGGCCAGAAAGGCCAGCGACAGCAGGATCACCATCCCCCACCAGGCGGCGATACGGGCATTCAGGTTTTCAATGACCGGATTGTCGCCCTTCGGCCCAACCCGCGCGCGCAAGAAAGCACCGATCAGCGTGGCGACCACCAGGATCGCCGCCACCCCCAGCAAAAGCCAGATCAGATGCGGGGCCACGTTCATTGGCCGCCCCCCTCACGCAGCGCCAGCAGGGCGGCATGGCTGCGGGCCAGAAAATCGGCCTTATCTTCGCCCTCGGCCAGATGCAAAGCCGCGCCGAATGTCAGCGTGCAGATCAGAGGCAGAGGCACGATTTCCCCCTTGGGCATCACCCGGTTCAGGTTAGAGATCCAGACCGGGACCAGGTCGATTTCGGGATTTTGACGTGCCAGATGGTAAAGTCCGCTGCGAAACGGCAGCAGCGGCTCTTCGGTCATATTGCGCACGCCCTCGGGGAAAAGGATCAGCGATGCGCCGTCCGCCAGCGCCTCGCCCATCAGCGCCACCGGATCAGCGACGCGCTCTTCGGGGCGGCGATCGATCAGCACGGCGTTAAAGACATCGCGGCCGATAAAGGCCCGCAGCGGCGTTTTCAGCCAGTAATCCAGCGCGGCAACCGGGCGGGTATGCTGGCGCAAAGCAGGCGGCAGCACCGTCCAGAGCAGCACGAAATCGGCGTTCGAGGTGTGATTGGCAAAATAGACGCGTTGCTTCTGAACAGGCTCTATCCCCGCCCAGATCGCACGCGGCGCGGTCACGAGGCGGGCGAAAAGCGTGATCGCAGCCCCCGCACCCCCGGCCAGGACCCGTCGCAAGGCAGGCTTTGTAAAGAAGCCGGAAATCGCCAAAGCGAAGTTACTCCGCCCTGAATTGCTGGTCCATCGACAGGGCGGGCTGGGCACATCCGGCCTTGCCGACCACCCGGGCCGGAACGCCCGCGACGGTGGTATTCGGCGGCACCTCTTCCAGCACAACCGAGCCCGCCGCGATACGCGAGCAGTTTCCGACGCTGATATTGCCAAGCACCTTGGCGCCCGCGCCGATCAGAACGCCATTGCCGATCTTGGGATGGCGGTCGCCATCCTCTTTGCCGGTGCCACCCAGAGTGACCGAATGCAGCATAGAGACATTGTCGCCAACCACCGCCGTCTCACCGATCACGATGGAATGGGCATGGTCGATCATGATACCTTTGCCGATCCGGGCGGCCGGGTGAATATCGACGCCAAAGGTTTCAGACACCCGCATCTGCACGAAATAGGCCAGATCGACGCGGCCCTTTTGCCAAAGCCAATGGCCGATGCGATAGGCCTGCACCGCCTGATAGCCTTTGAAAAACAGCACCGGCTGCAGATAGCGGTGGCAGGCGGGGTCACGCTCATAAACGGCCATCAGATCGGCGCGGGCGGCAGCCCCCAGCTCTGGCGAAGCGCCATAAGCCTCATCGGCGATTTCGCGCAGGATCTGCTCGCTCATCTCGCCCGAGGCCAGTTTCAGCGAGAAACGGAAGGCCAGCGCCCGCTCAAATGTGGCGTGATGCAAGAGGCCGGAATGCACAAGCGCGCCCAGAAGCGGCTCATTGCGCACGGCCTCGACCGCCTCGCTGCAGATCCGTGTCCAGACCGGGTCAAGGCTGGTCACCAGCTGTCTTGTTTCCGCCATCACATATCCCCTTCTTTTGCGATCCCCGGGGGATCACAGAAAGCACGGGCAGAGTATCCTTTATTGTGACACCTTCGGCAATGCGTAATGGCGGGGCGCGAAGGCGGGACCGGAACCCTGGCCAGAGCATCTGCCCCGGCCAGGGTTCACCCGGCCCGCGGTTGTGTCAGGCGCGGAAAGGCCAGCCACCTCAGACTGTAAATGCATGCCCCCGGAACGGCCCCGCCCCGAAACTTGCCGAAAGCTGGGCAACCTCCAGCCGGAACCCTGCGCTTGCGCCGTCGGCGGCCTGGGAACTGGCCGGATAGTCAAAGCGCGGCACGGTGGTCGTATGTTCGGCGACGATCTGCCCGGCCACCAGAACACGCAGCAGATAGGCCTCACTTTCCTCTGAAAGCGGCACCTCTGGCTGCTGCCAGTTATCGCCGCCTGTTCGCGTGCGCCTTATCCAGCTGAGTGCGACATCCGTTCCCGGCCTGCCCCGACCTTTCAGGTGGCACACCGGATAGGGGCGCAGGCCGATGCCGTCAAAGGCCGTCCGGATCTCAACCACATTCGGATCATCATAGCCCCGGCCCGAAACCCCGATGCGATAGCGTCGCGCAAGGCCTCTGACATCGGGGCCGATATCGACCTGTCCAGGAGCCCCGTTCAGCAAGACCACAGTGCTGCCAGCAGGCCAGGTGGGCGGCGTGATGCCATCTGTCCCCGCCTGCCCCCGCAGCCGGACAGAGACCTCCCATGTCTGCGGGGCGACCAGTTCGGCATGGGCGAATTGCAAGACCTCCCAATTCCCGGCAGAGCCATCGCCGATCGCCATCGCATTGGCCCCGTTCAGCACCGCAACCGGATCTGCCGCACTCAGCACCCCGGACGAGAGGCGCAGGCGCAAAGGCGCGCCGTGATCCCACCGCCCCGGTGGTGCCCAAAGCAAGGGCGTCTCGGTCCGCCCCATGACCGAAGGCGCGGTCACAAGGCGGCTGAGGCCAAAGCCACCCGCTGCCAGCTCAGACCACAGGGCCACTGCGCCGGGCCAGGGTTTTGCGGCGACCGCGATATGCGGCTGCCATGCGACCTCAGTGCCTTTCAGAAGCGGCAGATCCAGAAAGAGCGGCCAGACCGGAACCGGCGCGACAAAGGGCAAAAGAGCGACAGGCATCTCCTCATGATCGCCCGGCTCGTAGATGCCGCCTTCGATCCGGGTGGCCTCGATCCGGCGCGTGCTGGCCTGCTCGACCCGGTCAACCCGCCAGGTGCTGCCATCTGCGGTGGCGATCCGGTCGCCTGCACCCACATCAATGCGGGACGGTGCCAGGCTAAGACGCAGCGCATCGCGCGAGATCCGGGTCTCGGCCAGCCAGCGCCGCGTCGCGGCCCCTGCTTCGCTTTGGGTCATAACCAGCGGAACCTCGGTTCCCGAGACGCTGTGCAAAGCCTCGCCCGGGTGACGGGCTTCGGCCATGCGGGCCTCATAATTCCCGTCGGCATCGAGATAGCCCAGCCGTATCGTCGTGCCCGTCTCCTGCGCGGGGGCGCGTGTGATCTCGCCATGCCCGGCAAGATCATCCACGGCATAATCGGCCGGATCAAGCTGGTGGTCGATGCCGGGCTGACGCAGCACGAAGTTCAGATGCCCCTCGCTGTCGAAGGCATCCACCCCGAATGTCTGCAACAGCGGCTGCAACGAGGCACGCGCACTTTGCACCTGATCGACCAGATAACCGCGCACCAGCCCATAGGCCTGCGCACTCTCGGGCTCTGTCACCCCCGCGCCCGCGCAGATCTCGCGCAGAACGGCTGCCAGCGGCTGATTGGTGGCCCGTCCGTTCAGCCAATGGCCGCGCAGATAGGATGCGCCATCGCTCCACAAATCGCGCCTGCCCGGAAACTCGGGGAAAGGCCGCGCATCCCAGGCCCAGACATGGGCGCGGCTGAAATCCACCATCCGCCCCTCATAGAGGGAGGCACGCGGATTATGGGCAGTATCCTCCCAATAGGTGGCCATTGCCCGCAGATACTGCATCTGGATCAGATCATCACGCCCGCCATTCGAGGCCCGCGGCAGGGCGGATTCCGAGGAATAGAGATCCAGGAATTTATTCGGCTGATTGGTTCCCTTATCCAGCGCCGCACAGCCATATTCGGTGAAGATGATCGGCTTTGAGCCAGGCTGCCAGGCTGTCGGAGCCAGCGCTCGGTTGCCATTGCTGCGGCTGTGATGGTGATTGCCCCACCAGCTGTGCAGATCTTTGACGCGGAAGACCCAGGGCTCGTCATAGGCACCATCGGTGATTGGCAGACGGTTTTGCGCGGTCTCGCCCTCGGGGCTGTCATAATACCAGTCATATCCCTCGCCCCCGGCGATGTTTGCCATGAGGTACTCAAGGTTCCAGACCGCCCCCCATGTCGCATCGGCATGGTCGTCTCCCTCACGCCAGTCAGACAGCGGCATGTAATTGTCGATTACAGTGCCAGAACGCTCGGGGGCCTTATTTTCCTGGTATTTTCGACCTCCACCGGTGTTTCAGACCCGATCTGGACCATAAAAGACGTCAAAATATCCAAACCAATAATCAATGATATGGCGCCAGTTACTAACAATCAAACATCTTAGGTCATGCAGCTGCGTATCTGCATGACCTAAGGATGTGCACGCAAAAATTCATAGAGATGGAAGGGAACTCATCTCAACCTCACTTAGTCGAAAAGCGTCCCCTGAGAGTATTTGCTCGGCAACGCTTGCTGAACGAGTTGTCCGTACAATTTCCCAGCACCCGCGCTTCCTGGCAAGTAATTATCTTTGTTCAGATCAGCTCCATCAATATTCACCAATTCCAGTATAGCCGCAAATTCCTCTTTTTCAACAATCCTTGGCTCCGACACGACTGAAAGATAGGCATCTTTCATGAATCTTATAAGAGCATTGTATCCAGTCGTCCGCGGAAGAATTTGACCCTCCCCCGGGCTCGTCCATGCATCCCCCCACTTATCCGAGACTGCCTCGAAAAAATTAGAAACATTCATGTATATGGAAAGAGAATCATCATCTCTGTAAAATTTAGCAAAGATCCTCTGCCTCCAGTCTTCATTTGGCTCCGTAAACCTAGAGCGCCCAAATATACTTTTCGTCCTTTCCTTCTCTTGGTTTTGAGGAAGGTATCGAAGCAGCCCCTCGACGACCGTAGCTTGCGCCAATGTCTCACCATCGACTCCTGGTGTCCGAACCCCAAGCCTTTTAATTTTCCGATAAAAAGGCCCCCGTTCATCAGCATTGAGCGCCACAACAATATCGTGAGCTACCTTATAGGGGCTTTTGTCTCTAGCATAATCGAGAAGATCATATGTTAGAGATTTATTAACTTTTGTTTGCGCCAAGTTAACACGTGAAAATATTTCCGCCTGATCAGATATGTCAGCCCCAACAAATATCGAAACATTCACATCAAACGGCCCCTTACTATCATCTCTATTCGCCAACCCAGCGAGACGATGCTGTCCATCAATTACAAACGCAGACGCCTCAAGCGGTATAGGTTTCCCACCATCCTCGCCATCGTAGGACGAAATCTCCAGCCTTTTAAGGCCCTGACATCCCGGAATATCTGACAAGTCCACACATCTGCTGTCAATTGCGAGAATAACAGACGTTGGAAAAGTGGCATAATCCAAGTTCACATACTGGCTCAGATCTCGCAATCTGGTTCGAGACAGCTCTCGTTGAATCCCGTCTATTTCCCCTGCATTGCCCAAACTGAAGTTGCGAACATCAACAGTTGTGATCTCAAGCAAAGCGCGAGAATCTATTGCTCCGATATAAAATTCGCCAATCGGCTGCGCGACGCGAAGAACATTGATGACGGTCATGATTGACTCTCTTTAATATCGCGTTGCTTATTGACCTGATCGAGCAGTTTGCGAGCATACCTGTCAGATCCTCGGGGCCGGGCTTCGGTTGTGCGAACAACCGCCGCCAGGAAAAGCCATATTAATGCGAGAGACACATAGCTGACGAAGCCGACAGTAATTAGCTCCGAGTTCAACGACTGCTTCATCCCCCCAGTCGCAATCAGCACCGCACCAGATCCTATGGTGAATATGAGAACGACTAGTCCTACAATAGCATGAACCCACCAAGAAAAATAACCAACATTCAGCGCCAAGAGCGCCACTACAGCTCCGCACATTCCCAGAATAGGCAAAACCACTTCGCCAGATTGCCAAAAACCCAAAAATGACCCTGACAAAGACGAGGCGGTATTAGCACCGTCCGACTTCAACCACTTAATTGAAAGAAAGAAAAATGGTATAAACGTAAATCCGACTGTGACGATCACCTCAAAAAGTGATTTCGTGAACCCCGGCAGTTTGTCTGATAGCCACTCCATACAAACCTCAATATTTGGTTTCCATGATGTTTTCCCATTATTCCCATCATCACCTGAAGACATAAAATGCCTCAGTCGTTTTAGTGCGAAAATGCGAGCTTCCGGCCATTACAGATGCTCTACCAATAGACCTATACTCCCCACCCCCCTTATAGAGCTCATGAATACTCTCATGATCCGCGTTAGTGAGATAAACAACCGCACCTCGGTCCACCGCCGAATATATCGCATCTCGGAGTCTTATCTGATCATCCCAGCTGAAAATTTTCTGATTATACTTAACGAACCCGTTAAGATTATGCGCGGTAGTATATGGGGGATCGGCGAACACAAAATCACCTTCCCTTGCCTCAGACAGTGTATCCGAAAAATCAGAAACACGTATATCCGCCAACTTTAGAGCATCACTTATTTTTGAGAAATCCTCCCCCTCGAAAATAACGCTATCCTTTGTTCCAATTGGAACATTAAATTCCCCACGAAGATTCTCTCTATACAAACCATTAAAACACGTCCTATTAAGATAAATAAACTGCGCTGCCCGCGTGTGAGATGTTCTTCTCCGCCTTGAGCGCTCCTCATAGTAATAATCTTTTGAATGCAATCGCTGCATTCGCCTCAACTCAGAATAAACGGCACTCCAATTGTCTCGAATCGCACGATAAGCCTCAATCAAACGAGGATTTACATCACTTATGATTGATAATTTAGGCTTCAGGTGAAAAAATACGGCACCTCCGCCCAAGAAGGGCTCTATATACCGCCCAGAAAAGGTTGGAAAATTAAAGGAAGGATCCGATGCAAGCCAGCGTTTTCCTCCTGCCCACTTAATGAATGGCTGCAAACCTGAAATTCCTTCATTCAGAACTAAGTTTACAGCCTACTCTTGCCGGAAGCAGGCCGAAACGTTGTTGTTGTTACGAAAAACGCGAACTATCACCAATAATGTGCAAAGCAATTTTCCAACTTGCCCTGCCATCCACCAAACTCGCCAATTGCCGCGCTTCGAGCAACTTTGCATTGTCGCGACCAAGTCCCCAAAACCACCATATCCCAATCGACTGTCAAAGATACGAGCACGGTCAAAATCTCTCACCCTTCCCCGTGAGAATCGCGTCCCTATGCCTCTCGTAGCACTGCTGCTGGGGAGATTCCTATAGCTCTGCACAGGCGCAAGAACTCCACCACGTCCAAGCGTCTCTCGCAGCCTTCCACTTTCGCCACGAACGACTGGGGCCGATCAAGCTTGTCGGCTACGTCCTGCTGCGTCAGGCCCGCCGACTTCCGCGCATCCTTCAAGGCGCGGATGAGCCCCCGATACTCTTCATCGTAGATGCTCTTCGCCAACCCGCACATTCCATTTGACCAGCTATGCGGGCATCGGTAATGCCAGATCAGGATTATCCCATATCAGGATATTATTATGGAACTTCTGGCAAATCTCACCTCAACACAGCGCGGCAAGATCGCCGAACGCCATGTAGCGACCGCCCTTATGACACAGTCCGGTGGACGGCTTTCGCCCTTCGAACCACTGTCCGACGACCATGGGATTGACTTGGTCATTATGGACAAGGTGACCGGCAGAGCCCTGCCCATCCAAGTCTAGTCCTGGCTCCTGTCGCCAGACCGGCCGGTGAAGACAGTCCAGTTTGATGTCAGGAAAGCCACTTACTCTGAGGTGTCGGGCGGCGTCATTATCGCAGTCGTTATGGACCCGGAGACACTGACGATGGCCATGGGATGGCTGATCCCGCTTCGAGACTTGCCATCTTTGGCCACCGAACAGGCCAACAAATACGTGATGGCGCCGAGCAGAATGGAGGCCTCAGCCGACAGATACGTGGGGCATAGGCATACCTCAATCGCATCGCTGACCCGAGCGGTGGAAGCCCTGATGGCGGAATGAACAAGGCCCGCCATCAGGGCCTTTCATCTACCATTCGGGGGAACGCCTCATGTAGCGAACGCCAGTCTCAGCTGAGCCAGTGCGTCCTCATCGGGGTATCGGTCTGGGCAATCCTCAGGGCCGATGAAGTCAGCGGCCCGACGCCCGTGGTTGAACTTGCGCAAAGAGGTTGCGCGCCGGGTGGCGCGCTCAACCACGCTTTCATCAAGGTCGACCCGGTTTAGCAACAAGAGCGGCCTCACTTTTCCGCACTCCCCTTGGCTGCGCGGCGAAGGGGAACTTCAACGCCGGACTTTCGCAGTCGGGCTGCAACGGATGCAACCGACCTTGCCGTGGTCTTCGCGTTGGGGAAAATCACCAGGATCCCATCTACGATGTCAGGGTATGAGAGGCCGGCGTCCATCAGAAGCGTCGCCACCTCCGCCCCGATGGTCGGGCGCTTTTCGTCTTCCATTGTCGCATCGCTCAGGGATCCCGATTTCTCGCTAGTCATGCGGTAACTCCATATCCGCCCGGCCGCCATGGCAGGGATGATTGGATGCTGTCGCGAGAGACGGCGGAAGCGAGCGCCCTATACCCCAACTTTAGATGACATTTCGCTTCGGCGGCCATCGGCCAGATGCACCTGAGCGCGCCGTGCACCGAAAGCACAAGCCGCAGCCATATCGAACCAGGGGGCATATCTGGCGGTCCACGGTCAGCGTGTTCCGGGGCATGATCGGCGTGAAGGAGCCGCCCATGACACCCGAGCAAGCCGAGGCAATGGCAGCAGAACTGCTCCCCCGCCTGACCAGAACGAAAACATGCCAGTCGTTTTGCAGGGTCATCGTCAGACACATAGAACGCCGGGACAGGCGGAGCGTGGCGGCGGTCGCCATGAACGCCCTGGGGAAAACATGGGCGGCATCAACGCTTGACAATTGGCTGCACGATAAAGCCCACACCCGTGAGGCACAGCAGAAGCGGGTTGCGGCAAAGAGGCGCTGGAATATCAGAAACCGGGCAAAGCGAAAGATCGAACGTGATGAAAATTAGGCCAGCGGTCGAGTCCATATCTGGCCTCGACTGCCCATCCCCGTGATAAGCCCTTGGTCCGGGTGATTAAAGATACCCGAACCAAGGACTTCTGTGTTACGCGCTGGCCTGTTCTTCGCGCTGTTCCCGCAACGCGCGCCGTGCAGCACTAACGTTGCTCTGGGCGGAAGAAACGCGAATACCGGTAAGGTCGTGGATATGGCGACCTGTGATAGAGTTATTTGCCATTACCAGCAGCTTTACGAGTTCAACGTCATTGAATTTATGCCGTTTCATTTTGCAACTCCATTCATGCGAAGGATCGAATAGGTCTCTTGGTTCAGAGCATGGTTAATGCTCTGGCAATTCGCGTCGCGCTCGATGGCATCCGCAACATTCCAATCAGCATCTTCTAGGCACCCAAGCAACCAGATCGCCTCCTTCTGGGGAATTCCAATCAGGTCGCAAATTGCTTCTGCATTGGTGGTTTGCAGTGCGTTTGCTGCGATAAATACTTTCTCTACGCGGTTCAGCCCGATAACCCCGTTGGGGAAAGTCGAGTCGAGCATTTGGGCATGACTGGAAAGCCCAGTGAAATCCTGGTTACCTGTAGTCATAGTAATCTCCTGTAAGCGGCGACTGCATATCAGTCACCGTGATGCATCGCAGGGTTCGCCCACCTCGGCTCATCCCGGCCTTTTCATCGAATCGGCTCCATCAAGTTCGCAGCTGTAAAGGGGTAAGTCGACTATCATTTCAATCGAATCGGTCGGCCGCAAAAGCAATAGAATCGGGGACCATAAAAATATCCAGACAACTATTAATTGGACAAGATAAGCGAAAATCTGCCAAGCATGGGATACAATTAATGCTTATGAAGAACACCAGGCAGGAACGTATTTTTCTTATTTCGTTTATCGACCATGGCTCGGGGTCGAAAATTCACTCTTTGCTACTGGTCGAAACACGAATACCGCGCCAATGAAAAAGAGGCCGGGGTGAAAACCCCGACCTCTTCCGCCCAGCCGATGGGCCACCCCGAGAAGAAGGATGAAGCCCCCTCGGGTATATATGCGGAGGCAGGCACTGACCCCTGCCCCCCGGGAACGCACCCTTACAACCTGCACACAGGACGAGGGGTCCCTGTCGCCGCCTCTCCGGGGACATCTGCCGAAAGGACACGGCAAAGAAAAAGGAGAGAGCGGTCGCGTCTTGTTACTCGCTGGGCGACTGACCTTCGATCAGCCTTGCCGCCTCTTCGCGCGTGCCAAGAATCCGGGCACCGAGCTCAGACTTGGTGACGGCGTCGTAGGCGTCGAAATAGCCGACATTGCTCTGCGCAGCGTGTTCCTTCGCCATATCGTCAAGCATCTCGTCGGCGTTGGAGCGGATGATTTCCGCGCGCTTCCGAAGGTTCTTTTCTTCGGCGACCTTCGCCAGCAAAGCGTTGAGCCTCGGGTCCATATTGATTTCCCTCATTAAAATGGGTCAGCGGCATTGTGCTGCCCGAAGTCATAGCCCGCTGGCGTCATGATGTCGGACAGCCCGCGCCCCCGCGCTGCGGCGTTCGGAATGTGCTGACCGATCAGCTTGTGGAGCGCCGGGGCCTTCGCTGATACCGTGCGGCGCAGCGCCAAGGTCAGCAGGCCGTGCGAAGCCCGATTGGCGTCCGGCTCACCACATGCCCGGTCAAGCTGGCTAATTTTCGCTGACAGCGCCAGCAGGTGAGCCACAGCAGCATCTGCATCAGCGAGGGCAGCATCAACCTGCTGCGAGGCCTCACCACGAAGAGCCAGGAGCTCGGCGCGCTCTGCCCGTGCAACTTCCATTGCTTTCGTGCGCTCGGCGGCCTCGGCGGCCTGCAAATCCTGCTGCAATGTCTGATAGGCCGCCTCGGCGCGCATATCAGCGAGCGTCTCGTCCTGGATCGATTTGGCAACGGCGTCGAATGCCGCACCGTCTGTCAGCGCAAGGCGCTTTTCGTCTGCACTGAGGTCGCGCGGCTTGCGACCTCGCGCTTGGAACTGCGCGACCTTGGGCGCGAGTTCGGCAAGCTTTTCTTTGATGGCGGCGATGTTCATGGTGCAGTCCTCTGGCTGCACTCACGATGCCGGGAAGGTTAAGGACCGCAAACCAGCAGTTCGCGCCACTCCGGCGGGAAGTCAAAGGCAGCGGCCATTGCGCTAGCGTCTGTCCGGACCTTCGACGCATACCAACGCATGGATTGGCTCGAAGGACGCCGACCGATCGCTGCCTCCAGTGCGTCCTGGAAAACGACTGTGCTGCCATAAGGCAGATCGGTCGTGCCCTGTACTGCCATAGTAGCAGCGACAAGTCGGCAGGCGTTGCGAGCATCAGAGAAATCAGCGCCGAGGCCAGCCTTGCCGCACGCTTCGCCCACGATCTGCGAGAACTGCCGTGCTTTGCGCGGGTTCCTCATATCAATCAACTCCAATGCCGGGATCATAGAATGACGCCTGCGCCAGCAGCCGGAGCAGCTTTTCCTTCATCAGACCGTCAAGGCTGTCTCTTGATCGGATCACCTCTGCGGCTTCCAACTTGCTCTGTTTCGACGCCCATGGCAGCCGCTCGGCGCCGCCTTCAAGTTCAGACAACAGGCCGTCTTCGGCAGAAATGTGGCCCAGGGTGACCCGGCAGGTCACGTGCCCGCCCTGGACTGGAACTGTCGCCACACCGCCCGCTGTCACATAGAGCGTGATGATTTGAAGAGTGTCAGCCATCGAAGTCCTCCGCAGGGTTCACAAGGCGCGGCATGGGCGGGAGAACATCGGCCGACGACTGCGAATTATTGATCTGGACCGTTGCGCCGGGGGCGGGCTTATCGGCTGATGCAAGCACCTTCTCCAACAGCTTTGACAGGATAGCAGTGTTACCGCCGACGAGGCGTTGCGCGCGGACAGGATTGAAATCGGCATCAAGAATGAACTCCCCCCGCTCATCCCGTAACCAATCGTCAACAACGGTCCCGGAGGCTGCCATCGCCTTCGCCAGGGTCGAATGAATTATCTCATCCCGCCGCGCCAATTCGGCGAGGTGCCAGAGGTCCGAAAAGTCAGCATCTGCACAGCGGGCCAGATAGAGCTCAAATACCCCGCAACCCGCCAACCTGGCAGCTTGCATCGGACCATTTCCCGCAAGCATGTGGCGAAGAAACTGACCTTTGGCCTCTTCGCTCGCAACTTCCAGGTTATAGCTCTCATATTGGGATAGCTGATTCATCGGGCCCTGTTCGGGTTTGGCTTTTTGCCCACCTATTCACCCAATCAGATCAGGGCGTTATGGGTGCAAAAATTCGGCACGGGATTTCCTATTCTGACAATCAGCATGTCAGGCAAGGGCCTCACAGAACACCAGCAGTTCGGCCTGACGACGTTCAGACCGATCCTGACTGCGCAGGATGCTCCCCCGAGCTGATACAGCAGCGCTCAGGGGACTCGGATGATGCTCGGCGAAGTCTCGGATACTCGGATTGCCGAAAGCCTAAATGAGCAGTCCGGCAAAGGGGTGCCTCGCCAGCTCCGCCACCATCCACATCTTCATTTTACCAATGGGCTGCCGAGGTATTGCCTCGAAGGGGCTTTGTTGCGCTATTCGGCTTGGGGGCGCAGATACCCCTTTCCCGGTTATCTTCAGCGCATGCGGACGGTCTCGGGCGTTCCGAGTGATGTGAAGCGGTTCATGAGTGCGATGCGGATCTGAAC
>NZ_JABJXT010000010.1 GCF_013155295.1 Pseudogemmobacter hezensis | reverse complement strand
AGCAGCTGCAGTAAGAAAAAAGAAGGAGACACACCCAACCTTGACCCCAGCTTGAACCAAAATCCATAATCAGAGGTGGCTCACTTCTCGGTGACAAAACCGGCTCAGTTCCGCGTGAGATTCAACAACCTGGAACCGCCGCGCCCCGGCAAGCGCTATCCAGAACTACGCTGATCCGGTTAGTTCTTTGCAGAAAGCGCAAGAAACCCCGATCCACCCCGTTGTTGCGCACGAAACCACCACTCACGCACAACAATCCGGTTTGATACGCATGGATGCCACCCCTCCCTCCGCTCTCTCTCAGGAAGGGGGTGCGTGATGGGGGCAGCCAAGCCAAGTCAGGCCGCAATTCGCCGCGGCATTGAGGCGCTTGAGGTTTCGGGGAAGTCCGTGAGCGGCCTGCGCTTGATGCGCGACGGCAGTGTCGTCATTATCGCAACCACGTTGGCGGACGATCTACCCCCTGAGCCACGAGCGGGAGAAGATGAATGGGACAAGGCAACCGGAGTGGGATCGTGACGCTCACCGGCCTTAAGGTCGTGACCAGGCGGGGAAAGACCTATCGCTATTTTCAGCGCAAAGGCCAGCCTCTGATAAAGTTGCCCGACCTGCCGGTCGACCATCCCGATTTCTTGCGGACGTATGCGGATGCGAAAAAGGCCGCGCCCGAGAAAGCCCCGGTAACTGCTGGATCATTCGAGGCGCTTGTCAGGGCGGCCCTTTCATCAGACCATTTCAAGCAGTCCAAGGATGCGACCCGCGCTATGTTTCGCAGGCATTGCGACGCCCTCGTGACGGAGTTCGGCGCACTCTCTGCGCGCGGCCTCAGATCCCGGCACATCCGGGCAAATCTGCCCCAGAGCACATCCCAGGGGCACCGCCTTCGGACATGGCGTTTCCTGTGCAATTTTGGCGTCACAGCGAATTTGCTTGAGCGCAATGAAGCACTGGATGTGGCCATGCCAAAGGCGAAGGCAAAAGGCGGTCACCCACCATGGACGTCAGAGGAAGTCGAGGCATTCCGCAAGCGATGGCCAATGGGGTCCTCGACACGCGCCGCCTTTGAAATCCTACGCTTCTCAGGAGCGCGTATCAGCGATGCCGTCTGCCTCGGTCCCGGAATGGTGCGAGACGGAGTCCTCAGCTACAGGCAGGTAAAGACTGGCGGTCCTGCTCACATTCCATGGACTTGTCCGCTGCCGGATTTTGCGCAGCATCTCTCAGAAGATCGCGCCCTGATGCACGAGGCACTCAAGGCACTCACCGGGCAGATGACGTTCCTTGATGCCAAAGGGAAAGCCAGGTCAGAAAAGGCCCTGGGCACCATGATCCGGGAAGCTGCCATTGATGCAGGGTTCAAAAAGAGTGCACATGGGCTGCGAAAGAGCCTGGCAACCGAACTCGCAGAGGGTGGCGCTACGGCGCATCAAATCAGCTCATGGACAGGTCACGAAACCCTTAAGGAGGTTGACCACTACACCAAATCAGCCGACCGCCGCAGAGCTGTGATTGGAACAGAACAGGATCGGAACATTGTAAACCGATCAGGACAGCGTTGGAAAACCTGAATTTAATACAGCGTTTTCAGCGGCTTAAGGTAATAATGGCGGACAGTGAGGGATTCGAACCCTCGAGACGGTTCCCCGCCTACACACTTTCCAGGCGTGCGCCTTCGACCACTCGGCCAACTGTCCGTCTTTTGCTCTCTACACTCATGACGCAGCCAGCATCAACCCCTGATTTTGCACTCTGAAGCACCCCGCGCTGCTTAAGCATCGCTCTTATGTCGCGGCTCCGGTGATCAACGCTGCGCTGCCGGTGCCAGAGGCTGCCCGACGGTGCGCCCGCTCGGGGCATTGCCGACAGCCAGCCCCCCTCCGAAAATCGTATGACTATGATACATCGGTCGAAATACTCAGGCGCGAGGGTGACGGATACCAGCCCGACGCAGTCGGCGCCGTTGCCCGGCAATCAGGCCGCGCCGGGCAAAAGTGGTCTATCGCATCAAAGAACGCTCGTGGAACGGCGCAAGCCGGCCAATAGCTGTACTGGGGTTACAGATCGGCCGGCCGCGCCCTCCCTGGCAATTACAGCGTAATGCCAGCCTCAACACCTTTGAGCTTGATCCTTGCCAGACCCAGGTTCGCCGATTTGCGATCAAGCGCGACATAGATGAACACGGTGGGCGCCGAGGTCAGCGGACGGATCAGGTGAAACTGACGGCCCAGAGTGATGAGGATGTCCTCGATCGTGTCAGAAAGCTTAAGCGCATCGATCGCCGCCAGTTTGGCCTTAACCACCTGGGTGTTCAGCGCCGATGCAGCCTCGAGGTCGATTTTGCCACCACCTTCAGACGCCAGCATAAGGCCGGTTTCACTGTCAACAAGACAGCCACCGATAAAGCCATCAAGTTCGGTCAGTGCAGCAATGTTCGTGCTCATTTTGGTCTTTCCTTTTGTCTTTCTCTGCACGCGGGTCTTTCTGACCTGCGCGGCCTCGGCCGAGGCTCTGGGTCTTCGTGAGGGCTTCGGCCCGTGTATCGGACTCATGTTGCAATCCGTGATTGGTCTTCTCGGGATTCAAAAGGCGCAAGGCCCCTGAATCTTATTGTCCTTTCTCATTGAATAGTCGGGTTAGCAGCTGGTCGATCAGATCGATGACCGGGGTGTCACGGGGGGAGACATCGGAACCTGCAACGATCTCTCGCCAGATCATGGTTTCGCGCGGAATGGCGCCGGGGGGCGCCGGATGCGGCGCAGCCACGGCAGCCTGCGGCTTGGTGTCGGCTGTGAAATAGCCTGACATCACGCGCTGGATTGCCGCCTCTATACTGCTGACCAGGGCCTCGGCTGGCGCGGCGGGTTCGGCCTCTGCCTGGGAGGGTATAAGTGGCGCAGGATCGTCGAAGCAGACAGAGAGATCCGGCATTTCTGCCTGCGCGCTGTGATCCGCCTCTGGCAGTTGGGCGATCTCAGACACAATCTCGGGGGTCAGCTCGAATTCCGGGGCAGGGTCGCGCAGGATCAGCGGCATCGAAAAATCCGCATCATCCCCGCATACATCCGCGGTGGCATCCGCAGCTTCAGCCACGGCCACATCAAAGCGGGTATCATCCGCGATATAGCGATCAAGCAGCCGCAGCCTTCTGCCACGGATCCTGTCGATCTGCGCCGTGACCAGCGAGGCCAGCTGATCAATGCCGCTTTCTGCAAAACCATCATCATCGGCATTCTCAAGCGCGATCTTTGCCTGCATCGCCGAAATCGGAGTGGCGGCGGCGAAAAGTCCGTCGGCCTCGCAGCAGACCCGGCGCATTACGCGATCGCGTTCCTGCGCATTGCGCAGCTTGTCGCTGCGGGTAACGGCCAGGATGCTGTTTGCCCGAATGCGGGCCGGCACTGTCAGCCAGGCCGCGCGTTCTGACTGGCGCCATGCCTGGGTGGCGGGCGTGCACCAGATTGCCAGGCTGGCATAGGACAGCATTTCCTGAATGACGCTGTCGGGCCGATCAGGATCTGACAATCCGGCAAGATCGATGATCTCGCAATCCTTCAGCACATCGGCGATCACATAAAGCCGAATATAGCGGGCGTTGGATGGCACCCAGTCGATGCCCTCAGACGGCAGCGGCTGCTGCCTGCCGTTTGCATCAATGAAATGCCCCTCTCTATCGCCATAGCTGATCCAGACCGAGGGCAAGGCGGTCGCGGTCGCCCGGATCGGCAGGATGTCCTGCCCCAGCAAGAGGTTGAGAAGCGTTGACTTGCCAGAGCTGAACTCGCCGGAAACCGCCAGCCTGGGCGGCGCATTCGCCCTTTCCGTCAGGCGTGCCAGCGCGGCGGGGCTGACGATGCGGTCGGCAATCTGATCATATGCCATTGAGAAGAGCCTTCTATACAAGAGATCCGGAAGCGGGCCGCTTCTCAGAGAGACCGAAACTGGCGCAGATCGTGGTTCAGCTCGTCCAGCGCCTTGCTGCGATCTTGCAGCATCGGATGGGCCTGGCCTTCGCGCAGCGGGGTGCCACGCGCGATTGCCAGCGCAATATCTGCCTGCTCATCCATAAACGCCCGCAACAGGGTGCCGACCGCGCCAAAGCTTTCCGCCGCTGTCGCAATCAGCTCGTCGCGGATCGAGTTGACCTCGGCTTCGACAAGGCTGTGATACTCTCTGGCCAGCCCCGCGCTGCTGATATGCGAGGCCATCCAGGCCTTCCAGCGGGTGGTCTGCAGATCGACAACGATGGTGCGGCCCAAAGCAATCGGCGGGGCCATTGCCGGGGGGGCGGGCGGTTGCAACTGGATATCGACTGCCGCATCGCCCAGCATCTGCTCCAGCAGATCGGCCATCGCCTGCGCGACCCCGTCACCGATATCGCGGCAAAACGTCCGCAGATCGCTGGCATAGCGAATATAGGCAGTGCGCAACCGCATCCGCAGATGCATCGGATCACAGGTCTCGACCCCGGCGCGCCCATTGGCTTTGGCGCGGTCCAGCAGTTCGGCGGCCATCCGCTTTACGTAATCTTCGCTGCATTGGGTAACGCGCTCGACCAGCGCCTGATGAAAGGCGGTCAGATCCTTGCTGATATAGGTTTCTGCCGTCTGGCGAAGCCTGCCGATCTTTTCGGTGACCTGTTCTTCCGACAGGCGCGAAACCGATGAATTGGCGGCCGCATTGCGGGCGCGGGCGGTCTGCACCAGATTGCTGAGGCGGCCCCAGGTCTCTTCGGTAAGCTGCGCAGCGGCCCCTTCGCTGACCGCGCCGCCGATCGCCTCTAGCAGGTCAGGCACGCCGGAGTGCTGCCAGGCAAGCGCAGGAAATGCGGCGGGGTCGATAGCCTCGTCCTGCTGCGCAAGCCGTGCAAGCGACGCGCCCGAGGCCGCGGGCAAAGGCACAGCGCCACCGCCAAGAACCGCTTCGGCCCAAAGCGCACTTCCGAACACGATGGTTCCGATATCGCCAATGCCGTGGTCTGCAAGCACGCGCTGCAAGGCGCTGCGGATCTCTGGCACTTCGCGTGCCGGATCCTGCAATTCATCAATGCGGTTCACGAATATGATGACGCGGCGGCTTTCCAAAGCGCAAAGCAGCTGGATCAGCGCCAGATCCACCGAGTTCATCGCCTGAGCGGCCGACAGGACGACGACACAGATCGAGGCATTGGTCACGCTGCGCAAAGTCACCTGTTCGCGCATCAGGAACGGATCATTGACGCCGGGCGTATCTTGCAGGGACAGCCCGACCGGATAGCCCTCAAGGCCCACATAGATATCGGCCGAGCGGGTAATATCGGCAAAGCGACCCTGTCCTGCAGAGGCCTCATCCGAGCCATACTGATCGCCAAGGCAGACATAGCGCTCGATCAGCTGCTGGGTATATTCGTCATATTTGTGACGATTGCCCAGCAGCAGTTCAAAATTCCGTCCAAGGCGTTTGCGGGATTTGAGATACATATCCTCGACCTGGGCGCGGATCTCATTCAGCTCACCATCCGCCTGGGCCCGTTTCGCCAGCTTGCCAAGACGGCCGCCTTCCTGAATCAGCTCTTCCCATTCGCTTTGGTCGAAAAACACAAATTCAGCGCGGACATTGCGCGGGCGAGGCGTGTTTACGTGAAGGGTGGTGACCACTGATGTCCAGGGATTAACATCCGACGGCAGCAGCCCTGGCCGGCCCGCAAGCGCATTGACCAGCGCCGTTTTGCCTGCCTTGACCTGACCAATAAAGGTGATCGGCGCGGTGAAACCTGCCAGCCGGGCCCTCAGCTCTGTGAACTGATCCTCAAAACCATTGGGAAGCAGCTTCTCGACCCGCTCTGACAACTCTCCCAGCGTATCAAGCGTCGCGCGAATTCCGGAAAGCGTCGGGGTTGAGTGTTCAAAGGGCCGAAATGCATCAGCCGGGGCCGCCACATCGGCCATATCTGCACTGGCATAATCACGCATTTTCGTCGCCCCGCAAGCTGAGTTGTTCTGGCCTGTGCCGGCACCATGAACGCGACGAAAATTCTTTAAGTGGCACGATCTTAGCTAATATGGTGAAAACAATTCTGGCAAAATAATGGCTTAGTTTGGCCCCTTGTCGGGCAGCACGGGGCGCGGGGCATCAGACCCTTATTTTTTGAATATAAAATGCATATTTCTCAGGTATTTCGACGGATAAAGATTCTGCTTCTGTGCTTGCCGATGCGGGCGGAGCCGGGGCCACCGCAGCCGCGCAGAGGCCACATTTGCCGGATATCCTTGGCAAATCAAAGGCATCTGCCAGGATGATTCTGCAGAGGCCGCTCTGGCCGATTTATCGAATTATCACTGGTAAAAACCTGTCCGAATGATCCCGGATTTTGCCGCAGAGGGAATCGGCCAGCAACACCAGGCCTGCGCCTGCCTGTCAGACTTCGTCTCGCCTTTTCGCAGGACAGAAGATGGTCAAAGTTAAGTCCAATTCACGCCACAATTGATTACAACCATGGGATGAGTCATATCATGACGGAGGGCAAAATGTCCGATGCACTTATTCTAGCCGAAAAGGCCCGCGCCAGAAGGGCTCGCGCCATTGAACATATTGGCGTGAAGCGCGACCCCAGCCTTTCTGAGATGCCCGAAAGCGGTATTACAGGGCATCGACTGTTTGGCAGCAAATCAACATCTGTCGCCAGGCGAACCGAAGAAACGGATGCGACGCGGGATCAGACCGCAAACATCCGGCTTGTTTTCAGAAACAGCGCCTTTGATGAGGGGCGTGTTGCTGAAAAGAGCGCCGCCGAACCCTTCAGGATCAGCGCCGTCAGGCAGATCTCTGACAGGGCCTCAGAAAAGGTCTCCGAAAGGGCAACCGTCGCAAAGACCGGTATCGATGCCACGACCGTGCAGTCTGCGCTGCCGGATATTGGATCGACCGAGATGGGGCCGCCCTATGTGCCGCCGCCCAATCGCGCGGCCAGCCTTCTGATGCAGGTCAGATAAGGTTTCACCCCTGCGGATCAGGCCCGCGCTGTGGAGCCACGGTCCGGGCAATCTGTTGCCGGCATGCCAATGCCGGCCGGGGGGCGGTCACGGTATCAGGGCCAGATGTGCAGCTGCCCGCCCTTTCTGGTCCGCCCGTTCTGGTCCGGGTCGGTGCGGCACCTGCGCAGCAAAGATCTGCGTGCCGCAAAACAAGGCGATACGCCGGGCTTCACCGCGGCATGCGCCCCGGCTCTGCCTGTGCGGCAAGCGCACCGGGCATGATAGCGGCACGTTCTGCACAGAGCCAGGGCAACTGCCCATCGGCGCCCTGACCGATGCCGTTTTGAAGGGGCTGTGAAATCCGGCGTGCCCTCGCGCAGCCGCCCTGCATCCATCTAAAAGGCGCATTGTCCAGAACCAACCGCGCCGCGGCTCATGCACTTCCGGCGGAAAACCTCTTCCTCGTCTTGCTCATGATGCTCTTCATTGCTCAGGGGGGGGCCTCTGGCAAACACGGCGCGGTTGAAACAGCCCAGCGTGGTGATCGGCGCTGTCACTGTCGCACCACTGCGGGTGACCGTGCCGATCTGGGGGCAGGGCATATGGCCTCTTTATCCTCCAGGAGGTCAATCACGCGATAATCGAAGCGGCCATTCGGCGACGGTTGCAGCATATCGCCAAGACGCGCTTTAGGCTCTAGACTCATTAACTTTAGAGCGAGAAGAGGACGGTTGCTGCGAGGGCTATGGCCGAGAGCGAGGGCTATGGCCGAGAGGAAGACAATGGGGCACCTGTCGTATCGGGTTGCAACTCGTCGCCAGTCCTTGAGCCTGCCGAACATGGTCTCGATGCGGTTGCGGCGTTTTTAGAGGCGCTTGTCGTATCGAACTTTCTTCTTGCGGGTTTTCCGCCCCGGGATGCAGGCGCTTATGCCTTTGTCTTTCAACGCATCTCTGAACCAATCGGCCCTCGCCGGTTCGCTTGAACCGGTGGCGCGTCACCGGCTCGATATCCCCGATCCGCCGGCATCCACTCTGCCTTTGGAAAGCTGCGCGAGCTGTGCAGCGGCTCCGCTGTAGTCGCTGACCGGACCGGCTGTGACAAACAGGCTGATCGGGCGGCCTTGGGCATCGGCAACGGCGTGAAGCTTGGTATTCATACCATCCTTCGTGCGACCGATCAGGCGACCACGCCCCCCTTTTTTACCCGCAGGCTGGAGGCCGTGCGATGAGCTTTCAGGTACCCTTCGCCGGGGCGCTCGAACCAGTGGCGCTGCCCCGGCTCGACATCGATCATGATGGTCTTCTCGTCGGCAGCCTCCGATGCCAGACCGTGCATTATTCGGGTGAACACCCCCATCCGGATTCAGCGCTTTCAGCGGTTGTAGAGCGTCTTTGATGGACCATACTCGCGAGGGGCATCACACCAGCGCAACCCATTGCGATTGATGAAGATTATGCCGCTCAAGACACGGCGATCATCGACGCGTGGACGGCCATGGCTCGTGGGGAAAAACGGCTCGAGCCGCGCCATCTGCGCGTCAGTCAGCCAGAATAGATTGCTCATCAGAAGGGGCTCCTGACACCTGCTGAATCACCGAACAGCAGCACAATCAATGGGGCCTGATCCTAACCAGGATGTTATCGATCTTCACGCACGTGTGAAAGTCGGTGCGAAGATTGTGGTGCATTAAGCCTTATCCCACAAGCCCGGGTTAACGCAGCCGGGCCCAAGCAGCCGAATGTGGCAAAATCCCCTGAAAAGGATATAATATGAGCATCCCTCCCTCTCGCCGCCATGCGCTGATGATCGGCGCCGCTGGCCTTTTCACCCTGGCCGCGCCCGCAATTCTGCAGGCCCGGCCGGTGCAGAATCCGCGCAACAATGCGTCGAGCTTTCAGATGCAGGACTGGCGCGATCACTTCGACAGCCTGGGCAAAGGGGTGATCCTTGCAGATACCTCCTCGAGGGCGCTGCATTACTGGTCTGGCGATGGCAAAGAGCACCGGCTGTATCCGACCTCGGTTCCGCTGAGCGAAGAGCTGACAAGGCGCGGCTATACCGAGGTGGTGCGCAAGCGCGTCGGGCCGGACTGGACGCCGACGGCTGATATGCGCAAACGCGATCCATCGCTTCCGGCCTATCTGGCGCCGGGGCCGGACAATCCGCTTGGCACCCATGCGATGTATCTGTCCTGGCCTGCCTATCTGATCCATGGCACCCATGACACGCGCAAGATCGGGCGGCCCTCATCCTCGGGCTGTATCGGTCTTTACAATGAGCATGTGGAAGAGCTGTTCGCGGTGGTGCAGGTCGGCACGAAAGTGCGCCTGATCTGAGGGCATTGCCCTGGGCGACCATCCGGGCCGTCATGACATTGCGCCCGCGCGGATCCCCGCGCGGATGAATGTCGATGCTTCTGGGCCGCAGGCCCGGATGTGTTTGCCGCTCAGCCAATGGCCAGTTTGCGGCAGAGATCCGAGAATTTTCCCGTCAGGACCGAGGGCGGTCTTTCGCGCTGCACAAGGCTGAGTGCAGCGGTTGGCTTGGCTCCTACGATCTCACGATAGACAACGCCGGAGCTTTGCAGCTGGCACATCGATTCCGGCACCAGGGTCACGCCAACACCCGCCGCAACCAGGCTGACCGTCGAGGCCATCTGCGGTGCCTCCTGCACGATGCGCGGGCTGAACCCTGCATTCTGACAGCCCGCAACAATCGCGTCATAGAGCGCCTGGCCATTGGTGCGCGGGTAAAGCACGAAGGGGTCGGTCGCCAGCATGGAAAGCTTCAGCCGTGTCTCATTCGCCAGCGGGTGGCTGGCAGGAAGCGCGATCCGCATCTCTTCATGGAACAGATGTTGCACGCGCAGATCATGCACTTCGCCGGGAGCAGGCCGCAGAAAGGCGATGTCCAGCTTGCCATTGCGCAAATTCTGCAGCGAAACCCGGGTGGTGTTTTCGTCAAGCACCACCTCGACATCGGGATTTTCCGCCCGGAACCGGCTGATTGTTCCCGGCACAAACGGGTTGAATGACGCCGAACTGGTAAACCCGATCTTGATCGACCCGCGTTCACCACGCCCGATCTGGCGGGCCGATGTCATCGCGCGTTCCGCCATATCCAGCACATTGCGCGCATCGGTCAGGAAGGCTTCGCCTGCCGGGGTCAGCTCAACGCCCCGGGTCAGCCGGTGGAAAAGCCGCGTGCCCACCTCTTTTTCAAGCAATTGAATCTGCTGGCTTAATGGTGGCTGGGCGATCCCTATTCGCCTGGCGGCCCGGGTGAAATGCAGCTCTTCGGCACAGACTACGAAGTAGCGGAAGCGACGCAAATCCATATGATAAACCTATCGAAAAGAAGCATCCCATATATTGGACACAATGCTTTGCCTCGGTCATATTGTCTACAGGAGGATGCGGCAGACGCTGCGCAAGGGGTTCTGGCACGCCAGAGCAGGAGGCCCGGCAGCGCCTTGAACCGCATAGAGACGCCGGTGATCTGACACGCACCGCGCAGGGGGGACGAAAATGACGGACTGTGTTGCAGCGCCCGACGCTGCCTTAATTGATGCATTCAAAAATGCCATGCGCCGCCAGGCTTCGACAGTGACTATCATCACTGCGCGTGACGGCAGCGGCAGACATGGTATGGCGGCGACCGCGGTCAGCTCGGTTTCGACCACGCCGCCCAGTCTGCTGATCTGCGTCAATAAAAGCGCCAGCCTGCATGGGCCGATCGGTAGCAGCGGGGCCTTTTGCATCAATCTGCTAAGCTGCGATCATCACGCCCTGGTGCCTTTGTTCAGCGGCAAGCTGAAGGGGGATGAGCGGTTTCGGAACGGCGACTGGGCCGAAACGGAAACGGGCATGCCCTATCTGCGCGACGCCCAGGCCAGCATCTTTTGCAAAGTGGCGCAGACGGTGCCCTATGGCAGCCATTCCATCTTCATCGGCACGGTCGAGGACATCCAGCTTTATGGCGAGGCGGCCCCGCTGCTTTACCAGGAAGGCTCGTTGTTTCGCTCGCATTCGCTGGCCTGCTGAAGCCGGAGCCCGGGCTGCCTGACCCAGGTGCAGCCGAACAAACCTATAATAGCGGAGGAGAAGCCAATGAGTAACCTTGACGCGTTCCGCGCGGCCAATAACCCGATGTTCAATGACAACAAGCTGAAGCTGGGCATTTTCGGATCGAATTGTTCGAATGCCTGTGCGATCACCATGGCAGAGACCAGCTTCGAGCCAACTTTCGAGAAGAACCTCGAAATCGCGCGGATGCTGGAAAGCTCGGGCTTTGAATGTATGGTGCCGATCGCGCGCTGGCGCGGGTTTGGCGGGCCGTCGAATTTCAACGGCAATTGCATGGAAACCTATACCTGGGCGGCGGCGCTGGCGGCACAGACCAAAAGCATCTACCTTTTTGCCACCTCGCATGTGCCGACCATCCATCCGATTGTCGCGGCGAAAATGGCCACCACGATTGACCATATTTCCAAAGGACGTTTTGGCCTGAATATGGTCTGCGGCTGGTTCACGCCCGAGATGGAAATGTTCGGCGTCAAGATGATGGAACATGATACCCGCTATGAATATGCGACCGAATGGATTCAGGCGGTTGAAAAACTCTGGACCGAAGAATGGTCTGAGATGAATGGCGAATTCATCACCATCAAGAACGGCTTCTCTGATCCCAAACCCTTCCAGAAACCGCGTCCGGTGCTGATCAGCGCGGGGTCGTCGCCGAAGGGTCGCGAATTTGGCGCGCGCTTTTGCGATATCAACTTCTCGGTGGTTGAGAACCTCGACAAGGGCAAGGCCTGGGTCAATGACATGCGCCGCCTCGCCTATGAGCAGCACAGGCGCGAGATTGGTGCCTTCACCTATTCCTATGCGGTGGTGCGCGACACCGAGAAAGAGGCAAAGGAATATTACGACTATTACGTCCATGAAAAAGGCGACTGGGAGGCCTGCGACAATGTCTGCCGCGTCTTCGGGATCGAAAGCGGCAGCTATTCGAAAGAGTATTTCGACAAGTTCCGCGCCAATTTCATTGCGGGCTGGGGGGGCTATCCGCTGGTCGGCACGCCCGAGCAGGTGACCGACAAGCTGATCGAGCTGTCGAACACCGGCATCGATGGCACGCTGATCTCGATGGTCGATTACAATGCCGAGCTGCCCTATTGGAACGAAAAGGTGATGCCGCTGCTGGAACAGGCAGGCCTGCGCAAACCGATGCGCCAAAGCGCCCAGGCTGCGGCCTGAAGAAGACGGGGCCGGATCGGCAAAGCGCTGCTAAGCTGGTCCGGCAAGGGGGGCGTCCGCCCCCCACCAATTCCTGCAGGCGCCAATTCCTGCAGGCGCCCTGTCCTGCAGGCGCCGTGCCCTGAAAGTGAGATGCGATGAAAGTCCTGATCAATACCACATCCCCCTTTGCGCGCCTGGCGCGGATCGCGCTTTTGGAAAAGGGCCTTGGCTTTGACGAGCAGGTGGTCAATCCCTGGGGCGATGACGCGGATCTGCTGGCGGTCAATCCTGCAGCGCGGGTGCCTGCGGTGATCACCGATGCTGGCACGAGTTTCAGCGAAAGCCTGCTGGTGGTGCTCTGGCTGGAGGCGACGCGGCCTGCGCCTTCGCTGCTTGATGGCGATAAGGATCAGATCATTGCGAAATCGGGGCTGGCCTACGGGGTGATCGAGGCTGCGGTCCATACGATGGTCGGTCGCGTGATCACCGACGCCGGGTTCGATGCCGCGCCGGTGGGTCTGCGGCGGCGGCGCAGCATCCTGAACGGCTTCGCGCGGCTCGAGGCCGATCCGCCGGCCTGGCATGGCGGCACCCCCGACCTTGCGGTGATCGCCACGGTCATCGCCTGGGATTACGTGGCGCTGCGCTTTGGTGCAGCGGGCTGGCTGACCGATTTCCCGCGCATCGCGGCGCTCTCAGCGCAACTCGCGGATCGCCCCTCCTTTGCGCAGACGGCGCCCTTCGTATGAAACCGCCTGGCCCCTTCTCTTCCGGCAGCGAGATGTCCCGATGACACGCGACCTGGTCTTTATTCGCGGCGAAGATATTACCGAGACGGTGCGCGCAGGCCTGCAATTCGTGGCCTGCTACCATCCGGCGGATTATCTGGAGCATCTGATCGCGGCCTGGCACCGCGAGGAAAGCCCGGCGGCAAAGAATGCCATCAGCCAGATCCTGACGAGTTCCAGGATGGCAGCACTCGGGCGGCGACCGATCTGCCAGGATACCGGCATGGCGGTGATCTTTGCCAAAGTCGGCCAGCAGGTGGTGATCGATTCCGCCCATTCGCTGGCCGATCTGATCAATGAGGGCGTGCGCCGCGCCTATCTGGATGCCGACAACCCGCTGCGCGCCTCGCTGGTCTCGGATGCGATATTTGCCCGCAAGAACACCCGCGACAATACGCCTGCGGTGATCCATGTCGATCTGGTGCCGGGCAGGACACTGGATCTGACCATAGCTGCCAAGGGTGGCGGATCCGAGAACAAGACCCGTTTTGCGGTGCTGAACCCGGAACAATCGGTCGCGGATTGGGTGGTCGATCAGGTAAGGACACTTGGGGCGGGCTGGTGCCCGCCGGGGATGATTTCGGTCGGTGTCGGCGGCAGTTCGGAAAAGGCCATGCTGATCGCCAAAGAGGCGCTGAACGAGCCGATTGATATGGGCGAGATCATCGCCCGTGGCCCCCAGGATGAGACCGAGGCCCTGCGGCTGGAACTTTACCAGCGGATCAATGCGCTTGGCATCGGGGCCCAGGGCCTGGGCGGGCTGACGACGGTGGTGGATGTGAAGGTGTCCTCCTTCCCGACCCATGCCGCGTCAAAGCCGGTGGCGCTGATCCCGCAATGTGCGGCGAACCGCCATGTGCATCTGGCGCTGGATGGCTCTGGTCCGGCCTATGCCGAGGTGCCCGATCTGAACGCCTGGCCCGAGATCGCGGGCGACGATACGGCTGGGGCACGGCGTGTCGATCTCGACCGGCTGACCCGCGAAGAGATGGCCAGCTGGAAAGTAGGCGAGACGCTGCTTCTGAACGGGCGGATGCTGACCGGGCGCGATGCGGCCCATGCGCGGATGAAGAAGATGCAGGGGCTGGGTGAGCCGCTTCCCTTCAGCCTCAAAGACCGCGTGATCTATTATGTCGGCCCGGTCGATCCGGTCGGCGCTGAGGTTGTCGGGCCCGCAGGCCCCACCACCGCGACCCGGATGGACCCCTATACCGATATGGTGCTGGACCAGGGCCTTTTGTCGATGGTCGGCAAAGCCGAGCGTGGCGAGGCGACCATTGCCGCAATCGCCCGCCACCATGCCACCTATCTGATCGCTGTGGGCGGGGCGGCCTTCCTCGTCTCGAAAGCCATCCGCGAGGCGCGGGTGGTGGCCTTTGCCGATCTCGGCATGGAGGCGGTCTATGAATTCACGGTCAGGGATATGCCGGTTCTGGTCGCCGTGGACAGCGAGGGGAACTCGATCCACCGGCTGGGGCCGCAGGCCTGGGCGCGTCCTGCGATGCGCCCGAGCGCTAAAGTGTAGGAGAGAAGATGTCTGAGAATTTCATCGGCGGAAAATGGGTGCCGGCCCGCAGCGGTGCGCAGCTGGACTGCCTGGCCCCGGCGACGGGCCAGCCCTTTGCCACCATCGCCGACAGCGATGCACAGGACGTCGATCTGGCAGTCAGGGCCGCGCGCAGGGCTTACGACGAAGGCACCTGGGGCCGGATGACCGCGACTGAGCGCGGCCGGATCATGTCGCGCTTTGCAGCCGTCATCCTTGACCATCACGCCGAACTCGCGGCGCTGGAATCGCTCGATACCGGTAAGCCCGCCTCGGTGGCCCGCGCCGATATCACCGCGCTGGCCCGCTATTTCGAGTTTTACGGCGGGGCGGCGGATAAGCTGCATGGTGAGACGATCCCCTATCTCGATGGCTTCCAGGTCTCTGTCCTGCGCGAGCCGCATGGCGTCACCGGCCATATCCTGCCCTGGAATTACCCGGCGCAGATGTTCGGGCGCACGCTGGCACCAGCGCTGGCAGCTGGAAACGCCACCGTGCTGAAACCGGCCGAAGATGCCTGCGCCACGCCCCTGCGGCTGGCGGCGCTTTCGCAAGAGGCGGGCTTCCCGGATGGTGCGATCAATGTGGTGACCGGGCGCGGCGCGGTGGCCGGATCGGCGCTGGTCAGCAATCCGGGCGTCGATTTCGTGTCCTTCACCGGCTCGCCCGAGGTGGGGCAGGTGATCCAGAAGCTTGCCGCCGACAATTACATCAGCTGCACGCTGGAGCTGGGCGGGAAATCCCCGCATCTGGTCTTCGAGGACGCCGATTTCGATCAGGCGATCCCGGTGATCTGCAAGGCGATCATCCAGAACACCGGCCAGACCTGTTCGGCGGGCAGCCGCGTGCTGATCCAGCGCTCGATCTATGACCGCTTCATCGCCCGCCTCGCCGAGGCCTTTTCACAACTGCGCGTCGGCGCGCCCGAGATGGACCATGACTGCGGTCCGATCATCACCGCGAAACAGCAAAAGCGGGTGCAAAGCTTCATCGATCGCGCCAAAGCCGCAGGGATCCCGTTGCTGGCCGAGGGCCGCCCCGACCCGGGCCTTGATCCGCGCGGCTTTTACGTGACGCCCAGCCTTTTTGGCCCGGTTGACCCGGAAAGCGAGCTTGCCCGCGAAGAGGTCTTCGGCCCCGTGCTGGCGGCGCTGCCCTTTGACGATGAGGCAGAGGCGATCCGCCTTGCCAATGGCACCGATTACGGCCTTGTTGCCGCGATCTGGACAAAGGATGGCGCCCGCCAGATGCGCGTAGCAAAGCGTCTGCGGGCAGGTCAGGTCTTCCTGAACACCTATGGCGCGGGCGCAGGGATCGAGCTGCCCTTCGGCGGCAATGGCAAAAGCGGGCATGGCCGCGAAAAGGGCTTTGCCGCGCTTTACGATTTCTCAGTAACCAAGACGGTTGTTCTGAACCACGGCAGCTGATGCTGCCGCCTGGATCAAAGTGTTGAAATGCAAGAGGGATATAAGATGCGCCCGCTCGACGGAATTGTGGTTGTAAGTCTGGAACATGCGATTGCCGCCCCGTTCTGCACCCGGCAGCTTGCCGATCTTGGCGCGCGTGTCATCAAGGTCGAACGCCCCGAAACCGGCGATTTCGCCCGCGATTATGACACCCGCGTCCAGGGTATGGCCTCGCATTTCGTCTGGGTGAACCGCTCGAAGGAAAGCCTGGCGCTGGATCTGAAAAAGCCCGCAGATCTTGAGGTTTTGCGCCAGGTGCTGCAGGGCGCGGATGTGCTGGTCCAGAACCTTGCGCCGGGGGCCAGTGCCCGGATGGGCCTGTCTTATGAGGCGCTGAAACAGGATCATCCGCGGCTGATCGTCTGCGATATCTCAGGCTATGGCGAGGGCGGGCCCTATAGCAACAAGAAGGCCTATGACCTGCTGATCCAAAGCGAGGCGGGGTTCCTCTCTGTCACCGGCAGCAAGGATCAGCCCGCGAAAGCCGGGTGCTCTATCGCAGATATTGCGGCAGGCATGTATGCCTATACCAATATCCTGGCGGCGCTGATCAATCGCGGCAAGACGGGCAGCGGCTGCCGGATCGAGATTTCGATGCTGGAGGCGATGGCCGAATGGATGAGCTTCCCGCTCTATTATGCCTATGAGGGCGCGGCTGGCCCGGTTCCGGCGGGGGCCGCTCATGCCAGTATCTATCCCTATGGGCCGATGATGGCCGGAGATGGAAAATCCGTGATGCTTGGGATCCAGAATGAACGGGAATGGCAGGCTTTCTGCCGTGATGTGCTGTGCCAGCCTGGATTGGCCACTGACCCGCGCTTTGACACCAATGCGAAACGCTCGGCGGATCGGGAAACGCTTTGCGCGATTATCCTTGATTGCTTTGCCCATCTGACCGCCGAGCAGGTAATCGCAAGGCTGGATACTGCCGGGATCGCCAATGCCAGTGTCAACGATATGGCTGGGGTCTGGAACCATCCGCAACTCAGGGCGCGAAACCGCTGGGTCGATGTGGCGACCCCGACCGGGCGGATCCCGGCTTTGCTTCCGCCGGGCGTTCCTGCTGAATTCGCGCCACGCATGGATCCGATACCCAGGATTGGCCAGCATAACGCCAGAATTCTGGCCGAGCTTGCAGCCAGCCAGGACAGCCGCAAGCCAGTCGGAGCCGTGCAGGGATGAGCAAAGTGCCTGTGCCGCCTGATGACATGGCATTGGCACTCTTTGTGCCGGCTGACCGCCCGGATCGCTTTGCGAAAGCCTTCGCGGCAGGGGCGGATGCGGTGGTGATTGATCTTGAGGACGCCGTCGCAGAAGCGGAAAAGGATCGCGCCCGCCAGGGATTATTGGCTGCATTGCAAGACCTGATGCGTTCCGCGGGTGCCCATAAACCCCATGTGATCATCCGTATCAATGGTGCCGGAACAGCCTGGTATGAGCGCGACATTCAGGCCTGCCGTGATTTGCCGGTCAGCGCCGTGATGCTGCCAAAAGCGGAATATCCCGAAGATATTCTGTCTTGCCGCAATTCATCGGGCAAACCGGTGCTGGCGCTGATCGAATCCGCCCTGGGGCTGCATCATGCGGTGAAGATTGCTGCGGTCGCTGACAGACTCGTATTCGGTTCGATCGATTTCGCGGCCGATCTCGGATCGGCCCATAATCGTGAGGCATTGCTTTTGGCGCGCAGTGCGCTTGTGGTCGCCTCACGCTGCGCAGGTCTGCCGCCGCCGGTCGATGGGGTGACAACAGCGGTTCACGATGCAGCTCTGATCGCCGGGGATATCCGTCATGCGGTCTCTTTGGGTTTTGGTGGCAAGTTGCTGATCCATCCGGCGCAAGTTTCTGCAGCACGGGAAGCCTTCATGCCTGATCCGGAAGAGCTTGCTGCGGCCCGCAGGCTGATCGAAGCGGTTGGCGATCAGGCCGTCGTGAACCTTGACGGGATGATGGTCGATGCACCGGTCGTCATGCGCGCGCGACAGGTATTGCGACGTGCAGGACAGGGGAAATCTGCGCAAAAGTAATACAGCGATGCCGGGTGACCCGGTTTGCCAGCGGGGTGATGGGGGTGGGCGGTGGCGGCGGGTCACACCCGCCCCCTGCCCCTGATCAGCCTTTGAACCAGGCCACCTCATCGCGGATCGTCTCGGCGATGGGGCGGAAGGTCAGACCCAGTTCAGCGCGGGATTTCGTAGGGTCAAAGCGGGTGCGCCCGGCCTCGGCGCGCATGGTGCGCACGGTGGCAAGGCTTAAAAGAGCCGGGCGTCCGCTGATGCGGGCGATCACCTCCTGCAGCAGCGCAATCGGCCACAGGACGGCGACCGGGATCCGGCGTTTTGGGGCCGGAACCCCGGTCACCTGCTGATAGATCTGCACCAGATCGGGCATGGTGATGTGATGGCCGGCGGCCAGGTAATGCTCGCCCCGCCGCGCTTTTTCGGCAGCCGCCGCCATGGCAAAGGCCACGTCCCGCGCATCAACGAAAGAAAACGTCCCCGGTGGAATACCAGGCAGCGCCCGTTTCAGATAATCAAGCGTGAACTGCCCCGCAGCCGTTGGCCCCAGATCGCCGGGGCCATGCATCCAGCCCGGCATCACAAAAGCCGCGAACATATCGGGGTGGCTGCGCAGGAAGTCCTGCACGACCGCATCAGACTGCATCTTGCTGCGGTAGTAATCATCGGCGTCGCGCGGATCGCGACGCATGCTTTCATTGATCAGCGCGCCCCGCGGACCATTCACCACCGCGATAGAGCTGGTATGGATAAACCTGCGCACACCCGCCGCATAGGCCGCCGCAATCAGCGCAGCCGTGGCGTCGACATTGATCCGCTTCTGCATCTCCCAATGTTTGCCGCCGCCATAGCTTTCGCGGAAATAGGCGGCGGTGTGAAAGACCACATCACAACCCGCAAGCATCGGGGCAAAGCCCGCAACATCGCGCATATCCCCCTCGATGACCGTAAGCCCGGGGATATCGCCAAACTGGGTCTGTGCCTTGCTGCGCGAGCGGGCCAGCGCCCGCACGGCCATGCCGCGCTGCAGCAAAAGCCGCACAAGGTTGCTGCCCAAAAGCCCGGTCGCGCCGGTGACGAATACAGTCTGCATCTTGATGATCCTGCCTTGCGCGGATTGCGCCTGATCCAGGGCAGATAACGCGGAAAGGCTTTGCGCAGAACGCATAGCATGGCAAAACGGCTTTGCCGTAGTGCAAAGCGGGGTGCAGAAATGAACTGGGATGATCTGCGGCTTTTGCTGGCGGTGGCGCGGCGCGGCAGCTTTTTGCGCGCGGGTGAGGCGCTTGGGATGGCCGCCTCGACCCTGTCGCGGCGGATCACCCAGCTTGAGGCAGAGACCGGCGCGGCCCTGGTCGAGCGCGGCGCCGATGGCACCAGGCTGACCGCACGCGGCGCGGCTTTGGTTCAGGCCGCGCAGGATTTTGAGGCAGCCCTGGCCCCGCCCCCGCAATCCCCGGGCCTTTCAGGTCGGGTCAGGGTCACGGCGGGCGAGGGTTTCATCGGCCCTGTCACCGATACTGCGGCAGAGTTCACCGCCGCGCATCCCGGCTGCACGGTCGATTTCACCGTCACCCCCGATCTGGTGAAACTGTCCCAGGGGGCCGCAGATATCGCCATCCGCACCCTGCATCTGGGCGAGCCCTCGCTGATCTATCAGCGCCTGCCCGATGTGGCATTCGGCCTTTTCGCCCGGCCCGAGCTTGCCACACGCGAAGATCTCACGCCCCAGGCGCTGCCGATGATCGGTCTGTTGCCGCCGCAAGATCAGCTGCCGCATATGAAAGCCGCGCGGGCCGCCGGGTTCGGCACTGTTCGCATCCGCGTCTCGTCCTTTGCCGCGCAACTGGCGGCGGTTCAGCGTGGCCATGGCGCGGCCGTTTTACCCAGGGTGCTGGCAGGCGGCCTGGCCGAACCCTTCCCCGACCTGAGGCTGCCCGGGCTGGAGGTCTTTCTTGCAACCCGGCCCCAGGCCCTGCGGCAACCCCAGATCAGGGCCTTCTTGGAGATGCTGAAATCGCGCATGACCGCTGGCGGATAGGCTGCGCCGACCGCAGGGAAAAGAGATCAGCCATTGCGAAATCCGCAGCTAAAAAACAATGCCCGTTTCATTGCGCTTTTTGTAAGCTGCGGGGATCATGCCCCGAAATTCAGAAAGAGCGACATGACATCCCCCCTGGTTCTTGATGGCGGCATGGGCCGCGAATTGCTGCGGCGCGGCGCACCTTTCCGCCAGCCCGAATGGTCGGCGCTGGCCCTGATCGAGGCGCCGCATTTCGTCTCGGAAATCCATGATGATTATATCCAGGCCGGGGCCGATGTGATCACCACCAACAGCTATGCGCTGGTGCCCTTTCATATCGGCGATGAACGGTTTGACCGCGACGGCCAGGCGCTGGCAGCGCTGGCCGGGCGGCTGGCGCGTGAGGCCGCAGATCGGGCGGCGGCAGCGGGGCGCAAGATCATCGTCGCCGGGTCGCTGCCGCCTGTTCTCGGCTCTTACCGCCCTGATCTCTTTGAACCGGCAGAGGCAAAGCGGCTTTTGTCGGTGCTGATCGCGGGCCTTTCGCCCTATGTCGATATCTGGCTTGCCGAGACGCAGGCCTCACTGACCGAGGTGCGGGTCTTGCGCGAGGCGCTTGGGGCAGACCCGCGCCCGCTGTGGCTGTCCTTCACGCTTCAGGACACCAAAGAGGTGACCCCGGTGCTTGCGGGCCAGGCAGAGCCTGTGCTGCGCTCTGGCGAAACGGTCCGCCAGGCGGCCCGCGCCGCGCTGGATCTGGGCGCCGAAAGCCTGCTCTTCAATTGCTCGCTGGCCGAGCTGATGGAGCCCGCGATCCGCGCCGCACGTGATGAGTTGCGCGGAACAGCACTGGCCGATGCGGTCGGGGCCTATGCCAATGCCTTTGTGCCAACCCCCGACCCTGCGGACAAGCCCGAGGCCAATGCCGGGCTTTGCGGCCTGCGCGATGATCTCAGCCCGGGCGGATACGCAGACCTTGCACGCAGCTGGATCGCAGCAGGCGCAAGCCGGATCGGCGGATGCTGCGGCATCGGACCAGACCATATCTGCGAAATCCACGGGCTGCTGCACCCTGGGGCCTGACCACAAGGCTGCCGCCACAACACAACTGCGCCCGACCGGGTGAAGTGCCCGGGATTCTGCGCCCCTGCCCCGCGCCAGAAGCCGCAGAGCAAGCCAGCCCCGGCCTGGAGAAAGATCTTCCCTCCAGGCCGGGGCTGCCGCCAGTCGCATCCTCTCTGCGGGCCAGGCTTCAGAATGGCGCGGGCAAGCCACCGGGCGTAAAAACTGCAGCGAAAGACAGCTGCAGACGACCGGGAAGCCCCGGCAGAAAGGCCGGATCCGATGAACAGGCCCGCGATCCACACCGCCGCGCAAAAGGCACCCCCCGCGAAAATCACCACGCATGACGAGGCCATCGCCGCCGCAAAGCGCCTGGCGGCTGACTGGGCGCCCAAAGCCGCCCGCCGCGATGCCGAACGGATCCTGCCCTTTGCCGAGATCGACGATTTCACCGCCTCGGGGCTGGGCGCGATCACGGTGCCCCGGGCCTTTGGCGGCCCCGATCTTTCCTACCTGACGCTGGCCCTGGTGTTCGAGACGCTTTGCGCCGCTGACAGTTCAGCCGGGCAGATCCCGCAGAACCACTTCGGCGTGCTGCAGCTTTTGCGAGAGGCCGGAACGCCCGCGCAGCAAAGCCGCTTTTACACCGATATTCTGGCAGGACACCGCATCGGCAATGCGGGGCCGGAACGCAGCCGCGCCCTCGTCACCCATAACACAACAGGCCTGAGCGCCTCGCCCGAGGGCTGGCGGATAAGCGGCCACCGTTTTTATTCCACCGCCGCGATTTTCGCCGACTGGATCCCGACCCGCGCCAATGACCCCCAGGGCCGCCCGGTCCAGGTCTGGGTGCCGCGCCATGCGCCGGGCGTCAGGGTGCTGGATGACTGGTCTTCTTTCGGGCAGCGCACCACTTCATCGGGCAGCGTGATTTTCGACAATGTGCTGATCGAAAGCGAGGAGCAGATCTTCCCGGTCTGGCAACGCGCCAGCACGCCGGGCCTTGCCGGGCCAGTCTCGCAGCTGATCCAGGCCGCGATTGATGCGGGCATCGCGGTCGGTGCTCTGGAAGAGGCGGTCCGCTTCGTGCGTGAGAAATCGCGCCCCTGGATTGATGCTGGCGTGCCCCGCGCCCAGGACGACCCCTATATCATCGCAGATATCGGGCGGCTGCAGATCGACCTTCTGGCCGCGCAAGAGGTTCTGCGCGAGGCGGCCCTGACGCTTGATGAGATCGCCGCCCTGCCGGTGACGGAAGAAAGCAGCGCCCGCGCCTCTGTCGCGGTGGCAGAGGCCAAGATCCTGACCACGGAAATCGCGCTGCAGGCCTCGGAAAAGCTCTTTGAGCTGGCGGGATCGGCCTCGACCCGAGCGGGCCTGAACCTCGGGCGGCTCTGGCGTAATGCGCGGGTTCATACGCTGCATGACCCGGTGCGGTGGAAATATCACCTGCTGGGCAACTGGCATCTGAACGGCGCGGCCCCGGCCCGGCATCAATGGAACTGAAGATATGACCGAGACCCGTCACGCGACCCCGCCAGGCCAGACCCATCTGATCACCTCGGACGCCGAGGCGATTGCCGTCGCCAAAAAGCTGGCCGCCGAATTTGCGCCCTCGGCCAGCCTGCGCGACCGCGCCCGTGCCCTGCCCTGGGAGGAATTGGACCGTTTCACCGCCTCGGGGCTTTGGGGGATCACGGTGCCAAAGGCTTACGGCGGTGCCGGGGTCTCGGCGGTGACGCTGGCGCAGGTGACGGCGATCATCGCGGCGGCGGATGGCTCGCTTTCGCAGATCCCGCAGAATCATTTCTACGCGCTGGAGGTGATCCGCGCCGGCGCATCCGAGGCGCAGAAACAACACTATTTCCGCCTGGCGCTTGAAGGCCACCGTTTCGGCAACGCCCTGGCCGAGATCGGCGCGAAGGACTTTCAGCGCCGCACCAGGCTGATCCGGGAAGGCGGGCAGCTTTATGTCGAGGGGCAGAAATTCTACTGCACCGGGGCGATCTTCGCGCATCAGATCCCGACGCTGGTGGTCGATGAAGAGGGCCGCCAGCAGCTGGTGATCATCCCGCGTGAGGCTGCAGGCGTCAGCATTACCGACGACTGGGACGGCTTTGGCCAGCGTGTCACGGGATCAGGCTCGGTCGCGTTCTCGCGCGTCGCGGTCAGCCCCGATCAGGTGGTGCCCTTTCAGGACAGTTTCGAGCGGCCAACCCCGATCGGCCCCTTCGCCCAGATCATCCATGCCGCCATCGACCTTGGCATCGGTGAGGGCGCGTTCCAGGCGACGCTGCCTTTCATCCGCGACCGCGCGCGCCCCTGGGTTGACGCGAAAGTCGAAAGCGCGGCGCAGGATCCGCTGACGCTGGCGGGCCTTGGCGATGTGGCCTTGCGGCTGCGGGCGGCAAGGGCGCTGGTGACCCGCGCCGGGCGGGCCGTCGATGCTGCGATCCTGGACGCGAGTGAAACCTCGGTCGCCGAGGCGTCAGTTGCCGTTGCGGCAGCGCGGGCGCTGACCACGACGGCGGGGCTGCTGGCGGGCTCGAAACTGTTTGAGTTCACCGGAACCTCGGCCACCTTCACCGAGGACAATCTTGACCGCCACTGGCGCAATGTCCGCACCCATACGCTGCACGACCCTGTTCGCTGGAAATATCATGCGGTCGGAAATCACCTCTTGAACGGGGTAAACCCGCCCCGCCATGGCGCGATCTGAGGCTGCGATGACCGGACAAAAACACATCATCGTCAATGCGTTCAATATGAACAGCGTCGGCCATATCAACCATGGCCAATGGGTGCATCCGCGCGACCGATCAATGGACTACACCCGGCTGGACCATTGGACGGGCCTTGCAAAAACGCTGGAACGCGGGCTTTTCGACGGGATTTTCCTCGCCGACATTCTTGGCACCTATGACGTCTATGGCGGCAATGTCGATGTCAGCTTGCGCGAAAGCGTGCAGCTTCCGGTAAATGATCCGATCCTGCTGGTCTCTGCCATGGCGGCGGTGACGCAGCACTTAGGCTTTGGCGTCACGGTCAATGTCAACCAGGAGCACCCCTATACTTTCGCCCGCCGGATCTCGACGCTGGATCATCTGACCAATGGCCGTATCGGCTGGAATATCGTGACCGGCTATCTGGATTCCGCCGCCCGCGCGGTGGGGCGGGCGGCGCTTGACGGCCACGATCAGCGCTATGATCTGGCCGATGATTACCTCGAGGCGCTTTACAAACTTTGGGAAGGATCATGGGAGGAGGACGCGGTTCTGCGTGATCGCGCCGCCCGGACCTATGCCGATCCGGCGCGGGTCCATAAGATCCGCCATGACGGGCCATTCTTTCAATTTGAGGGCTATCACCTGTCCGAGCCCTCACCGCAGCGCAGCCCGGTGATCTATCAGGCCGGGACATCCGGGCGCGGGCAACAGTTCGCCGCGCGTCATGCGGAATGCGTGTTCATCTCAGCGCCTGAAAAGGCGGTGGCGCGGGCGCAATCCGACAGCATCCGCCGCGCGGTGGTGGCGGCCGGGCGGCGGGCGGATGACGTGAAGATCCTGACCGGCGTCAATATCATCACCGACCGCAATCCGGCCGTCGCGCGGGAAAAGCTGGCCGAGTTTCAGGCGGCTTCCAGCCCCGAGGCGGGGCTTGCGCATTATTCGGCCTCGACGGGGATCGATTTCGCCAAATTCGGGCTGGATGATCCGGTTCCCTACGCGGGATCAAACGCGATCCAGTCGGCGACGAAACTGGCGGAAAGCCGGGGCTGGACGAAACGCGATCTGCTGGCGCAGCTGGCACTTGGCGGGCGCTATCCGCTGCTGGTCGGCACGCCTGCGCAGGTGGCGGATGAGCTGGTCTCCTGGGTGACCGAGGGCGGGATCGACGGCTTCAACCTCTCGCGCCTTGCGGTGCCCGAAAGCTATGAGGATTTCGCCGATCTGGTGGTGCCAGAGCTGCAGGCCCGTGGTCTTTACAAGACCAGCTATGCTGAGGGCACGCTGCGCCGCAAACTGTTCCAGGAGGGCGACCGCCTGCCCGCCCGCCATGCTGGCGCGGGCTATCGGCAGCCGACCTGACGGCAGAAATCTGAAGGCGCTTCAGCGCGCCTTCAGCCTGCGCACGGCGTAATCACCGGCGAATTGCACGGCTGACACCAGCACCACAAGGATCACGATCACGGCCATCATGACCGTGGTGTCAAACCTTTGATATCCATAGCGGATTGCCACATCGCCAAGCCCACCAGCCCCGACCGCCCCCGCCATGGCCGAGGCCCCGATCATCGTGACCACCGTGATCGTCAGCCCGCCGATGATGCCGGGCAGCGCCTCGGGCAGATAGACATAGCGGACGATGTGATGGCGGCGGCAGCCGATGGATTGCGCGGCCTCGATCAGCCCGGGATCGATCTCGCGCAAAGACACCTCGACGATACGGGCGAAGAAGGGCGTGGCGGAAACCGCCAGCGGCACAATGGCCGCCCAGACCCCGATGGTGGTGCCCACAACCAGCCGCGTGAAGGGGATCAGCGCCACCAGCAGAACGATGAAGGGCACCGCGCGAAAGCCGTTGACGAACAGCCCGACGATGCGGTTCAGCCTTGGCGCGGCAAAGATGCCACCGGGGCCCGAGGTTACCAGGAACACCGCCAGCGGGATGCCCGCCAGCACGGCGATGCCTGCCGAGATGCCGACCATGAAAAGCGTGTCATAAAAGGCCTGCCAGAGGCGATCAATCATCTGCGGGGACATAGCCGATCACCTTTGCCGATGGATGTTGAGAGGTCAGCGCCGCGGGCTTTGCCCCCGGGGCCAGCGCCAGCACGATACGCCCGACCGCATGGGACTGGATCCGCTCGACCGAGGCGGAAAGCAACTCAACCGCGCCTTTCGTGGCCGAGGCCAGCGCCTGAAGATCCGGGGCTACGGTTCCGGCGTAGGAAATGCCGATCACCGCCCGGTCGCGGGGGGTCTGCGCTTCAGGGCGCAGGTTTGCGGTCAGTTCGGGCGGCAGGTCGCGCTGCAATGGCGCCAGCAGCGAGCGGGTTGCATCATGGCGCGGCGCACCGAAAACCTGCCAGACCGGGCCTTCCTCGGCAATCGCGCCGCCTTCCAGCACCAGGACGCGGTTGCAGATCTCACGGATCACGCTCATCTCATGGGTGATCAGCACGATGGTCAGGCCAAGCTTGCGATTGATGTCGCGCAGCAGTTCCAGGATCGAGAGCGTCGTCTCCGGGTCCAGCGCCGAGGTCGCCTCATCGCACAGCAGGATCTCGGGGCGCGAGACCAGGGCGCGCGCAACACCCACCCGCTGTTTTTGCCCGCCCGAAAGGCGCGAGGGATAGGTGTCGCCCTTATCCGAGAGGCCGACCAGCGCCAGAACCTCATCAGTGCGGGTGCGGATTTCCTCTTTCGCCACCCCGGCCACGATCAGCGGCAGCGCCACATTCTCGCGCACGGTGCGGGCGGAAAGCAGGTTGAAATGCTGGAAAATCATGCCGATCCGGCGGCGCAGCGCTACCAGCCCGGCCTCATCGAGGCGCGAGATATCCTCGCCATCGACCAGCACGCGGCCGGTGGTCGGCTCTTCCAGCCGGTTGATCGTGCGCAGGAGGCTGGATTTCCCCGCGCCCGAGCGGCCGATGATGCCGTAGATATCGCCCGGCGCGATGTCGAGGCTGATGTCTTTCAGCGCCTCAACCGCGCCGGCGGAAGAATGGTAGGTCTTGGCCACCGCCTCGAAGCGCAGGCTGCCGGGGCGGGGTTTGCCCGCCACCGTGCCCGCCGCTGCTGCGACGGGCGTGGCAAGGGTGATTGCGGGGCTAAGGACGCCCGCGCTCATTGGTCCTTCCATGCCAGGATATAGAGCTTGTCGCTGTCTGAGAAACTCTTGCGGGCCTGATCCTCGACCGCTTTGGAATTGTGGAAGATATCGATGAATTCTTTGATCTTCGGGTCATCCTTGCGGTCGGCTTTGGCCACGAAAGCCACCGCGAACTGGCGATCCTCGATCCCGGAATACAAAAGCGCCGAAGTCGGATCAAAGGTGCCCGCCGCCACGATGAAATGCGGATAGCCCTGGGCCAGATCAACATCGCCGGTGATCCGCACCAGCTGCGGGCCTTCAACCTCGGTGAAGGAAAGGTTCTTCGGGTTTTCGACAATATCATCGACCGAGCCGAGGAAACCCACGCCCTCTTTCAGTTTGATCAGCCCGGCTTTTTCCAAAAGCAAAAGCCCGCGGCCCTGGTTCACCGGGTCATTGGCGATGGCAACGGTGCCGTTCTGCGGGATCTCGTCAAAGCTTTTGTGCTTCAGCGAATAAAGCCCGAGATTGGCGAGGATGCCGGGCGCCACCACCACCAGATCATGGCCGCCCTGCTCATTGGCGTTCTTCAGGAAAGGTTCGTGCTGGAAGAAGTTCAGGTCGATATCGCCTGCATCCAGCGCGACATTGGGGGTGGTCCAGTCCGAAAACTCGATCACCTCGACATCGAGGCCTTTGGCCTTCGCCTCTTCGGCGGCGACCGCGACAGTGTCGCCATAAGCCCCGGGAACCACGCCGATTTTCAGCGGATCAGCAAAGGCGGCAAGCGGCGCAAGGGCCAGGGTCGCGGCAAGGATAATGCGTTTCATGGCGGCTCCGGTCATTTCCAGGGGAGGGAGTAGAGGATCGGATTCCCGGCGTAATATTCGGCGATCTTTGCCTCGACGCTGGGGGCGGATTGGTAGATCTCAACGAAACGCGCGATTTCGGGGTCTTCGGCATTGTCGCGGCGCGAGACGAAAGCGATGGCGAAACGGGTTTCATCGACGCCGGAATAGGCCAGCGCCTGGCCTGCCAGATCGGGGTTGCCCGCCGACACATAATGCGCCGGATAGCCCTGGGCGAGATCGACATCCTCAATGGCGCGCACCAGCTGCGGGCCTTCGATCTCAACGAAGGTGAGGTTCTTCGGATTGTCGGTGACATCATCAAGCGTGCCGAGGTAACCCACGCCATCCTTCAGCCCGATCAGCCCGGCATTGGCCAGCAAAACCAGCGCTCGGCCCTGGTTGACGGGATCATTGGCGACCGCGACTTTTGCACCATCCGGCAGGGCCTCAAGACTGTCATATTTCAGCGAGTAGAGGCCGATATTGGGCAGGAAACCGGGTGCCACGGGCACAAGATCAAAGCCCGTTTCTTTGACGGCATTCTCAAGAAAGGCCTGATGCTGGAAGAAATTCAGATCCAGATCGCCGCTGGACAGCGCCAGGTTTGGCGTGGCCCAGTCGGCAAATTCGATCACCTCGACCGCCAGGCCCTGGGCCTTCGCCTCTTCGGCGGCGGTGATCACGGAATCCGCCACCACCCCCGGCGTGACGCCGATCTTCAGATCCGCCAAAGCCGGGGCCGCCCAAAGCGCCGCAACCAGCGCCAGGGATGAGGCCAGCCTCGTTGATTTTCGCATCTCATTTCCTTCCTGCGACATCCGGAAAGCCAGCAAGGCTTGCTCTGGCGCCGCAAATAAACGATCATATTCATCGTCTTTTATCAGGCAGAGCAGCGCCTCGGGTCCATTCCAAACTGGCGGCGCGGAAGGGAATTTCCTTCTGCGCTGCCCGCCGCTCATGCCTGAAGTGTTTCACGCCGCCCCATCAGCGCGTAGAAAATGACCAGCGGGATGAAGGTCAGCCCAATCAGCGCCGCAAAAAACGTCGTCGCCAGGGCCACGAACAGCCTATCGAAAATCGCGTTGTAGTAATAAGCGGCGGCCAAAGATCCGGCGCTGCCCGCTGAAAGGATCGCTGGCCGCAAGGTCAAAGCTGTTGCGCAGAATGCTGCAGACCGGCAGCACCGGACCGGCAGCACCGGACCGGCCAGCAGAAAAAGCAGGATCAGATCGGCGGCAGGGCCCGGGATCCCGGGGTGAAGGCGGGCGGCTCATGCCGGGCTGCCCTCTGACGCGACGGGAAAGAAGCCCAGTACCGTGCTGCTGCCAGACAGCTCTCGCGGGAAGCGTTCGGCAGCGGCTGGACGATAAAAGCAAAGCCCTGACACCTTGCACAAGGCCGCAAGCGGCAGGCTGACGCCGCGCCAGAACGTGATGTCGGGGCTAAGCCGGCCTGGTGGCTGTTCGGGCAGCTGTGCGGGGTGCATTTCGGGGCACAGTTCAAGGAACAGTTCAGGGCACAGTTCGGGGCGCGTGCAGCAGGTTGGCCAAAAGCCGTATAGCGCCGGGCACCATATGGGCGATCTGATGATGCAGCGTCAGACTGACATGGCTATGGCGTCCGGCCCCGAAAAGGCCGCTGAGCAGGGCGCCGTGCAAGGGCTGCTCGTCCGGGTCTGACATCGCCAGAAGCGGCTGATAGCCTGCGCCCCAACTGGCGGCGAAATAGAGCCCGCGCTCTTTGTTCCAGCCCCTCCAGTCACCCTCGCCAATCAGATTTGGGCCCATCAGCAATGGGTGAGCAGGGGCCAAAACCCGGACCACGGCCTCTGGATCGGTCACGCGCCATCGCAGCGAGGGCTGGCCGATGCGCAGCAGGTCAAGCCCGATCCCCTCTTGCGGCCAGCCCTGATCGGGACGCTGGTAAAAGGTCACCAGGTTGCCGCCCCGCCGGACCCAATCCGCCAGGTGCGGCAGGATCGCCAGCACGTCGGGGCGCATCCCCAGGGCCACCACCCCCAGCAAAAGCGTGTCGATCCCCTCTAACGCCTCGGGCGTTATCGGGTTGGGCAAGAACAGGGGCGCGATCCCCATGGCCTGCAATGCCGCAGTCATTTCCTCGCTGCCGGCAATATAGCCGATCCGTCCCTCGGGCGGGGTTAGCTGCAGCGACAAAAGGCGCAGGGTCAGCGGCTCTTGCACAAAAACCACCTCACCCGAGGCAAGCCGCCCGCTGCGCTGACGCAGGACCGGACGGCCCTGATCCAGGATCGCCAGCTGATAAAGCCCTGCCGCCAGATCTTTATCCACCTGCAACACAGCGCCGTTCAGACCAGGGCCTGGAAGCAGCTCAGCCGGCAGTTCTGATGGCAGCTTTGGCACCCAACCATGCGGCAATGGCAAGGACCACCGCCCCGGACCTTCGCCACGGCGATGGATCAGATCGAGCAGGTCAGGACCCTCTGGTCCCCGGTCTCCGCCCATATCCGGGGCAAAGGGGACAAACCCCTGATAGGGGCGATCGTCTATCTCATGGCAAATCAGCCGATGCGAGCTGCCATTGCCCGAAATCCTGTCCCAAAGCGGATGAAACGGGGGCGCAGGGGAAAAGGCGCGGGGCAGGCTGACAGGCAAAAGATCGGCGGCCAGCAGCATCGCCTGATCGAGACCACGCTTTAGCCGCGCAAGGCGGAATTCATGGACCCCGGAATTGCCACCAGAGCAGCAGCCAGAGCTGCGGGCCTCGGCCAAAAGGATATCTGCCGCGCGCAACGCCTGAGGCAGCCATTGGCCGCGCAGGCCCTGACCGTCCGGATCATGACTGTTCCGCCCGGAGAGCTCTGCGAAGATCGCATCCATTTCTGCCAGTTGCGGCGGCGCGCCCTCTAACGCGCCATAGGTTTGCGGCAGGCCTTGCAGCAGGTCATCCCCGGCACCGCCCCCGATCAGATGCAGGGGCCAGCCCTCATCCTGACAACGCGTCGGATCGCCCATGTCCTGGCTGGCATGGCACAGCCGCGACGCCTCGCCGATCTCGGCCCAGCTTGCCCCGGTCCATGGCTCGGGCCCCTGCGGGCGCAGGATCAGGGTGGCGGGGGGGGGCGGAACCTCATCATCATAGGTGGCACCGCCGCCCGACCAGGCCGGAAGACAGGCCCTGGCCACCTGCCAGACCGGCAGCCCATCGCAGGCAAAAGCCGGGTCGGCGGCAAGGGGCAGAGCGGCCAGCGCGGCCTCGGTCATCGCGCGGTGGTGCCCGTGCTGGCCGGGCACATCGAGGAAGGTCGGCAGCACGATATCGGGGCGATGCAGGCGGTAGATCCGCACCATCCTGGCAACGACCGCCGCGCGACCGCCCCAGCGGTGCAGCGTGTCGCGGCCGCTTTTGGAAAAGCCGAAATCGGTCAGCGGCTCACGCGGCTCTTTGGCGGGCCCCTCGTCCAGCCAATAGTGATCGGCATCCAGAACGGTGGCGGCATGCTCCATCTCGCGGCTGCGTATGGCCCCCAGCAGATCGCCGCGCTCGGGGCCGATGCGGTTCTGACCGCCCTGCCCGCGCGTCGCGCTGAGGGTCGCCGTCCACAACCCGCGATCAAAGCGCAGCCAGGCCAGAAGCGCGCTATGCTCATCATCGGGATGGGCGCCACTGTTCAGAAACCCCAGCGGCGAGCGCAGCCGCGTCAGCGCCCTTTCCAGCCGAAAGCTCAGAAACCTGTCGCGCAGTTCCGCAAGTTCAGCCCGATCACGCATCCCACATCCTCAGACCTGTCGCGCCCCCTCAGGGCGACATCGCATCGTAAAAGGGCAAGGCCGCCGCGCCCAGGGCTGCGGTGAAAATCCCGGCATGGCCCGGCTGCAGCCGTGGCAAAAGCCGCGCCGAATGCGCCGCAACCGAGGGGCGCAGCGGCGTGGCCGCAATCAGCGCCTGCAAGACAGGCGCGGGCAATTGCCCCGACAGGATGATGCTTTCGGGATCAAGCAGGTTTTCCACCATGCTGACCACCTGCCCCAGATGCCCGCCCGCCGCCGCGATCCAGCCCATCAGGCGGGGATCCTGGTCCTGCCAGAGGCTGGTGACCGTGCCGCGCCCCAGCGGGATGCCAAGCGCCTCAGACAGTGCATGGCGCGAGACATAACGCTCAAGACAGCCCCTCTGGCCGCAGCTGCAGGCTTTGCCATCCGGCACGACGACAATATGGCCGATCTCTCCGGCATGGCCGCGCGCGCCGCGCATCAGCCGCCCCGCCTGCAAAGCGCCAAGCCCCAGACCCTCGCCGAAATAAAGCACCGCCACATCATTGAGATGCGCCGCCATGCCGAAAAGCGCCTCAGAGAGGGCGGCGGCATTGGCGTCATTTTCCAGCCAGACCGGCGCCCCCAGCAGCTGCGCCAGCGCGTCGCGGCTGACATTGTCCCAGTCGCCCAGGGTGGTGGGATCTGCGGTCTCCTGCCCCTCGATGGCCAGCCCGCCGGGGTGAACGATACCCACCCCCATCAAAGGGCCCGCGTTCAGCGCCGCGGCGCGGGTGATTTCCTGACGGATCACCGCCAGCCCCTCATGCAGGCCCAGCCCCGAGGGGGCCAGCACCTGCTGCGAGATCTGGGTGCCCACCAGATCCAGCATCACCGAGACCACCCCCCGCACCGAGATTTCAAACCCCAGCGTATGCGCCCCCCGGGGGTTCAGCGCGAAATGCAGCGGCGGCTGGCCGCGCCCCTGCTTCTCACCCTCGGCCTTGCGCCGCCCCATGTCCAGAATCAGCCCCTCGCGCAACAGATCGTCCAGGATATTGGCGACGGCAGGGCCGGAAAGCTGGGTTGCCTCGGCCAGGGCCTTGCGGCCCAGGGGGCTGGTCTGGCGTAAAAGATCCAGAACAATCCGACGGTTATGATCGCGCGAGCGGGTTGGATTCTTGCCCAGCCCACCACGCCCGGCCATTGCGGCAGGTGCATTTACCCCGGATTTTTCGGCGTCGCTTTGCAAGGGCCTCGATCCTTCTTTCCGGTCAGCACGCATTTGCCGCCCGCTGCCAGTATCTCTTGCACGGCTCTGGTTCTGGGTCAGCGCAAATATTATTGCAAGTTAATTTACTTATTGACAGGTTCAGAGCGCGAACCCATCCTGAGGCATCGCGGAAAGGCGCCGGTGCGGCGGGATAACTGCGGAAGAAGTTGTCAAAACCGAATCTCCAACAGAGAGCAAAACCATGAAGAACACTATTCTGGCCGGTCTGATCGCCGGTGCGGCCTTCTTCAGTGCCACGGCGGCCAGCGCGGTAGAAATCGAGTATTGGCAGTATGTTTTCGACACCCGCGTCAAAGCGATGGATCGTCTGATCGCCGATTTCGAAAAGGCCAACCCGGATATCACCGTCAAGCAGGTGACCTTCCCCTATGCCGATTACCAGACCCGTGTGGTTGCCGCGACCATGGCCAAAAAGGGCCCGGACGTGATGCAGCTGTTCTATGGCTGGACCGATCAGTTCGTGAAGGGCGGCGTGCTGCAACCGCTGGATGCGACCGTCTTCCCGCATGACCAGATCGAAAGCGAGTTCTTCCCGATCGTCTCGGCGATGAAGCGCGGCGATGACTATTATGGCCTGCCGACGGCGGTGCGCTCGCTGGCGCTTTTCTACAACAAGGCGCTTTTCGCCGAGGCCGGTATCGCCGAGCCGCCGAAGACCCTGGAAGAGCTGGTCGAGACCGCGAAAAAAATCGCCAAATTCGACGCGGCCGGCAATTTCACAACCGAAGGCATCACCCTCGACATGGCAGGGCAGGATCACCATTGGTGGCGTGAAATCCTGGTGCGTCAGTTCGGCGGCGCCCCCTATTCCGACGACAGCAAGACCGTCGCCTATAACTCTGAGGCTGGCGTCAAAGCACTGGAATATTACACCAATCTGCAACTGACAGAGAAGGTGGGCATGTCGGGCTTCATGGATGAGGGGCAGGCCGCCTTCCGGGCGGGCCGCGCAGGCATGACCGTGGACGGCACTTTCCGCCTGGGCGCTTTCCGCTCGATCACCGATTTCGAATGGGGCGTGGCCGAGCTGCCTGCAGGCGCTGATGGCACCAAATCCAATTACGCGTCTTATTTCGCCAATGGGATCGGCGCGGGTGCGAGTGGCGAAGAGCTTGAGGCGGCGCAGAAATTCCTCGCCTATATTTCCTCGGAAGAGGCGATGAAGATCTGGCTGGAAGAGGTCGGCGAGCTGCCCGCCCGCCGCAGTGCCGCCCTGACCGAGGCAAACCTGGCCGATCCGGTCTATGCGCCCTTCCTGCAAGGGCTGGAATATGCCCATACCACTCTGTTCGTCGAAGAAAACGCGCAGCGCCAGATCGTCACCGACATGGTCAACCGCGTCCTGCTGCAAGGCCAGTCGCCGGCGGATTCGGTGGCCGAGGCTGCCGCAGCTGAGCAGGCCGTGCTGGACAAATTCAACAACTGATCCCGCACTGATTATGGCATCGGGCGCCCCAAACGGGCGCCCGGGCTTATCCCTGAGGTGCCACCAGGCGCCGTTTCCCCTCAGCTTACGATAAGGATCGCGGAATGCAGCCCGCCCATTCTCTGCCGCCGCCCCTGAAGATGCGCCCTGCCTCGGGCCTGAAAATGCGGACCAGACGCCTTTTGTGGATCTGGAGCTTTCTGGCCCTGCCGGTGCTGTTTTACAGCGCGATCCGCTTTTATCCGACCCTTGAGGCCTTCTACCTGTCGCTGACAAACTGGGATCTGCTGTCCGATCCCGAATATATCGGCCTTGAGAATTACAAACGCCTCTTTGCTGATCCGAAATTCTGGCAGGTGTTTCGCAATACCTTCCTTTATCTGATCATCGGCACCCCGGTCTCGCTGATACTGGCCTTCGTGATCGCCTATTTCCTGGATCGCATCCGCTTTGGTCACACCTTCCTGCGGGCGCTTTATTTCCTGCCCTTCATCACCACGGCCTCGGCCATGGCCTGGGTCTGGCGCTGGTTCTATCAGCCCGCCCCGACCGGCATCATCAACAATTTCCTGGGCTCGCTGGGGATCAGCCCGATCCCATTTCTCAGCTCGGTCGAGCTGGCGCTGCCCTCGATCACCTTCACCGCGATCTGGGCGGGCTTAGGCTTTCAGGTCATCATCTTCATGGCGGGGCTGCGGGCCATCCCCTCGACCTATTATGAGGCCGCGCGGATCGACGGGCTGAATGACTGGCAGGTATTGCGCAAGATCACCCTGCCGCTTTTGAAACCGACAACGGTTTTTCTGGTGGTCTTTTCCTCGATCGGCTTCCTGCGCATTTTCGATCAGGTCTACAATATGAGCTCGATCGACCCCGGCGGGCCGCTTGGATCAACCAAGCCATTGGTTCTGATGATCTATCAGACCGCCTTTTCCTCTTATGAGATGGGCTATGCCTCGGCGCAGACCGTGGTTCTTTTCACCATCCTGCTGGTGATCTCCCTGTTGCAACTCTGGATCATGCGAGAGCGCGGCTGATGACATCGCCCCCCAAAGCCCCCACACCGCCCTTTGCCTCTTTGCCCTTTGCCCGCGTCAGGCCGGGAAAAATCATCACCTGGACCCTGCTGTTCATCGGCGGGGTGATGATGGTGACGCCGCTTTTGTTCATGTTCTCGACCTCGCTGAAAACCTCGGGGCAGATCTATGACCTGCGGCTGATCCCGGCTGATCCGACGATACAGAACTATGTCACCGTGCTGGCGGATGGCCGCTTTCTGAAATGGTTCATGAACTCGATGCTGATCGCCACGGTGGTCACGCTTTCGAACCTCTTCTTCGACAGCCTGGTCGGCTATACACTGGCCAAGTTTGAATTCCGTGGCCGCAAGCTGATCTTCATTGCGATCCTTTCCACCCTGATGATCCCCACCGAAATGCTGGTGATCCCCTGGTATCTGATGAGCGCCAATCTGGGCTGGCTTGACAGCTATTGGGGCATCATGTTCCCCGGCATGATGACGGCCTTCGGCACCTTCCTGATGAAGCAATTCTTCGAGGGCGTGCCCAATGACTTCCTTGAGGCCGCCCGCATCGACGGCCTGAACGAGTTTGAAATCTGGTGGAAAATCGCCATGCCGCTGGTGACGCCCGCCCTGTCGGCGCTGGCCATCTTCACCTTCCTTGGCAACTGGACGGCGTTTTTCTGGCCGCTGATCGTCACCACCTCGCCCGAGCTTTACACCCTGCCCATCGGCCTGACCTCTTTCGCGGTCGAGCAGTCGATCCAATGGGAAATGATCATGACCGGCGCGGCTTTGGCCACGATCCCCACCCTTGTAATCTTCCTGGCATTGCAGCGCTATATCGTGCGTGGCGTGATGCTGGCCGGTCTGAAAGGCTAAGCCATGGCGCAGCAGCCCCTTCCCCCCGACACTTCGGTCTTTCCCGATCCGGTCTATAAGGACACCGTCCTGCGGCCGCTGTTTGACGGGTCAAAAACCCATCACGTCCAGGCCTTCCGCGCCGTCGACCGCGCCCATCTGGTGATGCTCAGCGAGACCGGCATCCTGCCGCAAGAGACCGCCGCCACCATCGCCCGTGCGCTTGCCGCTATGGAGACAGAGATCGACCCGGCCACCCTGACCTATACCGGCGAGGTCGAGGATTACTTCTTCCTGACCGAAAAAGAGCTGAAGGCGCGGGTCGGCGCGGATATCGGCGGGCGGCTGCATACGGCGCGCTCGCGCAATGACATCGACCATACGCTTTTCAAACTGGCGCTGAAGCCGCGGCTTGACCAGCTTCTGGCCGAGGCCCGCGCCCTTTGCGCTGCCCTGATCGTAAAGGCCCGCGCCGGGCATAAGACCCTGATCGTCGCCTATACCCACGGCCAGCCCGCCCAGCCCACCACCTTCGGGCATTACCTTTCGGCGGCGATTGAGATCCTTCTGCGCGACATCTCCCGGATCGAGGCGGCGCGCGATGTGGTGAACCTGTCCTCGATGGGGGCTGCCGCGATCACCACCTCTGGCTTTGCGATCGACCGCGCCCGGGTGGCCGAGCTGCTGGGCTTCAGGGGCCCGCAGCAAAACAGCTATTCCTGCATTGCGGCGGTCGATTACATCACCGCCACCTATTCCGCGCTTGAGCTTTTGTTCCTGCATCTGGGCCGCCTTATTCAGGACTTCCAGTTCTGGACCGCCTTTGAGGTCGGCCAGCTGCATGTGCCCAATGCCCTGGTGCAGATCTCTTCCATCATGCCGCAAAAGCGCAATCCGGTGCCGATCGAGCATATGCGGCATCTCTCCTCGCAAACGGTGGGGCGGGCGCGGGTCATGCTGGACATCATGCACAACACCCCCTTCACCGATATGAATGACAGCGAGGGCGAAAGCCAGGAGGCGGGCTATCAGGCCTTTGACAGCGCCAGCCGGGTGCTGCGACTGCTAAGTGCTTTCGTGGCGCAGGTGCAGGTCAATTCCGCCCGTGTGGCCGCCAATATCGACCGCAGCTGCATCACCATCACCGAACTGGCCGACAGCCTGGTCCGCCGCGAGGGCCTGTCCTTCCGCCTGGCGCATGAAATCGCCGCCGATACCGCCCGCGCGGTCGTCGCAGCCGATACCAGCCTTACGGCAGGCGGCTTTGCCCCCTTTGCCCGGGCCTTCCTCGCCCATACCGGGCGCGACAGCACCCTGAGCCAGGCGGATTTCGCGCAGATCGTCAGCCCAGACTATTTCGTCGCCGTGCGTGACCGTTTCGGCGGCCCCGCCCCTGCCCCGATGCTGGCCGCTTTGGCCAGCTATGACCAGGCCCTGGCCCAGGCCGAGGCCCGCGCCCAGACCCTTGCGGATCACGAGACACGCGCCCGCCAGGCCCTGGACGCCGCCTTCCAAACCCTGACGGAGATCCGCTGATGGCCATGATCGAGCTGAAAAAACTGGTCAAATCCTATGGCCGCACCGACATCATCCACGGCATCGACCTGGAGATAAAAGACGGCGAATTCGTCGTCTTTGTCGGCCCCTCGGGCTGCGGGAAATCCACCACATTGCGGATGATCGCGGGCCTCGAAGAGGTCTCGGGCGGCGAGATCTGCATCGGCGGCACCCTGGTCAACGATATGGACCCCAAAGAGCGCAATATCGCCATGGTGTTCCAGAATTACGCGATCTACCCGCATATGAGCGTGCGCCAGAACATCGCATTCGGTCTTTATACCGCGAAAATGTCCAGACAGGACAAGGACAAGCGCGTCAGCGAGGCGGCCGAAACCCTGGGCCTGACCCAATATCTTGACCGCCGCCCGGCTGCCCTGTCCGGGGGCCAGCGCCAGCGTGTCGCCATCGGTCGCGCGATGGTGCGCTCGCCCTCGGCCTTCCTGTTCGACGAGCCGCTTTCAAACCTTGATGCCCAGCTGCGCGCGCAGATGCGGATCGAGATCAAGGCCCTGCACCAGCGCCTTGGCACCACCATCGTCTATGTCACCCATGACCAGGTCGAGGCGATGACCATGGCCGACCGCATCGTGGTGATGAATGGAGGGCATATCCTGCAGGCAGGCGCCCCGATGGATCTTTATGAAAACCCCGTCGATGTCTTTACCGCCCGTTTCATCGGCAGCCCTTCGATGAATATCGTGCAGGGCCGTGAGGGCGCGGATGGGATCACCTCTGATCCTGGTGGCAATCTGAAACTGGGCATCCGCCCGCAGGATCTGCTGGTCAATCAGCCCGTGCCCGACCCCGTGCTTACGCTTTCCGGCCCGGTCACCGTGGTCGAGCCCCTGGGCCATGAAACCCTTGTCCATTTCCAGGCCGCAGGCCAGACGGTGATCGGCACCGCCCCGGGCGGCCAGGCCCCTGCCGTGGGCAGCCAGGTCACAGCCGCCCTGCCCCGTGGCCGGCTTTACACCTTCGATGCCACCAGCGAGAAATCCCTGGGCCGCAAATGATCATGGCCCCGCATCAGCGTTTTCTGGGTGTCGATATCGGCGGCACCAAGGTTCTGGCCGTTCTGACCGATGCCAGGGGCCAGGTTCTGGCCGAGCACCAGCAGCCGACCGATACCCGCGGCGGTGCCCATCTGGCCGATCAGCTGCTGGCAATCAGCCAGCGGCTTGACCCGAAGGGCGCGGCTTTGGCCGTGGGTGTCGGCCTGCCGGCCTCGGTCGATCCGCGCAGCCACGCGCTCAGCCTTATCCCCAATATCGCCGATATGGAGGGGACGCATTTCCACGCCCTGCTGACCGCGCGGTTTGGCCCGCAGCTGCGGCTGGAGAACGACGTCAATACCGCCGCCCTTGCCGAGGCCCGGGCTGGCGAAGCGGGTGATCCTCTGGCCTTCATCGCCATAGGCACCGGCATTGGCATGGGGCTGGTCGCCAATGGCGGGCTATTGCGCGGCATGGCGGGGGCGGCGGGCGAGATCGCGCTTTTGCCCATCGGCGGTGATGCGCGTGATGCCTTCCGGCGCGGCTCTGGCGCGCTTGAGGACTGTCTGGGCGGCAGCGGCTGGCGGGCGGCCTGTCAGGCAGCAGGCGCTGCGCCCGATGCCGATCTGGCGGCGCTTTTCGCCTCGGACGATCCGGTGTTTGAGCGGGTGCTGCACGCCCAGGCCGATCTGCTGGCGCAGGCGGTTCTGGCGGTCAGCGCCGTAGCCGCGCCCGAGGTTTTCGTCTTTGGCGGCTCTATCGGCGGACAGCCGCGTCTGCTGGCGGCGGTTCAGGCCGTTTTGCCGCAGTATTTCACCACTCCCCCCCGGTTGCGCCCCTCGGTATTGGGGCATCGGGCGGGGGCCATCGGCGCCGCTTTGGCCGCCGCAGATCTGTGTAAAAAGCCAGGCAGATGAATCTTCACATCCTTAAAGACGCCGGGGCCGTGGCGCGGGCGGCTGCCTCTCTTATTGCGCAAAAAGTGAAATCCGCAGAGATCCGCACGCTGGGCCTTGCCACCGGGCGCAGCCCGATTGCGGTCTATGACGATCTCTCTGCCCGGGTCGCGGCAAAAGAGCTGTCCTTCGCCGGGATCACCAGTTTCAATCTGGATGAATATATCGGCCTTTCGGCGCAAAACCCCGCCTCTTTCCATGCCTTCATGCAGCGCCATTTCTTTGGAAAGGTGACGCTGGCCGCCCATCACCTGCCCGATGGCATGGCCGCAGACCCGGCCCATGAAGCGCAATCCTTTGAAAATGCAATAAAACAGGCGGGCGGCATTGATCTTCAGCTTTTGGGGATCGGGCGAAACGGCCATATCGGCTTCAATGAACCAGGCTCGGCGCTCGACAGTCGCACCCGGCTGGTTACCCTCAGCGACAGCACCCGCAGCGCCAATGCCCCCGATTTCCCCACCCCCGGGGATGTGCCCCACAGCGCCCTGACCATGGGCATCGGCACCATCCTTGAGGCGCGTGAGCAGTTGCTGATCGCCACCGGAACAGCCAAGGCCTGCGCAATCCGCGCCGCTTTGCGCGGGCCTGTCAGTGCCGATTGCCCGGCCTCGGCGCTACAATTGCACGCTTTGGTCCATGTGTTTATCGACGAGGATGCTGCGGCTTTGCTGTGATGCATGGCCCTGGCAGGCGGCGGATCATCACCACGACGCTGACGGCCGCCGGGAACTGCGGGCGCATCGCTCAGAGGCTGACCTGATTGCCGATCTCAACCACCCGCCCGGCGGGGATGCGGAAATAGTCCTGGGCGGTGGCTGCATTCCGGGACATCCAGATGAAAATTCGCGCCTGCCACATCGGCATTTTGCTGCGCACCGAGGGGCGCAGACTGCGGCGCGACAGGATGAACGAGGTCGACATGATGTCGAATTTCAGCCCGCGCTGCCGCGCCAGCATCAGGGCGCGTGGCACATCCGGGTCTTCGGCATAACCATAGTGCAGGGTGATGCGGCGAAAGCCGGGCGCGATCTCTTCGATGCGCATCCGCGTCTCATCGCTCAGCCGGGGCAGGTCGCGCGTCACGATCGACAGGATGATGTTTTGCTCATGCAGGGCGCGGAAGTGTTTCAGACTGTGGAAAAGCGCCACCGGGGCCTTGTCGGGCGAGGCGGTCAGAAAGACAGCAGTGCCCGCCACCTTTGCGATACGCTCAGACCCCAGCTTGCCGACCAGCGCGGTCAGGGGCAGCTGGCCCTCGCCCTCACGCGCCAGAACAATCGCCGAGCCGCGCCGCCAGATCAGCATCACCGCCAGCATAACCGCCGCCAGCGCCAGCGGCACATAGCCGCCATCCGCCACCTTCATCAGGTTCGAGCCGAAGAACACCAGCTCCAGGACTACCAGCGGCCCGAGGATCGCCAGAATGGCAATCACCGGCCAGCGCCAGTGCCAGCGCACCACCACCACCGCCAGCAAAGAGGTGACCAGCATCGCGCCCGAAACCGAGATCCCATAGGCCGCCGCCAGCGCCGAGGAGCTGCCAAAGGTCACCACCAGCGCCAGCACGCCGAACATCAGCAACCCATTGACCAGCGGGATATAGATCTGGCCCTGCTGTTCCTCTGAGGTCTGGCGGATCCGCATCCGGGGCAAAAGCCGCAGCTGGATCGCCTGTTGCACCAGCGAGAATGCCCCCGTGATCACCGCCTGGGCGGCAATCACCGTCGCCAGCATCGCCAGCACCACCATCGGCACCAGCATCTGCGGCGGATACATCAGGTAAAGGGGGCTTTCCAGCGCCTCGGGGCGGGTCAGCAGCTCTGCCCCCTGGCCCAGATAGTTCAGCACCAGCGCCGGGAATGTCAGGTAGAACCAGCCGATCCGGATCGGACGCGCGCCGAAATGACCCATATCGGCGTAAAGCGCCTCGGCCCCGGTCACCGCCAGAAAGACCGAACCCAGCACCGCCAGCGCAACGCCCTGATGCGCCATCAGAAAGCTGGCCGCGTGATGCGGCGACAGGGCGGCCAGCACCTCAGGCGCGTCCTGCAGCCGCCACAGGCCCCCGGCCGCCAGCACCAGAAACCACAAAAGCATCACCGGGCCGAAAAAGCGCGAAACAAGGTCGGTGCCGTGCTTTTGCACCCAAAACAGCGCGACAATCACCGCCATGGCGACCGGCTCGATAAAAGGCGCGCTGCCCGGGGCGATCAGCTTCAGCCCCTCAACCGCCGAAAGAACCGAAACCGCCGGCGTGATCACCGCATCGCCAGAGAACAGCGCCGCCCCCAGGATCCCCAGCACCACCAGCACCAGGGCGCGCCGCCCCTGCATCCTGCCAAGCGCCCGCTGCGCCAGCGCCAGCAGCGACAGCGTGCCCCCCTCGCCGTCATTGTCGGCCCGCAAAAGGATCACCACATATTTGACCGAGACAATCAGCGTCAGCGTCCAGACGATCAGCGAGATGACGCCAAAGATATTCTCGCGCGGCACATGGCCGGGGGTGGCACCGCTGGCGATCATCGCCTCCCGCAGGGCATAAAGCGGCGAGGTGCCTATATCGCCGTAAACCACGCCCAGAACGCCCAGCGTCAGCGCGGCCATCGCGGGTTTGCGGGCCTGATGTCCGTCCGTGGCGGGGGTCAGGGGGTGCTCGTGCATTTTGCTCTCCGGTCTGGCCGGGGATGCGGGCAAAGCGCAGGCCCCTGGCGCTATCCCGGATTTCTGCGCATCCGCGTAAGGAAGCGATGGGGAAAGCCGCCGCAGATATAAGGATTCCATAAAGACGGTGGACAAATTCCTGCGCCGGGGTTTGATCAGCGCATGGATCCTGCATTTCCGCCCCCCTCTGGCCCTGTCCGCGCCGGCCCTTTGTCACAGCGGCCGCTGCAGCTGCTTGTGGCGGTGCTGGTCCTGGCGCTGGTGACGCTGATCCTGGTGTCTTCGCGCGGCTGGATGAGCGAGATCGTCGCGCTTTTGGTCCTGCTGATGGCGGTGCTGATCAATGCGGCGGCCTTTGGTTTCTGGCCGGGGATCGGCTCGGCGGTGGCGGCAGTGGCGGTGTTCAACTTCTTCTTCATCGAGCCGCAGTTCACGCTGATGGCGGCGCGACCCCAGGACATGATCGTGCTGGTTGCCTTCCTGGCCGCAGCCGGGCTGACGGGCTTTCTGGCGGGGCGGATGCGCGAGCAGGTCGATACCGCGCGAGACCGGGCGCTGGTGCTGACGGTGCTGTCCTCGGCCAGCAGCGCGCTGAATGCGGCGCAAAGTGAGACCCAGGTTCTGGCCGCCGCCACCCGCCATATTGCCGCCCTGTCAGATGCGCCCGTCGCGGTGCTGACGCGCCTGGGCGAGGTGCTGCAGCCCCAGCCTGGCGGCCCGGACCTGCGGCCCGCCGATTATCAGGCCGCCGGGCAGGCGCTTTTGCGCGGCAGGCGCGAGGATGGCATTGCCGAGGGCTGGACCGGATCGCATCTGACCTTCCACCCGCTGCCTCTGGGCGAAGAGGCGCGTTATGCCATCGGGCACCGTCTGCCAAATGCCACCGACCGGGACGCAGGCTATCGCGGTGAGGCGATCGATTCTGTGCTGCGCCAGGCCGGGGCGACGCTGGAGCGGCTGGAACTGGCCCGCAAGGCAGGGGAAGAGCGGGAAACCTCTGAACGCCAGATGCTGCGGGCGGCGCTGCTGTCGTCGCTGTCCCATGATCTGCGCACGCCGCTTGCCACTATCCTTGGCTCGGTCACCACGCTGCGCGATCTGCGCGAAGGGCTGACGCCAGAGGCCCAGTCCGATCTGATCGATGCCGCATCTGAGGAAGCCGAGCGCCTGGCCCGCTATGTCGAAAAGCTGTTGCAGATGACGCGGCTGGTCAGCGGCGCGGCCGTGGCATTCAGCCCGGTCGCCCCCGCAGATTGCGCACGTGCGGCCGCCGCCCGGGCGCGGCGCGCCTGGCCTGCCTGCCAGATCCGCACCGATCTGCCCGATCTGGCGCTGGTCATGGCCGAGGCAGGGCTGGTCGAACAGGTCGTGTTCAGCCTGATCGAAAATGCGCAACGCTACGCGCCGGGCCCGATCACGGTGACTGGGTCGCAGATGGGGGATCAGATCCGGCTTGAGGTGCATGACAGTGGCGCGGGCCTGCCTGCCCCGGTCGCGGCCTGGCTGGCCACGCCCGATCTGACACGCGGCGAAGAGAACAGCGGCCTTGGCCTGCCGATCTGCAAGGGGATCGCCCGGCTGCTGGGCGGCAGGCTTGAGGCCCACATGAACCCCTCACCGGGCGGCGGCAGCCAGATCGCCCTTGTCCTGCCCATAGCCCCTGCCCTTTCCACAGCCCCGGACAGCCGCAGATGAGCGAGCGTCAGCTGATCCTGATCGTGGATGACGAGCCACAGATCCAACGCTTCCTTGTTCATGCGCTTGGGGCTTCGGGCTATGACACCGCGCTGGCCGCCAATGGCGCCGAGGCGCTGGCGGCAGTGGCGCAGCTGCGCCCCGATCTGATGATCCTTGATCTTGGCCTGCCCGATATGAACGGCAAAACCGTGATCGAGCGCCTGCGGGCCGACAGTGATCTGCCGGTGATCGTGCTCTCGGCCCATGACCAGGAGATGGAGAAGATCCTGGCGCTGGATCTGGGCGCGAATGACTTTGTCGCCAAACCCTTTGCCATCGGCGAGTTGCTGGCGCGGCTGCGGGCCTCGTTGCGGCCAAAGCGTGGGGCCGGGGCCCAGGCGCTGTTGCGCAGCGGCGATCTGACCCTGTCGCGGGACTTGCGCCAGGTCTTTGTTGGCGCCGAAGAGGTCAGGCTGACGCCAAAAGAGTTCGATCTCTTGCTGGCCCTGCTGGAGCAGCCCGACCGGATTGTGACGCATCGCCAGCTGCTGCTGCGCGTCTGGGGCCCGGCGCATGTTGCGGATGTCGCCTATTTGCGGGTCTTTATCGGGCAGCTGCGCCAAAAGCTGGAAGCCGTCGGCTTTGACGCCAGCGCCATCCGCACCGAGGCTGGCATCGGCTATCGCTGGATCAACCCGACCTGACGTTTTGCGCAAGTGCATGAGGCACGCGCAGCGGGCCTTGCAAAACAGATCAGCACCACAAAATGCAAATCCTGCAATCACACGGCCCGCCCGCAGCCCCTGGCGCATGGCGCGCGGACTGACGGGCAATAGCCTCAGGCCTCTGGACGCTCAGCGCTGCTGCATGGGCCAGGGTTGCACGACCAGAGCGGCACGGGTCAGGGTTGGGCCGGCATCTCGGTCGGCATCGTTTCGGCAAAGGACGGACGCGCCCGGAGCCGCTGCGACAACGCATCAAGCCGCGCGATCTGCGGCATCCATTCCGCGCCACCAAAACGGAAATGCAGGTAATCCACCAGGGTCACCGTGGCAATCACGGCCAGATCGGGATCAGGGCGCTCCAGCGCCGCTGCCTGCGCCTCAAGCGTATCAAGGGCGGTGACAATCGAACGGCGACGGCGCAGCCCGACCGCAGAGGTGTCAAAACCGGCATCGGTCGCCCGCCGCCCGATGATGATGGCAGCGGCAGCCTCAATCGCGCCAACCGCGATCCCCGCCAGCGCCAGCGCCGCAGTATTGTAAAGCGGCGGCTGCGGATACTCACGATCCATCCAGGCGATAATCATCTGGCTTTCGCTCAGCGCGGTGCCATCATCAAGCACAAGCGCCGGAACCCGGCAGCTGGGATTGGCACGGATCAGATCCGGTGCATCCTGCCAGGGATTGACCAGGACCGGCTCGACCGAGGGCACCGCCTTCTCGATCAGAGCAATCCGCACCATACGTGCGAATGGTGAACTTGTGCTGTAAAACAATCTCACCGCATTTCCCCCCTGCTGGATATGCCGCGCTTATATAGGGTCACACCCGGAAACCATAAGCCATAATCCGATCCGCGCATGGTGAAACGACAGGCCAGAGCGCAGCCCTGGTGATGAGCCAGACGCTTTGGTCTCAGGGGATGCAATGATCGGGTCCATGCCGCTTTCGCGCCGGGGCCGGGTTACCTGCGCCCTGTCAGCCTGCGCCAAAGCGCCGCCCGCCCCAGCAGATGCGCCCCGATGGGCGCGGTCAGAAAGATGAACAGGATCGCAAAGCCCGCCCTGGTGGCCGCGCTGAGTGTTCCGATATCGACCGCCGCCGCCAAAAGCGCCAGCGCCCCGGCGAATGAGCCAACCTTCGACGAAGCATGCATCCGCGTCAGCACATCGGGGAAGCGCAGCACGCCAAGCGCCGCAATCAGCGCAAATCCCCCCGCCAGCAGGGCAAGAATGCCAGTTATGACCTCAATCATTCTGATCGCTCCTGCGGGCAAGCCGTCCGGCATATCGCGCCAGCGCCACGACCGAGACAAAACTGACCAATGCCAGGGCCACCGCGATATCGAGATAGCCCTCAACCTGCGCCCTGACCGCGAACAGCCCGCAAAAGCCGATGATCGCCGAGGTCATCATATCCAGCGCCACCACCCGGTCGGCCAGCTCTGGCCCGCGCCAAAGCCGCACAAAGCCAAGGGCAATCGAAAGCGCGATCAGGCCAAGGCCGGTGTTCAGGCAAATCGCCAGGAAGTCTGTGGGTGTCATCAGCGGAATACCTCTCTGACGCGATGCTCCATTCCGCTGCGCAGATCGGCGATCACCGCATCCGCATCCGCCGCATAGATCGAGTGGATCAGCAGATGGCTTTTGTCTTTCGCCACATCCAGCGTCAGCGTGCCCGGGGTCAGGGTGATCAGATTGGCCAGCACAAAGATCTCAAGATCGCTTTTCGGACCGATCGGGAAGGTCACGATTGCCGGATGCAGACGGGGGCGGCGGGCGATACAGTCACGCGCCACCATCAGGCAGGATTTTACCAGCTCTTTCAGGAAATAGACAAACAGGATCAGCACCTGCGGCAAAACGCGGAAATAGCGCGGGCCGTAGCGGTCATGCGCAGGGCCTTCCTGGCCGCGGCCCGGGGCCAGTCTGCGCCCGAACCACAGCGCGACAAAGCCAATGACGAAACCGCCCGCCAGATCCAGCGGCGCAAAGCTGCCCCAAAGCGCGGCATATCCAAGAGCCAGCAGCAGGTTCATCGCCAGAAGGGTCATGATGCGCGCCCCCGCAACACCGTCTCGATATAGGCGGCGGGATCCAGCAACTGCCCGGCGCCAATCGTGGCAAAGCTGATGAAGGGCTGCGGGAAAATGCCGATCAGCACCGTCATCGCCGCCAGCACGATGATCGGCGCCAGCATCAGCCAGCGCGGGCGGGCGGGGATATCGGAAAGCCTGGGCCAGGAGCCATTGGGATGGGGTTTCCAGAAGGCCTCGGCCCAGATTTTGGTCATCGAGTAAATCGTCAGAAGCCCGGTCAGAAGCGCGACAAAGGCAACCAGCCCCATGCCCGCATCCAGCGAGGCCCTGACCAGCACATATTTGGCCCAGAACCCCGACAGCGGCGGAAAACCCGCCAGCGAAAAGGCCGGGATCAGGAACAAAACCGCCAGCAGCGGCGCGGATCTGTAAAGCCCGCCAATCGCGTAAAGATCAGAGCTGCCCGTCAGGCGGCGCGAGACCCCCGCAATCAGGAAAAGGTTCGCCTTCACGATGATATGGTGCAGCAGGTAAAACACGCCCCCCATCAGCGCCAGCGGCGACATCAGCGCCAGACCCAGCACCATATAGCCGATCTGGCTGACGATATGGAACGAGAGGATCTTGCGAAAATCGCTTTGCGCCGCCGCCCCCAGCACCCCGCTCAGCATGGTCAGACAGGCGGTCCAAAGCAGGATCTGATGCGTATAGCCCTGGTCATGGGTGAAAATCAGCGTGAAGCTGCGGATCAGCGCATAGACGCCCACCTTGGTCAAAAGCCCGGCAAAAACCGCCGAGACCGCGAAATGCGGCGTGTGATATGAGGCGGGCAGCCAGAAGAACAGCGGAAAGACCGCAGCCTTCAGCCCGAAGGCCAGCATGAACATCACCGCAATGACCGTCATCAGCCCGGGGTCGGGATGCGCGGCGACAGCCCGGTGCAGATCGGCCATGTTCAGCGTGCCCGTTGCGCCATAGGTCAGCCCCGCCGCGCAAAGAAACAGCACCGTCGAGATCAGGTTCAGCGTGACATATTTCACCGCGCCATCAATCGCCTGCCTGCGCCCGCCGATCACCAGAAGGCCGAAGGATGAAATCAGCAGCACCTCAAACCAGACGTAAAGGTTGAAGAGGTCTCCGGTCAGGAAGGCCCCGCTCACGCCGCCGATCAGGGTCTGGAACAGCCCGTGCCAGCCCAGCCGGGTTGAGGTCTGGCCGATCTCGGCCATGGCCCAGATGGCAACCGCAAGGCTGATGATCGCGGTGATCAGCACCATGGCCGCGCTGAGGTAATCGGCCACCAGCGTAATGCCGAAAGGCGCGGGCCATGCGCTCATCTGCCCGGCGATCACGCCATGCTCCAGCACCGCCAGCAACAGCCGCACCGCCAACACCAGCGAGAGGGCCGCGCCCAGCACCGACACCCAGCCAGAGCCGCGCCGGTTGCGCAAAAGAAAGGCCAGCGCCGCCGTGAGAAAGGGCGCAAGGATCGGCAGCGCAAGGATCCAGCTCATTTTTCGCCCTCATCCGGTTCTGCCAGCCGCATCCGGTCAACCTCCAGATGGCCAAAGCTGCGCCAGGCACGGATGGTCAGCGCCAGCGCGAAAGCGAAAAGGCCAAAGCCGATGACAATCGCGGTCAAAAGCAGCGCCTGGGGCAAGGCATTCGCCATCTCATGCCCGGGCAGAGCCCCGCCCGGCCCCAGCAGGGGGGGCGCGGCCCCGGTCAGGCGGCCCGCGGCAAAGATCGCCAGATTGACCGCGTTTGACAGCAGCAAAAGCCCGAACAGAAAGCGCAAAAGATTGCCTGACAGCATCAGCCAGACCGCCGCAGCCGTCAGCAGACCCGACAAAAGCGCGAGCACGGTTTCCATCAGCCGACCTCCTCCCCCAGATCCTCCAGCGCGAAGATCAGCGTCAGGACACCGCCGATCACGGCCAGATAGACGCCGATATCGAACAGCAGCACGCTTGAGATTTTGTAACCTGCGATCTCTGCCCAGATGCCCTGAAACGGGGCCGCCCCCAAAGGCCCCGCCATCAGCCCTGCGATCAGCGCGCAGATCAGCCCCCAGGTGCCAATGCTGCGCGGATCAACCCGCAGGGCACGCCGCGCCTCGGCCACGCCACTGGCAAAGGCATGGATGGCAAAGCCACAGGCCGCGATCAGCCCGCCGATAAAGCCGCCGCCCGGCGCATTATGGCCGCGCAGCAGCACATAGACCGAAAAGACCAGGAAAAGCGCGACCAGAAACCGGGCCCCGGTGCTGAGAATAAGCGAGTTCATTCGCGCCCCCCTGCCGCTTTGCGTTTCAGCAGCGCATAGGCCCCGATCGCGGCCAGCAGCACCACCGTCAGCTCGCCAAAGGTGTCAAAGGCGCGGAAATCCACGAGGATCACATTGACGATGTTCAGCCCATGCGCCTGCGCGTAAGAGCCTTCCTCGAAAAAGCGGGTGATATGGCGGTCAAGCGGATGCGAGACGATGGCCAGGATGGTCAGCGTAACACACAGGCCAACCGCCAGCGCGATCCCCGCATGCAGCAGCTGTTTGCGGGGCGAGCGGCGCTCGATGATGCCAGGCAGGCGCAGCATGGCGATCCCGAACAGCACCGCCGAAAGGGTCTCGACCATCAGCTGCGTGGTGGCGACATCCGGCGCCCCAAACAGGATGAAGATCAGCGCAACCCCGATCCCGACCGTGCCGATCCCGGCGATATTGGCAATGCGGGAGCCAGGCACCAGCGCCAGCACCGCCCCCGCCAGCGTAAAGCCCGCGATCAGCCACAAAAGGGGCGAGGCCGAAAGCGCGATCGCAATGACAGGGCGCTTCAGGATCAGGGTCACCCCCAGCGTCAGCGCAAGGGTGACGAAGGTCGCGGTCAGATAATGGCTCAGCCGCCCGGTCTGGATCAGCCGCGACTGCCAGAGCGCAAAGGCCCGGAACCCGTCCAGAAACCGATCCCAGCCGGGATCAAAGCCCGGCAGGCGGGCAAGACCCGCCGCTATGGCACGGCGCAGCGTATCGCGGGCCAGACAGATCAGCGTGCCTAGCGCGAAGGTGGCAAGGCTAAGGGCGAAGGGCAGGTTCAGCCCGGCCCAAAGATGCAGATCGGCGGCATGAGGCTGGTCCAGGCTGATCGTGACCGCCACGCTCACAAAGGGCTGCAAAAGCCCTGCAGCAAGGCCGCAGCCAAGCCCCAGGACACCCAGCAGCAAAGGGCCCGCCAGCATCTGCCAGCCCACCTCATGCGGGGGGTGCGGCGGCGCGATGGGCTGGCCCCAGAAGGGGCGCAGCGCCACGATCCCCGCCACCGCAAACATCAGCGCATTGGCCAGCAGAACCCCCGCTGTCACCAGGCCCGGCACAGGCAGCGTGCCCGCCCCGGCATAAAGCAGCTCTTTGCCGATCCAGCCGAGCATCGGCGGCAGCCCCGCCATTGAGGCCGCCGCCAGCGCAGCCGCCAGCGCAGTCAGCGGCATGGCCCGGCGCAGACCGCCTAAATGCGCCACCTCACGCGTGCCGGTGGCGTGATCTATGGCACCGACCACCATGAAAAGCGCCGCCTTATAAAGCGAATGCACGATCAGAAAGGTGATCGCGGCCGTCAGCGCATAGGGTGATCCGCCCGCCAGAAACAGCGTGATCGTGCCCAGAGCCATCAGCGTCGTATAGGCCAGCGCCTGTTTCAGATCGCTTTGGCGCAGCGCGAATACCGAGGCCATCACCGCCGTCAGCAGGCCCGCCGCGGTCAGCGTGCCGCTCCAGGCGGCGGTATCGCCCAGCGTCGGATGCAGCCGCGCCAGCAGATAGACGCCCGCCTTCACCATGGTTGCCGAATGCAGATAGGCCGAGACCGGGGTCGGCGCGGCCATCGCATTTGGCAGCCAGAAATGGAACGGAAACTGCGCCGATTTGGTAAAGGCCCCCAGCAAAACCAGCCCAAGGATCGGCAGGTAAAGCGGGTGGTCCTGCAAGCCCCCGGAGGCAAGGATCTGCGCCAGATCATGGCTGCCCGCCGCCATGCCGATCAGAATAAACCCGGCCAAAAGCGCAAGCCCGCCGCCCCCCGTCACCAGCAGGGCCTGCAACGCATTGCGCCGCGCCTTTGGCTGATCGTTGTTGAAGCCGATCAGCAGGTAGGAGGTGACCGAGGTCAGCTCCCAGAACACGAAGAGGGTGATCAGATCGCGGGCCAGCACCAGGCCCAGCATCGACAGCATGAAGAGAAACAGAAACAGCACAAACCGCCCGAACTGCGGATGATCGCCCATATAGCCGGTGGCATAAAGAAAGATCAGCGCCCCGATCCCGGTGATCAGCAGCGCGAAAATCAGCGAAAGCCCGTCCAGCATAAAGCCCAGCGAAATCCCCAGCGAGGGCGCCCAGGCCCAGCTGGCCAGCAAAACCTCTCCGCCCAGCACAGCCTGCGCCTGCATGGCGACAGCTATGGCAAGGCCCAGCGAGATCAGGGCTGCCGCATAGCCCCAAACCCGGGATGCGCCCGGCGCGGAATGGTCTGATGGCATATCGGTTCGCAGCCTCTGCGCTTTGCGGGGTTCAGAGCTGACACAGGATCTAGCGAAATCGGTTTCCGGATGGAAATAGATAATGATATAGCTTGTTATAGCTGTTATAAATAAGAGGTCTCATGCCCAGCCTGCAACAGCTGCGCTATCTGGTGGCCCTGGCCGATACGCTGAATTTCAGCCAGGCGGCTGAGGCCTGTCGGGTGGCACAGCCCACGCTCAGCATTCAGCTCAAAGAGCTTGAGGCCCGGCTGGGCGCCCGCCTTGTGGAACGCACCCGGGCAAGGGTTTCGCTGACACCCACCGGCCAGGAGGTGGCCAGGCGGGCCCGCGCCATGCTCGACAGTCTTGAGGACATCCGCGAGATCGCAAGGCGCAACGACCCTATGGCCCCGCCCGCGCTGTTGCAGATCGGCGTGGTGCATACGGTTGGGGCCTATGCGCTGGCGGTGGCGATGCCGGATCTGCGCAGGGCCTTCCCCCAGACCAGGCTGCGGGTGCGTGAAGAGCGCAGCGATGTGCTGGTGCGCCAGCTGATTGACGGCGCCCATGATGTGATCTTGCTGCCCGAAGCCGTGGACCGCCCCGATCTGGAATGCCACCCTCTGATATCAGAGCCGCTGATGGTCGTCCTGCCCGTCGATCACCGGCTGGCAGGGCAGGCGCAGATCCAGCCCGCCGACCTTGCAGGCGAGACCATTCTGGCGATGGATTTCGGCCCGCAGCTGCAAGACCAGATCATCCGTTTTTGCACCGCTGCGGGCGCGCATCTGGCCACTGATTATGAACGCACCACCCTGGACACTTTGCGCCAGATGGTGGCGATTGGCATGGGCATCTCGCTTTTGCCGCAGCTTTATGTGCGCTCTGAGGTGCTGCGGGAAAAGCTGGTAAAGGCCCTGCCGCTGGCGGCGCAGGCCCCCCTCAGAGAGGTGTCGCTGATCTGGCGAAAAACGGCGCCCCGTGGCGCGACCTATGACGAGGTGGCCTGCATCATGAAGAAGGCGCTGACGGCCTGACACGGCCTTTCAGACCAGGGAATCTGCCGATTTTTGCGCGTGTTCCGCCCCCATATTCCTGACGCGGGTGCCCGGCTTTGAAAACCGCTGCATGGCATCGGCGATTGCCTGCCGGATCTGCAGCGTGAAAGCGGCCTCGCTGAACTGGCCCGCGTGGGATTGCAGCACGCCCGGATCCAGCCTTTGCAAAAGCCCGCTTTCCAGCTGCGCGATTGCCTCTTCCAGGGCATCAGGGGTCTGGCGATCGAAGAACACCCCGGTTTCCCCCGGTATCACCGAATCCAGCACGCCGCCGCGCCCATAGGCCACCACCGGACGGCCCGAGGCCATGACCTCAACCGGGATGATCCCGAAATCCTCTTCGCCGGGGAAAATCAGCGCCCGGCAACGGGCGAATTCTTCCTTCAGCTGCGCGAAAGGCAGTCGCCCGGTGAACTCGATATTCGGGGTGGCGATCTTCTCCAACGCCCGGCGCTCGGCCCCGTCACCGACGATCCTGAGCCTGCGCCCCGATTTCGCAAAGGCCGCCACCGCAAGATCGGGGCGCTTATAGCTGACCAGCTCGCCCGCCATCAGATAGTGATCGCCGATCTGATCGGGCGGCGCGGGACGGAATTCATCCACCGCGACAGGGGGCGCGATCACTTCGGCCTCGCGGCGGTAATAGGTCTGGATCCGCTGCGCGACAAAGCTGGAATTGGCGATGAACTGATCCACCCGCGCCGCGCTGACCACATCCCAGAGCCGCAGCCGGGGCGAGATCAAGGGCATCATCAGCCGCGACAGACGCCCGGCCCGCGCGCGGTAAGTGTGATACTGATCCCAGATATAGCGCATGGGTGAATGGCAATAGCACAGATGTAGCGCGTCCGGCCGGGGAATGATCCCCTTGGCGGGGCCGGATTCACTGGAGATGATCAGATCGAATTCCGACATATCCAGCTGTTCCAGCGCACGTGGCATCAGGGGCAGGTATTTCTGGTAATGCTTTTTTGCGCCGGGCAGCTTTGCGATAAAGGTCTCGCGGATCTCATGGCTCAGGATCAGCGGCGATAGCTTAGTGCGATCCGCGACATGGGTGATGATCACCGCATCGGGGTAAAGGCGGCACAGCGCCTCAAGCACCTTTTCGCCGCCACGCATGCCGACCAGCCAGAAATGAACGAGGGCAACACGCATAAAGGGCCTCCGGCGCGGTAAGTGATGCTGTTTCGGGGTCTTAACCAGGCAACAGATTACAGCAACCGGGGCGGATCTAGCCTTTGGCCCCCTGGCCACGGGCATAGACATCCTCATAGCGGATGATGTCATCCTCGCCGAGGTAAGACCCGGTCTGCACCTCGATCAGCACCATCGGCACCTTGCCGGGGTTCTCCATCCGGTGTTTTGAGCCCAGCGGAATATAGACCGACTGGTTTTCCGTCACCAGCTGCACGCGATCATCGACGGTGACGCGGGCGGTGCCCTCGACCACGATCCAATGTTCAGAGCGGTGGAAATGCGATTGCAGCGACAGCGCCGCGCCGGGATGGACATGGATGCGCTTGACCTGGAACCGCTCGCCAATCGCCAGGCTTTCATACCAGCCCCAGGGGCGGTAATCGCGGGGCAGCGTTTCAGCCTGGCGGGCGCCACGCGCCTTTAGCGCGGTGACCGCCAGTTTCACATCCTGCGCACGATCAGCGGCGGCCACCAGAACCGCATCGGGCATCGCCACCGCGATCAGGCCCTTCAGCCCGATGCCGACCAGCGCGACCCCCTCAGACTCGGATCGTAAAAGCGTATCCTCGCAGTCGATCGCCGTCGCCCCCCCGCCCAGCACATTGCCCGAGGCATCCGGCCCGCCTTCACGCCAGACCGCATCCCAGCCGCCCAGATCCGACCAGCCCGCCGAGAAGGGCACGACCGAAAGATTGGGCGCTTTTTCCATCACCGCATAGTCAATCGAGACATCCTCGATCCCACTCCAGGCGCCTGGGTCCAGGCGCAGAAAGCCCAGATCGGTCTGCCCGGCAGCCAGCGCCTGGCGCACGGCTTCGGTCATTTGCGGCGCGAATTCCTCATAGGCGCGGATCAGATCGGCGGTGCGGAAGAGGAAAATCCCGGCATTCCACAGGAAATGCCCCGCCGCCAGCATCTGCGCGGCGCGGGTCGCATCGGGTTTTTCGACAAAGCGGCCCAGCCGGACGGGGGCCCCGTCTTTGGTGGGGGCTGCCAGTTCCAGCCAGCCATAGCCGGTCTCGGCCCGGTCGGGGGTGATGCCAAAGGTCACGATCTGCCCGGCGGCAATCTCTGGCAGACCGCGTGCCACCGCCGCGCGAAAGGCCGCGCTGTCGGGGATCGCGTGATCCGAGGGCGCGACCAGCGCCACGGAATCCGGGTCCGCCTGATGCAGGTAAAGCGCCGCCGCCAGCACCGCAGGCGCGGTATTGCGGGCCGCAGGTTCGATCAGGATCGGGCCGGGGTCTGCGCCAATCGCCAAAAGCTGCTCGGTCACGATGAAACGGAAATCGCTGCCCGTCACCACCAGCGGGCGGGCGAATGTCAGCCCCTCGCCCTGGCCCGACAACCGCAGCGCCGAGGCCTGGAACAGCGTCTGGCCGTCAATTTCCAGCGCAAATTGCTTGGGATAGCTTTTGCGCGACAAGGGCCAGAGCCGGGTGCCAGAGCCGCCGCAAAGCAGGACCGGGGTGATCTTCTGAACTGGCTCAGCCATACGCAAACCTCATCGCAACCCCCCTTTTGGGGGCATCCGGGGCCACCACCGGCCCAATGCCCGGGGCCATCCCCCCAGGCCTTTCAAAACCACATACCAGACAAAAATCGCGGCATTCGCAAGGCCGTGCCGGGGCTTTAATCTGCCCGCCTGCTGCACCGCCCCCCACATCAGGCCCCGTCATTAAACCCCCGTGCGAAGCCCCCCTGCCCAGTCAGTGCGTTCAGGCAGCGCGTTCAGTCAGCGCCGAACAGATCGCGGGTGAAAAGCTTGTCAGCCACATCCTCCAGCTCGGGGCTGCGGCGATTGGCAAGGATCATATCCGCCTCAGACTTAAACGCCTGCAGATCGCGCAGCACCGCCGAGCCGAAGAATTCATCCTCGGAAAGCGCCGGTTCATAGACGATGACGCGGATCCCCTTGGCCTTGATCCGCTTCATGATGCCCTGGATCGAGCTTTGGCGGAAATTGTCAGAGCCCGCCTTCATCACCAGACGATAAACGCCCACAACGGCGGGGCGGCGGGCGATGATCTGTTCCGCCAGGAAATCCTTGCGGGTGCGGTTCGCATCGACAATCGCGGCGATCAGGTTCTGCGGCACCTCAGAGTAATTCGCCAGCAGCTGCTTGGTGTCTTTCGGCAGGCAATAGCCGCCATAGCCAAAGGACGGATTGTTGTAATGCGAGCCGATACGCGGGTCGAGGCAGACGCCTTCAATGATCTGGCGGCTGTCCATGTCGCGCGACAGCGAATAGCTGTCCAACTCGTTGAAAAAGGCCACCCGCATGGCAAGGAATGTATTGGCGAAAAGCTTGATCGCCTCGGCCTCAGAGGGGTCGGTGAAAAGCGTGGGGACGTCCTTTTCCTCGGCCCCCTCGATCAGCAGATCGGCAAAACGGCGCGCCCGGTCCGAGCGTTCGCCGACGATGATCCGCGAGGGATGGAGGTTGTCGTAAAGCGCCCGGCCCTCGCGCAGGAACTCGGGGCTGAAGATCACCTGATCGGTCTGGAACTCGCGGCGCATGCGCTCGACAAATCCCACCGGGATGGTTGATTTCACCACGATCACCGCATGGGCGTTGACGGCGATCACCGCGGCAATCACCGCCTCAACGCTGGAGGTGTCAAAGTAGTTGCTGGCGGTGTCGTAATTGGTGGGCGTGGCGACGATGACGAATTCGGCGTCCCGATAGGCGGCGGCCGCATCTGTGGTCGCGCTCAGCTGCAGGCTGCCGCTTTGCAAAAACGCCTCAATATCGGGGTCAACGATGGGCGAGCGCCCCTCGTTCACCATATCGACCCGTGCCTGCGTGACATCCACCGCTGTCACCTGATGATGGCGCGCCAGCAATACCGCGTTGGAAAGCCCGACATAGCCCAGCCCGGCAACAGCAATCTTCATCATCCAGATCTCCGGCCCGACAGATGCTGCGGGCGTGGCCCATCTATGCCCGGACTTTGCACTTTTGTCACTTAAACAGAGGGAAACAGCGGGTTTCCAGGATGCGCGGTGTGTCTTTGTTGCGCCTGGCGGTCGGGGCGGTCCCGGCGGCACCAGCCAGGCCGCCGTGCCTTCGTTGACAAAGCGGCAGATTGTCTTTCTGCTCTGCGATATGTTTGAAGGGAAATATCAAGTGACACCAGAGGCCAGAATTGGGATCATTCTTTCACAGGCGCGCATCGCCGACCGCACAGCCGGTGCCATTCCCGGGGCAAAGAGCCTGGCCGAAGCGCTGGCAGAAAAATTTGCGCTGAACATCACAGACTGTGCGGATCAGGCGACTGAGAACGGTGGCCACCGCGCTGACAACTGGGATGTCGCGCTGGACGAGGCAGGCCCGGTCCTGCGTCAGCTGGCCCAGGCCACCCGCGCCGCCCTTTCCTGTCAGGGCAGGGCCATTGTGATCGCCAATACCTGCTCGGCCAGCCTTGCGACATTGCCCGCGGCCGCCACAAGCGTCAGCGATCTTGCCCTGATCTGGATCGACGCCCATGCCGATTACAACACCCCGGCAACAACCGGCTCTGGCTATCTGGGGGGTATGGCGCTGGCCGGAGCTTCTGGCCTGTGGCAAAGCGGCCATGGTGCCGGAATAGCACCCGCGCGCACGCTGATCCTGGGCGCACGCGACATCGACGCCCCCGAGGCCGCGCATATCGCACAACATGCGGTGCAGGTTTTGCCGCCGGATCAGCTGACTGTGGGTGCCGTGCAAAGCTGGCTGGGCCGCCGTCCGGTCTGGATTCACATCGACTGGGACGTCATGGAGCCAGGCCTTATCCCCGCCGCCTATGCGGTGGCGCAGGGGGTGCTGCCAAATCAGCTGCAGGCGATACTGGCCGGGATCCCCTCAGACCAGATCATCGGGCTGGAGCTTGCGGAATATGAGCTTCCCTCTGACCCCGAAGCGGCACGCGCGGCGCTTGCGCTGATCCTGGACATCGTTTCCCCGATTGTGCAGCGGATGCTTGCATCGTGAGATATCTGAGGGGGGTCTTTACGGCCTCTGCCGGCTGCGCTCCCTGACCCAGGCGTGCCTTTGCAGCAAAGCATGGCGCGGGCGGTGAAGGTTTTACGCTTACCCATCCGCGCAGAACGCATTATGCACCCTCATCATCCACATCCGGGGCCCGGTCATGGCGCAAAATGCCACCATCTACAAAGTCGAGCTGTCGGTGGCCAATATGGACCGCCACTATTACGAGACCCACAGGCTGACCGTCGCCAAACATCCGTCTGAAACGGATGAGCGGCTGATGCTGCGCCTTCTGGCTTTCGCGCTGAATGCCGAAGAGGGGCTTGAGATGACCCGGGGCATTTCAACCGAGGATGAGCCGGATATCTGGCAAAAAAGCCTGAGCGGCGAGCTGGAGCTATGGGTTTGTCTGGGGCTGCCCAGCGAAAAGGTGATCCGGCAGTCCTGCAGCAAGTCCAAAAAGGTGACCGTCTACGCCTATGGCGGCAGGCAGGCCGATATCTGGTGGGACAAGATCAAAGGCAGCTCGGCACGTTTTGACAATCTGCAGGTGGTCAGCCTGACGCCCGATGACACTGCCGGGCTGGCGAAACAGGCAAATCGCTCGATGAAACTGCAGGTCAATGTGCAGGATGGCGAGGTGATGGTCAGCGTCGATGGCACCATTCTCTATATCAGCCCCGCAGAATGGAAATCTGCGGCGTAACGGCTGGCGGTATGGCCTGACCGTCACCCCCCCATATTTCAGGGGATGACGGGCTGGCCCGGACATCAGAACCCCGGGCCTCAGGGCCTCAGGGCCTCAGGGCCTCAGGGCCTCAGGGTTGCATCTTTGGCAGCCGTGAAAGGTCAAGCCGGATCACCGAATCCAGCGCACCGGGGCGGAAGGACGGATGGCTGTCTTCATGGGGTGTTTTAACGGTTACAAACAGCGTCTGGCCGTCCTCGCTCAGCTCCAGGCTGTTTGGATGCACTGGCAGCGGGATTTTGCTGCGGACGCTATAGCTGGCCGCGTCGATGACGGTCAGACCGCCCTCGCCGTTCGGATCGCGCCCGGTCACCCCGCGCCAGGTGACCCAGATCTCGTCACGCGCCGCGCTATAGACCAGATCCAGCGTGCCCGGCCCCGTATCGACCCGCGCCAGCTGGCGGCCGGTTGCGATGTCGAAAACATAGACCGCCCCGGTATTGGCATCGGCCGCAAAAAGCCGCCTCCCGCTTTGATCTGCCGCCAGATTGACGAAGAAATGCTGTGAGGCCGCAGCCCCCTCTTCGACGGTATCCCCGGTGCTGATCGTGCTGATCACCTTGCCCGCACGCGGATCAATGACGCTGATCTCACTGATGCCGCCGCCGCTGGCGAAGAAATTCCCGCTCTGTTCATCAAGCGCCAGCCCGGCAGGCCATAACCCCCCCCCGATGCGGTGAAGGATCTTGCCCGTCGGCAGATCCACCACCCATACCAGACCAGGCTCTGACGGGCTGGTGACCAGGGCAAGCCCCCGCGCGGTATCGGGCAGGATCATCCGGCTGCGCTCGACCCCGCCATCGGGAAGGGGCTGGCCCAGCTGGATCTCGGCCAGCAGCTGGCCGCCACGCGCGTCGATGACGCTCATGGTGCCATCCATCGTATGGCCCGCGTAAAGACGCCCGGTGCTGCGATCAAGCGCCAGCGCGAAGGGTCGCCGCTTCAGCTGGATCTGGCGGATCGGCCGCAGATCACTGGCGTCGAGAACATGGATATAGCCCAGCCCGGCATTCTCGAATGAGGGCACCGAGGCTACAAAAAGCAGCCCTTCTTCGGGCCAGTGAACGATCTCATAGGCGCCGGGAATGCTGTCCGTGCGGGTGATCGCAGCAGCAAGCGCCACCGTCTCAGCCGGGATGGCAGTGGCGGTGGTAGCAGTGGCGGTGGTGGCAGGTGCCTCGGCCAGCGCCGGGGTGGAAATTGACAGCGCCGGAACGGCAAGGGCCAATGCCGAAACGGCAAGATTCAGCGCCGGAACGGCAAGATTCAGTGCATATATGGCAGGCAACAGCCGCCGAAGGTGGGCAGACAAAGGATGTTTCATGATGATCCCATCCTGGCCGCAGACCCTTGCCTGCAGCGATCCGTGGTCCGGCCCCGGGAGATCCGCCCGGGCCCGGGGGCTTTTGTCGCAATGCATCAGGCTCAGAACGTGCTGCGGAAGGTCAGCGCGATTTCGCGCGGGGCCCCGTAGAAGTTGTTCTTCGACAGCGTGCCAAGCTGGGCATAATAGCGCCGGTCAAAGAGGTTGTTCACATTCAGCACCAGCGAGGATTTCTCATTGAAATCATAGCGCACACTGATATCGGCCACGGCATATCCGCTTTGCCCGAAGTCAAAGGGCAGACCGACCCAGCCGCCAGCGCCGTCCGACACCCATTCCGTGCCGCTGACCCCGGTCGCAGATTGCACCCGGGCCCCCGCGCCAAGCGACCAGGCGGAATACTCACCCGGCAGGGTGTAATTCCCCCAGATCTTCAGCATATGTTTGGGCGTGACAGAGCTGTAAAGCGCGTCGGTTTCACTGTTTTTGTTAAGGTTCAGCGTATAGCCCGCGAAAAGCTGCAGACCCGGCGCGACCTCGCCCGAGATCTCGAGGTCGATGCCCTTGCTGGTTACCTCGCCGCTGTCGGTATAGCAGCAATTGCTGCCATTGCCGGGATTATAGGCACCGCTATAGCGCGGATCATAAACCGCCTCGCCCTGACGCCGCGTGTAATAGGCGGCCAAAGAGGTGTTCACCGCGCCGTCAAACAGCTCGCCCTTCAGACCGGTCTTAAAGGTCTCGCCGGTGATCGGATCCAGCGGCAGGCCAGGCTCGGGCCCGCTGAGATAGCGCGACTGCGACTGATAGATCGCGGCATAGCTGGCATAGGCCGTCCAGGAGCCGTTCAGATCATGCGAGATGGCGGCAAAAGGCGTCAGCACGCCATTGTCGGCGTAATCCAGCGCCTCTGTCCAGTTGACCGAGCCATCGCGGTTATAGCTGGCCCGGTGGAAAGAGAAACGATAGCTGCCATAGCGCATCCCCAGCATGATCCGGGTCGTATCGTTCAGATGCAGCTTTGCCCGGCCATAAGCGCCGAACCGGGTTTCCTCATAGGGGTGGAAGTTGAAACGGTAGTCGCCCGGGAAGGTGGGCACGATTGAAATCGGCCAGCCCTGGCTGCCGATATTGGCCAGATTGACCGCAGGCCCGGTGAATTCTGCCCGGCTGACGTCAGAGCTGTGTTTCGCGTAATCCAGCCCCACCACCACATCGGCGGGCAGGCCGAAAAGATCCAGCTGCCCGGCGAGATTGCTGTCCGCCTGCAGCTGATAGCCTTTGCCCCAGTTATGCGAGCCATTATAGACCAGCCCATCACCGGTGGCAGGGTCAACCGCACCCGCCATATAGCCGTAAAGGCCCAGATAATCATGCCGCGCATAGGTGAGATTGCTGTTCCAGACCCAGCCCGCGCCGAAATCATGACGCAGCCCGGCGAAAACCTCCCAGCCCTTGTGATCCAGCGATGCCCAGTCGGTGCCCAGACTGGTTTCAACCGCAAGCCCGATATCCGAGCCATCCAGATAGCGCGGCAGGCCGCCGCTCCATGGAGTGCTTTTCTGGCGGTCATAGCTGCCGCCAAAGGTCAGGACCGTATTGTCGCCCAGATCCGCCTCAAAAATCGCATAGAGCGAACGGTTGTCGCGCTTGCCCAGATCATAAAAGGCATCCCCTTTCTCAGTGGAGACGATCAGCCGCGCGCGGAGGCTGCCCGCCGCATTCAGGGGCGTGCTGAAATCATAGCTGGCGCGGCCAGGGCCGAAATCGCTGTAGCCCAGCTCAACCGTGCTCTGGCGCCCGGCCAGCGGGCGTTTGCGCGCAAGGCTGATCACGCCCCCCGCCTCGCCATTGCCCGAGAAAAGACCATCCGCGCCGCGCAAAACCTCGACCCGGTCATAGCGCGACAGGCCGACGCTGCTGATCGCATCGAAAGTGCTGGTGACGCCGACCGCCCCGCCGTCAAGGCGCAGATTGGTGATCTCAAACCCGCGGGCGAAGAAGCGGCCAGCGCTGTAATACTGGTCGGGGGTGACGGTGACCCCGGTCGCGGTGTTCAGTGCCTGGCCCAGATCGCTTAAGCCGCGATCCGCGATCTGGCGCGAGGTAATCACGCTGACAGATTGCGGCGTCTCGCGCAGGGTCTCGGCGGTTTTGCCGATCGTGCTGGCATTGGTCGTATAGCTGTTGGTGCCCTCGGTTGCGGGCCCGGCTTGCAAGATGATGGTGCCCAGATTGCCCGCGCCCTCATTGGTCACCGCGCCGCTGGTCTGGCTTTTGTCCAGAATGGTGACGGTATTGGCATCGGTGAACCGATAGGACAGCCCCGATCCCGCCAGCAGCCTGGCCACCGCCTGTTCGGGCGTCATGGTGCCCCGCACCGCATTGCCCCGGGCCGAGGCGGCGGGCGTTTCAGCAAAGGCCACATCAATGCCGCTGATCCGCACGATATCATTCATCGCAGCGCGAATGGCCCGCGCGGGGATGTCGAACGCATAGACCCGCGCCGTTTCCTGTGCCATCGCCGGGGCAAATGCCCCGTTCGGCAGCTGCGCCAGCATGGTGCCCGCCATCAGCGCCATCAGCGTGCCGCGCCCAATTCTCGCGTTCATGTTTCGGAACCTCTTTCCCTGATCTGACCTGACGAGAGAGATTGGCGGGATCTGCTGGCTACGGCCCTCTCATATTACCAATCGCCTCTGGCCGGGGGGTCCCCTCACAAAAAATCAAAAAATTATGCGGCGCGTTTTACAGCCGTGGATTCGGGGCGTCAGCGCGAGACAATCACCACCCGCCCGGCAATACTGGTCAGCGAGAACCCGACCGAGGTTTGCAGCGCCTGCAGGGCCGCATCGGCGTTTTCAAGCGAGATATTGCCGCTGACCCTGCGCGCCCCCAGGGCCGCATCGGTGATCACGATACGGCCGCGCCGATAGCGCCCGATCTGTTCCAGCACATCGGCAAGCGGCGCATCATTGAAGATCAGCCGCCCCTCATGCCAGGCGGTGCGCTCGGCAATATCCACCGCTTCGACGGGCCGCAGGGCCTGGTTGTCATAGCTGACGCTTTGCCCGGGCGAAAGCAGCACGCCGCCACCGCCCGTCGTCACCTGCAGGCTGCCACTGGCAAGCGTAACCGTCACCTGCTGATCGCCCAGCAGGCTGACATCGAAAACCGTGCCCAGCACCCGCGCCTCACCCTTGCCGGCCGCAACGATGAAAGGCTGATCAGAGGGGCGAACCGTAAAGGCGGCAGAGCCGCGCAAGAGATGGACGCGCCTCTCGCCCGGGGTGAAATCAACATCCAGCGCCGAATCTGCGTCCAACAGCACCTCAGAGCCATCTGCCAGCACGAAACGCGCCCGCTCGGCGCGGGCCGTTGCGTAATCGGCACCCAGGTTCTGCAAGGCATTGGGGTGTTCCAGCCAGATCCAGAAACCAAGCACCGCGCTAAGGATGCCGCCCGTCACGATCCTGGCGGCAAGCTGTCTGCTCTTTTTCTGACGATGCGCCTCGATCCTTTGCAAAGGCAGGGCCAGATCCTCGCCGCCGCTGGCAAAGCCCGCCCCCCCCGGCCCGATATTTTCCAGCATCTGCACAACCGACTGATAGGCCATGACATGGCTCTGCGAGGCCGCCAGCCAATGATCAAAATCGCGCTGTTCGGTCATTGTCGGGCGACCATTCATGCGGGTGAACCAGGCGATCGCCTCACGTTCCACGCGCGCCGCATCTCCAGGCTGAGCAGATCTGTCGATGGTCATCGGGATTTGGCTTTCCGCAAGTGCAATCATATCGGGGCAGCACCCCCCAGGCCCGCCCTTATCAGCGGGCCGGCGGCGGTTCGGCTTCGGGGATCGCGGCCCGGCAGGCCAGGATCGCCCGCGCCATCTCACGCTCGACCGTGCTGACAGAGATCTCCAGCCCGAGGGCGATTTCGTCATAGGTGCAGCCGTGCAGCCGGTTCAGCAGGAAAACCTGGCGGGTTCGGACTGGCAGCGCCTGAATGGCGGCCTCGGTCCGCTGCAGCTCCTGGCGGGCGGCGAGGATCTGTTCCGGCGAAAGCGCAGGCGCGGCATATTGCGCCTCGGTCAGGCCGCTTAAGGTTTTTGCGCGGCGGCTTTCGGCCCGAAAGTGGCTGATCGCGGTAAAGCGTGTGGCGCGGGCCAAATAAGAGGGCGTGAATTTCACATGCTCGCACGCCCGGCCCCATAGCGCGGCAAACAGGTCCTGGACGACATCTGCCGCAGCCGCCGCCCCCACCCGCCGATGCGCGATCTTTGAAAGACGCTCACGCTCGCTGCGGTATAGGCGTTCCAGCTGCTCTGCTCTTACATCATCCATCAGAATAGCTCCGAAAGGCTGCAGGCCGCGCCGGGAATGACGTGGGGGGAAAAGAGATCAGACCGCCCTGCAATTCCCACCTTGATTTGTCAAGATTTCACCGCGGCTCTGCGCCGCATCCGCATGTGGCCGCTTCCGATGCGCAACAGTCGGCGGCTGGTTTGCGCGCTTTCACGGCTATATGCCCCGGCCGCGGCTGTGCCCTTCAGGCGGCAAGGGACAGGCCGCCATTGCGCGCGATCTCGGCGCTTACCTCTGCGATCAGGCTTTCCAGCGCAGGGTTGCGCGCCTTGCGCGAGCGTCGGATCACATAGGCCAGCCCCGGCGGCGCGGGGAACCTGTCGGCAATCACCTCGGTCCCCGGGCCGATGTGACGCTCGCTCAGCAGGGCCACGCCAAGCCCCGCATTCACCGCCGCCGTGATCCCTGCCGCACTTGAGCATTCAAACACGGTTTCCAGCATCGCCCCGCTGTCCTGGCCGATATCCAGCGCCCATTGCCGATAAAAGCAAGCATCATCAAAGGACAAAAACGGCACCGCGCCATCGGGCGGCAGCGCCAGCTCGCGTGATTTCACCCAATGCAACCCCTCGCGCAGCAGCACCACATCGGCAGGCCGGATCTCATGGGCAAAGATCTGCACAATGGCCGCATCCAGCTCGCCCCGCTCAAGCATGGCCCGCAGCACCAGGCTCATCCGCACCTTTATGCGCACCGAAACCTGCGGATGCAGCCGGTGGAACCGCCCAAGGATCCGCGCAAGATCCGAGCAGGTGGTATCCTCGGTCAGGCCCAGCAGGATCCGGCCGCTGAGATCGGTCTTGGTCAGGCTGAGCAGCGCCTCGTCATGCAGGCTGAGAATGCGATCGGCATAGGTCAGCAACTCTTCGCCCTGCTGCGTGAAAAGCGAAGCACCCGCCTTACGGGCAAGGATCTCGCAATCAAGACTGCTTTCCAGCCGTTTGATCTTATGACTGACGGCAGATTGCGTCAGCCCTAGCGCCTCTGCTGCGCGGGTCACACCGCCATGCTGGCGGATCGCCCTGACCGCACGCAGGGCGTCGATATCCAGACGGCGGGAAGAGAAATCGCTCATTAAAGCACCTTCGACCTGACTGAGGCCAGTATGACGCCAGCCAGGGTGATGATGCAATGATTCATTACCCTGGCGGCACTATTGTCATGATCGCATCGAAATTTGTCATGTGCAGATCGTCGCGCCCGGCCTTAGGCAAGGCCATCCAGTTCAACCCGGGATGCGAAATGTCCGACCTTGCCACCGCGCTGCCGATCCGTAGCCATCACCCGCTTTTGTGGCCCGCCATGGCCTTCGTGCTGATCGTCGGCTGGAGTTCCGGCTTCGTCGGCATCCGCTATGCAAATGAAGAGGCCGGGATCGCGCTTTTGCTGTTCTGGCGCACGCTGATCTCGGGGCTGATCCTTTTGCCATTCGCAATCGCCTTCGGCCCGCGCCTGTCGTTCAGGGCCATTCTGGCGCAGATGGGCTTTGGCGTGATGGCGGTGTTTCTTTATCTGGGTGGTTTTGCGCTGGCGATCGGCCAGCGGGTTCCGACCGGCCTCGTGGCGCTGATCTCAGACCTTTTGCCGCTGGCGATTGCGGCAATGTCGCAGCCCCTGCTGGGCGAGCGCCTGACGGGGCGGCAATGGCTGGGCACGGTCATCGCTCTGGGCGGCGTGCTGGTGGTCAGCTTCGACAGCCTGAGCTTTGGCACCGCGCCGCTTTGGGCCTATGGGCTGACGGTGGCCTCGATGCTGGTCTTTGCGCTGGCCTCGATCCTGCATCGCAGGCAGCCGATCCTGCACATCCCGGTGTATCAGAGCCTTTGCATCCACACCCTGACCAGCGCCCTTCTGTTCGGAGCCTGCGCCCTGATCGCAGGCGAGGGGCTGGCACCGCCGCTGACGCTGCAATTCATGACCGGGATCGCCTGGCTGGTTCTGATCGCAACCTTTGCGACCTATTCGGTCTATTACACCGCGCTGCGTATCTTTCCCGCCGCCAGAGTCAGCGCCGCGATCTATCTCAGCCCCCCGGTCACGATGATCTGGGCCTGGGCGCTGTTTTCAGAACCGCTGACCCCGATCATGTTCGCCGGACTTGCGATCACCATGCTGGGCGTCTGGCTGACCTCAGGCAAAAGGTGATTGCCGGCAAAGGCTGCGCAGGCCGATGGCACAGCCCTACGCCTGCGCGCCAGTCATGTGCGCCAGTCATGCGCGTCAGTCATGTGCGTCAGTCATGTGCGGCTGGCCTGCGGAAAGACCAGGACGCCGGCCTTCATCTCGATAGAGTTCAGCAAGGTTGCCAGCGCCGAATGCAAATGGGCAAGACAAGCCTCTTTGGCGGCTGCCAGATCGCGCTGCATCAAAGCGTCGATATAGGTCAGATGCTCCAGCACCGCCTGGCGCTGCCTGCCGAAATTCTGTTCCATATCAGTATCATAGTGATAGGGGAAAATCAGCCCCATCAGCGAATGGCTTTCAATGAAAAAGCGGTTGCTTGCCACGCTGGCAATGGTCAGGTGCAGCTGTGAATCGTAGATCGTAAACTCGCGCAGCAGCAGCTTTTTATCCTCCAGATGCAGCTGATGCCGGGCCCCGATCCGGCGAATCTCTGCCCAGGCCGGATGGCTGTCGGGCAAGAGCATCAACCGCTCAAGCGCGCGGCATTCCTGGATTTCCCGGATCTCGAAAAGCTCGCTGACCAGATCCGCGGTCAGGCCAAGGCTGCGCCAGCGCCCGCTTTCCTCGCGCGTGACAATGCCGAAATGCTCGAACCGTGCCAGGCAATCGCGCACCGCCGAAACCGAAAGATCAAGGCGGCGCGACAGATCAAGCGCGTTGATCAGCGCCCCCACCACGCAATCGGGGCCGACCAGCCATTCCATCACCCGTTTCTCTGCGATCCGCGACACCGGCTCGACCACGTTTTGCGCGAATCGATCCCCCGGAACAGGGGCACGCAGCAATGTCTTTTCGCGCCCCTGCAGCCGGATGATCCCCTCGTCAGACATCCGATTCAGGATCGCACGCACCGTCGTCCGGCTGATCTTAAGCGCGTCGGACAACTTGCTTTCGGTCGGAAAAACAGCATCGGGCTCAAGCCCGGAAATCATATCAAGGCATTGATTATACGAGGCTTTAAATAAGGAATTCGTCTTCATTTCGGGGACGCCACCAGAGGATGTCTATTTTCCATAAAAAACATATTGACCTGCATAGCGCATTTATGTGTTTTGTCGATAAAGAACTTACGCTGTGGACCGGGGAGGGTGCATGACGCGAATGAGACCAGGGGAGAGTGGTCTTCGCCGCCACGTGGCAGGCCAGGATCAAAGGGATTTCCCGCGCTTTCAGACATCTGCCAGTCAGGCATCTGCCAGGATAAGCGCCCGGAGGAGAAATTCATCTCTTTTCCTGTGTCTGGCCTGTCAAAAGCCATCGCCATCTTTCGCAGACAGCTGCGCAACCGCGATCTGAGCCGGGAAATCACGCCTTGTCATACACGTTCGACTTCTCATTCCTGTGGACCTATTGGCCACAATTCCTTGCCGGAGCCTGGCTTACGCTGCAGCTTTCGGCAATCTCGACGGTCTTTGGCTGCATCCTGGGCACGCTTTGCGCCATTGGCCGCGCAGATGGGCCGCGCTGGCTGAAATGGGTGATTGCGAGCTATGTCGAGATCATCCGTAACACGCCCTTCCTGATCCAGATCTTCCTGATCTATTTCGGCTTTGCCATGGCGGGCCTGAAAGTCTCGGCGAATTTTGCGGCCGTTGCGGCACTGGTGATCAATATCGGCGCCTATACCTGCGAAATCGTGCGGGCCGGCCTGCAGTCGATCCATCGCTCGCAGGTCGAGGCCGCAACCTGCCTTGGGCTTTCACAGGTGCAGACCTACTGGCATGTGATCGTGCGCCCGGCGATTGAACGGGTCTATCCGGCGCTGACCAGCCAATATGTGCTTTTGATGCTGGCCTCGTCGATCACCTCGCAGATCTCGGCCGAAGAGCTGACGGCAATCGCCAACCGCATCCAGTCGGAAACCTTCCGCGCGCTTGAGACCTATATCGTGGCCGGGGTGATCTATATCCTGCTGTCCTTCATCGTCCGTGCAGCCTTCTTCCTGTTCGGGCAGCTGATCTTCCCGCGCCGGCGCAAGCTCGGCACAACCATCTGAGGAGGGGAAGATGATGCCTTTGAATCTTGCTCAGTTCGAATATCTCGCCCATGGTGCGCTCTGGACGGTCGGGCTTTCGCTGATCGCCTTTGTCGGCGGCTCGGTGCTGGGGTTCATCGTGGCGCTTGGCCGGATCTCGACCAATCGCCTGATCCGGCTGGCAGCCGCCACCTGGATCCAGATCATCCAGGGCACGCCGCTGCTGGTCTTGCTGTTCCTGCTGTATTTCGGGATCGCAATCCTGGGCTTTGACAAACTGCCCGCGATCATTTCCGCCGGGGCGGCGCTGACGGTCTATTCCTCGGCCTTCCTGGCCGAGATCTGGCGCGGCTGTCTGCAGTCGGTTCCGAAAACCCAGTGGGAGGCCGCAGATTGCCTTGGCCTGAACCGCTTTCAGCGCATGTTCCAGGTGATCCTGCCGCAGGCGCTGAAGATCGCAACACCGCCGACCGTCGGCTTTCTTGTGCAGATCATCAAGAACACCTCACTGGCCTCGGTGATCGGCTTCATCGAACTGGCCCAGGCCGGCAAGGTGGTCAACAACGCCATCTTTGAACCGCTTCCGATCTTCCTGATCGTCGCCTGCTTCTACTTTGCGATGTGCTTCCCGCTTTCGATGTGGAGCCGCAGCCTTGAAAGGAAACTCCATGTCGGCAGTCGTTAGTCTCCGCGATGTCCATAAAAGCTTTGGCGCGGTCGAGGTCCTGAAAGGTGTGACCTTTGACGTGGGCCCGGGCGAAGTGACCGCCGTGATCGGGGCCTCGGGCTCGGGGAAATCCACCGCGCTGCGTTGCGTCAATGCGCTGGAAACGATCAACTCGGGCGAGATCACCGTCTGCGGCCACAAGATCCACGATCCAGCGCTGGATCGGCGTGCGCTGCGCCGCGATGTGGGGATCGTGTTCCAGAGCTATAACCTCTTCCCGCATCTGACGGTCGAGCAGAACATCATGCTGGCGCCGCGCAGCGTGAAGAAACTGTCGAAGTCCGATGCCCGCGCCCTGGCGCATGAGGTGCTGGAAAAGGTGGGCCTGGCCGACAAGGCCGAAAGCTACCCCGAGCAGCTTTCGGGCGGCCAGGCACAGCGCGTCGCCATCGCCCGCTCGCTGGCGATGAAGCCCAAGCTGATGCTTTTCGACGAGGTCACCTCGGCGCTTGACCCGCAGCTGACGGGCGAAGTGCTGCGCGTGATGGAAGATCTCGCCCGCGGCGGGATGAGCATGGTGCTGGTCACCCACGAAATGGCCTTCGCGCGCCGCGTCGCAAACAAGGTCGTCTTTATGCATAAGGGCAAGGTCCAGGAGGAAGGACCGGGCGCGATGCTGGAGAACCCGCAAAGCCAGGAACTGAGGGCCTTCCTCAGCAATGGCCTGTAAACAAAGACGTAATCTGTCCTGAAGGAGGAGCAAGATGAAAAGACGGAACCTGCTGCTGAGCGCTGGCCTGATCGCCGCAACCATGATCCCCGGCCTGGCCGCCGCCGATACGCTTGACGATATCCGTGCGCGTGGCGTGGTCCGCGTGGCGATCGACCTTGGCTCCAGCCCCTGGGGCAGCATGGATGCCTCGATGCAGCCGACCGGGGCCGAGGTGGAATCCGCCCGCCTGCTGGCCAAGCATCTGGGCGTCGAGCTTGAGATCGTCGAGACCACCGACCCGAACCGCATCCCCTTCCTGCTGACCGGCAAGGCCGATCTGGTGATGGCCGCGCTGGCAATGACGCCAGAGCGCCGTGAGGTGATCGACTACTCGCAGGCCTATGCGGTGATCCCGATCCTGGTTGCCGCAACGGAAAGCACCAAGGTTGAAACGCTGGACGATCTGAACGGCAAGTCGGTTGCGGTTGTGCGTGGCTCGACCAATGATGCCGAAGCCTCGAAGATCCCCGGCGTGACCGTCATGCGCTATGACGACAATCCGACGGTGATCACCTCGGTCGTCTCGGGCCAGAACGACTATTTCGTCGGCCCGACCGGGATCCTGAACGCCATCAACGAGCGTCGTCCTCAGGATCCGCTGGTCTCGAAAATCGTGCTGAAAGAGCTGCCCTATGGCGTCGGCATCCGCAAGGGCGAGCCCGCGCTGAAAGCGGCCGTCGATGAATGGGTGCAGGCTGACCTCGCAAGCGGCGAGCTGAACACCATCTTCAAACATTACTTCGGCTTCGACCTGCCCGCAGTGATCGAAGAGTAAACCAACCCCGGCGCGGGCGGCCCTGTTGCCCGCGCCGAACCTTCCCTGACCAAAAACCCAACCAACGGGTCACGCCACCGCGCGGCCCGGGATGAACGCTTTTTCTTTTATCTGACGGAGTCGACGATGCAATTCATGGAAGAGTGCTTCCGCTGGTATGGTCCGGGGGATCCGGTTTCGCTGGACGAAATCCGCCAGGCTGGTGCCACCGGCATCGTCACCGCGCTGCATCATATCTATGATGGCTCGGTCTGGTCGGTCGAAGAGATCGCAAAGCACAAAGCCCTGATCGAGGCCTCTGGCCTGCGCTGGAGCGTGGTCGAAAGCATCCCGGTGCACAATACGATCAAACTCGGCCAGCCCGAGCGCCAGACCTGGGTTGCGCATTATCAGCAAACCATCCGCAATCTTGCGGCAAATGGCATCTATACCATCTGCTACAACTTCATGCCGGTCTGCGACTGGACCCGCACCGATCTGGCCTATCCGATGCCGGGCGGCGGTCTGGCGCTGCGCTTTGATGCGCTTGACTGTGCCGCCTATGACCTCTTCGTCCTGAAACGCCCCAACGCCGAAGCGGGCTATAGCGCCGCGCAGATCACCGAGGCCAAAGCCCGCTTTGACAGCCTGACGCCCGAGCGGATCGCCCTGATCGAAAAGAACCTGATCGCGGGCCTGCCTGCGACCGAGCGCAGCTATGACCGCGAAAGCTTCCTTGCGGCGCTGGCGGAATATGACGGCATCGACCGCGCCCAGCTGGCCGCCAACCTGACCTGGTTCCTTGAGCAGATCGTCCCGGTGGCCGAAGAGGTTGGCGCACGTCTTTGCATCCACCCCGACGACCCCGCCTTCCCGCTGTTTGGTCTGCCGCGCGTGGTCTCCACCCGCGAGGATGCACGCCGGATCGTCGATTGCGTCAAAAGCCCGGCAAATGGCCTGACCTTCTGCTCGGGTTCTTATGGCTCGCGCGAGGACAATGACCTGACCGCCATGGCGCAGGAATTTGCGGCCCAGATCCACTTTACCCATCTGCGCAATGTGCAGCGCGAGGCGGATGGTTCCTTCTATGAGGCCGACCATCTGGGCGGCTCCTCGGATCTGCCCGCGCTGATCCAGGTCTTCCTGGACGAGCAGGCCCGCCGTCTGGCCGAAGGCCGCGCCGACTGGCAGATCCCGGTGCGCCCCGACCATGGCCACCAGCTTGCCGATGACATCGCGAAAACCCGCGTCAACCCGGGCTATACGCTGATCGGCCGCCTGAAGGGCCTGGCCGAGATCCGCGGCGTGATGCACGGGATCGAGGTCGCCCGCCGCGCCTGATCGGTGCCCAACCGGAGCGCGGGCCTGCTGATCGGCCCGCGCCCCATCAGAGCAGATGGACGGATAAGATGGAACTGACAGGAAAGACCGCGCTTGTAACGGGCGCTGCAGGCGGCATTGGCCGTGCCATTGCGCTTGGCCTGTTGGATGCGGGCGCAGATGTCATCGCCTGCGACCGCGACGCGGCTGCGCTGCAGAGCCTGGTCGATCAGAACGCCGATCAATATCCTGGCAAAATCAACCCGATGGTGGTTGATCTGGGTGATGCCGAGGCGCTGACCAAAGCCGCAGAGGCAATCGCAGGCGGGGCCGCAGACGGGACTGCAGGCGGCGTCGATATCCTGGTCAACAATGCCGGCATCCTGTCGCCCCATAAACTGGCCGCGACCACGTTGGAGGAATTCCACCGCATCATGGCGGTCAACCTTGATGCGGCTTTGATCCTGACCAAAGCCTTCGTGCCGGGGATGAAGGCAAAGGGCTGGGGCCGTCTGATCAATATCGCCTCTTACGCCTGGAAATCCGGCGGCCTGACCGCAGGCACCAGCTATGCGATCTCGAAGGCGGCGCTGGTCGGGCTGACCTATGCCTCAGCCCGCGAGCTGACCGCCACCGGGGTGACCGCGAATGCCATCGCCCCCGCCTATGTGGTGACGCCGATGATCATGGAGCAGCTTTCCGAGGAAGATCGCAACCGCCAGCTGGCCGCGATCCCGGTCGGGCGCTTTTGTCAGCCAGAGGAAATCGCCCATTCGGTGCGCTTCCTGGCCTCACCGCTGGCGGGTTTTATGACCGGCACCGTGATCGACATGAATGGCGGGCTGCAATTCGGCTGAGGCCCCCGGCAGAGACGCCGCGCCTTTCACCCTTTGCCCGCCCCTTACCAAAGAGCCTGCCCCAATGCCCAGACTGTCGCTTGCCACCCTGAACGACCTGCCCCCCGGTGTTACCCGCCCGGCCTATAATCGTGCAGAGGTGACGCCTGGCATCGTGCATCTGGGCGTCGGCGCATTTCATCGGGCGCATCAGGCGGTTTTCATCGATGATTGCCTCGGGCGCGGCGAGCTGGGCTATGGCATCATCGCCGCCTCGCTGCGCAGCCCGGTGACCCGCGACCTGCTGGCCCCCCAGGACGGCCTTTATACCTATTGCGAGCGTTATGGCACGCGCGAGGATCTGCGGGTGATCGGCTCGATCATCGAGATGATCACCGCGCCGGAAAACCCTGAGCGCCTGATCGAGGCGCTCAGCCTGCCGACGGTGCGGATCGTTACGCTGACCGTCACCGAAAAGGGCTATCTGACCCATCCCGCCAGCCGCAGGCTTCTGGAAGATCACCCAGACATCCTGCATGATCTTGCGAACCCTGATCGCCCTCGCACCATATATGGTTTCCTGACGGCGGCGCTATGGAACCGTCGCGCGGCGGGGCTGACGCCGCTGACGCTGTTGTCCTGCGACAATCTTCCGGCAAATGGCCGCGTGCTCAAGGCCGCGCTGGTGCGCTTTGCCGCCCTGAGCGACCCTGATCTTGTCACCTGGATCGAGGCCAATTCCGCCGCGCCCTGTGTGATGGTTGACCGGATCGTGCCCGCAACCACCGACCAGGACCGCGCCACGATCAGCGCCGCCTTGGGTGCCACAGATGCCTGGCCCGTGGTGGCCGAGCCCTATTTCCGCTGGGTGATCGAGGATGACTTCCCCTGGGGCCGCCCCGCGCTGGAGCTGTCGGGGGCCGAGATCGTCGCCGATGTCGAACCCTATGAACATATGAAGCTGCGCATGCTGAACGGCGCCCATACCGCAATCGCGGCGGCGGGCCAGATCGCGGGCTTTGCCTCGGTTGCCGAGGCCTTTGCCAATCCTGCCCTGCGCGCCTTCATCGACATCTACTGGCGCGAGGCGGCCACGACCCTGCAGCCCGGCATGGACGGTGCCCGCTATGTCGAGGGGCTGCGCGACCGCTTTGCCAACCCCGCGCTGCAGCATCTTTGCGTTCAGATCGCCTCGGATGCCTCGCAAAAAGTGCCGCAGCGGCTGCTGGCGATGCTGGGCGAGCGTCTGGCCCGTGGTGAACGCTCTGACGCGCTGGTGATGGCGGTCGCGCTCTGGATCCGCTCTTGCGGGGCGGTGAATGAGGCGGGCCAGCCCATCATCATCAACGACCCGACCTTCAACGCCTGGAATGCCCCCGATCAGGCGGCGCAGACCCCCGAAGAAACGGTAGCGGCTTTCCTTGGATTTGAACCCGTATTCGGGCCCACGCCCGACCCCGCGCTGCAGCCGCTGCTGACGGCCGCGCTGACCGCGATCCGCGACAAAGGCGTGATCGGCGCTCTCGCCGGCATCCGCGCCGACAGCTGAATTCTGCGGGCCATGGCCCAACCCAAACGAGAAGGTTTCCGACATGAAGTTCATCCGGCTTGAGCGTGATGGCCGCGCAATTCCCGCGCTTTTGGACGCGGATAATATCGCGCGTGACGTCTCGGCGATTGTGAGCGATTTCACACCCGACACCATCCCGGACCTGAAAACACGCCTGCAAGGCGTTGATCTTGCAAGCCTTCCGGCGCTTGATCAGGCAGCGGCCCGCATCCTGCCGCCCGTTTCCGGCCCGAAAAACATCTGGTGCGTCGGGCTGAACTATTCCGACCACGCCGCGGAATCGGGCATGCCGATCCCGGCAGAGCCGATCCTTTTCAACAAAAGCTCGGCCACCTATTGCGGCCCGAATGAGCCGATCCTCTTCTCCGACAAAATGACCAAACTCGACTGGGAGGTCGAGCTGGGCATCTTCATCGGCAAGCACACGCTGAACATCACCCGCGATCAGGCGCTGGATCACGTCCTGGGCCTGACCCTTGTGAATGACGTGTCCGAACGCGCCTGGCAGCTGGAGCGTGGCGGCCAATGGGTCAAAGGCAAAAGCTATCCGAACTTCTGCCCGACCGGGCCCTTCGCGGCCTCGATCGACGAGTTCGACGATATTGCCGACCTGCCGATGTGGCTGGATGTGAATGGCGAGCGGATGCAGACCGGCAATACCGCGAAGATGATCTTCGATGTCGCAACCATCATCTCTTACATGTCGGAATTCTGCGCTCTGGAGCCGGGCGATCTGATCTGCACCGGCACCCCCCCCGGCGTTGGCCTTGGCATGAAGCCGCCGCGCTATCTGGGCGTGGGCGATGTGGTGACGCTGGGGATCAAAGGCCTGGGCGAACAGCGCCAGACCGTCACCCCCGTCTCTCAGGTCGTGAAAGGATAAGCCGGTGACCGATCTTTCAAACCGGCTGCAGGGCCGTATCGCCGTCGTCACCGCCGCAGGCCAGGGCATCGGCCGCGCGGTCGCAGAGCGGCTGGCGGCCGAAGGCGCGACCGTCTATGCCTCGGATCTGAACGAGACGGCGCTTTCAACGCTGGATTGCGCCACCACGCGCCGCGTTGACGCCACCGATCCGGCCGCAATCGCCGCCTGGCTGCAAGACATTCCGCGGATCGACATCCTCGTCCATGCGGTCGGCTATGTGCATCAGGGCAGCATCGAGGAATGCGGCTTTGACGACTGGCAGCGCTCGGTCGATATCACGCTTGGCAGCGCCTTCCATGTGCTGAAAGAGGCGGTGCCGAAGATGAAAGGGCATGGCGGCTCTGTCATCACCATCGGCTCGGTCGTCTCGTCGATCAAGGGCTTCCCGCGCCGTGCCGCTTACGGCGCAACGAAAGGCGGCGTGATCGCGCTGACAAAATCCATCGCCGCTGATTATGTCAGCTATGGCATCCGCGCCAATTCGGTCTGCCCCGGCACTGTCGCCTCGCCCTCGCTTAATCAGCGGATCGAGGAGTTGGGCCAGACCATGGGCTCGGTCGAGGCCGCGCGCCAAAGCTTTATCGCCCGCCAGCCTTTGGGCAGGCTTGGCACCGTCGAAGAGGTCGCAGGCCTTTGCGCCTTCCTTGCCTCGGATGAGGGCGCCTTCATCACCGGCCAGGCGATTTCGGTAGACGGCGGCATCACGATCTGAGGCCGATCTAAGGCCACATCCATGCATAAAAATGCCCGCACCAAAACCGGGGCGGGCATTTTTGACGGGCTTTCACTGAAATATCGGGCATGCCTGTGTCCTGACCAACGAGAGAAAGACCCGTCGCGTTTCAGGGAAATGCTGCCAGGCCGCTGCCGCATCGGGGCCAGCTTCGGTGCGGCAGCGGCCTGGCCTGAAGTGGCGACACGGCTCTTTACCCGTTGAACCGCGTGCCATAATGTCCATCGTGGAACAATCTGCTCAGCCCCGGGATTTCCCCGCTGGTATGATTGGCATTTAAATCGAAGGACTTCGGGCTGTGAGTGTAAATCGTGGGAAGTCTGAGGTTGCAAGAATAGTTTTGATCGTTTCTGACGTCAGCCGGATTGGCGGCATTCAGAACAGAACCAGAAACATACTCAGAGAGACCGCGAACAGACCCATTGAATATATTGCGATTTCCCGCAAACACGACAGGGAAATATCATTAAACGGCGCTTTTTCACTGGAAAAGGACCGGGACAAAATTATTCAGATGTTTAAGAGCTGGTCACCGGATGATACTGTTCTCCTCATCGGAAACAGCATTCAGTTCGAATACCCCAAGGACATAAGAGACATATTTTACAAATTTCCGATCATTGCTCTGGGCTCCGGCCAGATGGCCTTTTTGATCCAGGAAATCAACATTCTTACCAGACGCGACCTGCTGAAGGATAATATGGCCTCATGCATATTGTCATTCTCAGACGGCGACATCTCTTTCCAAAGGCAGCTTGTTATATATGGACAGGTAAAGATAGCGCCGCCGGTGGCGATCAGAGACATAAATTCATATGATACTGATAAAAATACTAAATTTGGATATGTAGGAAGAATTGATTTCCACGCAAAAGACTGCGAGCGCCTTCTGGGAATTGCCCAGGCGATGAAAAAAGCAGGCCTGCCACCGCTGCATATATACACAACCCACGACGAAAACTCTCCGGATTACGCTAAATTTATAGAGCTCGCCATCAATCATTCAATTCTTGATCACTTTGAGATATGCCTGAACTGTGAAGACAAGCAGAGAATGTATTCCGATATGCGGCTGTTGATCCTGCCGTCTAAAAAGGAAGCTTTCGGGAATGTTGTTCTTGAGGCCTTTTCATTCGGCGTTCCGGTTCTGGCCGCAAGCTATGCCCCTGGCCCGGTAGAGATGATGGGGAACAGCAAGGCCGGGTTCCTTTTGGATGATATGTCCGGCGAGACGGTGGTTGCCGCGATCCAAAGCACAGGAGAAAGACGATACCGCCGGATGTCGGCAGCGGCATTTGAACGGCACAAGTATTTTTCAATTGAATCGCATATTGAGTCCCTTGAACGGATAGCAAATGATGTCGTTCAAAAGTTCGATGGTGTGAACCGGCTTCCGGTTTTGCCACGGCTGCGCCCTGTTGATACGCTGCTGGACAAGCTGGAAGCCGCGAATATCAGGGTCTGAGGCCACCTCGGTCCGGCCGCAACCTTCCATGCCTGCGCGGGGTGAATACACAGGTTGATCGGTTGTCTTCAGGTATCCCCGGCGGATCAGACGCCGCCGGGATCAGACACCGCCGGAACCTGGCACAGCCAGCCGTGCCGCAAGGCGCTCGGCCCAGGCCGTCACCTCGGGCACGCCCATCAGCTCGCCAACGGCGGCCCGGGCCAGCGGACCTGCGATGAAAAGATCCGGCTGGGCGCGGCCCTCGCGGTCCAGCGCCTGCGCATCTGCGGTTGCCGCCAGCCCCAGCGACAACGCATCCGCTGCGATCAGGCCCTGGGCGGCCAGATCCGCATAGAGCGGGTTCGAGGTGGTGACCGCCCCATGCGAGGGGCCCGTCGCCAGGATCAGCCGGTCAAATACCAGATCCTGCTGGCCCCCTTTGCGCAAACGAATGTTCAGGCGGTGCCTGCCCGCATGCTGAGACAGCTGCCCGATGCGCCCGACAAAGGCCGTCAGCTGACCCGAGGCCTGGGCCTCTTGCAAAATCGCATAGGTCTGCGGCGCGATGCGGAAACGGTGAATATCCCAAAGCCCGCGCAGATGGCGCAAAAGGCGGCGGCGCTCTTCCAGCGGCAGCGCGGCCCAGATCAGCGGCCCCTGCGCCCGCAGACGATCAAAGACCGGGTGCCAGGTCAGGCCCTGCTTCTGGGCCTCGCGCAGCTCATGGCGGATACGACGCAAAAGCGCCCTTGTGGTAAGCGCAGGATCGGTGCCGAAATCGGCCTGGCTTTCCGCCTGCTCTGGCCCATGCGGCTGCGAGCGGCGGCCCGTGCGCGACACCAGCCGGATCGGCCCGCGATGGCCGCGCCGGATCAGGCTGGCCACGACATCGGCCCCGGTCAGGCCCGCGCCCAGCAGCAAAATCGCCTCATCTTTTGCGATATCGTCCAGCGCCCCTGGCGCATAGGGATCGGCGATCAGCGCCCTTTGCCCGGCAAGCCCCCGCAGCTGTGGCGGCAGGCCGGGGGCCGGGTGGCTGGCGGCCAGCACCAGATCCGTGGCGGTGACGGATCGGCCATCTTCCAGCCAGACCCGCCAGGGCCCACCGACCTGCCCCCCGACCTGCCCCCCGTCCTGCCCCCCGAGCTTCCCGCCGTCCCGCCCGCCCTCACGACTGGCAGAAACAGCGCGGCTTTGCAGATGGACGATCCGCCCAGAGGCAAGATCGGGCGCCAGATGCGCGTGAACATAGGCGCCGAACACCGCGCGTGGCGTGAAGATCGCACCATCAGGGCGATGGGCATCCGCCGCATAGGCCGGGGCCGCATCTGATTGCAGCCAGCGCGCATAGTGATCGGGCTGCGAGGTGTCGAGCGTCATCTTCACATGCGGCACGTTCAGGCGGTGATCGGGGTCAGGCGTCGAATAGGCCAGACCCCGGCCAGGCTGGGGCCGCGGCTCTATCAGAGTGATGCGCGGACCAAGGAGGCCGGTGTTTCGCGCCAGGTGCCAGGCCACGGCGGCACCTGACAGCCCGGCACCCACAATCACCACATGGCGGGCGGCGCGGGCCCGGGGCTGGTCCAGGCTCATATCAGCTGGCCGATGCGCGGGCGCGGATATCAAAAGCCCCGCCCGTCTGGGCCGAGCGTTCCGTCACCGCGTCTTTGCCCAAAAGCGGGAAGACCAGCTCGGCAAAGCGGATCGATTCTTCCAGATGCGGATAGCCCGACAGCACGAATGTATCAACCCCAAGCGCCTGATATTCGCGCAGACGATCAACGATCTGCTGCGGGTTGCCGACCAGCGCCGTTCCCGCGCCGCCGCGCACCAGGCCTACGCCCGCCCAGAGGTTCGGCCCCACGACCAGGCGGTCACGCCGCCCGCCATGCAGCGCCTGCATCCGGGCCTGACCATGACTGTCCATCTTTGCCAGATTGGCCTGCGAGGCGGCGATATCCTCGTCCGATAGGTGCGAGATCAGACGGTCAGCATCGGCCCAGGCCTCTTCCTCGGTCTCGCGGGCGATCACATGCAGCCGCACCCCGAACCGGACCGAGCGCCCGTTCTGCGCGGCCTTTTCCCGCACATCGGCGATTTTTTCTGCGACCGCCTCGGGCGGCTCGCCCCAGGTCAGATAGGCATCGACATGCTTCCCGGCCAGCTCATGCGCGGCGGGGGAAGAGCCGCCGAAATACAAAGGCGGATAGGGGCGCTGCACGGGCGGGTGGTAATTGCGGGCATTCTCGACGCTGAGATGTTTGCCTTTGAAGGTCACGGCGGCATCGGTTGCAAGGATGCGCCGCCAGACGGTCAGGAACTCATCCGCGGCCTCATAACGCTCGTCATGTTTCAGGAATACACCATCCGCCGCCAGCTCTGTCGCATCGCCCCCCGGCACCACATTCAGCAATAGCCGGCCGCCAAGCGCCTGATCCAGTGTCGCCGCCTGCCGCGCCGAGGCGGTCGGCCCCATGATCGAGGTGCGCAGCGCCACCAGCAGTTTGATCCGCCGCGTCTCGGCAATCAGACTGGCCGCCGTCACCCAGGGGTCCTGGCAGCTGGCCCCCGTCGGGATCAGCAACCCGTCATAGCCCAGCCGATCCGCCGTGACCGCGATCTGGCGGATATAGGCATTGTCAGGCGCACGGCTGAAATCCGAGGTGCCCAGATAACGCGTGTCGCCCGAGGTCGGCAGGAACCAGAAAATCTCGGGGCTGGCGGGGGGCTGCGGCTGGTTCATCTGTTTTTCCTGAAAGGGACAGCGGGGCCGGATCAGACCCGCCCCATTTCGCTGATTTATAGGCCCGCCCACCCGCCTGCGGCCATTCCAAAACCCGGCGGCTGGTGGAAACGGCCCCGCTCTTCACCCCCCTGCCGGGAGAATAGTTATCTACGGCCGGGGAACAGGCCTGCTGTTTCGCCCCGATTTTCGTTGAAATTCCGTGCCCCCGGAAAATCCCCGCTGCCCCGGCGCGGCTTACAGCAGCTTCCTTCTCTTTGCGGGGAAAGCTTTGGAATCGCCTCAGGCGGGCTTGCGGGGTTAATCACGTCATAACCTGTCGTGTTTTGAAGCCCGCGCTTCACAGGACGGCGCAGCGCCCCAGAAATGAGAAATCTCAGATGACCCGCAAGATCCGTTTCAACGCCTTTGACATGAATTGCGTCGGCCACCAGTCGCCAGGCCTCTGGGCGCATCCCGATGACCGCTCGGCCACCTATAAGGATCTGGACTATTGGCAGAACCTGGCCCGCACGCTTGAACGCGGCATTTTCGACGGCATCTTCATCGCCGATGTAATCGGCTATTATGATGTCTATAACGGCAATAATGACGGCGCGATCCGCAACGGGGCGCAGATTCCGGTCAATGACCCGATCCAGCTGGCCGCCCCTATCGCGCTGGCGACGCAGCATCTGGGGATCGGCATCACCGCCTCAACCAGCTTTGAGCACCCCTATACTTTCGCCCGCCGCATCGCCACCGCCGACCATCACACCAAAGGCCGGGTGGGCTGGAATATCGTCACCTCTTACCTGGAAAGTGGCGCGAAGAATATCGGCCAGGGCGGGCTGAAAAAGCACGACAACCGCTATGAGGTCGCCTCGGAATATCTTGAGGTGATCTACAAGCTGCTGGAAGGCTCCTGGGAGGAAGATGCCGTGCGCCGCGATGCGGATGGCCGCATTTTCGCCGATCCCGCAAAGGTGCATGAGATCGGCCATAAGGGCAAATATTTTGAGGTGCCGGGCTATGGGTTGACCGAGCCCTCGCCACAGCGCACGCCGCTGATCTATCAGGCCGGGGCCTCGGGTCCGGGCAAGGCCTTTGCCGCGAAACATGCGGAATGCGTGTTCGTCGGTGCGCCCTCAAAGGCGCTGCTGAAGGAATATGTCGCTGACATCCGCGCCCGCGCGGCGGCCGAGGGGCGCGATCCCTCAAAGCTTTATATCTATACGCTGATCACCATCATCACCGATGAGACTGAAGAAAAAGCCCGCGCGAAATTTGAGGATTACAGCAAGTATATCTCATATGAGGGCTCGCTTGTGTTCATGTCAGGCTGGAGCGGCGTCGATTTCGGGGCCTATCAGCCCGGCGAGGTGATCCGCAAGGTTGAGACCAATGCGATCCATTCGATGCTGGATGCCTTTGGCGGCAAAGACAAAGTCTGGACCGTGGATGAGCTGGCGAAATATGGCGGCATCGGCGGCCAGGGCCCGGTCTTTGTCGGCTCGCCCGAACAGATTGCCGACACGCTGCAGGATTGGGTGGCGGAAACCGATGTCGATGGGTTCAATATCGCCTATGCAGTGACGCCGGGATCCTTTGAGGATGTGGTCAATCTGATCGTGCCAGAGCTGCAAAAGCGCGGCGCCTATCCAACCGAATACACCCCCGGCACGCTGCGCGAAAAGCTGTTTGGCGCAGGGCCCTATCTGCCCGAAAACCACCCCGCCCAGCACTACCGCGACATTGAGGCCGTCAAGGCGGCGGAGACGGCAAAAGAGGCCGCCGCAGAATGATCCGCCTTGAGGCCGTCACCAAGAATTTCGCGTCAAAGCGCGGCACGCTTCCGGCGCTGCACGGGATCGACCTGCAGGTCGGGCGCGGCGAGATTTTTGGGATCATCGGCGCGTCGGGCGCGGGGAAATCAACCCTGGTGCGGCTGATCAACCTGCTGGAACGCCCCTCATCCGGCCAGGTCTGGATCGACGGGCAGCAGATCACCGATGCCCGCGGCACCGGGCTGCAGGCGCTGCGCCGCCAGATCGGCATGGTGTTTCAGCATTTCAACCTGCTCAGCGGGCGGACGGTGGCGCGCAATGTCGCCTATCCGCTGGAGCTGGCCGGAAAACTGACCAAAGCGCAGATCGCAGAGAAGGTCGCGGCACTGCTGGCGCGGGTGGGCCTGTCGGATCACGCGCAGAAATATCCGCGTCAGCTGTCGGGCGGGCAAAAGCAGCGCGTCGGCATCGCGCGGGCGCTGGCCAATGACCCGAAAGTGCTGCTGTGCGACGAGGCGACCTCGGCTCTGGATCCGCAGACCACGGGCCAGGTGCTTGATCTTTTGCAGGAAATCAACCGCGAGCTGGGCGTAACAATCGTGATGATCACCCATGAAATGGAGGTGATCCGCCGCGCCTGCGACCGTGTCGCCGTGCTGGAAAAGGGCCGCGTGGTCGAGGAAGGCCCGGTGGCAAAGGTCTTTTTGCACCCCGGCCACCCGGTCAGCCGCGCCCTTGTGCGCGAGGCCGAGGGCGATGCCGCCTTGTCCGATCCCGGCACCGCCACAGGCCAGCATCTGCGCCTGACCTTCACGGGGGCGGACACGCATCAGCCGCTTTTGTCGCGGATCGCCCGCGAATTTGGCGTCGATTTCGCCATTCTCGGCGGGCGCGTCGGCCATATCCGCACCACACCCTATGCGCAGTTTTCCATCGCGTTAAGCGGCGGCGATGCGGTGGCGGCCACTGCCGCGCTGCAGGCCGCAGGCGCCGCAGTCGAGGTGATCGGCGGCGCGGCCCCTGCTGCTGCGCCCGCCGAAGTGAGGCATCTTCATGTGGTTTGAACGTATCAACTGGGCCGATATCGGCACCGCACTTAGCCAGACGCTGGCCATGGTCAGCGTCTCGCTGGTGCTGACGGTGCTGATCGGGCTGCCGCTGGGGATCTTGCTGTTCGTCACCGGCAAGGGCCAGCCCTTCGCGCATGGCCTTGGCTATGGGATGCTGTCTTTTGTGCTCAACATCATCCGCTCGGTCCCGTTCATCATCCTTTTGATCGTGCTGATGCCAGTCACGGTGCTGATCACCGGCACCTCGCTGGGCATCAAAGGTGTGATCTTCCCGCTGGTCGTCGGCACGTCCCCCTTCTTCGCCCGCCTGGTGGAGACCGCGCTGCGCGAGGTTGATCCCGGCGTGATCGAGGCCAGCTTTGCCATGGGGGCCTCGCCCGTCCAGACAATCTTTCGCGCCGTCCTGCCCGAGGCACTGCCCGGCCTGATCGCCGCCGCGACCGTCACCGCGATTGTGCTGGTCGATTACACCGCCATGTCGGGCGCAATCGGCGGCGGCGGGCTTGGCGATCTGGCGATCCGCTACGGCTATCACCGCTTCCAGACCGAGATCATGCTGGTCTGCGTCGTGGTCCTTATTTTGCTGGTGCAGCTGATCCAGGCCTCTGGAAACAGCCTCGTGACCCGTTTCTCGCGCCGCTGAAACCCCATTCAATTCAAAGGACTAAGCCTATGTCAAAACTGAAAACATTTGCCCTGGCGGCCGCCGCCGCACTCGGGCTGTCGGGGGCCGCCCAGGCCCAGGAAAAGCTGGTGATCGGCGCGACCGCCATCCCGCATGCCGAGATCCTCGAATTCGTCAAACCCATCGTGGCCAAAGAAGGGATCGACCTCGATATCCGCGTTTTCACCGATTACATCCAGCCGAATGCGCAGCTGGTCTCGGGCGAGCTGGACGGCAATTATTACCAATACCGCCCCTATCTCAATGAATGGAACCGCGAGCGCGGCGACAATCTGACCGTGGTCGTCCCCGTCCATATTGAGCCTTACGTCGCCTATTCGACCAAAATCACCGCGCTGGATGAGTTGAGGGATGGCGCGAAAGTGGCGATCCCGAATGATCCGGTCAATGGCGGGCGCGGGCTTTTGCTGCTGCAACAGCTGGGCCTGATCAAACTGGGCGAATTCAAATCGCTGACCTCGCCCGAGGATCCGCTGCCGGGCCTGAAAGACGTGACTGAGAACCCGAAAAACCTCGATATTATCGAGCTGGAATCCGCCCTGCTGCCGCGCGCATTGAATGAGGTCGATCTGGGCGCGCTGAACGGCAATTACGTCTTTGAGGCGGGGCTTGATATCAACAAGGCGCTGTTTATCGACAATGGCCAGGACGGCCACAACGTCTGGAGCGAGTATCTGGTGACCCGCCCCGATGACACCAAAGATCCGCGCATCCAGATCCTTGCCAAAGCGCTGAACTCGGATGAGACGCGCCAGTTCATCCTGGAACGCTACAAAGGCCAGATCTTCCCCGCCTTCTGAGACCCGCTATGCCCCTCTCCCGCCCCTGCCCGGGCGGGAGATTTATCCCTGTCAGCCAGCCCGGACACCGCCATGACCCAATCTGACAAACCCCTGGATTTCCTGTGGTTCATCCCCTCATCCGGGGATGGTGCCTATCTGGGCAGCGATCTGCGGGCGCGGCCCGGTGATCCCGATTATTTCCGCCAGATCGCCCGCGCGGCGGATGATCTGGGCTATTCGGGCGTGCTGATCCCGACCTCGGTCGCCTGCGAGGAAAGTTTCATCCTGGCCGCAGATCTTGCCGCCCATACCGAGCGGCTGAAATTCCTGGTCGCGGTGCGCCCCGGCACCGCCTCGCCCGCCTATTACGCGCGGCTGGCCTCGACGCTGGATCGGCTGTCGCGGGGGCGGCTTTTGTTGAACATCGTGGTCGGCGGTGCCCCGGCTGAACTGGCGGGCGACGGCATCTTCCTGCCCCATGACGCCCGCTATGATCACGCCCGCGAGTTTTTCGACGTGTTCAACAGCCTGCTGGAAACCGGCGAGGCGCATCTGGATGGCAAGCATATCAAGGCCCATCATGCGAAGTTGGGCCTGCCCCCCTTCCAGGAGCCGCGCCCGCCTTTGTATTTCGGCGGCTCGTCGGATGCCGCGCATGATTTCGCGGGCGATTATGTCGAGAAATATCTGACCTGGGGCGAGCCCCCCGCCCAGGTCGCCGAGAAGATCGAGGCGGTGCGCAAGGCGGCCGCAGCAAAGGGGCGCAGGGTTTCCTTCGGCATCCGCCTGCATTTCATCGTTCGTGAGACGGACGCCGAGGCCTGGGAGGCCGCTGACCGTCTGATCTCACACCTCTCGGATGAGACGATCGCCAAGGCCCAGGCAGTGCAAAAGACCCAGTCAGATTCCGTCGGCCAGGAGCGGATGCGCCGCTTGCATGAGGGCCGGCGCGACCGGCTTGAGGTCTCTCCGAACCTTTGGGCGGGCGTGGGGCTGGTCAGATCGGGCGCGGGCACGGCACTGGTCGGCTCGCCCGCGACCGTTGCGGCCAGGCTGCGCGAATATCAGGAGATCGGCATCGATACGGTGATCGCCTCAGGCTATCCGCATCTGGAAGAGGCCTATACCGTGGCCGAACTTCTGTTCCCCGAAATCGGCATCAAACCGCCCCGCCCCGCCCTGCGCCCCTCTTTCGGTGCGCCTCAGGTCTTTGGCGGCGGCGGTCATGGCGGCAATGTTAAGGCGAAAGACTGAGATGACCGTTTCTGCACATTACCCGATCAACCCGCCCGCCGCCCATGTGATCAAAGACGATGCCGAGGCGATCCGCATCGCGCATGAGGTGGCCGCCTTCCTGCGCCCCGGCGCAGCCGCACGCGACGCGAACCGCGCCGTTCCCGCCGAGGTGGTCGATCACTTCTCGAACTCGGGCCTCTGGGGCATCCAGGTGCCAAAGGCCTATGGCGGTGCCGAGGTTTCCTATGCGACGCTGGCCGAGGTGATCGCCATCATCTCAGCCGCGGATCCTTCACTGGGGCAGATCCCGCAGAACCACTACTGCCTGCTGGAAGACCTGCGCCTGCAAGGGACCGAGGCGCAAAAGCAGCATTATTTCGGCCTCGTGCTGCAGGGCCACCGCTTTGCCAATGCGCTGTCGGAAACCGGCGGCAAGACCGTGGCCGATCTGCAGACCCGCCTCACCCGCGACGGCGAGGGCTATGTGATCGAGGGGCGCAAGGGCTATTGCACCGGCTCGCTTTACGCGCATTACCTGGGCGTGCTGGCGCTGGATGATGAGGGGCTGGGCCAGCTGGCCTTTGTCGCCCGTGACACGCCCGGCCTTGTGGTGGTCGATGACTGGGACAGTATCGGCCAGCGCACCACCTCCAGCGGCACGGTGCTGCTGGAACGGCTGAGGGTGCAGGATTTCAACCTGATCCCCAGCTATAAATCCTATGAAAGCCCGACACTTGCCGGGCCCTTCGCGCAGATCACCACGGCGGCGATTGACGCGGGGATCGCGCGGGCGGCGCTGGATGACACCATCGTCTTCGTGCGCGAACACGCCCGGCCCTGGATCGATTCCGGTGCCGAGCGCGCCTCTGACGACCCGCTGACCATTTTGCGCATCGGCGAGCTGGAGATCCGCCAGGCCGCCGCCGAGGCGCTGCTGGACCGCGCAGGCCGGGTGCTGGATCAGGCCAAACCCGCCCCCGATGAGGATAACGTCGCCCGCGCCTCGGTCGCGGTCGCCAAGGCCAAGGTGCTGACCACCGAGGTGGCGATCGAGGCCACCAACCGCCTGTTCGAGCTGGGCGGCACGCGCTCGTCCCTGCGAAAGCATGGCTTTGATCGTCACTGGCGCAATGCCCGCGTCCATACGCTGCATGATCCGGTGCGCTGGAAATACCATCTGGTCGGCAACTGGGCGCTGAACGGTGTCAAACCGCCGCGTCACGACTGGAATTAGGGACTGGAACTGATGGCTGCGCGATGAACGCAGGGGGCGGGGGCGCGAATCCTCCGCCCCTTTTTCATGGCCAGCCCCCATTGATAAAGCACAGCGCCCTGACAGGCGGGGGCATTTTTCGCCCCCGAAAGCCATGATTGGGGCGGGCTTCTTCTCCTGCAGGCGAAATAAAACACGTCTTATTTTATCGTCATTATGCAAGAATGCAGAAAGGGCAGCAGATACAGGCCCCGATCCGCCACCAATTCAGACCGGCATTTCAGGCCAACAATCCAGGAGAAAGAACCATGTCCCGCCATGATGCCAGCCTGCACCTGCTGACCATCGCCGAGCGTCTGGCGGGCCTGCCCCAGACCAGCCCGGTCGCGCGAGCGCTGCGCAACCGCCCAGAGCTGCTGGATGGGCTGGAGGCCAGCTATCGCGCTCTGTTCGAAAACCTTACCCCGGCCCAGGGGCGTGAGCGGCTGGCGATTGCGCTCTTTACCGCCAGCCTGCACGGCGATGAGGTGGTGACCGATCACTTCCATCAGCTGCTGGCCGCGCAGGACAATGCCCTGGCCCGGCTGGTGGCGCTTGAGGCCGCGAATGCCGCGCTGCCCGGCCCCTACGGCACCTGGCCACCCGGACCGCTGAGCGCCGAGGATCTGGACGGTCCGGTCTGGCGGGCCGATCCCGAGATCCAGGACCTGCTGGGCCACCGGCTGGCGGCAGCCTTCGCGCATGCGCATCTGATCACGCTTCATCCGCGCGACGCCAGCGAAGAGGCACTACAGGCACTGGCCGAGGCAGGCTGGACGCCCGATGAAATCCCCGGCCTGAACGGGCTGATCGCCTTCCTTGGGGCGCTTAGCCCGGTGGTTGCAGGGCTGCGGGCCTATGCCTTTGCCCGCCAGCCGCATTTGCTGGCCGGCGCGGCGGCACTTGCGGCCTCAAAGCAAACGGGCCAGTTCCAGCGCCCAGGCCGCGCCTATGGCTGAGACCACCCGACCCAGCCGCTTTGCGATGACGGGGCTGGCCTGGCAGACCTGGCAGTCAGGCGGGCTGGCCGGGTCGATCAGTGACAGTGAAAGCGGCCCGGCGCCGTTTCTGCCGCTGGCGCTGCACCAGCCCCGACCAAAGACCACCGCTGCCGATCAGATACAACAGACGCAGGCAGATGCACTGACGGCGGCGCAGGCCGCTCTGGCCCGCCGCCGGGGCCCCGGGCTTTCCCTGGGCGAGCGTGATCTGGTTGCCACCGCCGTTGCACGCCGCATCGGCTGCATATTCACCGCCGCCACCCATGCCCGCCGCGCCGCCCAGGGCCTGCGGCGCAAGCGCGAGGTCGAGCTCTTGCTGGAAGAGGGGCTGCCCTGCCCGCTGACAGGTCGCCTCGGGGCGGAAATCGACGCCGCCAGCGCCTTAAGCGCTGTGCCCGCCCGCACCTCGAACCGCCTGTTCTGGCGGCTGGAAGAAGAAAAGCTGGATGACCAGGAGATCGTCGATCTGATCCTGACCGCCGCCTATAGCAACTGGAACGCGCGGCTTGCCCTGGCCGCGGGCCAGAGCCTCCAGATCTGAGCCCACCCTCCGGCCCTTGCCCCAATCACCACAAAAGAAGCCGCCAGACATGAAAACCCAGGCCAAAGCAGAAAGGAAAAGCGAAGACTGGCAGCTGCTTGCGCCTGAGGGCAGCGCCTGGGCCGATACTGTGCAGCTTATGCTGGCGGCCCGATCCTGGCCGTTCCGGCGTCTGCCCTCCGAAAGCCGCGATCCAGGCGCGTATCCGGCACCGCCGCAGGGTGGGGCGCTGATCCCTCCGGGCATATATTCACCAGACGCAGGACCAATCGCATTTGCAGACGGGGCTGAGACACTGACCGCCATAACCCGTGCCTCTGGCGGGGCGGCGGCTGCGGGTGACCCGGCCAATCTGCAATTGGTTCAGCTGACCGAAGCCGCCCTTGCCCGGCTGGAACACCTTGATCCAGGCGCATTCCCGGCCGATCTGGATCTGGCGATCTTCGCCCTGCGCCAGGCGCTGCACCCGCTGGAAGCCCTGGCAACCGCCCGGCCAGCCACCCGCACCGCCCTGGCCGATGCGCTCCCTGATGACAGCGCCTGCATCCTCGCGCCGCTTTTGTGGCGGCTGGGTCTTTACGACCGGCATCTGAACCTTTTCCTGCTTTCCGGCCTGCCAGGGCTAAGCGCCCTGCGCACCCGGCTGTTGCAACAGCCCCTGATCGCCGCACTGTTTCACCCCGGAGCAGAGCTGGACTGGCTGCGCCGCTTTCGCGCAGCACATCACAGCCCGCGCACAGCCACAGACTGGTCGCGCGCGCTTGGCCCCGAGGGCAGAGAGAAATCCCTTCCCCACAAGGCCCAAAGAAGAAAAGATCCTTCCATTGGCAGCGCGGATCACATTCGCTAGGCACCCGTCAGCGCAAACTCAGCCAATTGACCGGGTCTGACACCCAGGGCCTGCGCTGACAGCCTGTGCCAATGCCAGCGACGGAGCGCGCGATGGACGGATCCCCCAAAGACACCACCCCGCCCTGGACCAACCCGGTCACAAATCCGCTCACAAACGCGGTCTTTGACAATACCCCCAATCCGGCTGACAGCACGGATGGCCCGGAGCTGATCGCGGCCCTGACCGAAAAGCTGCGGCTTTTGCGGCTGGTCTCGCAACAGCGGCGCTATCACGGGCGTCCGACGCCGCGCCTGCCCTCAAAACGCGCGATTATCGAGGTGCTGAACGATGCGGTCTCGGCGCTTTATCCGCGCCATTTCGGCCCCGTCGATCTGCAGCCCGACCAGACCGACAGCTTTGTCGCCTCTATGCTGGCCTCGATCCGCGACCGCCTCTCTGCGCTGATCACCACCGAGCTGATGCTGGCCCCCGATGCCAGCCCCGACACCGCGCAGCACCAGGGCGAAAGCATCGCCCGCGAATTCGTCGCGCAGCTGATCATCGTGCGCGATCTGCATGACACCGATATCCTGGCAGCCTATAAGGGCGACCCTTCGGCGCAAAGCCTGGATGAGGTGGCCTTTTGCTTTCCGGGCGTGGCGGCGATCCTGCATCACCGCATCGCACATACGCTTTACCGCAGCGGCATCGGCATGATCGCCCGCATCATGGCCGAACATTCGCATTCGCTGACCGGGATCGACATCCATCCCGGCGCGAAAATCGGCCCGGCTTTCTTCATCGACCACGGCACCGGGGTGGTGATCGGCGAGACTGCGGTGATCGGGCGCAATGTGCGGCTTTATCAGCAGGTGACGCTGGGGGCCAAAAGCTTCCACGATGACGGCAGCGGCAGCCTGGTCAAGGGCGAGCCACGCCATCCGATCATCGGCGATGATGTGGTGATCTATGCAGGCGCGACCATCCTGGGGCGGATCACGCTGGGCAAGGGGGCGGTAATCGGCGGCGGCGTCTGGCTTTTGGCAAGCGTCGCGCCGGGCGCGGTCGTCACCCAGGCGCGGCCCCAGTTGCGGATGACCGAAGGCGGCACCGCTGAGCCTGGCCAGCAGCCAGACAGCCCGTGATCCGGCAGCCATGGCCTGATCGCGGGCGGCGCTGATTCTCTGGCACAGCGCCGTTCTCCGATAGGAACCTTATGGCCCAAACCGGATCTGCAGGGCCGCAGCCGCGTCAGGGCCCAGCAAAACGCTTCCCCGAAAATGCCCGGCGAAAGAGAAATATTATCCCCGCCAGGCTTTGCGCGATTGCGGCATTCCAAGTTTGCATTTGCGCGCCCGGCGGGCTGCAAATCCTGTTCCCGGCACGCGGATTACGGCGCTATCCTGACCCTGTTGCGAAGGCGATCCGGTCCCTGTGAGCGGCGCCCGTGTCAGGAGTGTGATGATGAATCTGCGTGCCGATACCCGCTTTTCAGCCACCCCCGTTCCCTCAGGCCAGGCCCTGACCGAGGCCATCGGCTTTGCCGGGCTGGTCAGTCCGCAGAGCGCCTGGGATCTGTTTTCCCGTGGCGAGGCGGCTCTGCTGGATGTGCGCACCATTGAGGAACGCGCCTATGTCGGGCGGATCGAGGGCTCGCTGCATGTGGCCTGGGCCACGGGCACCGCGATGAACCGCAACCCGCATTTCATCCGTCAGGTCGCGCAACAGTTGCCCGACAAGGCCGCCAGAATTCTGCTGCTTTGTCGCAGCGGCAAAAGATCCGCCGCCGCCGCCGAGGCGCTGACAAAGGCAGGTTACACGGCCGTCTACAGCGTCGACCAGGGCTTCGAGGGCAATCTTGATGCCCATGGTCACCGGGGCGGTCTGGATGGCTGGCGTTTTCATGGTCTGCCCTGGCTGCAAGACTGAAGCCGCGTGGCCCGCTGTGGCCTCTGCCGCCTGGATCGGATCTGACCGGCGGCATTTGTCCCCGACATTTTCCCCCGCTCCTTTTTTCAGGGCGTTTTCAGAACGCCCCTTCCCCCCAAGGCCCCCCTTCCCCACGAGCCCCCTTCCCCCACGGCCCCCTTCCCCATGACGCCGGGGAGCCTCAGGTTTAACGGAGACTGAAATGCCAGAACCGGCCCGCAGCCACGGCCCCGATGCCCGCGCGACGGCAAAGACCTCTCTCTGTGCTGCCGCATCCACCGGGGTGCCGCACGGCCCCTTCCCGTCTGCCGCAGCCCAAAGCGATGACATCGCCGCCACCGTCGCAGGCCTTGCCCAGGCCCGCCATGACTGGCGCATCTCGCAGCTGCGGCTGGAAGAGGCGGGCCCGCGAGAGCTGCCCTCGCCCGAGCGGGTGGCCGCCATCGTCACCGATCTGCGGGCGGTGCTGTTCCCGATGCGCCTTGGCCCGGCAGATCTGCGCCAGGAGAATGAGAACGGCTTTATCGCCAGGACGCTGACGCGCGTGGTGCATGAGCTGACCCATGAGGTGCGGCTTGAACTCGACTGGGCGCGCCGCACCCTGGGCGCGGGCGAGGCCCCCGACCCTGCGGCGGCAGGGGTGCTGGTTTCAGCCTTCATCCGGGCGCTGCCCGACATTCGGCGGCTGCTGGACAGCGATGTCGTCGCGGCCTTTCGAGCCGATCCGGCGGCACGCGGCGTCGATGAGGTGCTTTTGTGCTATCCGGGGCTGCGGGCGCTGATCAACCACCGCATGGCGCATCGGCTGTCACTTTTGGGTCTGCCGCTGATCGCCCGGCTGATCGCTGAAATGGCGCATGGAGAAACCGGGATCGACATCCATCCCGGTGCCCGCATCGGCGCCTCGTTCTTCATCGACCATGGCACCGGAACGGTGATCGGTGCCACCGCCATCATCGGCGAGCGCGTGCAGCTGTTCCAGGGTGTCACGCTGGGGGCCAAAAGCTTCCCCACCGATCAGCAGGGCAATGTCGTCAAAGGCCTGCCGCGCCATCCGATCATCGGCGATGACGTAGTGATCTATTCCGGCGCGACCGTGCTGGGGCGGGTCAGTATCGGCGAGGGCTCGGTCCTTGGCGGCAATGTCTGGGTCACGGCTGATGTGCCCCCCTTCAGCATCGTCTCCCAGGCCCGGGTGCAATCGCGTGAACAGCCAGAGAATGAACATGCCAAAAGCGCCTGAACACAGCCGCCATTACAGCAGAAAATTCTCCCAAAATTGATTGAATTGGAACTATTTTCTGCCGAAACCCTGATCGAAGAAATAATTTTCCCACAGCATTCTATCCCACCCTCCTCAAGCGGAGCGCCTCATGGCTGATCTGACCCCGCAATCTGCGCTTGGCGATACCGCCGCCCGCCAGCTTGCCAATGCCACCAAAACCGTCCCGATCCTTTCGACGATCAGCCCGCGCTGGCTGGTTCACCTGCTGCAATGGCTGCCCGTCGAGGCCGGGATCTATCGTCTGAACACGGTGAAAAATCCGCAGGATGTGCATGTGGCCTGCACGGCCCGCGAGGACGAATCCGAACTGCCGCAGACCTTCGTCGATTATGATGAGACCCCGCGCGAGTACTTCCTGAACGGCGTCTCGACCATTGTCGATGTGCACACAAGGATCTCGGATCTCTATTCCAGCCCCTTTGACCAGGTCAAAGAGCAGCTGCGTCTGGCGATCGAGACGATCAAGGAAACCCAGGAAGGCCAGCTGATCAACAACCCGGATTACGGCCTTCTGGCCAATGTCCACCCCGATCAGGTGAACTACCCGCTGACCGGCGCACCGACGCCCGATGATCTGGATCTGCTGATCGCCAAGGTCTGGAAAGAGCCCGCCTTCTTCCTGACCCATCCCGATGCCATCGCAGCCTTCGGCCGTGAATGCACCCGTCGCGGTGTGCCGCCACCCACGGTCTCGCTGTTTGGCTCGCAATTCCTGACCTGGCGCGGCATTCCGATCATCCCGTCGGACAAGGTTCCCGTGGTTGACGGCAAGACCAAGATCCTGCTGATCCGGGTTGGCGACAAGCGTCAGGGCGTGGTCGGCCTTTATCAGCCGGGCCTCGCGGGCGAGCAGGCCCCGGGGCTTTCGGTCCGCTTCATGGGGATCAACCGCTCGGCCATCGCGTCTTACCTGATCAGCCTCTACTGCTCGCTGGTCGTGCAATCGCCGGATGCCCTGGCTGTGCTGGATGATGTGGAGATCGGCAAGTTCCATGACTATCCCGACACCTACAAGTAACTCGCTTCCGGGCCCGGTTGAGACGCCGCAGGGCCTGCCCGATGTGGCGGCGCTGACCCAGCTTGCCGCGCAGTTCTTCGCCGCAGCTCCGGCTGCGGCGGGCGGGACGCCGGAGATCCCGGCGGCGGCTCATCTGCCATCGAACCCGGTGCCCGGAAATCCGCAGCCGGCGGGTTTCTCGCCGGGGCCGCTGGCCAATGGGCCGGCGCTTCCGGGGGCCTTCGCGCCCGGGGCCAATGCCGCGCCATCGACACCCCAGGACGGGGCCGCTGTGCTGGCCTCGACTCCATCGCTTGCGCCGAAGGCTGCAGCGGTCAATGGGTTGCCGGATCATGCGACCACGGTGCCACCTGCGTTGAACGGTCGTTTCGGCGGCCATGCGCTTGGGGTGCCGCAGGTCAGCCCGCGTGCGGCGCCCTCGCCCACAGCCGCGCATGGGGCAGAGGGCGGATCGCCCTTCTACTTCCTGGCTGATGCCGCGCCCTATGCGCCGCAAAGCCGGGCCCCGGATGTGCCGCGCGAGGATCTGGTCTCGGCCAGCAGCTTTGGCCTGCCGGGTGCAGATGATCTGAAGGCGCTGCTGGCGGGTAAGCACAGCACAAAGGCCCCGGCCCGCGCAGAAACCCCTGCGCAGCCGACACGCGGGGCCTTTGATGTCCATGCCGTGCGCCGCGATTTCCCGGTGCTGCAAGAGCGGGTAAATGGGCGGCAACTCGTGTGGTTCGACAATGCCGCGACCACGCAAAAGCCGCGCCAGGTGATTGATCGTATCTCATATTTCTACGCGCATGAGAATTCGAACATCCACCGCGCCGCGCATGAGCTGGCTGCCCGCGCCACCGATGCCTATGAAAAGGCCCGAGAAACCGTGCGGCGGTTTATCAATGCGCCCTCAGTCAATGAGGTGATCTTTACCCGTGGCACCACCGAGGCGATCAACCTGGTGGCCAAATCCTGGGGCGCGAAACACATCGGCCAGGGCGATGAGATCATCGTCTCAAACCTCGAACATCACGCCAATATCGTGCCCTGGCAGCAGCTGGCCTGGGCGGTCGGCGCGAAGATCAAGGTGATCCCGGTTGACGATGACGGCCAGGTGATCCTGTCCGAATATCAGCGCCTCTTGGGGCCGAAGGTGAAGCTGGTCTCGGTCACCCAGGTGTCGAACGCGCTTGGCACCGTGGTTCCGGTCAAAGAAATCGTCGATCTGGCGCATCGGAATGGATCGAAAGCGCTGGTCGACGGGGCGCAGTCGATCAGCCACATGCGGGTGGATGTGCAGGATATCGGCGCGGATTTCTTTGTTTTCTCGGGCCATAAGATCTTTGGCCCGACCGGCATCGGCGCGCTCTGGACAAAGGCCGAGGTCCTTGACGACATGCCGCCATGGCAGGGCGGCGGCAATATGATCGAAGACGTCACTTTTGAGCGCACCCGCTTTCAGCCCGCGCCGAATAAGTTCGAGGCTGGCACCGGCAATATCGCCGATGCGGTGGGCCTGGGTGCCGCGCTGGAATATGTCGAGGACTGGGGGATCGAGAACATAGGCCGCTATGAGCATGAGCTGCTCGATTATGCGACCCATCTTCTGCGCCCGATCAAAGGCGTGCGCCTGGTCGGCACGGCGCGGGACAAGGCAAGCGTCCTGTCCTTCACGCTGGACGGCTATACCACGCATGAGGTGGGGGTTGCCCTGAACGAAGAGGGGATCGCGGTTCGCACCGGGCATCACTGCGCCCAGCCGATCCTGCGCCGTTTCGGGCTTGAGACGACCGTGCGCCCGTCTTTGGCCTTTTACAACACCACCGATGAGGTGGACCGCTTTATCCAGGTGGTTAAACGGCTGTCCTCGGCACCCCGCTGAGGGCCTGGAAGATGGAAACCCCGCCCTGGTAAAACTGGGCGGGGTTTTGCCGTTTCACATGCGCTGCAGGGCGTCAGGGTTGATCCGCCCCGCCCGCCTCTGCCTTCGCATGGGCCAGAAGCGAAACTGCCGCTTCGGTCAGGGTGAAATGCAGGCGCTGGCTGCGGCTGTCGCGGCGGGTGATCACCACCAGCCGCGTCTCTTCCTCCATTGCCACCAATTCGCGCAGCGCCAGCGCATGTTCGACGCCTAAGTGTCGCGCGAATGTCCGGCTGTCCTGCGCCACGCCCATATCGGCAGCCACGATCAGCATCGCTGAAAGCATCGGCAGGCCACGTGCCGCCAGCGCCTCGCATAGTGTCAGAAACGCGGCCTCGCTGCTCATGCGGCCTGCAGGCCCGGTCGCAGGCTGACAAGGATCGATTTTGAGACCGGGGTGAAGCTGCCCTCGCCCCAGGCGTCATGGGGCACCAGCAGGTTCAGCTCGGGGTAATAGCCCGCGATGCAGCCCTGCGGGATCTCATAGGGAACAAGGCGGAAGGCCAGGGCCTCGCGGGTGGTGCCGTCCGGGGCGTGGCTGGTCAGATCGACGATATCGCCCGCGCTGCGCCCAAGCCGGGCGAGATCGGCGGGATTGATGAAGATCACCCGCCGCTCGCCATAGACGCCGCGATAGCGGTCATCCATGCCGTAGATCGTGGTGTTATACTGGTCATGCGAGCGGAAGGTCTGCAGAACCAGCATCCCCTCGCCCTGGTCGGCCTGCTGCCATTCGGTCTGATCGGGCAGCGGGTCGGGCGAGAAATTGGCAAGGCCTGTAGAGGTATTGAACTCACGCTCGGACGCCGGGTTGCGCAGCCAGAAGCCGCGCGGCTTGCGCACAGCGGTGTTGTAATCGCCGAAAGCGGGCAGCACGCGGGCGATCAGATCGCGGATCAGGTCGTAATCCTCGGCCATCGCGGCCCAATCGACATGGGCCGAGCCCACCGTCGCCGCCGCCATCCCGGCCACAATCGCCACCTCGGACCGCAGCTCTTTCGAGGCCGGCATATTGATGCCGCCCGAGCCATGCACCATGCTCATCGAATCCTCAACGGTGACGATCTGGCGCTGGCCTTTGGCGTTCTTGTCGATCTCGGTCCGGCCCAGACAGGGCAGGATATAAGAGACCTTGCCGGGCAAGAGATGCGAATGGTTCAGCTTGGTCGCCACATGCACCGTCAGGTCAAGGCGCTGCAGGATCTGTGCCACCAGATCACTGTCCGGGGTGGCGCGGGCGAAATTGCCACCCAGGCCGATGAAGGCCTTCGCCTCACCCGAGAGCATCGCGCCAATGGCCTGGACCACGTTATGGCCGCGCGCGCGGGGCATTTTGACGCCGATCTCGCGCTCCAGCGCGTCGATCAGCGCTTTGGGGGCCTTCTCATTGATGCCGACCGTGCGGTCGCCCTGGACGTTCGAATGGCCGCGCACCGGGCAAAGGCCGGTGCCAGGCCGCCCGACATTGCCGCGCATGAACATGAAGTTCGAGATTTCGCGGATCGTCGGCACCGAATGGCGGTGCTGCGTCACCCCCATCGCCCAGGTGCAGATCACGCGGTCGGAGGCCAGATAGACCCCGGCCGCGCGGGTGATCTCGTCCTGGGTCAGGCCGGATTGCTCAAGGATCTGCTCCCATGGCGTGGCGTCAACCGCGGCTTTCCAGGCCTCGAACCCGTGGCTGTGTTCACGGATGAAAGCGTGATCCAGCACCGAGGGCCGCCCCTCAGCCAGCGCCTGGGCGTCTGCGGCAAAGACCACCTTGGCCATGCCCCGCACCGCCGCCATATCGCCGCCAAGGCGGGGCTGATAGTAATCAGTCGAGGTCGGCTCTGACCCGCCGAAGATCATCTCCAGCTTGTTTTGTGGATCGGCAAAACGCTGCAGGCCCTTTTCTTTCAGCGGGTTGAAGACCACCACCTTCGCGCCCCGCGCGGTGGCCTTGCGCAGATCGGCCAGCATTCGCGGATGGTTGGTGCCGGGGTTCTGGCCGATCACGAAAATCGCATCCGCCTCTTCGAAATCCTCCAGAAGCACCGTGCCCTTGCCGATGCCAATCGCCTCGGTCAGTGCCACGCCCGAGGCCTCATGGCACATGTTGGAACAGTCGGGGAAGTTGTTCGTGCCATATAGCCGCACGAAAAGCTGATAGAGAAAGGCCGCCTCATTCGACGCCCGCCCCGAGGTATAGAACTCAGCCTGATCGGGGTGATCCAGCGCGTTCAGCGCCCGCGCGATGCCCGCGAAAGCCTCATCCCAGGTGGTCTGGACATAGCGGTCCTGCGCCCGGTCATAGACCATCGGATGGGTCAGCCGCCCCTCATGCTCCAGCGCGTAATCCGACCAGCCCCGCAGATCCGCCACCCGGTGCTGCGCAAAGAAATCCGGCGTGACGCGCTTCTGCGTCGCCTCCCATGCGACGGCCTTGACGCCATTCTCGCAAAACTCAAACGACGAGCCATGTTCCGGATCGCCCCAGGCGCAGCCGGGGCAGTCAAAGCCGTCGGGCTGGTTCGCCTTCAGCATGGTGCGTGCGCCCGACAATGGCTTGCCGGTCTGCAACAGCCGCTTGCCGCAGCTTTTCAGCGCGCCCCAACCGCCGGCGGCGGCGGATTTCTTCCCGATAAACTCATTCTTGCCCATGGCAGACCCTTTGGCGCATGGCCATACCCCCTGACAGAGGGCAGAGCGGCGAACAGAATTGATGAGCTGCCGAAAGGCCTGGCCCGATCATCGCAGCAAAGCGATGAGCATCGGCCCCGCACAAGGGTTGCCCCTTTGAAATAGCGGCAAAACGGTGAAATCCAAGTCTCAGATGCGTCTTTTCAGGCATCACAAGCGGCCTTTGCCTATTTTACCATCAGGAATGTGTCTTTCATGCCATTACCAATATGAAGGCGCGTTCATAACCTGGGCATGGCCGAGCCATTTCCTGTGGGCGGGCCCTTGGCAGCTGGCTTGCCACATAATCCCCGGAATGACGCCACCCTTTGGGCGCTCTTTTCCGGCAACATGGGCCCGTATCCGTCGAAAGCTTTGTTCATGAGTGCCAGCACCACCCCCCTGCAAATCAGCCCCCTGCAAATCAACCCGCGCGAGGGCGCCCCATCGGCCAGCCCGACGCCCGATCCTGCAGCCCCCCCGGTTACGCTGGAAATTGACGGGCAAATCATCACCCCCTTTCCCGATGAAACCGTGCTGGATGCCTTGCTGCGGGTGGGGATCGACACCCCCTTTTCCTGCCGGGGCGGCGCCTGTCAGACCTGCCTGACCAAATGCACCGAAGGCGAGATCCCGCGCGGGGCGCAAAGGCGACTGAGCGACCGGATAAAGGATCTGGGCTATTTCCTGCCCTGCAAATGCGTGGCCAGCGGCCCGATGAAACTGGCCCGCAAAGACCCCGCCGATATGACGACCGCCTGCATGCTGGTGGCGGTTGAGGGGCATAGCTCTGGTTCCCTGCGGATCACCTTTGAGACGATGACCGCGCTGGATTATCGCAGCGGGCAAAGCCTGCGGCTGGTGACTGGCGTGCCACCGGATCAGGAGCCTGTGCTGATGCTGACCTCAGACCCCGCAACCAGCCCCTGCCCCGAGGCGCGACTTGTGCTGACCGATGGCACGCCGCTGCCCGCCTGTTTTGCGCAAGACGCAGAGCCCGGCGGTGAATTTGAGATCCGCGGCCCCTTCTCGCTGGATTACCGCGACCTGCCCGAGATCACCTCTGCGCCGCCGCTGGACCCCGCGCTCTGGCAGGCGCTGGATCAGGGTGGCAGGCTGCGCAGCATCTTTGACACCTTCTATGCCAAAGTCTTTGCCGATACGCAGCTTGCGCCCTTCTTTGAGGGGGTGACCCAGGACCGGGCGGCCTCAAAGCAATATAGTTTTCTGCAGCAGATGATGACGGGCGAAAAGGTCTATTGGGGCGAGAAGCCGCGCAATGCCCATCACTGGATGGTCATCACCCATGCGCTGTTCGATCATCGCCAGGCGCTGATGGTCGAGACGCTGCGCGAATATGGCTTAAGCCAGGATCAGATCAGCCGCTGGACCCGGTTCGAGGAATATTTCCGCGCCGATATCGTCAAAGACCGGGAATGGCCAAAGAAAATCGGCGGCGAATATGTCGAGACCGGCGGCTTTGCGCATGAGACGATGACCGACCCGACGCTTTGCGACAGATGCGGCGGCGAGGTGCTGGCGGGCGAGACGGTGCTCTATCATCGCCGGACCGGACGCATCAGCTGCAATTCCTGCGCGGGCGGCTGAAGGCCCGCCCCGGCTCGGGCGTCAGGCTCAGGCGTCAGGATCACGCGCGCGCAGAACCGCGCCGACCCCAATCACCCAGACCACAGCCAGCGAAAACCAGGTGATCGCATAGCCCAGATGGCTGTTGCGCAGCCGGACAACCGTCAGGCCCGGAACCGGATAGACGCCTTCGGGCACCACCTCTCCTGGTTGGCCAAGATCGAGGAACCAGGGCGCAAGCGGCGTGCCCAGCACGGCCCCGATTGCCTTGACATCACGCGAGAACCAACGCCCGGCCCCGGGATCGTTCGAGCGCAAAAACGCCCCCCCCGGCTGGCTGAGCCGCAAAAGCCCGCTCAGATTTTGCTGGCCTTCGGGCACCGGCGGCACGGCGTCTTTCATCGTCTCAGGGAGAAAGCCGCGATTGATCAGGATGAACTGGCCATCATTGCTGAGGAAAGGCGCCATCACCCAATAGCCGCGCCCCTGAACGGTCAGCGCCTGGACCAGCGTTTGCAGCGGCACAGCATCCGGGCCATCCGCGATATAGCGGCCCACCAGCGCGACACGCAGATATTCCGGCGTTTCCATATCGGAAAACGCGGCCTCAGAAGGCGGCGGCACGGGCGCGGCCGCCAGTCTTGCGTCGATGCGGGCAATCAGGTCGGTTTTCCAGGCCAGACGCTGGATCTGCCAGACCCCCAGCCCGATCAGCGCAATGAACACCAGAGCGGCCATTTGCCCCGCCCTGGTGCGCAGGGCGCCGGTTACAGCGCCCCGAATGCTCATGATCCGAAGCCCTGCAGGGCCTCATGGTTCATCTGCGGCATCATATTGGTGTTCATGTGATACATGACCCAAAGCGAACCCGCGAGCATGATCACCACCACGATCAGCGTGAAAAGCGTGGACATCAGCGTCCAGCCCTCTTCGTGTTTGGCGGTCATATGCAGGAAGTAGACCATGTGAACCAGGATCTGGATCACCGCAAAGCCAACCACCAGCGCAACCGTCAGCAGGCGGCTTTCGAACCCTCCTGCCATGACAAGGCCAAAGGGAATTGCGGTCAGGATGACGGAAAGGATGAAGCCTTTGAAATAGGTGGCATAGCTGCCGTGATCATGGCTGTCGCCGTGACCATGATCATGCCCATGCGTGTCGTGATGCGCGCCCATCAGATCATCCCCAGCAGATAGACAAAGGTAAAGACGCCGATCCAGATGACGTCCAGGAAGTGCCAGAACATCGACAGGCAGTTCATCCGGCGGATATTCGGCCCGGTAATGCCTTTGGTCGACAGCTGCACCATCAGCGTAACCAGCCAGACCGAGCCGAAGAACACGTGCAGCCCGTGGGTGCCGACCAGCGCGAAGAAGGACGACAGGAAGGCCGAGCGCTGCGGCACCGCGCCCTCATGGATCAGGTGCCAGAACTCATAAAGCTCGATCGCAAGGAAGGCGAGGCCGAACAAAAGCGTGATGAACAGCCAGCGCAGGGTGCGCTTTTTGTCGCCCGCATAAAGGGCCAGCATCGCAAAGCCGAAGGTGATCGACGACAGCAAAAGCATCGCCGTGTTCAGCGCCACCAGATTCAGGTCAAACAGCGCCTTTGGCCCCGGCCCCGCCGCATATGAGGTGCCAAGCACCCCATATACCGCGAAAAGCACCGCAAACATCAGACAGTCTGACATCAGATAGACCCAGAAACCCAGGGGTGTAGAGGCCCCCTCTTCGGGGTGATGCTCAGACTGGTCCCAGTATTTGTCGACCGCAGCCGTGTCACTCTTCAGATAAAGCGCGGCCGGGTTAGAGGGTGAAAAATAGCTCATCGCTCAGACCCCTGCAGCAGCTTGCAGCTGTTTGGTACGGGCGGCTTCTTTGGCCTCGATCTCATCGACCGGGATATAGAAGTCGCGGTTATAGTTGAAGGTGTGCCAGATCGAGGCCGCCACCAGCGCCACAAAGGACAGGACTGCCAGCCACCAGATGTACCAGATCATCGCCATGCCGAAGATCGTGGCAATCGCCGAGAGGATCACACCCATGCCGGTGTTCTTCGGCATATGGATGGCGTGGTATTTGCCGGTGGGCCGCGCTGCCCCCTCGCGCTTCATGTCCCACCAGGTGTCAAGACCGTGGCTGACGGGGGTGAAGGCAAAGTTGTAATCGGGGGGCGGCGAAGAGGTTGCCCATTCCAGCGTGCGGCCATCCCAGGGGTCGCCGGTCTCGTCGCGCATCGCAGGATCGTTGCGCTTCCAGATCGAGACGCCGAACTGCACGAACATCGCGGCAATACCGATGGCGATCAGCACCGCGCCAAAGGCCGCAATACCGAACCAGATCTGATAGCTGGGGTCGTCAAACACCCGCATGCGGCGGGTGACGCCCATCAGGCCCAGGATGTAAAGCGGCATGAAGGCAGCCCAGAAACCCACAACCCAGAACCAGAACGAGACCTTGCCCCAGAAGACATTCAGCTTGTAGCCAAAGGCCTTGGGCCACCAGAAGTTGATCGCCGCGAACAGGCCAAACAGCACGCCACCGATGATCACGTTATGGAAGTGCGCGATCAGGAACAGCGAGTTGTGCAGCACGAAATCGGCAGGCGGAACCGCCAGCAGCACGCCCGTCATACCGCCAACCACGAAGGTCAGCATGAAGGCCACCGTCCACATCATCGGCAGCTCATAACGGATGCGGCCTTTGTACATGGTGAAAAGCCAGTTGAAGAGCTTGGCCCCCGTCGGGATCGAGATGATCATCGTGGTGATCCCGAAGAACGAGTTCACCGAGGCCCCCGAGCCCATGGTAAAGAAGTGGTGCAGCCAGACCAGATAGCTGAGGATGGTGATACAGATCGTGGCATAGACCATCGAGCTGTAGCCAAAGAGGCGCTTGCCCGAGAAGGTCGAGGTGACCTCGGAAAACACGCCAAACAGCGGCAGGATCAGGATGTAGACCTCAGGGTGGCCCCAGATCCAGATCAGGTTGACATACATCATCGCATTGCCGCCCGCCTCATTGGTGAAGAAGGCAGTGCCGAGATAGCGGTCCAGCGTCAGCAGGATCAGCGTCATGGTCAGGATCGGGAAAGAGGCCACGATCAGGATATTGGCGCAAAGCGAGGTCCAGGTGAAAATCGGCATCCGCATCAGCGTCATGCCGGGTGCGCGCATTTTCAGGATCGTGACCAGCAGGTTGATCCCCGAAAGCGTGGTGCCGACACCCGCGACCTGCAGGCCCCAGATATAGTAATCAACGCCGACATAGGGGCTGCTTTGTATGCCCGACAGTGGTGGGAAGGCCAGCCAGCCGGTCTGCGCATATTCGCCCACAAACAGCGATGCCATGGTGATGACCGCGCCGCCCACCGTCATCCAGAACGAGAAATTGTTCAGGAAGGGGAAAGACACGTCCCGCGCGCCGATCTGCAGTGGCACCAGGTAGTTCATCAGCCCGGTGATGAAGGGCATCGCCACGAAGAAGATCATGATCACGCCATGGGCGGTGAAGATCTGATCATAGTGGTGGCTGTTCAGATAGCCCTCGGATCCGCCAAAGGCCCAGACCTGCTGCAGCCGCATCATCAGCGCATCGGCAAAGCCGCGCACGAACATGACCAGTGCCAGCACGATATACATGATGCCGATCTTCTTGTGATCGACCGATGTGAACCATTCTTTCCACAGATAGCCCCAAAGACGGTATTTCGTCAGGGCCGCCAGCACCAGGATCCCGCCCAGAACGACGGCGGCAAAGGTGACCCAGACGATGGGCTCTTTCGGAATGGCCTCCCAGTTGAGGCGACCCAGAAGAAAGGTTGTGGGCTGTGCGCCCGGCGCGTCTGCCATTTCTCCGCGTCCTCTCAGAAGTCTTTGCCAGCGCCGGCTTCGGGCGGGATCTGGCTGAATTGGTTGGGTTCTTTGGCGAAAATGCCGCGCGGCGGGGTCAGGCCGGCACCACGCATCGGGCCGGGCTCGGTGATCTCACGCGGGGCGATGACAACGCGCTGCGTCAGCATGCGGGCCTCTTCATCGGGGCCACAGAAGCCCTGGATCATGTTCAGATTGCCGCCCAGCACCGGGATCGCCAGTGCACGGCCATCGGCGCTGGCATAGCGCGGCATCAGGTTCATCATGCCCGCATGGCCTGCGCCACCTGCGGCATCAATCTCCATCATCTCTGCCATGCAGATCTTGCCATCCTCGACGCAGATATTGACCACCCGCGCAAACAGGATCGGATCGACATCCGCATAGGTGCGAACAGGCTCATTCTGGCTGGGCGCGGCCAGTTCCAGATAGGCCGTGCGGTCCAGCATGCCGCCTGCGGCTTTGGTCTCGGCCACGAAAGCGTCAAACCCGGCCTGATCGGTGGCGGTTGCCACGAAATGCATCCCCGAGAAACCCGCGCCCGAGAAATGCGAGGCAATGCCCTTATAGTCGCCCGGCTCGTTCATGACGCCGTGAAGTTTGGTCTCCATCCCCGGCATCGCATAGATCATCCCGGCCATCGACGGGATGTAGAAGGCGTTCATCACCGTGGACGAGGTCAGGCTGAATTCAATCGGGGTATCTTCGGGCACCACCAGGCGGTTCACGGTGGCGATCCCCTGCTCGGGGTAGATGAAGAGCCATTTCCAGTCGAGCGCGACCACCTCGACCTTCAGGGTCTGATGTTCTTCGGTAACCGGCGTGTTCACATCTGTGCGATCAAGCGGCCGATAGGGGTCCAGAAGATGCGTACCCACCCAGGTCAGCGCACCAAGGCAAATGATCAGCAAAAGCGGCACCGCCCAGATCACCAGCTCGAGTTTGGTCGAGTGATCCCAGTCGGGCTGATAGTCTGCCTCTTTGTTTTTACTGCGATATTTCCACGCAAAGAACACCGTCAGCAGCATCACCGGAACGATGATCAGCAGCATCAAAAGCGTCGATTGCACCAGAAGGTCACGCTGCCGGGCTGCGACATCCCCGGAGGGCGCCAGAACCTCAGCCTTGCATCCTGCAAGAGCGACAAGAGCAGACATCAAGAGAGTCGCTCGGATATTTAGCAATGATTTCATATGACTGCCTTCATTTCCCGAAGTGGTCACGCTGGGTGGATCTGGGGATCAGGCCCCCGGGCCCCTACCGCCTAGCCTTATGCGACGTCGCAGAACATGCGGCGTTTTGCCATATGCCAGTTATAGCATATTCAGGGGCAGGAGATAGCGGCGTCCCACCGCGACCCCGTCAGTTCCTTTCACCAGGGCTGAACAGCGGGGCCGGGGCAGATCAGGCGCCAAAAGATTCTGCCATTCGACCGAACCAGCCCAGGAACCCTCAGATGTCGAACACATCCGCCACAGGTCGCGCTAAAGATCGCGCCGCCGATCGCCAAGACAGCGCGAATGAGGCCATCCATTCGGTGTCGCCCTCAGATATCGCCGTCGGCGTTATTATCGGTCGCGCCTCTGAATTCTTTGACTTTTTCGTCTTTGCCATCGCGGCGGTCATCGTTTTTCCAAAGCTGGTTTTCTCTTTCACCGATCCGCTGACGGGCACGCTGATGGCCTTTGGTCTGCTGGCGCTGGCCTTTGTGGCGCGGCCCATCGGTTCGCTTTTGTTCATGGCGCTGGACCGTCAGATCGGCCGGGTGGCCAAGCTGACAGTGGCGCTGTTCCTGATGGGAACCGCGACCGTCGCCATGGGGCTTTTGCCCTCTTATGAGACCGTCGGCATCTGGTCGGTGGTGATTCTCGCAGCGCTGCGAATCTGTCAGGGGCTTGCGCTTGCCGGGGCCTGGGACGGGATGCCCTCGCTGCTGGCGATGAATGCGCCGAAAAATCAGCGCGGACTTTATGCGATGGTGCCGCAGCTGGGGGCGCCGATCGGGCTGATCGTGGCGACCACTCTCTTTGCCTATCTTCTGAACAGTCTCAGCCTGCAGGACTTCATGGACTTCGGCTGGCGTTATCCGTTCTTCGTGGCTTTCGCCGTGAACGTGGTGGCGCTGTTTGCACGTCTGCGCATCGTGGCCTCGCATGAGTTCCAGGAGCTTTACGCCACCCGCGAGCTGCAACCGACCCCGGTCACCCAGACCCTGCGCGAGGATGGCGGCACCGTCATCCTGGGCATCTTCGTGCCGCTGGCGACCTTTGCGATGTTCCATATGGTGACGGTGTTCCCACTGTCCTGGATCAACCTTTATACCGAGGAAACCATCGGCGAGTATCTGCTGCTGGATGCGGCGGCTGCGGTTCTGGGCATCTTTGCCGTGGTGCTTTCGGGCTGGCTGGCTGACAGGTTCGGACGGCGCGTTCTGTTGCAGGCAACCGCTGTGCTGATCGGTCTTTTCGCCATCGCCGCGCCGGTGCTGCTGTCGGGTGGACGCAGCGGCGAAGTGATCTATCTGGCGCTTGGCTGGTCAATCCTGGGGCTTAGCTTTGGCCAAAGCTCGGGCGCGGTGGGCGCGTTGTTCGGCGCGAAAAACCGCTACACCGGCTCGGCCATCGTTTCTGATCTGGCATGGATGTTCGGCGCAGGCTTTGCCCCGATCACCGCGCTGTTCCTGGCCTCTTCGCTGGGGCTGCCTGCGGCGGGTCTCTATCTGCTTTCGGGCGCGATCTGCTCGATCATCGCGATCTGGCTGGCCGGACGGCTTGAATTCCGCGCAGCCAGCTGATCATCCCGCTGAAAGCCGCAGGGATTGCCCTGCACAGCTTGCGAACACAGCCTGCCAACAGAAAAACCGCCAGCCCTGAAGGGTTGGCGGTTTTCTTCATTCCAACAGGCTTTGCGCTGCAATGGCCGGGGCCGCCCCTTCAGTGATGGGGGCGGACCGCCTTATCCTCGGGGCTCAGGCCTCGGGTGCGCAGCCAGATCACCAGTGCCACCGCCAGCAAAAGCAAAGCCGCCGCCAGCGTCACGCCGGAAAAGGCCCGATCAAACGCGGTCCGGGCCAGCGAGGCGATCAGCGCCGCCTGATCGGCGGGCAGGGCCTCGGCCAGCAGCAGCGCCTCATCAATGCTGTCACGCGCCTGGTCGGCAATCACCACCGCCTCTGGCAGGATCATCGCGCGGCTATAGATGGCCGACATCAGACTGCCAAAGGCCGCAATCCCCAGGGCACCGCCCATCTCGAATGAGACCTCTTCGATTGAGGCCGCCATGCCCGCGCGTTCCTCTGGTGCGGAAAGCATGATCGAGACCGAGGCCGCCGTCATCGCCGCCCCGACGCCAAAGCCCATCACCGTCAGCGCTGCCAGCCACAGGAAAACCGCCCCATTGTGCAGCGCCAGATAGGCCGCCAGCGCCAGCCCCGACATCATAAGCGAGCCCCAAAGCACCCGCGTCGCCCCGATGCGCGGCAGCGCGATCCCGGTCACCGGCCCCGCGATGAAAGAGGCCAGCGGGATCGGCAGGATCAAAAGCCCCGCCTCAAGCGGCGAATAGCCCAGCACCAGCTGCAGCCGCTGGCTGAAAACCAGCTCGAACCCGATCAGCGTCGCCGCCGCCGTCAGCGCGGTTGCCACGCCCGCGGCAAAGCGCGGGTTGCGAAACAGCGCGAAATCGATCAGCGGCTGCGCGCTGAGACGCTGGCGACGCACAAAGATCACCATCGCCACCAGGCCGATCACAAAACTGACCCCGGCCTGCCAGAAATCAGGCTGCCGCTTTGCCAGCTCTTTGATCGCAAAGACCAGACCAACAAGCCCGATCATCACCTGGACCGAGCCCAGAAGATCCCAGGGGCTGGAGGGATTACCGGGCCTGCGCGGCAGCAATACCGCGCCCAAAGCCAGCGCCAGCACCACCACCGGCACGTTGATCAAAAAGACCGAGCCCCACCAGAACCACTCCAGCAGCAGTCCGCCCACCACCGGGCCGATCGCCGCCCCGCCAGAGGCCACCGCCGCCCAGATGCCGATAGCAAAGGCGCGCTCTTTCTCATCCGTAAAGGTCAGCCGGATCAGCGAAAGCGTCGCGGGCATCATCGCCGCCGCCCCCACCGCCAGCAGCACCCGCGCCGCAATCAGCAGGGCAGGCGAGGGCGCAAAAGCCGCAAAGGCAGAGGCCAGACCAAAGACCACCAGCCCCGCAAGGAACATACGTTTATGCCCCAGCCGGTCGCCCAAAGTGCCTAAGCCCGGCAAAAGGCCCGCCACCACCAGCGGATAGGCATTGACGATCCACAGCTTTTCGGTCGCCGTCGCCCCCAGATCATGGGTCAGGCGTGGCAGCGCCGTGTAAAGCACCGTCATATCGATAACGATCAGAAAAAGAGCACTTGAGATGATAGCCAGCACCAGCCAGCGATTGCCCGATGACATTGGAAAAACCCGTCATAAACAGAAGGCGACAAGGCGCCCCGGCGCTGATATAAATACAGTTGCACTGAAAAGATAGCCAGAAAAGAAAGTCAGAAAATGTCCGGAAGGCCTCGCAGTATTGACCGTGACAAGGTGCTGGATGCCGCCGAGAGCGTGGTCGCCGAAAGCGGCGCGGCGGGTCTTAGCTTTGGCGCGGTGGCGAAGGCGGCGGGGATCACCCGCGGCGGCGTGCAATATTGCTTTGGCACCCGCGAGAACCTGATCCGCGCCATGGTCAGCCGATGGGGCGATACCTTCGAGGCCGATGTCCACGAGGGTCTTGGCCCCGATCCCTCGCCCCAGGCGGTGATCCGGGGCCATATCCGCGCCAATCTGGCCCAGGTGACGGCCGATTTCGCCCGCTCGGCGATGATGATGACGGCGATCCTGCAAAGCCCGGATCAGGTTGCCGAGACAAAGGCCTGGTATGATGCCCGCCTCAGCGATCTGGATCCGCAAAATCCGCAGGACCGCGCCAGCGCGGTGGCCTTTCTGGCAAGCGAGGGCATATTCTACCTGAAGTCCTTCGGCCTGATCGGCCTGCCAGAGGCCACCTGGAAGGCCCTGGCCGCCGATATCATGCGCCTTGCGGGGGCATCGCCCGATTCCCTGAAAGACGGTGACACGCCCCCCGCAGATCCGTCCTGATGATCAGCTGTCAGGGTCTGTGATCATGGAAATTTGCACTGCTCTTATGGGGCGAATGCGTTAACATAGCTAAGTTACCATGATGAGCACCATTTCCGGCGCTCTGGAGGGCGATTCGCGTGATTTGCGACAAAAGATCCGGCGGGGGCACTGCGGGCCGCCGCCTGCCTGACGGGCTCTGCCCGCTATGAGCACGGCACCCCTGCCCCCGCTCTGGCTGGCTTTACTGGCCGAGGCCAAAGCTGCCCCCGGCGGCGTGCTTTCCCTGCGTGACGACCCGCGCGGCGATGAGGCCGTTGATGCAGCCGAACGCATGACCGATCTGGGCCTTTTGCGCATCGTAACCGCCCGGCATTACCGCATCAGCGAGGCAGGCCAGCAGGCACTTTCTGCCCGGGGCGGCAAAAAGAAACCCCCGCCTGAGGCTGCCGCCAGCTTGGCACCGGGCTCTGCGCCCGGGGCAGCCGCACCCGCCCCTGCCAAAGGCTCTGGCGGCTTCTGGTCGCGGCTTTTGGGCAGCAAAGACTGACATATTCAGGCCAGCTGCCCGGGCCCGGCGGGCTTGGCCGCAGCGGCAGTGTCGCACGGCATTCCCTTTTCCTGCCCTGCGTTATGAAATTTAATTACAGCATTCCGGCAGTTTTCTGTTTATATTGCCACCCACTTCGATATTACTAACGGTGCTGTGAAAATTATTTCCCGATCCGAGGGTGCCATGTCTGACAAGAAACTCATCCGCTACGACACCGCCGATCCGCAGGCAGGTGGCACCCGCCGCCCCTTTGCCAAGGCTGTTCGCGCCGGGGACTACGTTCATGTCTCGGGCCAGGTGCCCACTGTCAATGGCGAGGTCGTCCAGGGCGGCATCGTCGCCCAGACCGAGGCGGTGATCGAAAACCTCAAAGCCGTTCTGAAACTGGCGGGCTGCGGGCTGGAAGATGTGATCAAAGTCACCTGCTGGCTGGATGATCCGCGCGATTTCACCAGCTTCAACGCAGTGTTTGAAAAGCATTTCATCGATCATCCCCCCGCCCGCTCGACGGTGGAATCGCGGCTGATGGTGGATGCAAAGATCGAGATCGACGCCATCGCCTGGAAACCGCTGTAAGGGGGCCGCGATGAAGGTTCTCATCCTGCCCGATGCCGGGGCAGCCGCTGACCGCACCGCAGATTTGCTGTCTGCGCAGCTGCGGGCGATGCCCTCCAGCGTGCTGGGCCTTGCCACCGGCGGCACGATGGAGGCGGTCTATGCCCGCCTCGTCCGGCTGCACCGCGAAGAGGGCCTCAGCTTTGCCCGCGCCAGCAGCTTCAACCTTGATGAATATGTCGGCCTGCCGCCCGATCACCCCTGCTCTTACTGGCACTACATGCGCCAGCAGCTTTTCGACCATGTCGATATCGACCTGGCCAATGCGCATCTGCCGCAGGGCGACGCCGCCGACCCCGAGGCCGAGGCGATCCGCTATGAGGCCGCGATCTCGGACGCGGGGCAGATCGACCTGCAGCTGCTGGGCCTGGGGCTGAACGGGCATATCGGCTTTAACGAGCCGACCTCAAGCCTGAATTCCGCCACCCGGATCAAGACGCTGACCCGCTCGACCCGCGACGCCAATGCCCGCTTTTTCACCCGGCCCGAGGATGTGCCGCAATATGCGATCACCATGGGGATCGGCACGATTTTGCGCGCCGCTGAGGTGGTTTTGCTGGCCTATGGCGCGGCCAAGGCCGGGGTGGTGGCGCAGATGATCGAGGGGCCGGTGACGGCTTCTTGCCCGGCCTCGGTGCTGCAGATGCATCAAAAAGCGACGGTGGTGATTGATGAAAGCGCCGCCAGCCAGCTGCGGCTGCGCGACTATTACGAGCTGGTGCACCCGGCAGGCGGCGAAGCGGGGCTTTAACCGCCCCCGCCAGCCCCCGCCCCGCCAGCAGCAGCGATCTGATGCAGGCGCTGCCGCAAAGCCGCGACCTTTTCGCGGTCAGTGACCTTCGCGCCCGGGGGCTGAAAGCCAAAGGCCTGAACTGCTGCCAGCGCAGGTGCTGGCGCGAGGGATGAGGCCGAGGCATGGATCTCTTTCAAGGGCAGGGCTGCGGCGAAATCTGCAGCATTCGCGGCTGTGATGCCGCCGCCGGGCATGACAGAGACATCAGGCGCTGCCGCCGCCATGGCCTGCAGCCGTGCCATGCCCGCGCTGGCGCTCTGCGCCCCGCCCGATGACAGCACCCGGCCAATGCCCAAAGCTGCGACCAGCCGCATCGCGGCCTCGGGATCTGGGGTCAGGTCAATCGCGCGGTGCAGCGTCACATCGAGGCCCCTGGCCTCTTGCATCAGCCGTTTCAGCACCGCCTCATCCAGGCGGCCGTCAGCGTGCGAGGCCCCGATCACCACGCCCGCCAGGCCCGCCGCGCGGCTGGCGCGGATCTCGGCGCACATCGCCTCGACCTCTGCCTCAGACCAGCAAAAATCCCCGGCGCGGGGGCGGATCATCGCCATGGTGGCAATCCCGACCTTTGCCGCCAGCGCCATCAGCCCGGCCGAGGGCGTCAGCCCGCCAAGCGCCAGCGCCGCGCATAGCTCAATCCGGTCGGCACCGCCCGCGGCTGCGGCCTGAATGCCCGCCGCATCATCAACGCAAATCTCAAGCGTGACCCTGGTCATGCCCGCTTCTCCTGCACAATCAAAAGCCCGGCCCCGAGGACGCCCGCCACCCCGGCCAGCACCGAGGCCGCCGGATAGCCGCCGATCCAGGTGCCAAGCGCGAAAACCCCGGCCCCGATTGCGCCGCCCAGAAACATATTCACCGCAATCAGTGAGGCCGAAAGGCCAGGGCGGTCACAGATCAGATCCAGCAGGTATGAAATCGGCAGCGAGATGATCCCCGCCGCCGCAAAGCCCGCAACCACGCTGGCCACCCAGATCTGCCAGACCGCTGTCGAGAACGCGATTGCCACCAGATAGACCAGATAAAGCGCCGAGGTGATCATCAGCGCTTTGACGACCGAAATCCGGCGGGTGGCGCTGGCCCAGTAGAACATGAAGATCACCTCAAGCACGGCAACCATGCCGACGATCAGCCCGACATTATCCGCCTCACCCGCCGCCTGCCCGGTCAGGATCAGCGGCATCACGGCGGAATTGACATGCAAAACCTGGCTGATCAGCGCCACGCCCAGAACTTTCGACAGGATAGCCGGATGCAGGATCTGCGCGATCCCGCTGAGGCTGGCGCCCGCCGCCCGCACCTGTACGGGCCGATCCGCCCGGCCCGCCGTGGGTGCCAGCGCCGAGGTTCCGGTGCCGCCCGTGGGGATGGCGGCGGCCTCAGGCGACAGTTCAGGGGGGCGGGGTCTGGGATTGTCAGGCTCCAGCCCGAAGATGATCGTGCACAGGCAGGCCGCCGACAGAACGGCGGCAATCGCCCAGGCCCCGATCATGCTGGGCTGGCCCACCAGCGCCAGGCCAACCGCGCCCGGAACCAGCACCCATGACAGCGAAATCATCATCCGCATCAGGGCGTTGACCACATCAGCCTCGGCCGGATCGAAACTCGCGATATGGGCGCGGACATTGCCGAACAGCATCGAATTGGTGGCGTAGAACAGGGCCAGCGGCCCGATCATAGCGATGGTGAAGCTCAGCGCCGAAGGGGCCGCCCAGATCATCCCAAAGCCCAAGATCCCGAAGGAAGAGACAAAGATCAGCGGGCGGCGATAGCTTTGGAACCGATCCGACCAGAGGCCAAAGCCAATCGACAGGATCACATTGGCAATCGACGAGCACAGCGCAATCAGCGCATATTGGCTATCAGAAAGGCCCAGCTCCTGGATGCCGACCAGCGCCTGATAGGGCACCGTCGCCGCCCCGGCAAAGCCAAAGAGAAAGATCGCAAGCGCCGAGGCCCGCACGACACGGTGGCGGCGAAGGGTGGAGATCCAGGGATTCATCTGCGGCCGCAATCCTTTGCGCCAAAGCGCTGCGATAGGTATGGCTGCGGCTGATAATCGCGGTTCTCCGCAAAGGGAAGCGTGCCAGCGGGTCGGTGCAGATTGGGCAGGGCCGCGATATCCTGCGAGACCACCCCCTCCGACAGCGCCATCAGGTTCGGATTGGCAAGCGGGGCCAGCTCGGGCGAGAGATAGCCCGACTTCACCACCAAAAGCCCAACCTCGCGCGGGTCCAGCCCCAGTTGCGTGAAGTCGGACAGGTTGTGATAGGGCCTGCGCCGCGCCGCCAGAACCACGGTGATGCTGCCGGTGCGGATCACCGCCTGCGCCTCTTGCGGGCTGGCACCGGGATGCAGGCTGATCACTTCGGCCTGCACCCGAACCGACACGCCTTGCGGATCAAGGCTTGCGCCGATGGTCAGGGGCAGCACCGCGCCCGGGCCTGCCTGAAAGCAGGCGTCAACCGCGGGGCGGTCGGTGATGCCTGCCACCAGCGCATCACGCCAGTCGCGCCGGATCAGCGCCGCAAGGATATCGGCGCGGTCGCCGACGCCGCCCCCGGTGGGATTGTCGCCGCTGTCGGCCAGGATCACCGGACGCGTGGTGGCGCGGGCGGCCAGATCCAGCATCGCCCCGGGCGCGCCCGTCACCGGACCAAAGGCGAAATCATCCCGCGCCGCCCAGAAATCCGCCGCGATCTTTACCGCCGCCGCAGATGCCGCCTGATGATCGGTGCCCGTCACCATCGCGCAGGCTGTAGCGCGGGGCTCATCGGCCCAGACATAGCCGATCATCAGATCGGCCCGCCAGACGCCCGCCCCCTCATGGCTGGGCAGGGCGGCGTAAAGGGATCTGGCCGGTTCATCCTCGGTCGAGGATTTTTCGCCTGGCAGCAACAGGGGCACGGTGACCTGCACCACGCCGGGGCGCTGGCCCGTTTCCAGCGCCTGCAGCAGCATCGCAAACGCCGCCTCCATCGTCTGGGGCGTGTCGATATGGGGGGCGGTGCGATAGGCTGCGAAAATGTCGATCTGATCGACCACCCTGGCCGAGACATTGCCGTGCAGATCATAGCTGGTCGCAATCAGCATATCCGGGCCGACCACCTCGCGCAGGGCGCTGATCCAGTCGCCCTCGGCATCCTGCATCCCTTCAACCTTCATTGCGCCATGCATGGCCAGATAGACCGCGTCGAAGGGCATCGCCGCCTGCAGCCGCGCCAGAAACTCTGCCTTCAGCGCCTGATAGGTCTGCGCCGCGACCGGGCCACCCGGCACCGCGCGGGCATGCAACAGGGGTGCGATTTCAACCGGGTAACGGCTGAGAAAGGCGAAATACTCATGCGCGGTCAGATCATCCCCGCGCAGGATGCGGAAATCCTCTTCCCCCATCAGAACGGGGGAAGAGGTCGAGCATTCGGTATGGATCCCGCCAACAGCGATGCGCATGATTGCCCCTTACAGCAGCGGATGCAGCCGGGCCTGAGCGGCAAAACGCTGCCAGTCTTTATGCCCGGCATTGGTCCAGGCGGCCTCGGCCACCGCCAGCAAACGCGGGAAGACAAGGTCATTGAACCAGGCGTCGGTGGTAAAATGCTCGCACCAGATGCAGGCCTGGACGCCTTTCATATGATGGGCGAGGTCGGCGGGGAACTCGCCTGCGGCCTCGTAAGTGTAGCTTTGTTCGGGCGTGACAGGCCCGGCCCAGCCCGCGCCATTTTCCAGCCAGTCAGGCCCCTGCACCATGTCGAGGTAATAGGCCTGGCCCGGCGTCATCACCACATCATAGCCCTCACGCGCCAGCGCGATACCGACCTCAGGCTTTTCCCAGGCCATCAGCAGCGTGCCCTCGGGCGACACGCCGCCGCCATGCGCGACCTCATTCCAGCCGACCAGCACCTTGCCGCGCGCATCCAGCAAGGCCTTGATCCGGTTCAGAAACCAGCTTTGCAGCTCGAATGTGCCTGCCAGACCCTCACGCTGCATCAGCACCCGGGCACGGGGGCTTTCCAGCCAGGCATTCCGCGCCACCTCATCGCCGCCGATATGGAACCAGCGCGAGGGGAAGATCTCGCACAGCTCGTCGATGATGGTTTCCAGAACGGTGAAGGTTTCCGGGACACCGGGGTTCCAGCTGTTGTTCGGGAAACCCTGAACCGGGTGATAGCTTTCCGCAGGCTCATCCGGGTCCACCAGATGGGGCAAGGCGGCGGTGATGCAGATGGCATGGCCTGGGGTCTCGATCTCGGGCATGACCTCAACGCCAAGGCCGCCCGCATGGGCGACCAGCGCCCGCATCTGATCCTGGCTGTAAAAGCCGCTGACCGGCGCGAAACTGTCCCCCAGCTGCGGTGGCATCCGCGAAAGGCCTGCGGCCCGGGTCGCGCCCACCGTGGTCAGGCTGGGGTAGGCGCGGATCTCGGCCCGCCAGCCCTCATCATCGGTCAGATGCCAGTGGAACATATTCAGCCGCTGCCAGGCCATGATATCGACCACCCGGCAGACCTGATCGAACCGCCAGAAATGACGCGAGCAATCAAGGTGACAGCCGCGCCAGCCATAGCGCGGCGCATCCTGGATATATCCCGTGGCCGGGAACAGGAACTTCGGATCCGCAAAGGCCCCGTGCAGCATCTGCGCCAGCGCGATCAGCCCATAGCGGCGGCCCGCCTCGGAACTGGCGGAAAGCGTGATCGTCGGGCCGAAATCCAGCCGGAACCCCTCAACCGGGATCGCGGCGCTGTATTCAAAGGCCAGCCCACGCGAGCCGGGCGCAGGTGACAGCTGGATCACCCGCCGCGCCGCCGGGTAAAGCCGCGCATGCAGCGCATCGACCGACAGCGCGAGGCGCTTGTCGGCAAGGCTGCTGGCCGGGTCCAGATGCAGCAAAACAGGCGCGGGGCCGGGCACCGCCTCTATTTCATTCGGCCAGGGGATCAGCGCGAAAGGCAGCGTCAGCCGCCCCTCGGGCAGGCGCGGCGGCGGCAGGCCAGGGGGCGCAGATCCCTGCATCAGATCGCCAACCTGGACCGCGATATGCTGCCCGTCTGCCTGTGTCACCCAGGCCGTCTTTGCCGCGTCATTGCGGTGGAAGGGCGAGCGGTTCAGCCCCTCGATCTGCATTTCCCAGGCCTGCCCCGGCGCGAGGGTAAAGCCCTCGGGCGGCGCGAATTCGTGGAAATTCGCGTGGCGGGTCAGCAGACGCCCGCCCTGGATCACATGATCTTCCAGCACGCGGGTGATCGAGGTGACAGAAAGGGTAAAGCCCGCAAGGCCTTCGTCAGCGAGATTGCTCAGCCGCAGGATCCATGTGCCTGCCGGATGCGGCTCTGCGGCCCAGGTGTTTTCCAAAAACAGCATGATCGGGCCTTACCAGTCATCGGATTGGCTGAAGGTGCGGGCAAGCGCCGGCTGCCCGGCGGTCAGACCGCAATCGACAGGCAGGCAAACCCCGGTAATCGCTGCCGCCAGGGGCGAGGCCAGAAAGCCCACCGCCTCGGCGACATCCTCGGGGCGCACGATCCGGCCCAGCGGGTAATGCTTTGCCGCCTCACGGAAGACATCGGGGTTTTGCTGCGCCCGCGCCTCCCAGGCCTGGGTGCGCACGGTGCCCGGTGCCACCACATTCGCCCGCACGCCGTGGCGGCCATATTCCACCGCAATCATCCGCGTCAGATGGATCATCCCTGCTTTCGCGGCCGAATAGGCCGGGTGGCCATAGACGCCCATCCCATTGACCGAGGCGATATTGATGACCGAGCCCTTGCCCGCAATCAGCTGCGGCGCCAGCGCGTGAAAGCTGTGGAAGGCCGCGTCCAGGTTCAGCGCCCGGTCGCTTTGCCAATCGGTCAGGGTGGTCGATTGCAGGCCCGGTGCCCGCGCTGCCCCCGCGTTATTGACCAGCGTTGACAGGCTGCCCAGCTCATCGGCACGCTCGGCCAGGGCCTGGCAGCTGTGCGGATCGGTCACATCGGTCTGATGCGGCACGAAAGCATCGCCAAGCGCATGCGCCGCCCGCGTCACCGCCGCCAGATCCAGATCCGCCATCAGGACAATGTCGTGATCCCGGCGCAGCCGCGCGGCAATGGCGCGGCCAATATCGCCCGCCGCCCCCGTGATAATCGCAAGTCTCGGCAACTCTGTGCGCGCTTCCAAAGCCATGATCCAGCCTGTCCCTCGCGGCACGAAAACCAGAACCCCAGGGCGGCCGCCTTCGCCCCCGGGCCGAACTCAGTCGCCCAGCACCTGGCGGTCGTCGCCATCCCGGTGACGGATCAGCTGTTCCTTGATGCCGCGCAGAACCCGGGCCGAGCGCGGCTTATCCGCATAGGCCACCAGGTTCGCCAGAATATCGAGCGCCGCCAGAAAGGCGAAACGGGTCGAGGTGGCGCGGAAGATATTGCGCCCCTCGGGCAGATCGACCGCGATCACCACATCGGCCGCCTCGGCCACCGGGGTGCCGCTTTGCGTCAACGCAATCGTCGGGATCCCCCGCGCCCGCAGCAGGCCGAAACAGCGGGCCAGCTCGTGATTGCGGCCGGTGAAAGAGGATCCGAACACCACCGTTCCCGGCTCTGCCGCCGCCGACAGCATCAGATGCATGCCGTGATCATTCGAGGCCGAGATACGGATCCCCAGCCGGAACAGACGGTTTTGCAGCTCATTGGCGATCATCGCCGAATTGCCGCCAGAGCCGAAGGCATGCACCATTTCCGCCTTTGCGATCAGCGCGACGGCACGCTCGACCGCGTCCAGATCCAGGTTGCGATGCATCTCAAACAGCGCGTTCTGCGCCTTGGTCACGATGTCCTCGGCCACCTCGGCGGCGGTCGATGTCACCGATTCGGGCTTCAGATAGCGCAGGCCGACATAGGTCGAACGCGCCAGCTGCACCTTGAAATCCGAAAAGCTGGAGCACCCCAGACGACGGCAAAAGCGCGTCACCGTCGGCGGCGAGACCCCGGCCTTCGCCGCGATCTCGGTGATCGACGCATTGGTGGCATAGGTCATATCCGAGAGAACCAGCTCTGCCAGCCGCTTTTCCAGCGCCGAAAGCCGCCCCTCTTCGTCGCTCAGCGCCGCGATCAGCTCGGTGGGGGTCTGGGCGGTGGTTTCAGTGATGGCAGTCATGCGGATCTCCCTCGGCACCCCTGGGCCGGGGCAGCTGCACAGGTCAGGAAACCTGTCCTGCAATCCCGGTCAAGAGCCTGATCATGCATCCGCTGAAATCCGAAATTCATTTTCGTTCTGCCTTGACATTTAGCCATGATCTTTCCGATTATTCCAGATAATAAGCGATCAAGCTGAAATTATTTTCATGGGACAGCCCAAATGACGGCTAAAGTGACGGCAAAGCGCGACCCATTCGTGAACCCCTTCCCCGCAGATGACCCCGACCGCCGCGCGATCTGGGAAATGCTGGTCCCGCGCGACATCGACGCCTGGGCCAGCGCCAACTGGGGGATGGTCGCGGGCGATTTCACCGCAGGGAATTTCACCGGGATCTCGGGCAATCATCAGCCCGACCCGCAGGGCTATACCTTTGCCTTCCCCACGATCGGGGCCTATCGCGACAGCTGGCTGGCCGATGCAAAGTGCTATCTGGCCGACAAGGCGGCGGGCAAATTCGCAGGCGATCCGCGCCCGCATATCTATGCCGCAACCCGGCTGGAAGAGATTGAGATCACCGGCGACGCGGCCCTCGTGCGCAAGAAATTCGACGGCCATCTGCCCAAAGCCGATGGCAGCAGCGACCGGATGAACTGGCAGACGCTTTACATCTGCCGCCGCGAAAATGGCCAGTGGAAGATCGCGGGCTTTGTGGGCTATCTGCCCTATATTAAGGAGTGATCATGTCCTCTGATGCCCCCAAACGGATCTTCACGGCGGCGCTTGCGACCGAGACGAATACGTTTTCGCCCATCGTGATCGACCGCAAAGGGTTTGAGGATTCGCTTTATGCCCCCCCCGGCCAGCACCCGGTGACGCCGACGCTTTGCACCGCGCCGATCACGGTCGGGCGCCGCGTCTGCGCCGAAAAGGGCTGGCAGCTGATTGAGGGCACCGCCGCCTGGGCGGACCCGGCGGGCCTGATCTCACGCGGGGCCTATGAGGGGCTGCGCGATGAAATCCTTGCCCAGCTGGCGGATGCGCTGCCCGTTGATGCGGTGGTGCTGGGCCTGCATGGCGCGATGGTCGCGCAGGGCTATCTGGACCCCGAGGGCGATTTCCTGACCCGGATCCGGCAGATGATCGGGCCCGATGTGCTCTTTTGCGCGGAAATGGACCCGCACAGCCATCTGACCGCACAGCGGGTGGCAGCGCTGGATTTCTTCGTCGCCTTCAAGGAATTCCCCCATACCGATTTCGTTGACCGGGCCGAGGATCTCTGGCGCATCGCGGTTGACACGCTTGAGGGGCGGGTCAGGCCCGTCACCTCGGTATTCGACTGCCGGATGATCGACGTCTTCCCCACCTCACGCGAGCCGATGCGCAGTTTCGTCGACCGTATGATGGCGCTGGAGGCCAGCGATCCGAAACTGCTGTCGCTCTCGGCGATCCATGGTTTCATGGCGGGTGACGTGCCTGAGATGGGCACGAAAATGGTCGCGGTCACCGATGATGACGCCGCCCATGGCGCGGCCCTGGCCGAGGAGTTCGGTCGCGCGCTTTTCGCCAATCGCGGCCGCCATATGATGCCGCAGATAAACGAGCAAGAGGCCGCCACCCGGGCCATGGCCGCCACCGCCTGGCCCGTCGTCATCGCCGATATGTGGGACAATCCGGGCGGCGGCACGGCGGGGGATGCGACGGTCGTGCTGAAAGAGCTGATCGCACGCGGCGCCAAAGGCGTGGCTGTCGGCACGATCTGGGATCCGATCGCGGTGCAGCTGTGCTTTGTCGCCGGCGAAGGGGCCGAGATGCCGCTGCGTTTTGGCGCGAAATCAGCCCCCGAGACAGGTGAGCCCTGCGACGCGATGGTGCGTGTCGTGCGCCTGAATGCGGGGGCCGAGATGCACTTCGGCGAAAGCATCGCGCTTTTCGGCCCGGCGGCGCGGATCGCCTTGCTGGATGCGCATGGCAATGAGACCGGGATCGAGGTGATCCTGAACACGGTGCGCGTGCAAAGCTATGATCCCTCGCTTTTCTCCGCGCTTGGGATTGACCCGCTGGCGCAAAAGATCCTGGTGATCAAATCGACCAATCACTTCTATGCAGCTTTCGCGCCCATCGCGTCAGAGGTGCTTTATTGCAGCGCCGGAAAGCCCTATCCCAACAATCCGGCGACCAATCCCTATCGCCTGGTGCGCAAGGACATCTGGCCGCGCATCGAAAACCCGTTCGGAGACACGATATGAGCGCCCCCGGTTCCGAGGACTTTCCCTGGCCCAAAGCCGGCACCCGGCTGGAGGATCTGGCCACGCCCATTCCGGTGATCGATGAGGATCGGCTGGCCGCGAATATCGCCCGCGCTCAAAGCTATATGACAGAGCACGGGCTGAATTTCCGCCCCCATATCAAGACCCACAAGATTGCCGCCATCGCCCATCAGCAGATCGAGGCAGGCGCGGTTGGCATCAATTGCCAGAAACTGACCGAGGCCGAGGCTTTTGCCGATGCGGGCTTCGACGATATTCTGATCACCTATAACATCCTTGGTGTCGCGCGGCTGATGCGGCTGGTCTCGCTGAACAAACGCGTGGCGCGGCTGGCGGTGACGGCCGATTCAGCGGTGACGATTGCCGGGCTGGCGGCGGTTTTCGCGGGGCAAAAACCCCTCAGCGTGCTGGTCGAATGCGACACCGGCGGCGGGCGCTGCGGGGTGCAAAGCCCGGCAGAGGCGCTGGTTTTGGCCCAGCAGATCACTGCCGCAAGCGGGCTGCGCTTTGGCGGGCTGATGACCTATCCGGCCCCTGGTGGTGCGGCCCGGGTCGAGACGTTCCTGCAAGAGAGCATGGCGCTGCTGGCTGAGGCCGGTATCCCCTGCCCGATCCGCACCAATGGCGGCTCGCCCGATCTGTGGAAGGCGCATCTGGTGCCCTCGGCGACCGAGCATCGGGCCGGGACCTATATCTACAATGACCGCTCGATGGTGCGCGCGGGCGAATGCGGGCCAGAGGATCTGGCGATGCATGTGCTGGCCACCGTGGTTTCGCGCCCGACGGCGGATCGTGCGGTGCTGGATTGCGGCTCTAAGGCGCTGACCTCGGATCTGCTGGGCTTCACGGATTTCGGCGAGATCGAGGGGCTGCCGGGCGCCCGCATCACCGCGCTGTCTGAGGAGCATGCGGTGGTTGACCTCAGCGCCTGCACCGCGCCGGGGCCAGGAGTGGGGCCAGGGGTGGGTGATCTGGTGCGCGTGGTGCCAAACCATACCTGCGTGGTCTCAAACCTCTTTGACCGCATGGTCTTTCACCGCGCGGGCCGGGTGACGCGGGTCGAGAAACTCGCCGCACGCGGCACGGTCTGGTAAATGCCGATGACCGCCACCGCCTTTCACGCCGCGCGTATCTTTGACGGTGACAGCTGGCACCATGACGCGGCCCTTGTCGTGCAAAACGGCATGATCACCGCGATCACCCCCTCAGCCGAGGCACCGCAGGGCCCGCGCCTTGACGGCTTTGTCGCGCCCGGGCTGATCGATCTGCAGGTCAATGGCGGCGGCGGCGTGCTTTTCAACAATGACCCCACACCAGAGGGGATCGCCGCGATCTGCGCCGCCCATGCCCGCTTTGGCACCACCGCGACCATGGTCACCCTGATCACCGACCGCCCCGAGGTCACCCAGGCCGCGATCAGTGCCGGGGCCGCCAGCCGTTCTGCGCCCGGCTTTCTGGGCCTGCATCTGGAAGGCCCGCATCTGTCGCTGGCCCGCAAGGGCACCCATGACCCCGCCCTGATCCGCCCGATGGATTGCGAGGATCAGGCGGTGCTGATCATGGCCGCAGCCGAACTGCCGCGCCTGATCGTGACGCTGGCCCCCGAATCCACCACCCCCGCCCAGGTCGAGGATCTGACAGCGGCGGGGATCTGCGTCTCATTGGGCCACAGCGATTGCGACTGGCAGACCGCCCGTGAGTGGATCGCCGCCGGGGCCCGCATGGTCACCCATCTCTACAACGCCATGAGCCAGCTAGGCCACCGCGCACCCGGGCTGGTCGGGGCCGGGCTGGACAGCCCGCAGATCTGGGCCGGGCTGATCGCCGATGGCTTTCACGTCGCCGATGCCTCGCTGCGGGTGGCCATCGCGGCCAGGGCCGGGCAGGCGGATGGCGGCATCTTCCTTGTCTCGGATGCGATGTCGACGATTGGCAGCGATCAGACCGGATTCATGCTGAACGGGCGGCAGATCTTTCGCCAGGGCGGGCGGCTGACGCTGCAGGACGGCACGCTTGCGGGCGCGGATATCGCGCTGATCGACGCGGTGCGCTATTGCTACCAGCAGCTGGGCCTGCCGCTGGAGCAATCTCTGCGCCTGGCCTCGGCCCACCCCGCTGCGGCAATGGGCCTAAGTGATCGCGGCCATCTGCGCCCCGGTGCGCGGGCCGATTTCATCAGCCTCAATGACCGGCTGCAGCCCAAAGGCACATGGATTTCCGGCAAACCCATTGTCGCAGATCCCGGCTGACGCTGTATAATCGGCATAATTGGCCCCCATTTAATCGGCATCGCAACCCAAAGCCCGCCCCTCAGACCCTCTGGAGAAACCCTTGATCCTTTGTTTCGACATCGGCGGCACCGCGATCAAAACGGCCGAGGCCTTTGCGCAAGATGACATCCGCCCCGGCGGGCGGGTGCCCACGCCCGGCCATGACCTTGCCGCCTTCATTGCGGTCCTGCGGGCGGCGATTGAAAACGCCTCGACCCCGCCAGAGGGGCTGGCCTTTTCCATCGCCGGGGTGATCGACCCTGAAACCGGCCTTGCCACCGTCGCCAATATCCCCTGCCTGACCGGGCTGCATCTGCAATCCACGCTTGAGACCGCTCTTGGCCTGCCGGTGATCCTCGGAAATGACGCCGATTGCTTTGCCCTGGCCGAGGCGACGCTGGGCGCGGGCGCGGGCCATGCGGTGGTCTTTGGCATCATCATCGGCACCGGGGTCGGTGGCGGCGTCGTGGTGCGCGGCGAGCTGATCAATGCCTCGGGCGGGTTCGCGGGGGAATGGGGTCACGGCCCGGTTGCACAGCGCATCATCGGCGAGACCGTGCTGCCCGCCATTCCCTGCGGCTGCGGCCAGGTGGGATGCCTGGACGCGATCTGCTCGGCCCGCGGGATGGAGCGGTTGCATGCCATCCTGAACCCCTGCGCCACCGCCAGCTCTGAGGAAATCGTCGCGCTTTGGCAGGATGGCCAGGCCTCGGCCAGCCGCACGATTGAAATCTGGCTGGAGCTGATGGCCGGGCCGCTGGCCATGGTGCAAAATATGCTGGGGGCTGGAATCATGGCAGTGGGCGGCGGGCTGTCGAACGCGCGCCCGCTGATCGCCGCGCTTGACCATGCCGTGCGCGCGCGCATCCTGCAGCATTATGACCGCCCGCTGATCGTGCCCGCACAATGCGCAATCGAGCCGGGTCTGGTGGGCGCGGCCGTGCTTGGCCTGAACCAAAGGCGAAAACGCGCCGCCTGAGCCGAAGGCGGAAACAGGCCGCCCGAGCCGAAGGCGAAAACGCGCCGCCCGAGCCGAAGGCGAAACACGTCGCCTGGCCGCAGACCGTGCATTCTTTCCGACAAATGGCCCGCCTTTGCTGCGCCATCGGCGCGACGATGCGCAGAGCACAGGCAGCACGTGAAAACGAATTACACATTTTTCAGAAAATGATGAAATTATATTGACGGGCACCCTGCCAGATCCCATGATCCAGAAAAAGAATTTCTCCACAGGGAGTGTGGAATGCGAGTCGCTATAATCGGCCTGGGCTATCGTCTCGGCTATCTTGGCCATGTGTTTCGGGAAATGGACCCGGATTTTGAGATCGTAGGCTATTACGATCCCGCGCCCGCTGGCATGGCGACTTTGCAAGAGCACAATATCCCCGCCGGTATCAGCCATGACAGCCCCGAGGCGCTGATCAAAGCGGGCGGTTTTGACCTTTTGATGATCGGCTCGCCGAACCATTTCCACCTCGGGCATATCCGTCTGGGCCTGGAAGCGGGGGTGAAGGTTTTCTCAGAAAAACCTATCGTCTCTTCGATTGAGGACACCTATGCGCTGGCGCAGTTGCTGGCGAAATACGGCCATGAGAACCTCTCGGTCGGCCTCGTGCTGCGCTATGCGCCGCTGTACCGCGACCTGCTGGCCGCACGCGATGCGGGCACGCTGGGGAATATCGTCTCGATTGAGGCGGCCGAGCATATCTACCCCTATCACGGCGCGTTTTTCATGCGTGACTGGCGGCGCTATGAGAAATGGTCCGGCAGCTTCATGCTGGAAAAATGCTGCCATGATCTCGACCTTTACAACGGTCTGATCCAGGCGCGGCCTGAGCGTGTGGCCTCTTTCGGCGGGCGCAAGACCTTTATCCCCGCCAATGACCCGCGCAGCTATGGCGTTAACGATATGTCAGTCTTTCATAAGAAACCTTCGGGCTGGAATGGCTCGGACAAGGTTTTCGATTCTGACGGCGATATCATCGACTATCAGGTGGCGATTGTGGAATATGCGAATGGCGTGGGGATGAACTTCCACACCAATCTGAACGCCCCCGATCAGTTCCGCCGCTTTGCCGCCTTTGGCACCCGCGCCCAGGCCGAGGGCGATTTCATTCGCGGCTTTTTCCGCGTGACCGACGCCCTGACCGAAGAGCGGGTGATCGACCGCGAGTATAAGGCCACCGCCCTTTCGCAGCACTACGGCGCGGATGAGGAAATGGCCGCAGGCATTGTCGCCAATGTCACCAAAGGTGCGGCGCTGCCGGTCTCGACGCTCGACGCGCTTGAGGCAGGCGTCCTGGCGCTTTCGATGGATCAGGCGCGCCATTCCCGCCAGGTGGTCGATCTGCGCCCGATCTGGGACCGCTATGACGAGGCGCTGACCCGCAAGGGGGCCGCATGATCAATTCACGCTCTTCGCTGTTCTTTGCCTGGGCGCTGCTGGCGCCTGCGATAATCTATGTGCTGGTGATCGTCGCCTGGCCGCTGGTTGAGACCTTCCGCCTGTCCTTTACCGACGCCAGCCTGCGCAAGGTGACGAATTACGTCGGCACCGCGAATTATGAAAAGATTTTCAACGAGACTTTCGCGGGCGTGATCTGGCGCACCTTCACCTGGACCTTCTTCTCGGTGGCGCTGAAGATGATCATCGGCACATTCGGGGCCGTGCTTCTGAATGCCGCCGTGCCGGGCCGCCATGTGTTCCGCATCCTGACCATGCCGCCCTGGATCGTGCCGATGGCGATTGGCATTTTCATGTGGGGCTGGATGTATAACGGCCAGTTCGGGATGATCTCTGGCCTCTTGCAGCGCTTTGGCATCACCGATGGGCCGGTCGCCTTCCTCGCCTATGGCCATACCGCCTATTGGGCAACGATTGTCACCGACGTCTGGATCGGCGTGCCGATGGTGACGATCTATTTCCTGGCCGCGATCCAGTCGATCCCGAAAGACCTATATGAGGCCGCCTGGGCCGATGGTGCCAGCCGCTGGACCCGGTTCCGCCGCATCACCCTGCCTTTGATGATGCCCGCCGTGGTCACCATGTCGATGCTGTCGCTGATCGCCACCTTCAACTCTTTCGATATCATCTGGATCCTGACGCAGGGCGGGCCATCGGGCTCGACCACGACGATGATCATCGACACCTATCAGACCGCCATCGGATCCAAGAAATACGGCGAAGGCGCTGCGCGTGCGGTGGTGATCTGTATCTTCCTGTCGCTTTTCTGCCTGGCCTATTTCCGGGTGACGCGTAAGCTGCAGAATATGGGCGGGAAGGAGTAATCATGGCACTGTTTCACAACGACAATACGCCGATGATCGACCGCTACCGCTGGTGGGAAGTGATCGCCATCTATGCCGGGATCTTCGTCTTCCTGTTCTTCATGCTGGCCCCCTTTATCGAGGGCTTCCTGGTCAGCCTGAAACCGCTGGCCGAGCTTTTCTCGACGCCCTACAGCTTCTGGCCCGAGAATGGCAGCTTTGACGCCTATTTCACCATGTGGGAGCGGGTGCCCGGCTTTGCCTGGTATGTGTTCAACTCTTTCCTGATCTCGACCGTCGCCACGGTGATCGTGCTTTTGCTGGTGGTGCCCGCCGCCTATGCCTTTGCGCGGTTTGATTTCCGCGGCATGGGGCTGGTGCTGGGCGGCTTTCTGGCGGTCTCGATGTTTTCGGGCGCGGTGCTGCTGATCCCTCTGTTCCGGCTGATGCGCACACTTGGCATGCTGAACACCTATTGGGCGATGATCGTGCCGGGGGCTGCCTTCCTGATCCCTTCGGCGATCTGGCTTTTGCGCACTTATATGATGCGCATCCCGACAGAGCTGAACGAGGCCGCCTATACCGATGGCGCCAGCCAGTTCTACACCTTCCGCCGGGTGATCCTGCCGATTGCCAGCCCGGGCATCATCGTGGTGGCGATTGTGACCTTCATCGGCGCCTATTCTCAGCAATTCATCTTCGCGCTGACCTTTAACTCCAAGACCGAATATATGCCGCTGCCGATTGGCCTTTACGCCTTCTTCGGCAAGCAGGACGTGGTCTGGAACGAGCTGATGGCCGCCGCTTTCGTGGGCATCGCCCCGGCACTGGTCATTATCTTCTTCCTGCAAAGATACCTTGTCGGCGGGCTGACAGCCGGCGCGGTGAAATAGCGGATGCAACAATAATTAACCATCACAACCGGGAGTATGTGACGTGACCAATCTGATTAAGAAAAGCCTGCTCGGCGCGGTGCTTGCCACCACAACCGCCCTGCCCGCCCTGGCTGAGGAAATCAGCTGGATCTATTGCGGCGACAAAATGGACCCGGTCCATGAGAAATTCATCAAGGAGTGGGAAGCCGCCAATGAGGGCTGGACTGTCAAGCCAGAGGTCGTCGGCTGGGGTCAGTGCCAGGACAAGGCAACCACGCTTGCAGCCGCAGGCTCGCCCGCCTCGATGGCCTATGTTGGCTCGCGCACGCTGAAGGAATTTGCGCTGAACGATCTGATCGTCGAAGTGCCGATGACGGATGAAGAAAAAGCCGCCTATTACCCGCATATCGTTGACACCGTCACCTTTGACGGCACCCAATGGGGCGTGCCGATCGCCTTTTCGACCAAGGCGCTTTACTGGAACAAGGGCCTTTTCAAAGAGGCTGGCCTTGACCCCGAAAAGCCCCCGACCACCTGGGCCGAGGAAATCGAATACGCCAAAATCATCAAGGAAAAGACCGGCAAGGCAGGTTACGGCCTTCCCGCGAAAACCTTCGACAATACCGTGCACCAGTTCCTGCACTGGGTTTACACCAACAATGGCCAGATCATTGACGCCGAAGGCAATGTAACCATCGACAACCCCGATGTTCTGGCCGCGCTTCAGGCCTATAAGGACATCACGCCCTGGTCCGTCGAGGGTGCAACCGCCTATGAGCAAAACGAGATCCGGGCGATCTTCCTTGATGGTCAGGTCGGCATGATCCAGGCCTCGGTCGGCGCGGCCTTCCTGCTGGCTGACACCAAGGTTGACTGGGGCGTCGCAGATCTGCCGCTGGGGCCCTCGGCCAAGGGCAAGGGCACGCTGCTGATCACCGACAGCCTTGCGGTGTTCAAAGGTTCGGGCGTTGAGGACAAGACGATTGAATTCGCAAGATTCATCACCTCGCCCAAGGTGCAGGAAGAATATGAGGCAGGTGGTGCCGCCGGTCTGACGCCGCTGCGCCCCAGCCCCGCCGTTGACGCGATGATCGCGGCTGCGTCCTATTGGAAGCCCTTTGTCGACGGGATCGAATTCGGCGGGCCAGAGCCTTTGTTCACCGACTATAAAGGCTTCCAGAACGTGATGATCGAGATGGTGCAATCGGTGGTGACCGGCAAGGCCGAGCCGCAGGCCGCGCTGACCAAAGCCGCCGGCGCGCTGGAAGAGTATAAGTAAGCGACTTTTGCGGCCGCACCTCCCCGGCCGCAAAAGCCCTCACGGCGGCAGCCAATGGTTGCCGCCGTGATTTGCCAGAGTTGAAAAGGATTTAGCCCTTGGGCCAGTTGTCTCTGAAAAACGTGGTAAAGACCTTCGGCCCGATCGAGGTCGTCAAAGGGGTCAATCTGGATGTGACCGAGGGCGAGTTTGTCGTCTTTGTCGGCCCCTCGGGCTGCGGGAAATCCACGCTTTTGCGGATGATTGCCGGGCTGGAACATACCAGCGCGGGCGATATCGTGATCGATGACAAGCGCGTCAATGACCTGCCCCCGGTCGAGCGCGGCATCGCCATGGTGTTCCAGAGCTATGCGCTTTACCCGCATATGTCGGTCTATGAAAACATCGCCTTCCCGCTGCGCGTCGAGAAAGCCCCCGAAGCGGTGATCCGCGAGAAAGTCACGGCGGCGGCAAAGATCCTGCACCTCGATCAGCGCCTGCAGCAAAAGCCGGGCCAGCTGTCGGGCGGCCAGCGCCAGCGCGTCGCCATTGGCCGCGCCATCGTGCGCGAACCCGGGATCTTCCTCTTCGACGAGCCGCTCTCGAACCTCGACGCCGCCCTTCGCGCCGATATGCGCATCGAGCTGACCCGCCTGCACAAGCAGCTGGGCGCGACGATGATCTATGTCACCCATGACCAGGTCGAGGCCATGACCATGGCCGACCGAATCGTGGTGCTGAACGGCGGCTATATCTCGCAGGTCGGCGCGCCCCTTGAACTGTATCACAAGCCGCAAAACACCTTTGTTGCGGGCTTTATAGGCAATCCCCGGATGAACTTCCTGCCCGTCACCTGCAAGGCCGTCACCGATCAGGGCGCGGTGATCGACTGGCAGGGCCAGGCGGTGACGATCCCGGTGCATGCGCCGGCAAATGCGGTGGGCCAGACCCTCAGCCTTGGCATCCGCCCCGAGCATCTGCGGCTTTCCGGTGGTGAGATGTCGCTTGCCGTCACCCCCGGCGTGGTCGAGCATCTCGGCCAGCAGACCATCGCCTATGCGACGCTGAAAGACAGCGAGACGGGCTTTTGCATCGTGCTGCCCGGTGATCAGAAACTGGATGCCGATACCGATGTCAGCGTCTCTTTCAACGCGGCCGACTGCCACCTGTTCGACGCATCGGGCGCCGCGCTGGAACGCCGTGGCACCTTTGGCGCGGCTGAAACATGAGCGGTTTCATCGCGGTCGACTGGGGCACATCGTCCTTCCGCCTCTGGCTGATCAATGCCAGGGGCGAGACCACGGCCAGCTCGCGCGGGGCCGAGGGCATGGCGCAATGTCAGCAGACGGGCTTTGCCCCGGTGCTGATGACGCATCTGGCAAAGGTCAATGCGCCGGGCGACTGGCCGGTGCTGATCTGCGGCATGGCGGGCGCACGGTCGGGCTGGGCCGAGGTTCCCTATGTCCCCCTGCCCGCCCCGGTTTCTGCCCTCGCCGCAGGTGCGCTGCGGCTGGCACAGGGTCCGGTGCTTGGCCGCGATATCCGCATTCTGCCCGGGGTTTCAAACCCCGACCCCGCCGCGCCCGATGTGATGCGCGGCGAGGAAACCCAGCTGCTGGGCCTGATGCTTTTGGGCCATCAGGGACTGATCTGCATGCCCGGCACCCATTGCAAATGGGCCAGCCTAAGCGGCACGGCAATCACCGGATTTCAAAGCTTCATGACGGGCGAGCTGTTCAGCCTGCTGGCCAATCAAAGCGTCCTGCGCTTTGTGATGCCCGAAGGGGGCCATGTCAGCCCCGAGGATCCCGACTTCCTGGCCGCGCTGGATCAGGCACTGGCCGATCCGGCGATCCTGTCTGAGGCGCTGTTCCCGATCCGCGCCGCCGGGCTTTTGGGCTATAGCACCCCCGTCGCCGCCCAGGCGCGGCTGTCTGGGCTGCTGATCGGGGCCGAGATCGCCCGCATGGCCCCAAAAATCACCGGCGACGGCGTCACGCTTTTGGGCCAGGAGGGGCTGGGCGCGCTTTACCACGCGGGCCTGATCCGTGCCGGGCATCAGCCGCGCCTTGCCGATGCGGAAACCGCGACCAAAGCCGGGCTGCTCTGCGCCGCGAAAGAAATCTGGAGCCTTTAAGATGTCTGATCCGACCCGCTGGCCAGGTCTGAAACGCGGCCTTGTCGCCATTTTGCGCGGCATCACCCCATCTGAGGCCGAAACCGCCGCCGAAATCCTGATCGAAGAGGGGTTCGAGGCGCTGGAGGTGCCGCTGAACTCGCCCGATCCGCTGCAAAGCATCGGCCGGATGGTGCGCGGTTTTGGCGACCGAGCGCTGATCGGCGGCGGCACCATGCTAAGCGTCGCGCATGTCGATCAGGTAGCCGATCAGGGCGGGCGGCTGATGGTCAGTCCGAATATGCGCCCCGCCGTGATCCGCCATGCGGTCGCCCGCGGGATGGTGACGATGCCTGGCGTTCTGACCCCGACCGAGGCTTTTGACGCGCTGGACGCGGGCGCGGCCGGGTTGAAATTCTTCCCCGCCTCGCTGATGGGGCCTGCGGGCATCCAGGCGCTGATGGCTGTTCTGCCCAAAGGCACGGTGGTCGGCGCGGTCGGCGGTGTCACGCCAGAGAATATGGCCGATTACCTGCGCGCGGGCGTCACCACTTTCGGCATGGGCACCGCCGTCTATCGCCCCGGCGACAGCGCGGATGAGATCCGCCGCAAAGCCCGCGCCCTGGTCGCCGCCTATGACGCGAATTTCCCGGCCTGAACGCATCCGCCAGACAAAAACCGCCAGACAAGATCGGGGCCGCCACGCAGAATGCGGGCGGCCCCAATTCATTTCACCAGATAGGGAGTGACCCCATCACCCCTTGTCGGGCAGCGCATAGGCGATCACGTAGTCACCGCGCACGGGCGACTGACGTGCGCCCCCTGCCACGATCACCACATATTGCTTGCCCGTTTCCGGCGAGACATAGCTCATCGGCGTGGCCTGGGCACCGACCGGCAGACGGCCTTTCCAGACCTCTTCACCCGTCTCGATATCCATCGCGCGCAGATAGAAGTCCTGGGTTCCGGCATAGAAAACCAGACCCGAGGCCGTCACCACACCGCCGCCCAGCGTCGGCATGCCCAAAGGCACCGGCAGCCCGGCGCGGATACCGCCGACAACCACATCTTCCACCGTGCCTGCAGGACGCTCCCAGACCAGCGATTTGGTCTTCAGGTCAACCGCGCCGAACACACCCCATGGCGGCGCATTGCAGGGCAGACCCAGGGGCGAGTTGAAGGCCGCATGGTCGATCACAAAGGGCGTGCCGATCATCGGATAGGTCGAGCCGACCCCGTGACCCGAAACGAGGCTGTCGAAATCAACCCCTTCCGCCGGGCGCAAAGTCACCACCTGCGGCATGCGGATGTCATTGACAAACAGATAGCCCGAGCGCTTGTCCAGCGCGGCGGATCCCCAGTTGAAGCCACCGTAATAGCCCGGATAGATCAGCGTCGGCTCCAGCTGCGGGGCGGTGAATTCGCCCTGATAGTTCAGCTCTTTGAACGCGATACGGCAGGACAGCTGATCGATGAAGCTGACGCCCCACATATCGGCCTCGGTCAGCGCTTTGGTGCCAAAGCCCGGCATCTCGGTGCTGTGCGGCTGGGTCTCTGCGGTCCAGTCGCCATAGGCGGCACCCTGGGGCGCAGGCAGTTCCTCGACCCCGGCAATCGGCTTACCGTCGCGGCGATCAAGCAGGAAGATCTGGCCGCGTTTGGTGGGCAGCGCCAGCGCAGGCACACCGTCAGGCATGGTGTAAAGCGAGGGCTGCGAGGCGAGGTCATAGTCCCAGATGTCGTGATGAACGGTCTGGAACACCCATTTGTCACGCCCCGTCGCAATATCCAGCGCAACCAGACCGCTGGAGAATTTCTCGGTCTGCGCCGTGCGCGAGCCACCCCAGAAATCGGGCTGCTCATTGCCGAGCGGCATATAGACAAGGCCAAGTTCCTCATCAAAGGCCGGATGGGTCCACATATTGGGGGTGCCGCGGGTATAGGTCTCACCCTCGGGCGGCAGTTTGGTGATCTCGGGGTTGCCCAGATCCCAGGCCCAGACCAGCGCACCAGTGTCAGCCGAGAAGGCGCGGATCACGCCCGAGGGCTCGTCCAGCGCACGGCCGTCAAACACCCAGCCGCCAACCACGATCAGGTTGCGAATGATCGTCGGGGCCGAGGTATAGGCATAGGAAAAGCTGTTGTGGAATTTCACATCGCCCAGGCCCGTCATCATCGAAACCTTGCCGCCCTGACCGAAATCGGTGCAAAGCGCCCCGGTTTCCGCATCAAGCGCCACGATATCGGCATCCATCGTCACCTGGATGATGCGGCGCGAACAAAGCGAGCCTGCAGCAGGGACGATATGCGCCTCACCCTCGACCGGATAGGGATTGGTGACCGAGGCCGGCTCGTAATAGCCAACGCCACGGCAGCGGTTCCAGACGGTCTTGGTGTTCTTCAGCTCTTCGCGGTGACGCCATTTCACGTCGCCTGTGTCCGCGTTAAGCGCGATCACCTCAGAGGTCGGCGTACAGGTATAGACCGTGTCGCCGATCTGGCTGGGGGTGTTCTGGCTTTCCGAGGCCCCCTCGGCCAGCTCGCCCGAGCGGAAGCTCCAGGCGACTTCCAGATCCTTCACATTGTCTTTGTTGATCTGGTCGAAAGGCACATAGCGGGTGCCCTCGGGGTCATTGCCGTAGAATTCCCAGTTGGCGCTGCCATCGTTTTGCAGTGCAACCTCGTCAAGCTGCGGTTTGACCGATGCCACCGTCACCCCATGCGGGCGCAGCATGGCGGCAAAGCCAAAGGCCAGCGCTACGGCAAAAAGCGCCGCCACTGCGAAACTGGCGGCCTTATAGCGGCCACGGGTCACAATCGGATGGATCAGCCCTGCGACCAGCCCCATGACCAGGAAAGGCGCAAGACGCGGCACCAGGCCCCAGAAATTGCTGCCCACTTCCCAATAGGCCCAGGCCAGCGTGCCAAGCGCGGTCAGCGCCAGCAGCAGCGCCGCCACGGGCTTGCGTGCGATGTAAAGGCCCCCGGTGATCACCAGAAGGATCCCGGTGATCAGGTAATACCAGCTGCCGCCCAGCGAGATCAGTCTGATCCCCTGCACGGCCAGCCACAGGCCCACCAGAGCCAGCAGCCCGCCAAGTGCGATAAGCACCAGGCGCTGCCAGCCGCCGCCGGTCGAACCGGCCACTGTTTTGTCGTTCATCATGCCTCCTGCGTGGTCCTGCAGGGCCGGATTTGTCCGGCGGCAGGCCACAACGAAACGAAACGGTATCGTTCCGTTACTGCGTTTCAAAGCCAGAGTGAAGGCAAAATGTCGCACCCCGGCAAAGAAAGTATGCAGCGGTATGCCAGGACATACTCAGACGGCGCTGCGCGAGGCCGGCAATGACGAAGGGGGCAACCGTTCCCGGCTGCCCCCTTCGTCTGTTCATCAATGCCGCACTTTTTAGCCGCGCGCGCCGCCGCCATCGCGGATCCAGCCGAAGTAATCCTCGCTGCCCATCTGGCCGCCTTTCAGCGCGATCTCCAGCCCGTCGAAATCGCCGCTCGCATGGGCCCGCGACAGGGACGCGCCCGGGATCGTCGGCACCAGCGCCTCAAGCGCGAAGATCCCCATCTGCCGCGTGGCATGGCCAGAGGTATCGCCGCCCGAGATCACCACCCGCTGCAGGCCCGCCGCACGGGTCAGATCGGCCAGCAGACGGCCCAGCGTCTCGCCGATCTGCTGATTGAAGGCGGCCCCGTCCCGCCCGGTGGCCGCCAATGCCTGCGCAAGCGCCGCAACCGCCGGATCGCCCGGCCCCTCGGCGGTATGAACCAGCACATCCTGGCCCGACCGCAGCGCGGCCAGCGCCTGCGCCTGCAGGGGGCCGATCACATCCTCGCCCCGGCAAAGCGCCGCCGCATCCAGCGCGAAGGTGGTGAAACCATTGCCACGCGCCCAGCCAATCTGCGCCGCCGTGATCGGCGAGACAGAGCCAGAGACCACCATCATCGGCGTCGCCGCCCTGCCCCGGCTTGCTGGTGTCGGTGGCAGCTGATGCAGCCCCCGGGCCACCAGATGCCGGATCACCGCATATTCGACGCCCTGCGAACCGATTGCGAACAGGGGTTCATGGTCTGAGGCCTGCCAGATCAGACGGCCAGCCTCGGCCTCAGACCCGGCATCCATCTCGTCCAGCGTCACCGCCCGCACGCCCTGGCGCAGCAGGGCCGCCAGCGCCGCATCCGCGCCCGCCGCGTAATCCTCCAGCGTCAGGCAACCGATTGCCACATCGGTCTGACGCGACAGATGGGCGGCGACATCGGCCTCATCCATCGGCGTGACCGGATGACGCGACATCACCGGATGGCGGTCAAGGCGGTGCACCGCCGCGCCAACGCCCGCGAAAAGGTGGCCAAAGGCCTGATAGCGGCGCATCTGCGGCGCGGCGATCACGATGGGGACCCAGGGGTTGTTGAAGAGCCCCAGCCCGATCTCAAGCGCCGTTCCGATATTGCCGATATGGGGCGCAGAATCGAGGGTCGAGCAGACCTTGTAATGAAGCACCCTCGGCCGCAGCGCTGCCAGGGCGCGAAACGCATCGGGCAGGTTTTCCCGCATCCAGCCCGGGTTTTCTGTGCGTGAGGTCGAGGCCACCCCCACCCCGCGCAGCCCCGGAAACCGCGCCAGCTGCGCGGCGGTCGGCGTTTCCAGAAACAGGACCGAGGGCAGGCCACCGAATGTCAGCGCCTCCATCGTGGCGGCAGCCCCGGTGAAATCATCGCCATACCAGGCGAAATCAAGCGCGTAATCAGCGGCCATCACTTCTTCCCGAATTTCGCCAGCGAGGCCGCCAGCTCTGCATGGGTCTGCGCGTAAACCTCAAGTGCGATGCCCTGGGCCGCCGCCTCCCAGGCCTGGCGAATGGCACGAACGCCGCCCGCAGCCCCCATCGGATGGCCATGAATACCGCCGCCCCCCAGATACATCAGATCAAGCGCGCCGCCCGTGCCCTGGAAGGTAGCGGTCGCCTGCCCCCCCCATTGGCCAGAGCAGCAAACCGGCAAGGCGCGATCCTTGGGCGAGAAGATCGGCTCTGCCATATCTTTGAAACTACGCAGGAAACTTTCGTCCGGCTCCCAGTATTTCGCGGCGATGCCGTTGATCTGGAACTGATCAACACCCAAAAGCCGCCAGATCTTCTGATAGGGGCGGAAGGTCATGCCAATCGCCGGGTGCCGGGTCATCAGATCCCAGCCGTTGCGATGCGCATGCAGCGCCAGCTGTGAGCGCTTGCGCAAAAACGTCATGCCGCCATAGCCGATGGAATTGATATTCACCACCGCCGCCTGGCCACCATGTTTCACCACCACATCATGGCGGCGGACCATTTCCTCAGGGTCGGCCGAGGACAGACCAAAGGCATAGACCACCTTCTTCCCGGTCTTTTGCGCATGGTCATCAATCACCCGCATGATCGCCGCCACCCGCTCGTCAAAGGGTGAATAGGCGGGCGAGGTGAGTTTCTCATCATCCTTGATGAAATCGACCCCGGCCTCACACAGCTCGCGCACCATCACCGCAACCTCTTCGGGCAAAAGCCCCAAAGACGGCTTGATGATCGAGGCGATGATCGGCGCTTTGGCCGGGAAATTCAGGCCGCAAAGGCGGAAAGATCCCTCAACCCCGAACTGAGGCCCGGGATGCGCGGCATAGGCCTGGGGCAGTTCTACATCGAGGAGCCTCGCGCCCGTCAGCCCCCGCGTGCCGTAAAGCGCATTGATGCCAATCGTCTGCAGTGAGGCAAAATCCGTGCCGATGGATTCCAGCGGAAAGTCAATAACCACCTCAGCGCGGCGAAACGGCCCCGGCGCATCCGAGGGCCAGCCGGGTGTCGCGGCAGGCTCGAGTTCCGTGACCGAAACCACCCGGGCCGCGCAACGCGCCTTTACGTCGGCGGTTTCGCCCGGCAGGTCGGTGAAAGTTCCGGTCGACTGATCGGTGGCGATCTTGACCGCCATCCGCTCGGGGTCATCCGGCGTCTCGATCAGATAGCGAAAACGGATCTGCTCCTGTGCCATTGGCGCCCCCTTCCCCCCGCATGCAAAAGCCGCCCGCCGCGCCAATGGGAGGAGAAAGGGGCGCGGCAGGCGGTTTCAATAGCCGTATCAGGTGATGCGGATGATCGAGGCTTTGATTTCTTCGAAATCAAAGACCTTCTTCCAGTCGTCGCGCATCAGCATCGGCTTGCCGAACTCAATCGCCTTGTTGCAGGCATCCGAGAACTGGCCGCCCTTGACCTCATCAAAGATCACCGCGCCAAGGATGTTCATATGGCCGAGCAGGAAGTCGCGGGCGCAGTCATAGGAAACGCCGGTCTTGATGACCTCATCCATGGCTTCGCGCATCACAACCAGCAGCGAGGCGCAGACGGTTTCCGAGAGGCCCGGCTCCAGGTAAGCCATCTGCTCGACGGTAACGCGGTGGCTGCGGGCAACGGGGGCATAGATGGTTTTGGCAACTTTTTCGCCCAGAGCGTAATGCTCTTCCGGGCCCTGCATCAGCGCGTTGACGACACCTTGCTGCGCCGCGATGCCGCCGAAATGGTCAGCGCGGCCTTCAGGCGTGGCTTCGTCATTGAAGATCGGCGGATGGCAGGGATGGGTCACGAAATAGGTGATATCGGCGCGTTCCGGCAGGTGATTGGCGAAGGGCGCTGCCGCATCCAGGCAGACTACCATGGTGCCGGACTTCAGCTTCGGCACGATATCGCGGGCGACTGCGCCGATGGCGGTATCAGGAACCGCCAGCACCACCACCTCGGCGTCAACAATCGCCTCATCAGGGGTGACGCAGGTCACGCCGTGGGTTTCTTTGGCGCGGCTCCGACCGGCATCCGAGACCTCGACATAGGTCACATCGAAATCGGATGTCAGCAGGTTGCGCGTCAGGCGCATCCCCATTTTGCCGCCGGCACCGAAAAGGGCGAGTTTCGTCATGGGCTCTCTCCTCATGTTCAACTGGTATGATGAGTGCGCCAGATGAAGCGAAAGTGCAAGAGGCATCAAAGCGGCCAGGCGCTGCGGCGCTAACCGCAATAAGCACGCAACCCTGCCCCCGCATCCAGACACGGAATTGCGGAAATCAAAATGGGAAACGCCACCGCCATAGCCCTTGCGCAGGCCTGCCAATAAAGTTCAATATCAAGCGGTTATTTTGTCCCAGCCGGGCCTTCAGCCCATTTTATACGAAATTTCCGCCCCCTCTTTTCCTGGGCGACACGGAGCCTTGCGATGCTTTACGATCATTTGCCCCGCCGTATCCGCGTGGTCTATCTGGCGGCCGGTGTGATTCTTGTTCTGATGCTGGCGCTATCCGCCGCACTGACCGGGCAAAGCGTGATCAATCTGGGCGGTGACGCCCTGGCCGTCCTGCGCGAAGAGGGGATCCGCGAAGCGGTCAGCCGCTTTGGCAACGACCTTCTGATCGACCTGGCCGAGCGGTTCGGCATCGGCTCTTCTGGCTTTACCACCGAGGCAGAGCTGCGCTCGCTGATGGGGATCGTGCCCGGCTTTGTGGCGCTGATGGGCTTTTGCCTGATCTGGTCGATCACCTGGCTGGCGCTGGCGGCACTGGCGCTGCGCTGGCTGAAGATCGGCTTCTGGGCCTGGCAAAGCGATTATATCCCGCCAGAGCTGCCGCATGACTGGCGAAATCCCGATGAGATCCTGCCCTGGTTTGAAAGCCGCAAAGGCTATATCCGCGAAAACCTCAGCCGCGCCGAAGTCGCCCTGATGACCGAGCGCGGGCGCTATCTGCCGCGCCATTTCGGCAAGGCGGCGGGGCGGCTGCTGAACCCACTGAAAGGCGCGATTGCCAGCGTCTTGCGGGCGCTGTTCTGGGGGGCGCTGACGCTTTTGTGCCTGATCATGCTGGCGCTGCTGGGCACCTCGGTCACCGGGCTGCAACTGCCTGATCTTCCCGCATTTCTGCAAAGCTACCTGCCCCAGGCGGCGATGCGCATCGCGCCCTGGATTGCGATCACCGCTACCGTTTCGGCGCTTTGTGTGATGCTGGATTTCACTTTTGTCCGCGCCCTGGTGCCGCGCACCGCACCCAAAGCCCAGGCCCGTATCGAAGCCGATATGACCTGGATGAAGAACAACTCAAAGCCCGAGCAGTTCCTGACCCTGTTTCGCGCCCGCCTTCAGCAATTCAACCCCGATCTGCGCTATACGATGTCGGGCATCGAGACTGTGAACCAGGAAAACGCCAGCCACGCCGATTTCAAAGCGCGGGTGCTGATCGAGGACAATCCGCAGCGCATTCGCAATTACGCAGGTGCGGCGGCGCAAAAGCGGCTGATCGCGGCGCTGCTGATCGCGCTTTTCGGGGCGGGGATCCTGCTTTTCGCACTGCTGCCTTTCGGCGCGATCAATGCCTTTGCCGAGGGTGAGGCAGGCCTGCGCCAGCTGACCTCGGCCCCGGTCTGGTTTGCGATGGCGCTGGCCACCGGGCGCGGGCTGATCCGCCAGGGCGGGCGTCTGACCAGCGACGCGATCGAGGTGCAAAATGTCACCTGGTATCGCGGGCCTGTTGTGCTGCTGGAGCTGATCGGCTCGATCAACACCCAAAAAAGCATGACTGGCAAAGCGATCCACGACAGCTATGGCACCGAATCCAGCGTCCAGCAGTCGAAGTTCCGCACCCGCATTCTCTCGGCAACCGTCGATGCCGAGACCGTCACCCCAGAGGGCAGCCGCAGCCTTTGGTCCTTTGCGTCAGACCTGGCCTCGGATGACCTTCTGACCCGGGTTCGCCAGGAGCTGGACGGCGACAACAACGAATCTGCGATGGGGGCCAGCATCCAGGAAATCCGCGATATCGAGCAGCTGGGCGCGCATCGTCAGCGTCAGGGGATTGAGGCGGCGAGCCGCAACCCGGCCCTGGACATTCTTCCCACCGCCGCCCCGCCGCGTGAGCGGGACGAGGATTAACCAGGATAAAATGGCCGCCCCGATCCGTGCCTGGATCGGGGCGGCCATTGCGTTTCTCAGTTCCGAAAGCACACTGGTCTTAGTGGCATTCAATCCGCAGCGCCTGCTGCCGATGGCCAGAGACCACCTCAGCCGTTGTCAGCGGCTCGCGTGAACCACGGTCGCGGATGAACCGGATCCCGTAGCGTTCAAGAAACTCTATCGCCACTTCGCCCCGGATCACCCAGGCAACGTTTTCGATACTGCGGCTGGTGCGGGCCGCCTGGCTGGGCTTTGCCACCACCACCGCGACCTGTCGGCCAAAGGCATCCAGCACCGGGCCGCCGGAATTGCCCGGCTGGATCGGCGCAGTGACCTGCATATGCAGAAGATCCCCCTCCATGCCGTAAGGGCTGGAGATGATGCCGTCGGTCACATTCTGCGCCTGGGTCAGGCTGAACACCGGATAGCCCATGGCGATCACCTTCTCGCCCGGCTGCGGCATGGAAGAGCGGAACGAGATCGGCTCGCGGTTGGCGAAGTGATCGCTCTGGATCAGCGCCAGATCGGTGCGCACATCGGCCCCGATCAGCCGCGCCGGATGGCCATTCACAGTCAGCGAGGTGCAAATCCCGATCACGTGGTGATTGGTCAGAATATGCCCCTCGGTCGAGACAAGCGAGCCCGAGCCATTCGCCCGCATCGTGCGATACCAGGCGGGGCGATCTTCCATCCCGGGGTAGTCACCGGAATAAAGCCGCGCCTCCAGCTCGCTGTCAGAGACGCCCGCGCCCGCAAAAAGATCAAGAGATTCCAACATGGTAAGAACCACCGGCTGCAGCGCCGCCTGGGCATCCGCCGCGATCTGAATCACGATGGCCCGCGTCTCGCCACGATCTGCGCCGATGATGATATAGTCCCGCGTGCCCGAGGATTCGATCAGCAGGTAGCTGACCCCCCCGGCATTTCCGCGCGAAATCACCTTGGTGTTCCGGTCACTTTCCCTGGCATTTTCCACCAGGAAGGCGGCCAGATCGGCGGTATTCGTCGCCCCGATGGTGCGGATCTGGCGCAGATCGAACTGCACCGCCGCCCGGCCCGAAAAGACCAGGTTACGGAAATCCTCGCCATCAACGGTCGGCTGGCTCAGGAAACCCATCGGCAGCGCCATGCGGATCCCCGTCCAGTTGGAGGTGCTGGTCTGGATCTGCTGCCCTTTCGAGGTCGCCGCCGCACGATTGCGCAAAATCTCGCGCTGGCGATCATTCAGCTCGCCCGTCGGGCGGTCGCCGAGCGCCTCCTGGAAATTGCGGATCGAGACCCGCATCTCATTGTTGGGCACGCCATCGGTCGGGCCGGAATAATGGCCGACCCACAGAAGATCGGTCTGCGTGGCGGCGGTTTCGCGGCCATAGTTGCGATCCGGCGGCCGCAGTCCGAAAGCGATCAGCACATCGGGCGCAATATCGGCCATGGCGGGCCGGGGCGCCGCCATGGTCAGGGTGATCAGCGCAAGCGTCACCAGACGCAAGCCTGCGAAGCGCCGGCCCTTCGTGGCGGGCGCGAAGGGCCGGCCGCCCCTCATCCGAGCAGCTTCTCGATCGAGCTGATGCTGCTTTCCAGCGCTTTTGCCGCCTTGGCGTCCTGGGCGGTCATGTTCTTGGTGCTGGTCGTAACCTTGCTGACAGCCGGGGTGGCCGCACGTGCATTGCGGGCCGAAGCATTCGAGGCCGCCAGAACCTGCGCACGCGTCACCGAGGCCGTCGCCGCAGTCGCATCAACATAGCTGTCAACGCGCTGGCCGATGCCGTTGAACGAGGCCGAGATCACCTTGTTGTCGGTGGCGATCCGCTTTTTCAGCACCGCCAGCTGCTTGCGGCCATTGGCCTTGTCAACCTTGCCCGACTTGATCCCCGAGGCCAGCTGAGCGGCCTGGCCATTGCGGCAACGGCGCAGTTCAGCCACCGCAGCCCCGGTGCGCGTCACCAGAACCTGCTCTTTCGAGGCATCCTGGTTGACCGAGGACAAAAGCGCCCGTGCATCCTGCGCATTGGCGCGTTTTTGGTTGTAATAGGTCGCCGAGAAACCAGCCAGGCCGCCCACGGCAGCCCCGGCCAGTGCGCCCTTCAGACGGTCATCACTGCTGGAAACCGCTGCGCCCAAAAGCGCACCAAAGACCGCGCCCGCAGCCGCATTCTGCGCCTGCTTGTTGATGTCGGTCTGACGTGCCTCGGCAATCGTGGTCACATATTTGCCGCAGCTGTCATTGGCATCAACCGCACCCGGCGCCAGAACGATCTGCTCATCACAGCCGGCCAGCACGGTTGCCGACAGCGTCAGCACGATCACGCCACGGCCCAGGCTGCGGCCGATCAGGGTTTCACTGAATTTCATCGTCACTCTCCTCGGTTCAATGATAATTGGGATATTTGTCTTCACGTTCACGGCGGGTGGTATCGAGGTCGTATTTCCAGGCCCGGCGCATCTCATCGGTCAGCTGGCCACGTTGCGCCCGGATCTCAGCCTGATGGCGTTCAAACAGCATCAGCGAGTCGATCAGCGTCGCCTGGCCAGAGCCCTGCATCTGCGCCCGGATCTCGGCGATCCGGTCCAGCGCAAAGCGTTCAGGCCGCGCCGCCAGACCAACCTGCACCTGCAGATACAGATCATAGGCATCGTCGATCCGGTTCTGGTTGTTGGCAATCGGCGGCATGATCCGGGTCACCAGCGCCCGCTTTTCGGCCTGGGTTGGCAGCTGCTCTTCATTGGCGGCCAGCTGATCCATCGCATTGATCACATTGCGGCCAACGCGGTCCATCAGATTGCCCGCAACCACGCCAGAGCGGATCGAGAACTGCGCCGCCTCACGTTCGCGCACCGCCAGCTCGGCGCTGAGACGGTCGATCTGCACCTGCAATTCCGAGGTCTGGCGGCCCAGTTCCTCGCGCGTCATATCACGCTCTTCGATCTCACGGCGCAGGCGGCCGACCTCTTCCGACAAAAGCTTGCCGCCCTCGGGGCCGATCATACTGGCGCCCCCCTGCAACAACTCATTTCGGCCCGCCATCAGCTCTTCTTCCAGCGGCTGATTGGCGATGCCCTCAGAAAAAGCCGCGCCGTCATTGCGCCGCCCCGGGAAGGCCGGGGCCGAAATCGCCAGCCGCAGCCCCATCGAGGGCGAAGCCCCCTCGCCTGCCGTTGTAAACAAAGCCGCCGCCTCAGAGCGCCGCCCAACCGTGTTCTGCTCGCGCAGCAAAAGCGACGACCCGCCCTTGGTGATCACCCCCCCGGTCTGGCCAGACAGCCCATCGGGCCGGGTCGGGCGGAACAGATCCAGGACGATCTCTTCGGCATTACACAACATATCGTAGAGACCCAGAAGATTGGGCAGCCGCGTTCCCACCGCGCCCAGACGCGGGGCACCGTCGCGCGGCGGCTCGGCGCAGATCTCTTTCAGATCCGGCTCGCGCACTTTGCCACTGGCATCCAGCACCGAATAATAGCGGATCGAGCGGCTTTGCGTGGTGACAAAGGCCGCCCCGCCCCGGGCTGCATATTCCCATTCCGCCTCGGTCGGGGGGCGCAGATAGCCGGTCGCGCCCTGCTCCCATGGCATGAAAGGCGGCTCGGATCGGGCCAGACGATCCCGGTCCAGCGCCATCATCCAGGCGTTATAGGCCCGGCTGAAGGCAATCGCGTCATACCAGGAAAGGCCGCCTTTGGCCGGGATCTGGCGCAGATCGCCCGCCTGCAAAGCGGCATCATAAGCGGCGCAGGCCGGGGCATCTGCCGCCAGCGTATCTGCCGGAGGCAGCGCCAGAAGACCATCGGCAAAGGCGCGCCATTGCGGCTCGGTCAGTTCATATTTTGCGAGGTAATAAGAGCGCGAGCCCAGGTTTTGCAGCTGGTCCGAGCCCGCGGCCTTGCCGTCAGCCGTCAGGCTGAACGCGCCCGAAACCGGGGCGATCCAGGGGCTGTTCGACAGCACCGATTGCGGCGTCTCGGCGTCGATATCAATGATGCGGCCAAAGTTCCCGGCGATCTGATCCAGCGGATGCTGCGCGGGCACGTCAACGCGGCGAAACATCATATGCCGCCCGCAGGGCATCGGCAGCGCGACCTCTTCGGCCAGCAGGGAAGGCGCGGCGATCTGTGGGCAGGGCACATCATCAAGCGTTTCGGCGCCGCTGTCGATCAGCGCCCGGCGCGCCTGGCTCCAGGCGGCGGGATCGTCGATCTGGCACCAGGGCGCTTTGTCCTGCGCAAGCCCCGGCCCCGCGCCAAGAAGAACGCCAAGCGCAATCGCGGCCCATTTGCGCGGATCAGTCATGGCGCAACCCCTCTGCAATCTGCAACCTGGCGATCCGCCAGCCCGCCACAACACCCGAAAGCAGCCCCGCCGCACAGGCAACCAGCACCGCAAGGCCAACCAGGAACGGCGTCAGCGCCATGATCTCGCCCTGCAACCCGCCGATCCCGGCAAGCGAGCGGTTCACCAGGGGCTGCACCGCCAGCACGCCCGCCCCCGCCAGCGCTGCACCGCCAAGCGCGATCAGCCCGCCCTGCAGCGAAGGCAGCGCCGCGACCGAGGCGGTGCCAAAGCCCAACAGCCGCAAAAGCGACATTTCGCGGGCCTTCTCCATCGCGGCGGCGGCCAGATGCAGGCCCAGCGTCAGCGCGAAACCCAGAACGGTAAATGTGCCGATCACACTGAAAACCCAACCGATTCCGGCCTCAAGCGCCAGCGCGGCCTCGATCTCTTCGGCGCGGGTGGTAACGTCGAAGCCCTCATCAATCAGATCATCGCGCAGGCCAGGCACGTCACGGATATCCCGGGCGTAAAGCCGGAAAGAGGCAAAGCTGCGGGCGGGCGCATCCTCGGCCCGCCCAGGCGCGGGTTGCCAGCCAAGATCAGGCACAGCGTAGCCCTCGCGCCAGCGCTCGACCGCCGTTTCAAAGGCGCGGTCGACGAAAATATCGTCACTTTGCATAAGATCACGCGGCAGAACGGCCAACACTTTGATCTGATGGCGCGCCGCCTCAAGGTTTTCACCAACCTGACGCTGAATGATCACCTCAACCTCATCGCCCGCGCTGACCGCCAGTTCTTTGGCCAGCCGCTCTGTCAACACGGTTTCGGACAGGCCCTGCGGCACCGGCAGCCCTGTCAGCAGCGGATCACCCGCCGCCGTCGGGATCAGGCGCGGCTCTGCAATCGAGCGCGAATCCGGGCCACGCATCCGCACGGTCGCCGCCAGATAGCGAGCGCGGGGCAAGAGAAAGCCAATCCGCGCATCTTCTGCCCTGCCCTCAAACCATTCGGGCGGAATCTGCTGGTCATTGGCCAGCTTCAGCTCAAGAATACGCGGGTCCGAGCGCAGGCGCGACAGGGTATTTTCAACCACCCCCTGGCTAAGCCCGCCCAAAAGCAAAACCGGAACCAGCGCCACCGCGACCGCCACAATCAGGCACAGTGTCGAGGGCCAGCCATGCGCCAGATCGCGCAGCGCCAGGTTAAGAAGTGTAGCGGCCCGTCTCATGCCAGGCCCTCGGCGGCTTGCAATTCCGCGACGACCTCACCGGGGTATTCGCGCAGACTAACGCGGCAAAGGAAGAAGCCGAAATCGCGCAAAAGCTCTGGCCAGTGGCTGGCGACCACCAGGGCGGTCCCCGGCGGGGCCGATGTCAGCGCCTGAAAAGTGCGATGCGCGTTTTCATTGTCAAGCGCCGCCGTCGGCTCATCAGCCAGCAGGATCTGCGCCCCGGTTGCCAGGCCGCGCAAGACCTGCGCCCGCTGACGCTGCCCGCCAGAAAGATGCGCGGGCCGCTTGTCGAGATGCCCGGCAATGCCCAGCTGGCCCGCGATCTGATCCAGCCCCGGCAGATCGCGCCTGCCGCTGAGCGAACGCGCCAGCCCCGCATTGGCCCGCACCGTCAGATAGGGCAACAGCCCGCCATCTTGCAGCACATAGCCGATATTGCGACTGCGCCTGCGGGCCAGAGCGCCGCCTTTCCCGTTGCGGACAAGGCGGGTGACATCCTCTCCGGCCAGGCTGAATTTTCCGATCCCTTCGGGCCGGGCAATCAGCGCCAGGAAATCGAGAAACGTGCTTTTACCAGAGCCGCTTTCCCCGATCAGCCCGATCCGCGCCCCGGGATGAAGGGTGAAAGCCTCAACCTCCATCCGCCAGGGTTTCGCACCCTGACGCGGCGGGCGGCGCAGGCTTAGCCCCTCAAAGGCAATCAGTCCTTCCATGTCCTGGGCTTACGGCAGGTGAACCAGACGAACCGGCGTGGCCTCAAGCCCCGGATCCCCTGCCCCGAAATCGGCCCAGTTGTTGGTCTGGCTGAAAATGTCGCCGTAGATCTTGCGCTTGGCCTCAAGGTTCTCGATGAACTCCTGCTGCTGCGCCACCGACATTGACGACCAATAGGCCTGGTCAAGGCGCAGAACCTGGCTGCGATAGGGCAGATTTTTCAGGAAAGCGGGCAGGATCGCCTCAATCGTCGAGCTATCACCGGCACGGATATTGTCGGGATCGGTCGCCGTCTCGGCCGCCAGCTTTTGCAGATTGGCAAAGAAGGTCTGCGGATTATCACCGCCCGAGCGGAAAGCCCCGATGATCGCCTCAAGCCGTTTGTCCAGCGTGGACAATTGGTTACGCGTCAGGAAGGCAGAAACCTCCAGCGTTTCGGTCTCGGGCGCGGTCAGATCGCGGTCAGCCGCCCAGCCCGACAGGAAGGCAGGTGCCGCCCCGTCGTCAATATCGCCAAGGCTTTCCAGCTGTGCGCGGAAGATCTCATTGTTGATCACCGCTGCGATTTTTTCCTCGGGCTTTGCGTAATCGACCGGGACCGGCTCATCCTCTTCGTCGTGCAGCAATTCGCCCGAATTGACCACCATCGTGCTGCCTGCAACCTCTGTCGCAAGGCGCATAACGGTGCGGCTGAACTCTTCATCCGAGGTCGCATCGATGGCGATATATTTATCGCTGGCGATATCGCCGGTGCCCGCCAGATCGCCATATTGGCCACGCGCGATATCGGCATCACCCTTGGCATTTGCAGGCGTCAGCAGATGCAGCGGAACAATCGAGATCCCCTGCTGGCGTGCCCTTTCGCGCAGACGCGAAAGGGTCATATCCGGGTATTTCACCCCATCACCGCTGCGGGCCGAGGCATCGGTGACCAGGATAATCACCCGCGCATTATAGGGCGACCAGTCATTCTGGTCGATTGCGTCAGTCAGACCGGCAATCGCATCCTCGGCAAAACCCTTGGTCGGCGCCGTCGCCTCGGTCACCCGGCCGATGTTCGACAGGACGGTGCTGGCCGGGGCCTCGGGGTCAAGCGGCTGGAACACCCGCGTCACATATTCCAGGCCATCGGGGTTGCCTGCGATATTGTCGCGGAAACCCACCAGCCCGAAGGACACGTAATTCGAGGAATCATACTTGCTGAAGGCCTCATAGAATTGCTCGACCGCCTGGCGCGTCTGATCAATGAAGGGCCGCATCGAGATCGTGGTGTCGATCACGAAAACCACGCCGACGCGGAACTCTCCGCTTTCGCCTGCGGCCACCCGCGAATCGTTCTTGAAGCTTTCTTCGTCACGCGCCCCGATATTGGCGGTTGGGGCCGAAGGCAGCGCCGCCACCCGAACCAGCGTCGTGTCGGTGGTGCCGTCAAACATCTCACTGCGCCAATCCAGGATCGGCAGCAGATAGGGTTTGGAATCGTAAGTGACAGCCGACTGAGGCTCAATCGCCACCAGGCGTTTGTCCCAGTCGGGGTCGGCCTTGCCGCGCTCATCCGCGATGGAATCATAGAGTTTTTGCGCGTCGCGCTGATAGAACGGCCCGGAAACCAGCGAGTTCAGCGCCGATTCTTCCTCAAAGAACAGCACCTGGTTGCGTTTGCCGCGCGGAGCGAATTGCATGACAAGCATATTGGTCCAGTCAACGCCCTTGTCAGAACGCGCCCAGCCCTCTGGGCCGCCGCGCACGGTGCGGCCAACCTGCATCCAGGGCTCGCCACCGATCTCACGACGCTCAAAAACGTAAAGAATCGAGAATACCGGAACCTCGGTTCCCGCATCCGTCGCGCCTGCCTCGGGATAAAGCACCATGCCCGGCTGCGAGATCACCCGGATATAGGCCTCGGCATTTTCCGGATCGGTCAGCGGCAGCGGGCCCGTGGGCACCTCATCGGCCAGTGCAGTATCCACCCCGGTGCCAGGATCGGCAGGATCAGCCGCAACATCAGGCTGCGCCGCCTCGGGCTGTGCAGCTTCGGCGTCTTCGGCGGGGGTGTCAGATGGGGCATCAGATGGGACTGCCGCATCCGGATCGGCGGCGGCGACTTCTGCAGGCGCGGGATCCTGCGCCGCATCTTCTGCAGCGTCTTTTGCCTCAGGCGCCGACGCATCATCCGCATTTGCCGCCGCGACAGTATCCCCACCGTCAGGGCCAACATCGTCCGGGCCAACATCATCCGAGGCAGCACTGTCAGCGCCAGCAGGAGCAGCGCCAGTGTCATCAGCCGCAGCAGCCTCTGTTTCGGCCTGATCTGCGCTTGCCGCAGGGGTATCATCGGCCTTTGCCTCAGGCGCAGCGGCCGTTTCCACGGGGGCCTCTGCCTCTTTCTTTTCTGCAGGCTCATCCGAAACCGCCACAGGCACCTCGACCGGCACCTCGGATGTAATACGGCCTTCTTTCTCAACCTCGGTCAGCAGCTTGTCACGGGTTGCGACAGCCTCTTTGATCTGATCGAGCACCACTGTCGCCGCAGCGACCGCCTCTGTCTGGCGGCTGGGCGCGGCTGTGCACCCCTCACCATTCTCGGCGGCGGGCAGCGCGAGATCGGGCAGCTTCGGTGCATCGGGCAAGCCGGTCTGATCCTGCTCTGCGCTAAGATTACCGATCCGGAAATCCTGACCATCCAGGCGCGACTGCAGCCGTCGCTTTGCCTGTTCCAGCGATTTCATGCCTTCGGTCGCCACCCGCAGCTCGGCCTCGAACTTTGCATCGCATTCAGCGGCGACAATCGAGCTGGTGCAGAGAAAAACCGTCAGCGCGGAAAGAACGATCTTCATGTAATTTATCCGTTCAGCAATGTCTGGATCGAAGGCACAAAGGGCCGCAATACTCACAGCCGCGTGATTTTTAACGCAACCCCGGGCACAAACAAGTCAGTATTTGCCACTTGCAATCCCCCTGGAATTCGGCGCTGCAGACTGAATCACGCCAATATTGCAGAATGATTACTGTTCGGGCGACTTTGCCCCCTTCCGCAAAATAAAACGGATGCAGCCGCCCGGTCGTGCTGCTTACAGACACAACCGGGGCGACACCGGCGGCGCCGGGCATGGCTGTATCCGCCCCAAAGCGCCGCCTTTGTCGAAAGAAACAACGTCCGATAAAACCAGGGGCCCCCGGCGTCAGATCTGGCCGCCACCCGCCGGGAAGATCCCCCGCGTAATCGCCGCCATATCAACTGTGCCGACCGGGCGTCCCGCCGCATCTGTCACCTGCAGATGCGTGGCATTGCTGGCAATCAGCTGCCGTGCCGCATCATCCAAAAGCGCATCGGATGCGATACTTGCCAGCCCTTCACCCGCGCCGCCCTGCTTCATCACAGTTGAGACGCGGATAACCTTGCCCCGGTTCACATGCTCAACAAAGCTCTGGATATAGCCATCAGCCGGGTTCATCACGATGTCCTGGCCGGTGCCCTGCTGCACCATATTGCCGTCGCGCAAAATGGCGATACGGTCGCCAAGGCGCAGCGCCTCATCGAGGTCATGGGTGATAAAGACAATGGTCTTGCGGATGTCCTTTTGCAGATCCAGCAGGATCGTCTGCATATCGACCCGGATCAGCGGATCAAGCGCCGAGAAGGCCTCATCCATCAGAAGGATCGGCGCGTCATTCGCCAGCGCCCGCGCCAGGCCAACCCGCTGCTGCATGCCGCCAGACAGCTGGTTGGGGTATTTCTTCTCAAAGCCTTTCAGCCCGACCCGCTCCAGCCACATGGTCGCCGATTTCACCTGAGAGGCGCGATCAACGCCCTGAACCTCAAGCCCGTAGACGGTGTTTTCCAGCACATTCCTGTGCGGCAGCAGCGCGAATTTCTGGAACACCATCGCCGTCTGATGGCGGCGGAACTCGCGCAGCTGGTCGGGGTTCATTTTGACCACATCCTCGCCGCCCACCACCACCTCGCCCGAGGTCGGGTCGATCAGGCGGTTGATATGGCGGATCAGCGTCGATTTACCCGAGCCAGACAGGCCCATGATCACCTGAATCCCGCCCGCGGGCATAGAGATATTGATGTCGCGCAGACCCAGCACATGGCCGTGCTTTTCGTTCAGCTCGGTCTTGGTCATGCCATTCTCGACCCGCGCCACCATCTCGGCGGCATTCGGGCCGAAGATCTTGTAAAGCTTACGGATTTCAATCCCGATTGCGGGTTTATCAGCCATGGACGATCTCCAGATGCTTTTGCAGACGGCGGCCATAAGCCTGGCTGACACGGTCGAAGATGATGGCGATGCAGACAATCGCAAAGCCGTTGAACAGACCAATCGAGAAATACTGGTTGTTGATCGCCTGCAAAACGGGCTGCCCCAGCCCCTGCACACCGATCATCGCCGCAATCACCACCATCGCCAGCGCCATCATGATCGTCTGGTTGATCCCGGCCATGATCGTCGGCAAGGCCAGCGGCATCTGCACATTCTTCAGCTTTTGCCAGGAGGACGAGCCAAAGGCATCCGCCGCCTCAAGCACATCCTTGTCGACCATACGGATCCCAAGGTTCGTCAGCCGGATCATCGGCGGAATGGCATAGATCACCACCGCGATCACGCCTGGCACCCGGCCAATGCCCAAAAGCATAACCACCGGGATCAGATAGACAAAGCTCGGCATGGTCTGCATCACGTCAAGGATCGGGTTCACCACCGCCTGCACCCGGTTTGATCTGGCCATCACGATGCCGATCGGGATCCCCACCGCAATCGCCACCACCGTGCAGACGAAGATCATCGAGATCGTCCGCATCGTATCATCCCACATGCCGAACCAGCCGATCACCATCAGCGCCACCACCGCAAAGCCGGTGATCTTCCAGCTGCGGCTGGCAAACCAGGCGATCAGCCCGATCACCGCCAGCACGATGGGCCAGGGCGTGTTCAGCATCAGCCGCTCGGCCTGGATCAGGAAGATGCGCAGGGGTTCGAAAAACCACTCAAACGTATCGCCCCAGGCGCGGGTGAAGCTGCGGAAACTGTCGTCAATCGCCTTGCGCAGATCGCGCAGGGTGGCGGTCTCCATGGTGGGAAATTTGGTAAGCCAGTCCATTCGGTGCCCCTCCATCGGTGCCCCAGTCAAACATGGGAAATGCACATGCCGGCCCTTGCCGGGCCTCTTTGGTCATTTGGCGGAATTGGTCTCACATTCCGGCAGCCGCAAAGCCGCCGGAATGCAGGTTCTCAGGCCAAAACGGCGCTTTGATCAGAGGCTGGCTTTGATCTTTTCAGCGGCCTCGGGCGTGACCCATTTGGTCCAGATTTCCTCATTCTCTTTAAGGAAGTGACGCGCCCCATCATCGCCATTGGCCTGATTGTCGGTCATCCAGGCCATCAGCCCGTTCACTGTCGCATTCGACCACGACCGGGTGTCGAGATAGGCTTTCACATCCGCAGGCGCGCTTTCCGCGAATTTCGAGGTCATAATGGTCTGAACGGTATCACCCGGCCAGTCATTCTTTTGCGGGTCGGTGCAGTCTGCATTGGCGTTGCACGCGGTCCAGGCCTCGGCGTCATAGGGCACGCCATGCTCCAGCTTGACCATTTCATACTTGCCCAAAAGCGCGGTCGGGGCCCAGTAATAGCCAACCCAGCCCTGCTGGTTTTCATAGGCCCGCGCAATCGAGCCATCCAGACCCGCCGCCGAGCCGGTATCAATCAGCTTGAAGCCCTTCTCTTCACCGCCATAGGCTTTGAAAAGATTGGTGGTCACCACCGTGCCGCCCCAGCCCTGCGGGCCGTTGAAAACCGCCCCTTTTGAGGGATCTTCGGCGTCCGGGAAAAGGTCCGGGCGGGCCAGAACATCATCAATGGTTTTCAGATCCGGATTGGCATCGGCCAGATATTTCGGGATCCACCAGCCCTGAACAGCCCCATCCGACAGCGCCAGCGCGCCCTTGACCAGGCGGCCCTCTTCGGTGCCGCGCGCGATCACCTCGGGAACCAGATCAACCCAGCCCTCAGGCGCGATATCGGGCTGGCCGCGCTCTGCCATCGAGGTCAGGGTCGGCACGGTGTCGCCGGTGATCACGCTGGCGTTGCAGCCATAGCCCTCGGTCAGAATGATCGCGTCCAGCGCGGCCAGGACCTCGGCGCTTTGCCAGTTCATGCTGGCGATGGTCACATCTCCGCAGTCAGCGAAAGCTGCCGTTGCCCCAAGCCCAAGGCCCAGCGAAAGCGCAACAGTTGCGACAGATCTTTTCATGGCTATCTCCCTATTTGGCGGTTTGTTTGAAAGAGATCGCAGGCGATACCGCTTCGTCCTGCGAAAAGTGGCGTTCAGAAAATCGCGCTCCTCATAAAAGCAGGGTCTGGCCCTGCAGAACGGGCGGCGGAAAGGGGCGCGAAAGCGATGCATGCAGCAGGCATGTCAGATGCAGCCTGTCGGGCAACCCCATGAATTTTCAGGGCAGCGCAGCCCGGACCAATGGGCTGGAGCAGCGGCAGATCAGGCTTAAATGCCTGCGCAGCCGGGGCAGTCTCTGATGACAAATGCAGTCTGACCATGTCCCTCTGTCTTGTCATTCCGGTCATATCTACCAACAGCCGCAGATGCGGCTACAACAACGGCAGGTGAGTCCCTCTTCTTAGAAAATCAACTCAAACCTGTCAGGTCGATGGTCATATTACGACATGAGCGACAGGATTGCGACCTTCTTCCCGAAACCGTTGCGAAATCCTTTCCCGCCATGAAACCTGCCCCCTACCCCCGATCCGCCACAGCCGCGCGATCACCGCCAGGGAAATGCGAATACTTGTTCGGCGATACGCCATATTTCTGGCGGAAGCTGCGGGCGAAATGGGATGAGGAAACATAGCCGCAGGCCACCGCCACCTCCATCACCGTCATATTGGTTTCCGACAGCAAAAGCCGCCCATGCTGCAGCCGCAGCCCGTTCAGATATTGCACCGGGGTTACCCCCAGATACCGCCGGAACAGTCTCTGAATCTGGCGCGGCGTGACACCCACGTGATCGGCGCAATCCTCCAGCAAAAAGTCCTCGGCCAGCCGCCCCTCCAGCCAGGCCACCGCCTTCACCACATGCTCATTCCTCGTCCCAAGGCGCGAGGCAAGCGAGGTCATCTGGTCATCGCTTTCGCGCCGCATATGGGTCAGCAGACACATATCCATCACCGCCTGCGCCAGCGCCGGGCCGTAATGCTCTGAGATCAGCTTCACCACCAGCTCGGCCGAGGCGATGCCCCCCGCACAGGTGATCACCCGGTTGTCGATGCAAAAGACCCGCCGCAGCGGTTCAAGATCGGGATAGGTTTCGATAAAGCCAGGGATATTCTCCCAATGCAGGGTGAACTGGCGATCCTTCAGGATGCCCGCCTTGGCCAGGGTATAGGCCCCGGTGCAAAGGCTGCCCACCGTGCGACCGCGCCGCCATTGCACCCTGACCCAATCCGAAAGCCGCCGGGTCGAGGTCATTTCAGGCTCTGTGCCCGCACAAATCAGCACATAGCCCGAGGGGGCCTCTGCCGGAAGCGGCCCATCAACCACCACCTTCATCCCGTTCGAGGCCATGACAGGCTCGCCCTCAGAGGACCAGACCGCCCATTCGAACAGCGTCTTTCCGGCCAGCTGATTGGCAACCCGCAGCGGCTCGACCGCCGAGGTGAAGGCCAGCATGGTAAACTGCGGCACCAGCACAAAGCCGACCGAAACCGGATCGCCCCTATGCGCGACATCGATATGCGCCACGCCCCGCGAGATGAAAGAGCGTCCCCCTGCCCCGGCAGAATTCATTCCGGCTCTCCCAATCCTTCAAAGGCGCCGGGCGAAACCTCTTCCCAAAACGCCACAATCGCCGCCGCGTTGATCGCTGACATCCAGCCATGGCGTTCAAAGTCATCCCGGGCCGCACCGTCCAGCCGCGCCTGGAACAGCCGCCGATCCGCGTCGCGCTGCGTGGGGGTGCGGGCCTGGGCCAACTCCTGGATCCGCGCGATCCGCCTTGCCCGAGGGGACAGCATGGCGGGCGAAAATGCAGCGGCGGATGCCTCATGGTTTCGCGGCGAAACCATCAGACCCTTGCCGCCTGCCCCGTCATCTTTCAGCACTTTCGAAAGATAGCCCACCGCGTTCCTGACCCCTTCCTGGCCTGCGACATAGTCCAGTTTCTGGCGCAAATGGTCCTCGCCATGTTCCTGAATCCACTGCCGCGCCAGCCGATCCGACACCCCAAGCGCCCTGAGCCGGGCGTAACTGTCAGAGTTGCGCAATCCCTCGCCATCATCGAGATCAAGGATCGCCAGCTGCGGGTTTTCACTGATCAGAAAGCGGATTTCGCTGACCTGCCGCCCCAGTTTGCGCAGCTCCGGCACCACCGAGATGTTCGAGGTCTTGTTCACCTCGGCCACCGCAGGCTTGATAATCTTGGCGTTCAGATGCTTGAACTCATCATAATAGGGGCTGTCCGCCACCCCCATCAGCCGGCGGAACAGATCCAGCGACCACCAGCCGGTCGAGCCGGTGCGCACAAAACGATAGCAGTTCTCGTAAAGCGCCAGAGCATGGCCAGAGGTAAAACGGCGCTGGATGTTCAGATTGATCAGCGCAAAAACCTTGGGATCATGCAGCTTTTCGGCCAGCGCCGGCGAATAGGCATATTCGCAAATACCGCCCTTCAGCTTGGCGTAAGACAGCAGCGCTGAGACGCCCCATTCCTGCTGGCCATCCGCATCCAGCATGTCCCATTCGGCGACCGTCTCGGCCAGGCCGCGCAGCGAGGCCTTCAGCGTCTCCATATCATTCGAATTATAGCCGATCATCAGGCACAGCGTGCGCGCGTCGATCTGATGCCGGGTCTGCGAGGTCAGCGTGTCATAGGCGTTCAGCAAAAGCACATTGGACAGCTTGCGCTGCAAAAGCGTCAGCTTGCCCGAGACATGGATCGCCGCGACATGCTTTTTCACCGCGCCGCGCCGCAATGGGCCGCTAAGCCGATCGCGCGGAATATCGTCGTTTTGCCGGTCCTGGTTTTGCCTGTCCGGTGTCGTCCGCTCGCCTGCCATTCGTTCTGAAACCTGCATCGCCTGCCCTCGTGCCACGCCTGCCTGTGCATGAGCACCTCATATGCGCACATGCCAGCAGGTCATTCAGGGGCTGTGCAGGATCTTACGAATCTGCCAGCTGCCCTTTGATTGCCTGTGATCATCCGGCAAAAGGTATCCAAAGGCAAGAAGATCGCGGAGACCCGTCAGCAGCCTGTCACCTCCGGAAATCCAGCTCACCGTAAACGGATACCTGAAGCAGCTGGTCGCTGGCGAAAGGTATCCGTCTGCGGTATCCCCCCTGTGGATAGTTTATGTATAGAATCGGCCCCCCTGGCAAAACAGGCTCTGTTATGGCCTTTTTCGCATGCCCACCCCCGTTTTCCGGGGGGATCCCTGCGAATCGGAACCTCTCTTCCTGTATCCGGATACCTTTGCGCCTGCATTCAGGTGCCTCTGACCCTGAATATGGGCACCAAACGGCCCTGAACCTGCTGTTTTTGCTGGATTAGTGACGTTCTAAAGCTTCTAAAGAGAAAAAAATCCATTAAACAACTGGCTGATTGCGTCTGATCTGAATATTTTCTCAGAAGAACAGCCTCCTGGTCGAATGCAGAGATTCCCATTCGCCAGACGATGTGCCATAGTTGCGGCGATATCAGCATAAACTGCGGACATACAGGCAAGCAATGGCACAGAAACCAGCGACTCAGGGCAAGGTCGAACTTCCTCCCTATTTCAACATTGATCCTGCCCAGGCGGCGCAGAAACTGGCAGAGCCGATTGATACCGCCCGCTTTGCCAAGGCTGCCGCTTTTGCGACGCGGGGCCGCGATGATCTTGCCCGCCGTGGCTATGCGCCGGATGGGAAAAAGCGTCTGCGCCGCTTCTCGACCTGGGAGGTCTGCAAATATCTGATCCCGGTCAATTCCGCCCATCTGCGCCGGGTTTTGCGGCTGAACCCTGATCTGCCCCAGGGCGAGGGTGAAGGCGGTTCCAAATGGTTCACACTCGAAGAGGTGCTTGCGCTGCGCACGCATTTCGCGGCTGAGGGCGCGCGGGGCCGCGAATACCGCGCCTGGCGGCCCGAGGGTCTGCCCGCAAAAGTCGTGGCGATTGCGAACTTCAAGGGCGGTGTTGGCAAGACCTCGACCGCGGCGCATCTGGCGATGTCGGCAGCGCTGGATGGTTATAAGGTGCTGGTGATCGATCTGGACAGCCAGGGCTCGATGACCTCGATCATGGGCGGCAAGGTTGAAGATGAATGGAGCACCGTTTTCCCGCTGCTGGCCCGCGACTATGCGTTGCGGCTGCAGGAAGAGAATGAGATCCGCACCGCCAATGGCGAGGCCCCTTTCACCTTTGATGAAACCCTGACCGAGGCGCTGAAGGTTTCGCCGCGAAACCTTGTGCAAAAGACCCATTGGCCGAATATCGATCTGATCGGGGCGCAGCTGAATCTTTACTGGGCCGAGTTTCAGGTTCCCGTCTGGCGGATGCAGCTGCGGTCCTGGCAGCTTTGGGATGCGCTTTCCAACGCGCTTTCAGAGGGCGGGTTGCTCGATGACTATGACATCATCCTGCTCGATACCCCGCCCGCGCTTGGCTATCTGACCATCAATGCGCTGTCGGCCGCTGATATCCTGCTGGTGCCACTGGGGGCGTCTTTCCTCGAATTCGACTCGACCGGGCGCTTTTTCGATATGATCTATTCGACCTTCGCCTCTATCGAAGAGGGGGAGAATCGCGCCCGTCGTGGATCGGGGCTGCCTGAGATGCGCTTTGAATGGGACGCGGTCAGGGCGCTGATCACCCGTTTTGATGCTGCCCAGCAGACCGATCTGGCCAATGTGGTTCAGGCCTGGTTTGGCGATTTCATGACCACTTACCGTCAGGATGTGACGGCGATGGTGGGGCAGGCGGGCGAGCAGGTCTCGGGCATCTATGAGACCGATTACCGCGACTACAATCGTGACACCTGGGTGCGCGGGCGCGAAACCTTTGACCGCACCTGGGCCGAGGTGAAAGAGCTGATCCTTGGCACCTGGTGGCGTGATCAGCAGATGGCAAAAGCCGGCGAGGAGGGCTGAGGATATGGCAAAACGCAGAACCCTGGTGCCGCCATCGCTGGCCGATATCAACCGCGTCGAGGAAGAGTTTCGCCGCGAAACGTCGCTGGCCCGGCCGACCATGGCCCCGATTGCCGCCGTTGCGGCCGAGGCCGCTGCCGCTGCCGATCCGCGCCCCACGCATGAACGGCTGGCCGCAGCCCGCGATCACGCTGATGCCAATGCCTGGCGCGAGGCGCAGGGCCAGGGGCTGGTCATGCTGGAGCTGCCGATTGACGGCATCGACGCCGATGCGCTGGTGCGTGATCGCAGCGCGATTGGCGCCGAAGAGATGGAAGAGCTGAAGCTCTCGATTGCAAAGAATGGGCTGCGGCTGCCGATTGAGGTCTTCACGTTGCCCGGTGGCGGCTATGGTCTTTTGTCGGGCTATCGGCGGCTGATGGCGGTTCGGGCGCTGAAAGCGCTGAGCGGCGATCCGCGCCACGACCGGATCCGCGCCGTGTTGCGCGACCCGGAAACCATGGGCGGGCCGATTGCCGCGATGGTCGAAGAGAATGAGGTCCGCGCCGGGCTTAGCCAATATGAGCGCGGGCGGATTGCGGTTCTGGCCGTGCAACAGGGCGCTTTTGCCAATGTCGAGGCGGCGGTGGATGCGCTGTTCCCGGTGGCCTCAAAGGCTAAGCGTTCGAAGATCCGCTCTTTCGCGCTGGTCTTTGAAGAGCTGGGCGATATGCTCGCCTTCCCCGAACAGTTGCGGGAAAAAGATGGTCTGCGACTGGCGGCTGCCCTGCGCGACGGGGCCGAGGGGCGGCTGCGCGAAAGCCTGGCCCTTCACAGCCCGGCAAGCGCAGCTGAAGAGGCGGTCCATCTGGATAAGGCGCTGGCCGCGCTGGTTGAAAAGCCCGCCGATCCCAGCCGGGGCGGGCGTCCAAAACGCGAGCCGACGGCGCGGCATATTCTGCCTTCGGGGTTGGTGATCGAGGCGCATGAAGAAGCGAAGGGCTGGTCGATCCGCATCGGTGGCGCGACTGCAGATCGGGATCTGGTGCTGCGCGGTCTGCGGGATATGGCGCAGCTGCTGGAGCGGGCATGACCCAGCCACAGCCCCCATCACGCAGCGCTTCGCGGGCGAAGATCCGCCCGCCTTTGCCAGAGCTGACGGCCGCGCATCCGTCGGTGCCGCGCTGGTTGCGGCTGGCGCATGAGGGGGATCCCGGCTTTGCGGCCGGTGCGGCACTGGCCTGGCTGGATCCGCTGGCGCGCGCGATGACGGCACCGGGGGCGTTGTGGCGCAAGCGACGGGCGCTCGCGGTCGCAGAGGTGATCGCTCAGCTTGATGGTCATCGGGTTGATCAGGCCAGGCTGCGCGATCATTGGGTCTTGCGGCGTGAGGGGGATGACCCCGGCCCGGCGGCGCAGATCTATGCGGGGTGTCGCTGGCTGGCCTCTTCGCGGGGGGGGCGGTTGCAGGATTGGGCGGCGCAGTTGCCGCAGCGTTTTGGGTTGCAGGGCGACCAGGATCTGGTGGAACGGCTGCATGATCTGGCGCTGGCATTGCCGCAACGTGGCGCTGCGATTGCCGAAGCCGCTAGCGCCGCCGAGGTGCTGATCACGGGCGGCCCGGCCCAATCTGGTGCGGCTCGGCGCGGGTTGGCGCTGGCCGATGCGGTTCTGGCGCGGGCATTGGGCTGGGCGGTTCCGGTGCCTTTGCTGGCGCTTGGGCTGAAGCGGGCCGATCTGCGGCTGGCGGGGCAGGGGGCGGCCTGGCGCGATGCCTGTGCGCGGGGCTTTGCGGTCGCGGCGCTGGCGGCCGCGGATGAGCACGCCGATCTTTTGCGCAGGTCTGAGGTTTTGCTGCGCGCCGCGCCGCGCCTGCGGGGCCGCGATGCCGCCGCAAGGGTCGCAGCACTTCTGGATGAGGATGCGCTGGCCGCCGGGGCGGGGGCCGAAACCAGCGACCGCTCGGCCCGTCGGTTCTATGACCGGCTGATTGATGCGGGGGCGGTGCGCGAGTTGACCGGCCGGGCGACCTTCCGGCTATACGGGCTTTGACCATGGCGGCTGATCGCTTTGATCCTGAGTTGCCCGATCTGCCCCAGGCGATGCGCTGGCGCGAATGGATGGCGCGGGCTGAGGCGGTGATCTTCGCCAGCCCGACCCCGGTCACGCGTGAGGTGCTGGCCCGGGTGGTGGGGCAGGGGGTCAGCCTGGATCTTCTGATCGAGGATGTCGCCAACAGTCTGCAAGACCGCCCCTATGAAATCGCGCGGGTGGCGGCGGGCTGGCAGATGCGCACGCGCTCACGTTTTGCTCCGGCGATCCGGGCGGCGCTGGCCCCGGCTGACAGCAGTCGCAACCTTACGCCCGGTGAGGCGCTGATCCTGACGGCTGTCGCCTATCTGCAGCCGGTGACGCGTGGTGCCATCTCGCGGATGACGGGGCGCGAGGTCAGCCGCGATACGGTCGCGCGTCTGTTTCGTCAGGGGCTGATCGGGCGTGGTCCGCGCAGCCCGGAGCCGGGCGCACCCTATACCTGGGTCACAACGCAGGGCTTTCTGGAGCATTTCGGCTTTGCCTCATTGCGTGATCTGCCCGATATTGAGGCGATGGAAGATGCGGGGCTGCTAAGCCGTGATCCTGTCCCTTCGATTGATCTGCCGGTCGCGCCGGAAGAGGATTGACGCCAGGCGGTTCGTGCTGAGATCCAGATTTCGCGGGGAAACCGTGCCGGGAAATTATTGGACGTTTTCTGTCCCGACACCAGCGGCGGTTTTACCGGCCTTTTGGTGGATATTCCGCCGTCTTGGAGATCCTTCGTCGCAGAAGGGCCGTCGCCTCTGACGGTGCCTGGTCAGGATCTGCCGGGTTCGCAGACGGCCCTGCTCTTCCTGTGGACGCGCCCGCGCCCGCAGGTTACCAGTGGCCGCCCATGCCGGGCCAATACAAAAAGCAGGAGAGGCAAATGCACCGCGCCATCCAATTTTTCGCAACCACAGCACTTGCCGCCGTGGTCTTTCTGTCTCCGGTGCAGGCCGGCGTCGCGGGTGAGTATGAGGTCGTCGGGGTCGAAGCCGAGGATATGCTGAAGATGCGCTCTGGCCCGGGCATCGGCTATCGCATAATCGTCGGCTTGCCGAATGGCGCATTGGTCAGGGTCCAGAGTTGTGAGCAAAGCGGCAGCACGCGCTGGTGCAAGGTCTCTCTTAAGCAGGCCCGCGGGCTGAAAGGCTATGTCTCAGCGGCATATCTGCGCAAGCTTTGACAGCTGTGCCGGGGCTGTGACTGCGGCGGGCCCGCCTGGGAAGCGAGGGGCGCCCATAGGCTTAGCGGGTCTGCAACAAGGGGGATTTTTCCCCGCGCCCGATCCCGCACCCCGTCACGTATCTGTCAACTTGCCTTGCTACACGCGCTCAGAAATCTGAGTGGAGAGACCTGATGAAAATCGCAGCAATCCTGACCGCCTCGCTGGGGCTTGTCGCTTTGTCCCCGGCGGCTGGCGCCGAAACCATCGGTGGTCTGGCCTATGCAGACAGCACCCGCAACAGTGACGCCATGCAGGTTAAAGATCAGTTCACTATCGTTGGCAGCGATGATCTGATGAAGCTTGCGCCGACCAATGCAGACGGCTCGGTGCGCGCGATTGTCGAGATCCCCACAGGCACCTCGGCCAAATGGGAGGTCAGCAAGGAAGACCCGAAAGCGGTCTACTGGGAGTATAAGAACGACAAGCCCCGCATCGTGAATTACCTTGGCTACCCCGGAAACTACGGGGCCATCCCTGGCACGGCCCTTCCGAAGGATCTGGGCGGTGATGGCGATCCGCTGGATGTTCTTGTGATCGGACAGGCTATCCCGCGGGGCGAGGTGACGAATGTTCGGTTGATCGGCGTCCTGAAAATGCTTGATGGCGGTGAGCAGGATGACAAGCTTATCGCGGTTCTTGCGGAAGGCTCTCCGTTCTCGCATATCGAGAGCATGGCGCAGCTTGACAGTGAATACCCCGGTGTCAGCGACATCATTGGTCTTTGGTTCGCAAATTACAAAGGCCCGGATGGCGGGATGGAAGCCAAAGGCTTCGAAGAAGCGGCTGTCGCGCGTGAAGTACTGGCCGCAGCTGAGGCCCATTTTAAAGCCGCTGAGTAACAGCCAACGGTCCTTGCGCAGGCCTGGTTTTGGCTGAGATGCAAGCGCCAGAATGGAAAAAGCCAGCACGAAAAGAGCCGCCCTGGGTATTCCGGGGCGGCTTTCGATATTCGGGTATCCTGGGAATTTCCCGGATTATCACCGCCGCACAGGGATCCTGGTCTTGCTGATACCCGGGGCCCGGTGCTGCCCCGTATTTCGTGGCATCGCATTGGGCGCAGGAGGGCCTGGCGCAGGGCATGAGCATAGCTTTGCCTGCCTTGCATCTGCGGTGAGGTCTGCGGCTTGCCCAAATTCCCCGCCCGCCCCAGGATGAAGGACAGGTGCAGGCGCATCCCGCTGGCGCATCCCGCTGTTGCATTGTCCTGCTGTCCGTCAGCGAGAGGTCTGTCTGCACCGTGCTCAGGTTTGACAGCTGCCTGTGGGGCTTGCGCTTTTCAGGGGGCGAAACCTGTAAGGGCCAGCCCCTTCCCCGAGGTGGTGCAGACTTGCAGAGCGCACGCGGGATGATGCCTGGAAAGTAACGAGAAAGTCGGAAAGCGAGTATGGATTTCGAGGCGATATTTCAGGGGTTCACCGACAAGGACATGATGGTCCCCATAGTGTTCAGCATTATTTCAGGGATACTGATCGGGGGGGAGCGGGAACTGCAGGGCAAAGATGCCGGTCTGCGGACACATACCCTGGTCTGTTTCGCCTCGTGCCTGCTGACGCTTCTTGGGCTCAGAATGGCGGAATGGGTGGCCTTCCTGCCCGAGGGCACGCAGATCGTGTCTGACATGTCGCGCATGCCCCATGCGGTAATCACGGGCGTAGGCTTCCTGGGCGCGGGTGTAATTTTTCGAAACGGTGCCTCGGTTCACGGTTTGACCACGGCGGCTTCGCTTTGGCTGACGGCTGCTCTGGGTGTGATCTTCGGCACTGATATGATCGAGCTGGGCATCATCGGCCTGACCTGCGCAATTGCAATATTGATAGCGCTCAGGCTGCTGCAGAAAGCTCTGCCGAGCTTTAAGTCGATCCGGATCGATGTAACGGCAGCAGGCAAATCCCCCGCCAGCTTTGACAGGCTGCTTGCAACGCTGCGCGATCATCAGGTGCGTCTTCAATCCTCGGGCCTGAAGACAAGCGATCAGAGCACCACGCTTTGCCTGACGGTTGTTGGCGCTGTTGGTGCGCAGGTCCATGACTGGATGCCATTGATGGACGATATTCTGCAGATCGAAGGCGTTGCGGATGTAGCGATCACCCCGCTGGAAATTGAATAACGCGCAGAAGAAAGCCCGAGCGCCCGTTCTGTTTCAATCCCGCCTGCACATTGCGAAATGCCCCCCCGGCTGGCCAGCTGGGGGCTAAGAACGCATGGCGTAAACCGAGGTGTTCATGGCAAGGCTCTTTCCGGGCGGGTCTTGCAAACCCTATGGGTGGCACGGGAAATCGCCGCGAAATGCAGGCGGGGCAGGGCCCTTTGATGCGCTTTCGAAAGCAAATCTGCTTCGCATGATCTGCCACATTTCTACCTTAATTTGATTCAAATCTCTCAAATACAACTTTCGGTTGTGCCTGGCTGTCGCGCACCGGAAGAACTACGGGAGGCAAATTTGGAGTTTCAAATTCCAGGTGGGGGGGGAACCTTAGTAAGGCTGAATACCCTTGTATCGATTGCTGTTGGAGGCGACGCCAATTTACTTTTAGCCGGCCTGCTCAGCCCGCAGGTAAGCGCCACACTCTCTGATGCTGATGGCATTTTAAACCCGGGCGATACTGCAGGCTGGTCGGGTTCGGACGGATCATCTAACGCCGTTTTCGTCGGCTATGGCGAGGCTGTTCTTCTGGACGTTCTGGGCCTGGACATCGGGTTCCCAAGCCCGGTCCTGGTCTTTCAGGTCTATTACCCCGGGGTTGCATCCGGACTTGCATCTGGCCTTGGCGCGGGGATGCGCACATACCTCTATTATCCTGATGGTGCGCCTTTACTCGCTGGCGTCAGTATGAGCATCTCGCTCACCACGATCGGCTATGATTTCACCGACGGAATGCCGGTATGTTTCGCAAGGGGGACGCTGATCGAAACCTGCTCAGGCCTGCGCAATATAGAAGACCTTGCGGCAGGGGACCTGGTGCGAACCAAAGATGATGGCTTGCAGGAAATTCGGTGGATTGGCTCGCGGGTTATGCCCGCAAGAGGATCAATGGCCCCGGTGCTGTTTTGCAAAGGAGCCATTGGCAATAAACGGCCGCTGCTGGTTTCCCAACAGCACAGTATGCTGATCACTGGCTGGAAAGCGCAGCTTCTGTTCGGGGAAGATGAGGTCCTGGTGCCTGCGAAACATCTGGTCAATGATCACTCGATCCGGCTGCAGCCGGGCGGCCTTGTCGAATATTTTCATGTGATGTTTGACAGGCACCAGATAATTTTCGCCGAGGGCGTTCCGTCGGAAAGTTTTCACCCAGGCGATACCGCGATGAGCGCATTGGACAGCGCGGCCCGGCATGAGATATTTGACGTATTTCCAGAGTTGAAAGAAACTCCGGCCTGTTACGGGGTATTGAGCCGAAGGCATATAAAGGCTTTTGAAGCACGCCTGCTGCGGAATTAGCAGAGCCTGACAACAGAGATTTGCAGGACAGCGGCTGCTTTCAGGCAAGTAGTCGCTGTTCCGCTTTCACAGGCATGGGGCCGGGCGAAGCAATGGGGGGGGGCGCGGCGGTTAAAAAGAAACTCAGGGCAGATTGCGCAATCTGCGCGAGGCCCATTGCAGCGACAGCGCGCCCATAGCAATCAGCGCGAGAAAGCCGAGCCAGCCCAGATCTGGCCGTAACACAGACTGCCCGGTAGCGGCGGGCTTTGCGCCGGGTTCGCCAAACGCCTGAAACCAGGCCGAAAGCGGAGCGGGATCGCTTTTTGCCAATAGCGCCGGATCGGCCGCGGTTGGCACCATCTGGCTGTCAGCCACAGCTGCCGGCAGCGCCGCAAGCCAGAGACGGAACTGCTCTTCGGTATCGGCAGCCGTGCCGTTCATCTGCCAGCGCCAGAGATCGTGATAGCCGCTTTGCAACACAAGCCCCTTTCCCTCGCGGCGCAGCGCGACTGCGATGCCCTCTGTGCTTTGTTCAAGGGCGGTCGCATCCTCACGCAAGGTGCCCAGCGGATAAAGCTCCAGCGCGTCACGCGGTTGCGCAGTCTCACCGAATTTCGAGGGCTCACGCGCCGTGTCAAAATGCGATGATGGCAGGATCGTCGTCAGCCCCGCTGGCAGATCCGGTCCGGTCACGATAAGTCCGCCGCCTGCCGCGACATAGGCGCGGATCTCGTCGGCATAATCCCCGGCGCTGGCATCGGTTACGATGACTGCGGCATAGTTTTCCGGGCTGATTACCGGGGGTGTCGGCTCTGGTGGCGGCGCGGCTGCCTCGGCCGGTTTCCGGGCGCCGCCTGCCCTGCCGCCGCCGGTCTGACCACGCTGAGCGCGGCGCGGCGGTGGGGTGTTTTTGATGATGTCAGTTGGCGTGACCCCAAGGATCGCCGTGTCAGAGGCTTTCAGCCTGGCATCGACCAGCCAGCCATGTTCCTCCAGCGCCTGCGCCATGAAACGCGCTTCCCAGGAGGGGGCCCCCAGCAAAAGAAGCGGCTTCAGCGCCAGGGATTCCCGGATCAAAGAGCTGGCACCTGGCGATCCGGCGGCCATATCCTTTGCCCCCGGGGCCTGGCTGAACCCTGCGACTGCAGGGCCGGGTGCAAGTGTGAACACGCCCTTGCCCCCGGTCAACATATGCGGGGGGCCAGCCTCTGCCTCACGCCCTGTCGTCAGCCGGATCTGCGTGTCGCCATCGCCCGCACTGACCCAAAGCCGCAGGGGCGCGCGCGGGTCGGCGACCGGCTCCAGGCTTGCGCCGCGCGCCGGAAGCGGCGCAGAGGCCTGCCAGCTCACCAGGGTGCCCGTGGCGGCCAGCGCCGCCAGCCAGTCGCGGTGCGCGGCCGCGGGCAGCTCTGCCAGATCAAGCCCGACCCCGGCAGGCGGTGTCCTGGTCCAGGCCCGCAGATCAGGCGCGGTGACCTGCTGGCGATGCGCGGCAGGCCCCTGGCCCTGGCTGTCGGATAGGATCCATAGCGCGGTTCCGAGGGCGATCACCGCCACCCCATGCAAGCCATGTTCCAGGATCTGCCGCATTGACATCTGTCTGTCTCTCATCATCCGCGTCCCCGTCACCGGCTTAGCGCGTAAACAACGAGGTTCACGCCGAACAGCGTCGGATCAAGCCCCATGAAGCGCTTGCTTTCCGGGCGCATATCCCATTCAGAGGAATAATCCTTGTTGCTGTAGAGCAACCCGATCCGGCCATTGCGGAACACCGCAAACAGCTCTTCATGAACCAGCTGGTCGCCCCAGCCGTTCATCTCATGGCTGGTCGTTGGCGGGCCATCCTCAAAGGTGAAAAAGGCGCGATAGATCTCATGATCGTTCGGAACGACCTCAAGCCCGCCGAAGATCCGGTTCATCTCTTCGACCACGCTCAGGTGAAAGACCCCCTCGATATCGTGATTGTGGTCATCAATCAGCATGAAGCCACCGCGATCAATATAGCGCCTGAGGTTCGCGCGTTCGCGGTCGGTAAAGCGGACCGGGAAATGCCCGGTCATGAATGTGAACGGATATTCGAAAATCTCGTCCGAGCCGAGTTCGACAATCGCGCCAGAGGGCGACAGGGGCAGGGTGGTGTATTTTGCCAGCGTGTCGATCAGCGCCGCAGGCAGGTTCGGGGCGCTTTCCCAGTCACCGGATTCATATTTTACGGTTGCGAAGGTGAAGGTCATGGCTGGGCCTCCGGGGGCATGTCAGGTTCCGCTGCCGTTTTCGGCGCGGGCTCTGGCCATAGCATCGGTGTCCAGTCACCAGGACCCGCGACCAGCTTTGGCGGGCCGTCCAGCGCCTCGGCAAGCCGGTCGAGCGCGGGTGACGGATCATCGCCAGAGCGCAGCCGAGAAAGGGCATCATTCATAAGGGGGCTTGCCTCGGGCAGATCGCGTATCAGGCTGACTGAGAATAGCGACATCTGTTCATCGGCCTGCGCCGGATCGCGGCTCAGGGTATCGCGCAAGCCGCGAAACTCTTGCGCCAGGCGCTGGCGGGGGCTGTCCTGGCGCTTACGGGCGCTGCGCGGCGGCGTTGCATGCGGCTCTTCGCCTTTCAGGCGGACGCCCTCGACATCGGCGATCGCGGGAAGAGCCTCGCCACGGAAGAAATAGCGGGTCAGATTGCTCAATGCCTTCAGGGGGCTTTGTTGCACTATCCGGCCGGCTCATGGATTCATGTTTGTGAGTCAGCGGGTTAGGTTGGCTCTATGAGCAAGCCGATCCCTCTTTTTCGCACAACGAACTGGTCGAGCTACAGCCGGGCCCT
>NZ_JABJXT010000001.1 GCF_013155295.1 Pseudogemmobacter hezensis | reverse complement strand
CAACCTTGGCCTTGTCATGCCCATAGGGCAGCAAATGCTCGGACGGGATCCCCAGCTTCGAGCCGATCTCCTGGATCGGACGCTTCCGCGCCTCTCGCGCTATCTCAATGTCTGATTTGAAACCCATCGACGCTCTCTCCCATTGGCATTTTTTCCCGCCCTGGCGCTCTCTCTCCCGGATTGCGACCAGTCTCCCTTTGTCCTGCGCCTTTTTCTTCTGGCTGGCCGATCCCTGATGACGGGACGGCGGGGCGCAGGATTATTCTCAATAATAAATAGATATTCCTGACGGTCAACAGTGTGAATGGATCGGCCAGCAGGTTTGCAGCGCTTTTCACGGTCCTGGTCGCTGGTGCGGGGCCATAGACAAACAGGCGGGGGCAGAGGCCTCTTATCCCTGCACCATCCTGTTGCCTTCCATCGGTGTTTGCGCAAACATTCCGGAAAGCGGGCCTGCAGGGCAGGGCTGCCTGCAATATACTGCACCTGAACCGACAGAAATGGTCCCGCCATGAGCGCCCCGATCCTGACCCTGACCCTGAACCCGGCGCTGGATATGGCGACCGATGTGCCGGAAATGCTGGCCGGACATAAGCTGCGCTGCTCAGAGCCGATGCTGGATCCGGGCGGCGGTGGGCTGAATGTCAGCCGGGCGATTCTGGCGCTTGGCGGTGACAGTCTGGCACTGGTGGCGATTGGCGGGCTGACGGGAGACCGGCTTTCCGGCCTGATCCGGCAGGCCGGGGTGACCTTCCTCAGCCTGCCTGGGCCCGGCGAGACGCGGCAATCGCTGACGGTGACCGAGGAAAAGACCGGGGCGCAGTATCGGTTCATGCTGCCAGGCCCGGTCTGGGCCGAGGCCGAGCGCAACAGGGTCTTCACCCTGCTAAGGGCCACGTCGCGGCCGGGGGGCTATTCGGTGATCTCCGGCAGTCAGCCACCGGGGGTGCCCCAGGACTTTCCTGCGCAGCTGGCCGAGGCGATGCCGGGCTGCCATGTGGTGCTCGACACCTCTGGCAAGCCGCTGGAAGAGGCGGTCCGCCAGCCGATCCCCGGGCTGGAGGTGTTGCGCATGGACGCCGAAGAGGCCGAAAGTCTGACCGGCCACGCGCTGCCCGACCGGATAGCGACCGCAGACTATGCGCAATCGCTGGCGCAGGCGGGGGTTGCGAAAAAGGTGGTGATCGCCAGGGGGGCTGAGGGCAATATCCTGGCCACCGCAAGCCGCCGCATCTTTGCCAATGCACCGACAGTCAGGGTGAGATCAGCGGTGGGCGCGGGCGACAGCTTTGTCGCGGGCCTTGTCCTCGCACTGGCACGCGGGCAAAGCGACGATGAGGCGCTGGCCCTCGCCGCTGCAGCCGCAGCGGCCGCCGTCACCACGGATGCCACGCAGCTTTGCCGGGCGGCCGATGTGATGCGGCTCAGACCAGAGGTCTGCGTCGCAGAAATCTGATCCCCGAATCTGCCCCCCGAATCTGATTGCCGCCACTTTGCAGTCAGGAGAAACGCAAGGCATTCATCTGTCCACAAATATCCCGGGGGGCTCTCCTGCAAGGAGAGGGGGGCAGAGCCCCCATCCCAGGCCTACCGCAGCGGGCTGCGATAGGTCATGCGCCGCACCGACCCGGTTTTCGACCGCATCAGGATCGTCTCGGTCGTAACCCAGCCCGGCTCACGCTTGATCCCCGACAAAAGCGAACCCGAGGTCACGCCGGTCGCCGCAAAGATCACATCGGCGCGGACCAGATCATCGCGGGTATAGACACGGTCGAAATTGGTGATCCCGGCCTTCTTCGCCCGCGCCTTCTCATCCTCGTTGCGAAACAGGAGCTTGCCGAAGAACTGCCCGCCCATGCATTTCAGCGCGGCCGCCGCCAGCACACCCTCAGGCGCGCCGCCCGAGCCCATATAGATGTCGATGCCCGTCACCTCTGGCTCGGCGCAATGCATGACGCCTGCCACATCGCCATCGGTGATCAGCCGGATCGAGGCCCCGGTCGAGCGGATCTCCTCAATCAGCGCCTCGTGGCGCGGGCGCTCCAGCACGCAGGCGGTGATGTCCTTGGTCGACACCCCTTTCGAGGCCGCCAGCGCCGAAATCCGCTCAGACGGCGTCATATCCATCGTCACCACGCCGGGGCGATAGCCGGGGCCGACCGCCAGTTTTTCCATATAGACGTCGGGCGCATGCAAGAGCGTGCCGCGCGGTGCCATGGCGATCACGGTCAGCGCATTTGGCATGTCTTTGGCGGTCAGCGTGGTGCCTTCCAGCGGGTCAAGCGCGATATCGACCTCTGGCCCATTGCCGGAACCGACCTCTTCGCCAATGAAGAGCATGGGCGCCTCGTCGCGCTCGCCCTCGCCGATCACCACCACGCCCTTGATATCCAGAAGGTTCAGCTGGTCGCGCATCGCATTGACGGCGGCCTGATCGGCGGCTTTCTCATCGCCGCGCCCGATCAGATCGGCCGAGGCCAGGGCCGCCGCTTCGGATACGCGGGCAAGGCCCAGTGAGAGCAAACGGTCCTGAAACTGCGCCTGATCGGCCATGATGCGGATTTCCCTGATGGCATAAGATTTGGATGGCATAAGATTTGCCAAAGGCTTAGCGGTCCGTGCCGCGCCCTGCAAGCATGGTCGCGCTAACTGCGACATGCTTTGCTTGCCCGCCCCAAAAGCTGTACCGAAAGCCAGCCAAAAGCCCGGCCCGAAAGCCGCCCGGAACGAGGGGCGCGCGCCTCAGACCTCTTCGATGCGGATCGCAGCCGGGGTTTCCACCAGCACACCCGTGGCCGCGAATTGCGCCAGCGCGTGCTGGATATCGGCGGGCGCGGCCTTATGCGTCACGATCAGCACGATGGCATCGCCGTCATCGGTGTCGGGCTGGTTGATCTGGCGCATCTGGTCAATCGAGATCCCGGCCTCGCCCAGGCAGGTTGCCACCTTGGCCAGAGCGCCGGGCTTGTCCTGCAGTTTCGCGCGCAGGTAATAGCGGGCAGGCGTCGCCGAAAGCGCGGCAACCGGCTGCACCAGCTGCGATGCGGGAATGCCAAAGACCGGCAGGCGGAAGCCGCGGGCGATATCGATCACATCACCCAGCACCGCGCTTGCGGTCGGGCCTTCGCCCGCGCCTGCGCCGCGCATCACGATCTGGCCGACCGCGTCGCCCTCCAGCACCACCATATTGGTGCCGCCCTGCAGCTGACCCAGCGGGCTTTCGGCGGGGACAAGGCAGGGCGTCATCCGCTGTTCCAGCCCGCGCCCGGTCATCTGCGCGACACCCAGCAGCTTGATATGATAGCCCATGTCATCGGCCAGGTTGATGTCGTCGATCGAGACATTGCCGATCCCCTCCAGCTCGACCGCGTCAAAGCTGACGCGGGTGCCAAAGGCGATAGAGGCGAGGATTGAGAGCTTGTGGCCCGCGTCAATGCCCCCGACGTCAAGGTTCGGATCGGCCTCAAGATAGCCCAGCTGACGCGCCTCTTCGAAGACGGTCTCATAGGGCAGGCCCGCCGATTGCATCCGGGTCAGGATATAGTTGCAGGTGCCGTTCATCACCCCCATGACGCGCTGGATGCGGTTGCCTGCAAGGCCCTCGGTCAGGGTCTTGATCACCGGAATGCCACCGGCGACGGCGGCCTCGAACCGCAGTGCCGCGCCGTTTTTCTCGGCCAGTTCGGCCAGCGCCTGGCCGTGATGCGCCAGCAGCGCCTTATTCGCGGTAACCACGTGTTTTCCAAGCGCCAGCGCGGCCTCGGTTGCGTCTTTCGCCGCGCCCTCATGGCCGCCCATCACCTCGATGAAAACATCGACATCATCGCGTTTCGCAAGGGCGACCGGGTCCAGCTCCCAGGCGTAGGCGGAAAGATCGGCACCGCGCTTTTTGCCGGCGTCACGGGCCGAGACCGCCGTGACCACCACATCCCGGCCAGCGCGGGCAGCGAGCAGAGCCGCCTCGCGCTGGATGATCTTCACCACGCCGATACCGACAGTGCCGAGGCCAGCAATCCCAAGACGAAGGGGGTCGGATTGGGACGGCATGGGCGACATGGGAGACCTCTTGAAATCTGTTCCGTCAAAGCTGTTAGCGGAACCCGTGCGCGGGCGCAATGTCAGCCTGGCCGTCTGACCCCGGTCGCAGCACCTGCGCCGGAAATCGGGCTGTCTGAGGCGGGATAGCAGGGGCAGGGGGGCTTTTGCGCTCAGGCACGACCGGCTGCGACGGCGGCGGCAAGGCGGGACCGGGTTGCGGGATCATGCACCGCGCCCTTCATCAGCCGGGCGCGGTTTTGCAGCCTTGCGGCACGTGCGGCCAGCGCCTCGCCGCCCGAAGCCGATAGCCTGGCCTCCGGCACCTGGGCCAGCACGTCATTCAGCGGCAGCAGCGCCGGGGCCGCCTGATTTGCCGCCGGAAGCGGGCCGATTTCAGGCATCGGCGCACAGCCCAGCAGCAGAGATAACGACAGCAATAGCGAAATACGGGTCATCTGGGCCGTGATTTGCGAAATCGGAATCCGGGCAGCATGCGCGCCCCCGGTGTCAGGCCACAGTAACCGCAGAGCGGGGGCGGGGAAAGCCTGCATCTCTCGCCGCCGCACTGAGGGGCGGGCGTTAAATCGCCGCGACGACAGGCGGTTTAAGACCGCAGTATAAGACGGGGGTATAAAACGGGGGTATAGAAAGGCCCCGGGCCAAAGGACCGGGGCGCGCGTGTCTGAGGCATCAGGTAGCCATGGCAGCAGGCTGAAGGCTTATCCGCCTGGCGGTCATGTCCCTTCCGCGAAGGGGCAGTTGTATATCTGCTCGGCCAGGCAGACGCTGCGATAGCCGCGTGGTTTGGTCACGATGAAATTGCGGAACGTCTGATCGCTGATGCCGATGTTCGCCAGAAAGGCGCGGGGGCTTGCATTGTTGGTAGTGCCGTCGCGTTCGATTGTCCCTTTCGCGGCGGGGGTGAAATCGAGCCAGGTCTCGACGATCACGGTGGTCTCGCTTGGGTTCAGCTCGGGGATCAGATAAGCAAGATCCTCGACATCCTGAGCGGTGAGGGCCGGTTTGGCCGAACGTGGTGACCTTGAGAAAATCACCGAATAAGAGCCCTCATTCGTATCCGGATCGACGTTCCACTGGATCGATGTGATGCGCAGCGAAATGTCGCCCTGATAGCCGATCAGCGCCTCCATCACGGTTTGCATCCCATTGATGAAGGGAAGGTTGACCGTGCTTTGGCGCGAGACAAGGTCGGCGACCACATAAGCCGCCTTCTGAGACTCGTTGATCGTGCGCCAGGTGTCCCAATAGACCATCATGGCAAGGAAAGCCCAGATCAGCAGGGGCAGCACGAGCAGAAACTCGGTCATGACCACCCCCGACTCGTCTGCCGCGAAGCGCTTTATTCTGTAACGTGACCATTTAATCATTAACAGTATTCCTCAACGAGGCTCGGTCACAACGATCGTCGCGCTGGCCAGTTCATATTTTCCCGAACTGTCCTGTTGCAACCTTGCTGCGAAATGGGTGGTCGGAAAGATCGGATCCTCAAGGACACAGACCCGGATAAGCGCCAGATCCTGCGCGCCGGTCGGATTGATGGCTCCCGCTATGGCGGGGTTGTTCAGCGGCTCGTTGCGGTCGGTGCAGCGAACAGAGCCCCGCGCAGGCAGCGCCCATGTCGTGGTGCTGATCGGCTGGATCCAGACTTTGAGGTTATTGTCACAGTTCGCAACATAGACCGTATAATCGCAGATCCTGTTGCGGATATCCTCATAGGTCATGTTTTCCAGGCGCCCCAGCCTGTATTCGCGTATGACCATGTCCAGACCGCGCTCAAGCAGCGCACTGCGCACCATGTAAAGGCCGGATTCCATCGAGGCCATAAAGATCAGCAGGGTGATCGGAATCGCGAAACAGAACTCTATGGTTGCCGTTCCGTCCTCGCGGCGCCAAAGCCGTTTCAGGCGCCGCCCTATCGCTGAGAATGGTCGCATCATCATTGCGTCAGCCTCAGCGCACTCAGGTTCGATGCAATCATGCGGAAAGCATCATTGATCCGCGAGGTTTCGGTCACATCGAAGTAATAGGTCGTGTCAGGAATAGATGCGCAATTACGGATTGCAGCCCGGCCGTTGGTCGGAGCCTGGAAAGCGATTCCATATACAACCACGCCTGCAGTGCGGGCTGCCCGGCAGTTAGACGCAAGCCGATTGTCCATTTCCGTATTTGTCGCGTAAGTATTTACACTGTTATTAAAAAGAATTCCCGCAACTGTGGTGTAAATCGCCTGGCGCTTATTGGTGTTCGACTCGCCCAGCGGACGTGCGATAAGCTGCCGCACCACCCAGGCCATTCTGAAATTGTTCCAGAGGTTCTGCCATTGGACGACGACGGGGTCGCCGGGGAAGAACATGCGGTTCGGATCGTAGCATGTTGTGGGGGAAAGGCCTTCAGGCACGCTTTGCCATTTGTCCGTGCGGGGAACGTAATAGGGTCTGCTGCCGCAGATATTCCCCGCATTCACCCGGTGAGAGAAGAAGACAGAGAAATCGCCAGAGGTGGCGTTCGCGCGCCAGATTGTGGCGGTTGTGGCCACGTTCTGATTGCTCAGGTTCGAATAGGTAAAGCTAATTGTCGCATTTCCGGTCTTGTAATTGGGGTTGCTGGCTGTTGGCGGCGCGTCGGTACCCCTGATGCGCTTATGCGCCACATGCTCGCCATCGGTCATCAGAACGATGATCTTCAGTGCTTCTGCGGCGCCGTCATTGGGGTTGTTATAGTTGTAAGGGCGCCCCACCATGTCGGCATGCAGAAAGCCATCCTGCCGCAGCTCATCATAGATTCCGCGGGCAGAGGGATCCAACAAAGCGGTTGCCCACCGCATTCCCAGAAGAATCGAGGTATTGCCCTCGGCACGCATGGCGTTGATGCCGGCTTTGGCCTCGTTTGCATTTTTGGTCGGCAGGGTAATTTCAGAGGTCGGCGTCGGGTTGCACCAGCGATAAGCGGCGCTGTCTGCCGGCCGTGCGGCAGGATCACTATAGGGGACATACACATTGCTGGTATTGGAGGTGGACTGATGGTCCACAGTCGACATCAGCGGCATCTCAGTGGTGCGCGACAGGGCAAGAGATGTGAACATGTTGTTCAGCTCTGTTCCGATCGGGATCTCGACGCAATTCGAGTATGCCATTCCGTGCGCGTTGGTGAGGTTGTATTTTGAGGCCAGCGCCCCGCCCAGGTTGACCTGGGCATTATAGGGAATGACGCCGATCGAAATGCGGTTTTCATCGTCGTCGGCTTTGACCTGGTCGATAAAATTATTGGCCGCTACCTTGAGGGCTGCGATTTTACTCCCGCCCATCGAGCCGGAAATGTCGAGAACCAGCATGATCTCGATATCGGTGATGCGCTGTTCCGCAATTGAGCCCGTCGCTGTCGCCAGTTCGGGGGTTCCGACAAGGTACATGAAGATATTGCGTGAAGTGACATCTGCCTCGACGCGCACGGTCCGATAGTTCGCGCCCTCGTCCAGATGGACGGACTTCAGATATTCAATCACCCCGGCCTTGGTGAAGTAATCTTCAACGATACGCTCGGCGCGTGCCTGTTTGGTGGTGTAAACATTATCAATGGTCAGCGCCGAGTTCATGTTCGCCACCGCAAGCGCGGCGCGGTCGAGGGTGTTTTGCACCGTGACGCGTTTGGTCTCAAAGCGCATGACGTCAACGGCGATGCCGCCAAGCACGATCATCAGAAAGAAGAAAATGATAATCATGGGTGCCATGAGCCCATCTTCAGCGCGGGCAAAACCATGAATTCTGTTGGCCATTCGTCTGGCCAGCGCCTTAGTCACATTTCTCTTCATCTAACTCGTCCCTGGTTACCGGGCTGGCCTGGACCGGAGATCGCGCGTTCGGGGCCGCAGGTTGGGGGCAACCCCAGCGGCATGTCAGCGTGATGGAATCCGGGCGTCTGTGCCCATGGTCAATCTGGCGTATTGATTGGACGGAATTGTGGCGATGCGGGGTCGCAGGGCTGACTTTCCGGTGTCAGCGAAACGATCACCGGGCGATAATGGGGATTGTTTGAAGGGTGACGACAGAAAGCGGGGGCTGCCGGGGGAGGAAGCTGCCGTTAATCATTGATAAATTCTTTGTAAGATCGAATCACTTTAAGCCAAATCCGGGTGTTCCCGGTGCTCGGTCTTTGGTGTTCGGCCCCCGGCGCTCAACCTCCGGCGCTCCAACTCCGATGCTCCACCTCCGGTGTTCCGGGCCCGGTTCCCCGACACTGGTTCCCCTTCGCTGGTTCCCCGACACTGGCTTTCCGGCCCCGGCGTTTCGTCTGCTGACAAGTCTTACAGGCGGCGCTGTGATCGGGTCAGCCGGGCGGCCGCCTGCGTCCTGATGTCCTGTCATCCTGTCGGGCCAAATCGTCGCGTATCGGCGGGCTTCATCCTGGCCCCGTTGAAATTCCCCCGACTTCGCTGTCTGATGGTGGCAGCAATTCCGAGGTGCCCGATGCGTTACTCTGGCTGGAAAGTCTTACTTGAGGGGCTGCGCGGCAATCGCGGATGGAAGCCCGTCTGGCGCGATCCGGCGCCCAAAGCGCATTATGACGCCGTGATTATCGGCGGCGGCGGACATGGGCTGTCGACGGCCTATTATCTGGCGAAAAATCATGGGCTTACCAATATCGCCGTGCTGGAGAAGGGCTATATCGGCGGCGGCAATGTCGGGCGCAATACCACCATCGTGCGGGCCGATTACATGCTGCCGGGCAATGCCGAATTCTACTCGCACAGTCTGAAGCTGTGGGAAGGGCTTGAGGCAGAGCTGAACTACAATGTCATGCTCAGCCAGCGCGGCATCATCCGGCTGTTCCATTCCGACGGCCAGCGCGATGCTTTCGTGCGGCGCGGCAATGCGATGATCAACCAGGGCGATGATGCGGTGCTGCTGGACCGCGAGGGCCTGCGCGAGCAGCTGCCCTATCTCGATTATGACCAGGCCCGTTTCCCGGTCCATGGCGGCCTTTTGCACCCAAGGGGCGGCACCGCCCGCCATGACGCGGTTGCCTGGGGCTATGCCCGGGCCGCCGATCGCCGTGGCGTCGATCTGATCCAGAATTGCGAAGTGACCGGAATCGATGTCGAGGGCGGCCGGGTGCGCGGTGTGCAGACCACCCGCGGCGTGATCCGCGCCGATAAGGTGGCGATCATCACCGCAGGGCGCTCGGGGCAGGTGGCGGCGATGGCGGGGATGCGGCTGCCGATCGAATCCCATATCCTGCAGGCCTTCGTGACCGAGGGGCTGAAGCCCGTCATCGACCATGTCATCAGCTTTGGCATGGGGCATTTCTATATCAGCCAGTCCGACAAGGGCGGGCTGGTTTTTGGCGGTGACCTGGATTTCCACAGCTCTTACGCGCAGCGCGGCAATCTGCCGATGGCCGAGCATGTGATGGAGGCCGCCATGACGCTGATGCCGATGATCGGGCGGGCGCGGGTGCTGCGCTCCTGGGGCGGGATCATGGATATGACGCCCGACGGCTCTCCGGTCATCGACCGCACGCATATTGACGGGCTGTTTGTTGATTGCGGCTGGAATTACGGGGGGTTCAAGGCGGTGCCTGCCTCTGGCTGGTGCATGGCGCATCTGATGGCCACCGGCGAAAGCCATGAGGTCGCCCGCCGCTTCCGCCTGAACCGATTTGCGACGGGGCACCTCATTGATGAGGAAGGCTCCGGCAGCCAGCACAATCTGCATTGAGGGATATGATGCGTTCCCCCCTTCTGTTTTGCGTGATCGGGCCAGGCCTCAGCGCGACTGTCCCTGTCAGCCCGACCATCGCCCGCAGCCTGACCACTGGCGGAGACCAGCCATGAGACTGACCTGCCCACTTTGCGGCCCGCGTGACCGCCGCGAATTCACATATCTCGGGGCAGAGGATTATCTGCACCGTCCCGCCCCCGATGCGCCCCGGGATGCGCCCCCCGATGCGCTCTCTGAGGCCTGGGACAGCTACCTGCATCTGCGCGACAACCCCGCTGGGCCGACGCGCGATCTGTGGTATCACGAGCAGGGCTGCGCCGCCTGGCTTCTGGTCTCGCGCAATACGATCACCCATGAGATCACCGGGGTCGAGCTGGTCGCAAACCGCAAGGGGGGCGCGGCATGAGGATTGAGGGCAAAGGCATCATCGACCGCACGCGTGAGGTCAAATTCCGCTTTGACGGGCGTGACTACAGCGGCTTCAGGGGGGATACGCTGGCCTCGGCGCTTTTGGCCAATGGGGTGCGGCTGATGGGCCGCTCGTTCAAATATCACCGCCCGCGGGGCGTGCTGAGCGCCGGATCAGAAGAGCCGAATGCCCTGGTTGAGGTGCTGGGAAAAACCATCCGCACCCCCAATACCCGCGCCACGATGCAAGAGATATTTGAGGGGCTGGACACCCGCAGCCAGAACCGCATCGGCAGTCTGCGCCATGATCTTCTGGCGGTGAATGACCTTTTCTCGCGCTTTCTCAGCGCCGGGTTCTACTACAAAACCTTCATGTGGCCGCGCCATTTCTGGGAAGGGCTTTATGAGCCGCTGATCCGCCGCGCGGCAGGGCTTGGCAGCCTGGCGCAGGTGCATGATGAGGGCGTCTATGAAAAGGCCTGGGCGCATTGCGATCTGCTGGTGATCGGCGCGGGGCCTGCCGGGCTGATGGCGGCGCTGGTGGCGGCGCGATCAGGCGCGGATGTGATCCTGGCAGAGGAACAGCCGATCCTGGGCGGGCGGCTGATCGGCGATGGCGGCGTGATCGGGGCAGAGCCTGCGGCGCTTTGGCTGGCGGGCGTCGAGGCAGAGCTGCGCGCCCATCCCAATGTGCGCATCATGACCCGCACCACGGTGACGGGCGCCTATGACAATGGCACCTATGGTGCGCTGGAGCGCGTCGGCCTGCATCGCAGCCCGCGCCCCAGCCTGCCGCGTGAATGTTTCTGGCGCATCGTCGCCGGGCGCACGGTGCTGGCCTCGGGCGCGCATGAACGCCATATCGCCTTCCCGATGAACGACCGGCCGGGGATCATGCTGGCCTCGGCAGTGCGGACATATCTGAACCGTTTCGGGGTGGCCCCGGGCAAGCGGGTGACGCTGTTTGCCGCCAATGATCAGGCCCGCCAGACCGCGCGTGATCTGATGGCGGCGGGCGTTCAGGTGGCGGCGATCATCGACCCGCGGCAGGATGTCTCTGTGGTTGAGGATTGCCCGGTCCATAGCGGGGCCGAGGTGATCGACACCAAAGGCCGCCATGCCTTGCGGGCGATCACTGTGCGCAAAGGGGCCGAGGTTTTCGACATCGAGACCGATTGCCTGGCGGTTTCGGGCGGCTGGAATCCGGCGCTGCATCTGACCTGCCATATGAACAGCCGGCCGCGCTGGTCGGATGAGCTGGCGGCCTTTGTTCCGGTTGCCGATGCGGTGCCGGGCCTTGAGGCGGTGGGCGCGGCGAATGGCGATTTTTCCACCCATGCCGCGCTTTTGGGGGGCAAGGCCGCTGCCGGGGCGGCGCTGCTGGCGCTTGGCCATAAGGTGGCCCCGGTCGCGCTGCCTGCCGCCGAGGATGCGCCCTATACCCATCGCGCCATCTGGGCGGTGGCGGGCGAGGGGCGGGCCTGGCTGGATCTGGCCAATGATGTGACGCTGAAAGACGTGCAGCAATCGGCCCGCGAAAACTTCGCCAGCGTCGAACATATGAAGCGCTACACCACCCAGGGCATGGCCCCCGATCAGGGCAAGAACTCTAACGTGGCGGCGCTGGCGGTGCTGGCCGATGCCACCGGGCGCGGCATTGCGGAAACGGGAACCACCACCTTCCGCCCGCCTTACGTTCCGGTTTCCATCGCCGCGATGGGGGCAGGGGGGCGCGGAAAAGGCTTTGCGCCCGAGCGGTTCATGACCTCGGACCAGGCCTCACGCGATCGGCTGGCACCGATGATCGAGGCGGGTCTGTGGTATCGCCCCGCCTATTTCCCCAAACCCGGCGAGACCACCTGGCGCGAGGCCTGCGACCGCGAGGTTCTGATGGTGCGCAATGCGGTCGGGGTCTGTGATGTCTCGACGCTGGGCAAGATCGACGTGCAGGGGCCGGATGCCGGGCGTTTCCTCGATCTGGTTTATGCCAATACAATCAGCACCCTGGCGCCTGGCAAGGTGCGCTACGGGCTGATGCTGCGCGAGGATGGTCTGGTGATGGACGATGGCACCGCCGCGCGGCTGGGCCAGGATCACTATCTGCTGACCACCACCACCGCCGCCGCAGGCCAGGTGATGCGCCATCTCGATTTCGTCCATCAGGCGTTCTGCGCCGATTGGAAGGTGCGGGTGATCTCCGTCACCGAAGGCTTCGCGCAATTCGCGGTCGCCGGGCCAAAGGCGCGGGCGCTGATCGACACCATGCTGGATGCGCCTTTGGGCGATCTGCCCTTCATGGGGGTCGTGCAAACGGCCATTGGCGGTGTGCAGGCGCGGCTGTTTCGCATCTCATTTTCCGGCGAAGAGGGCTATGAGATCGCTGTCCCCGTCGATTATGGCGAGGCGCTGTTCCGCGACCTGTTGGCCCGGGCCGAGACGATGGGCGGCGGCCCCTACGGTGTTGAGGCGCTGAATGTTCTGCGCATCGAGAAGGGCTTTTTGACCCATGCCGAGCTGGATGGCCGCGCCAGCGCCGATGATCTGGGCCTGGGCGCTATGGTCAGCACCAAAAAGGATTGCATCGGTCGTGCCGCCAGCCGCCGCCCCGGCCTGCATGGGCCTGCGCGCGAACAGCTGGTCGGGCTGAAGGCGATGGCAGAGATCAGCGCCGGGGCCCATCTGTTCCGCCCCGCCGATGCGGTCGAGCGGGTGAATGATCAGGGCCATGTGACCTCGGTCTGCTGGTCGCCGGTGCTGGATCTGTGGCTGGGCCTTGGCTTTTTGCAAAATGGCCGGGCGCGATATGGCGAAAAGATCCGCCTCGTGGATCACCTGCGCGGCATTGATGTGGAATGCGAAGTCACCCATCCGGTGTTCTTCGACCCTGACGGAGGGCGGATGCGTGGCTGAACTGATCGCAAAATCCCCGCTTGAGGGCCAGGCCCCGCTGACCCGCGCGGGCCTGACGCTCAGCATGGTGGCACCCAGGTCCATCTGGTCGCTGGCGCTTTATCCGGGCGCAGATCCTGGCCCGGCGCTCGGCCTGCCGGGGCTGCGCTTCCCTGCGCCCGGCGAAAGCGTCACAGAAGGCGATGTTTCGCTGATCTGGACCGGGCGCGAGCAGGCGTTTTTACTGGGCATGGCCCCGCCTGCGGGTCTGTCAGCACAGGTCGCTGTCACCGATCAAAGCGGGGCATGGGCCGGGCTGCGGCTTGCGGGGCGCGGTGAGGAGGGCGCTGAGGCCGCCTTGTCCAGGCTGGTGCCGCTGGATCTGCGGCTGCGGGCCTTCCCGCTGGGCCGGGTGGCGCGCACGGCCCTGAACCATATCAACGCGATTGTCTGGCGCAGGGATGAGGCCGGGTTCACGCTTTTCGTTCCCCGCTCGATGGCGTTCAGCGCCTGGCATGAGATCGCCGTGGTTCTGGATCGGCTGGCGGCCAGAGAGAGTGGCAGAGGCCGGGGCTGAGCCCCCTGTCGTCGGGGAGGATATTCTCTTTCTGCCCCGGCTGACGGCGCAAATGTCCTGGCAAGAACCGGCCTGTTGAAAATTCGTCACTGGAATGTCGTCGGCTGCAGGCTTAAATGGATCCTGAATAGAGTTTTCAGGAAAGCTGAATATGGCGCCCGACGGTCAGAACCAGGTGATGGATGATGCAACCTCCGGGGCGCCGCGCCGCGCCCCCGACCTGCATGAGGCAGAGCCTATTCCGGCTGCCGCCCGCCAGGCGATCGAAGAGCTGCTGCAATCCGCCGACCTCTTCCGCTATAACGCGCCGAAAGACGCGCCTGTTGCCCTGCTGGAAGCCGAATTCGCTGAACTGTTGGGCGCAAAATATGCGCTGGCGGTGTCGTCCTGTTCGGCGGCGCTGTTCCTGACGATGAAGGCGCTGGATCTGAAACCGGGCGCGAAAGTGCTGATCCCGGCCTTTACCTTTGCAGCCGTGCCCTCGGCGGTGGTCCATGCCGAATGCGTGCCGGTTCTGGTCGAGGTGGGCCAGGATATGCGCATCGATATCGCTGATTTCAAAGCGAAACTGCCAGATGCAGACGCGGTGCTGATCAGCCATATGCGCGGCCATACCTCTGATATGGACGCAATCTGCGCGCTTGCCGATGAGGCCGGCATCCCGGTGATCGAGGATGCGGCCCATAGCCTTGGCACGCTTTGGCACGGTAAGAAGCTGGGCACCATCGGCCGCGCGGGTTGTTTCAGCTTTCAGTCTTACAAGATGGTGAATGCGGGTGAGGGTGGCATGATGATCACCGATGACCCCGAGCTGGCCGCCCGCGCGATCATCATGTCGGGCGCTTATGAGGAAAACTGGAAGAAGCACGGCGGGCTGCAGAACAGCTTCGGCCATTGGCAGAACAAGCTGCCTTTGTACAATGTGCGGATGCAGAACCTCTCGGCGGCAGTGATCCGGCCGCAGTTGCCGATGCTGGCAGATCGGGTGGAGAAGGGGCGGTCAAACCACGATCATGTGGCCGGGCAGCTGAATGGCAGCCCCTGGCTTTCAGTGCCCGCTGCGCTGGCCCCGGAACAGCGTGCCCCGGATTCGATCCAGTTCAGTCTGGTTGGCGACTGGAGCGATGAGGAAGCCAGAGCCTTCCAGGCCGAGGCGAAAAAGCGCGGTGTCCCGGTGCAGATCTTTGGTCTGTCCGAGGGCAATGCGCGGGCCTTCTGGAACTGGCAGTTTCTGGGCGAAACGCCGGATCTGCCGATGACACGCGCGATGCTGATGCGGGCCTGTGACATGCGTCTGCCTGTTCGTCTGTCACGTGAGGATCTGGATTATCTCGCAGAGGCCGTTTTGGCTGCGGTGCAGGTGATCAAGGGCTGAACCCGGTTCCTTGCAAGGAACCGATCCGAAATCTTGCAAGATTTCGGCGGTGCGCCTTTTGAAGCGGCTTTTACAAAACCAGCAACTGGTCCTTTAGCCAAGGCCAGTTTACCAGCGCAGGGGTCTGAACCTCATCGCGTACAAGGATGCGCAGCCGGGCTGCAATCAGGGCCGGAATGTCACGAAACACTCCGGCCCGTGCAACCAGTGACAGGCAGCGCGCCAACGGTTCGAATGGCAGGGGCGCAACCGCCACCTCGCCGCGAAAACGCCAGGCCTGGTGCAACGCAAGGGGGGGCAGGATGGCCCAGCCTTCGCCCGCCGCCACCATCGCAAGGATCGCGTGATAACTGTCCAGCTCAAACCGGGCTGCAGGGCGAAGGCCGACACTGCTGAGATGCGCGGCGATCTGGCGGCCCATCAGGTGACGGGCTGAATACTGGATCAGCGGCAGGTTTGAGGCGGTGTTTGTGGTCCCGTTTGCAGGGTGAATCGCCAGAAAGGGCTCGCGCAGGATGGGGTGCGACTCGCGTTCATCGGCGGTTGCGCGATCAGTTGGCAGATCTGCGGCCACCACAATATCCAGCGCCCGCGCCTCAAGCTTTTCCAGCAGGCGATGCGATGGCCCGGTTTCCAGCAGAAAGCGGCACCCCGGCAGTTCCTGCGCCAGGGCAGACAGCAGGCGCGGGGTTACGTCGGCCTCAAAATCCTCAATCATCCCGAGGCGCAATGTCGTCAGCCCCGCCAGATCCGAACGTGCCAGCTCTGCCCGTGCTTCCTGCGCCGCATTCAGCATGGTCTGGGCATGGCGGCGAAACATCGCGCCCGCAGGTGTCATCCGCACCGGCCTTGCGCCCCTGTCCAGCAGTATCGTGCCGAGCGCCGCCTCAAGCCCGGTCAGCTGCTGGCTGACCGCCGAGGGGCTGACGCCCAGCCTGCGTGCTGCAGATGAGATCGCGCCCTCTTCGGCGGCCGCGAGGAACACCTCGATCCCCCAAAGCGTGATGCGGCCTTCGCTTTCCGCCATGATCCCCCGGATCCTTTCCGATCAGATCACAGCTTTGACAGCTTTGCCTGCAATTCGGCCAGCTGTTTGCGGATCTCTGCGAGATCTTCGTCTTTTTCCTCTTCGGTCTCGGGGGCGGGGCTGGAGGTGGCACCCGGCCAGCCCGGCATGCCGCCCATCATTGATTTCAAAAAGGCCTCCTGCTGTTTTCGCATGGCCTCAAACCCCGGCATCGAGGCCATGGGGTTGGGAAAGCTGGACAGGTTCTCGACCATTTTCGACTGGCTGTTGCGCAACATCTCAAAGGAAGAGGCCAGGAATTGCGGCATCACCGCCTGCATCCCGGTCGTATAGCTGCGCACAAGGTCTGTCAGCACATTCACCGGCAGCACATTCTCGCCCTTGGCTTCATGATCGGCCACGATCTGCAGCAGATACTGGCGCGTCAGGTCATCACCGCTTTTGAGGTCAATGATCTGCACCTCGCGGCCCTTGCGGATCAGCGCCGCGATATCTTCCAGCGTCACGTAATCCGAGGTCTCGGTATTGTAGAGGCGGCGGCTGGCATAGCGCTTGATCAGCAGCGGCTTGTCGGTATTGGACATGATGCCCTCTCTCCTCCCAGAGTTTTTGGCGGCTTTTCTGGCCCTTTGCCCGGGGAAATGCAGACCGGAGAATGCAGAACCGTTTGCGCCTGCAGAGAAGCTTAGCGGCGCGTATGATCAAAAAGCAAGAGCGGGCTCGACCGAGCCCGCTCTTTCACCTGTTCGCCGTCATGGGAAACTGGCCTGATACCGATCGCCATGGCACCGGCCAGAGCCGCCCTTCGCCGCTTATTTTGCAGCGGTGGCTTTCTTGGCAGCAGCCTGCACCTCAGAGGTGGCTTTTTTCACAGCGGTGGTTGCGTCTTCCTGGGCTTCTTTGCCAGCGGCCAGCAGCAGCTCGACGGTTTCGACCTGCACTTTTTTCGCAACTTCGGCGAAGGCGGCCAGGTTTTCTGCGGCCAGCTCTGCGGTTTTTGAGGCGAAATCGGTCACGGCCTTGCTGTAATCTGCAGGCTCGGTCTTGGCTTTCGAGATGTCGCCCAGACGCGAGAAGGTCTCTTTGGCCCATGCAGCCGAGATCTCGGTCGATTTTTCAGCGGCCTCAAGCGCGACTTTCGAGAATTTCTCGCCGAAAGCGGCCTGGGTTTTGAATGCGTTCTGGAAAGCCGAGGCGTCAACCGGGAAGGAAGCCAGAACGTCCTGGAATACTTTGGTGAAATCGGTGGTCTTGGTCATTGCAATTCTCCTGATGCGGGCATCTGGTTGCGTAATCGCCCGTTTCCTGTGCAATTATATACATGCTGCAATGCAGCATTTCAAGATTTATTCTGCAATGCAGCATCAGCCTGCGCCAATGGAGAAAGGGCGGGGGCCGTGCTGGCGGCGGTGATCGGGTGCTGTTTTTGCAGTCGGCTGAGTTTGCACGATAATTCAGCTTTGCCCGGTCAGGGCGCCTGATGCTTTCGGCGCAGGATCTGGCGGCCTGGGGGCGAAAGCGCAGGCCTGGGCAGGCGTTCCGGCAGCGGCCGGATGGGTGTTCTGCCCGCCAAAAGCACAGGCCGGGGGCTTACCGGCCTGCAAATCAGAAGCTGCCAGTCAGAATCACTCTGACGCGCGTCAGCCGTTCTCTTCATCCCCGGGTTTTGCGGTGACATAGCGGCCGGGGGCAGGGGCCAGGACCGGGTTTTCCGGCCCGCCCGGGGCGCGTGCCTTTACCTTCGCGCCAGAGGATGCCGCCAGCCATTCGCCCCAGCGGGGCCACCAGCTGCCCGGGGTCTTTTGCGCGCCTGCAAGCCAGGCCTCGGGGCTGCCCTCAACCGGGGCCTCGCTGGTCCAGTGGCCGTATTTCCGCTTTGAGGGCGGGTTGATGATCCCGGCGATATGGCCCGATTCTGAGAGGATGAAGGTCTTGTCCTTCGACCCCATCTGCTTGATGCCGTTAAAGCTGCCCTTCCAATGCGCGATGTGATCGGTCTCGCAGGCGATGGCGCAAAGCGGCACCTGCACCTGGCCCAGATTGACCTTCTCACCGAAGACCTCGAATGCGCCCTGGGCGAAACCGTCCTGCTGGCACAGGCCGCGCAGATAGTCGACCGCCATCTTTGCGGGCAGGTTGGTGGCGTCGCCATTCCAGAACAGCAGGTCAAAGGCGGGCGGGGCCTCGCCCATCATATAGCTTTTGATCGCCGGGGTATAAATCAGGTCATTCGAGCGCAGGAAGCTGAAGGTGCGCTGCATGAAGACGCTTGAGAGAATACCGTCCTGGGCCGACTGCCGCTCGATCCCGTCGACGAAGTCATTGTCGAGGAACACCCCCACTTCGCCCGGGTCCGAGAAATCGGTCAGCGTGGTGAAGAAGGTGGCGGTCCTGACCGTCTTGTCACCCGCCTTTTGCAGATGCGCCAGCGTCAGCGCCAGCGTGGTGCCCGCGATGCAATAGCCGACCGCGTTGATCTGCTTTTCGCCGGTGATGCGACGCACCTCGGCCATCGCCCGCAGATAGCCGTCGCGGATGTAATCATCGAGGCTGACATCGGCATAAGAGGCATCGGGGTTCACCCATGACACCACGAACAGCGTGAAGCCCTGATCGACGATCCAGCGGATCAGCGAGTTCTGCGGCTTCAGATCCATGATGTAGAATTTGTTGATCCAGGGCGGGAAGATCAGCAGCGGCACCTTATGCACTTTGTCGGTGGTGGGTGCGTATTGGATCAGCTCGAACATCTTGTTGCGATAGACGACCGAGCCCTCGGCCGTGGCGATATTGCCGCCGACGGTAAAGGCATCCTTATCGGCCAGGGTCACCAGCAGCTCGCCCTGATTGGCCTCGATATCGCGGACCAGATTCTCAAGCCCCTGCACAAGGCTTTCGCCATCGGTCTCAACCGCACGTTCCAGCGCATCGGGATTGGTGCCGAAGAAATTCGTCGGCGAGAACATGTCGACAATTTGTTTCGTAAAATAATCGACGCGGCGGCGATCCTCGGGGCTGAGAACATCGCTTTCGCCAATCGCGCCGGTGATTGCGGCGGCATTCAGCTGATACTGTTGCTTGAGATAGTTGAAAAAGGGATGCGTTTCCCAAAGCGGATTGGCAAAGCGGCGGTCTTTGGGGCCGGGATCGGCGGGGGCACGGAACTCGCCTTTGGCAAGGGCCTGATTTGCCTCGACATAATGTTTCAGCGTCTTGCCCCAATAGCCGATCTGCTGCTCCAGCATCTTGCCCGGATCGCGCATCATCGAGGCAATCCAGGCCGCCGCCGCCTTGACATAGATATCCGAGGCCGGGCCATCCAGCGCCGGATCATGCGAACGACGCGCCGAGACCGCCGCCGTCAGACGCTGGGAGAGGGCGTCAATGCGGGCCAGATTGGCATTCAGCCGTTCCATCCGTGCGACACTATCCGTTTCTTCTTTTTTTTCGGCAGTTGTCATAAGAAAATTTCCCCCCTAAAATTGCTGCTGCGCAGCATAACGACTCCTGCCCCGCCACAAGGTTCTGTCCTGAGGCCCGGTCCGGTCGCCGCTGATGGGCGCCTTTCTGCGGCTATGGCCCCGGTTTGTCCCTCGTGTGTATGGAGACGTAATGTGAAGTATATGGCCACCTACGATCTGATGGAAAGCGTCCGTAACACGAATGAGTGGATGGGAGCCTCTGTTCAGGCCCTTGCCAGCTATCCGATCTTTGCATTGTCGATGAATCCGATGCTGCCGATGATGGCCGCCTGGGGCAAGGTTACAGAGCGCAGCTTTGCACGCATGGTGGCAAAACCCGACTGGGGCATTCGCACCGTGGTTGGCCCCGATGGCCAGGATCACCTGGTCGATGAGAAGATTACCCTGGCGCGGCCCTTCGGCGATCTGGTGCAATTCTCGGTCCGCCGGCGCGAGCCTATGGCGCGGCGCATCCTGATCGTGGCGCCGATGTCGGGCCATTATGCGACGCTGATGCGCTCGACCGTGGCCTCTTTGCTGCCCGATGCCGATATCTGGGTGACCGACTGGCACAATGCGCGGGATATTCCGGTCTCGGCGGGGGCCTTCGACGTCGAGGATTACACGCTTTATGTGGCCGAGTTCCTGAAAGAGCTGGGCCCCGACACCCATGTGATCGCCGTCTGTCAGCCGGTGCCGCTGGTTCTGGCCGCCACCGCCTGGCTGGCGCAGGAAGACCCCGATGCCCAGCCGCGCAGCCTGACGCTGATGGGCGGCCCGGTCGACCCCGATGCCGCCCCGACTGAGGTCACCGATTTCGGCAACCGTGTCACCATGGGCCAGCTGGAAGAGCTGATGATCCAGCGCGTCGGCTTTAAATACAAAGGCGCGGGGCGGCAGGTCTATCCGGGTCTTTTGCAGCTGGCGGGCTTCATCTCGATGAATGCCGAGCGCCACTCCAAAGCGTTTTCCGACCAGATCATGCGCGAGGCGCAGGGCGAGGCCTCGGATCAGGACGGGCACAACCGTTTTTATGATGAATATCTGGCGGTTATGGATATGACGGCCGAGTTCTATCTTTCAACCGTCGAGCGAATTTTCAAGAACCGCGAGATTGCCCGCAACGCCTTTACCTTGCGCGGCAAGCATGTGGATATCGGCGCGATTACCCGGGTGGCGGTGAAAATTGTCGAGGGCGAGAAGGATGATATCTCCGCGCCCGGCCAATGCCTTGCGGCGCTGGACCTGCTGACCGGGCTGCCGGATCGGCTGAAGGCGCAGCACCTGGAGCCTGGCGCAGGCCATTACGGTATCTTTGCAGGCAAGTCCTGGCGGCTGAATATCCGCCCGCTGGTGCTGGATTTCATCGACGCACATGCCGCACCGCCGCGCCCAGACCGCAAACGCGCCCGCACAGTGACGCCGATCCGCCCTTCGGTGGTCGCGCAGACGCAAGACAAGGCAGGCTGAGGCAAAGGCAGGCTGACGACAAGGCGGGCTGAGGCAAAGGCGGGTTAAGGACAAGGCGGGCTGAGGGCGGGGCAGGCTGACGACAAGGCGGGCGCCTGCCTGCAAGACTTTGGCTCTTACAGCCCCTTTGCCCAGGTGATGATCAGATCCGAGACAGCCTCGGTCTGGCCAGGAGAGAAGATATCTCCTGCAATCACATGGGCATAGGGGTCATCGCCTGCCTGCATCACCCGCTCGCGCACCTCAACCGCGCCGCCCCATGAGGCAATGACCGGGGCGATGGCGGTGGGATCGATGATCTGATCGGCGGGGGCGTAAAACACCAGAAGCGGCATCTTCGCGGCGGTGTAATCCGCAGCCCGTGCCTCACGCATCAGCGCAGCCAGTGGGTAAAGCGCGGCAGTCGGCCAGCTGGTCGCCCAGAATTTGCTATGGCCCTGGTTTACCGCCGGGCTGGTCTGGGTGCGGCCCAGCAAAAGCGGCGCCCAAAGCCTGGGGAAGGGCGCATCCATCATAAGGGCGGCCACGCCCTGCAGCGAGAAGGCAGGCGAGATCAGCACCACCCCTGCCATGCCGCGCGACAGCTGCGGGTCAGTTGCACTGAGCGCGGTCAGCGCCCCGCCCATCGAGGTGCCGATCACGATCACCCGATCCCCCAGCATACGGCCAATCGCCATTGCCTCGGCCATGTCCTGGATCCAGTCTCCGGCGGGCGTGTCCGCCATCGCCTCGCCAGAGCGGCCCTGACCGCTAAGCCGGGTATAGAAAAGATTGGCACCAAGGGCGCGGGCGACCTCATCGGGGACCGGGCGGATTTCTTCCGCCGAGGCGGTGAAGCCGTGGACATAGACGATGGAAAGCGGGGTCTTGCGCCCGCGCTCGCCTGCCCAGAGGATGCGTTTGACCGCGCCGGGGCGGATATCGGTATATTGCTGCTCGCTGACCTGCAGCCAGATTTCCGGGTCGTCCCCCAATGCTGATGCGTCAAAACGGATCGTGCGGTCCATCGCTTCACGGGGCGCCAGAAACCAGGTCGCAACCAGCAGCGCTGCGAGTATCCCAAACCCGCGCAACAGGCGGCGCATCAACGCGCGCCGCCTCTGGAGGTGACCTCTGCGATGCTGGTGGCGATCAGCTGCAGGCAGTCGGGGGTGGAGAAACGGTGATCGGCCCCCTTCACCAGCGTCAGCCGCAGGTCGTCACAATCGGCATGTTCGCTAAGCGCCAGCGCCACTGAGGGGGGCACGTCTGTGTCTGCGCTGCCTTGCAGCAGGCGCACCGGGAAGGGCAGGGGCAGGGGGCGGTCAAGCACACGCTGTCTTGCGCCATCCTCAAACAGCTTGCGGGTGAAGATATAGGGATGATCGGCGTAATCCGAGGGGATCTCGATCCGGCCGTACAGGGTGACGTGATCGCGCTGCGCGTCGGTCAGCTCTTCGTCCCAGGTGCGGGTGGTGAAATCGGGGGCGGCGGCGATGCCGACCAGCCCGCTGATCCGGCCTGCCAGCCTGCGCGTCAGCAAAAGCGAAATCCAGCCCCCCATGGAAGAGCCAACAAGGATCAGGGGGCCGCTGGTTCGTGCCTCAATTACCGCGGCGGCATCATCGGCCCAGTCGCCGATGCAGCCATCCTCAAATTCGCCCGAAGACTGACCGTGACCGGAGTAATCCAGTCGCAGGAAGGCACGCCCCTGGGCCTTTGCCCATTCCTCAAGGAACAGAGCTTTTGATCCCTGCATATCGGATTTGAAACCGCCGAGGAAAACCACGGTCGGCCCCGCGCCTTCGCGCTTAACATATGCCAGGCGGCGCCCCTGGGGCGAGGTGAGGAAACTGGTCATGGCTGCTCCTTTTCGGGCGTCTGATGCGCCGGCTGAAGGCTAGCAGAGGCCAGGTCGCGCCGCCACCCCAAGGGCGCGCCACACGATTTCTTCGAAGAAATCGTGACGGAAACCGCTGCGGTTTCCGCGCCGCTGGCGATGTCGTCAGGAGATGGCAGACCTGCGGCTTAAAATTGCGCTGGCGCTTGACCTTGCGCGAAACCCGGCGCAAGAGAAGCGCATCATATCAACCGAGCAACCGGGCGTTCCGTGGGCGCCAGACCGACGAGGAGCAAGGCCGATGGCCCAGATTTCCCTTACATTTCCCGATGGCAATATCCGCAGCTATGAGGCTGGCGTAACCGCAGCCGAAGTGGCCGCATCAATCGCGCCTTCACTGGCCAAAGCGGCAATTTCGGCGCAGGTCAACGGCCAGCACTGGGATCTGGCCTGGCCGATCCACGCGGATGCCACTCTTTCGATCAATACGATGAAGGATGAGGCACCGGCGCTTGAGCTGATCCGCCACGACCTCGCCCATATCATGGCGCGCGCCGTCCAGGAGATCTGGCCGGATGTGAAGGTCACCATTGGCCCGGTCCGCGATCAGGGCTGGTTCTACGATTTCGACCGCGCAGAGCCCTTCACGCCAGAGGACCTGGGGCAGATCGAGGCGCGGATGAAGCAGATCATCAACGCCCGTGACCCGATTCGCACCGAAGTCTGGGACCGCGCCCGGGCACGCGCCTATTATGAAGAGCGCGGCGAGCCCTTTAAAGTTGAGTTGCTCGACCGGATCCCCGGCAATGAAGACATCCGCATGTATTGGCATGGCGACTGGCAGGATCTTTGCCGTGGCCCGCATCTGCAGCATACGGGCCAGGTCCCGGCGGATGCCTTCAAGCTGACCCATGTTGCCGGGGCCTATTGGCTGGGCGATGCTTCGCGCCCGATGTTGCAGCGGATCTACGGTCTGGCCTTTAAGAATCGCGACGATCTCAAGGCGCATCTGACCATGCTGGAAGAGGCCGCGAAACGCGACCACCGCAAGCTGGGCAAAGAGATGGACCTCTTCCACCTGCAGGAAGAGGCACCGGGCATGGTGTTCTGGCACCCCAACGGCTGGCAGATCTGGCGCGGGCTTGAGGACTTCATGCGCGGTCGTCTGCGCGCCGCCGGCTATCAGGAGATCCGCACGCCCCAGGTCGTTGACCGGGTGCTGTGGGAGAAGTCAGGCCATTGGGAAGCCTACCGCGAGAATATGTTCATCGTGGAAGTGGACGAAGAGGGCGCCAAGGAAAAGCGCATCAACGCGCTGAAGCCGATGAACTGCCCCTGCCACGTTCAGGTCTATAACCAGGGCCTGAAATCTTACCGCGATCTGCCGCTGCGTCTGGCGGAATTCGGCTCGTGCCACCGTTACGAGTCGTCGGGCTCGATGCATGGTCTGATGCGGGTGCGCGGTTTCACCCAGGATGACGCGCATATCTTCTGCACCGAGGATCAGATCGAATCCGAATGCGGCGCGTTCATCCAGCTTTTGTCCTCGGTCTATCGTGATCTGGGCTTTGAGAAATTCGACATCAAACTGTCCACCCGCCCCGAGGTCCGTATCGGCACCGATGCGCAATGGGACAAGGTCGAGGGTGCGCTGCAATCGGCGATTGAGAATCTCGGCCTGCCCTATGAGATCAACCCGGGCGACGGTGCTTTCTACGGGCCGAAGCTGGATTTCAAACTGACCGATGCGATTGGCCGTGAATGGCAATGCGGCACCTTCCAGGTCGACCCCAACCTGCCAGAGCGACTGGATGCGGAATATGTCGGCGAGGATGGCGCAAAGCACCGCCCCTATATGCTGCACCGCGCGATCCTGGGCTCGTTCGAGCGCTTTATCGGCATTCTGATCGAGAACTATGCGGGCAAGCTGCCCTTCTGGCTGGCCCCGCGCCAGGTGGTCGTGGCTTCGATCGTCTCGGATGCGGATGGTTACGTGAATGAGGTGGTCGCGGCGCTGAAAAAGATCGGCGTGCGGGCCGAGGCCGATACGCGCAACGAGAAGATCAACTACAAAGTGCGCGAGCATTCGGTCGGCAAAGTGCCGGTTATCCTGGCTGTCGGGATGAAAGAGGTCGAGGAGCGGACCGTTTCCGTGCGTCGTCTGGGCGAGACCCGGACCGAAAGCATGGGATTCGAATCCATCCTGAACGCGCTGGCGCTTGAGTCCCTTCCGCCCGCGCTGAACTGAGAATCGGGTAAAAGCGGCGGAATTTCTGATCAGATGGTCAGGAATTCTGCCGCTTTCCCGTTAAGAATGAGTGGAATTTTGCCCTTTTCCCGCGATTTGGCGGCAAATTCGCAGAAAGCCTCGGCAAAATTCTTGATTTCCGTTTCGGTCGTGGCATCCTGCCCCTGTAACGGCAGACTTTCTGACTAGCCTTCTCTACCCGTGAAAGGCCCGGAAGACCTGGCGGCTACGCCCGGGACGCAATTCCGCTGCCTGGGGGGTTACTAAGGGAGAGACGGGAATGCCGACTGGCACCGTGAAATGGTTCAACGCAACCAAAGGCTATGGTTTCATTGCGCCTGATAATGGCGGCAAAGATGTCTTTGTGCATATTTCAGCTGTCGAACGCGCGGGCCTGAAAGGTCTGAACGACAATCAGAAAATCGGATACGAGCTGCAGACTGGCCGTGATGGCAAAGAATCGGCAGGCGATCTGAAACTGCTCTGATCAGGGCATCCCCTGCATCCTGGCCTTTGCCCGGCTTGCCGGGCAGGGCACATTCAGGGTGCTGACTTCTCTGATATACAGATGGCCTCGCCCGGAATGGCGGGGCTTATTTGTTTCCGGGGCTTATTTGCTTCTGTGGCAGTGGTTCCGTGCAAAGAGAACCCTGTCAGAGGCAGGGCGTTTGAGTGGCAGCGCAGAGCGGGATCAGCGCTGCCCCCCTTTGTTACGCAGCAGTCAGTTTGCCTGCCGTCGCCTCATCCCAGCCCAGATACCAATCTGCACCATCGCGGATCACCGGGCGCTTCATGACCGTCGGCTGGGCGGCGATCTGGGCCTCGGGTTCTGACTCGCGCAGGAAATCAGAAAAGCTGCGGTAGGTCGTCGACTGGCGGTTGATCGCACGCTCGCCGAATTCGGTGACGATCTCAGCGATCTCGGCCTCGGAAAGCGGGTCTTTGCGGATGTCGCGGAACTGAACGTCGCGGCCCGCGGCCTCAAGGGCGCGGATCGCTTTCTTCGTCGTGTCGCAGGTGGGGATGCCGTAAACGATCATGGGATGCTCTGTCTTTGTCGCAGGGGGGGGGGGCGGTTTCAGCCGCCCGATTTCACGCAGGCCACGCGAAAGCCCTGCTGCACCAGCGGCTCGCCATTCTCAAGCAGCACATCGACCGGGGCAATCTGGCCCTGAACGGCGGCCACGCGGCCAGTGGCGGCGCAAAGCGGCGTCACGGTGCGGGCGGCGGTGGCCTGATCGACAAAGCCGGGCTGGAACAGAACCGCATAGCGATGGGCCGAGAGTTTCAGCACATGGGTCTGATAGCGCTTATAGGCCCCGTTCACATCGGTCTGCTCATTGCCGGGGACAAAGCTGTCATAATGCATCTGGGCTGCCGCAGGGGTACCCAGACCCAGGGTCAGACCCAGGCCCAGGGCCAGAGCGAATGCGGCGATATGCGGGGGAAACTGGCGCAGGACCATCTGAAAACTCCTGTAACGGGGCCCGGGCATTGGGGCGGGGTATCGGGGGGGCCGGGTGTCGGGGGGACCGGGTGTCGGGGGGACCGGGTATCGCGGCTGAGCCTTGCACAATTTCTGCAAGGCGGAAAGAGGGGGTTGGCCTGTGGCCGGGACGGCGCTCAGCTGGATGGTTGCGGCTGCAGGCGCAGATATTCATCAAGCCGGCAGGCCGGGTCGGCCGCACGCAGCGCCAGGCTGCCTTTGCGGATCCAGGCCTCAGGCGGGAAGGCGGGGAAGAAGGTATCGGCGTCTTTGATGCTGACATCGACCTCGGTGATCAGCAGCCGATCCGCCAGTGGCAGCGCCGCCGCATAGATCGAGGCCCCGCCGATCGCATAGATCCGCGAATGGCCAAGTGCTTTGGCATGCTCCAGCGCCTGTGCAAACGAGGGGCGGATAAAATCGCCGCTCATGGTGGTTGAAACCACGATATTGTCACGGTTTTTCAGCGGCTTGAACGGCAGGCTTTCCCAAGTGCGACGCCCCATGATCACCGCGCCGCCCAGCGTCTCGCGCTTGAAGAACGCCAGGTCCTCGGGGGCGTGCCAGGGGATGTCGCCATCCCGGCCAATGGCCCCCTCGGGCGAGCGGGCGACGATCAGGCTTAGCATGGCAGACCTTTCCCGGGCACGGCGTCAGACTGCGACATCGGCGCGTATAATGGCATGGGGATCATAATCGGTGACCTCGAAATCCTCGATCCGGTAGTCGTCGATGCTGGCGGCATGGCGGATCAGGCGCATCTTCGGCATCGGGCGCGGCGCGCGCGACAGCTGCTCGCGGGCCTGGTCCAGGTGGTTGAGGTAGAGATGCACATCACCCGCCGTCCAGACCAGATCGCCCGGGGTCAGCCCGGCCTGCTGTGCGATCATCAGCAGCAGCGACGAGGCCCCGACCCAGTTGAACGGAACCCCCAGCAAAAGATCGGCCGAGCGCTGGAAGAACAGCATATTCAGCCGCCCGTCGCTGGTCACATGGAACTGATAGACCATATGGCAGGGCGGCAGCGCCATCGTGCCCAGCTCGCCGACATTCCAGGCGTGGAACAGCATGCGACGGCTGGAGGGATTGGTGCGCAGCGTCTCGATCAGCCCGCCGATCTGGTCGATCTCGCGCCCGTCAGGCGCCAGCCAGCGCCGCCATTGTTTGCCGTAAACCGGGCCCAGATCGCCCCAGCGGGCGGCAAAGGCGTCATCGGCGACGATGCGGTCCTCGAAATCCTGCTGGCTGATTTCTTCCCCGGTCTCGCGGCGATAGCTGGCCAGGGGCCAGTCGCTCCAGATCCGCACATTCTCGCGCAGGAGGGGCTGGATATTGGTGTTGCCGGTCAGAAACCACAGCATCTCTTTGATGGCGGTTTTCCAGTAGACGCGTTTGGTGGTCAGGATCGGCGCTTCGCCCTTTGACAGATCGAACCGCGTCATCGCCCCAAAGACCGAGCGCGTGCCGACACCCGTGCGATCAACGCGCTGATCGCCCGAGGTCAGCACCTGCTGCATCAGATCGAGATATTGATATTCCGGGTGCCGCAAAGCCTGGCCTCATTTCACAGGGTCTGATGCGCTGCGGGGGCGGTGGCGGCATTGATGCGGGGGTGCGGGCAGGCGGATTGTGCCAGGCCAGCTGAGCCCCGGACCGCGCGCCCGGGCCCTGCAGCAAGGTGATCTTCCATAGACTACAGCAAGGGGCAGGGTGCAAGCCGCAATCCCCAACAAAGCCGCGCAGGCCCGGCCGGGTTTTGGCCGGGATTTGGCGGCGCCCTGCTTGCAGGCAGGAACAGGGACAGGGACAGGAAAACCCTCTCTGTCGCAAATCGCGCGGGCGTGTTAGGCCGGGGCATCCTTTCGCAACGGAGGCGCTGATGACAATTCGCTATCTGCACACCATGGTTCGTGTCCTTGATCTTGAGGCGAGCATGGCCTTCTTTCGCCTGCTGGGCCTGGAAGAGATCCGCCGGATCGACAATGAGGCCGGGCGTTTCTCTCTGGTCTTCATGGCCGCCCCGGGCCAGCCGGAATGCCCGGTAGAGCTGACCTGGAACTGGGATGGCGACAAAGGCCTGCCCTCGGACAGCCGCCATTTCGGCCATCTGGCCTATGAGGTCGATGACATCTATGCGACCTGCGCCCATCTGCAGGCCAATGGCGTGGTGATCAACCGCCCGCCGCGTGACGGGCATATGGCCTTTGTGCGCAGCCCCGACAATGTCTCGGTCGAGCTGTTGCAGGCAGGCGCGGCCCTGGCCCCGGCAGAGCCCTGGGCCTCGATGCAAAACACCGGTCACTGGTAAGCAGGGTCATGGGTAAGCAGGGCCACGGGTAAGCGGTCCTTTGACGCGGTCTGCTGATCCCTTCCTGCTGCCGCCATCCTTGCTGAGCCCGTTTTGCTGACACCGGCCTGCTGTGGCTCTGGCCTGCTGTGGTTCTGGCTTCCTGATCCCAATGGCCCTGCGGCCAGCCCATAGCGGCCCCTTCCGGCCGATCTATTTGCAATGCCGCAGGAGATGCTCTCCTCTGGCCGATCCTGTTCACCCGTGAGGCGTTGATGTTGTCCACCGTTCTGAACCGCTGGTTTTTCGCATTGTTGGGGGGGGCTGCGGGCTTTGCGCTCTGGCAGCTGCATGCAATTGGGGTCAGGGCTGTCGATCCACATCTTACGACGGCGGCCAGCGGGTTTGTGCTGGTATTCGCCTGGGCGTTTTATGCGATGGCGGGACCATTGCGGATCCGCGAGGCCCTGGGGCGGGCGCTGCCGCTGGCGGCACTGACCGGGGGGCTGATGCTGCTGATGTCGATGCGCTGGCCGCTGACGATCGACATCTTTGAGACGCCCGGGCATCTGCTGGCGATGCTGGCGGTGGCAATCATCCCGGTGCCCTTCCTGCTGGCCGAGATGGGCGTGGGCTCTGACAATGGTGCGGGCGAGAGGGCAGGCGGATCGCTGGGGCGCTGGAACGCCTATCCGGCCTTGTTCGGGATTGTCTGGGGCATCACGACCAGAGTTCTGATCGCGCTCTTCTTCACTCTGGCGGTCTGGCTGGTCGTGGCGCTTTCGGCCTTTTTGCTGGATGTGGTCGGGGTGACGCTGATCGACCGGCTGCTGATGCGCGGCTGGGCGGCGCCGGTGATTTCCGGTCTGGCCTTTGGGCTGGCGGTGGCGGTGGTCAATGAGATGGTCGGCACCCTGCCTGCGCGGGTCATTCACTGGCTGCTCAGGCTGCTTTTGCCGGTGGTGACGCTGGTCTCGCTGGTCTTTGCCGGCGCCTTGCTGATCTGGGGGGTCGAGCGGAACTTCGGGGGGATCTCGCTTGCCTTTACAATGCTGGCGATGGCGGCGGCGGGGATTGTGCTGGTGACGGTGGCGCTGGACGCCGATGATGCCCATGCCAGCCGCAGCCTGCTGATCCGGGGCTCGGCGCGGGTCATGGCGGTTCTGATCGCGGTGCTGGCGGGGCTGGCGCTTTGGGCCGTCGGGATCCGGATCGCGGATCAGGGGCTGATGCCGAACCGGCTGTTCGTGCTTTTTCTGGCGATTATCGGGCTGATCTATGGGCTGGCCTATACGGCCGGACTGTTGCGTGGGCGCGGATTTGCGGGCTGGATCCGGGCCGCGAACCCCTGGCTTGCCCTGCTGACGCTGCTGGCGGCGGTGCTGTGGCAAACGCCTTTGCTGAATGCCGAAAGCTGGTCGGCGCAGGACCAGGCGCAGCGGATCATCGACGGACGCAAGCCCGCCAGCACGTTTTCGCGCCGTGTGGTGGAAAAGCTGGGTATTGCCGGCGCACAGGCCAGCCAGCGGGTGCTGGCACATGCCCGTGAGACGGGGAACAGCGCGCTTGAGGCCGAGATTCAGAACCAGCTCAATGCCGGTTATCTGCCGCAAAACGCCTATGCGCCCGTTGAGATCAGCGAAGAGGCCATGCGTCAGAAACTGGTCGAACAGATGCCGATCATTCCGGCACTTCCTGCCGAAACCAGGGCCGGGCTGATCGACCGCATTCCGGGCTGGTTCCTTGAAAACCATGTCGAGGCCTGCGCACGCAGGCTGCCCTCGGGCAAGCCCGCCTGCCTGATGCTGGTTGCCGATCTGCTGCCAGAGATCCCCGGAGATGAGATCATCGTGCTGGCCGAGCACAGCCGCGGCCTGGAATCCTACGCGATTTACGCCGCCGGAGACAGCTATCTGACGGCCAGTCTGCTGAACAACAGAGGCGCATTCGCCAGCCGTGATGAGCTGCTGCGCAATCTTGTCGACTGGAGCGAGGCGGCCCCGCCGCTTGTCCCGGCCCCGGTGATGCAGCTGGGCGAGGGCAGCTCGGGGCTGTTTTTCGTTCCCTGAGCGGCCCCTGTCCCCGGCGTTGCCCGTGATCTGCTGCCCGTGATGTGCTGCCCGTGATCTGCTGCCATTCCCCCCGGGGGGCTCGTGGGGCCTTCCGTGACGCATCCTGTCAGGTTTCACAGGGCGCCTCGCAAGATGCAGGAAGTTGTTAACTTCTTTGCGTCACAAAGGGCAGGCCGCACCCTTGCGGCTGTCGGTGCGGGCTGGCGGAATGTATGGACTTTTGCTTCGTGCGTTGCAGGATTACGTCCTGGCAACCTTTGATCCGCAATCATGGGAGCGGATCCGGATCGCTGGTGGCTTTCTGCCTCAGGGGTTTGAACCTCTGATGCACTATAATCATGAGGTGCTGCGCGCCGCGCTGCGCCAGACATCCAGCGCGCTCGGGCGGCCCGTTCCGGCGATCCTTGAAGATCTGGGAACCTGGGTGGTGGCAGCCGCCTATGATGGCGCCCCGCGTCGGCTGCTGCGCTTTGGCGGCGCGGATTTTGCCGATTTCATCTTCTCACTTGATGAGTTGCGTGACAGGGCGCGGCTGGCGCTGCCGGATCTGGTGATGCCGGATTTGCGGGTCGAAGACGTGGCCCCGGGGCTTTTCCGGCTCAGCTGTGCAGACAGTCTGCCGGAATTAAGCTGGATCCTGATCGGGGCCCTGCGGGCGATGGCAGATGATTACGGGGCCCTGGTGCTGATCGAGGAAGAGGCGCCCGCGCAGGGGCGCGGGATTTCACTGGCGATCCGTCTGCTGGAACCCCGTTTCAGCCCCGGGCGACGTTTTGACCTTGCACGTGAGGCAGATACGGGCGCGGCAAGGGCAGGCATTACCCCTGATCCTGATGCTCACCCCGATGGTCAGGAAATGCCCGGCGAATTCGGGGGCCTTTCCCAGGCCGCTTTGCCCCTGGACCCGCGCGCCGGGGTTGATTTCGCCAGTGACCCCGGCGGATCCGCCCCTGATAATCCCGCCCCATATCATGGCGTGGCGGATGGGTTGGCTTTGCTGTCTCAGGGGGATTTTGCGCGGCTGCTGCCGCTGCATCTGATCGTCAGCCCTGAGGGGCGGATCGAGGCCGCAGGCCCATTGCTTTCGCGGATGTTCCCCGGCCAGGAGATGGTTGGCGCATCGCTGTTTCACTACTTTCAGCTGCGTGGCCCGGGGCGGACCTGCACATTGATGCAACTGCCGCTGATCGGCGGCCAGCAGTTGCGGCTTGAGCAAAAGGGCGGCGGATTGCGGCTGCGCGGCACCGCCTTTTCGCTGGGTGACGGGGCGCGGCTGCTTTTGGTTTTTTCCTTTGGCATCGATACCGTCCGGGCGGCAGAGCAGCTGAAACTGGCGGATTCCGACTTCTCGGTTATTGATGTCGCGCTTGAGCTGCTTTGCCTGACCGAGGCAAACGCGCTGGCCATGCGCGAGATGCGGGGCCTGAGCAAGCGGCTGGAACGCGCCCGCCGCCAGGCCGAGGATGACGCGCTGACCGATCCGCTGACGGGGCTGCGCAACCGCCGCGCCAGCGACAGTTTTCTTATGCGACTGTGCCAGGATCAAAGCCCGTTCACGCTGTTGCACCTGGATCTGGACCTGTTCAAATCGGTCAATGACCAGTTCGGCCATGCGGCCGGGGATGAGGTATTGCTGGCCGTTGCGGCTATATTGCTGCGCCACACCCGCACACGCGATTGCGTGGCCCGGGTGGGGGGCGATGAATTCATTGCAATCCTGCCGGGCCTTGAGCCCTCGCTGCGCCAGGATCAGCTGGCAGAGCAGCTGGTCGTGCAGATCGCGCAGCCTGTTCCCTGGCGCGACATGGTTTGCCGGGTCTCGGCCAGTATCGGGGTCGTCAATGTCGGGCGCGGTCACGCCCCCGAGCCGGCAGACGTCCTGGCGCTGGCCGATCAGGCCCTTTACGCGGCCAAGGCGGCAGGTCGCGGGCGGGTGCGCCATTGCAATTTCCCGCCCCATTCCGCCGCCGGACCCGGCCAGGAGGCCCCGGTTGTGCTGCCTGGTGGCAGGGGGGCTGTGGTTGGGAAGTGAAGCCCGGCGTCTGGCTGGCAGTTTGGATGTCACCGCCCGTTGCCAGAAAGCCCGAACTGAAAAGCCCGAAATGAAAAGCCCGGGCGTTCGCGCCCGGGCCTTCCATTCGGTCATTGCGATCTGCGAAGCACCAGGTGCCGCAGCCCGGGCGCGTCTCAGCCGTCGATACGTTTGCCCATGATGGCGATTGCCTGCTGGTAAACGGTCGCGGCATTCCACTGCTTGATGACCGCGAAGTTCGGCTCGCCTTCCTGATAGCCCTGACCGGGTTGCCAGCCTTTCTGGCGCAGGAAGTTCGCGGTCGAGGCCAGGGCGTCGGTCATATTGTTCAGATCGACCTTGCCATCGCCATTGCCGTCAACGCCATATTTCAGCGCATTGCCCGGCAGGAACTGGGTATGGCCCAGCTCGCCATGTTTTGCCCCCTGGCTTTTCGGGGTGATAGAGCCGCGATCCACCAGGATCAGCGCCGCGATCATATGCGGGGTGAAAAAGTCGCTGCGACGGCAGTCATAGGACAGGGTGGCAATCGCCGAAACGACGTTGGTATCGCCCATATAGCCACCAAACGCGGTCTCCATGCCGTGAATGGCCAGCAAAACGCCCGCGGGAACGCCATATTGCTGCTCGATCGCGGCATAGAAATTCGCATTCTTCGCCTTGCGCGAACGGCCCTGTTTGATGATCGTTTCCGCGCCGCGCACCTGAAGGAATTTATCCAGGGTGTATTTGAAGCTTTTCTGATTGCGGTCGGCAGAGATCGTCGCTTTGGAATAGCTGCTGCCCATCAGCGCCTGGATGCCGCGCTCGCCCACGCCCGCGGCCCGGGCCTCTTGCGCGATCAGCGGTTTCCACTCTTCATAGCGCCCCCCGGTGTCAGAGCAAAAAGCCGCAAGCGTCGGCGAGGCAAGGCCCATCATCAGCGCAGTGGCTGCCGGAAGGGTAGAGAGAAAACGGAAATAACGCACGGGTTCACCTGCTGGCTGATTTCACCCAATTCTAATAGGAAGCGGCCCGCAATCAAGCATAAGCCGTGCGGCAGGGGATAACTATATCGCCAGATATCTGCCAAAACGCCCGCCCGCTCAGCTGTCGTGGCAGATGAACGGGCGGGCAAGCGGCTGGGGCGGTTGTTACAGGTCTTTGCACAGCCGCAGCGCGTCATAGATCGCGGCATGGGTATTGCGGGCGGCCACCGCGTCGCCGATGCGGAACAGCCGAAAGCGGGCCTCCGGGTTGTGTTGAACCGTCTGAACCTGGCCTGTCGCCAGCGCCTCATAATCGACCTCGCCCAGGTTTGACGACAGCGGCTTCAGCGCGAAATACAGCTCATCCAGCGGCCTTGTGCCATGGTTGACGACCACCTGATCGACCAGTCGTTCGCGCCGGAAATCGCCGTAATCACTGCCCAGCGTCGCCCGCAGCCGATTGCCCTCGCGCACAACGGAAAGCAGCCGCCAGGTCACGGTGAAGGTGGTGTCGCGCTTTTGCAGATTGCGCATATAGGGCACCAGATTCATCGCCATCACCTCGGGTGCGAAGCTGCGATCCGGGGTGACAATCTCGACCGCAGCCCCCGTGGCCGAGATCAGATCCGCCGCCTGTAGCGCCGCGTGATCGCCCGCATCGTCAAAGATCAGCACCGAGGCGCCCGGCTTCACATCCCCCGCCAGAATGTCCCAGGCCGAGACCACCAGCTCATTTCCGGCCGACAGAACCTCGGTATGGGGCAGGCCGCCGGTGGCGACGATCACCTCATCGGGGTTGGTTTCCAGCACCCTGTCAGCATCGGCGAAGGTGTTGAAGCTGAATGAAACGCCTTTCGCCTCACATTGCGCCAGCCGCCAGTCGATGATGGAGATCATCTCGCGCCGCCTGGCATCCAGCGCGGTCAGGCGGATCTGGCCGCCGGGGCGGTCGGCGGCCTCAAGCACGGTGACATGATGGCCGCGGGCGGCGCTGACGCGGGCGGCCTCCATGCCCGCCGGACCCGCGCCGATGATGGTGATGCGCTTTGGTGCGGGCGCGGGCGCGATTTCATGCGGCATGGTTTCCTCGCGCCCCGAGGCGGCATTGTGCAGGCAAAAGGCCATGCCGCCCTGGTAAATCCGGTCGAGGCAGTAATTCGCGCCGACGCAGGGGCGGATGTCATCCTCGCGCCCCTGAACCAGCTTTCTGACCAGATGCGGGTCGGCCAGATGCGCCCGCGTCATGCCGACCATATCCAGCTTGCCGCTGGCAATCGCGTGGCGGGCGGTGGCGAGATCCGGGATCCGCGCCGCGTGGAAGGTGGGAAAGCCGGTCGCCGCCCGGATCTCGCCCGCGAAATCCAGATGCGGGGCCGAGGGCATGCCCTGCACCGGGATCAGATCGGTCAGGCCGGGATCGGTGTCGATATGGCCCTTAACCACGTTCAGAAAATCGACCAGCCCGGAATCGCGCAGCCGCTTTGAGACCTCCAGCCCCTCATCGGCGCCCATGCCGCCCGCCAGGCCCTGATCGCCCGTATAGCGCAGCCCGACGATGAAATCCGGCCCGCAGCGTTCGCGGATCGCGGCCAGCACGTCAAAGGTAAAGCGCAGCCGATTTTCCAGACTGCCGCCATAGGGCGCGTCGAGGTCATTTGTCAGCGGCGACCAGAATTGCTCCAGCAGATGGCCGTAAGCCTCCAGCTCGATCCCGTCGACGCCCGCGGCCTTCATCCGCTCGGCCGCGTCTGCGAAATCGCGGATGACGCGGGCGATGTCCCAATCCTCCATCCGCTTGGGGAAGGCGCGATGCGCGGCCTCGCGCTCATGCGAGGGGGCCAGAACGGGCAGCCAGTCGCCCTTGTCCCAGCGGGTGCGCCGCCCCAGATGGGTCAGCTGGATCATCACCGCCGCGCCGTGATCGTGGCATTCATCGACCATCGCCTTCATCCAGCCGACGACCTCATCCTTCCAGGCCAGGATATTGTTGAAAACCGGGGGGCTGTCGCGCGCGACCGAGGCCGAGCCCGCCGTCATCGTCAGCGCCACCCCCGCCTTTGCCCGCTCGACATGATAGGCGCGATAGCGCGATTTCGGCATGCCGTTTTCGGGGTAGGCGGGCTCATGACTGGTGATCATGATGCGGTTTCTCAGCGTCAGATGTTTCAGCTGATACGGCTGGAGAAGGGGGTCATTCGACATATCGGGCGAACCTGCTGGATGATCGTTGCGGTGATGCTGCGCAAAATGTTCACTTGTGTCAAGTTTTCGATCATGACTGAACATTGCATTGCATGCGGATCGCCCGGCGATTAGGCTGTCGGATATGGAGAGCACGGAAATTCAGGAAACGGGCTGGCGCGGATCGCCGGAAATCTGGCTGAATGCGGCCTGTCAGGCGCTGACCGAGGGCGGGATCGACCAGGTGCGAATCCTGCCGCTGGCAACCAGGCTTGGGCTGGCGCGAACCAGTTTCTACTGGCATTTCAAGGACCGCCAAAGCCTGCTGGATGCGCTGGCCGATCGCTGGGAAAGTCGCACGACGCAGCCGCTGGTGTCGGCCTGCGCGGCCTATGCCGCAAGTGAGGCTGAGGCGCATCTGAATGTGATCTCGGTCTTTCTTGACGGCCAGGTCTTTGATGATGCGATGGAATTTGCGGTGCGCGGCTGGGCTTTGCAGGACGCGGGCATCACCGCCCGCATCCATCAGGCTGACCGCCTGCGGCTGGCGGCACTCAGCGAGATGCTGATCCGCTGGGGGCATGCGCCCGGCGAGGCCGATGTCCGCGCCCGCGCGATCTATCTGACGCAGATCGGCTATATTTCGATGCAGGTGCGCGAGACCCTGGACGAGCGGATGCGGCGCGTGCCCGATTACGTGGCGATTTTTTCCGGCGCGGGCAGGCCCGGCCCGGATGAGCTGGCGCGCTTTCATGCCCGCCATGGCTATCTGCCTGGCTGAGGCGGGATTCCACAGCTTGCACGGGCGGGCGGGGCGGGGCACAACCCCCGGATGGACACGCTTTTCTTTGCCGCCTCGAAAATCATCTGGACGCTGATCCGCCCCGAAACCTGGCTGGTGATCGGCCTTGCGCTGACTTGCCTTGGGCTGTTCCTGGGCCGCAGGCGGCTGGCGGGCTGGTCGGGGGGGCTTACGCTGAGTTATGCGCTGGTGCTGGCGATTCTGCCGGTGGGCGACTGGGCGCTGCGCCCGCTTGAGCTGCGCTATCCGATCCCTGCGCCTCCGGCCCGCGTCGATGGGATTCTGGTTCTGGGCGGCGCCGAGGATGGGCTCTGGACCGCTCAGGGCCGCCAGGTCCGCTTCAACGAGGGCGGCGAGCGTTTCACCGAGGCGCTGCGGCTGGCCCGGCTTTACCCTGAGGCAAAACTGGTTTTCTCGGGCGGTTCGGGGGCGCTTGGCAATCTGGGGGCGCTGGCGGTGGCCCCGGAAAACACCACGGCGATGGTGTTTTTCCTGGAACAGGGCATCGCGCCGGAACGGCTGATCCTGGAGACCGCCTCACGCAATACGGCCGAAAATGCCGCTTTCAGCCTGAAAATGCTGGATCCGAGGCCGGATCAGACCTGGCTGCTGGTCACCTCGGCCTTTCATATGGAGCGCTCGATGCGCACCTTCGCGGCGGCAGGATGGGTTACGGCGGGGGCGGGCACGGAAGGAGGCCTTCTGGCCTGGCCGACCGATTTCCGCTCGCGCCCGTTTCCCTGGGCCGGGCTGGGCTGGAACCTGGCCTATAACCTGCGCCAGCTGGATGTTGCGACCAAGGAATATGTCGGCCTGGTCGCCTATGCCCTGACAGGGCGCTGATCTGACGGGGTGCTGATCTGACAGGGCCCTGATCTGACAGGGCCCTGATCTGACAGGGCACTGACCTGACTGGCCGCTGACCCCTGCGTCAGAGCCAGCGCTCGCGCCCGCTGCCCACGGCATCCGCGACCGAGGCAAAGCCGTTTTGCGCCAGCAAAGCGTCCAGGCCGCGTGCGATCCCGGGGATCAGCGACAGGCCCTGATAGACCATCGCCGTATAGACCTGCACCGCCGAGGCCCCGGCGCGAATCTTCTCAAACGCCTGCTCGGCCGAGCCGACGCCGCCCACCCCGATCAGTGGGATTCGCCCCGCCGTCGCCTGCGACAGCTGCGCCAGCACCCGGGTTGAGCGTTCAAACAGCGGCGCACCCGACAGCCCGCCCGTCTCATTGCGATGCGGGCTGGCCAGCCCGTCGCGCGACAGGGTGGTATTGGTGGCGATGATCCCCGACAGGCCAGAGGTCAGCGCGGTTTCGGCAATCGCGGCGATTTCATCGGCGCTCAGATCCGGGGCGATTTTCAGGAAAATCGGAATCGGGCGCGGCAGATCGGCCCGGGCCTCCATCACGCCCGCCAGCAGCGCATTCAGCGCCGCCGGGCCCTGCAGATCGCGCAGTTTCTCGGTGTTCGGAGACGAGACATTGACGGTGGCGAAATCGACATGGGGGCCGCAGATGCGCAGCACTTTGGCGAAATCGGCGGCGCGATCGGTTGAATCCTTGTTCGCGCCCAGGTTCAGCCCGACCGGCACATCGCCTTCGCGCCGGGCCTGCAGGCGGGCGGCAATCGCCTCGGCGCCTTCGTTGTTAAAGCCAAAGCGGTTGATCGCGGCCTGATCCTCGCGCAGCCGGAACAGACGCGGGCGCGGATTGCCGGGCTGTGGGCGCGGCGTCGCAGCGCCCACCTCGACAAAGCCGAACCCTGCGCGGGAAAGCGGCGCGATGGCGATGGCATTCTTGTCATAGCCCGCCGCCAGCCCGACCGGATTGGGCAAAAGCATCCCCGCAAGGCTGGTGGTCAGCCTGGCCGAAGTCACCAGCCCCGGCAGAGGGGCCAGCCCCGACTTCAACGCCGTCAGCGACAGGCTATGCGCCCGCTCTGGATCAAGGCGGTGCAAGAGGCAAAGTCCGGCGCGTTCAGCGATGTTCATCTGGCAGGCTCTGTTGGATATTTATCGGGGTCTTATCGGGGCTGGGGCAGTCGTGGTAAGCGAGGGGCCGCAGATGCGGGCAAGGCCCGGGCGCCGTTTACAGCAGACCTTCGGGGAAGATATGGCCGGTTGCCCCCAGCGGCAGCGACTTGTCCCAGATCACGTCGCTCAGCCGAAGGGGGCGATAAAGATGCGGGAAAAGCGCGCCGCCGCGCGATTCTTCCCATTTCAGATCGGGGGCCAGCTGCGCCGGATCACAGGCCACCAGCACCAGATCGCTTTCACCTGCGAAATGTTTTGCGGCGGTTTCCGCGGCCTGAACGGGGGTCGAGAAATGGATATAGCCATCGGCAAGATCAACCGGAGCCCCGGCGGTCTGACCGGCAGCGCGGAAGGCATCCCATTCGGTTCGGCGGAAAATCTTGAGGATCAGCATGGCGCGTTTCCTGCACCCGAAGCGGGTTCAGGTCAAATGAAAACACAGCTTATGGGCGGGTTCCGGCGGGCAGGGGTGGCGCTATTGCGGCAAAACCGTCGTATAATGATGCGCTGATCTTCTTGCACTGTCCGGCGAAGCCCGTTATTGAAACCGGGTGACCAGATCTTTGGGTCGATGCCCTCGGGCAGGTCACGCGCTGCGGGCGTTGTGTAATGGTAAGACCTTAGCCTTCCAAGCTAATGACGCGGGTTCGATTCCCGCCGCCCGCTCCATCCCACCAAGATAAGACCATGATTTCCAATCGGTTAGGACGCATTGTGTCCCACATGAAAGCCGCGTTTGGGATACCCCTCGATTGCGATCTGTCGCGGTCTCTTTGCTAACACCTCAAGCTTGGCATGCATCGGGTTTGGATTGAGTTTGATTGCAGGAAATAATCCTGACTTCACAAAAGAATCGCGAGGCCACACCTGCCGAGGTCAGCCACTCGACTATTTCTGCAGTTTCTCCCCGTCAGTAGCTGGTGCAGGTGACGTTAGTGCCCAGTCGATTGCAGTTCGTAGTGGTCATGCGCGGCGCGGGTGCGGCAACTATCGGTGGCGGTTGGTAAGACTGCCCTCTGAATTGGAATGTCGGCATTCCCCCGTCACTGCGCCCACATTGATAAGTCATGTAATACCACGTGACCGGACCGGGCATTATATCGGCAACAAGCCCCCCGGCTTTGCTGTAGCTGTCCACAACCTGATAGGGGCCCCTGCAGGTCTCAGCCGCCTTCGACAGGCATCCTTCCGACGACCTGCTACACTTCGCTGTGTTAATGGGTTGCCCTGACGGGCCGGAGACGGTGGTCTGGGATGGCTCTACACATCCGTTCAGATGAAGAGTGAAGCTGATCAAAAGCAGAACTGCCCGAAATTGCATGAAAATCGCCTTAAGGTTTAGTTGGATATAGCAGTGCGGCAGCTGCATCTGTCAATCTCGATGGCATTATTCACGTGCCGATTGCACTTTTGTTAGCGCTCAGCTGTTCAGCTCAACAGCGCTTCCCCAGTATGATTTCGGCAAGCTATTGATGAATTTCACAATGATCAGTGTTGTCAGGTTTGATCCTAAGCGCTGTTTCCTGCCGCCCGTTCCATCCTCCCTTTTGGGGTCTGCAGCCTCTACCGTTTATCGGCTCATGCGGCTTTGGTCTTGCGCTTTGCGTCGCTTTCGGCCTTTGGTCTGGCGGGAAATGACGGCGTCTGACGAGGGACCGGCGATGAAGAAACCAGCTTGGGTTGTCGATAAGGAACGTACAAAGCGGGCCGAGGCGAAGGAAACGGTCTGGCTCTTCGGGCTGCATGCGGTGCGTGATGCGCTGCTGAACCCAAAGCGCGAAAAGCTGCGCCTGGTGGTAACCCGCAACGCCCTTGATAAGCTGGCCGATGCGGTTGCCGCCTCGGGGCTGGAGCCGGAGATGGTCGATCCGCGCAAATTTGATGTGCCGATTGATCCGGGCTCGGTCCACCAGGGCGCCGCGCTTGAGGTTAAGGCGCTGAACTGGGGCAGCCTTGAGGATGTCGCGGTTTCGGGCGCGGGCGAGCCGCTGGTCGTCCTGCTGGACCGGGTGACGGATCCGCATAACGTCGGCGCGGTTCTGCGCTCGGCTGAGGTTTTCGGTGCGCGGGCGGTGATCGCGCCGCGCCATCATTCGGCACCAGAGACCGGGGCGCTGGCCAAAACCGCCTCTGGCGCGCTGGAGCGGCAGCCCTATCTGCGGGTCACCAACCTGTCAGAGGCGATGAACGAGCTGCGCAACATGGGCTATTTGCTGATCGGTCTGGCGGGCGAGGCGGAGCTGCCGCTGGCGGATGCGCTGGCACAGGCGGGCACGCGCCCGGTGGGGCTGGTGCTGGGGGCCGAGGGGCCTGGCCTGCGCGAAAAAACCCGCGAGACCTGTGATCTGATCGCGAAAATCCCGGCGGCGGGGGCATTTGGCAGCCTGAACGTCTCGAACGCGGCGGCGGTTTCGCTTTACGCGGCTTCGCTGCGCAAACCTGCCGAGGGCTGAGGTAAGGATCCGGGGCGGTAAAGATCCGGGGCGGTAAAGATCCGGGGCGGTAAAGGCCGGGCTGGCATCATGTGTCATCCCCGCTTTTCAGGCTGCAATCCGGGGATGAGAGCGGCAGGCCGCAGTAGCGCCAGGGGCAGAGTGCCTCCTGGGCGGCCAGATCACAAAAATGCTATCCGCCCTTTAATCCGGCAGTAATGTTTCTAAGTCATGTTCAGAAGGCGCGGGAAATGGAACCCCCGTCCCTTGATTGCACTGTCCCTCGTTCCACAACTGGCGCCCGCGCATTCAGCGAAGGGCGCCTTTCTTTTTCCCGATCTCCACTGGTTTGCCGCTGGCCTGGCTGCTGCTCTGCCAGTTGACCGCCCGAAGAGGTGTCGATCAGGTCCGCATTGGCGGCATTTGGGTTGCGCTGCATTGCGGCAGACATAAAATTACCCACGATTGTCAAATATGGTTGCATTATTGCGCGTTGAATTTTAAACCTCCTGACAACGGCCGCCGATCCTGCGGCGCGGCACGAGATCAGGAGTTCGCTCATGGCACTGGACAGACAGGCATCGATCATGACCTACGACGCCCCGAAGAAAGACCTCTACGAGATTGGTGAGATGCCGCCGCTGGGTCATGTGCCGGCGAAAATGTATGCCTGGGCGATCCGGCGCGAGCGCCACGGAGAGCCGGAAACCGCCATGCAGCTGGAGGTGGTCGATACCTGGAAGCTCGACAGCAATGAGGTGCTGGTGCTCGTGATGGCGGCGGGGGTGAATTACAACGGCGTCTGGGCGGGGCTGGGCGTGCCGATCTCGCCCTTTGATGTGCATAAGCAGGATTTTCACGTCGCGGGATCGGATGCTTCGGGCATCGTCTGGGCGGTGGGCGAAAAGGTGAAGCGCTGGAAGGTCGGGGATGAGGTGGTGATCCACTGCAATCAGGACGATGGCGATGATGAGGAATGCAACGGCGGTGACCCGATGTTCTCGCCGACGCAGCGGATCTGGGGCTATGAGACGCATGACGGCTCTTTCAGCCAGTTCACCAAGGTCCAGGCGCAGCAGCTGATGGAGCGCCCGAAGCATCTGACCTGGGAGGAATCGGCCTGCTACACGCTGACCCTGGCCACCGCTTACCGGATGCTGTTCGGCCATGCGCCGCATGATCTGAAGCCGGGGCAGAATGTGCTGGTCTGGGGCGCCTCGGGGGGCTTGGGCTCTTACGCGATCCAGCTGGCGAATACGGCGGGGGCGAATGCGATCGGGGTGATCTCGGATGAGACCAAGCGCGATTTCGTTCTGTCGCTGGGGGCGAAAGGGGTCATAAACCGCAATGAGTTCAAATGCTGGGGGCAGCTGCCCAGGGTGAACTCAGAGGAATATAATGTCTGGCTGAAAGAGGCGCGTAAATTCGGCAAGGCGATCTGGGATATTTTCGGCAAAGGCGTCAGCCCCGATATCGTGTTCGAACACCCGGGCGAGCAGACCTTCCCGGTCTCGTCGCTGGTGTGCAAAAAGGGCGGTATGGTGGTGATCTGCGCCGGCACCTCGGGTTTCAACTGCACCTTTGACGTGCGCTATATGTGGATGCACCAGAAACGCCTGCAGGGCAGCCATTTCGCGCATCTGAAACAGGCCTCAGCCGCCAATAAACTGATGTGCGAGCGCCGCCTTGATCCTTGCATGTCTGAGGTTTTCCCCTGGGCCGAGATCCCGCGTGCCCATACGCTGATGTGGAAAAACCAGCATAAGCCCGGCAATATGGCGGTGCTGGTGCAGGCACCGCGCACCGGCCTGCGGACCTTTGACGACACGCTTGAAGCCAGCCGCAATCGCTGAGGCAGCAATCACAGGTTGCTTGCGATGCCGCATCCGAAAAGGATGCGGCATTTTGATTTTAATTGTTTCGAACTATGCACATATTGTGCAGAACTGTTCGAAAAGTGACGGATACCCTCAGGCCCCCGGCGGGTGTTACACTTATTGGTATTTTCAAGCCTGGGTGGTATTATGGGGCATGACTGGGTATTCGATGTCCTCAAAGATCTGCGGACCTATGCGCTGGCCAATAATCTGACGGCATTGGCGCAAAAGGTAGAAGAGGCGCTGCGGACGGCCGAGCTTGAGATTGGCCAGCCAGACGCGCAGGGCAATCTGAAACCGCCCGGCAAGGGGCTGCCACATTAACGCAGTCACCGCCTGGCCAGTTGATCTGCGGCTGATATGCGGCTGATCCGGGGGCAGAGGTGCTGTCCCTGTGGATCGCCGAAGACAGCCGCTGGCGCTCTGGCCGGGCAGCGGCTAATCTGCGCGCCATGCAAGCATCGGCCCCCATTTTTTCCGACGATCAGGCCGAGGCCTGGGACCGCATCGCCTCTGGCCTGAAGGCACAGGGGGTTGATCTCGACGATGGCATTCTCTCGCCGCCGGGCGAGGGGGGCTCGACCGTGATGGCGGTGATCGGCAAGGCGGGCTCTGGCAAGACATTGTTGCTGGCGCAGCTTTACAAAGCCCTGCAGGCGGCGGGGGTTGAGATCGTCTCTGGCGATTGGGAGGGCAAGCGACGCAAAGAGCGGCGGACGCTTGCGATCCTGGCGCCGACCAACAAGGCCGCCAGCGTGCTGCGCCAGCGCGGCGTGCCCGCAACCACCATCCACCGCATCCTCTATACGCCGGTCTATGACCCGCAATATGAGAAGATCGCCGAATGGCTGTCAGGCCAAGGCGAACGCCCAAAGGTCGAGGGGCTGACCGAAGAGGCGCTGGACCGGGCGCATGCCTTTTATCAGCAGGTGGCCTCGATCCCCGGGGCGCTGGCGGCGGCGGGGCTGAAGGGATCAGACTTTATCCAGGGCTGGAAGCGGCGCGATGATCCGCTTGATATCGGCTTTGTCGATGAGGCCTCGATGCTGGACGAGCGCCAGTTCAATGATCTGAAAGAGATTTTTCCGCATCTGGTTCTGTTTGGTGATCCGGCGCAGCTGGCCCCGGTCGGGCAGTCGGGGCAGATGGTTTTCGACAGTCTGGCGGCAAACCAACGGCTGGATCTGCACCGGATCCACCGTCAGACCCAGGACAATCCGATCCTGGATCTGGCGCATGCGCTGGCGGATGATCGGCTGGGCTTTGACGATTTTGAGCGCCTGGTGCGCGAAAAAGCGGCCCAGGATGATCGGGTCGTCTGGGCTGAGCGGGTCGATGCCGATCTGATGGCCCGCTCGCCTGTGCTGGTGTGGCGCAATGCGACGCGGGTGAAACTGATCACCGCCTTTCGCCTTGGCCATGGTGCGCCCGACCATGACCTGGTGCCGGGTGAGCCGCTGATCTGCGACGGCATCGAACTGCCGCTGAAACATCGCAAAAAGCGCGTCGATCTTGAGGCCCGCGGGCTGATCAAAGGGGCGCAGGTGATCTATCTGGGGCCAGGCAATCGGACAGGATTTGCAAAACTGCATGTGATCGGGGCCGAAGATCCGCAGCTCTCGGCTGCCTCGATCATCAAGATCGAAAAGCCGGAAGAGGAAGAGCCGTTCATCCCGCATGCCGCGACCATGGGGGCTGCCTTTTTGCATGGTGCAGCGGTCACGATCCACAAAGCTCAGGGCTCTCAATGGCCAGAGGTGCAGGTCTTTGCGCCTGATCTCTCGGCGGCCGCCTGGGCCAATCGCAGTGAGGCAGGGGTGCCGCTTTGGAAGCGACTGGCCTATGTTGCGATCACCCGCGCAGAAACCAGGCTGCATTGGGTGGTGCGCAACCGTCTGGCCCGTCCACGGCAGCCGCTTGGCATATCCGATCTGAAAGCCGCACCTAAGCTGGAGCTGCGTTCACAAAGCGATGAGGGCTGAATTGGGGCACCCGGAGTTTTCCAAAACTCCGGGACGATTTCTTGTAAGAAATCGTCGGTTCCCTGGTGGTGGCGGGATTTCTCTTTTCGTCAGAGAAGGGTAATCTGCCGGTGGAAGAGAGAGGATCCCGTCATGTCATTGGTTTTCGTTCAGATCCGTTGCACCCCGGGCCAGACCTACGAAGTGGCCAATGCAATCTGGGATCGTGAGGTTGTCAGCGAGCTTTACTCGACCAGCGGTGATTTTGATCTTATGGCCAAGGTCTATATCCCCGAAGGTGAGGATACCGGCCATTATCTGGCGTCGCGGCTGTTCGATATTACCGGAATTCAGCGCACATTGACGACAATGACCTTTCGCGCTTTCTGATCCCTGACAGGTGGCACCACGGAAGGTTCCACCGCAACAGGTTCCGTTGTTCAGAAAAGCCCAAAGCACCCCGGGGGGCTTGTCGGGGGGGGCTTGTCATGGGGTACCTGCCGCCCCCTCTGCCGTGTGATGCCAGGTGGTCAAAGACCTTCTGGCAAGGCGCAAATGGGGCGGCGGTACGGACAACCACGATACTGGTTAAAAACAACGCAAGAACTTGTTAAAACAGGTTAAAATAGCACTCGTAACACAACTGACGGCCTGAGGTTTGCCGAAAAAAATCCTCAGACTCTTCTGCACTTGCAGAGTTTGTGACGGGTCCGGCTCACACAATAACATGTAACCGGATACAAGGTGCCGGACCCGCCTTTAACTGACCGCCGCTTTCAGGCACACACTCATAACAGCGAAAGCAGCAATCTCTTCGCCTCCCTGACCGGGGGTGCGACCGCGCCAGTCTGGGGCTGGCGACGGCTCGTGGATCTGGCCTCGAAAATTGCGGGGCCGGACCTGTTCTTATCCTGTTGCAAGCACCGCTCAGGCAGCACAACAGGGCGCGGCAAAGCCACGGGTGTTCATTTTCAATTTTCAGGAGATTTCGCCTGAGAATGACGCGGGTGCAGCGGAAATGGGGTGACCCACGGGCCGCCGTCCCAATGATATAGTCCCTCGGTTATGGACGGGTGATTAACTCTTAAAACTCTTTACGCCGGACACTAACCCCCGGACTCTAACCCAGAGTGTCGCGCCAGCACTGTTCCAAACACACTGATCCGGATCACCGTCCCCTTTGTCGCATCTTAACTAATCGTTTCAAAGCAACGCCTTGCGCAACGACACAGGTTGCTTTGCTGCTTCGATGTGTTAACGCGATTGCCACCGGGCGGTTCCCGATAAAATTTAAAAAATTATATCTCGGATATATTCATCTTATGGGGTTTCTGTTGGCAGGAAAGTGCTGCCCTGGGTTGTTTTTTGCCCAGCCTGGGCGTCTGCCCGGGACGGGCTGTCGCTTTCGCTTTGCTGAGCATCGTGGTCTTTGCTGCCGGGCCAGCCTGTGGCGGTTTTTGGCCTGGTTCTCCTGGCTGGGCCGCAGGCCGGGGAACCGCTGCCGGAGGCGGTGCGTTTTCAGATATGGCCCCGTGCTTTAAAGGGCGCGCGCTTTAAGGGCCGGTCTGCGCGGGAACTCTGTGCAGAGTTTCTGTATGCACGGGCTGAAAAGAGGTGCAGGATCGCTGAGCGTCATGCGTTTTGTGATCCAGCCTTAACAATGAGGAGAAGACAGATGGCACAAGCGGAAAAAAGAACGGATGCAAAGGCCTCTGGCAACGGCAGGCCTGCTGCCGCCTCTGCCAACAGAATGCGCAAGGCTGGCAAGGTTATGGCTGAGACGGTGCATGACGCCGCCGAGACCGCCAGAGAGAAGGCCGGGACTGTTGCGGCCTCGGCGGCCCGTCGGGTCTCTGATGGGGTCAATACGGCCGGACGTGAGGCGGCAGAGCGGGCAGAAGAGGCCCTGGATGCGCTTTCCGAAGCCGGTGAGCGTCTGAGCGGTCGTCTGCGCCGGGCAGCGAGCAGTGCCGCCGGGCGGGCGCAGGATGCGGTGCATGACATTCCCGCGCGCGTGTCGCAAAAAGCAGCCGAGGCGGCTGATGCGGTCCGCTCTGGCCCGGTTGGCGAGATCGCGGCAGATCTTCGCCATGTGGCCCGGCGCAATCCCGGTCTTTTCATGCTGGGGGCCGCAGTCGCAGGCTTTGCGCTGGCCCGGTTGCTGACGTCGCGCAACGGGCGTGACAGGTGAGCAGGGGCCCGGGCGATATGTCGTTGACCGCTTTGATTGCGCAGGTCGCCCAGGGTGGTCTGCGGCTTTTGAGTGGTGAGATAGAGCGGCGCAAGGCCGAGGCCAGTCTGCAGCTTTCCATCGTGATCCGGGGGATCGTGGCGCTGCTGGCGGCCCTGGTGCTGGTGCTTTTGGGGCTGGGGCAGCTGACAGATGCGGCCCATGCCGGATTGGTTCTGGCAGGGCTTACGCCGCTGATCGCCTCGCTGGTGACGGGGCTGACGCTGTCAGCTCTGGCGGCTGCGCTGCTTTGGTGGGGAAGCCGGCAGATCCGGCGCTCGGCTTTTCTGGCGCGGGAGGCCTGGTATCTGGGCCATCGGCCCGAACGCCGTCCCGATGAAGGAGATGAGGAATGAGCCGCACTGAAAAAAATTGTGACAGTCTTGAGGCGGATCGGGCTGCTTTTGCCAGCTCGATTGCTGCGCTGCGGGCGCGGTTGTTTCCCGGGCAGCGTGCAGGCCGGGCCGATGAGGATGATACGGCGGAAGAGACATCATCCGGCTTTGCGGCGGCGGATGGCAATGCAGCCCTGAAGGCGGCAATGCCCGCACTCAAAGCGGCAGGTGCCACAATCCGTGCCAATCCGCTGGCGGCGGCGCTTGCCGGGGCTGGGCTGGGCTGGCTGGCTTTCAGCGGGATATCGCGTGCGAGATCAAAGCCGCGCGAGGCCCGGCCGGAATGGCTGGTCGAGGTCGATCAGCGCCGCGATGAGGCCGAGCGCCTGCGCCAGAAGATCAACCGCGCGGCGGAAGAAGGGCTGCTTGACGAGGCAGAGGCAGATGAGAGCCTGGCCGAGGTTGAGACCTCGTTGCAAAGCGAGATCCGGCGTTTGATGGGCCGGGGCCTTGACGGGCTGGAAAGCGAGACCCGTGCCGCTGCGCTGGCTGCACGTCAGGCGGCTTTGACCCGGGCGACCTCGGGTAAGGGGTTTGGCCGCAAGGTGGTTCGCACGCTGGGGGCGGGCGGTGGCCTGGCGGCTCTGGCCGCGCTGGTCGCCGCGATGACAAGGCGTGACCCGGCAGCGCCCGGGCCGGATGAGGATGACGCTGCGGCCGCGCGCGAGGCGCTGGCGCAAGAGGCGGCCCGGCTTTCGGCCCTGGCCGCCGAGCTGAGCGCGGCGGTTCGGGGGGTGCTCTCCCAGGCGCTTGAGATCGGGAAAGAGCAGCGCGAAGACCCCGATCAGAATGCTGTGCCGCCCAGGGGCGACACGGGGCCCGCATCCGGCAATGAGGGCTGAACACAGGCCGGGGCGCATGCCTTCGGGTTTCGAATATGGCCCGCCTGACCTGTTGGGCGGGCTGTTTTCGGCGTTTCCTGTGCGGCTGTCTGTAAATCTGTGAAGGTCGGGGTTGCGCCCCGGAGCGCCCCCAGATCGCCCCAGATCGCCCCGCAAGCGCTGTCGTGACGGGGGGCTGAGGCCTCAGATTGGGTGCTCTCAGGCTGTCGTATTCAGAACGTCCTGCCCACAGGCTGCCCGCCCCAGCCGCCCGCTTTCAGTGCAGAACCTGGTTTGCGGCGGCGGACGGGGTGCCGGGGTTGCTGGCCTCTGCACTTTTTATAGAGGCGGGGATGCCGTCCGTGGCCTGGCTTTCATCGGGCTGGAAGGCAAAACTGACCACCGCGCTGACCCTTGGGCCCTCTTCGACAATCTCAAGCTGGCCCGCCAGCTGGGTGACAAACCCCCGGATCAGCCTTGCGCCGATCACCGAGGGGGCGCCGCTATGTGCGCCGATCAGGCGGCCATGTGCCGTCGCGGCACCAGACACCTCAAGGCGCACCAGCGACTGTGTTGCGCTGTTTGTCTCATGGCGCAGGCGGATACGGATGGGCTGTGCCCCGGCCTCGGCGGGCGGGAAGCAGGACAGGATCTCTGCCAGCAAAAGCGCCAGCGGCACCGCCTGTTGTGAGGGCAGCAGCAGCGGCATCAGATCGGCCCGGACGCTGCCGGTCTTGCCGGTGCGGCCATGGATCAGGTCAACCTTGGTGATCACCTCGGCCATCAGCAGATCGACCGCCACCTCGCTGCCACCCGCCATCCGGTAAAGGCCCAGGTGCACCGATGACAGCGACATCACCCGGTTGTGCAGATCATCCAGCACGAGGCGGATATCCTCATCCTCGGTTTCGCGGCGATGCATCCTGAGGAAAGAGGCGATCAGCTGCAGGCTGTTGCCGGTGCGGTGATGCACCTCGCGCAGCAATTCGTCTTTCTGACGCACCAGGTTTTCCAGCTCTGCCTCATCGCGCAAAATGGTGCGCGTCATCACCTGATAGGCCTCGGCGAGGCTGGCGATCTCGGCGGGCGGGTGATCCAGCGAGACGCCCTGCGCCAGGCGGTTCTCGGCGGTGAAATCGCGCATCGCCCGCGAGAGGCGGCGGATGTGGCGGGTCACCAGACGCTCGACGCCCAGAATGGTGACGCCCACCCCCACCAGCCACATCAGCGCCGGGAAGAGATAGGGCAGGATATAGTGGTTGAGAAAACCGTCAGCGGCCGGAACCGGCCAGGCTGCCAGCAGCGCCAGATCGGAATTGACCGGCGCCCAGGAAAACATCTGCCGGTGGCCATTTTTCGCATCATCGAAAAAGCTGCGCGCCTCGGTTCCGGCCAGATCGCTCAGGGGGGTGCCCTGCGGCAGGAAGGCCGCCGCATCGGCAATTCCGGTTGAGGAAAAGATGACCTCGCCGGCGCCATTGACGGCGATCATCGCATCGGGATGCTGCGCGGGCCCGGGGGCGCGGGCGGCCGGATCATCGGCCATCCGCAGTATCACCGCCTCTGGCAAAGACAAAAGCACAAGGCCGGTGGTCTGGCCCCGGGCATCGGTGACGGGCCAGGTCAGCGAGATATCGGTTTCGCCGGGGCGCGCCCAGGCGGGGTCATAGAAGATCCGCGATCCGGGCGCGGCAAGCACCCCGGCAAAGCGGCTGCTTTGACCAAAATCCTGGCGGCTGCCGTCAGAGCTGCAGATGATCTGCCCGTTTGGGGAAATCTGCGCCGCCCTTGCGATCAGCCTGTCTGCGGTGACATAGGCGGAAACCACCGGGCCGCAATCTGCGGGGGCATTGCGCAGCGAGGCCGCCAGCAGCTGCGCTGTCACCTGGGATGCGCGGAGCAGGCGGATCTCACGCAGGGCCTCTTGCAGGGTATGTCCGACCGAAGCGGCAAGCCTGGTTTCCTCGGCCTGGGCCACGGTTTTATGGGTCTGGGCCAGGGCCAGAAATCCCAGCGGCAAAAGCGCCAGCATGATCATTGCGGCCAGTCGCAGCGCCAGACCCGAGGTTATGCCTTTTGCTGTCGCCAGCCTCATAGAACCCAGTCTCATAAGGCGGGGGCGGCCGAGCGGCTGAGAACGGCGGTCGTGGCGGCATCCATGCCGGAAAACAGGTCTTCACCCTCGGCAAGGCCCATCAGTTCCGACAGGCGCTTGCGGGCCCGGCTGGCGCGGCTTTTCACCGTGCCAGGCGCCACGCCCATCATCGAGGCGGCCTCTTCGACCGAATAGCCCGAGGCCCCGATCAGGATCAGCACCTCACGGTGTTCGGGCGAAAGCTGGTCAAAAGCGCGGTGGAAATCGTTATAGGCCAGGCGGCCGTCATGGGCCGGGCGCTCATAAAGGCCCGCGGCGAAGGTGCCGTCGCTGTCCTGAACCTCACGCCGGGTTTTGCGCAGGAAAGAGTAATAGGTGTTCCTGAGGATGGTGAAGAGCCAGGCCTCAAGATTGGTACTGGGGTCGAATTTATCCATATTCGACCAGGCTTTCAGGATGGTTTCCTGAACGATGTCATCGGCCAGAACCACATTGCGCGACAGGCTGATCGCAAAGGCCCGCAGATTGGGCAAAAGCTGGGCCAGTTGCGTGCGCGGGTCGGTGGTGACGGCTGACCCCTGCGCTGCTGCTGACTCCTGCGTTTCCGTTCGCTGAGATCCTGCCTGAGCTTCGGTCCCGCGCGCGGGGCTGCCTGGAGTGGCGGCGGCCTCTTCATGGGCGGGATGTTTCGGGGCAGGGTGTTTTGGGGCGGGATGTTTTGCCGCGTTTTTGGCGGGGCGCTCGCTCATGTGCTGATCCCGATCCTTTGGCTCTGGCACCCGTCTCCGGCACCGTCCAGCCTGTCATGCACCAGCCTGACAGGATTCATTTTTCGGTTTTTTCGGCGAATTGAGCTGCGCCCGGCAGCCGTGCAAGCAGATCGAGGAAGCGATCGGGGACGTCCTCGGTCAGGACCTCATCGTAAACCCGCCGTAGATTTTCGTCGATCTGGGTGCGGATCGCTGCGCGATTTGTCGCCCCTGCGGGTTTACCTGGTAGCATTTTCTTCGCAGTCCTGCCATTGCTCGTTGGAACCAAACGCCCCAGCCCGGCGTTTGGTTCCCATGAACTGCGCGCAGAACGGAGAAAATTTTATGTCCGATAGCACAGCCCCGGGTGGGCAGGCAGCGCCGGGGGAAGATTTGTCTCAGGCGATCAGCCGGGAACTTCCCTTTCTGAGGCGCTATGCAAGGGCATTGACGGGCAGCCAGAGCAGCGGCGACCGCTATGCGATGGCCACGCTTGAGGCGATCCTTGCTGACCCGGCCGCATTGCAGACGGGTCTGACCGTGCGGGTCGGGCTGTTTTCGGTCTTTCACAGCGTCTGGCAAAATGCCGATGCCCCGGTTGCAAAGGCAGAGGATCGGCTTGCCGCCGCCGCCCAGGCGCATCTGGCGCGGCTGACCCGCAATTCGCGCGAGGCGCTGCTTTTGCAAACGATCGAGGGCTTCAGCGCCGCCGAGGTCGGGCAGATTCTTGGCACCAGTGAGGACGAGGCTGCCGCCCTGGTGGAGCGCGCCTTTGCCGAGATGGAAAACTCGATCCTCGGCAAGGTGATGGTCATCGAGGATGAGGCGATCATCGCCATGGATATCGCCGCCATCGTCGAGGCGATGGGCCACAGCGTCACCGGCGTCGCCCGCACCCGCAGCGAGGCGGTGGCCCTGGCCGCCAAAGAGCGCCCCGATCTGATCCTCGCGGACATTCAGCTGGCGGATAACTCTTCGGGGATTGATGCGGTCAGCGATATCATCGCCGATATGGGCCTTTTGCCGGTGATCTTCATCACCGCCTTCCCAGAGCGGCTTTTGACCGGGCAGCGGCCAGAGCCGACCTTCCTGATCAACAAACCCTATACCGAAGAGCAGGTCCGCTCGGCGGTCAGCCAGGCGATGTTCTTCTCATCGACCGAGACGCTGAACGCCTGAGGGCGACAGCTCCGGGGAGCCGACGGCGCAGGGGCCAGTCGGCACAAGGTAAAAACAAGCGAAAGGCGCGGAAATCCCGCGCCTTTGTCATATCCGGCGATGGGGCCTGATGGCCTGGTGCGTCCCTGGCAGGCTTTGAGGGGCAGGCTTTGGGGACAGGCTTTTTTGGGGGGGCGCAGGCCTTGGCGCAGGGCGGTTTAACGCATCCACAGCCCTTCGCGGCGCAGGGTGTTGCGCACCAGTTGCTCGCGTTTGGGCAGGTCGTTCTGGTCAAACAGCGCCCGCGCCTTGCGACCACGGTTTTGATAGATCATCTGCTTCGCCTGATCCCAGTCGCGCAGCAGGCGGCGGTTTTCCTTCTGCCGTGCCACATCGTCCAGCACCTCGACCGTCTGCGCGGGGGCTTGCGCGTAAAGCAGCGGCAGCGTCCGGTAATGCCAGGTCACCGCACCATCCAGCCCCGCCAGCTCCGGCCCGGGCCGCCCGCCACCAAAGGATGAGATCACCAGCGGCAACGCGATCTGATCCAGCCAGGGCCAGAGCTCCTGGCAGACCAGTGCCTCGGGACGGTCTTTGTGGATCGCCACCGCGTATTCCAGAAAGCGTTTGCCAAAGGCTGCCGGGCTTTGATGGAAGAACCAGCCCGCGTTGAAATACATATAGCGCTGCCAGTATTCATCGGGCCAGGACAGATCCAGCGAGCGCTCAAAATCCAGGCCAAACCGCTGATAAAGCGCCCCCCAGGTCTGGGCATAGCCGGGGCCGTAAAGCTCGATCTTCGGCCAGGTGTCCTCGCGCCGCATCGAGGCTGAGGGGCGAGCGAAATCAAAGGCAATCCCGGACAGCGGGCCACTGATCAGCGTGTCGGTGTCCAGAAACAGAAAGGGCTGATCGGGCAGCGCCGCCAGCATCTCGATCTTGTTGCCATAGGCATAGGCGGCCCCGAAGACCTTGTTTTCAAAGGGAATGAACTCGGCCCCCAGCTCCAGCAGACGTTCGCGCAGCGGGCCATCGGGCAGGCGCGGATCCTCGGGCCAAAGGGGGCCGGGCTGCGGCTCTGCCAGCAAAAGACGCCCCTGAAAGCCCGGATCCGCCGCCCGGAGAGAGGCCGCCAGCAAAAGCGCCTCATAGCCAAGCCGCCCGCGCTGAACGACGGCTGCGATATTGAAGGGCGGCGACAGGGGAGCGGTGCTCATGGGGGTCAGCGCGGGGTAAAGCGCAAAGACAGGCAGGACATGCCGCCGTCGATCTTCTGGCATTCGGAATTGCCGATCTCGGTGACCTGATAGCCCGCCGCCACCAGCCGGTCGCGGGTTTTGGGAAAGCCTGCCGGGAACAGCACGATATCGTTGAAGCGGATCGCATTGGCGGCGGCCTCTTCGCCCTCGGCGACGGCGATCACCTTATAGCCCTCAAAACAGCCCGAGGCTGCCAGGCGGTCAGTGGCCAGCACCGTTTCCGCATCCATCAGCGAGCAATCGGTCTTGAAGTGCAAAACGCCCGGCGGGGTATGGACCTCGCGCACCACATGGCCCCAGTCGGCGACCAGCCGCGCCAGCTCGGCAATCCCCGCCGCATTGGTGCGGGCCGAGCGGCCGACCAGGATCTCGGTTTCCGCCATCAGGATATCGCCGCCCTCGATATAGCTGTCTGCGCCTTCAATGCGGCGGATCTGGCTGTAAAGAGCGCTGAGGTGCGGCTCCATCTCGGCCGCTTCGCCCAGGCGCGAGGGCGCACCGGGGCGCATGATCACCGCACCTTCGGGCAGGCAAAGCGCGGTATCCTCGACGAAAACGCTGTCGGGATAGGCGTCAAGCGCGTCAAGCACCGTGACGCTCGCCCCGGTCGAGCGCAGGGCCGAAACATAGGCGTCGTGGTGGTCCTGCATCAGGGCCAGATCCGGGTTGCCGGTATCCACCGCCCGCAGGCCGCGAATGATCGAGGCGGCGGGTTTGCGGCTGATTGCATGGCTGAACGTATAGGAACGCGGCATGACGTCTCCGGGAATGGGGCAGGGGCTGCGGTGCTGCAGCGGGGCCAGGGATATGGCTAGCGTGAAATGGCGGCCAGGAAAAGCCCCGGGCGGGGCATCGCCTCAGGGGGGGGATGCGTGATCGGGCGCCGCATCTGGTGTGGGCGTGAAGCCGGATACGGGGCGGTCGGGTTCGGGGCGGCCGTGTTCGGGGCGTCTGGCGGGCAGGCGGACGATGGTGACGCTGCAGGGGGCCTCGGCCACCACCTGGGCCGATACCGAGCCCAGATAGCGCCTGAGGCTGGAGCTGGCCCTGGCCCCCATCACGATCTGATCGGCCATGATGCGCCCGGCGTGGTCGATCAAAGCGGCGGCGGGGTCGCTGCTTTCCAGCACGGTATAGGTGACGCGCCCCTCGGGCAGGCCCAGCTGCGCGCCCCAGGCCTTCAGCGCGACAAGGCGCTGCACATGCAGATTGTTGCCGTCCTGGTCGGTGCCGATGTCAAGACCGATCCGGGCGCTGCGCAGCACATTGACGCAGGCCACACGGGCCTCGGGGCGGAAATGCAGCACCTCGCGCATGGCCTGAAGGATGCGGGCGGAAAGGGGCTCCATCTCGGGGGCCAGATCAACGGCGGCCATCAGAACCGCCGGCTGCAGGCTCTGATCGGTGGCCTGATCGGGCAGGCCTGCCCCGTCGGGTGGCGGCGCGAAACCTCTGATCCGCCGCATCTGCCAGCGCCGCCGCAGCCGCAGACGCCAGCCATCGGCCTGTCGCTTTGCGGCGCGGGCGGTCAGCGCCACCTGGGTCGGATTGCTCAGATCAAACAGCATCTGCGCGGCGGACTGGAAGCGCCGCGCCGGATCAACCTCCAGCGCGCGCAGGATCACCTCTTGCAGCCAGGGCGGCAGATCGGGGCGCAGCGCAATCGGCGGCACGGGATCCTGCCACAGCCTGCGCCGCACCGCCCTGAGCGTTACCGTCTGGCCAAAGGGCAGCGTCCCGGTTGCCAGCTCGTAAAGCATCGCCCCAAGCGCGAAGATGTCTGATCGCGGATCATTGCGGCTGCGCAGATATTGTTCTGGCGCGATATAGGGGAAGGTGCCCATCGGGATGGAAAATTCCTCGGCCAGCAGGTCGGGCAGGTCGAGGTGGCGGGCAAGGCCATAGTCGATCAGCACCAGCGTGCCATCGGCGCGGCGCATCAGATTGCCGGGCTTCAGATCCAGATGGATCACCCGCTGCAAATGCAGCTGATGCAGCGCGGCGGATATTTCGCAGGCCAGGGCGATCAGCGCCTCCAGCGGCATGGGCCTGCGGTCCGTCACCGCGTCAAACACATCCTGCAGCGAGGCGCCGGGCAGTTTTTCGGTCACCAGATAGGGCATCACCGCGAAATCGCCCATGGCGATCACCTCGGGGATATGCGGGCCGGAAAGGCGCGGCAGGATCATCTGCTCGGTCTCGAAGCCGACAATGGTCGGGCCGTCATCCCCATCCAGGATGGTCGGCACTTTCATCACCATATCGCGGGGGTGATCGGGGTGGCTGACCTGCCAGATGGTGGCGAACCCGCCCCGGTGCAGCATCTCGCCCAGGGTGAAGCCGTCGATCTCCAGCCCCTGATGCGGGCGTTTCTGGCGCGGGTTCCGGGTCTGGTTCATTGTCCCTCCCTCAGGCGTTCGGCCAATGCCTCTGCTATGGCCGGGGCCAGGTCAGAGCCGCGCAGCTTGCGGGCGGTCAGCGCGTGATCATAGGCGGTGCGACGAAAGCTGATCTCCTGGCGGTCGCGGTCAAAGATCGCCCAGGCCGCAGCGGGGCTGCCATCACGCGGCTGGCCCACCGCGCCCAGCACCGCCAGCCAGCGGCGCGAGGGCAAAAGCGGCAGCGCATTGCCTGACGCCACCTGCGCCGCGATCTGATGGTCATGCACGCGCCCGACCAGATCGCAGCTGTAAAGCGCCGGGATATGGACATGGCCGCAAAAGATCACCCTGGCGTCAGAGCTGCGGAAACTGGCCATCGCATCGCGCCCCGAGGTGACATAGATCCAGTCGCCGGGGCTATGCGCCGAGGCATGGGTGAAAAGGATCTCCCCCTCTCGCTGCGTCAGCGGCAGGGTGGCCAGCCAGTCGCGCTGTGTCTGCGTCAGGCGCGGGCGGCTCCAGTCGATTGCGGCGCGGGCCTGGGGGTTCATGTCGCGCCCGCCCTCTGCAATCGCGGCATCATGATTGCCACGGATCACCACCGCCCCCGCCTTTGCCAATGCCATAACGCGTTCGACACACCAGGCGGGGTCGGGGCCATAGCCGACGATATCGCCCAGCACCACAAAGTGGCTGATCTGCCGGGCGGCGGCGTCAGACAGCACCGCCTCAAGCGCCTCACGATTGCCATGGATGTCGCTGATCAGCGCCAGACGCATTTGCCCGGTCATCTCCCCTGTTTGCATCATTGTGGCAGAGGCATGCGCCGGGCAAAACGCCTATTTTCGCCACAGCAATTCATGCCGCCGCCCGGGTGGCCAGTTGCAGAACTATGCGCTTTTGCCCCGGTGTTTTGTCAGTCAGGCGGACCTTGTCGCCTGCTGCGTTATATATCATGATACATAATGAGGCTTTTCCCGCCCGATGTGCCACCCCAACCGACACCCCAACCGACGGAGCCAAAGATGAAACTGAGCGCAAGAAATGTCCTGCCGGGCACCGTGATCGAGATCGTGACCGGGGCGGTAACCAGTCATGTGCGCCTGGATCTGGGCGGCTCTGTGGTGACGGCGGCGATCACCAATGAGGCGGTGGCAGAGCTGGGGCTAAAGGTGGGCGCAAAGGCCTCGGCGGTGATCAAGGCCTCGGATGTGATGATCGGCATCGAGGACTGAGCCGATGACCGAAGTGCCGGATCTGGCCCTTTCCGGGGGGCATAACGGGGGCCAGGATGAGGGCCGCGACGCGCTGCGCCCGCATGAGAGGGCGGTCAGCCTGCCCGCGCAGTTTGACGCCTCGGTCTGGTTTATCGGGCGGCTGCGCACCCCCTGGACTGAGCGCAGCCAGTGCCCGCGACGCGGCGATCCTGAAAATGGCCCCGACTGCCGGGTGCAGTTGGACCCGCGCTGGATCGACGGGCTCGCAGGTGTCGCGGGGCGCGCGCGGATCCAGCTTTTATACTGGATGCATCTGTCGCGCCGCGATCTGGTTTTGCAAAACCCGAATTTCGGCGACGCCTCGGTGGGGACATTCTCGCTGCGCTCTCCGGTCCGGCCCAATCCGATTGCGGCGACGGTGGTGCGGCTGTTGCGCGTCGAGGGCGCAGAGCTGGTGGTGCGCGGCCTCGACTGTGTCGACGGCACGCCGCTGCTGGATATCAAAGGCGAATTCGGAGCAATTCCATGAGTTTACTGACCCGGCGTGTCTTTGGTGCGGCCATGGTGCCGCTGCTGGCTGGGCTGATCGGCTTTGCCGCGCCCGCCCGGGCCTTTGACGGCCAGACCGTCCAGGACGCCACTGGACGCCAGGTTCTGGTGCCAGCCGATCCGGCCCGGGTCTTTGCCGCCGGGCCGCCCGCCTCGGTGCTGCTATATGCGTTAAAGCCCGAGGCGATGGTCGGCTGGGTCATGGCCCCGAAGGCCGGGGATCTGCCCTATCTCTTGCCCCAGACCCGCGATCTGCCCGCTTTGGGGCGGCTGACGGGCAAGGGCGACACGCTGAACCTTGAGGTTTTGCTGACCACCGACGCGCAGCTGATCGTCGATTTCGGCACCGTCAATGACACCTACCGCGACCTTGCCACCCGGATCGAGGATCAGGCCGGGCTGCCCTATCTGCTGATCGACGGCAGTTTCGCGGCCACGCCGCAGGCGATCCGGCAGCTGGCGGCGGTCTTGCAGGTGCCTGATCGCGGCGAGGCGCTGGCCGCCTATGCCGAGGCCACCTATGCCGAGGCCGATGCCCTGCTGGCGCAGATCCCGCAGGCCGACCGCCCCCGCGTCTATCTGGCGCGTGGCCCTGAGGGGCTGGAAAGCCCGGCGCGTGGCTCTATCAATGCCGAGATCATTGAGCGGATGGGCGGCACCAATGTTGTCGAGGCCGAGACGCGCGGCCTTGTCACCGTCTCGCCCGAGCAGATCCAGGCCTGGGCCCCCGATATCATCCTGACCGTCGAGCCCGGCTTCCCCGAGCGTGTGGCGCAGATGCCGGAATGGCAGGGCATTCCGGCGGTGGATCAGGGGCGGGTCTATCTGGTGCCCGCGCAGCCTTTCGGCTTTATCGACGCCCCGCCCTCGGTCAATCGGCTGATCGGGCTGAAATATCTGGCGCATCTTTTCTATCCCGATCAGGCAAGCGGCGATCTGCGCGAAGAGATCCGCGATTTCTATACGCTGTTCTACCAGGTCACCCCCGATGAGGCCGGGCTGGACGCCTTGCTGGGCCAATAGGGCGCGGATCCGGGATGCGTCTTTCTTTTTCACTGGCGGCCTCATTTGCGGTCTCATTGGCGGGGCTGGGTTTTGCGCTGCTCCTGGTGATGGCCCTGGGCTTTGCAATCGGGCCCTATCCGCTGACGCCGGGGCAGATCCTTGGCGTTCTGACCGGCACTGAGCCTGATCCCCGCGCCTATACGGTCTTGCGGAATATCCGCGGCCCGCGCGTTGTTTCAGCCGCGCTGATCGGGGCTGCGCTGGCGGCGGCGGGGGCGGCCTATCAGACGGTGTTTCGCAACCCGCTGGTCTCGCCCGATATTCTGGGCGTCTCGGCGGGGGCGGGGTTTGGCGCGGTGCTGGGGATCTTGTTGGGCCTGCCGGTGATGATGATCCAGGCGATGGGCTTTGGCTTTGGCCTGGGCACGGTCGCGCTGGTGATGGGCTTAAGCCTTGCCCTGCGCGGGGGCGCGCAGCTTCTGGTCATGGTGCTTTGCGGCATCGTGATCGGGGCGCTGGTGGGGGCAGGGATCTCGCTGGTGAAACTGCTGGCCGACCCGGACGAGCAACTGCCCGCGATCACCTTCTGGCTGATGGGCAGTCTGGCGGGTGTCAAACGGCTGGATCTGATGGCGGCGGCGCCGGCGATCCTGCTGGGGCTGGTGCCGCTGATCGCGCTGCGCTGGCGGATCGGCCTTTTGGCGATGGGCGATGACGAGGCCCGCGCTATGGGGGTTGAGGCCGGGCGGCTGCGGCTGATCGTGATCGCTGCGGCCACGCTGATGACGGCTTCGGCGGTGGCGCTGGCGGGGGTGATCGGCTGGATCGGGCTGATGGTGCCGCATATGGCGCGGCTGGCGGCGGGGCCGCGCTTTGACCGGATGCTGCCTGCGGCGCTGCTGATCGGGGCGGGGTTCATGGTGCTGGTTGACACCGCCGCCCGTTCCATCGCGCTGATCGAGGTGCCTCTGGGAATTCTGACAGCCGTGCTGGGCGCGCCGGTTTTCGTGGTGCTGCTGGCCAGGGGGGCACGCAGATGGAGCCTGTGACACAGACGCGTCAACCGCTGCTGCAGGCGCAGGGGCTGAGCATCGGCCACGGACGCGAGGCGCTGATCACAGGCATTGATCTGACGCTGGCGGCGGGCCAGGTTCTCTGCCTGCTGGGCCCGAATGGCGCGGGGAAAACCACGCTGTTTCGCACGCTGCTGGGGCTGATCCCGCCGCTTGCAGGCAAGATCACCCTTGGCGGCAGCGATCTGGCCCTGCTGGGCCGGGCGCGGATCGCCCGGCATCTGGCCTATGTGCCGCAATCGCTGCAGCCGCCTTTCGCCTATAGCGCCTTTGATATCGTGCTGATGGGGGCGGCGGCGCGGCTTTCGGGGCTGGCCCGCCCTGGTCCCCGCGAAGAGGCAAAGGCGCATGAGGCGCTGGAACGGCTGGGCATCTCAGATCTGGCCAGGCGCGATGTCACCCGGCTGTCGGGCGGCCAGCGCCAGATGGTGCTGATCGCCCGTGCGCTGGCCCAGGGCGCGGGCGGACTGGTGATGGACGAGCCGACCGCCAGCCTCGATTTCGCCAATCGCGCCCAGGTCTCAGAGGCGATCCGGCGGCTGGCGGGCGAGGGCACGCCGGTGATCCTTTCGACCCATGATCCCGATCATGCGGCGGCGCTTTCCAGCCATGCGCTGCTGATCAACCGGGGCGGGGTGGTCGCATCAGGCCCCGCCGCGCAGGTCTTGCAGGCCGAGACGCTTTCGCGCCTTTACGGCACCCCCGTGCGCCAGGCGATCAGCCCGGATGGCCGCAGGCTGTTCTACTGAGGGTGATCAAATTGCCACTCTGAGGCAACCTGGGCGGGGGGCTCGCGCAGCGGATGGCTTGCCTTCCCCGCCTCGATGTATTTCACCATACATAACGATTCGCGGAACTCCGCCGACCGGCCCCGGCTTTGCCCCTGAGACAGGGCCAGGCCTGTGCCCGTCTGGCGGGCCTTCGCGCATCCCGAGCCACAGGAAGGATTCTTGAATGTCTTTGTTGCAGCGTCTGGTGCTTGCAGGTGTGATCCTGCCCGGCATCACCACCTTGCCAGCCCTTGCCCAATCTGTTGATCCTGCAGAAGAAAGCCGCGCTTTCTCGCTGGGAACGATCTATCTGGGCGCGGATGAGGAAGCCCAGGGCGGCACCACCACCACCGTGACCGGCACCGAGGCCGCGCGCCAGAACCGCGCCACGCTGGATGACACGCTGGGCGTGCTGCCGGGCGTCTCGGCCACGCCCTCGGGCGGTGGTTCGCGCAATGAGCGCGAGGTCTTTGTGCGCGGCTTTGACCGCTGGCATGTGCCGCTGTCGATTGACGGCATCCGCATCTATCTGCCCGCCGACAACCGCCTGGATCACGGCCGTTTCCTGACCCCGGATCTGGCCGAGATCCAGGTGCAGAAAAGCTATGTCTCGGTGATCAACGGCCCGGGCGGCATGGGTGGCGCGATCAACCTTGTGACCCGTAAACCGACCAAAGCCTTTGAGGGCGAGGCGCGGCTTGGCCTTGAGGCCGGGAACCGCGGCGATGTCACCGGGCGCAACGGCTATGTCTCGCTGGGGACGAAGCAGGAATTCTGGTATGGTCAGCTGTCCTATATGCGCCGCGACAGCGATGGCTATTACCTCTCGCGCGACTATCAGCCCGATCCCGCCTTCCCTTATCAGGGCGAGGGTCTGCGCCGTGACAGCGCCACCGATGACAGCCGTCTGAACCTGAAGCTGGGCTATACCCCCAATGCGACCGACGAATATGTCCTCAGCTACACCCGCCAGGAAGGCGAGAAATCCGCCCCCTACAGCACGCTTTTGCCGGTGATGGGCTATCCGGTCACCCGGGGCGGTCAGCGCGACTGGACCTGGCCGGAATGGGATATCGAAAGCCTTGCCTTCTATTCGACAACGGAGCTTGACGAGGGCACGCTGAAGACGAAGCTGTTCTACAACACCTTTAAGAACACGCTTTCGGCCTGGGATGATGCTGATCACGACAGCCAGACCCTGCCGCGCGCCTTCAACAGCTTTTATGACGACTATTCGCTGGGCGGCAGCCTGGAATATGGCGTGACGCTGGGCCAGCATGATCTGCGCTTTGCCACCTCGTTCCGCCGCGACGTCCACCGCGCCACCGATCATGAGCGCCCCGGCGATCCGTCGGGCGGCACCATCCTGCCGACCGAGCACAGCAAGGAAGAGACCATCTCGCTTGCGGTCGAGGACACCTGGACCCTGCGCGATGATCTGCGCCTGATTGCGGGCCTCAGCTATGAAAAGGCGAAAGTCATCGAGGCGAACCGCACCTCGGCATCACCCGGAGAGCCTGTCTTCACCCATGATGCGGTGAACTGGCAGGCCGCGGCGGTCTGGACGCCACAGTCGGGGGGCGAGTATCACGCAAGCCTTTCGTCGCGCACCAGTTTCCCGACCCTGTTCCACCGCTATTCCTCGGGCTTTGGCACCACGATCCCGAACCCGGATCTGGGGCCGGAACGGGCGCTGAACTTCGAGCTGGGCTATAAGGGCGATCTTGGCCCGGTTCGTCTGGAAGGCGCGGTCTTTTACAGCCGTATCTCTGACGCGATCCAGGCCATCGGCCAGCCGGGCGGGCTGACGCAGCGTCAGAACCTCTCGAAGGCGACTTACCAGGGCTTTGAGGTGGCAGCCAGCTGGGAGGTCAGCGACACCCTGGCCCTGCGCGGCAACTATACCTTCATGGATCTCAAGATCGATGACGACAATATCACCGGCGCACAGGTGACCGATATCCCGCGCCACAAGGCCTATGTGCGGCTGGACTGGCAGGCGCTGGACCGTCTGACCGTCTCGCCCTCGGTCGAGATCTATGGCTCGCGCTGGTCGGATCCGGCCGTTGGCTCGGGCAATCGCAATGCGCCGATCTATACCAGGATGTCGGGCTTTGGTCTGGCCAACCTGGATATGTCCTGGCAGATCAGCGAAGAGGCGGATGTCGCCTTTGGCGTCCGCAATATCTTTGACCGCAACTATTCGGTGGTCGAGGGCTATCCCGAGGAAGGCCGCAGCTTCTATCTGACCTCGTCGATCCGGTTCTGAGCCGGGTCTCAGATCACGGCATTGGCCGGGAAGTCCGGCGCCGGGAAATTCTGCCCCGGGAAGTCTGGCCCCGGGAAGTCTGGCCAATGTCACAGCCGGCTTCACATTCGGCTGCAAGGACACCGCTCTCTGCCTCGCTCTGTCCGCGAGGTGGGGGGCGGTGTTTCCTTTTGTGCGGATCGGCAGATGCGCTGAATGCGCCAGATGTCAGCCGCCCTCTTTGCGCAGGGCGGCCAGCAGGGGGCGGTCAAAGCGTTCAAGCCAGGGCAGGGGCGGGGCCGTTCCGGTTTCCGCCAGCCATTGCCGCAGCGCCACACGGATCACGGCTGCGCCATGCCTGTCGGTATCGGGGGGCTGAAAGCTGCCGCTTTGCAGCTGGGCGCGCAGTGCGGTTTTCAGCGCCCAGAGATCGGCGCGGCCATGCTGCGCAAGGATCGCCTGAAAGGCGCGGTGCTTTTCATGATCCAAAGCCTGGCTGACACCTGGGCGCAGGCGGGCAGGATGCGGCGGGAAGATATGGGCCAGCGGCAGCCAGCCCGGCGGCAGCGGGGTGGTCGCGGCATGGGTCCGGCCGCGCGGATCGGGAATATGGTGCAGGGGGCAGGGATCGCCCGGCGCGGTGGTGACCTCGATCCGAACGAAAGGCGTGTCGACGATCCATGTTCCCGCGATCTGCATCAGCGCAGGCTTTGCCGCGAGAAAGCATTGCCCGATCAGCGCCTTAGATGTCGCGACCCCGAAGGGGTCGGGGCGGAACAGGGCGCAAAGCCCAGGATGGCCCAGCCCCAGATCAAGCGCGGCCCGGTCGCGGTGATCCGCCAGGATGGCATCCGCGTCACCGGAGATCAGGGCCAGGGCGGCGCTTTGCGCCTTTCTCCGGGGGGGCAGATCGGTTGCGCAAAGGGCGATGGCATGGTTCCAGCCCCTGGGATCGCTGCTGAGCGTTTCAAAGGCCAGAAGCCGCGCCCCCGGTCGCAGCCTGGCCCGTGTCCTGGCCTGTGTCATGGCATCCCCGATCACCACCTCATCGCCCGCTGACCTGGGCACATCGCTGATGGGGCCGCCGGAAGGGGCGGCCAGCTCAGTCCCGATAAAGGCCTGCAGGGTTCCCACGCTCCACAAATGCCCCGATGCGCCGAAAAGCCGCGCCAGAAGGGCCTCGGCTTCATACTGGCTGGCGCGGGGCGTGGGATCGGTCATGGCTGCCTCGGGGCGGTCTGGCCCTGCCGGGATAGAGACAGGCGATATGGCCCCGGTCAAAGGGATTGTGCATCGGCGCGGCAATTATGCGGTTGGCGGTGTTTCGGGGTGGTGTTTCGGGGCGGCGGGTCTGGAGGCGCGTCTGGCTGCGGGTCTGGGAGGTGCGCCTGGATCAGGCGGCTGGATCGGGCGCATGGGGCGGGCGGATTGTGCAGATACATTGCCGCTCTGGTAATCTTGCGGCGGGGGGATGTAACCTCTGCGCAGAACAGACGAATCCGGCCTGGACAGAATATGCAAACTCCGCCTCTTATCATCTCGGTTCAGAGCCAGGTTGTCTTTGGCCATGTCGGCAATTCGGCGGCGCTGTTTCCGCTTTGCGCGGCCGGGCTGGAGGTGGCGGCAATCCCGACGGTGGTTTTCTCGAATACCCCCGATTACCCCACCCTGCGCGGCCGGGCGCTGCCCGAGGATTTCTTCGCCGATCTGCTTTTGGGCGCGGAAGAGCGTGGCCTGCCCGGGCGGGCGGCGTTTATCATGACGGGCTACATCGGCTCGGCGGCGATTGCCGAACAGGCGGCGGCCTTCATCGCCCGCGCTAAGGCCAGCAATCCCGCGCTGATCTATCTGTGCGACCCGGTGATCGGCGATGCGGGGCCGGGGCGCTATGTCCCCGAGGCGGTGGTGGCGGTGATCCGCGACGCGCTTTTGCCGCTGGCCGATCTGTGCACGCCGAACCCGTTTGAGCTGACGCTGCTGTCGGGCCAGCAGATCAACAGCCTTGCCGATCTCGGCGCGGCGCGTGCCGGGCTGAACCTGAGGCCCGAGGCCAGGGTGGTTGCCACCGGCTGCGTGTTGGCGGACAGCCCCGAAGGCTGCCTTGAAAGCGTGATTGTGGGGCCAGAAACTGTGGGGCCAGATACTACAGGGCAAGAAAACCGGGTGACAGGTTCTGTCAGCCGCCATCCGGCACCGCAGTTGCCGCTGGCGCTGTCGGGCACGGGGGACCTGTTCTCTGCGCTGATTGTGGCCTCGCTGGCGAAGGGCAGGCCTCTTGAGGATGCGGTGGTGCTGGCGCAAAAGCTGACCGCGATTGCGATGCGCGAAGCCGAGGCCCTGGGCCGCCAGGAAGTGATGCTGACCAATCCGGCCTTCCTGACCGCGCTTTCTGAACTGGCTGCTGGGTAGAGCGGGTTAAGAGGTATAACGGGCTGCGGGGCAGGGCAGGCGGCGGGCACAATGCCCGGGCGCAAAGAACAGCCCCCCAATGCTACCCCCAAACGCCCCCCCGCATGCCAGCTGTTGCCCCGCCTCGGCGTGGTGCATTAGGCCGCAGAGTAGCAGGTCACCGTATTGCGCCCTGAGATCTTAGAGCGCATCAGCGCCCCATCTGCTGCCGCAACCATTGCCGTCACATCCTCTGTCTCGCGGCCCGGGCCGCCGCCTGTTCTGACCCCGATCGAGATCGTCACCCCCAGCGTGACGCCTGCCCCCCCGTCAATCGGTGTGGCGCTGACGGCATCGCGCAGCCGCTCGGCCATGCGCGCGGCCTCAAGGGCCGAGGTCTCGGGCAGAACGATCAGAAACTCTTCGCCGCCGATCCGTGCCAGCAGGTCATTCACCCGCAGCCGGTCGCGCAGCCGTTGCACCACCCCGATCAGGACCGTGTCGCCGGTGGTGTGGCCATAGCGGTCATTCACCGATTTGAAGCGGTCGATATCCACCACCAGCACGGCAAATTCCGTGCGCGCGATGGCGGCCTGCTCGGCGATGCCGGCCAGACGCGGGAAGGCATAGCGGCGATTGTAGATGCCGGTCAGCGGATCAATGATCGCCAGCCGCAGCCCGGCCTCAAGCGAGCGCCGCTCGGCATCGGCCTGTTGCTTGCGGCGCAAGAGCAGGCGGATGCGCAGATCCAGCTCTTCCTCGCAGACCCAGGGGTTCACGACATCATGCGCCCCAAGGTCAAAGGCCATCGCCGCCGCATCGCTGGCCTCGGGGGCGATGATGCAAAACATCGAATGGCGGAACGGCGTGACGCTGGCCAGCTGGGTCATCAGCCGTAGCCCGCTGCTGCCATTGGCCTGATCGGCCTCGATCAGGAACACATGCGGTGGGGATTCAGGGTCGCTATAGCCCAGGCTGGCGGCCTCGGCGGGCAGATAGCTGCGGGCCTGATCGCGCAGGCGGGGCGCAAGGCGGTCTTTCCAGGCCTGGGCGGTCTCGGCCTGGCTTGTGATCACGCCCACCGGACCAACCGGCTGAAAGCTGTCTTTTTGCTCGGACAGGCCCAGGAATTCAGGCAGGTCGCTGCCCCAGGCGCGGGCCAGCAGCTGTGCCTCTTCGCGCTGGCGCAGCAGGTTGCGCAGACGCGCCAGCAGCACCGATATATCGGCGGGCTTGTCCATCACGTCATCGGCACCCGCGCGCAGGGCCTGCAGCCGCTTTTGCGGCGCGTTGGCCGGGACCAGCACAATCACCGGCACCTGGCGGGTGCGCGGATCGGCCCGCAGGGCGGCAACCACCTCTGGCCCGGCCATATCGGGCAGATCGCAATCCAGCACGATCAGATCCGGCCGCTCACGCCGCGCAATCTGCAGGCAGGCCGCCGCATCCGCACTGAGCAGGGTGCGAAACAGTCCATCGCCCAGATGGTTCTGAAACATGATCCGCGTGGCGGCGTTCGAATCCGCGATCAGGATACGGCGTTGCATGGCTGAAAAGTCCAACTATCTGGCAAAATTCAGATCCCGTGGCATCTGTTACAGGATGCCCGTGATCTGTTATGATTTTGCCAGGGAGATAGTTAACAAATCATTTATAGCGCTGTCACCTTTTCGGGATCAGCCCTGGAATATGTGTGTAAGCCTTGGGATAACTCCAATTTCCAGGGGATAACCTGACAGGGGCGGCAATTAACCGCCGATGGGTCGTTAACGAATACGTTTACAAAGCTGCCGGAAAACGCCCGGCCCCCGGGGGCCCCGGGACAGATTCGCCCCTGGCTGCAGGGGCATCCGGTGGCGCGGCAGAGATGGATTGACCTCAGGCCATGGCGGGTCGATGAAGGGGGCTGGTGGGGGCGGCCCCGGCTGCTGGGGCTGAAACCCGTCAGCGAGAATTGGAGAGGCAAAGGATGACCCGGCAGGAACAGGCGCAGGTTCTGGCATTGCAGGCGCTGGCCTGGCTGGCGGCAGATGAGGACAGGATCAGCCCCTTTCTGGCCCAAAGCGGTATCGGCGCGGATGAGCTGCGCCAGCGTGCGGGCGAGAATGAGGTCCTGGCCGCAGTCCTCGACTTCCTGCTGAGCGACGAGCCCCTTTTGCTTGATTTCGCGGCCAGCGCCGATCAGCGGCCAGAGGCGGTGATGCTGGCGCGGGGGGCCTTGCCGGGGGGCGAGATGCCAAACTGGACCTGAGGTCGGGCGCAGGCTTTGCCTGGTCGCGGCCAGGGCAGCGCGGGCTTGCCGCCCCGGCAATGAATATGCAGCGACCCGGCACAGGTGGCGCGGGGCCGTAAACCACAAAACAGGACGAACCATGATCGACGCGCTGCTATTTGACAAAGACGGCACCCTGTTTGACTTTCGCAAAAGCTGGGGCGCCTGGGCGGGCGGTTTTCTGTCAGGCCTGGCGCAGGATGCGGATCATGGCGCCCGGCTGGCGGCGGCCGTGGGCTATCTGCCGGACACGAATGATTTCCTGCCCGACAGCCCGGTGATCGCGGCGACGGCTGCGGATATTGCGGCGGCGCTGCAGCCTCATCTCGGGGCGGTGACGCTGGCAGAGCTGACACAGCGCATCAACCAGGCGGCAGCGACGGCCGCTATGGCCGAGGCCGTGCCGCTGGTGCCTTTGTTCACCGCTTTGCGGGGGCGGGGGCTGAAGCTGGGCGTGGTGACCAATGATTCAGAGCGCCCCGCCCAGGCCCATATCGCAGCGCATGGGCTGACGGATCTTCTGGATTTCGTTGCAGGCTATGACAGCGGTTATGGGGCAAAGCCCGGGCCGGGCATGCTGAACGCCTTTGTGGCGCAGCAGGGTCTGCAGCCTGGCCGGGTGGCGATGATCGGCGACTCGCTGCATGATCTTGAGGCGGGTCGGGCTGCGGGGATGATCCGGGTCGCGGTTCTGACCGGGATCGCAACCAGGGATGATCTGGCCCCGCATGCCGATGTGGTGCTGGCCGATATCGGTGGCTTGCCCGCCTGGCTGGATGGGCTGAAGGGGTGATCTGAGGGCGGGCCCCCTCTGCAGAGGGGCCTGCCAGCAAAGTGGTTTGTCCCCAGATGGGCCTGTCTCTGCCCGGCCCGTCTGCGAAGTCGCTCAGAACCGCCAGCGGCTGAGGGTATCCCCCCCGACCCGGCGCGAGGATAGCAGCCGCAGGCGCGGCGCATCGGCCAGCGCCTGCAGCCCCAGCGGCCCAAGCGCCGCCCGGCCATCCGCGCCGATCAGCGCCCCGGCGGCAAAGACCGCCAGCTCATCCACCAGGCCCGCGCGGATCAGCGCTGCCGCGAGGGCACCGCCGCCCTCGCAGAAAATCCGGGTCAGGCCCTCGGCCGCCAGCGCCCGCAAGGCGGCATCAAGGTTGAGATGCGCATCCGCCGAAGGGCAGGGGATCAGCTTCGCCCCGCGTGCCGTCCAGGCTGCGCGCGCCTCATCCGGTGCATGGTCGCCATGAACCAGCCAGACCGGGGCCTCATGCGCCGAGGTGCCAAGGCGGCTTTGGGCGCTATGGGTCAGGCCGCTGTCGATCACCAGGCGAACGGGCTGGCGCACCGCCCCCATATCGCGCACCCGCAGATCGGGGTCATCGGCGCGGGCGGTGCCTGATCCCACCATCACCGCGTCATGCTGCATCCGCATCGCATGCACGGCGCGGCGGGCATCCGGCCCGGTGATCCAGCGGCTTTCACCGCTGGCGGTGGCGATCCGCCCGTCAAGGGTGGTGGCCAGTTTCAGGGTGACAAAAGGCAGGCCCCGGGTCACCCGTTTCAGAAAGCCAGCCGCGATTTCAGAGGCTTCATCGGCCAGAACGCCCTCGGTCACGGCAATGCCTGCCTGGCGCAGGATCGCATGGCCGCGCCCGGCCACCCGCGGGTCAGGGTCGGTGATCGCGGTGACGACACGGGCGACGCCCGCGGCCACCAGGGCCTCGGCGCAGGGGCTGGTCTTGCCGTGATGGGCGCAGGGTTCAAGCGTGACACAGGCGGTCGCGCCGCGTGCGGCCGCGCCCGCCTCGGCCAGGGCCACGCGCTCGGCATGGGGGCGACCGCCGGGCTGAGTGGTGCCGCGCCCGACGATGCGCCCGTCTTTCACCAGCACGCAACCGACCGAAGGGTTGGGCCAGCATGTGCCATTGCCCCGCGCAGCAAGGCGCAGGGCATGGGCCATATGGGTCTGATCGTCGACTGTCATGATCGCTCCGGTTTCTGGTGCGGCGGAGTTTTCAGCCCGCCGTTTCAGCCACCGTTTCGGTCACCGTTTCCGTCTGGCGGAGATTATTCCTCGGCTTTGTCGGTTGCGGGCCGCAGCTCGCTGACAAAGCGGTCGAAATCACCGGCAGCCTGGAAGTTTTTGTAAACGCTGGCAAAGCGAACATAGGCGACCGTGTCGATCCTGGCGAGGGACTCCATGACGATTTCCCCGATGGTGCGCGAGGGAATATCGGTCTCGCCCATCGATTCCAGCCGTCGCACGATGCCCGAGATCATCTGGTCGATGCGTTCGGGATCGATGGGGCGCTTTTGCATCGAGATACGGATCGAGCGCTCCAGCTTGTCGCGGTCGAAATCTTCGCGTTTGCCATTGGATTTCACGACCACCAGGTCGCGCAGCTGCACGCGTTCATAGGTGGTAAAACGCCCGCCACAGGCGGGGCAGAAACGGCGACGACGGATCGAAACGTGATCTTCGGCGGGACGCGAGTCCTTCACCTGGGTGTCGATATTGCCGCAGAATGGGCAGCGCATGGCGCCCTCCTTGCTTGTTGTTATGTCCTGCCTCAAGACCGGGTGTTCCCCCCGGTTCATTGAGCTGACTATAGGCACCACCACCGGATGAAGAGAAAGGGAAAAAATTAACCACCGGATATTGTGTGGCCTGGGTGTGGCCGCGAGGACTCAAACGCGGGCGGAAAGCCAGGGGATCTGCTGTGAAATCGGGCAGAGGTTTCGTGCGGGGGCTACTGACTGCGGTGAAGCGGCTGGGATACCCGGGGGTGCTGGCCTTCCTTGTCAGCGCCGCGTCGCTGGCATAGGCACAGGCGCATGGCTTTATGGATCCCGATCACACTTGCAGGTGCATTCCTGCAGAACCTGCGCTCTGTGGCGCAAAAACATCTGAAATCTGCGATGGGAACGACGGGGGCGACCTTTGTCCGCTTTGGCTTTGGTCTGCCGGTGGCGATCCTGTTTCTCGTTTTGCTGCGCTGGCGGGCAGAGGCACCGGTACCGGATCTGCAGCCTGCCTTCTATGGCTGGGTGACGCTGGGGGGGCTGGCGCAGATCGCGGGGACTTTCGCGCTGATCCATGTGTTTTCGTTCCGAAATTTCGCAGTAGGAACCGCCTGGTCGCGGACCGAGCCTGCCCAGGCGGCGCTTTTTGGGCTGTTGTTTCTGGGGGACCGGGTGTCAGCCGGGGGGCTGGCGGCGATTTTGATCAGCGTGCTGGGCGTGATGCTGATCTCGGTTGCCCATGTTCAGGCCGGGTGGCGCGCCACCCTGACATCGGTGTTCCAGCGCAATGCGCTGATCGGCCTTGGCTCAGGCATGATGTTCGGGGTCTCGGCGGTGTCTTATCGGGCGGCGTCAACATCGGTGGGCGGGCCGGATTTCCTGACCCAGGCGGCGGTGACGCTGGTTGCGACGCTGTGTTTGCAGGTGCTGGTGATGGGGGCATGGATGCTCTGGCGCGAGCGTGGTGAGTTTGCACGGATTGCGCGGGCGTGGAAGGTCTCGCTCTTTGCAGGCGTCTGCGGGGCGAGCGCTTCGTTTTGCTGGTTTGCGGCGATGACATTGCAAAGCGCGGCGATGGTGAAGGCATTGGGGCAGGTGGAAATGTTGTTCACTTTTGCGGCGACGGTGTTTTTCTTCCGGGAGAAAATCACCTGGCGTGAGGCGCTTGGATGCCTGCTGATCACCGCTGGTATTCTGGTGCTTTTGTTCTTCGGCTGATCGGAAGGCTGCGGTCACGCAAAGAGCGCGACCGGGAAGGGGGGGGGGGGGGGGGGGGGGGCCGCCCCCCCCCCCCCCCCCCCCCCTCCCCGCCGCCCGCCGAAGGCGGGCGGCCAGCGCCCCTGATCTGCGTCAGCGGGGGTGCAGGTCACAGCGGTTTCAGGTCAGAGCGGTTTCAGGCCGGCCTCGATCCGTTCGCGCTTGCCCTCAAGGAAGGGGGGCAGTGACAGGCGTTCCCCCAGGCTCTCCAGCGGCTCGTCAACGGTGAAGCCGGGCGTGTCCGAGGCGATCTCGAACAGGTTTCCACCCGGTTCGCGGAAATAGAGGCTGCGGAAGTAATAGCGCTCTACCTCACCCGAAGAGGGGATCCGAAACTCCCTCAGCCGTGCTGCCCAATCGGCGATCCCCTGTGTATCCGGCGTGCGGAAGGCCACGTGATGCACCGCGCCCGCCCCCTGACGCGCCACCGGCAGGCCAGGCTGGACCGCCACATGCAACTCGGCCGCCGGCCCCCCTGGGCCCATGCTGAACACATGCACCGCCCCCTCGCCATCGGGGCTGGCATAGCTGCCGCTTTCGCGCATGTTCAGCACCTGCTCCAGCACCGCCTTGGTCGGCGCGAGATCCGCGACCGAGATCGTGATCGGCCCCAGCCCCCGGATCTGATGCGCGGCAGCCACCGGGCTTTTCGCCCAGGGGTTCGGCTCACCGGGCTGATCGGCGGTCAGGCGAAAGCGCTGGCCCTCTGGATCCTCGAAGTCGAGGCTGACACGGCCATCGGTCTCCTGGATCGCGCCGGTCTCCAGGCCCTGACCCCGCAGCCGTGCGGCCCAGAAATCAAAGCTGTCAGCCGCGATCCGCAGCCCGGTGCGGCTGATCGAATAGGTGCCGCGCCGCTCGCGTCCGACGGGCCAGTCGAAGAAGGTCAGATCGGTGCCAGGGCTGGCCAGCCCATCGGCATAGAACAGGTGATAGGCCGAGGTATCGTCCTGGTTCACGGTTTTCTTGACCAGCCGCAGCCCCAGCGTCTCAGTATAGAACCGTTTGTTTTCAGGGGCATTGGCGGTGATTGCGGTCAGGTGGTGGATGCCACCCAGCGTCAGTTCAGAAGAGTTTGCCATGATCGGCCTCCTTTCGTTGTCCTGAATATGCGCCCCGAATGTGTTTCCTTCCAGCAAGGCATTGCCTGACCCTGCGTTCGCACTTTACGAACGCTGCCAGAGCGATCACAGTCGCGCCATGCATTACTCTCTCGATGAAATCGACACTTTCCTGACCGTGATGGAGCTGGGCACCGTCACGGCCGCTGCGGCGCGGCTGAACCTTTCGAAATCGGTGGTCTCGAAGCGGCTAAGCGATCTGGAAACCGGGCTGGGTGCCGCGCTTTTTCGCCGCAATGCCGGGCGCATCATCCCGACCGAGGCCGCCGGGCGGCTGGCCGAGCGCTTTCGCCCCGCCCTGGCAGAGCTGCGTCAGGCGGCGGAATCGGCGGCATGGGGGGGCATGTCGGGGGATGGCGCCAGCGCAGAGGGGCTGCGCGGTACGCTTGCCATCGCCGCGCCCATGACCTTTGGCACTCTGCATCTGACGCCGCTGATTGCCGATTTCGCAAAGGCGCATCCGGGGCTTGAGATCCGCGTCGATTATGACGACCGGGCGCGGGATCTGGCGCGTGAGGGCTTTGACCTCTCGATCCGCATCGGGTTGCAGACCGGCTCGGCGCTGATGTCGCGCAAGCTTTGCGAGGATCGCTCGCTGGTCTGTGCCAGCCCGGATTTCCTGGCGCAGCACGGCAGGCCCGCGCGGGTGCAGGATCTCAGCGGCCAGCCGGTGATCGGTTACAGCCATATCCCGAATGCCGAGCTGTGGCAGCTGCAGGAGAACGGCCGCCTGATCGCACCCGCGGTGGCCGAGCGGATCAGCGTCAACAATGGCGAGGCGATGCGTGATCTGGCGGTGGCGGGCCTGGGCTTTGCGATGCTGCCGGGCTTTATCGCCGCGCCCGCCTTGCGCTCTGGTGCGCTGGTGCATCTGCTGGGGGACTGCGGAACACGGGGGCTGCCGGTGATGGCGCTTTGGCCGCCGGTGCAGCCGATGCCGTTGAAATTGCGCCGCTTTATCGACCATCTGGCCGAGGCCTTCGGGCGCGGTGCGCCCTGGCTGCAGGATGTGGAAAAAGGCCCCGGCCTTTGACGGACCGGGGCCTTTTGAAATGCGGGTGCCGTTCCTGGCTCAGCTTTCCAGCCAGGCCTTTGCAAGGCCCAGATCCTCTGCCGCCAGCTCATGCCCGGCGGAAAGCGTCTCGGTGCTGACCCCGGCACCGGCAGCGCGCAGGGCGGCCTCAAGCGGCGGGGCCATGCTGGCAAAGGGGTCGCGCGCCCCGTTCAGCATCAGCACATTCGCCGGCGCGGGTGTGGCCGAAGGGGCCTCATTCAGCGCCTGAACCGCCCGCAAAAGGATCGCGCGTTGCACCAGACCCGGCTGCAGCTGCATCACCGCGCCCAGCAGATTGGCCCCGTTGGAATAGCCCAGGAAGGAAAGGCGGGCCGGATCAATGCCATAGCCGCCGACCGCGCCCTCGACAAAGCCCGCGAAAGCCTCGGCCTCGGCCCGCACATCCGCCTGGTCATAGGTGGTCGCGTCAAAGCGGCGGAACCAGCGGTTGATCCCTTCCTCGGTCGAGCGTCCGCGCACCCCCAAAAGCACCGCCCTGGGCGCGATCTTATGGGCCAGCGGCATCAGGTCGGTCTCATTGCCGCCGGTGCCGTGTAAAAGGATGATGGTCGAGCCATCGGGATCCTCGGGGCGGTGAAAGCGGTGGATGAAGGGCAGATCACGCATCGGAAACCTCTCTTCGCCCGGGCGGGCGAACTGGGGCAGCATGATCCGCAGATCATCTGCACGCGCCGCATCGCCCTCGGGCACGAAAAGGATGCGCCCAAGCTGGTCTGCGGCTTCATCGACGCCCATGCCGGGGCCGTCGGTGGCATATTCGATCAGGCTGCCACCGGGTTCGCGGACATAAAGCGACAGGAAATATTTGCGGTCATGCACATGGGTCGGGCCGTGGTCTTTCAGCGAAAGCCGCATCTCACGCAGGGCATCCGCATCTGCCGCGCGAAACGCGACGTGATCGGCCACACCTGCGCCGGGGATAGAGGGCACAAAGCCCGAAACCCCAAGGATATCAACGACATCCGTGTCAGATTGCAGCCGGATCGTGGCACCTTCGCGGGCGATCTCGTGATAGCCAAAGCGGGTGACGAAAGCCGCCGTGCCATCCGCATCCGCCGTCAGCAGTGTCACCGCCTGCAGCCTAGTGGGGGCGGCGGTGGGGTGATCTGCATCTTCGGGCAGATCGGTCCCCACCAGTTTCACCACCATCCCGTCAGGATCTTTCAGCCGCAAAACCGGCTGGCCAAACTCACGCGAGGGGCCCTCGACCTTCAGGCGAGCCGACAGCGCCTTTGTCAGCCAGTCGCCGATCGAGGCGGCAGGAACCGCAAAGCTGAACTCTGAGACCTGGCCCAGCCCGGTGCGCCCGCGCCCGGCCCCCTCCCACACCAGGAAGGTGGCAAGGCTGCCGGGGTCGCCCTTGGGGTTGCCGTAGATCAGGTGCAGCTGCTCGGCATCCTCATAGCCGCCCGTTTGTTTCACGAGGCTCAGGCCAAGAAAGCCCATGTAGAAATCGACATTGGCCTGGACGTTGGCGGTGATGCCGGTGACATGATGGATGCCGGTCGTCATGATGCTGCTCCTTTTTGGGGCGATGCCCGTGTTTGGGGCGATGCCTGTGTTTGGGGCGATGCCCGTGGTCGTCTGTGGTGGCCGGATTACTTTCCGGCCTCACGGGCGAGGATGGTTTGCACGCTTTGATCAGCCGCCAGCCGATCATGCAGCGCCTGCACATGGGGGTAATCCGTCAGGCCATTTGGCAATTTGCCCCGCGCCCAGCGGATCATCGGGAAGGAATAGGCGTCGATCACCGAGCGCCCGCCGTCAAGGAACCACTCCCGCCCGGCCATATGGTCGTTGAGGATGGCGAATTTCTTCCGGACCTGCGCGATGGCGGCGTCAAAAACGGCGGCTTTGGCAGCATCCGACGGGTCGGTCGTATAGCGGTCGGGCATGAACACCGGCCAGAAGGCGGCATGGACATCCGAGGTCAGGAAGGCCGACCATTTATGCGTCTCGGCCCGGGCACGGATGCTGTCGCCACCGCCGAGGCCCGCCTCGGGGTGTTTGTTCGCCAGATACTCCAGGATCGCGCCCGCCTGGGTCAGCACCCAGCCGTCATCCTCTTGCAAAACCGGCACCGCGCCCGTCGGGTTCACCGCCAGGATCTCGGGCGAGCCCGAGGTGACGCGCACCGCCTCATAGGGTTTGCCGATCCATTCCAGCACGATATGCGGCGCCAGCGAGCATGCGCCCTGTTTGAAGAAAAGCTTTGTCATCATTGCCTCCTGTCGGATTCTCTGACCGACCATATGGCAATTCAGGGCGCGGGGGGCAGCCCCTTTCGCGGCAATGCCGCGTTCTGGAATAGCGAACGGCGTGGGTTGTGTCGTCAGTCCCGCGCGTCTGGGTTGAGTGGTGCAACCTGCGGCAGATAGGTGCGGGCGATCTTGCGCGAAAAGCTTTTCAGACCAGCGCCGGGGCCGGCCAGAAAGGCCTCGATCAGGGCGGCGTCATGTTTGGACAGATCGCGCAGCCAGCTGCCCACGGCCTTTTGCATGAACCAGTCGCTTTCGCTGACATAGCCCGCCGCCCAGGCCAGCACGCGCGTGCGGATCTCCTGGTCCTGGGGTTTGGGGTTGTTCATCCGCGTCCAGGGCAGGGTGAAGGTCAGCGTGGCGCGGCGGGCCCAGATCAGCGGCGATTTCGTCCAGGCCTCAACCTCATCCAGGCGGGCGGGATCTGCGATCAGCCTGCGGCCTGCGGCATCGGCAACCTGGTCGGCGATCTCTGCGCCGTCAAACTGCGCCACCCAGGAGGTGATCAGCGCCCAGACACCGTCATCGGGGCGGATGCGGGCCTGGACCAGCAGTTTCGCCGCCGCGATCCGCGCCTCATGGATATTGCTTTGCCACAGGTCTGAGGCCAGGGCGAGGCGCTGGTCCAGATCCAGCCCCTCGCGCCATTCCTTTGCCAGTTCGGTCAGGCGCGGCACCGCGATGCCCAGATACTCGCGCTGAACTTTATGGGCATGGGCCGCCTCGGCGGCGCGGGCCGGATCGGCCTCACTCTGCAGCTGGTCAAGGGCAGAGGCGAGGGATACGGCATGCGTCATCGGGGGCTCCGGCTGAGGGGTCGCGCCCGCTATAGCGCGGGGGCGGGACAAGAGCCAGAGCGGGGACGGGGCGTTCAGACCCCGTGCTGGCGGGCCAGATCAAGGATCCATTCATCAAGGAAGGCATCCATCCTTGGTCCCGGCTGGCGTTTGTGCAGGGTCTGGGCCAGCGGGTCGGGGGCGTGGATAGGGCTGCCCGACAGCTCTTCGATCACCGCATGGCCGCAGAAGGGCACATGAACCTCGGAATAGCCGCCCTCATGGCTGAGGACCAGCCGCCCGCCGCACAGATCCCGCGCCGCCTCTTTCACCATCCGGGTCAGCTGGCGGAAGGTTTCAGAGGTGGCGAACATCCGTCCCAGCGGATCCACCCCCGAGGCGTCAAAGCCGCAGGCGACCAGGATCACATCGGGGCGGAAGGCGCGGATTTTCGGCAAGACGACGCGCTCTGTCAGGGCCAGATAGGCCAGATGCCCGGCGCCGGGCGGCAAGGGCAGATTGACGTTATAGCCAAGCCCCGCGCCCCGGCCCTGATCGTCCGCATCGCCGGTGTCGAGCGGGTAGTTGTGCTCCTGGTGGATCGAGATCGTCAGGACATCGGGGTCTTCGTAATAGATCGCCTCGGTGCCATTGCCATGATGGACATCCCAGTCCAGCACCACGAAACGCTGGGCGAGGCCCTCGGCGCGGGCGGCCTCGATGGCGACGGCGATGTTGTTGATCAGGCAAAACCCATTCGGCCAGTCGGGCAGCGCGTGATGGCCGGGCGGGCGCGACAGCGCATAGGCATTGTCGAGGTCACCGCGCAACACGGCCCGCAGCGCAGCGGTGGTCAGCCCGGCGGAAAGCGCCGCGATCTCATAGCCGCCAGGGCCAAAGGGGGTGCGCAGACCCAACTCGCCGCCCTTGTCGTCTGAGGCGGCGCGAAAGGCATCCAGATAGCTTTGCGGATGGACCCGGGCCAGCTCAGTGTCGCTGGCGGCAGGGGCGCTGCGATGGTCAAGCGTGGCCAGCAGCCCGGTGACCTCTAACAGGTTTTTCAGCCGCCGCTTGGTTTCGGGGTTTTCCGGCAGGCCGCCAAAGGTCGGCTGCACCAGCCCGCCCACCGGCAGCGTCAGCGCATAATTGCCGCCGCCATGCCAGAAGCAGCGCTCGTCTGAGAAAAATCCGGTCGTCATCTGGGGCCTCCTGTCTTGCGGGCCCAGTTGGGCTGGCCCATAGCCCGGGGGCAAGCGGAAAATAGCCGCGCGGATTGAATGGGGGGAATGATGGCTTTGCCAGATCTGAGCGCATTGGCGGTGCCGGGGGCCGAGATTGCGGTGCGGGTAACCCCGAATGCGCGGCGCGAGGCGCTGGATGTGGGCGAGGCAGGTCAGCCGCTGCGCATCAGCGTGACCGTGGTGCCCGAGGATGGCCGCGCCACCCAGGCCGCCCGCGATCTGCTGGCCCAGGCGATGGGGGTGGCCAAGACGCGGCTGGTGCTGGTCCGGGGCGCGAAATCACGCGACAAGCTGTTTCGGCTGGATTGAGCGGCCGGGGCTGGGCGGTCAGGGTTGGGCGACCAGGCCGAGATCGGGGCAGGGTATCGGGGGCGGGCGCGCGCTGGCGATGCCAGGGCGGATCAGGCCTTTGGCGGGCGGCGCTCGATCCGGTAGCTGCCCTCGGGCAGATCCAGGGCGGCGGCCAGATCGGCGATCTGCGCGTTTGAAAGCGTGATGCGCAAAACCTCATCGGTTTCGGGATCGGTCTGCTCTACCGTCACGCATTCCTCAAAGGCGGTGATGGTGACATCGCTGACCAGCGGCATGCCATCGCCGCCCTCATCAATCAGGGTGACAACGGTTGCGTCAAATTCGTGCTCGATGGTGAACATGGGCCGAGGCTAGCGCAGCGCCCTGCATCCGGCAATGGGGCTTTGCACCCTCAAAGGCCACGCGGCTGACGTGGGGGCGTCGGCACGGAGGGACAAGTCGACGGAGGCACAGTCGGCGGGAGAGCAGTCGACGGGAGAGCAGTCGACGGGGCACAGTAGCGGCGCGCACAATGAGAGGGGCACCGCCAGGCTGTCACAATGAGGACAATGCCGCCAATACGCCCTTTCCGTTCGGGGAAGGAAGCTGGTAAGGCTGTTGCTGATCCTTATGAAATTCCGGCGCCATGGTTTGTAATCCTTTCATCGTTTCTGACCCGGCCCCTTGTTCTGCGCTGCGGCCTGTCCGGATGCGGCGGCCTGCCGTTCTGGCCATGCTGATGGCGGCGGCGGTTGCGCTGTCGGGCTGTGTGGTGCCGGCGGTCTATCCGACCGGCACGCCCGGCCAGGTGGTCCGCCAGGAGGTGCTGACCTCGACCGGGCAGCCGCTGGCTGCGAATGACCCGATCCTGACTGTTGCCTCGCGTATGACCCCCGTCGTCACCCAAACCTGCCGCGAGCAGCTGCGGCGCGGCAATTGCAACTTCCTGATCGCCGTTGATGAGGACCGCTCGCAGCCCGCAAACGCTTTCCAGACGCTGGATGATCGTGGCCGCCCGGTGATCGTTTTCACCCGCAGCCTGCTGGATCTGTCGCGCAACGCCGATGAACTGGCCTTCGTGCTGGGCCATGAGGCGGCGCATCACATCGCAGGCCATATCCCGCGCCGTCAGGATCAGGCGATGACCGGGGCGATTGTGGTGGGCATTCTGGGCCAGTCGGCGGGCCTGACCGGGGAAGAGCTGAAACGCGCCCAGGAGATTGGCGCAGGCCTTGCCGCCCAGCATTATTCCAAAGAGTTCGAGCTTGAGGCCGATGCCCTTGGGGCCGAGATGGCCTGGCGCGGCGGCTATGACGCGCTGCGCGGCGCGAATTTCTTCACCCGCCTGCCGGATCCCGGGGATCGGGTGATGGGCAGCCATCCCGCCAATGCCGAGCGTCTTGCGGTGGTTCGCGCCACGCTGAAACGGCTGCAGAGCGCCCCATCCCAGGCTGCCCCATCCCAGGCTGCCCCATCCCAGGCTGCCCCGTGACAGATCTGCCGGGTGGGGGATTTACGGTCGCCGATGTGATCCGTGACCGCGGCTCGCGCTATGCGGTTTCGGGCGGGCAGGTGGCCGACAAGGCAGCGGCGCTTGCCTTTCTGACGGCGCTGAAACGCGACAAGAAATTCGCCAAAGCCACGCATAATTCCTGGGCGGCGGATACGCTGGCGGATGGGCCTTTGCGCAATGATGACGGCGAAAGCGGCGCGGCGGCGATCATCCTGCGCATGCTGGAGCGCGAGGGGCTGAAAGACCACATCATCGTCGTCACCCGCTGGTATGGCGGCGTGCATCTGGGTGGCGACCGCTTTTCCCATGTCACCGCCTGCGTGCGGGCCTGGCTTGAGGCGCGACGGGCGGCCTCTGACAGTGCCGCTCGCGGGCGCTGATATATCGCTCAGATATATCGTTCAGACCTAGTATATCGCTCAGACCTGGCGGCCCCAGAGGTCGTATTCACCGGCCTCATCGACCTCGACGGTGACGATGTCGCCGGGGGCGAGGCCCTCGAAATTCTCATCGATGAAAAGGTTGCCGTCGATTTCCGGCGCGTCGGCTTTGGTGCGGCAGGTCGCGCCATCCGCGTCGACCTCATCGACGATCACCTCGATGCGGGTGCCGACTTTTGCTGCCAGTTTCGCCTCGGATATCGCCTGGGCCTTCTCCATGAAACGGGCGAAGCGCTCTTCTTTCACCTCATCGGGCACGTGATCGGGCAAAGCGGCAGAACGTGCGCCTTTGACATTTTCATAGCGGAAGGCGCCGACGCGATCCAGCTGCGCCTCATCCATCCAGTCCAGCAGGGTCTGGAATTCTTCCTCTGTCTCGCCGGGGTAGCCGACGATAAAGGTCGAGCGCAGCACGATATCGGGGCAGGCCGCCCGCCAGGCCGCGATTTCGTCCAATGTCCGCGAGGCGGCGGCAGGCCGCGCCATGCGCTTGAGCACCTCGGGGTGGGCGTGCTGGAAGGGGATGTCGAGATAGGGCAGGATCAGCCCCTCTGCCATCGCCGGGATCAGATCGCGCACATGGGGGTAGGGGTAGACGTAATGCATCCGCACCCAGGCCCCGAGTGAGCCCAGATCCCGCGCCAGCGACAGGATCGGGAATTTCTCATCCCGGCCCTTCCAGTCGGTGCCATAGGCCGAGGTGTCCTGGCTGATCACCAGCAGTTCCTTCACGCCCGCCTCGACCAGCTTTTCTGCCTCACGCAGAACGGCTTTGGCGGGGCGCGACTGCAGCTTGCCGCGCATGTCGGGGATGATGCAGAATTTGCATTTGTGATCGCAACCCTCTGATATCTTGAGATAAGAGAAGTGGCGCGGCGTCAGGCGAATGCCGCTTGCGGGCAGAAGGTCGATGAAGGGATCGGGCGCGGGCGGCACCACGCCATGCACGGCGTCCAGCACCTGCTCATATTGATGCGGGCCGGTCACCGCCATCACTTTGGGATGCGCCCCGGTGATATATTCGGGCTCGGCCCCTAAGCAGCCGGTGACGATCACCCGGCCATTTTCGCGCAAAGCCTCGCCGATCGCATCAAGGCTTTCGGCCTTGGCGCTGTCAAGGAAACCGCAGGTGTTCACGATCACCGCATCCGCGCCCTTGTAATCGGGCGAAATCGCATAGCCCTCGGCCCGCAGGCGGGTCAGGATCCGCTCTGAATCCACCAGCGCCTTGGGACAGCCAAGCGAGACCATGCCAATCGTCGGCTGCCCCTCACGGCGGGCCATTTCGGGCACGGTTGCGCGGGCAAGATCGGGGCGGATAAGGGGCGGATTTTGCGACATGCGCGGGCATATAGGGGATTCCCGCCCGCCGCGATAGAGGAAAGACGCGGGCCGTTGCCGGGCTTTGATGGGCCGCAGGGGCTGCGCTGCACCCCGCTCCCGGCAATTTGATGCCTTCGGCGGCGGGATCGGCGTGCTCTTGCTTGTCGGCGGAACCCCTGGTCTTTTAGATTCGTTGCCAGAGCAGAAGAACAAAAGCAGGAGGCGGTGATGCGCTATATCTGGCGGGGCCTGGCGGCGATTATGGTGGTTATTGTGCTGCTGATCGCGGTGGTGCTGATGATCCCGGCAGAGCGGATCGCCCGGCTGGCGGCGGATCAGTTCGAGAAGGCCACCGGCCGCGCCATGCGTATCGAGGGCGAAATCTCGCCGCGGTTCTGGCCCGTTCTGGGGATCAAAACCGGACCCGTCACCATCGCCAATGCACCCTGGTCGGTCACCGAGGGGCCGATGTTCACCGCTGAAAGCATGACGATCGAGGTCAATGCCTCGGCACTTTTCGGTGGCGATATCAAAGTGCTGGGCCTGAACTCGCAGCGGCCCCGCATCCTGCTGGAGCGCAGCAAATCCGGTGAGGCGAATTGGGAGTTCACGCCCGCAGGCAGCACCGCTGCCAGCCCGGCTGCAGCAACGGATGCCGCCGCCCCGGCCAGCGGCGGCCTGACGCGCTTCACGCTTGAGCGCGGCCTGATTGAGGGCGGCACGTTTCGCTATATCGACCATGCCAGCGGCCAGGATCTGACATTCGACAATCTTAATGCCGAACTGGCGATCCCCGATTTCACCGGGCCCTTCACCTTGCAGGCAAGCGGGGTAAGCCATGGCCAGAAGGTGACGCTGGCGCTGCAGGGCGGGCTTTTCCAGGCCTTTGCCGAAGGCCGCGTCTCGCCTTTAAGCCTGACCATGGCGACGGGGGCCGCGCAGGTGAATTTTGAGGGGCGCGGCGGCTGGAACCCGATGGCGGCCGAAGGGGTGCTGCAGGCCGATCTTGGCGACCTTGCGGCTCTGGGCGCGGCGGCGGGCGTGCAGATCTCGCCCCCGCCTGAGGGGTTTGGCGCCCGCAAGCTGACGGTTAACGGCCAGGTGGTGCTGGATGCCAAAGGCGCGGCCTATCTGCGTGACGCAAAGATCGAGGCCGACAACAATGTAATCCTTGGCGATATGGATTTCAGCCCTGGCGCGGCGCGGCCGAAACTCTCGGGCAATCTGCGGGCCAGCACGCTCGATCTGCGCGGCCTTTCGGGGGAAAGCGCCGGCGAAGAGCGCCCCGGCGGCAGCGGTGGCGGCATGCAGGCGGCGGGCTGGCCGAAAGAGCGGATCGATGTCTCGGCGCTTGGGCTGATGGATGCAAACCTCAGCCTTGCGGTGGGGGCGGTTGATCTGGGCCTGGTGAAATTCGGCCAGACGCAGCTGATGCTGACCATCGACCGGGCGCGCGCGGTCTTTGATCTGCGCGAGCTGGCGGCCTATGGCGGCGCGATCAGGGGCGAGTTTGTCGTCAATGGCCGCGGTGGCCTGTCGGTCGGGGGCAACCTGGTGCTGGCGGGCCTCGATTCCGGGCCGCTGATGATGGATCTGGCCGGCTGGGACCGTCTGACCACCCGTGCCGGGATGACGCTGAAATTCCTGGGCGTTGGCAATTCGATTGATGAGATCATGCAAAGCCTGCAGGGCGATGGCACGCTGACGCTGGGCAAGGGCGAGATCCGGGGCCTCGATATCGCGGGGATGCTGCGCAATCTCGACATCTCTTATGTGGGCGAGGGGCAGCGGACGGTCTTTGACGGCATCGCAGGCACCTTCACGATTGCAGATGGCAATCTGACCACCAGCGATCTGCGCCTTGTCGCCCCCTATGTCACCGCAGATGGTGCAGGGCGGATCGGGCTGGGGGCGCGGGATCTGGATCTGCGCCTGCGCCCGACCGCTTTCCCGGGCACCGACAGCAGCGGGGCCGCAACCGGCGGCGTGATGGTGCCGCTGCGGATCACCGGGCCCTGGGCCGATCTGAAATACCGCCTCGATCTTGAGACCATCGCCCGCGAGAAGATGGAGGCCGAGGCAAAGGCCGCAGCAGAGCGTCTGCGCCTGCAGGCCAAAGAGGCCGAAGACCGCGCCAAAGCCGATCTTGAGGCAAAGCTGAAATCGGAACTGGGCGTTGAGGCGGGGGCGAATGAAAGCCTGGAAGATGCCGCCAAACGCCGCGCCCGTGAGGCGGTGTCAAAAGAGGCGGGCCGCCTGCTTGAGGGCCTGCTGGGCGGCAACTGAGGCCCTGGTGGGCAGGCTGTCTGGCCTGTCCGATTCGCGAATCGACCAGGCCTGGTTGCAGGCTGGAAATGGCATCCCGGGCAGCCTGCCACGCAAGATGAGTCGCGGCGGGCGGGCCATTCTGGGGGGCATGCCGGGGCGGGTGTGGCTGAGGAAAAACCAGGTCCCTGCAGCGCCGGGTTCCGCGCATAAAATGATGGGTTTTGATGGCTGAGAAAGCCGCCATGCGATGCAGGCGGCGAAAGCGGATCTGCCCGGTGTCAGGGCCTGACACCCAAGGCCGGTTCGCATGAGATGTTTCGAAAGCCGCTGCAGCACCAGCTGCGAAGCGTTTTTCCAAGTCACTGATTTTTCTGGGAGATCAGACAGAAGTGGCAGCCCGTAGGGGAGTCGAACCCCTCTTTTCAGGTTGAAAACCTGACGTCCTAACCGATAGACGAACGGGCCACTCTTTCTGTGAAGCGGTGTCTAATGCTGTGCCAAAGGATGCGCAAGAGGAAAAATAACAAAATCTTCAATCAGCTGTCGCGGCATCATCAAGACGCAGCTGAACCCGTGATTTTCCGCCCCAATTGTTCACCTCCAGCCGCCCCGCCAGGTGGAAAAGACGGTGCCCGCCTGCGGCCAGCGCCTGGCCCATCGGCGTATCGGCGGCACCAAAGGCCATCGCTTCGATTCCCGCGCCCGCGCCGCGCAGGGTCAGCTTCAGATGCGATTCTCCAATGCGTCTGGCCTGCACGGGCACCGCGGGAATCACGAAACGCGGGGCAGGGGCCGAGGCACCGAAGGGCCCGGCGGCGGCGATCTGCTCGATAAAGGCGACGGATGCGGCCTCGGGCAAAACGATGCTGTCGATTCGCAGATCATCGGGGCCAGAGGCACCGGCCCCCTGGCGGGCCAGCAGTTCTTCCAGCCGCGCCATTGCCGGGGCCAGCATGGCGCGGGTCAGGCTGAGGCCGGCCGCCATCTTATGGCCGCCACCCTTTTCCAAAAGCCCCTCGGCGGCCAGACGGTGCACCGCCGCGCCAAGATCGACCCCCGCGACCGAGCGGGCCGAGCCTTTGCCCTGGTCGCCGTCAAAGCCGATTACCACCGCAGGCCGCCCCGTGGCCTCTTTCAGGCGTGCGGCCACGATACCGACGACGCCGGGATGCCAGCCATCGCCCGCAGCCCAGGCCAGCGCCCCCCCGGTGCCATGGGCCTCGGCCTGGGCCAGGGCCTCTTCGCGCACGCGTTCGGTGATTTCGCGGCGCTCAGAGTTCAGCTCGTCCAGGCGTTTGGCGAGGCGGGCGGCCTCGGCCTCATCTGCGGTGGCCAGCAGGCGCGCGCCCAGATCCGCCGCGCCGATACGGCCACCGGCATTGATGCGCGGCCCCAGCACGAAGCCCAGCGAATAGGCGGTCGGGGCCTGATCCATGCGCGAGACATCGGCAAGGGCGCGCAGGCCCACCCGCTCGCGCCGGGCCATCACCTTCAGTCCCTGGCGCACGAAGGCGCGGTTCACGCCGATCAGCGGCGCGACATCGGCGACGGTGGCCAGCGCCACCAGATCCAGCAGCGCCATGAGGTCTGGGCCTTTCGTGCCCGCCTCGCGCAGCTGGCGGCCCGCCTCGACCAGCATCAGAAAGACCACCGCAGCGGCGCAGAGATGGGCGAGGCTGCCATCCTCATCCTGGCGGTTCGGGTTCACCACCGCCAGCGCCTCGGGCAGGGTTTCGCCGCCCAGGTGGTGGTCGAGAATGACCACATCGGCGGGTTTTGCAGCGGCAACCGGCTCATGGCTCAGGGTGCCGCAATCGACGCAGATGATAAGGCTGTGATCGCGCGCCAGCGCCTGCATGGCGGGCACATTCGGGCCATAGCCCTCATCAATGCGGTCGGGGATGTAAAGCGTGGCCTGATGCCCCATCTCGCGCAGCCAGGTCAACAAAAGCGCCGCTGATGAGCCGCCATCGACATCATAATCGGCGAAGATGGCGATCTTCTCGCGCCGCTGCAGCGCGGTCAGAAAGCGGGCGGCGGCCTTTTGCATATCGCGCAGGCTGTGCGGGTCGGGCAGCAGGTCGCGCAGCTGCGGGGTCAGGAAGGCGCTGGCCTGATCGGCGCTGACGCCCCTGGCGGTCAGGATGCGGCACAGGGGCAGCGGCAGGCGGGTTTGCTGGCCCATCGCCTCAGAGAGGCGCTCTTGCGCGGCGTCAGGCCCGATCCAGCGACGCCCGGTGAGTGAGCTGTCGATACCAAGAAATGCTGAAGAATTTGACATGCGACATGGCTGGCCGAAATCGCTGCCAGGTGCAAGGTTATTTGCGGCAGGGCCAGCGGGGCAGGCAGATCGGCGGCAGGGCAGATCGGCGGCAGGGCAGATCGGCGGCAGGGCAGGCTGAAAGCGGGGCCGGGCTGAAAGCGGGTCAGGCGGCAATCAGGCCGGGCGTCAGTCAGGCCGGGCCCCAGTCAGATCCGATAAGCATCAGGCCCGCTAACCATCTGGCCCGCTAGCAATCAGGCCAGATGGGCGCGGAAGGCCTGGGCGACCTGTTCATAGACCGCACGTTTGAACGGCACGATCGAGGCCACCATTTCATCCGCGCGAATCCAGCACCAGGACGAAAACTCAGGGTGTTCGGTGGCGATATTGATCTGATCGTCCTCGCCCAGATAGCGCAGCAGGAACCATTTCTGGCGCTGGCCGCGATATTTGCCGCCCCAGACTTTGCCGATCAGCTCATCTGGCAGATCATAGGTCAGCCAGTCGTCTGTTTTCGCTATCTTTTCAACAAGATCGGCAGTAACGCCGGTCTCTTCCCACAATTCGCGCAGGGCGGCGTCTTTGGGCTTTTCGCCCTCATCAATGCCGCCCTGAGGCATTTGCCAGGCCAGTTTGCCTGCGGGGCTGGTTGCCCGGCCCCCATCAATGCGCTGCCCGGCAAAGACCAGCCCGTCGTGGTTCACCAAAACCACGCCGACACAGGGGCGGTAGGGAAGGTCTTTGCCGTTGTTCATTGAAATTACTCGTTTTTCAGCGTGTTGAGGCCTTTGAGGATGTCGACCGCATAGGCCAGCTGATAATCCTCATCGCGCAGTTTCGCGGTTTCCTCGGCGGCTTCCTGCTCTTCGAGATAGAGCTTTTTCTCGTCCTCGGTCATCGAGTCATTCGAGATCGCGCCGCGCAGACCGGCCTCGGTGCGGGGTTTGACGGCCGATTTCGGCTCTTCCGCCGGGGTGTCGGCCGAGGGCATGGCCCGGGGCGGCTGTTGCACCACGATATCGGGCGAGATGCCCAGCGTCTGGATCGAACGGCCCGAGGGCGTGTAATAGCGCGCCGTCGTCAGGCGCATCGCGCCATCGCCACGCAGCGGGATCAGCGACTGGACAGAGCCTTTGCCAAAACTCTTGGTGCCGACGACCACGGCGCGATGCTGGTCCTGCAGCGCGCCCGCCACGATTTCCGAGGCCGAGGCCGAACCGCCATTGATCAGCACCACGATGGGCTTTCCTTTGGCCAGATCGCCGGGCTGTGCGTTGTAACGCTCGCCATCCTCGGGGTTGCGGCCACGGGTCGAGACGATTTCGCCCGAATCGAGGAATGCATCCGAGACCGAGATCGCCTCGTTCAGCAGGCCGCCGGGGTTGTTCCTCAGGTCGATCACCACGCCTTCGATATTGTCGATGCCGCCCAGCTCTTCGATGCCTTTGGCAAGCGCCTCTTTCACGCCGATGGTGGTCTGATCGTTGAAGGTGGTCACGCGCAGCACGACGGCCTTGCCGACGGTGCGGCCCTTGACGGCGTCCATCTTGATCGTTTCGCGGATGATCGAGACGTCAAAGGGCTGGTCGGTGCCCTGGCGGGCCACGGTGATGATGATTTCCGAGCCAACCGGGCCGCGCATCAGATCGACGGCCTGGTTCAGCGTCAGCCCGAGGATCGACTCGCCGTTCACATGGGTGATGTAGTCGCCCGCCAGGATCCCGGCCTTGTCGGCAGGGGTGCCATCCATCGGCGAGATGACCTTCACGAAGCCCTCTTCCTGCGTCACCTCGATGCCCAGGCCACCAAATTCGCCCCGGGTTGCCACCTGCATATCCTCAAAATCTTTCGCCGAAAGATATGAGGAATGCGGATCAAGCGAGGTCAGCATGCCATTGATCGCCGCCTCGACCAGCTTATCGGTCTCAACGGGTTCGACATATTGCGCGCGGACGCGGTCGAAGATGGTTCCGAACAGATCCAGCTGCTCATAGACCGAGCTGTCACGGCTCGCCTGTTCGGCAATCAGTGGGCCGACCTGGGCCGTCAGGGCGATTCCAGCGATTGCACCGCTCGCAGCGGCAAGCACGAGTTTCTTCATAAGGACCTCAGTCTCCTGTCGAGGCGGTGGCGGCGAACCATTCGGTCGGATCAACCGCAGTGGCGCCCATTCTCAGTTCCAAGTAAAGCGTTTCCGGCGCGTCTGCGCCAGCCCCGCTGTTCGTCAGTGGCGGTTGAACCTCTGGCTCTGATGCCAGGGCGCTGCCATCAGGGCCGCCCATCAGCCCCAGAGGGGCGCCGGTTGCGACCACTTCGCCCACATTTCCATAAACGGTTCCCAGCCCGCCCAGAACCAGAAGATAGCCGTCGCCCAGCTCGAGGATGATCACATTTCCGTAGTCGAGCAGCGGGCCGAGATAGCGGATGGTGCCAGGCCAGGGCGCGGTGACCAGGGCGCGGGGCCGGGTGGCCAGGGTCATGCCGGGGCGGCGCACATCGGCTGCATCGGCCTCATCGGGGCGGCGGATCATATGGCCGACCACCGGCAGCGGCAGCTGCCCCATGCTGGAGGCAAAGGGCCGGGGCGAGGCGCTGTCGGTCGAGCTGGCGATCAGGCCGGCGGCAAAACTGTCCAGCGTATCGGCGCTTTCGAGCAGGCCGCGCAGCACGCCGGGGTCTTCGGTAAAGCGTTTGGGCAGTTCGGTCCGATCTGAGATCGCCTTTGACAGTGCCGTGCGGGCGGCCTGGGCGGCGGCCAGCCCGTCGGTCAGATGCCGCCCCGCCGAGATTTGCAGCGCCCGCAGATCGGCCAGTTCCTGCAGTTCCGCCCGCAGCTGATCGGCCTCGGCCTGGATCAGGGGGGTGACCTCGGCCAAAAGCATCCCGGAACGCGCGGTGCCAACGGGCCCCGAGGGGTGCAACAGCAGCAAAGGCCCCTGGCTTTGTTCCATTTTCGCCAGGACCGAGACCAGCTGGCCCACCCGGTCGCGTTTGGCGTTGAAGCGCAGTTTCAGCACCTCTTCGCGCAATTCCGCCTGGCGCAGTGCCTCGCGCAGGGCGGCGAGCCCCTCTTCATAGGCGCGAACGGTCTGGGTCAGGGCGGCGACCTGGGCGCGGCCCGTGCTGGCCTCTTCCATCGCGCTGACCGCCTCACGCAGCTGGGCTGAGGCGCGGGCGGCCTGGTCTGAAACTGTTCCCTCAGCGGTGGGCGCCTCAGAGGCTGCGTTTTCTGCCGGGGCGGTCTCGGCCGTCTCTGCCGCTGCCTCCTGACTATGGGATTGCAGCGGCGCGAAAGACAGCGCCAGCGCAAGGCCATACAGGGGCAGGCCACAAAGAGGCAGGCCGTAAAGCGAGAGGGGGCGGGGTGGCATCAGCGCTCAGATCACGATCAGGCTTTCGCCGGTCATCTCGGGTGGCTTTTCCAGCCCCATCAGATCCAGCAGTGTCGGCGCAAGATCTGCCAGCCTGCCGCCCGGGCGCAGATGCGCACCGCGCGGCCCGCCGACCAGGATCACCGGAACCGGGTTCAGCGTATGGGCGGTATGGGGCTGGTGGGTGACCGGATCGGTCATCACATCGCAATTGCCGTGATCGGCGCAGATCACCATCGCGCCGCCCGCACGCTCCAGCGCGGCCAGCGCAGCGGTCAGCCCCTGATCGACCGCCTCACAGGCCTTGACCGCTGCCTCGATCTTGCCGGTATGGCCGACCATATCGGGGTTGGCGTAATTCACCACGATCAGATCATAGCCCGCCTCGATCGCACCCACGAATTTCGCGGTGACCTCGGGGGCGGACATTTCGGGCTGCAGGTCATAGGTCGCCACTTTTGGCGATTTTGGCATGAAACGGTCCTCGCCTGCGAAAGGCTCTTCGCGCCCGCCGTTCAGGAAGAAGGTCACATGGGGGTATTTCTCGGTCTCGGCCAGGCGGAACTGGGTCTTGCCCTGTTTCGCCACCCATTCGCCCAGCGTGTTCACGATATCCTGTTTCGGAAACATCGTGGTCATATAGCCGTTATGGGCCTCGGAATAATCGACCATGCCAAGGCGGGCGACCAGCTGCGGGCGGGGGCCGGGGTCGAAGCCGTCGAAATCAGGCTGGCCGATGGCGGCAAGGATCTCACGCGCCCGGTCGGCGCGGAAGTTCAGGAAGAACAGCCCGTCGCCGTCTTTCATGCCAGGGTAATCGCCGATCACGGTGGCGGGGATGAATTCATCGGTGACACCTGCGGCATAGGCCTGGGCGATGGCCTGGCCTGCGCTGTCGGCAACAGCGCCCTTGCCGTGGACCATGGCCTCATAGGCTGTCGCCACCCGCTCCCAGCGGTTGTCGCGGTCCATGGCGAAATAGCGCCCGGTCACGGTGACGATGCTGGCGCCGGGGGGCAGGGCGGCCTCGATTGCGGCGATCTGGGCGGCGGCGGATGAGGGGGCCACGTCTCGCCCGTCGGTGATCGCATGGATCACCACCTTCACGCCCTCAGCCGCGATGATCTTCGCCGCCTCGATCAGATGCGCCTGATGGGCATGCACCCCCCCGGGCGAGCACAGGCCCGCCAGATGCGCGACCCCGCCAGAGGCCTCAACCGCGGCGATGAACTGGCGCAGCGCCGGCACGGCGGCGAAAGAGCCATCTTCAATGGCCAGGTCGATCTGGCCCAGATCCATCGCCACCACCCGGCCTGCGCCGATATTGGTGTGGCCCACCTCTGAATTGCCCATCTGCCCGGTGGGCAGGCCGACATCGGGGCCATAGGTGATCAGCGTCGCATTGGGGCGGCTGGCCATCAGGGCGCGGAAGGTCGGGATATTGGCCTGGGCGGGGGCCGAGGTTGCCGGGTCGGGCCCGATCCCCCATCCGTCCAGGATACAAAGAACGACGGGTTTGGGAGCAGACATGCGCGACCTCTCAGGCATTACTGGCCAGAGTTTTACGCCCGCCCCAGGCCCGGGGCAACCGCTGAAACCGCGCTAGCCCGCGCGCTCACGCAGGTTTCACCCGGCTTTTGCGGCTTTGGCCCGCATCCGCTGCCGCCAAAGCGTAAACAGCCCCGCCGCCACCACGATCACCGCGCCGATCACCACATTGATGCGCAGGTTCTCCTGGAACAGCACCAGCCCCAGGATCGAGACGAAGGGCAGCTGGAAATAGGCGAAGGGCTGGATATCGGCGGCCTCGGCCACGTCATAGGCCTTGATCAGCAGCCCGTGGCTGACCACCGCCGCCACGCAAAGCACCAGCATCAGGCCCCAGTCAGAGCCGCTCATGCTTTGCCAGTGGTAAAGACCTAAGGGGGTGGTAAAGACCGCGCCGCCAACGCCCGTCCAGAAAAAGCTGGTCGCCGCGCTGTCCTGGCGCGAGACATAGCGCGTCAGCAGGCCATATAGCGCGAACATCGCCGCCGCTGTCAGTGGCAGCAGCGCCCAGATCGAGAATATGCCGCCGCCGGGGTTTAGGATGACCAGCACGCCGCCAAAGCCCACCAGCACCGCCAGCCAGCGCCGCCAGCCGACCTTTTCGCCCAGTATCGGCCCGGAAAACAGCGTGACCAGCAGCGGATAGACCACGAAAACCGCATGGGTCTCGATCAGGCCCAGATGGATGAAAGCCACCACCATGACGCCGATTTCCGCCACCAGCAGAAAGGCGCGCAGCCCCTGCAGCCAGGGGTAATGGCTTTGCACCGCCCCCCGGATTCCGCCCGCCGAACGGGCCGCAATGGCGATCACAAAGGCTGACATGAACCAAAAGCGGATCATGACGACCATATAGATATTCACCGCCTCGCCCAGGTGGCGGGAAATGCCGTCCTGCAGGGCGAAGATCGCCGAGGTGACGATCATCAGGGTGATACCGAGTCGGGTGTTTTGGGGCGCGCTCATGATGCAGCGCTAACATGGGGCCATGACACAAAACAGGGGTGATCCCGGCAATCGCTGCGGCGTGGCAATTCTGGCAGGTTTGCGCGGGGCGCATGGCCCGGGGGGCGCGCCTCTTTTCCGGCGGTTAAGCCTGATCCGGCGGCCCGGGGGGCAGGGCGGCAGACCCCGGCGGATCTGCGGGCCGCAAGGGCCGCAAAGGCCCTGGCAGCGGGTCCGGGGCCAGTTCCTCAAAGTCGAAATTGTCCAGCCTGCGGGCGCGTTTGCCGGCCTTGTCGGAAGAGATGCGGATTTCCTCGATATCTTTTGCGGCCATCTGGAAATGACGGTCCAGGTTCAGAACCCGGCCCCCCAGCCGCTCGACATCCTGCGACAGCAAGGACAGCTCTTTGCGGATCGCGCCTGCCTGTTCGCGCATGCGGGCATCTTTCAGCACCGCCCGCATGGTGTTCAGCGTGGCCATGCAGGTGGTGGGCGAGACGATCCAGACCCGGGCGGCAAAGCCCTCGCGGATCACCTCGGGGAAATTGGCGTGCAATTCGGCATAGACCGCCTCTGAGGGCAGGAACATCAGCGCCCCCTCGGCGGTCTCGCCCTCGATGATATAGCGTTCGGAAATGGCGCGGATATGGGCGCGGACCGACTGGCGCAGGGCCTGTGCGGCCTCATGCTGGTCGCGGGGGGTGGTGGCGCGGCGCAGCGCCTCATAGGCCTCCAGCGGGAATTTCGCGTCGATCACGATCGGGCCGGGCGGCTTTGGCAGATGGATCAGGCAATCGGCGCGGCGGTTGTTCGACAGCACCGCCTGCATCGTATAGCTGTCACTGGGCAGCGCCTTTGAGACGATGTCATTCAGCTGGATCTCGCCAAAGGCGCCGCGGGTCTGTTTGTTCGACAGAATATCCTGCAAAGACAGCACATTACCGGAGAGTTTCTCGATCTTCTCCTGGGCCTTGTCGATGGTTTCCAGCCGCTGATGCAGCTCGCCCAGCGAACGCGCGGTGCGGGTCGAGCTGCCCTGCAGGGCCTCATTCATCTGCCGCTGCATATCGGCAAGCCGCGTCTCCATCAGCCGCAGCATCGAGCCCTGTGACAGCGCCTGGGCCTCTGAGACATGGCTGAGCCCCCCGGAAAGCCGCTCTTGCCCCTCGGCCAGGGCCTGGACGCGGTGGCTCATCCAGGCGATCTCATTGAGCAGCGGGCTGGCCGAGTTTCCGGCCCGGTTCGCGGCTCGCAGGATCAAAAGCAAAAAGATCAGCACCGCCAGGGTGACGGCGGCTATGATCAGGATTTCAGGGTCATTCCAGGCATAGGCCTCGCCAAAGAACGTGATCATCTGCGCCCGAAAAGCCGTTCAATATCATGCAGTTTCAGCTCGACCCAGGTGGGGCGGCCATGGTTGCACTGGCCGGAATTGGGCGTGACCTCCATCTCGCGCAAAAGCGCGTTCATCTCTTCGGGGCGCATCTGGCGGCCAGAGCGGACCGAGCCATGGCAGGCCATTCTGGACAGGACCGCGTCGATCTTGCCGCGTGTCAGCTGGCTGTCACCCTGATCGGCCAGCTCATCCAGGATGTCGCGGATCAGGGCGCTGGCGTTGATCGCGCCCAGGATCGCCGGGGTCTCGGTGATGGAGATTGCGGTACCGCCAAAGGGTTCGATCACCAGGCCGGCCTCTGCCAGGCTTTCTGCCGCCGAGAGGATCAGGCTGGCATCGGGCAGCGAGAGGGTGACGATTTCCGGGATCAGCAGCACCTGGCGCGGGATCTGGCGGGTGGCCATCTGCGCCTTCAGCCGCTCATAGACCAGGCGCTCATGGGCGGCATGCTGATCGACGATCACAATGCCGTCGCCGGTCTGGGCGATGATCCAGTTCTCATGCAGCTGGGCGCGGGCGGCACCAAGCGGGAAGGCCTCGGTCTGGGGGGCGGCCTCGGGCAGGGCCGCCTCGGGCAGGGCAGAGGGGGCAGGCCCGCCTGCGGCCTCGGCAAAGCCAGGGGCCGCGGCGGCTGGTGTGGGGGCGGCGAAAGCCGGGGCCTGAAAGGCGAATGCGCCCGCGAGGCTTGACTGTGAGGGGCGCGGCGGCGGCGTGTAGCCGGGCCAGCTTTGTGCAGTCGGGGGGGCGGGCTGCGCCCCCAGCTCATGCCCGGGGCGAAAGGCCTCCAGCGTCGCCGCCCCGACCGTGGTCGAGGCGCGGTGCCCCGCCCCGCTTAGCGCCGCGCGGATCGCGGTGATGATCAGCGAGCGGGCGGCCTCGGGCTCGCGAAAGCGCACCTCGGATTTGGCGGGATGGACGTTCACATCGACCCGCTCGGGATCGACGATCAGGTTCAGCACCGCCGCCGGATGGCGGTCACGCGAAAGCACGTCGAAATAGGCCACCCGCAGCGCGCCGTATAGCAGCCGGTCACTGACCGGGCGGCCATTGACGAAAAGATATTGCTGGGTTGAGGAGCCGCGCGAATAGGTCGGCAGCGCCGCATAGCCCAGCAGCGAAAGCCCGTCACGGGCCGCATCAATCGCCACCGCATTGGCGGTGAAATCCGCGCCCAGGATCCGCGTCAGCCGCCCATGCAGCGCGTCAAACAGATCGCCGCTTTCCGGGTCCAGCCGCAGGATCACCCGCGCCCCATCCGGCCCGACTTCATTGAGGGTAAAGCCAATCGCAGGCTCGGCCATGGCCAGCTTTCGCACCACATCATGAATGGCCTGGGCCTCGGCCCGGTCGGTACGCATGAACTTCAGCCGCGCAGGCGTCGCGTGGAACAGATCGCGCAGCTCAACGACGGTGCCGCCGCTCAGCGCCGCCGGGCGCGGCCCGTCGATCCGCCCAGCCGTGCAGCTGATCTGCGCCGCCTCACCGCCCGCCACCCGCGAGGTGATCACCAGCCGCCCCACCGCACCCAGCGAGGGCAGGGCCTCACCGCGAAAGCCGAAAGAGCGGATGTTCAACAGGTCGCTGCCGTCGATTTTTGAGGTTGCGTGGCGGCTTAATGCCAGCGGCAGATCTGCGGCTGTCATCCCGCAGCCGTCATCGGTGACCCGGATCAGCGTCTTGCCACCATCGGTGTAGTCAATGCGGATCCGGCCGGCGCCTGCGTCAATCGCATTCTCGACCAGCTCTTTCACCGCCGAAGCAGGGCGCTCGACCACCTCGCCTGCGGCGATGCGGTTGATCGCCGCCTCATCCAGCTGGCGAATGACCGGCAGGCCCTCGGGCCCTGATATCCTGGGGGAATGATGCGTCATGGCTGCAATATCTAGCAGCCAGCCCTCGATCAGAAAAGGGGAAAGCCCGGCGAGATCCGTGCCGTGGCGGGGAGGGGTCCGGGGAGGGTTGCCCTCCCCGGCGTTCTGTCACTGGCGCAGGCCTTGCCATTGGCGCAGGTCTGGCCACTGGCAAAGCGGTGCAGGCCCTCAGGGTGTCGCATCAACGCCCTCCGGGCGGCCCACCACGACGAAGCGCAAAGCCTCTGGCTGGTAAAGCCGCGCCGCCACCCGTTTCACATCGGCCATGGTCACCGCCTCAACCCGGGCATTGCGGCTGTTGGGGTAGTCAATCGCCATCCCCTGCATCTGCATCCCCACCAGCAGCGAGGCAATCGGCGCATTGCCGTCAAAGCGCAGCGGATAGGCCCCGGTCAGATAGGTTTTCGCATCCGTCAGTTCTTTCTCGGAAATCCCTTCGGCTGCGATCTTTGCCCATTCGGCGCGGATCACCGAAATCGCCTCGGCCACCTTGTCATTTGAGGCCTGGAATTGCCCCAGATAGCTGTCGGAATGGTCCATCCCCACCAGGTAAGAGCCGATCCCATAGGTCAGCCCACGCCGATCGCGCACCTCGGTCATCAGCCGCGCCGAGAAACGCCCGCCCCCCATCACCTCATTAAGGATATAGGCGGCGAAGAAATCCGGATCATCCTGCGAGATGCCCGATTGCCCGAACACCACCACCGACTGCGGCGAGGGGAAATCGACCACGCTGACGCCGGGCGTCAAAAGCCAGGGCGCGGTTTGGGGCAGGGGGGCGCCGCTTTCGGGCAGACCGCCCAGAATGCGGTCGATCACCAGGCCCAGCTCTTCGCTGGTGATATCGCCGGCGGCGGAAATATAGACCCGGTCACGCGCCAGGGCGGCTTTCCAGGCCGCGACCACATCATCGCGGGTCAGTGCTGCGACCGAATCGAGGCTGCCGCGCCCGCTATAGGCATAGGGGTGATCGCCGTAAGCCAGACCGTCAAACACCCGTGAGGCAATCGAGGTCGGATTGCGCTCGTCCGAGCGCAGGCCGGAAAGCACCTGTTCACGCACTCGCGCCACCGCATCTTCGTCAAAGCGCGGCTTGTTCAGCGCCAGCGCCAGCAGATCCACCGCCTGATCGCGATTTTCCGTCAGAAACCGCGCCGAAACCGAGACCGAATCCGATGAGGCCGCAAAGGAATAAGAGGCCGCCAGCCCGTCACGGGCCTCGGCAAAGCCCTTGCTGTCCAACTCGCCCGCGCCCTCTTCGATCAGGCCCGCCATCAGGTTGATTGCGCCACGCTTTGCCGGATCATCCAGCGAGGTGCCGCCGCGAAAGCGGATCTCCAGTGCGGTGAAGGGGATATTGTGATCCTCGACCAGCCAGGCCGTCAGGCCGCCCGGGCTTTTGACCTCTTTGATCGCAATATCGGCCAAAGCCAGACCTGGGGCCAGGCCTGCAACCAGCGAGGGCAGGGCAAAGGCCACGGCAGTCACAAAAGCGCGCAGGATCATTGTGCAGCCTCCTGATCGGGGGGAGTGCCGGGGAGGGTGCCGGTGGTAGTTTCGCCAGCGGTCCCATCCTGAGGCCCGGCCGTCGCCTCATCCGTTGTCCCGGCCGGGGTGTCGGTAGCCGGGCTGTCGGTGGCTGGGCTGTCGGCGGGGGGCTCTGTCCCGGTGTCGGCGGGCGTCTCGCCTGTCAGCGGCGTGACGATGAACTGATCCATCTTCTTCGGCGCGTCTGTTCCGGCCTCCGGCTCTGGCTCTGGCGGGCGTTCCAGCCAGCCGGTCACCGCATTGTTGCGCAGCAGAACCTCACGGGCGGCCTGCATCACATCCTCGATTGTGACCGCATCCAGCACCGCCGAATAGCTTTGGATGTCAATCAGCCCCAGGCCAACCGACAGCTCTTCGCCGTAAAGTTTGGCCAGCCCCATCGCATCGTCTTTGGCATAGATATCCGAGGCGCGAACCTGGGTCTTGATGCGCTGGAAGGCCTCAGGATCAGGGCCATCGAGCAGGAATTTGGCAATCGCCGCATCCATCGCCGCCTCGGCCTCGGCCAGGCTGACCCCGGGCGCGGGCACCACATAAAGCCCGAATGTCCCGTCATCCAGCGCGGTTCCGTCATAAAAGGCCGAGGACCAGACCGCGATCTGGCTGTCAAACTGCAACGCACGCGGCAGGATGGCGGTCTGGCCATTGCCGCCCAGCAGCTCGGCCAGGATCGTCAGCGCAGCGGCGGTTTTCTGATCGCCCGGATTGCGCTCGGGCGCGATATAGCTGCGGTAGACATAGGGGTCAGAGACCCGCTCATCGGCATAGGTCAGGCGGCGCTCGGCCAGCTGCGGCGGCTCTTGCGGGCGGATGCGGGGCGCAATGCCCTCAGATGGTGCGATCGGACCATAGTATTTCTCGGCCAGGGTCTTCACTTGATCGGGGGTGACATCACCCGCAATCACCAGGGTCGCATTGTTGGGCGCATAGTATTTCTCATACCAGGCCAGCGCATCCTCGCGCGTCAGCTCGGCGATCTCATGACGCCAGCCGATGATCGGAATGCCGTAGCGGTGGTTCATGAACAAAGCCGCCCGCATCTGCTCGCCCAAAAGCGCGCCCGGATCCGAATCGGTGCGCTGGGCGCGTTCCTCCAGGATCACCTGGCGCTCGGTCAGCACCACTTCAGGATCGAGTTTCAGGCCGCGCATCCGGTCGGCTTCCATCTCCATCACCATTTCCAGCTTTGAGGCGCTGATGCGCTGGAAATAGGCGGTGTAATCCCAGGAGGTGAAGGCATTGTCATCGCCGCCATGCGCCTCGACCGTGGCCGAGAACTGCCCGGCGGGCACTTTGTCGGTGCCCTTGAACATCAGATGTTCAAGGAAATGGGCGATGCCGGATTTGCCAGCTGGTTCATCCGCGGCCCCGGCGCGATACCAGATCATCTGCACCACCACAGGGGCGCGGTGATCCTCGATCACCACCACATCCAGCCCGTTTTCCAGCGTGAAGGCGGTGACGGCCTCGGCCTGGGCGGCAAATGCAGAAAATGCGGCCATAAGAGGGGTGGCAAAGCTCAGGTGCCACGCAAGCCTTTTTGCTTTGCGGGCAGTTCTGGTGAAAAGACGCATGCGTCCTCCGTCTGGCAGCGGGGAAGGGCCCCCGCATATTTTCTGAACCTTTGTGACAGGCCGCGCCGCCAGGGCCTGGGCCTGTCCGGGTGATGGCTGCGCGCCCCTTGCCGCCGCCAGGGTCTCCGCTTTGCCCCCTTGTTGGCATCATCGAAATGCCGGTCCAAGGGGGCCTGTTGCGGAGCCTTTGTCAAACGGGCCCGGGCCTGCAATGCCGTCAGAAAAGAGAAAAGCCGCGCTTCTCTTTTTCTTTTTTCTTTTCTTCGGCCTTTTTATCATAGCCTTCCGGCGGGGCCGATGGGGTCAAAAGTCCGCGAGAACGCCAGTAATCCAGCTCGCCATGCTGATCGAGCGACTGGTTGCGATAGGCGCGGTAATAGGTGTTCACGCTGAACATGCGTTCCAGGATGCGGCCCCGGTTGTCACGGCGCCATTCCAGATCCTCAGAGGCCAGCTGGCTGCGGATATCGTCCTGACGGCCCAGACGGGCGGCATGGGCATAAAGCGCCGAATCCGCTGCCGGAATGCCGCCGGTCGCGCCCGGACGCCCGCCAAGCGCCACCACCGCATCATCAAGCGGGCGCTGGTCGGTGCGGTTCGCGCCGCCCGGTGTCGGGGCGGGCAGATCGTTCAGGCTGGTGGGCATTTCCAGCGCCTTGGGCGGCAGGATCGCAAACTCATCCGGCCCGCCTTTTGAGCGCAGCCGCATCAGATCGGTCGCATCGCCCTTGTCGGCGGCACAGCCGGACAGCGTCAGCGCAATCGTCAGCGCGACCACACCCATGCGCGTTTTTGCCTGCATCCTGGTCCCCGGCATTACTAGATCCGTCACTTGCTTACAGCCTCTTAGCCTATGGGGCCGCCCCCGTCACGTGGTCTTGTGAAAACCCGCGCCCGGGGCCGTGCCCTCAGCCCTTTTTCGCCTGTGATTTGCGGGTTTTGGCGGGGGTTCCGGTAAAGAGAACCAATCCGAATGCACCGGCAAAGATCGCAATATCGGCGACGTTGAACGCATAGGGATTCTCGAATCCGCAGCATGACATGTTCAGGAAATCGGCCACAGCCCCATACCAGATGCGGTCGATCACATTGCCAAGCGCCCCCCCCACCAGCAGACCGGCGGAAATCTGCGCAAGCCGCCCCGGGCGCGAGCGCCGGACCCAGATCCAGACCCAGACCGAGATCACCAGCGAGACCAGAACGATTCCCCAGCGGACGGCCTCGGCATCGCCCGCGAAAAGGCCGAAATTGATGCCGCGATTCCAGGCCATGCGGAAGGTCAGGAAGGGCGGCCAGATGTCGATCTCGCCGCGGTTGATCAGATCCATCCCCTGGACGACCGCCAGTTTTGAGGCCTGATCCAGGCCAAAGGTGATGAGTGCGGTTGCCCAGGCGCTGCGCATGTCAGTGCCGGAAATGACGCTGGCCGGTAAAGACCATGGCAAGGCCAAGGCGGTCGGCGGCCTCGATCACGTCCTGGTCTTTCATGCTGCCGCCGGGCTGGATCACCGCTTTCACGCCATTGCCCGCCAGCACCTCGATCCCATCGGCAAAGGGGAAGAAGGCGTCCGAGGCCGCGACCGAGCCGACCGCCGGGCTTTCAGCAAGGCCCAGGGCGCTGGCGATCTCGGCGGCTTTGCGGGCGCCGATCATCGTGCTGTCGACGCGGCTCATCTGGCCTGCGCCGATGCCGACGGTGGCCCCGTCTTTGACATAGACGATGGCGTTGGATTTCACGTGTTTGGCGACCTTCCAGGCGAAGAACAGATCCTCCAGTTCCTGGGCCGAGGGGGCGCGTTTCGTCACCACTTTCAGATCGGCCAGCGTGACGCTGTCGACATCCGAATCCTGGACGAGGAAGCCACCCGCGACCTGGCGGAACGAGAGCACACCCTTGCCCGCGTCGGGCAGCGCCCCGGTGGTCAGAAGGCGCAGGTTCTTCTTCGCGGCAAAGACCGCCTTCGCCGCGTCAGTGGCCGAAGGGGCGATCACCACCTCGGTGAAGATCTTCACGATCTCTTCGGCGGTGGCGGCGTCCAGTTCCTGGTTCAGCGCCACGATACCGCCAAAGGCAGAGGTGGTGTCGCAGATATAGGCGCGCTTATAGGCCTCAAGCAGCGAGGATCCTTTGCCGACGCCGCAGGGATTGGCATGTTTGATAATGGCAACCGCAGGGCCCTGGTCCGCGAATTCGGCCACCAGCTCGAATGCGGCGTCAGTATCGTTGATATTGTTGTAGCTGAGTTCCTTGCCCTGCCACTGTTTCGCGGTGGCAACGCCGGGGCGGTTCGATCCGTCCAGGTAGAAGGCGGCTTTCTGGTGCGGGTTCTCACCATAGCGCAGGGTTTGTGCAAGTTTCCCGGCCATGCCGCGATAAAGGGGCGCAGGCTCGGCGATTGCGGCGGCAAGCCAGGTGGAAACAGCCGTGTCATAGGCGGCGGTGCGGGCATAGGCGGTCAGCGCCAGGCGCTGGCGGAACCCATAGCTGGTGCCGCCATTCTGTTCGATTTCGGCAAGAACGCCCGCGTAATCCTGCGGCTCGGTCACCACGGCGACAAAGGCGTGGTTCTTCGCGGCTGCACGGATCATCGCCGGGCCGCCAATGTCGATATTCTCGACCGAGGTCGCGTAATCCGCGCCTTTGGCCACGGTTTCCTCAAAGGGGTAAAGGTTGACGACCAGCAGATCAATCGCGCCGATCTGATGATCCTTCATCGCGGCGACGTGGTCGGCATTGTCGCGCAGCGCCAAAAGCCCGCCATGCACCATCGGATGCAGGGTTTTGACGCGGCCATCCATCATTTCCGGAAAGCCGGTGATCTCGGCCACATCGGTCACCGGCAGGCTGGCCTCGCGCAGGGCTTTCGCGGTGCCGCCGGTCGACAGAAGCTGGACGCCATGGCCATGCAGGGCGCGGGCGAAGTCGATCAGCCCGGTCTTGTCAGAGACCGAGAGCAGCGCACGGCGGATCTTCACGGGTGAGGTGGGAATGGCAGAGCCGGGCGCGGAAATCGACATGACAGGATCCTGATGGCAGTTCAGATGCGGCAGTTCAGATCGGGACCGGGTCGTCCCGGTTCAGATCGCGGATGGCAAGCGGAGTATCCTGGGCTTTGGCCAGGGTCCAGCCGATACGGCTGTCATAATCCTGTGCAAAGCCCGTCAGCACCACCTGCTGCGTATGGCGGGGCGCAAGCCGCCCCTTTTCCAGCCAGGCCGAGGGCGCCAGCGCCAGATCGGCGCGGCTGTCATGGCGAAAGACCCAGATCTCACCCGAGCGCAGCTGCATAGAGACCGCCGCCCCCCCCATATCCAGCGAGGCATCGACATCGGGATGCAGGTGAAAGCGGATCGTATAGGCCAGACCGCCAAGGGGCGAGCGTTCGACCATCCGCTCAAACTGCGCCCGCGCGTCCGAGGTGGTGGCCGACAGCATATCGGTGCCGCTCAGCCGTCTGCCATCGGGGGAGAGGTGCAGCTCGCGGGTGGCGATCAGCCCATGGCTTGCCGCCCAGCCATCATGGCTGAGCCGGACAAAGGCCCCATCGGTGCCTGCGAAATGCAGGTCAGAGACATGGGCCCGCTCGGTCAGGGCCCGTTCACTCAGCCGCCCGCCGCTGCCCGCCCCGAAACGGGAAGAGGAGAATCCGGTCAGCGACAGCGCCGAATGCGACTGGGTGGCCCGTGCCGCCAGCCGCCACTCGGGGCCGAAATTCTGCCCCGGACCGCAATTCACGATCAGCGGGCGGCGACCCGAGCTTAACTCAAACGCTGCAGTCGAGGCATGGGCGGTCTGGGCGCCATCCCCGCCAGGGGGGGCCGCCACATCGACAATCACCGAAGAGCGCCCGGCCGAAAGCCGCGCATAGCCCATAGCAAGCGTCACATGCCCGGGCGTTGGCAGGGCCTTTGACGCCGCCAGCGCCTGATCCAGCCGCCCCTCGGCCCCGGTGCCGCTGGAGTGGAAACGCGCCAGTCCGCCATCGGAATGGCGCAGCGCCCTGAGGCAGGGCGCGATCCGGTCAATCGCGGATGAAAGCTGATTCGGGATTGGCTGCTCCGCCTCGGTCAGGCTGCGGGCAACCCAGCCCAGCAGGGTGAAAACCTCGAGCAACTCTTCGGCATTGCGCGTGGCTATGGCGCCGCTGCGGTCGATCAGCGTGTCACAGTCGCGGGCCAGGGCGGCAAGGGCCGGGGTCAGGCGGGCCAGGGTTTGCGGGCTGCCCCCCTCAAGCGCGAGAGATGCGCAGATCAGGCCGCTCAGGGCCTCGAACCGGGGCAGGCCTGGGGCAGCGGATTGTGCCCGGCGCTGCAAAAAGCCCAGCTGGCGGGCCAGGGCGGTAAAGAAAGCGTTGCGCGCCTGCGGATCCTGCTCGGTCAGCAGGAAATCGGCGTGATGGATCCAGCGCAAGACCCGCCGGCCGGTCAGCGCGGGGCTCCAGCCCAGGGCCGCTGTCTGATCAGAGCGCAGCCCCAGCTTCTGGCCCTCGCCGAAGCGGCGGATCCACTCGCCTGTCCAAAGCTGCGCCCGCCGCCTGGCTGCGGTATTGCCAAGCGCCGCCAGGTCATCCAGCCAGCCAAAGCCCTGCGCCTCTTCGGCGAAACCGGGCGTGTCGGCGGGCAGGGGGATGTCCCAGATGATGGTATCAGGGGCCTCGGCCAGATGCCCGGCCAGCATGATGTTCCCGGCCATGATCTGCTTGCCGCGGGCATAAAGCCCGATCGAGCGCGGTTCCGGCGGGCGGGTGAAACCTGCGGCGGCCTGTGCATGGCGCACGGCCCAGACCGCATATCGGTTGGCCAGCCGCTCGCGGCGCGATCCCGTCCGGGACTGTGCCAGGCTGGCCCCGTTCGCTGATGTCGTCGCTGCTGTGGTCACCGCTGTTCTGTCCCGGGGTTGCAATCTGCTTTGCATTGGGCCCGGCGCACGGGGGCGGCCAGGCCCAACAGGCCGCCAGGATAGCGGGAGTATGGGGGCATGTCACGTCACTGGCCGCCCGTTCTTCGCGGATGGTTACAAGCCTGTGAACAGGCTCTGAGCCCAGCCTGGTGCCAGCCCGGTGTCGGCCCGGTGTAGGCCAGGGTTTGGGCGGGGTCACGGGTTGGCACTGTTCTGGGCCAGGGGCCCGGTTGGCCTGAAAAAGAAGGCCGCAGGAAGGCCGCAGGAGGGTGGAAGGGCGCATCGTTCTCCGCCTGGAAACGCAGCATCCCCGCCCGGCCTGTGGTAACAGGGGGGGAAAACGGGCAAACTGCGCCTTTGGCAATGGTGACGACGGCGACAGTGGTGCCGCATAAGTCCAGAGAGGGCGATTATATGAATACCGGGATGCTCGTATTGGCGGGTGTGGCGTTCTTTGCGCTGCTGACGGTCCCGGCGGCGCTTGGTTTCATGGTCTTGCGAAATCACGCGGCCGAGGCGCAGGTGACGCTTTCTGAGGCCGAAGCCTCGCAGCTGCAGGCAGAACTGGCCGCCCGCTATCAGGTGGCGCTGCCCCCGCCCGCGCAGGTGCAGGCGGTCTATCACCTTGGCCATTCGCTGACCGGGCGCGACATGCCGGCGATCCTTGCGCAATTTGGCGGCCATAGCTGGAACAGCCAGCTGGGCTGGGGCACCAGCCTTGCCGATCACAGTCGCGGCACTGTGGCGGGTCTGGCCGAGGAAAACGCCACCCCCGCCTATCGCCCCGCCGCCGAGGCCATCGACAGCGGCGATTATCCGGTGGTGGTGCTGACCGAGATGGTCGCGCTGAAAGATGCGATTCGCTATCACAACGCCCCGGCCGAGCTGGCGAAATGGGCGGCCCGCATCCGGGCAGCCCGGCCCGATGCGCGGATCTATCTCTATGAGACCTGGCATTCGCTGAATGAAACCGCGAATGATTCCGGCGACTGGCTGGGCCGGATCGACCATGATCTGGCCAACCTGTGGGAAGGCCAGCTGCTGGCCCCCGCGATGCAGAGCGGCGATGCAGGCACCATCTATGTGATCCCCGGCGGTCAGGTGATGGCCGCCGTGGCCCGCGCCGCAGAGGCCGGGCAGATCCCCGGTATTCGCGGTATCGGGGATCTGCTGTCAGACGATATCCATTTCAACGACAACGGTGCCTATCTGATGGCGCTGGTTCACTATGCGGTGATCTATCACCGCTCGCCGCTGGGGCTGCCCTTTGATGTCACCCGCGCCGATGGGCAGAAAATCACCCCAATCGACCCCGAGGCTGCAAGGGTCATGCAAAGCATCACCTGGGATGTCGTGACCTCTTATCGCCTGACGGGTGTTGGCGGGGCCGGATGATGCGCAGACTGGTTCCCATCCTTTTGCTGGTGCTGGCTGGTATTCTGGTCGGCATTTTCGGGCCCCGCGCTCAAGCCGCCGGTGCCGAGCCCGCCTCTTTTGCACCCGTCAGCAATCCCGCGCTGGGGATGGGGCTGTTGGGCGGGCGTGACTGGTCGCCCGAGCAACCTTTCCTTGATGTGATGAAATCCGCGCGTGACTGGATCGGCCATCGGCCCGGCCAATGGGGCGGCATGGACCATGACGCGCTGGCCGCGCAGGGGGTGCTGGATGCCCAGGGCTGGCCGACCCGCCTGCCAGAGGGGCTTGAGGCTATCGGCACCGTTCTTCTGACCGATATGCCCGCAGAGGCCCGCGATCTGGCCGGGCGCTATCTGGTCACCTGGACGGGGCAGGGCCAGGTCTCGGTCGGGGGGCTGGCCCGCAATCCCAGGGCCACCGGGCCGGGGGCGCTGGTCTTTGATTTCACCCCAGGCCCCGGTCTTGTCGATCTCAGGATCACCGCCACCGACCCGGCTGACCCGATCCGCAACATCCGTGTGGTGCGTGAGGATCGCGCCGCGCTGCTGGCGGGTGGCGAGATCTTCAACCCTGATTTCCTGGCGCGGCTGCAGGGCGTGCGGCTTTTGCGCTTTATGGACTGGCTGCAGACCAATGATTCGCCGCTTGTCACCTCCGCCGACCGCCCCCGCCCCGAGGATTACACCTGGACGCGGCGCGGCGTGCCGATTGAGATCGTGGTAGCCTTGGCCAATCAGCTGCAGGCCGATCCCTGGATCACCGTGCCGCATATGGCCGATGATGCGCTGGTGCGGGACTGGGCGCAGGTGGTGGCGCGTGACCTCTCGCCCGGGCGCACCGCCTGGGTCGAATACTCCAATGAGGTCTGGAACTGGCAATTCGGCCAGGCCCGCTGGGCCGATCAGCAGGCGCAGGCGCTTTGGGGAACCGAGGGCGCCTGGCTGGCCTTTTACGCCCTGCGCGCAAGTGAGGTGATGGCGATCTGGTCTGAAGAGCTGAAGGCGGACCGCCTGGTCCGGGTGCTCTCGACCCAGACCGGCTGGCTGGGGCTGGAGGATGCGATCCTGACGCCCTCGCTGATCCTGGATGAGGGCTGGCCCGCCCCGGTTGATAGCTTTGATGCCTGGGCGATCTCGGGCTATTTCTCCGGGGCGCTTGGCCATGAGGATCGGCTGCCGATGGTGAAATCCTGGATTGCAGAGAGCAAACAGGCGGCGCGTGATCACGCCGCAGGCCTTGGGCTGAAGGGCCCGGCGCTTGAGGCATGGGCGGATAAATATGGGCTGGATCAGGCGATAGCGCTTGCGGTGCAAGAGCTGCGCGATGGATCAGTCTCGGGTAAGCCCGATGATACCCTGGCGCATCAGATCACCACCGTCTGGCCCTATCACGCTGAAATCGCAAAGAAACACGGGCTGAGGCTGGCGATATACGAGGGGGGCACCCATGTCACCGGCATTGGTCCGGTGGCTGATGATGCAGAGGTCACGGCTTTTTTCACTGCCCTTAACTATTCCGAAGGGATGGGTGTGCTTTACCAGGAGATGCTGACGGCCTGGGCGGGTGTCAGTGGCGAAGCGTTTACGCATTACGGTTATGTGGCAACCCCTGGGCGGCATGGGGCCTGGGGGGGGCTGCGGCATCTCTCGGATGACAATCCGCGCTGGCAGGCGCTGATACGGGGATGTGCGACGTGCTGAATGCCGGGGCTGGGTCTGGAGCGGAGGCTGGGGCTGCGGGCGCAGGCCTCGCGCTGAGTGTAATCATCCCGGCCTCGAATGAAGAGGCCTGGATTGCGGCCTGTCTGCAGGCCGTTTTCGCCTCTGACCCGGTACCGGGCGGGGCAGAGGTGATCGTGGTTGCCAATGGCTGCCGCGACCGCACGGCAGAGGTTGCGCGGGATGTTGTTGCCCCCCATGGCTGGCGGCTGAGGGTTGAGGAACTGGCCGAGGGCTCAAAGCCCGGGGCGCTGAATGCCGGGGATCGGCTGGCAAGCGGGCGGGTCAGGGCCTGGCTTGACGCGGATTGCGTGGTCTCGCCCGGGGTTATGCCGGGGCTGGTGGCGGCCCTGACCCCTGATGTGGCCCCCGATGTGGCCCCGAATGTGGCCCCGGATGTAGCCCCGGATGCGCAACCGGATATGCCCCCCGATATTGCAGGCATCGCGCCGCTTTATGCGGGTGCGACCCCGGTCATTCCCCGGGCGAGGTCCTGGGTGACGCGGGCCTATGCGCGCTTCTGGCAGCGGCTGCCCTTTGCCCGCTCGGTCGCGCCGGGTTTTGGGCTTTATGCGGTCAACCCGGCGGGGCGGGCGCGTTGGGGGGAATTCCCGCGCCTGATCTCAGACGACACATTCGTGCGGCTGCAATTCACCCCGGCCGAGCGGGTGCAGATCGCCGCCCCCTATGACTGGCCGATGATCGAGGGCTTTGCGGCGCTGGTCAAAGTGCGCCGCCGCCAGGATCAGGGCGTGCGCGAATTAGAGGCGCATTCCCCCGGTATTTTCGCCCGCGAAGGCAAGGCGCGGCTGGGCAAGGGGGCGCTTCTGCGGCTGGCGCTGCGCGATCCGCTGGGCTTTGCCACCTATGCCGCCGTGACCCTTGCCGTGCGGCGCAAGGCCCATGGCGCCGAGTTTACCCGTGGGCGCTGATCCTGGTCTTGCGGCCTCAATCGTCGCTTTTGGCACCCGGTTCGGGGGGCAGGCGCATCGCGGCGCGAAAATGCCCGGCCAGCTTTTCAGCCTCGCGGTTGATGTCGTGTTGCTCCAGCACGGTGCTGCGGGCCTCGCGGCCCATGCGGGTCAGCACCTCAAGCGGCACGGCGGCAAAGCCGCGGATCGCAGCTGCCAGCGCCCCGGCATCGCCTGCGGGCACCAGCCAGCCGGTGCCGGGGGTGACCAGTTCCGGCACGCCCGCGATCGAGGTGGCAATCGCCGGGCGTCCGGCGGCAAAGGCCTCCATCAGCACCATCGGCAGCCCTTCGGCGAAAGAGGGCAGCACCAGCGCATGGGCGCGGGCCAGCTGGTCGCGCACGCCTGCCTCATCCAGCCAGCCGGTCAGGGTGATGCGGTCCGAAAGCCCGGCCTCGCGGATGCGCTGCTCGATCATCGGGCGCAGCTCGCCCTCGCCGATCAGGGTCAGGCGCAGATCGGGCAGGTCTTTGGCGACCAGCGCCATGGCCTCGATCAGCAGCGGGAAACCCTTTTGTTCCGAGAGCCGCCCGATGGCGACCAGGCGGCGTGGGCCGGTGTCGCGCATCGGGGCGGGTTCTGGAAAGCGCCAGGGCTCGATCCCGCAATGGACGATTTTCAGGCTGGGCCAGTCATTGATCCCCGCCCAGCGGCACAGCTGCGAGCGGCCGAAGGACGAGATCGCCACGGAAAAATCGGCGCGGGCGATTTTCTCGGTCAGGTTATGGGCGCGGGGCGCGTCGAATTCCTCTGGCCCGTGGGTGGTGAAGGAAAAACCAAGCCCGCCGATCTCGGCGGCCAGCATGGCGACGGTGGCCGAATTGGTGCCGAAATGCGCGTGGATATGGGGCAGGCGGGCCGCATGACAGCGCCGCGCCAGATCGGCCCCCTCCAGCCAATAGACCAGATGCCTGAGCCGCCCGCCCGTGCCGGGCGCGCCCCCCGCACCGCGTTTGCCGCAGGCCAGCGCCAGGCGCAGGCTGCGCCATGCCGCCCCGGGGCGACGCGCGGCGAAGGGCAGGGCGCGTCGCGCCAGCGCAAAAAGCCCGTCTTTCAGCAAATGCGTGGTGCGGGCATCCTCGGCAATATCGCCGGCATCGACCAGGCGCTCGCGCTCAGAGCGCATGGCAAAGCGATGAACCTGCCAGTCCATCCGCTCCAGCGCGTGGATTTCGCGGCGGATGAAGGTCTGCGATGGCAGGGGATAGCTGTTGACCAGATAGGCGATTTTCATGAAGAGGCTTATTTGCAGCGGCAGCAGAGACGAGCATTGAATCTGGCATCCGCGCTTGCAAGCGCAAAGCCTGAAATGATGCGCAATGGCGCGAAAGCGTTGCATCCTGGCCCGATCCCCGGGGATGGGGCGGGATGGGGCGGCAGATCGGCAGAGAAGGGCAGATGATGGGGAATGCGGGGCGGTCGGGCCTGTTCAGGCGGGCGCTTGGCGGTGGCATGTTCGTCGCGGGCTCTTATATATTCGCGCAATTTGCCCGGCTTTTGTCGAACCTGGTGCTGACGCGGCTTTTGTTCCCCGAGGCCTTTGGCGTCATGGCGCTGGTCATGGTGGTGTTGGTGGGGCTGCAGATGTTCTCGGATGTGGGCATCGGCCCGGCGATCTCGCGCAGCCCCAGGGGGGATGATCCGGATTTCCTGAACACCGCCTGGACGCTGAATGTTTTTCGCGGCCTGTTTCTTTGGGTGCTGACCTGCCTTGTCGCCTGGCCTGCCGCCTGGTTTTATCAGGTGCCGGAGCTTGCGCTGATGCTGCCCGTGGCGGGGCTGACGCTCTTGATCGGTGGCTTCAACCCGACGCGGATTGATACCGCGAACCGGCATCTGCTGCTGGTGCGGGTCACGCTGATGGATCTGATGGCGCAGATTTTCGGCATTATCGTCATGGTGATCTATGCCTGGATCACGGGCTCGGTCTGGGCGCTGGTGGTGGGGGCGGTGGCGCAGATCCTCTTCAAGCTGATCCTGACGTCGGTATTCCTGCCCGGCCCCGCCAACCGTTTTCGCTGGGAAAGGGACTCTGCCCGCGAGCTGGTGCATTTCGGCAAGTGGATCTTAGCGTCAACGGCGGCGGGCTTCCTGCTGACGCAGGGCGATAAGGCGGTGCTGGGCTCCTGGCTGACGATGGCCGATCTGGGGCATTACAATATCGGCTATTTCCTGGCCTCTTTCCCGGTTTTGCTGGCGGGGCTGGTGGTGACGCGGATCATGATCCCGATCTACCGCGAGCTGGTCGCCCATCCCGATCCGGCGGGGGCGAAAAAGCTGCGGATGCTGCGCGATGGGCTGACCATGCCGATGCTGATTGTCATGGGGGGCATGGCGCTTTGCGGGCCGCTGATTGCGGGGCTTTTGTATGACGCGCGTTATGCCGATGTCGGCGCGATCATCACGGCGGTGGCCATGGCGCAGATGCCGATGCTGATCGGGCTGACCTATGATCAGGCGGCGCTGGCGGCGGGGGATGGCAAGGGGTTTTTCCGCGTCCAGGCGATGCGCGCCCTGTTGCAGACCCTGGCGCTGATCTGCGGCGCGGGGCTTGGGGGGCTGGGCGGGGCGCTGCTGGCCCAGGGGCTGGCGCTGGCGCTGACGCATCCGTTCCTGATCGCGCTGGCCCGCAGGCATCAGGCCTGGGATCCCCGCCATGATCTGATCGCCGCGATTTTGACTATTGTCATGATTCTGGCGATAGTTGGCACGCATCATGCCGCACTTTCGGCGCTTTTCGGATAGACAGAACAGAGATGCACAAGGCCGATGCCTGGACCAGGCAGCCGCGGTGCCGAAGACGATGAAAGACAGGAACTGACATGCAGACCGAGGCCACCAGCCTTCCAGAGGTTCTCCTGCTGACGCCGCGCCGCTTTGGCGATGCGCGTGGCTGGTTCACCGAGACCTTCAGCGCCCTGCGTATGAAAGAGGCCGGGATTGCGATTGACTGGGTGCAGGACAACCACTCTTTCTCGGCAGCGAAGGGCACTTTGCGCGGCCTGCATTATCAGTCTGCGCCGCATGCCCAGGACAAGCTGGTGCGCTGCACGCGCGGCGCGATCCTGGATGTGGCGGTGGATTTTCGTGAGGGCAGCCCCCGTTTTGGCCAATGGGTCGCCAAAGAGCTGACGGCGGAAAACGGCTGTCAGCTGCTGGTGCCCAAAGGGTTCCTGCATGGTTTTCTGACCCTGACCGATGATGTCGAGGTGCAGTATAAATGCTCGGATTTCTATGCGCCCGAATGTGATGGCGCGGTTCGCTGGGATGACCCGGAAATCGGCATCGACTGGGGGCTGAATGGCGCCGCGCCGGTGCTGTCTGACAAGGACCGCGTCGCCCCCCTGCTGAAAGACGCGGCCCGTCCGTTTCGCTATGAGGTAAGCCTATGAAACTGCTGGTAACGGGTGGCGCGGGCTTTATCGGTTCGGCCGTGGTGCGGCTGGCGGTGTCGCGCGGCCATAGCGTCGTGAATGTCGATGCGCTGACCTATGCAGCCTGTCTGGAAAATGTGGCCTCGGTCGGCAATAGCCCGCTTTATGCCTTTGATCAGGCGGACATTCGTGACCGTGCCGCGCTGGACCGGATTTTTGCCAAACATCAGCCCGATGCCGTGATGCATCTGGCGGCGGAAAGCCATGTGGATCGCTCGATCGACGGGCCGGGCGATTTCGTTGAGACGAATATCACCGGCACCTATAATATGCTGGAGGCCGCGCGGGCCTGGTGGCAGCAGGCCGGAAGGCCCGACAGCTTCCGCTTTCACCATATTTCCACCGATGAGGTCTTCGGATCGCTGCCGCATGACCCGGCGGTGAAGTTCACGGAAACGACCGCCTATGATCCGCGCTCGCCCTATTCGGCGTCAAAGGCGGCCTCGGATCACCTGGTGCGCGCCTGGGCCGAGACCTACGGCCTGCCGGTGGTGCTGACGAATTGCTCGAACAATTACGGGCCGTTCCACTTCCCCGAAAAGCTGATCCCGGTGATCATCCTGAACGCGCTGGCCGGAAAACCGCTGCCGATTTACGGCGATGGGTCCAACATCCGCGACTGGCTTTATGTCGAGGATCACGCCGATGCCTTGCTGCTGGTGGTGGAAAAGGGCCAGCTGAACCGCAGCTACAATATCGGTGGCGAGAATGAGCGCACCAATCTGCAGCTGGTGCAGACGCTTTGCGCGATCCTGGATCGCAAGCGGCCCAAAGCCTCGGGCTCTTACGCCGATCAGATCACCTTTGTGACCGACCGCCCTGGCCATGATGCGCGCTATGCGATTGACCCCTCGCGCATCCGCGAGGAGCTGGGATGGCGGCCCTCGGTCACGGTTGAAGAGGGGCTGGAGCGCACCGTCGACTGGTATCTGAGCAATGAGGCCTGGTGGCAGCCGCTGCTGGCCCGCAAGGGGGTCGGCACCAGGCTGGGTGTGAAAGCATGAAGGTTCTGGTCTTTGGAAAAACCGGCCAGGTGGCAACGGAACTGGCCCGCCGCATGCCCGCTGATTTCCAGCCGGTGTTCCTTGGCCGCGATTATGCGGATCTCTCAGACCCCGCCAGCTGCGCGGCGGCCATTCTGGACGGGCGGACAGAACTGGTGATCAACGCTGCCGCCTGGACCGCCGTGGACAAGGCCGAAACCGAGGAAGCGGCGGCGAAGGTCGTCAATGCAGATGCCCCCGCCGCCATGGCCGGGGCCTGCGCGAAAGCCGGGATCCCCTTCCTGCATATCTCGACCGATTACGTCTTTTCCGGCGCGGGCGATCAGCCCTTCCGCCCCGGCGATGCGACTGGCCCGCTTGGCGCTTACGGGCGCACCAAACTGCAGGGCGAAGAGGCGGTCCGCGCCAGCGGTGCCCGGCATCTGATCCTGCGCACCTCCTGGGTGTTTTCATCCCATGGGGCGAATTTCGTGAAAACCATGCTGCGGCTGGGGCGTGAGCGTGACAGTCTGAACGTGGTTGCCGATCAGCATGGCGGGCCTACCCCTGCCGCTGCAATCGCCGATGCGCTGATCACGGCTGCGCGGGCGATGGCTGCGGGCGCTGAGGGCGGCACCCATCACTTCGCAGGCGCCCCCGATACCACCTGGGCCGATTTCGCCCGTGAGATCATGGCGCAGGCGGGGCTTTCGTGCCAGATCAATGGCATCCCGACCAGCGCCTATCCAACGCCTGCTGCGCGTCCGCTGAACTCGCGGCTGGATTGTTCGGCACTGCAGGCGGCATTTTCTGTTCCGCGCCCCGACTGGCGGGCCGGGCTTTCGGATGTTCTGAAGGAGCTGGGCGCATGACACGCAAGGGCATCATTCTGGCCGGCGGCTCGGGCACGCGGCTTTACCCGATCACCATGGGCGTCTCAAAGCAGCTCTTGCCGCTTTATGACAAGCCGATGATCTATTACCCGCTCTCGGTGCTGATGCTGGGCGGCATCCGCGAGATTGCGATCATCACCACCCCTGACGATCAGGCGCAGTTCCAGCGGCTGATGGGCGATGGCAGCCAATGGGGGCTTAGCCTGACCTGGATCACCCAGCCCTCGCCCGACGGTCTGGCCCAGGCCTATCTGCTGGCCGAGGATTTCCTGGGCGGAAGCCCGTCGGCGATGGTGCTGGGCGACAATATCTTCTTTGGCCACGGCCTGCCCGAGGTGCTGGCCGCGGCCTCATCGCGGGAAACGGGCGGCACGGTGTTTGGCTATCACGTTTCTGACCCCGAGCGGTATGGCGTCGTCGATTTCGACCGTGACGGCAATGTGCGGGCGATCATTGAAAAGCCCAAAGACCCGCCCTCGAATTTCGCGGTGACCGGGCTTTACTTCCTCGACGGTCGCGCGCCCGAGCTGGCGCGGCGGGTAAAACCCTCGCCGCGTGGCGAGCTGGAAATCGCGGATCTGCTGGAGATTTACCGCGAAGAGGGCAATCTGCGGGTCGAGCGGATGGGCCGCGGCTATGCCTGGCTGGACACCGGCACCCATGGCAGCCTGCTGGATGCGGGGAATTTCGTGCGCACCCTGACCATGCGCCAGGGGCTGCAGGTCGGCTCGCCCGATGAGATCGCCTTCCGTCAGGGCTGGATCAGCCGCGAGGCGCTTGCCGCCCGTGCAAAGCTGTTCGGCAAAAATGACTATGGCAGCTACCTCGCGGGTCTGCACGACGAGTGAATTGCAGACAATCTTCGCGAAAGATCAGAAATCTGACCCGTTTTCGGGGCCGGAATGCGAAGGCAACTTGCGAAATCTTTAGGTATTGTTAACTAATCGGCAGGTAATCTGCGATTATCCCCGGGGTGGCTGCGTCCTTGCAAACAATTGCAACCCGCAGTCATTGTGTGAAACTTCTGGGGTGTTGCGGAAGATGTAGTGACGTTTGCCCGGTAAGTAACAGTGACAAAGAGGGAACCGCCCAGGATCATGGTTGCAGGACACCTTACTCTTTCCGTTGCTTTTGCGGTTTTCGTGCTGATGGCCTCGGTCATCGCCGGGCATCCGCCGCTTGCCTGGATTTTTGCCTATAGCCTCGCGGGGATTACGGCGCTGATCTCGCTGACCTTCCTCAGGTTGCGTGGCACCCCGCCGCTGTAAGGGCCCCTGATGACATCTTTGCGTCATTGATGTCAGTGACAGGCGCTGTTTGACTGCGATCGTGCTTTGGCAACTTCTCAGGGTCAGTCTGGCCGAAATTGGTTTTTGGTTTCCGCAATAGAAACAATGGCTTCATACTGGCAGACAGGTCGCATGCGGCGCTGATGACGAATCGGCCTGGTCTGGAAAGGCGCTATCGGCGCTGTTTTGGGCGCGCTGAGGATGAAATGCGTAGAGATTAAGGTCAGCGGCAATAATTGGGCGCTTGATCTGGCAAAATTTTGGCGAAATGCGTCCGAATTGTGGTGAACACAAGGCGATCTCGCTTCCCCCCCGGCCTTCGATTGGGGTAATATGTCTCTGGGGGCATTCTGACCGAGTGCTATTATGAAGTTTGACGTTCTGCCAAAGGTTGACATCGGGGGCTTCTGCGCGCCTCGGGGGCGTTTTGTTGTGTCTGGTCAGACCTTTTTGTTGATCGGGCATTAAAATGTCGATCATCTCAGCAAAGTCCACACGCGCCGGGGGCGCGTCGTCGGTGTTGCGGGCCCTGCCTGCCGAATGCGAGCCTGCTGTGAAGCTGCCTCGCAGGGGTGGCCTTTACAGAAATTTCTTTAAGCGGGCGCTGGATATCCTGGCGATTCTGGCGGCTGTGCCGATCATCCTGCCTATGGTGCTGATGCTGGCGATCATGGTGGCCCGCGATGGCGGGCGGCCTTTCTACACGCAGATGCGGGTGGGCAGGGGCGGAAGGCCTTTCCGCATGTGGAAGCTGCGCTCGATGGTGATCGATGCCGATCAGCGGCTTGAGGCCTGGCTGGCCGCCAATCCTGAGGCCCGGGCCGAGTGGGACAGCACGCAAAAGCTGCGCCATGACCCGCGCATCACGCCCTTTGGCCATTTCCTGCGCCGCTCGTCACTGGATGAGCTGCCGCAGCTTTGGAATGTGTTCATCGGCGATATGAGCCTGGTCGGCCCGCGCCCGATGATGCTGAGCCAGCGTGAGATCTATCCCGGCACCGCCTATTACGCGCTGCGCCCGGGCGTCACCGGCTATTGGCAGACCGCCGGCCGCAATCGCACAACCTTTGAGGCGCGGGCCGAATTCGACGCGATCTATGAAGAGCAGCTGTCGCTGAAATCCGATCTGACGATCCTGGCGCGGACGGTCGGCGTGGTCTTGCGCGGCACCGGCTGCTGAGGACCCGTTCAGGGGTTTGGCGAAGCACGGTCAGATCAGATTGATGCCCCCCCGTCAGCGGTGACGGGGGTTTTTCTTTGTCTGCGCAAACCTTTGCCCGGTCCGGTTTCTTATCATGCGAATGCAGGCGCGGGCGAAGGCGCGGGCGAAAGCGAAGGTGGGGCTGCCCGCAGGTGAACAGGGCTGTCGCGCATAAAGCATGGGCCCTGGGGGATGCCCCGGGCCCCGCATGGTTCCCGCATGGTTGCTTTCGACGTGGGCGCTGAACGCCCCTCTCAGCGCCTGTTGTCAGTTCAGGTGCCAGTGGCCTTTTCGCGCAGAGCTGCGCAGCTCTGGCAGGGCGATGATCGGGCGCAGGTTCAGCTCACGCTCCATCTGGCGCGAGGTGCGGATGATCGGTTTCAGCAAATCCAGCAGGAACGCCAGGATGACCCCCGCCAGGATCCCGGCGACCGCGCCTGCCATCACAAAGGTCTTGCGGCGCGGGCCGTCGGCATGTTCGGGGGTGATCGCGCGGTCCAGAATGCCAAAACGCTCGCCCTGCTGGCGCTCGGCCAGCCGAACCTGGGCATCGGCCTCGGCGAGCGCGTCGCTGGCCTGGTCGAAGTTGCGCTGGATCTGGCCGAGATCACGTTCAAGATCGGCGAGGCCGCGCTCGGCCACCGCCACCCCTGCCAGCCCGGCCTCGATGGTGGCGGCGCGGTTGCGCAGCACATCCTGCTGGCCCTGGTTCAGGGTGGTCTGGTCGTCCAGTTCCAGCAGGCGCTGGCGGTCGGTGGGGCGCAGATTTTCACGCGCGGCGATGCGGCGGCGTTCCTCGGTGATCAGCAGCGCTTCGCGGTCCAGCTCGCGCAGATCGGTTTCCAGTGTCACCAGCTCTTCGCGCCGCGTGGCTGAGACCGGCGGCAGCATTTCGGCATTCTGGTTGCGCCAGGCGATGATCTTTGCCTCTTGCGCCTGGATCTCAGCGCTGAGCGCGGTCAGCCGATCCGCATGGAAACGGTGGCTTTCGCGCGCACGGCTAAGCTGCCCCGAGGCCGAAAGATCAACCACGCTTTGCGCCAGATCATTGGCGATCCGGGCGGCGTTTTCCGCATCGCCAAAGCGCACGCTGATCACCACCGCCGAGACCTGGGTCGGCTGGCCATAGGCGGGATCGCCCGTCACCTCGACGGTGTCAAAGCGGATCGCGGCGCGCAGCGTGCTGACTTTGGTTTCGGTCGACATCGCGGGGGCGTCGGCGTAAAGCCCGTGCCGCTCGATGATGGTGACCAGGTTTTGCCGCGTGGTCAGGCGGTGCTGCAGCGATTGCACCAGCTGCGCCGAGCCATTGACCACGGCGGTTTCAGGCGTTCCCGCCACCGGAACCGTCACCTGGGCGGTCTGGATCTCAATTGAGGCCCAGGCGGTGTAATTGTCGGGCCGTTTCATCGCATAGCTGATTGCAAGCAGGGTCACCCCCAGGGCGACCAGGGCGATCAGCCACCAGCGACGGGCCAGAAAGCCGATCAGATCTTCGATATTGCGGATATGCCCCATGTCAGCCCCTGATCCCGTTCTTCACTTGCGGCCAAGGATGCGCGAGACCAGCGCAGAAAGCTGGCCCGCAGCCGCAGCCCCCGCGGTCAGCAGCCGGTGAGAGAGGGGGCCGCCCGACAAGGGCCCCAGCAGGCCCCGGTCCTGGGCGCGGTTCAGCACCACCGCCAGCAGCGGGATGCGGTTTTCAAACATCCGCTCGCAGGCGGTGATCTCGGCGGCGGTGGTGCGGGTGCCGTCAACGACCAGCAAAACCGCATCAACCTGGCCGGTCAGCGCGATCATATCATCATATTCCAGCGCGGGCGGCGTGTCGAAAAGCTGGATATCGGGCTGCAGCAGATCGCTTACCACTTGCAGCGAGGCCAGCACGGTCGGATCCTGCAGGGTCTCGGCAGGGCGGCTGATCTTTTCGCCATTCAGGCCAAGCGCCAGGCTGGGCCCGATGCGGCGGAACTGTGCCTCAAGCGGTTGCTCAGCGTTAAGAAAGTCGATCAGCGCCGGGGCCGAGGCCTGCGCGAAAAGCGAGGCAAGGCGGGGCCTGCGCAGCTCCAGATCCAGCAGCACCGTCCGGCAAGAGGGCAGTCGCCCCAAAGACAGCGCCAGATTGGCCGCGACAAAGCTTTTCCCGCAGCCCGAGGTCGGCGAGGTGATGGCCAGGCGGCTCATGCCTTCTTTGGCCATGGCCTGGGCGATCCGGGTGCGCAGCATGTCGAAATAGCGGGTGATTGTGTGGTGTTCTGGTTTCAGGAACAAACCGTTTCTGACCAGCGCTGCCGGGTCGACCTGCAATTCGCTGATTGATTCCCAGATCCGCGAGGGGTTCGGCGCGGCAAAGACGGCGGGCGAAATCGAGATTTCGCGCCCGGTGCGCTGGTCCAGTGCGACGGGCAGCTGGATGCGTGGCTGGCCGGGGCGGAACAGGGAAATCTGGGCGGCACGGGCGGCCTGCCCGGGGCTGCGATCCCGGCTGTGATCCTGATCATCTTCGTCTGCGGCCATCCGGGAAAGTCCTGTATCCTGGGGTTTTTGACCATATGGGCCATAGATATCGTGGTGGCTCATGGTCGCTTCCGGTTCCGGTGGCGGCTGCGTCGGACGCGGCCGTTGGTTAAAACTGATCCCGCCACAAGGCAGGCACGGCACCGGATGGACACCCTGATACACAAGCCGTCGCCGCAGCTGGCGCCGGAAAGAGAGACACAGACCGGGCCCCCGCCCAGAGGTCTGTCTTTAGCAGATTGACCGTGAAAAAGAAAGCCCGGGCAGGGGGCGCAGACCCTGCACAGGGGGGCGGCCGGGCCGGGCAAAGCGACCCTGGATCAGCCATGCAGGCGAGCGCGGGAAAAGCGGGCTTTGACACTGCCGCAGCCGCAGCCTAGGCCTTTGGCGATGACAAATTCCGTTGATCCCGCCCCCGTCTCTTCGGCCACAGGCCCCGGTGAAAATCCGGCGTCGCCTGATGCGGTGTTATCCGATCCGGTGCAGCCCAATCCGGTGCTGCCCAATCCGATGCAGCCTGACGCGGTGGTGATTGATGCGGTGGTGATCGGCCGCAACGAGGGCCAGCGGCTGCGCATCGCTCTTGCCTCTTTGCGGGCGGGGGGCGGGCGTGTGCGCCGGGTGATCTATGTCGACAGCGGCTCGACCGATGGCTCGCAGGCGCTGGCGGCGGCAATGGGGGCAGAGGTGGTGGCGCTGGATCTGACACGCCCCTTCACGGCCGCGCGGGCGCGCAATGCGGGCCTTGCCGCGCTGGCTGCAGACCCGCCTGATTTCGTGCAGCTGATGGATGGCGATTGCGAGCTGGACCCCGGATGGATCGCGGCCGCTTTGCAGGGCTTTGCGGCCCATAGCGGCGCGGTGGTCATCTGCGGGCGCCGGCGTGAGCGCTATCCCGCGGCCTCGGTCTACAATCGGCTGTGTGACCGCGAGTGGAATACGCCCGTGGGTGAGGCTCTGGCTTGCGGTGGTGATGCGCTGATGCGCTGGCAGGCTTTGCAGGCGGTGGGTTTTTACCGCGAGGATCTGATCGCCGGCGAAGAGCCTGAACTTTGCCAGCGTCTGCGCCGCAAAGGCGGGCAGATCTGGCGCATCGATGCGGAAATGACGCTGCATGACGCGGCGATGACGCGTTTCCCGCAATGGTGGCGGCGCACGAAACGGGCGGGCTATGCCTTTGCCGAAGGGGCGGCGCTGCATGGGGCTGGCCCCGACCGCCACTGGCGGCGCGAGGCGCGGCGGGCGCTGATCTGGGGCGCGGGGCTGCCGCTATCGGTGGTGGCGCTGGCGCTGATCCATCCGGCGTTTCTTTTGCTGGCGCTGGCCTGGCCCTTGCAGGTGGCGCGGCTGGCCTGGCGCTTGCGCCATGAGGGGCGGGCAGGGCGCGAGGCGGCCTTCTTCACCGTGCTGGGGAAATTCCCCGAAGCTATTGGCGCGATTGGCTTTTACCTGGACCGTCTGCGCGGGCGCAAACGCGGGCTGATCGAGTATAAATAGCCGCTTAGCCGCCGCGCTGGCGCAGGGCACTGACGATTTGGCCGGGCAGGATCGCAAAACAGGCCGCATAGCGCGGGACCAGGCGGCGCGGGGCTGACAGCGCCCGCCAGGCCCATTCCATCGCAATCCGCCGCACCCAAAGCGGGGCGCGTTTCTGATCGCCCGAGATGAACTCAACCCCCGCACCGACCGAGGCAAAGCCGCATTGCGGCGCCAGCTGACGGCCAAGGGCGGCAAAGCGCTCTTGCTTGGGGGCCCCAAGCGCGATCAGGCACAGGCCCGGGCCAAGGGCCGCCAGCTGCGAAAGCGCGTCACGGGCCAGCGGGCCCTCGGGGTCAAAGCCCATCGGCGGCGCGATCAGCAGCCCGGTGCGAAAGCCCGGAATGCTGGCTGACAGCCGGTCTGCGGCCTCGGCCAGCGCGGGCGCGGTTGCCCCCAGCATCGAGACCGGCAGCCCCGCCTGCGCCGCCAGCTGGCAAAGGGGCAGCACCAGATCGGATCCGGGCAAAAGCGCGACCGGCTTTCCCGCCAGCTTTGACAGCCAGACGATCGGATTGCCATCGGCGACCACCATATCCTGCGCCGCATAGGCCTGGCGAAACCCCGGATCGCGCTGCAGCTTGACCAGGTGATCCAGGTTGATCGTTGCCAGCGCAAAGCCACGCCCCGCCGCCAGATGCGCCGCCACATCATCCAGCAGCGCCTGCCGCCCGGCATGGGTCACGCGGATCGTCACGGGTGAGGGGCTTTGGTCAAAGGTAAAGCGCAAGCGCAGGGCTCCTGTCGGGATCTGGCCCCGCCGGGCCAGGCCGCAGCATAGCGTCAGGGCGATGCCAAGGCGACGGGGAATGCGCGATCCGGCCAGGTGGCAACAGAATGTTTCCATTCTTTGCGCCGAAACGCGCTGCCAGACCCGCTGCCTGCCGGTGGCGGTGCGTGGCAGAGCGCGGCTGCCTGTGCTAAAGACTGCGGACCAGAGACCATGCCGATCAAAGCGCCGCAGGAGCCAGATGTCATCCACCATTGCCTTGCTGGCGCTTTTGTCCTGGCCTGCGATGGTCTGGCTTTTCTACAGCCGGATGGGGCCGGGGCGGGCGCTGATCTGGTCGGTGCTGGGGGCCTATATGGTGCTGCCAGAGCTGGCAAAGATCGACCTGCCGATGCTGCCCGATCCGAACAAACATATGCTGCCCGCGCTGACGGCGGCTTTGCTGTCCTGGCTGATGCTGGGGCGCAGGCTGCAGATATTCAACGGAAATATCCTGATCCGGGTGCTGGTTGCGGGCTTTCTGATCTCGCCCTTTTTCACCGCCATCCTGAACACCGATCCGATTTTCCTGCGCTACGGGTTAGAGATTCCGGGAATGCGGATCTATGACAGCATCGCCATCACCGGCACGGAATTCATGTATCTGCTGCCGATGTTTCTGGCGCGGCGTGATCTTGCCACGCCCGAGGCAATGCGCGATCTGCTGACCGCGCTGGTGATTGCGGCCCTGCTTTACACCGTGCCGATCCTGATTGAATCGGCGCTTTCGCCGCAGCTGCACATCTGGGTCTACGGCTATTTCCAGCATGATTTCGGCCAGGCAGTGCGTTTTGGCGGCTGGAGGCCCTTTGTCTTCATGCCCCATGGGCTGTGGGTGGCGTTTTTCGTGCTGTCGTGCCTGATTGCGGCGGCGATCACGCTGCGGGTCGGCCCGGCTGAGCGACGGGTCTGGCAGCTGCCGGTGTTCCTGCTGGTCTGTGCGCTTCTGATCCTGTGCAAAAGCTTTGGCCCCATCGCCTATGCGCTGGCAGCGCTGCCGCTGGCCTTTCTGGCCAACCCGCGGCAGATCCTGGCGGTGACGGGGCTGCTGGCGGCGATTGTGATCCTTTACCCCTTGCTGCGCGGGGCGCATCTGGTGCCGGTCGATGCGATCTCAGACATTGCTGACGGGCTTAGCGAGGATCGCGCCCAAAGCTTCGGCTACCGCCTGATGAATGAGGACAAACTGCTGGCCCGCGCCGCCGAGCGGCCGCTGTTCGGCTGGGGCGGCTATGGGCGCGGCTTTGTTTATGATGCGCAGACGGGTGAGGTCGAAACGGTGGCCGACGGCGCCTGGATCATCCGCATCGGCGCTTTTGGCTGGGTTGGCTATATCATCCAGTTCGGGCTTTTGTGCCTGCCCCTGTGGCTGCTGGGCCGCGAGGCTGCGGCAAAGCCCGGCGCGGTCGGGCTGCACGCAGCCGGGGTGGCGCTGATCCTGGCGCTGAACCTGGTTGATCTTTTGCCCAATGGCACGCTGACGCCGCTGACCTGGCTGATGGCGGGGGCTCTTTTGGGCCATGCCGAGGCGCTGCTGGCGGCCCGTCAGGCCAAACATCAGGCCGAACTGGCCGCCGCGCCCCGGCGCACCATTATCTGAGGCATCAGGGCTCAGCCAGGGCCTGGGCGGGGCTTGGGTGGGGCGAATACGGGGCGAATACGGGGGGCTGGGGGCGGCTGTGGTTTCCCCGGTTCCCATGAATTTGATCCGGGGCATTGTTGGGGGCATTGTTGCCGGACTGACGGGGAATGACGGGGCATCTCGCGCCTGATTGGCCGTCAAAGCGTTGTTTTTGCGGCGGCAGCTGCTGATCCATCCGCTATCGGCCCGCTGGCGCAGCGGAATTGCGGCAAAATTGCGGCATTGTTCCCGCTCTGGGGATGAAGGGGGAGCGATGGTATCCAGGGTATGAGTTCGCGCGGGGCTGCGCTATATTGCTTGGGTAATCAAAGGGCTGGCGGCTGCAATTCAGGCAGGATGCCGGGCCTGGACTGGGGACGGCGCTGAGGCGGGCAATCTGGCCGATACCTGCAGCGACCGGGACGGGACGTATGAGTGAGATGACGCGTAAAGCTGGCGGCCTGGCCGAGACTGACATCGCCATTGTCGGGATGGCGGCGCATTTGCCGGGCGCGGCCGATATCGCCGCCTTCTGGGCCAATCTGCGGGCGGGCGTTGAATCGATCCGGGTTCTTTCCCGCGAAGAGCTGCTGGCTGCCGGCGAAAGCCCGTCCCGGATCGAGCGGCCGAATTACGTCCCCTCGGCCGCCATCCTTGACGGATTTGAAAACTTCGACGCGGATTTCTTTGGCTTTTCGCCCAAAGAGGCTGCGATCCTTGATCCCCAGCACCGCCAGTTCCTGGAGGTCGCCTGGGAGGCGCTGGAGAACGCAGGCCACCCGCCCGAGAAATTCCCCGGCGCCATCGGCGTCTGGGCGGGCTGCGGCATGGGATCTTATTTCTATTTCAACCTCTGCTCGAACCCGGATCTGGTCGAAGAGACGGGGATGTTTCTGCTGCGCCATACCGGAAATGACAAGGATTTCCTGGCCACCCGCGCCAGCCATATCCTTGATCTCAAAGGCCCGTCGGTCAACGTCCAGACCGCCTGTTCCACCAGTCTCGTCGCCATTCATTACGCGGCTCAGGCGCTGCTGAGCGGCGAATGCGATATGGCGCTGGCGGGTGGCGTCACCATCGAGCTGCCGCATGCCAGGGGCTATCTGTTCCAGGAGGGCGAGATCCTTTCGCCCGATGGCCATTGCCACGCCTTCGACCACCGCGCGCAAGGAACGGTGTTCGGCTCGGGCGCGGGCTGTGTGGTGCTGCGCCGCGCCGTTGATGCGATCCGCGACGGCGATCATATCTGGGCGATCCTGAAGGGCACGGCGATCAACAATGACGGCGCGGCCAAGGCGGGCTATCTGGCGCCCTCGGTCGATGGGCAATCGGCCTGCATCGCCGAGGCCCAGGCCATCGCGGGCGTCACCGCCGATACGGTCACCTATATCGAATGCCATGGCACCGGCACCTATCTGGGCGATCCGATCGAGGTTGCCGCCCTGACCGAGGCCTTCCGCGAGACCACCGACCGGATCGGCCATTGCGGCATCGGCTCGGTCAAAACCAATATCGGCCATCTCGACACGGCGGCGGGTGTGGCCAGCCTGATCAAAGTGGCGCTGTCGCTGCATCACCGTGAGCTGCCGCCGAGCCTGGGGTTTGAGGCCCCGAACCCCTCGATTGATTTTGAGACCTCGCCCTTTCACGTCAATGACCGGCTGAAGCCCTGGGATGCGCCTGTGCTGCGGGCGGGCGTCAACAGCCTGGGCGTCGGCGGCACCAATGCCCATGCGGTGCTGGAAGAGGCCCCTGCAGTCGCCGCGTCAGAGGAAAGCGACTGGCCGTTCCAGCCGCTGGTGCTCTCGGCGCGCTCAAAATCGGCGCTGGACGGGCAGGCAGCGCGGCTGGCGGCGCATCTGCGCGACCATCCTGATCAGCCGCTGGCCGATGTGGCATGGACGCTGAAAGAGGGCCGCCGCGCGTTCGAGAAACGCCGGGTGATCGTGGCGCAAAGCCATGCAGAGGCGGCTTCGCTTCTGGAAGGGGCCAATCCGCGCCTGGTCTTTAACCATGATTACCTGGGTGACGACCCCGAGACCGTCTTCATGTTCCCCGGTGGCGGGGCGCAGTTTGCGGGCATGGCGCGTGATCTTTACGAGACCGAGCCGGTCTTCCGCGACTGGATGGAGCGCGGCCTTTCTATCCTGCAGCCGCAGCTGGATTATGACATCAGGGCGCTGTGGTTGCCCGCGCCCGGCGCAGAGAAAGCGGCGGATGAGGCGCTGAAAAAGCCCTCGGCCCAGCTGCCTTTGATCATGATCACCGAATATGCGCTGGCAAAGCTTTATGAGAGCTGGGGCCTCCGCCCCGCCGCGCTGATCGGTCATTCAATGGGCGAGAATACCGCCGCGGCTCTGGCGGGCGTGATGTCGTTCGAGGATTGCATCGGGCTGGTGCTGCTGCGGGGGCGGCTGTTTGACACGGTGCCTGCGGGCGGCATGCTTTCGGTGCCGCTGTCGCAGGCTGATCTGGCCCGCTATTGGGCCGATGATCTGGATATGGCCTCGGTCAATGCGCCGGGGCTTTGCGTGGTCTCTGGCCCGGATGCGGCGCTTGATGCGCTGGCGGCGCGGCTCCTGGCGGATGAGGTCGAGACGCAGCGCATCGCCATCAATATCGCCGCCCATAGCCGGATGCTGGATCCGATCCTGGGGGCGTTTGGCGATTATCTGCGCGGGATCCGGCTTTCCGCGCCGCAGATCCCGATCATCTCGAACCGCACGGGCCAGGTGCTGGCTGCGGATCAGGCGACCAGCCCCGATTACTGGGTCGCGCATCTGCGCAATACCGTGAACTTCCGCGACGGGCTGGCGCATCTGACCGCCACGCCGGGCCGCGTCTATATCGAGATGGGGCCGGGCCGGGCGCTTTCATCGCTGGCGGGGGCGAATGGGGTGGCGCCGGGCCAGGTGGTGCCTGCGCTGCGCCATCCTGAACAGAAGATCGCCGATGATGCCTGGCTGATCGGCTCGATCGCGCGGCTTTGGGCTTGCGGTGTGGCGGTGGACTGGGCCCCGATCTGGGGCGGGCGCAGGCGCAAGCGGGTGCCGCTGCCGGGCTATGCCTTCCAGCGCAAACCCTATTTCATCGCGCCCGGCGCGGCTGCAGCGCCGCGCGAAGAGGCCCCCGCCCGCATGGGGGATCTGACCGATTGGGGCTGGAAACCACATTGGAGCGCGGCGGCCGCCAGCTTTGACATTGATGACCTGGCCGCCGCCCCGGCGCAGACCTGGGCGATATTCGAGGATGATGCCGGGCTTTGCGCCGCGCTTGCCACCAGGCTTGAGGCAGCAGGCCATCGCGTTGCGCGGATCACGCCGGGCGATGGCTACCGCCGCCACTCGGCCAGCCGCTATAGCCTTGCGCCAGAGCAGGGGCGTGAGGGGTATGAGGCGCTGATCCGTGATCTGCTGGCGGCTGATCTGGCCCCTGCGCGGATCGTGCATGGCTGGCTTTTGACCAAAGACGAGAGTTTCCGCCCCGGATCGGATTTTGCCCAAAGGATAGTCGAGCAGGGCTTCTGGTCGGCGCTCTATCTGTTGCAGGCGCTGGCGGGAGAGGATCTGACGGATGGGCTGCGGCTGACCTTCCTGACCAATGGCGCGGCGGCGGTGAAGGGCTCGGGCCTGCGCTGGCCGGAAAAGGCGCTTTTGCGCGGGCCGGTGCTGGTCGCGGGCAAAGAGCTTCCTGGGCTGGTGCTGTCGCAGCTGGATCTTGAACTGCCCGCTCTGAAACGGGGTGAGGTTTTGCCCCAGGCGCTGGTTGACGCAGTTCTGGAAGAGGCGCTGTCGGATCACGAAAGCGGCCAGGCTTTCGCGCTGCGGGGCGGGCGGCGTTACCAGTTGGGGCTGCGGCCCGCGCCCTTGCCAGAGGCGCAGATTGATCTGCCCCAGGGCGCGCATCTGCTGATTACGGGCGGTTTCGGTGGCATCGGGCTGACGATTGCCGAGGATATGATCCGCCGCTATGGCGCAAGGGTGACGCTGATCGCGCGAAGCACTTTGCCCGAGGGGCCGGCGCGGGCGGCCTGGCTGGTCCGCCATGCGCCCGGCGATCCAGTCTCGCGCCGGATCCTCGCGCTGGAACGGCTGGAGGCACTGGCTGACGGGGTAAGCGGTGCCGGTTTAAGCGGTGCCGGGGTGCAGGTGCTGGCGGCGGATGTGGCCAATCTGGCGCAGATGCAGGCGGCGCGCGATCAGGCCGAGGCCGGTTTTGGCCCGGTGCATACGGTGATCCATGCGGCTGGGATGGTGGCGGATGGCCCGCTTCTGGCCAAAGAGCCGGGGGCGGTTGCAGAGGTTTTCGCGCCAAAACTGCATGGAACAGGGGTTCTGGACCGGGTGTTCCCGGATGGCAGCATCGCGCTGATGGTGCTGTTTTCGTCAAGCTCGACGGTGACCGGGCCTGCGGGCCAGGTCGATTATGTGGCGGCGAATGAATATCTGAACGCTTTCGCGCAAAGGGCGAATGGGGCCGAAGATGGCGCAGATGGGCGGCGCTATGCGGCGCGGCGTCGAATTGTGGCGCTGGACTGGGGGATCTGGCAGGGCGTCGGCATGGCGGCTGACAGCCTGGGCGAGCGGATGGGCCGCCCTGAGGCCCCCCGGGTGCCGCTGGCGCCGCGGGCGGGCGCGATGCTCGCTGAGGCGGGATATGATCAGGCCGGGAACCGGGTGTTCTTTGCCAGGGCCGATGCGGCGGATTGGATCTTTGACGGGCACCGCACCAAAGAGGGCCAGGCACTGCTGCCCGGCACCGGCTATTTGCAGCTGGTGGCTGAGGCCTGGCTGGCAGAGGTGCGGTTGGCGGCTGGTGGCGGGCCAGAGGCGGGGGCGGCTGGCTTTGGCCCGGATGGGATCGAGCTGCGCGATCTGACTTTCCTTGCCGCGCTGGATCTGGCCGATGGTGAGACGCGCGAGTTGCGGGTGCGGCTGCTGCCTGAGGGAGAGGCTTACGCGTTTGAGGTTCAGTCGCGGCTGCAGGTTCAGGGGCGTGATGGCTGGCTGACGCATGCGACGGGGCGGGTGTTATCTGTTGCACCGGATGCGATTGCAGCGGGGATCGACCCCGCAGCAATCGCGGCGCGGCTTCGCGCGCGGGAAGAGGCGCAACCGCGTGAGGGTGGCGCCGAGGCCTGGCTGACCAGCCCGCAAGAGGCGTTTTTGCGCTTTGGCCCGCGCTGGCATGTGCTGCGGTCCCAGGCCTTTGGTGTGGATGAGGGGCTGGCGGAATTGTCGCTGGCCGCGCCCTTCCGTGATGAGCCTGCTGAGGGGTGGCATCTGCACCCGGCGCTTTTGGATCTGGCCACCGGCTGGGCGATGGGGCTGATCGCGGGCTATCAGCCGGATCGGCTTTGGGTGCCTTTGGGCTATGCCTCAGCCCGGTTTTTTGCGCCGCTGGAGCCTGCGCTGATCAGCCATATCCGCAATGCCGGCCCGAATGCTGCCGACCGCCCGACGGCGGTGTTTGACATCACGCTTGCCACGCCTGACGGGCGGGTTCTGGCTGAGATTCGGGGCTTTACTATTCGCCGCCTGGATGGGCCTTTGCAGATCGCGCCCCCGGATCCGCGCCTGCTGGAGGCGGAAAGCACCGCCTTGCCGCAGCCCTCGCCCGCCGAAGAGCGGTTGCTGACCGCCTATCGTCAGGGCATCCGGCCTGATGAGGGGGCAGAGGCCTTTGGCCGCGCTGTGGCGGCGGGGCAGCAAGGCGGGCTGGCGCAGATCATCGTCTCTTCGCTGGATCTGCCGGCGCTGATGCGTCAGACCGCCCTGGTCGAGGCCCCGCGCAAACAGGGCCAGAGCTTTGAGCGCCCCGATCTCGACACCGATTATATCGCGCCGCGTGATGAGACCGAGCGCGTGCTGACCGGATTCTGGCAGGATCTGCTGGGGGTGGGCCAGGTGGGCGTCGAGGATAATTTCTTCGACCTCGGCGGCCACAGCCTGATTGCGGTGCGCCTTTTTGCGATGGTTAAAAAGACCTGGGCGGTGGATTTCCCGATCTCGGTTCTCTTCGAGGCCCCGACGATCGCGGCCTGCGCCCGGCTGATCCGTGAGGCGGCGGGCCTGCCCGATGCGACCGATCAGCCGCAGGGCGATGGCGCGCCGGGCGCTGCGTCTTTGGGCAGCGGGCGGTCTGATACGGCGCAGCCTGCGCGGCGGTTCACGCATCTGGTGCAGATGGCCGATGGCAAGAGGGGGGGCGGCAAGACGCCCTTCTTCCTGGTCTCGGGGATGTTTGGCAATGTGCTGAACCTGCGTCATCTGGCGCAGCTGATCGGGCGTGACCGGCCCTTCTATGGCCTGCAGGCGCGGGGCCTTTTCGGCGAGGATCAGCCGCATGAGGACTTCACCCTCGCGGCCCGCGACTATCTGGCCGAGCTGCGGCAGGTGCAGCCGCATGGCCCCTACCGCTTTGGCGGCTTTTCCGGCGGCGGGTTGATCGCCTGGGAGATGGCGCGCCAGCTGCGTGAGGCGGGCGAAGAGGTCGCGCTGCTGGTGCTGCTGGACACGCCTTTGCCGATGCGCCCAGGGCTTAGCCGCCGCGACAGGGCGCTGATCAAACTGGCCGAGCTGCGGCGCAAAGGACCGGGCTATCTGGCCGAATGGGCGAAAAACCGTATGGAATGGGAGCGGCGCAAGCGGGCCACCCCCGCCGAGGAAGAGGGCTTCCACAATCGCGCCATTGAGGCCGCTTTCCGCGCCGCTTTGCCACGCTATCAGATGACGCAGCACGAGGGCGCGACGGTGCTTTACCGTCCGGCGCTGGATCGTCACTGGCAGGTCTCGGGCGGGAAATGGGTCTCGGCGGCGAAGGAATATGTCTTTGAGGACAATGACCTGACGCGTTTCGCGCCCGTGCTGCAGGTGGTCGAAGTGCCGGGCGATCACGATTCCATGGTGCTGGAGCCCAATGTCCGCGTGCTGGCTGCAAACCTGGCCAGGATGCTGGAGGCGCTGGATCTGCGCGATGACGGTGCGGTCAAGGCACACCGGGCCAAGGCAGACGGGGCCACAGCAGGCAGGGCCACAGCAGGCAGGGCCAGTGCAGATGCGGCAACGGCTGCAGAGTGAAGGCAAAGTGATGGCAAGCGTTCTGACGATCATTCTGAACTGGCGCTCGGCTGAGATGAGTTTGCGCTCGGCCGAGAGCGCGCTGGCGGCGATGCAGGGTGTCCGGGGCGCGATTACCATCGTGGATAACGCCTCGGGGGATGGCTCGTTTGAGGTGATGGAAAAGGCGGTCACTGCGCGTGGCTGGGACCAGGGCGAGACCCCGGTTCGGGTGCTGCAGTCAGGGCGCAATGGCGGTTTCGGCGCGGGCAATAATGTCGGTATCCGCGCAGGTCTGCCGCCCGGGTTTCCGGGTGGGGTGCGGCCTGACTATGTCTATATCCTGAACTCGGACGCCTTTCCTGCGCCGGATGCGATACGGGTCTTGCGCGATCATCTGGACCAGAACCCCGGCACCGGATTTGCGGGCAGCTTTATCCATGGCGAGGATGGCACGCCGCATCACACCGCCTTTCGCTATCCGACCGCGCTGAATGATTTTGAGCGCCATATCCGGCTGGGACTGGTCTCAAAGGCGATGAAAAACAGCATGGTGGCGATGCCGCCTTTGGCATCGGTCACCCGGGTGGACTGGCTGGCGGGGGCCAGCCTGATGATGCGGATGGATGTGCTGGAAGAGATCGGCCTCTTTGATGAGCGGTTCTTCCTTTATTACGAAGAGACGGATCTTTGCCTCAGGGCGTCCCGCGCCGGATGGCCCACGGATTATGTGCCAGAAAGCCGGGTGGCGCATATCGGATCAGTCTCGACAGGTATGGGGCGCTGGCAGCGGATTCCGGGCTTTTGGCTGGATTCCAGGCTGCATTATTTCGCCAAGAACCATGGTCGTGCCTATGCGGCGGCGGCGACGGTGTTTGCGGCGCTTGGCGGGCTGATCTGGCGGGCGCGGCTTTTGGTGCAGCGCGGGCGCGACCGGATGGATCCGCCGCATTACCTGCGCGATCTGGTCGCGCACGATATGCGGCGCGGCTTTGGCATGACGCCCATGCCCGAAGGGGCGACGCCTGAACATGATTTACCGCTCTGGGCGGCGATGCCGCAAAGCAGGGAAGAAGAGATATGAGCCAAAGCGCAATTCTGATCGGCAATGAGACTCTGACCCGCGAATGCGGGGCGCTGTGGCTGGCGCGGGGCCATAAGATCGTCGCGGTGGTCAGCGAGGCGCCTGCGCTGCGGGACTGGGCGCGGGCCGGGGGGATCGCGCTTTGTGATCTGGCGGATCTGCCGGCGGCGGACTGGATCCTCTCGGTTGCCAATCTGCGGCTCTTGCGGGGCGATGTGCTGGCGCGGGCAGGCAAGGGGGCGGTGAATTTCCACGATGGGCCTTTGCCCGAACATGCCGGGCTGAATGCGCCGGTCTGGGCGATCCTGGGCGGTGAGGCCCGGCATGGCGTGACCTGGCATCTGATTGAGGGCGGCGTCGATCAGGGGCGCATCCTGGCCGAGCGGCGGTTTGATCTGGCCCCGGATGAGACGGCGCTGACGCTGAACACGCGCTGTTTTGAGGAAGGCCTGGACAGCTTCCCCGAGGTGATAGCGGCGCTTGAGAGCGGCGCTGAGGCGCGGGCGCAGGCGGATGTGCCGGGGGTGATGCATCGCGGGGCGGACAGGCCTGTGGCAATGGGGCGGATCGATTTCACGCGACCTGTGGCCGAGGTGGTGCGGCTGGTGCGGGGCCTCGATCATGGGCGCTACTGGAACCCGGTTGCGACGGCGAAGATCGACACCGGACATGAGGTGCTGAATGTCGGTGAAGCGACGGCAGTTGTGGGCGAGGGGCAGCCCGGCACGGTGCTTTCAGCCGGAGCGGATGGGCTGGTTGTGGCCTGCGCGGATGGGGCGGTGCGGCTGGCTCGGCTGAGCTGTCAGGTTTCTGGTGGGGCGGTTTCGGCCGCGTCTGTGGATGCGGCCTGGTTGCCTGTTTTGTCGGCGGAAGAGGGGGCAGCGCTGACGGCTGATCTGGCTGCGGTTGCGCCGCATGAAGCGCAGCTGCGGGCGGCATTGCAGGATCTGCATCCGGTTGGGGTGCCGCTGGATCGCGGGGCCGGGGTTGCGGATTGGCGTCAGATTGCCTGGCCTGGCGGAGCGCGTGATCTGGCGGAACTTGCGCTGGCCGGTATCCGGGCGCTTGGTATGAGCGCGGGCGATTTCGCCAGGGCAGCGGCAGGTCGCCCCGGCTATATCGCGCCGTGGCAGCCTTTGCGCATCGCGGGCGAGACGGTTGGCGCGGCATTGGCGGCTTTGCGGGCGGAACTGGCGCGGCCTGCCAGCGGCTGGCCTTTGGATCTGATGACCAGGGATCGGGCGCTGGCGGGGCTGGTGATGCCGCCTGTTGCGATCTCGGGTGAGGGGGGGGTGCCCGGCGCGGCGCTGGTGCTGACGCCCGGGGCGATGCTCTGGGACGCGGGGCGGCTGGATGCGGATACAGCGGCGGCGCTGGCGGCGCGGATTGCCTATATTGCGGGTGAGCTGGCTGGGCATGCAGAGGCGCCGCCTGCCGCGCTTCCCGGGCTGACGTCTGCGGAATATGAGCAGGTTATCAATGGCTTCAACCTGACGGACCAGGACCATGATCGCAGGGTCATGGTTCACACCGCCTTTGAAGCCGCCGTCTTGCGCAGCCCGGATGCGGTGGCTCTGGCCTTTGAGGGCGAGAGCCTGACCTATGCGGGTCTTAACGCCCGCGCCAACCGGGCGGCGCATGTTTTGCGCGATATGGGTGTGGGGCCGGGGGTTCTGGTCGGCCTTGCGACCCGGCGCAGCGTTGATCTGGTGGCGGGGGCGCTGGCCATCCTGAAGGCGGGCGGCGCCTATGTGCCGATGGATCCGGCCTATCCGGCGGAACGGCTGGCGCTGTTTGCCGAGGACAGCGGCTGCAAGGTGATCGTCACGCAATCGGATCTGCTGGCGGGCCTGCCGGGGGACGTTGCAAAGCTGGTGCTGGACCGCGATCCGCGTCTGGCGACTGCGCCAGAGGCCAACCCGCAAAGCGGCGTCAGCCCTGCAGATGTCGCCTATATGATCTATACCTCTGGCTCGACGGGGCGGCCCAAGGGCGTGCAGGTCGAGCATCGCAATGTGGCGAATTTCTTTACCGGCATGGATCAGCGGATCGGGGCCGGGCAGGAAAACGGGCCTGGCTGCTGGCTGGCGGTGACCTCGCTGTCGTTTGATATCTCGGTGCTGGAGCTGTTCTGGACGCTGGCGCGTGGTTTTAAAGTGGTGATTTCCTCGGATGAGAACCGGGCGCTGGTCTCGAATGGGCGGATCACATCGGCTGCCAGGATGGATTTCTCGCTTTACTACTGGGGCAATGATGACGGGCCGGGGCCGAAGAAATACCAGCTTTTGCTGGATGGGGCGCGCTTTGCCGATCAGCATGGCTTCGTCGCCGTCTGGACGCCCGAGCGTCATTTCCATGCCTTCGGCGGCCCCTATCCGAACCCGAGTGTGACGGGGGCGGCGGTGGCGGCGGTGACGTCGAATATCGGCGTCAGGGCGGGGTCTGTCGTGGCACCTTTGCACCATCCGGCGCGAATTGCCGAGGAATGGGCGGTGATCGACAATCTGACCGCAGGCCGGGCGGGGCTGGCCTTTGCCTCTGGCTGGCACCCCGATGATTTCGTGCTGCGCCCGGAAAATGCGCCGCCAAAGAACAAGGCGGCGATGTTCCAGGCGATCCGCGATGTGCGGGCGTTGTGGCGCGGTGAGGGGGTGGATTTCCCCAAAGCCGATGGCAGCAGTTTCACGGTCAAAACCCAGCCGCGCCCGGTCTCATCCGAGCTGCCGGTCTGGGTGACGACCGCCGGCAACCCTGAGACCTGGGCCGAGGCAGGGCGGGCGGGCGCCAATGTGCTGACCCATCTTTTGGGCCAGTCGATTGCCGAAGTGGCTGAAAAGATTGCGATCTATCACGCGGCCCTGCGTGAGGCAGGCCATGATCCGGCGGATTTCACCGTCACGCTGATGCTGCATTCCTATATTGCGGCCACGCGCGAAGAGGCGCGGCGGGTGGCGGAAGGACCGATGAAATCCTACCTCGCCTCGGCTGCGGCTTTGGTCAAGCAATATGCCTGGGCCTTTCCGGCGTTTAAAAAACCCGCAGGCGCGGCCAATCCGATGGATATTGATCTGGCGGCGCTGTCGGCTGAGGAAAACGAGGCGATCCTTGATTTCGCCTTCCAGCGCTATTTCGAGGAATCAGGCCTTTTCGGCACCATTGACGATGCGCTGGCCCGGGTTGAAGAGCTGAAGGCAATCGGCGTTGGCGAGGTGGCCTGCCTTGTCGATTACGGCATCGCGCCGGATGTGGTGCTGGAGGGGCTGAGGCCCCTGGCCGAGGTGGTGCGGCTGGCCAATGAGGGCGGGCCTGCGGCGGATGATTTCTCAATCGCGGCGCAGATCCATCGCCATGGCGTGACGCATCTGCAATGCACGCCCTCGATGGCCAGGATGATCCTGATGGCGGAGGAAAGCCGCAGCGCCTTGCGCGGGATCCGCACGATGATGGTCGGTGGTGAGGCGCTGCCCGGTGCGCTGGCGACTGATCTGAAAGCGGCGGGCGTGGGGCGGCTTTTGAACATGTATGGGCCGACCGAGACGACGATCTGGTCCTCGGTCGAAGAGGTTGGCGCGGCCGAGGCGGTGGTCAATATCGGCACGCCGCTGGCGAACCAGCAGCTTTATGTGCTGGATGAGGCGCGGCAACCCGTGGCTCCTGGCATTGAGGGCGAGCTGTGGATCGGCGGCGAGGGGGTGACGCGCGGCTATTGGCAGCGCCCGGATCTGACTGCCGAGCGGTTCCGCGCCAATCCGTTTCATCCGGGCGCCGATGGGGCGGGGCGGATGTATCAGACCGGGGATCTGGTGCGGTGGCGGGCGGATGGTCGCATCGACTATATCGGGCGGGCCGATGCGCAGGTGAAGCTGCGCGGCTACCGGATCGAGCTGGGCGAGATCGAGGCGGTGCTGGAGGCGCAGCCTGGCGTGACCCAGGCGGTGGTAATGGCGCGTGAGGACAGCCCCGGCGATCTGCGCCTGGTCGCTTATATCAGTGGTGGGGCCGTAGAGGCGGATCTGCGGGCCGCGCTGGCCCGCGAATTGCCCGAACATATGCGGCCCGCGCATTATGTGGCGGTTGAGCGCTTCCCTTTGACACCGAACCGCAAGGTCGACCGTAAGGCGCTGCCGGCACCGAACCGCTTCTTGCCCGAGGCCGGGCCCGCAGCGCCTGAGGCCGCGACGCCTGTGGTGGCGGCGCAAGGGGTGCCTTTGGCTGCGGCTGGCGCGCCTGATCCGGCGATCGGCAATGAGATCGCCCGGATCTGGGCGCGGGTGCTGGGTGTGGCGCGGGTGGGGCCGAAGGACAATTTCTTCACCCTTGGCGGCCATTCTTTGCTGGCGGTGCAGACCCACCGCGAGATCCGCGAGCGTTTGCCGCAGGCGAAGGTTTCGATCACCGACATCTTCCGCTTCCCGGTGCTGGAGGCGCTGGTCGCGCATATTGCCGGGCCTGCGGGCGTGGCGGCGATTGTGCCGCTGCAGGCCCCGGCCTATGCGGCGGCGCAGGCTGCCCCGGCTGTTGTCCCGGCCGTTTCCCCGGTGGGTGTGGCAAGCTCGCAGCCGCTTGCGGCGCGACCCGCCCCGATGCCTGGCGGGCTGGATGAGGCCATGGCGCGGCGGCGTGCCCTGCGGCTGGCGCGGCGTGGCGTGGCCCCTGATGCCTGAGCGGGGGGAGGCCCTGGCGGCGAGGGCCCTGGCCCTGTTGCCAGCGGATGTGTCATCCGGCGTCTCGCTGGGCGCGGCGCTTCCCTGGCAGCATTATCCGCTGCTTACGGGTGAGGATACCGGCGGTATGGTCGCGCGGCGGGCGGCCGAGTTTTCCGCTGGCCGCCATGCGGCGCGGCAGGCGATGGCCGGGCTGGGGCGGGTGCGCTCTGCCATTCCCAAAGGCCCGGACCGGGCGCCTGTCTGGCCCGATGGGCTGGTCGGCTCGATCACCCATTCGGCTGAGGCCTGTATCGCGGCGGTTGCCCTGAAGCGCTCTGCGGGCGATCTGTCAGGGAAGGGGCTAAGCGGGATCGGGCTGGATGCAGAGCCGCTGCATGCGCTGGATCCGGGGTTGGCTGCTTTGATCACCGGGCCTTTGGATCAGGTTCAGGCGGATGCCGCAATGGCCGGGGGTGACCCCGCGCTGATGCTGTTTTGCGCCAAAGAGGCCGCCTATAAGGCGCAATATCCGCTGTCGCAGCGTATCCTTGGGCCAGAAGATATCGTGATCTCGATTGAGGGGGATCGGTTTGAGGCGTGTCTGGCGGCTTCGCCCGCATTGCCGACAGGGCGCATCAATGGTCGGATCGCAATTTGCGCAGGCCATATCCTGGCTGTCGCCTGGATATGACGCCTGCTGGTTTTGGCTGCCCGGCAGGCCTGGATGTCAGCTGCTGACCAGCTGCTGACAGGTGACCGGCTGCTGACAGGGAAATTGCGCCCTGGTTTTGCGTCAGTCGGCGGCGGGGCGGCGGATCTTTTCGGCGGCTTTCAGCACCAGCGGACGCAGGCCGTCACCGCCTGCATCGACCAAGGCGAAGAACTGGCGGCGCATCCGGGGCTCCCAGAAGTCGTTGATATGGCTGGAGAGGCCCTCGACGCCCTCGGCCTCGGGCTTTGACTCCATGAACATGGCGATCTGATTGGCCATGCGGGCGATTTTCGGGTTGATCTGGTCAGCTTGCATGGGTGTCCTCGGTCACGATCCGGTCTGAATGGGTGAAAAGCTCGAACCGCTCTGGCCGCGCCAGCGCGATCACGGTGATGCCCAGATGATCGGCCAGCGCCACCGCATCCGCCGTGGGAGCAGAGACTGCGATCAGCACGCCCGCGCCGATGGCGGCAACCTTTTGCACCATATCGGTCGAGACGCGGCTGGTCAGGACGACCGCGCCTTCGAGGTGGTCATGGCGGATCAGATGGCCCGCCAGCTTGTCCAGCGCATTGTGGCGGCCGACATCTTCGCGGGCCGCGAACAGCCCGGCGGGCGTCCAATATGCGGCGCAATGGGCGGCGCGGGTCGCATCATGCAGCGGCTGATGGGCGGGCAGGGCGGCAATGGCCTCGCGCACCTGGGCCGGCGTCATGCGGAAGGTGGTTGGCGGCACCGGCGGCAGCTCGCGCAGGGCCTCATTGATGCTGTCGATGCCGCAAAGGCCGCAGCCGACCGGGCCTGCCATAGTGCGGCGGCGGGCGGCCAGCCGGGCCTCGGCCTCTGGGACCAGCCAGGATTGCACGTCGATGCCGCGCTCCCCCTGAACCACGGTGATCTCTTCGACCTCGGAGGGCTGGGCGATGCCCTCAGTCAGCGCGAAACCATAAGCGAAATCAATCAGATCGGCGGGGGTTGCCATCATCACAGCCTGGGTGGTTCCGTTGAACGACAGGGCCACGGCAAATTCCTGCGGCAGGGTGCGGCTGCCCTGTTCGATGGTCTCATGCCCATCCCGCGCCCCGAAGAAAAGGCGCGGAACCGGCTTTGCCCCATCCACTTTGCCCGCCCCGTCAACCTTGCCTGCCCCGTCCAGCTTGCCTGCCGTGGTCATCTGCTTTCGCCTTCACTCTGCGGCGGGCAGGATCCGGCGCGACAGGGTGGCTTGCGCCGCATATTCTTCCTGCCAGTCCGATGGCCCGTTCGAGGGGCTGACCTGCACCGCTGTCACCTTATATTCCGGGCAATTCGTCGCCCAGTCCGAGAAATCGGTGGTGATGACGTTAGCCTGGGTGTCGGGGTGGTGGAAGGTGGTATAGACCACGCCGGGCGAGACCTTGTCGGTGATATCCGCGCGCAGCGAGGTGACACCTGCACGCGACGCCAGCCGCACCCAGTCGCCCTGGCGGATGCCACGGTTCTCGGCGTCATGCGGGTGGATCTCCAGCATATCCTCGGGGTGCCAGGCGGTGTTGCCGGTGCGCCTGGTCTGCGCGCCGACGTTATACTGGCTGAGGATGCGGCCCGTGGTCAGCAAAAGCGGGAACTTCGGCCCGGTCTTTTCATCGGTCGCGACATATTCGGTGCGGATGAACTTGCCCTTGCCGCGCACGAAACCGTCGACATGGACCAGCGGCGTGCCATTCGGGGCCTTGTCGTTCACCGGCCATTGCACCGAGCCCATGCTCTCGATCTTTTCATAGCTGACGCCCGCGAAAGAGGGCGTGGTCATGGCGATTTCTTCCATGATTTGGGCAGGATGGGTATAGCCCCAGCTGCGCCCGCTGCCTTCCAGCATCGCATTGGCGAACATCTGGGTGACTTCCCAGTCGGCATAGCCCTGCTTCGGGGCCATCACCTTGCGGACCATGTTGATCCGGCGCTCGGCATTCGTAAACGTGCCGTCTTTTTCCAGGAAGGACGATCCCGGGAAAAAGACATGCGCGTAATTGGCGGTCTCATTGAGGAAAAGGTCATGCACGATGACGCATTCCATCGCCGCCAGACCCGCCGCGACATGATGGGTGTCGGGGTCGGATTGCAGGATGTCTTCGCCCTGACAGTAGAGGCCTTTGAAGGTGCCTTCTACCGCCGCATCCAGCATATTGGGGATGCGCAGGCCGGGCTCGGCGTCGATCTTCACGCCCCAGAGGTTTTCATAGATCGCGCGAACCTCGGGGTTCTTGACGTGGCGATAGCCCGGCAACTCATGCGGGAAGGATCCCATATCGCAGCTGCCCTGGACGTTGTTTTGCCCGCGCAAGGGGTTCACGCCCACACCCGGACGCCCGATATTGCCGGTCAGCATCGCAAGATTGGCGATGCCGATCACCGTGGTCGAGCCCTGGCTGTGCTCGGTCACGCCGAGGCCGTAGTAAATCGCCGCATTGCCGCCGGTGGCGTAAAGCCGGGCAGCACCGCGCACCTCTGCTGCCGGAACGCCGGTCAGCATTTCAATGGCTTCGGGGCTGTGGCGCGGGTCGGATACGAATTCCATATAGTCCTGGAATTCATCCCAGTCGCAGCGGGTGCGGATGAAGTCCTCGTTGTAAAGGCCCTCGGTCACGATCACATGCGCCAGCGCAGTGACCACGGCGACATTGGTGCCGGGCTTCAGCGCCAGGTGGTGACGTGCGCGATAATGCGGCCCCTCGACAGATTCCGTGCGGCGCGGATCGACGACGATCAGCTTCGCGCCCTGGCGCAGGCGTTTTTTCATACGGCTGGCGAAAACCGGGTGGCCGGAATGCGGGTTGGCACCGATCACCAGGATCACATCGGCGGATTCAACCGAGTCGAAATCCTGGGTGCCCGCCGAGGTGCCGAAGGTTTGCCCCAGACCGTATCCGGTCGGCGAGTGGCAGACGCGGGCACAGGTATCGGTATTGTTGTTTTCAAACACCCCGCGCGTCAGCTTCTGCACAAGGTAGGTTTCCTCATTGGTGCAGCGCGACGAGGTGATCACGCCGACCGACTGACGGCCGTATTTCGCCTGGATCGCCTTCATGCGGTTTGCCGCGAAAGACATGGCCTCGGCCCAGGTCACTTCCTGCCAGGGGTCGTTGATGCTGTCACGGATCATCGGGCTCAGGATGCGGTCTTTGTGGCTGGCGTAACCATAAGCGAAGCGGCCCTTGACGCAGCTGTGGCCGCGGTTCGCCTTGCCGTGTTTGTAGGGCACCATGCGCACCAGCTCATCGCCGCGCATCTCGGCCTTGAACTGGCAGCCGACGCCGCAATAGGCGCAGGTGGTGACGACGGATTTATCGGGCGTGCCGATGTCGAGCACCGACTTCTCGATCAGCGTGGCGGTCGGGCAGGCCTGGACGCAGGCGCCGCAGGAGACGCAGTCCGAGGCGAGGAAAGTATCGTCTTTCAGCCCGGCATGGACGCGCGAGTCCCAGCCCCGGCCCTCAATCGTCAGCGCGAAAGTGCCCTGCACCTCTTCGCAGGCGCGCACACAGCGGTTGCAGACGATGCATTTCGACGGATCGTAAGAAAAATAGGGGTTTGAGTCATCCTTCGGCAGCCAGTCGATATTGGCCTCGCCAGAGGTGTTCTTCTTCGCGAAGTGGGTGGCCATTTCTGCGTTTTCGGCTGCCTGATAGCGCACATCGCGCAGGCCCACGGCCCCGGCCATATCCTGCAACTCGCAATCACCATTCGCACCGCAGGTCAGACAGTCGAGCGGGTGGTCAGAGATGTAAAGCTCCATAACCCCCTTGCGCAGCTGTTTCAGTTTGCCGGTCTGGGTCTTGACCCTGATGCCGGGCGCAACCGGAGTGGTACAGGACGCGGGCGTCCCATTGCGGCCTTCGATCTCAACGAGACAGAGGCGGCATGAGCCAAAGGCCTCAATACTGTCGGTCGCACAAAGCTTCGGGACGGTGATCCCCAGCTCGGCTGCAGCCCGCATGATCGAGGTGCCCTCAGGAACCGTAACTTCGAAGCCATCGATCTCCAGCGTGACCTGGGTTTTTGATTTGGACGCGGGCGTCCCCATGTCGCGATCCGAGAACATGGGCGCGGGGATGATGAAGTCTTTCATTCGGCTGTCTCCCGGCTGGGAATGGCTGTGATCAGGCTGGCCCAGGGCGCAACGGCCCGGATTTTTTCAAAAATCCGGACAAAATTCTTCGAAGAATTTTGCGACGCCCTCATTCGGCCGCCTCGCGGATGTTGGTGGTGAAATCGTCGGGGAAATGTGTCAGCGCCGACATCACGGGGTAGGGCGTGAAACCGCCAAGCGCACAGAGCGAGCCAGCTTTCATCGTCTCACAGAGGTCTGTCAGAAGCGGGATGGCCGCTCGGTCACCGGCGGCGATCCGGTCCAGGGTCTCGACACCGCGCACCGCGCCGATCCGGCAGGGCGTGCATTTGCCGCAGCTTTCAATCGCGCAGAACTCCATCGCAAAACGCGCGAAGGCCATCATATCGGCGGTGTCATCGGCGATGGTCAGTCCGGCGTGGCCGATCAGCGCGTTTTGCCCGGCATATTCCTCATATCCGAACGGCGTTGCAAACTGGCTGACCGGGATCCAGGCGCCCAGCGGCCCGCCGACCTGCACCGCCTTGACCGGGCGGCCAGATGCCGTGCCGCCGCCGATCTCATTGACGATCTTCTCCAGCGTCAGGCCGAAAGCCGCCTCGAACAACCCGCCATATTTCACATTCCCGGCGATCTGCAGCGGGATGGTGCCCTTAGAGCGACCGATGCCGAGGCTGGCGTAATGGGCCGCGCCTTCCGCCAGAATCACCGGAACAGAGGCCAGCGAGATCACGTTGTTCACCACCGTCGGGCGGCCCATGAACCCCTGCAACGCGGGCAGCGGTGGTTTGGCGCGAACCGTGCCGCGCTTGCCTTCCAGGCTGTTCAGAAGCGCGGTTTCCTCGCCGCAGACATAGGCCCCGGCACCGACCCGCAGCTCCAGCTCGAATGCTTTGCCCGAGCCAAGCACGTTCTGGCCCAAAAGCCCCTCGACCCGGCCAACCGCAATCGCAGCCGCCATCACCTCATTGGCGTCTGGGTATTCCGAGCGCGAATAGATGAAGCCTTTCGTTGCCCCTGTCGCGATGCCTGCAATGATCATCCCTTCGATCAGCGTGAAGGGGTCGCCTTCCATGATCATCCGGTCGGCAAAGGTGCCGGAATCGCCCTCATCGGCATTGGTGACGATATACTTCCGCTCACCCGGCGCATCATGGACGGTTTTCCACTTGATCCCGGTCGGAAAACCCGCACCGCCCCGGCCGCGCAGGCCTGAATCAAGAACCTCCTGGACCACCTCGGCCCCGGTCATTTTCAGCGCACGTTCCAGCCCTTTCAGCCCGCCATGCGCCCGGTATTCCGCCAGCGAAAGCGGGTCGATCACGCCACAGCGGGCAAATGTCAGCCGGGTTTGCGCCTTCATCCAGGGCAGATCCTCGGTCAGGCCCAACGACAAAGGCCCGCCGTCAAAGAGTTGGCCGACATCTTCGGGCGTCATCGGCCCAAAGCCCAGGCGGCCCTCAGGTGTTTCCACCTCGACCAGCGGCTCCAGCCAGACCATCCCGCGCGAGCCGTTGCGGGTAATCGTTACCTCAATGCCACGCCGCGCGGCCTCGGCCTTTACGGCGGCGACCACATCCTCGGCACCAAGCGCTTTGGCGGCCGCGTCACGGGGGATCCAGATCCTCATCAGCGCATCCCCTTTACGATCTGATCCAGTTTGGCCGGCGTCACCCGGCCAACCACCTTGCCATCGACCAGCGCCGCAGGGCCGCAGGCGCAAAGGCCAAGGCAGAAGATCGGCTCCAGGGTGATTTTTCCGTCGGGCGTCGTCTGGTGCCAGTCGAGGCCCAGCTGCTCTTTGGCATGGCTTGCCAGGCGGTCCGCGCCCATGCTCTGGCAGCTTTCGGCGCGGCACAGTTTCAGCACATGCGTTCCGGCAGGTTTGGCGCGGAAATCATGGTAAAAGGTCATCACGCCATAGGCTTCGGCTTTTGAGATATTCTGATGCCGGGCGATCTGCACCAGCGCCTCTTCGGGGATATATCCGAAACTGTCCTGAACGGCGTGCAGGATGGGCAAAAGCGCCCCTTCGGTGCCGGTATGGCTGGCCAGAATTTCGTCAATCCGGGCGGCGATATCTACAGAATCAAGCATGTGCGGGCCTTTCGCTGGCCCCTTCATTTGAAAGCCTTATGAAAGCCCAATCAATTCTTATTGCCCGTCAGGCGATAGGCAATGCCTATCGGTTTCTGAGGTATTTGGTGGGTTTTCTTTGGTGATCCGCAGCGCCCGCAGGGCCGCTGTCCGGGTTACTGCCGGGCGCGGAAGCGCTGCGCCTCATCCATCAGGGCGGCGATGATCGGGGTCTGCGGCTCGCGTCTTGCGCAGATCAGGCCGACCAGATGTTCGACCTCGGGTTCGACCAGGGCGATGGGGACGATCTGGCCGCCGGTTGCGAAAATATCCGCCAGCCGCTTTGACACGATAGAGCACCAGTCGCCCGAAAGCACATGGCTGACCAGCACGATTGACGAATTGCTCTCGACGCCGGGGCGGCGCAGATTGCCGGCAGCGGCCAGGTTCTGGTCGATGATGCGGCGGTTTTGCATGTCCTGGGACAGAAGGCACAGGGGCTGCGCCGCCGCCTCTGACCAGCTGATACGGTCGCGCCCCGCCAGTTCCGAGGCGGGCGAGCAGATGAAGCGGTAGAATTCGGCGTAAAGCGGCGCCTGGCTGACGCGGCCCAGTGGCTCATTGTCGAGATAGGTGATGCCCGCATCCAGATCGAGGCTTTCGATCCCGGTCAGGATCTCTGTCGAATTGCGCGACAGCACCGAGAGCGTGACATTGGGGTGGCGGGCCAGGAAGGGGCGGGTCAGCTCGGCCACCATCGGCAGCGCGGTGGGGATCACGCCGATGCGCAGATGGCCGGACAGGCCGGACCGCGCCACGCGCATCTCATCTTTCAGCGCCCGCACATCGCCAACGATCCGAAGGGCGCGTTCCAGCACCCGCTTGCCCTCGGGTGTCAGGCCCTGGAACCGCGAGCCGCGATGGACCAGCTGCACGCCCAGCTGTTCCTCAAGCTGGCGGATCGCCGATGAAAGCGAGGGTTGGGTGACGCCGCAAGCCTCGGCCGCGCGCCCGAAGTGGCGCTCTTTGGCGAGGGCGATGAACATTTGCAGCTTGTCGATCATTCCGGGCTCGGGCGGTGATGGGGGCAGGGCGGGTGATGGTGGCAGAGCGGGTGATGGTGGCAGGGCGGTTGGGCGGCGGTGCCGCGCAGATCCGATCCTGCCCGAAGAGAACCCGTTTGCACACCAGGACGCAAGCGCTGCTGATCGTATCCTGCGGCATGTATGAAAACGCGCCCCGAAGGGTTTCGGGGCGCGTGATCAGGGCTCTGGGTGCGACCCTACGCATCAAAAGCCCGGGCGCAGGGCTGCAGCCCGGGCAAATGTCGCGTGGCAGAAGGGCCGCTTGCCTCAGAGGCCGGGAAGGATGTCCAGCAGGCTGCGCTTGTCGAAGGTGGTGCCGTTGTTTGCACCAAAATGCACGTTCAGGCCGACGCCCACGAACATCTCGCTGCCCAGGCTGTCAAACTTCGCGCTGCCCACTTCGGCGGTCAGGCTGAAGCCGGGGGTTGGCTTGAATTCGCCGGTCAGCGACAGCCGCGAGACGTCAAAGCCCTCAATGTCGATCTGGTCGAAACGGGCACCGATATTGCCATAGTCAGACAGGTCATAGGCGGCGCGGATGCCATAGAGATTGCCGCTGCTGTCGCCGTCTTTGGCGTGGGCGATATAGGCTTCGCCGCCAAATTGGCCCACCTTATGCCCCGCTTCCAGGCCGGCGAAATTCGCGCCATAGCCTTCGATCTCGTCGCGGCCGAAGAAGGCGCCGACCGAGCTGCTTTCGCTGAGGTGATAGATCCCGTGCAGATCCAGCGAGGTGCTGTCGAAATCCGAGAGGCCCAGCCATGTCTGGCCCAGACCGGCCTGGATCGAAAATTCGCGGCTGAAGCCGACCTGAACCCGGCCATTGAGGCTGGTCTTGTTGATCTCGTTCAGATCGCTGTCAGCAAGGCCGGAATAGGACAGCGAGATGGTCCCGCCAACAAATTCTGCGGCCCCTGCAGCGCTGGCGGCAGAAATTACACATGCGGAAATGATTGATACAAAAGTGTTTTTCACGGCTCTCGTCCTCAGAGAAGTTTTTTGTTTTGTGAGGCAAGTGCTAGCTGTCGCCTGACAGCTGGTAAATGAGTGTTAACATCAGGCTCCCGCATAGGTAGAATGATGTTGCTTTTCTGGCACGTTTTTCGATGCACCCGTTTTGTGCTGATCCGGGGTCAGAACTGGGGCCAGAATTGGGGCCAGAATTGGGGTCAGAATGGGGGCCTGAATGGGGGCGAATGTGGCGACGCATGTCGGCCAGCGGCTTCGGTAGGGCTTCGGCTGCGGAATACCCCACTTCCCACGCATTCTGCCTTTCGGTGGACAAAATCTGCGCGTAAGATTCCGCGCAAGCAGTGATTTGCGTGGTCTATGGAGAGCGGTATGGCAAATTTTGAAACACAAATTCTCGAAAGCGAAAAGCAGGTTCGGGCCGCGCAGGAAAAGATCACCGCCATCACTTCGGTGATCGAAAGCGCAAGGATCAAGGCCGATCAGGGCATTGAAATTGATGTCGAAAACGCCACGCTGGAAGATGTTCACAAACATACCGACGTGATGAACGCCAATATCGCCGAGCTGATCATGGGCCTCGACGATGTGACGGCTGCCTTCTCGAAAGACTTCGATGAGATGCGCAACAAGACGGGCTGGGAAAGCTTTGTCGGCATCTTTTCCTCGGGCAAATCCGAAAGCCTGCGTCAGGAGCGTCTGCGCTCGGCCACCATTGATGACAAGTTGCAGGATCTGATCTCGAAATCCGATGTGATCGTCAAACTGCTGCAGGGCCAGCTGGAGCTCTTGAACGGCCAGAAGGCAAAGGTCGAGGCCAATCTTGCAGGCACGCTGACCGACCGTGAGACCACCGTGGCCGAACTGGAGGCCGTGCGCCGTGAGGTGGCGGCGATGGATCCGCGCCTGATCGAGCTGGAGAATAAGATCGCGGTCGAGATGGACGCGGCGGCGCGCACAAAACTGGAAACCGAGCTTGCGGGCCTGAACGCCAAACACAATGCGCTGATCCAGGATGAGCAGGTCAAACTCGCCCGCAGCCAGACGCTTGAGCGCTATATCGAAAAGGGCAAGACCTGGGTCGACAGTCTGACCAATCAGGCCGCCACCCAGCTGGTGCTGATCAACAAGCTGCAAACCGACACCCGCCAGCGCGTGGTGCTTTATGATGCGCTGACCTCGTCTCTGAAAACCGCGCAGCAGCAGGATGTGGCGCACCGGATCAATGAGATCGGCGTGAAAACCGATCAGGAGGCCCAGGCGGCCATGGCGGCGATCGGCTCGGCCACCAATGCGAAAATGGCCGATATGCTTGAGGCGCATGAGGGCAATATGGTTTTCGCCCGCAAGATCCTTGAGGAAAAGGCCAAGGCGGATGAGCGTTTCGCCCGCCGCTTTGCGACCATCGTCGAAAAGCACGACAAAAACGCATATGGTGGCTGATCATGACCCGGCTTCTTAGCCGGGCCTTCTCGCCCGGCCTGTTTCTGGTGGCGCTTGGCATCGTTCTGATCGGGCTGGGCGCGGTGCTGGATCACTATGATATGACCCGCGCCGAATGGTATGCGGGCGAGGCGGGGATCGTCGTGTTCAGCCTTGGCAGCCTGCTGGCGCTGGCGGCGGTGATTGCGATCCTGCTGGGCGGTGATCTTGCAGATGAAGATGAGAATGGTCGCCCGCAATGACTGAGAAAAGCGTCAAAGAGGCGCTGAGCAGTGACCATCTCGAACTTTACGATCAGGCGGTGGCGCGGCGGTATTTTGCGAAATTCGGCCGTATCGGCAGCTGTTTCAGCCGTATCGCCGCCGAACTGGAACGTGAATCCCGCTTTTCGCGGGTCGAGACGCGGGTGCTTGGCCATTACCTGAACGGGCTTTTGGGCACGTTCCGGGCGCTTAGCCATAAATATCTGATGACGGGTCTTGCCGAGGGCGCGCCACGCCTGACCATCGACCGCCATGAAAGCGGCTTCCCGGTGGCGCAGGAGCTGATGATGATGGCGGTGGATGCCCAGCAGGCCGAGCGCCATCTTGCAGGCATGGCGACCGAGGCAGAGCTGCGCGACCGTATGGTGCGCACCATCGTCGGCGAGCGCAAAGTCCCGCTGCAGCTGCAATTCGCGCTGAGCCAACGCCTTTACTATGAGGCGCTGCGGGCGGGCGGCCTCTTTCACGCCCGCAACGATCCAGATGCGCAATGGCTGTCGGGGACAAAGGCGCGGCGACGCTATCTGATCCATTGGGCGGTCTGGGACAGCAGCCTGAACCTGCCGGTGGTCTATCTGCTCGAGGTTGAGGACGCCGGTCGCCGCCCGCTGCCCGAGGACGCCTGGCGCTGGCCGGGGATCCAGCAAAAGCTGCTGGCGCAAAGCATGGGCGGGCTGAAACTGGTGACCATGGCCACCGGTTTCGACAAGGATTTTGAGGACGCCTATCCCAAACGCCTGCGCCGCATCACGCTGGGGCCGATGTATTCCTCGGGGTTCACCCTGCAATCCGGCCCGATCTCACATGTTCTGGCCGATGCCCGTGCACCCGAAGGTGATGATTGGGCGCTGGTCTGGACGCTGGAAGATCTGATTTCCGACCGCGAAGAGCCGGTCAAAGACGGCTGGTTCTCATCGCGCCCTGGCCAGATCTGGCGACTTGCGCCGCTGATGGGCGCCGACAGTGGCGCGACAACCCTTGAACGGATGATCGTTTTGCCCGAGCGTCCCTATCAGGTGCTGACCGAGCAGGACCCGCCCGGGCTTCGCGGCATTCGAAAATTTGTCGTCGGCAGCGGGAACAGGCTGATCCCGGGTTAAGGGGGCTCTGCCCCCGCCCGCGCTTACAGCGCGGACTCCCCCGGGATATTTAGAGACAGATGAATGCCATTTTTCATCTGTCCTTAAATATCCCCGCCGGAGGCATCAACGGTTACAGCCGGGCGTTCCGGCAGGAAGGTGAAGAGATGGTTGCGCGTGATACGATGGAACTGAAAGAGGATCTGATCCGCTCGCAATATGGGGCGGCCCTCGACCTGGTTGCGGGATTTGATCATGCGCCCCGGCTGGCAAAACCGCAGGAAGTGACGGCTGCGGCAGAGCGCTCTCCGGGAATTGCAGTGCGGCCGCGCTTTCGTTCGACCGTTCCTGGTATGGCCGCGCGGCCGACGGTGCGGCCAGGCGGGGTGCGTCTGGTCGAGCGGGTTGAGGCGCTTTCGGATGGGTTGCTGTCGCCCGAGCAATCGGCGGCTTTGAATGTTTTGCGCCGCGCGCTGGCGATCTCTTTGGCGATGGCTGAGACCTTTGCCGCCCAGGCCGGGCTGGCAGAGCTGAAACGCGCCAATCTGGAAGGGCGTCTGCCCGAGGTGAGGCGGGCGGAGTTCGGCCAGCTTTTGCAGGCCGAGGCTTTGGTCACGCTGTTTTCTTTTGCCAATGCCACCGCCTTTTTGATCGCGCCGCATCTGGGCAGTCAAACGGTCGAAATCGGCGAAGTTGAAGAGGTTCTGACCGACAATGCGCCGCTGGCACTGCAGGGCGCTTTGTGGGAGCTGGATCAGGATATTGCCCTTCTCGCCAGTGATGACAGCCGCCTGGTGGCAGTGATTTCGGCCTTTGCCGAGGCGCTGATGCAGAAAGTTGCGCTGCGCGCCGAGGGGGCACCGGGGGTGGCGGCCTTCACGGGCGGCTCGTGGAAGGTCGAGGCGGATGGGCTGACGCTTGCCGGCTTCCGCCCGGCGCGGGCTGCGAAAGGTGGCCAGATCACCATGGCTTTCAAAAAGCCTCATGAGGTGGTCGGCAACCATATCGCCAAATATCAGAGCCTGCGCCTTTCCAAGATGCTGATGGCCTATGATTTTGAGCGCCGTCTGAACCCCTTTGCCGAGCTTGGTGGCTTTATCTTTACCTTCATGGGCGATGGCAAACCCGGCACCGGCAAGACCACGCTGATTCAGATGATGGCCGGGCTTTTGAATGATTACTGCCAGATCGCGGGCTATCCCTTCCGCTATCAGAATTTCTCGATTGACCAGATCGACAGCTATCAGGGCAAATCCGGCCAGAACGCCAAGGCCTTTATCGACGCGGTGATCGACCCCACCGTGATCGGTTTCGGCACGATTGATGACATCGACCAGGTCGCGGGCAAGCGCGGCGATCGCCAGTCAAGCGCCGGTCAGCAAGAGGTGACGGCGGTCTTTATGGGCGCTTTCGCGGGCTCGGGCACGGTGGTGCGCGGCAATTGCACCTTTGGCATGTTCTCGAACTATCCTGAGAATGTCGATGATGCGCTGCGCCAGCGGGCGGGGGCCAGGTTCCTGGTTGACGGGCCCCAGACGCAGGAGGATTACATCGACATCCTCTCTCTGCTTCTGGGCAAGAACCACTCGATCCCGCTGGGCCAGCATGATCTTTTCGCAGCCCAGGAGATCAAAAAGGCCGTCCAGGCCAGCTTTGAGGGCCATTCCCGCCCGCATGAGGCGGGTCTGGTGAAGGTCTGGCAAGAGGTTGAGGGCCGCGTTGGCCAGCTGGATACCATTGCCAAGATCGGCACCTATCTGAAGGCAATCCAGCAGGCCGATGAGCGTTTCACCGGCCGCGCCATCAAGAATATCACCGATGCCGTCAAGGTTCGGGCGATGGATTTCGAGCTGCCCGATGAATGGATGGAAGAGCCCGATCTCTTCCTTTTCAAACCCTATGACGAGAAGCTCGGCATGATCCGCAGCCTGATGACGCCCATCACCACCGATATGGTGATCCAGGAGGTAAACCGTTACGCGGACAGCGAATTCCGCTATGCCGACAACTCGGATGAGGTGGCGGTGCAGAATATGGTGCGTGACTTTACCCGCCAGGAAGAGGCAAAACGCCGCTATCTTGAGGGCAAAGGGTGATCCTGGCGCTGGCGGGGCTTGCGCTGGCCCTGATGGGTTTTGGCGCGGGCTGGCTGCTTGGGCGGCGGGCGGCTTCAACGATTATGACCGTGGTGATCTGCGGGGCAGGGGCATTGCTGGCCTTTTGGCTGGCGGGCGAGCTGGTTGAGCATCTGGCACGCCAGGGGGCCTCACAGGTGATGGGGGCGCGGGTTGCGCGCCCGGGCGAGGCGCTGGTGATCGTGCCCTCGAAGATCGCGGTTGGCACCTATACGGTGCTGACCCTGCCGCTGCGGGTGTTTTTCTTCGGGCTGCTGGCGGCGGCCCTCTGGCTTGCAGGGGTGTTTCTGGGCATGCTGGCTGACAGGCGGAAAGGCGCGGATGGGGGGGCGCGGATATGAGACAGCTGATCGAAAAAGGCCTGATGTTCGGCAATCTGATCGAGGTCTCATCGCCGCAGCTGGTGGCCCGCTACAACCGCGCGCTGAAGGCGCTGACCGGGCGTGAAACGGCGCTGAGCGATTTTCACATTGATATTTCGGGCTTTTCGCCCGAGATCGGCGATGAGTTCGGCGATCTTTACTATCTCAACCCCAATGGGGCGAACCGGCAGTTCATTCTGCTGACCACGGCGCAGAAATCGGCGCCTTTGCTGAACATCCGCTTTTCGACTTCGCGCTCGATCCTGGTTGATTTCATCGAGGCCAATGAGGCGCAGCTTTTCGCGCTGACCGCCCGCGATGTGGTGGCGGGCGAGCTGCAGGGCTCTGTTTTCTCGATTGCGCGGCCCGAAGAGTTGTTTCGCCTGCGCCGCTTTACCGTTGAGGCCGATACGATCGGCGGCCATGTCGCGGATGCCGAACGGCTGGCCGGGCTGATCACCCGCTTTCGCGCGGAACCCGATGGCTGGCGCGATGAGGCGCTGATTGAAGAGATGATCGCCCTGGCTGCCAAAACCGGGGATGTGACGCGGGTGCCGATCCATTTGCCGGCCATGCGCATAGAGCAGTCGGATTTCTGGACCAGCCTGTTTGGCGGCGTCTATGTCTTTCACGGGCAGAAATTTCCCGCCGCAATCACCCGGCGGCCGATGTCGGAATTTGGCGCTTTGCCGATTGCCCAGGTGATGGATTTCAGCCATCGCAACCATATTGCCGACTGGCTGGACCGCAATCAGCTGGTCGAGCCGGTGGTCAATTCCCGTGGCCCCGGCGCGGGTGCGATCCTGCGCCAGAAGATGGATTTCATCCTGGTCGATGTCGCCGATCAGCTGGGCGTCGATGTCACCAGCGCAAAGCGCACCGATCTGCGCAAGGTCGCCTATAAGCTGGGCGATGCGCTGCCGGCCGAGTTTCAGGGCCTTGCCGATATGCTGGCCTGGGCCGAGGACACCGCCCCCTGGCCGCGCATCAGCAGCGAGCATCCGGCCTATTTCTACACCCTGCGCGCGCGCCCCGGCCATGACCGCGACCTGGTGAATATGCTGCTGTCAGAGCTGGCGCTGAAAGATGTGCGCCAGCTTTTCATCACCCATAAAGAGCGCTTTTATGAGGAATACCGCAGCTGGAGCCCGGCGCGGCGCGGCTATGTCGCGGATTTCCTGGAGCGTGAGTATAAGGTCGATAAAGCCGGGGCGCGTGAAGCGCTTTTCGGGCCAGAGCCGAAGATGGATCAGCTGAGCAGCCCGGACAGCAACAGCCCCCGGAACGCTTCCCGGAACGCCCCCCGGAACGGCAACAGTGCGGCTGGCGCTGAAAAGCGTGCTATAGTCGGGCCATGGGGGCAGTCGGGGCCGTGAAACTGAGTTGCGGCTTGTGGGTGCGGGATCTGGGTGCAGAATTTGGGTGAAGGAGCATGGATGGGCAGGATGAGGCAAAAACGCACGTCAGCTGATTTTGGCAGGCGACGCGCAATCGGCAGCGCCAAAGGTGCCAGGGTGCTGCGGCCATGATCATCGGCTGGATCCGCCTTGCGTTTTTCATGCTGATCGGCCTGACCATCGCCTATTTCCTGACCTCGGTCTATGTCCGCTCGCTCAGACGTGAGCGTCTGGAAAAGCACTGGGCCGCCAAAGAGCTGGGGGGCGACCGCGATGCCTTTGTCGAGCGCGGCATGCTTGCCTGGGAAAAGGGGCTGAAACGGCGGCTTTTATGGCTTATCTATATCATTCCCATGGTCGCCATGTCGGCGATTTTCTTCATTGTGAACTGGTCGTAAGGCGATGCGCTATATGAAATATGTGAAATGGACGCTCTGGACGCTGCTGGCGGCCTTTGTTGCCGCCTTCCTGCATTACAACCTGCCGCATCATGATATCGTCCGCATCGTCAAGGTCGAGAACAAGATGGTCGAGATCGGTGAGAACTCGATCTTCTGGTCGCGGGCCGATGTGGGGATGACGAATTCGAACATCCGCGATGTCTCGTTCATCTATGCCGTCTATCCCGATGGCCGCCCGATCGAGTTCCGCAATGAGGATACCGGCTGGGGCTGGCCGCCCTATTTCAAGATCGACAGCGGCCGGCTGATCACCCAGGCCTCGGATCTGGTCTCGACCGCCAATGATCCGGTCTGGGTCAATCTGACCCATTACGGCTGGCGCAATGCGCTGTTCTCGATCTATCCGAATGCGATCAGCGCCACGCGGGTCGAGGGGCCGGATGTGACGATCATCCCCTGGGTCAATATCATCATCCTGGCGACGCTGGTCTTTGTGATCTTCATGCTGTGGCGGATGTGGGTGCAGTTCCGCGAGCGGATGATCGATCCCGCGATGGTCCGGGCCGAGCAGGCGATCAACCGCGTCGATGCCAGCATGGATGAGGCCCGCGCCGGGGCGCGTGGGGTCTGGGGGCGCTTTTCGGCCTGGCTGGATACCTGGAAGTCAAAGCCGAAGCGCTGAGCGCGGCCGCAGTCAAAGAGGTCACTTCAGTCAAAGAGATCCAGGCGATGCGGGTTCAGCCTACGCAGATCGCCGCGCCTCAGCGTCAGGCCCAGGCGGTCGAAGAAGTCGAGGATCTCAATCGCCACCTTGCGCCCGTTTTGCACCCGGTCACGGAAGGCGGGGGCGGTGAACCAGCCATCCTGGCTGGCTGCCGCGACATCGCGGATGATCGCCACCATCTCGCGTGTCACCGCGCGGGCGAAAAAGTGGTCATGGGCGATCTGATCCACCCGCTGCAGGCGCTGGCAATGGCGCATCACCCGGCGCAGCTCTTTCTCGTCCAGGTCGAATTCGGTGGCGAAATCGCGCACGCGCGGTGGGCGAAAGCGCAGATCGCCCGTCAGCGCGGGCAGGATGCGGGCGAAAACCGCCTCATCTTCGGGTGAGAGTTTCACCTCATGTGAGGGCAGGCGCAGGAAGGATCCCTCTTGCACGATGCGGCCTGCCTCGGCCTCCTGGCGCAGGAAGAGGGTGAAGACCTCTTTCGGCAGGCGCGGCTGCAGCTGCAGGCGGATCTTCTCGCGGCCAGGGCCTGCGAGATCGGGGTTCCCGGCGTGGAAATCCGTCAGCAAGGTTTGCAAGCCCTGGCGCAGCGCCTGCAGATGCGCCTCTGACAGCGCCAGATGGCCCAGCTTTTGCGCCCCAACCGCGCTGCAAAGCGCCGTTCCACTGTCAGGCTCCAGCGCACGGTCGCGCAGAAAGACCGGCAGATCGACCGGGGCCAGCGCGATCAGTGCCGCCAGCGCACGGGCCGGGTCGCTTTCTTGCGCGGCCTGCAGGAAAGCCAGCCGTTCCGGCGTGCCGCGTTTGCGGGCGGGCGGGCGCAGATCGACGAAAAATCCGCCCGCGACCGAGCGCGAGGCCGAGGTATCACGCAGGATGAAACGCTCGCCCATGCTGGCGGCAATCGGGTGTTCAAGCACCAGCTGCGCCAGCCCCTGGGTGCCGGGCGCGATATCCCCGGCAATCGGCACCAGGCGGGCAGAGACCTCGGCTGCATGGGTGTAAAGGTGAACCGGGAACCAGGTGGTCAGGGCCCTGGGCTCTGACGGCAGCACATCCACCACCACGTCGATGCGGGCGGTCGGCGCATGCAGGCCGGGGGCAAGGATCACATCGCCGCGCTGGATGGCATCTTTGCTGACACCCTCGCCGCTGAGGTTCAGCGCACAGCGCTGGCCCGCGCTGCCGAAATCGGCCTTGCGGTTTTGCGCATGGACGCCGCGCACCCGGGCAGGCAGGCCCAGCGGGCTGATCATCACCTGATCGCCAATCGCCACCCGCCCGGAAATCATCGTGCCGGTGACCACCGTGCCCGCGCCCGCGATGGTAATGCTGCGGTCAACCGATAAGCGCATCGGGCCGCTGTCCTGGCGGGCAGGGGTGGCGGCCTCGGCCTCGGCCAGAAGGCGGCGCAGATCGGCTATGCCCTCACCGCTTTGGGCGGAAACGGCGATGATGGGGGCGTCTTTCAGGCTGGTGCGGGCAAGGGCGTTGCGGATCCCGGCGCTGATCTCTGCGCGTGCCTCTGGCCCGCTAAGGTCGCTTTTGGTCAGCGCGACCAGGCCGCGGCTGATCCCTAAGAGATGCAGGATTTCAAGATGTTCCAGCGTCTGCGGCATAATCCCATCATCCGCCGCCACCACCAGAAGCGCAAAGTCTATGCCGCCCGCACCCGCCAGCATGGTGCGGATCAGACGCTCATGCCCGGGCACATCGACAAAGCCGGTGATCCGCCCTGAGGGGGTGTCTGGCGCATCCGGCTGGCCCAGATCGGCATAGGCAAAGCCCAGCTCGATGGTGATGCCCCGCGCCTTTTCCTCGGCCAGGCGGTCTGCGTCGACCCCGGTAAGGGCACGGACCAGCGCCGTCTTGCCATGGTCGATATGGCCTGCGGTGCCGATGATCACAGCTGCGCCAGGGCGTTGGTCAGCGCGGCGTCATCCTGCAGGCAGCGCAGATCCAGGATCAGCGCCCCGTCGCGGATATGGCCGATGACGGGTTGCGCCAGCCCGCGCAGCATCGCCGCCAGCCGGTCGGGCGCATCGCCGCCCGTGCCCGTCAGCCGCAGCCCGGCCGAGGGGATGGTATCCACCGGCAGCGCCCCCGAGCCGATCTGGCTTTCGCAGGTACAGGGCGCGGCCGCAAAGCCAAGCGGGCGCAGGATCGCGTCGATCCGGGGCGCAAGTCGCGCGGCCTGGGCGGCGATTTCGCCTGCGGGGCGGGCCAGCATGCGCAACACGGGCAGCCGCTCGGCCAGGCGGTCGGGATCGCGGTACAGCTTCAGCGTCGCCTCAAGCGCCGCGATGCGGATCTTGTCGAGGCGCAGCGCCCGTTTCAGCGGGTTCCTGTTGATCGCCTGGATCAGATCGCGGCGGCCGACGATAAAGCCCGCCTGGGGGCCGCCCAGCAGTTTATCGCCGGAGAATGTCACCAGATCGGCACCCTCAGCCACCGCCTCAGAGACGGTCGGCTCGCGCCGCAGCCCGTAATGCGACAGATCGACCAGCGAGCCCGCGCCCAGATCATTCATCAGCGGCACGCCCGCCGCTTTGGCGATCCGCGCCAGATCGGGGGCGGCAACCTCAGCCGTGAAGCCCTCGATCCGGTAATTCGAGGTATGGACCTTCAGGATCACCCCGGTCGCCGCTGTGATCGCATCCTCATAATCGCGCGGATGGGTGCGGTTGGTGGTGCCGATTTCGACCAGTTTTGCCCCCGCCCGCGCCATGATGTCGGGCATGCGGAAGGCGCCGCCGATCTCAATCAGCTCGCCGCGTGAGACCAGCGCCTCGCGCCGGTCCGGGCCAGTGCCCGCCAGCGTGTTCAGCGCGATCAGCACGGCGGCGGCATTGTTGTTGACGATTGTCGCGTCCTCGGCCCCGGTCAGCTCGATCAAAAGCCCGCGCAGATGGTCGTCGCGCTGGCCGCGCCCGCCGCTTTCCAGGTCAAACTCCAACGCCAGCGGGTTGGCCATCGCGGTCACCGCCGCCCGCACCGCCTCATCGGCGAGGATGGCGCGGCCCAGATTGGTGTGAAGCACCGTGCCCGTCAGGTTCAGCATCGGGCGCAGACGACTGCGGGCGCGCGCCTCCAGATCGGCGGCGATCAGCCTGGGCAGGCGGGCGGCCAGGATCTGGCCCGCCTCTCCGGCGCGGATGGCGTCGCGCATCTCGTCAAGGCGGGCGCGCAGCGCTTCGCGCACGGCGTGGCGGCCGTGGCGGGCGACAAGGCCCGCGCCGTCAGCGCCGTTCAGGAACTGATCGACCGAGGGAAGAGCGCGAAACCCTTCCATCAATAGCCCGTCAGATAGGGGTTGAGGCCAGCGCGTTTCAGATCGGTTTCCTTCATCATCATATCAAGGCCGATACTGCCGACATCATCGGCCACCGCGTCAAGGCTGGGGTTGCGCTCCTGGTAGAAAATCTTGATCCAGGAGTGGCATTCGCGGCAGCATTCGGCCTTGACCGTGGCCTCGGTCGTCTCAGCCGAGCGGTAGGTCAGGCCCTTATTGGTGCCGCAGGCCAGGCAATGGATGCGCACCTCGTTCCATTGCGTGGCGCAAAGCCCGCAGACGCCATAGCGGATGCTTTCAATCCCGGGCGTCGAGGTCACCAGCGAGGAAACAGGCCGCCCGCCGCAGCAGGGGCAGATGCCGGTGCCGATTTTTCGCAGGTTTCCGGCATCCAGGCTGGCGGCCAGCCGCGCCAGGTAGATCTGCACTGCGGCTGAGGCGAAAAGATGCGGGGCGGCGCTGTCTGCGGGGATCTCACCCGAAAGCGCGTTTTGCAAAAGCCAGGTCCGGTCGCCGGGGTCGGCATGGGTCACCGCCTCCAGCGCGAGGCGAGCGGGTTCGGGCATGGTGATCCGGGCGGCCCCCTCGCAAAGCCGGGTCAGCAGCTGATCCAGGGCGGGATCAGCCGCCAGGGACGCGCGGTCGACAGGCGGCATCTGCGCCGCTTTCGCCCGTGCCAGCTGTTCGGGCGCGATCACCGGGGCGGGGCCGGATTTCGCCAGCCGCGCCTGCAGCTCGCTAAGGTCAGACAGGAAGGTCAGATAGGGGGCAAGGCGGCTGGTCTGCGCAAGAAAGGCGAAACGCCCGGCGCGGCGGGTGAAGAGCGCCACAGGCTCGGGCAGAAAGGCAAACGGCGCCTCTGGGACGCCGCCGATGACCGAAGGGTCGGGCTGAAGGTCTTTGGTCATTTTATCCTCTGGTCGGAATGCCGCCCCCGGCCTCCGCTGGCTGTCAACGCCATGGGGGCCGGGGGCGCAGAGCGGCAGATTACTCTGCCGGTGTCTTTGAAGGATCGGGCTTTTCCTGGTTCTTTGCCAGCTCATTCAGCCATTTGCGGTGATGGCGGAAGGCCCAGCCCCCGGTCACGCTGCCCGTGGTCATGGCGCGCAGCGTGCCCCGGACCCAGATGGCGGCATAGACATGCAGGATGAACACCAGAATGATCGCCACCGCTGACATCGCATGCACCAGAAGCGCGATCCGCCGCACCGGGATCGTGGCTGCCCAGGGGGCATAGGGCTCCCACAGGGGCACCTGCTTTTCCCAGATCATCAGCCCGGTCACGATCAACAGCAGGATCAGCCCGGTCATCGACCAGAAGACGAACTTCTGCCCGGCGTTGTATTTGCCAAGCTCGGGCAGCCTGTCCTCATTGCCCTGAACCACATCGCCGATACGCGAGACCCAGACGGCATCTTCGCGTTTTGGCAGGTTCAGTTTCCACATCTGCAGGAACAGCAGGAAGAAGCTGAAGAACAGCACGATCCCCACCGCCGGATGCAGCCAGCGCACCACCTGGCCGCCGCCAAACAGGCCCGCCAAGAAGAACAAAGACGGGTGGAACAGCGCCAGCCCCGAGATCGCCAGCACGATCAGCGAGAAGGCGGTGATCCAGTGGTTAAGCCGCGTGATGCCGCGATAGCGGCTGACCGTCACTGGCTTTACGCTTTCGATATGATCGCCGGGGGCAGAGTATTTGTGGGACATCACAACCCCTTTCCGTCAGTGGCTTCGGCGGCTTCGGCAGCAGCGTCAGCGGTTTTCACCACCAGCTCTTCGGCCTCATGCTCTTCCTCGGCGGTGACCTGATTGCCCTTTGAGAACAGGCCATGCAGCACCGCACCCGCCGCCGCCAGGCCCATGGCCGCAAGGCCCACGGTCTTGGTTGCCCCCTTCCAGCTTTCAACCACCGGCGAGATGCGCGGATCCTCGGGCAGGCCGGAATAAAGCCCCGGCTTGTCGGCGTGATGCAGCACATACATCACATGCGTGCCACCCACGCCCTGCGGATCGTACAGCCCGGCATTGGCATAGCCGCGAGAGTTGAGATCCTCGATCCGCTCGGCAGCGAGGTCTTTCATTGCCTCTTTGGTGCCGAAGGTGATCGCCTGCGTCGGGCAGGCCTTGGCGCAGGCCGGACCCTGGCCCACCGCGACGCGGTCAGAGCAGAGCGTGCACTTCTTTGAGACATGCGCGGTCTTGTGGATCCTTGGCACGTCAAAGGGGCAGCCAGAGACGCAATAGCCGCAGCCGATGCAATTGTCCGATATGAAATCGACGATCCCATTCGAGTATTGCACGATGGCGCCAGGGGCCGGGCAGGCCTTCAGACAGCCCGGATCCTCGCAATGCATGCAGCCATCCTTGCGGATCAGCCACTCCAGATCGCCCTCGGGGTTCACATATTCCGAAAAGCGCATCAGGGTGAACATATCCGGCGTCAGATCATGCGGGTTCTCATAGACGCCCACATTTTCCTCGATCGCCGGATGGGTGTCGTTCCACTCGATACAGGCCGACTGGCAGGCCTTGCAGCCGATGCATTTCGACACGTCGATGAGCTTCGCGACCTTGTCCAGCTGCCGCTCTGGTGTGGGCACATGGGCGGTGGCCGAAATGCGCACCACATCAGTTGGCAGAAGGTTAGAGGCCAGCGGCTGAACCGGAGGGTTCGCCGCTGCCGTGGTTGGTTGAGGGGCGCGTCCGGTCATGCCATGCCCTCCGATGCGGGTTCGATATTGACGAGATAGGCTTTGAATTCAGGGGTTTCGATATTCGCGTCCCCCACGAACGGGCCCAGCGTATTGGGGCCAAAGCCCTTGCGCGCCGCGCCCTTAAAGCCCCAGTGGATCGGGATGCCGACGACATGGACGGGCTTGCCGTCGCAGATCAGCGGCCGGATCCGTTTCGTCACCACGGCCTTTGCCCAGACCTGGCCACGTTTTGACCAGACCCGAACGCGCCCGCCTTTGACGATCCCCTTTTCCGCCGCCAGCTCTTCGCTGATTTCAACGAAGAATTCCGGCTGGTTCACCGCATTCACATAGTTGTGCTTGGTCCAGTAATGGAAATGCTCGGTCAGGCGGTAAGAGGTGGCAACCAGCGGGAACTCGTCGCTGGTGGCCATATTCGCCAGATCGTCGGGGAAGACCCGCGCCACCGGATTCCCGCGCATATTGGGGTTCAGCGGGTTGGCGACGGGGCTTTCAAACGGCTCCATATGGGTGGGGAAGGGGCCGTCGCGCATCAGCCTGCGGCTGAAGAAGCGGCTGGTCCCTTCGGGGTTCATGATGAAGGGCCCGACCTCACGCGGTTTGGCAGTGACGGCGATGTCCGGAATATCCGGGCCGACCCATTTTTCGCCATTCCACTCGATCAGCACCCGCGACGGATCCCAGGGCTTACCGTCGAGGTCGCAGGACGCGCGATTATAAAGCACGCGCCTGTTCGCAGGCCAGGCAAAGGACCAGTTCAGATGCACCCCCATGCCCGAAGGGTCGCTGTTGTCACGCCGCGCCATGGCATTGCCATCCTCGGTGAAACAACCGGCATAGATCCAGCAGGCGCTGGCGGTCGAGCCGTCATCGCGCAGCTGGCCAAAGCCCGAGACCTGCTTGCCCGCCTCCAGCACGACTTTCGTCGGGTCGGTGGCGTCATAAAGCGTGGTCAGGGCGCGACCGTTGAGTTCCTTCGCCAGTTCGGCGGCGGTGGGCTCTTCGGGGTCGGCATAGTCCCAGGACAGGTTCAGGATCGGCTCTGGCGATTTGCCGCCCTCAGTCTCATAGAGCGCTTTGATCCGGTGATAGATCTGCGCCATGATCCAGACGTCGGTTTTCGCCTGACCCGGAGGGGTTGCCCCCGCCCAATGCCATTGCAGCCAGCGGCCAGAGTTCACCGTGGCACCCTCATCCTCGGCGAAACAGGTGGTGGGCAGCTCCAGCACTTCGGTCTGGATGCTGGCGGTATCCACATCGTTGTAGATGCCGTGATTTTCCCAGAAGGCGGCGGTCTCGGTCGCCAGCGGGTCCATCACCACCAGAAGTTTCAGTTTGGAAAAGGCCTCGGTCATCTTGCCCCGGTTGGGGAAAGACAAAAGCGGGTTGAAGCCCTGGCAGAAGTAAATATTCACCTCGCCATTCTTCATCATGTTGAACATGCGCATCGCGTCGTACTGCGCGATATCCAGCTTGGGCAGCCAGTCATAGCCCCAGCCGTTTTCCGCCGTCGCCTTGTCACCCCAGAGCGCCTTCATGAAGGACACCATGAACTTGCCGTAGTTCTGCCAATAGCTCATCTGGTTTGGACGCAGCGGTTTATTGGCGCGGGTCGACATATAGGTGGCGAAGTCGGGCTCTGTTTCGCGCGGCATGTTCAGATAGCCGGGGATCAGGTTCGACATCAGGCCAACATCGGTCAGCCCCTGGATGTTCGAATGCCCGCGCAAAGCGTTCATACCGCCCCCCGGCACGCCGATATTGCCCAGCAAAAGCTGCAGCATCGCCATGCCACGGATGTTCTGCGCGCCCTTGGAGTGCTGGGTCCAGCCAAGCGCATACATCGAGGTCATGGTTTTGGTCGGCGAGGCCGTCTCGCCGATCATCTCGCAGATCTTCAGGAAGCGATCCTTCGGTGTGCCGCAGAGATTTTCAACGAATTCAGGCGTATAGACATCGACATGCTTTTTCAGCAGCTGCCAGACGCAACGCGGATGGGTCAGCGTTTCGTCATTGATGACATAGCCATCCTCGCCCAGCTCATATTCCCAGCTGGTCTGGTCATAGCTGCGCTTTTCCTCGTCATAGCCGGTGAACATACCGTCCTGCCAGCCGAAGTCTTCGCGCACCAGATAGCCGACATTGGTATAGTTGCGGACATAGTCCCACTGCACCTTGTCGTTCTCGATACACCAGCGGATCACCCCCATCAGGAAGGCGATGTCTGATCCCGGGCGGATCGGCGCGTAATAGTCAGAGACAGAGGCGGATCGGTTGAACCTCGGGTCCACCACGATCAGCTTTGCACCGCGATGGTGCTTGGCCTCGGTCACCCATTTGAAGCCGCAGGGATGCGCTTCGGCGGCGTTGCCACCCATGATGACGACGAGGTCGGTATTCTTGATATCGGTCCAGGAGTTTGTCATCGCTCCACGGCCAAATGTCGGGCCCAAACTGGACACCGTGGGGCCGTGTCAGACGCGCGCCTGGTTGTCGAAACCTACAAGGCCAAGCGAGCGGACCACTTTCCAGGTCGCCCAGGCCGTTTCATTGGTGGTGGCTGATGCCGCCAGAAAGCCAGTGGTGGTCAGGCGGTTGACCTGAACGCCCTCGGCGTTTTTCTCGATCAGATTCGCGTCGCGGTCGTCTTTGACGGCGCGGGCGATCTTGTCGAAAGCCTCATCCCAGGTGATTTCCTCGAAGCGGTCAGAGCCGGGACGACGGATGCGCGGATGGGTCAGGCGGGTCTCTGCCTTGACGTAATCCTTAAGCGCGGCACCTTTGGGGCAAAGCGTGCCCTTGTTGGTCGGATGGTCTGCATCGCCCTCGATATGGATCAGCTCGGCCTTTTCGCCGGCTGCCAGATCCCCTTTGGAATACATGATGATGCCGCAGGCGACCGAGCAATAGGTGCAGATGTTTCGGGTTTCGGTCATGGTGGCCAGCTTGAAGTCGCGCACATGCGCGGCCTCGGCTGCCTCGGCCTCTGAAAAGCCCATGGCTGTCAGAGACGTTGCCGCTACCCCCGCCCCGGACAGCCTTAGAAAGCTGCGGCGCGAAAGGTCGATATTCATTTGACCCCTCCTTATTACTGCCTGTCATCAGCCGTGGCGCCAGGGCCTGCGGCATGTGATGGGTTGCTGTGATCACGTCATAGATGGGGCAAATGGTCGTATGATCCGGCGGTTGAGTCAAGGAAAAGGCGTTATTTCAGTCTGGATATAACGTGAGGCTTATTTGTTAACCTGTTGTAAATTATGTGATATATTCTGGCGCAGGCCCTGGGTCTCGATGATTTGTGATCGTTATCGGCCAAAGCCTTGCCGCATTGGCCTGCGGCTGGCACAAAGGATATGGGGTGGGCGATGATGTCGGCCCAGTCATTCCCGCATCCAGCCTTCCCGCATCATGTGCCAGCCACCAGGAGCCAGATCCATGACGACTGCCACCGCCACCACGCCCGCCACCATGCCCTCCACGGCTGCTGAGCCGCGCCTGACCTCGCTTTCGCATGGGGGCGGATGTGGGTGCAAAATCGCGCCGGGGGTGCTGTCAGGGATCTTGCGCGGCACGGCGGCGCTGCCGGTGCCAGAGGCGCTGCTGGTGGGGATCGAGACCTCAGATGATGCGGCGGTCTATCAGCTGAACGAACATCAGGCGATTGTGGCGACCACGGATTTCTTCATGCCGATCGTTGATGACCCTGAGGATTTCGGCCAGATCGCGGCGACCAATGCGATCTCGGATGTTTATGCCATGGGGGCGACGCCGATCTTCGCGCTGGCGCTGGTGGGGATGCCGATCAATGTGCTGTCGGTCGCCACCATCGGCCGGATCCTTGAGGGCGGCTCAAAGGCCTGCCGGGCGGCGGGGATCCCGATTGCGGGCGGCCATACGATTGACTCGGTCGAGGCGATCTATGGGCTGGTGGCGCTTGGGATCGTTGATCCGGCGCATGTGAAGAAGAATGCGGCGGCGCAGCCCGGGGATGTGCTGGTTTTCGGCAAGCCTTTGGGCGTGGGCATCTATTCGGCGGCGCTGAAGAAGGAAAAGCTGTCAGCCGAGGGCTATCGCCAGATGGTGGCGACCACGACGCAGCTGAACACGCCGGGGCCAAGGCTGGCGCGGCTGGCCGGGGTTCATGCGATGACCGATGTGACGGGGTTCGGCCTTGGCGGCCATGCGCTGGAGATGTCGCGTGGTGCGGGGCGTGGCATTCGCCTTGACTGGGCGCGGGTGCCGATGCTGACGGATGCGGTGGCGCTGGCGGAGGCGGGGTTCATCACCGGGGCCTCGGGGCGCAACTGGGCCAGCTATGGCAGCGAGATTTCCTTTGCGCGTGAGATCTCGGCGGTGGATCAGGCGCTGCTCAGCGATCCGCAGACCTCGGGCGGGCTGTTGGTGGCCTGTGCACCCGAGGCCGTGGCCGGGGTGTTGGCGATCTTTGCCGAAGAGGGCTTTGCGGCGGCGACGGTGATTGGTGAGGTTGGTGACGGGGCGCCGGGCCTGACCATCGCGTGAGGGTTTATCAAAATGAAAGCCCCGCTGTGGCGGGGCTTGTTCCTGGTCTTTGAGGCCTGTGGCTGACGTGCGTTCAGCCTTTGGGCGGATCGGGGATTTCGCCGTCGATCTGCACCATCAGATGCCCGCGTGAGCAGCGCTCGACCCGGGCCTCGACGCGGTAGACCTCGGCCAGCATGGTGGGGGTGACCACCTCGGCGGGAGGGCCGAAGGCGTAGAGGCCGCCTTTGTGCAAAATGGCGATGCGGTCGGACCAGCGGGCGGCCAGCGCCAGATCATGCAGCACGGTGACCACCACGCGCCCCTCGGCGGCGATGCGGCGCACCTCAGACAAAAGGCGCACCTGGCGGGCCAGATCGAGGGCCGAGGTTGGCTCATCCAGCAGCAAAAGCCGCGGGTCGCGCACGATGGATTGCGCGAGGCTGACCATCTGCCGCTGCCCGCCCGACAGCTGATCAAGCCCCGCAAGCGCCAGATGGCTGATGCCGAGGCGGGTCAGAACCGCCATGGCGCGGGTCTCGGGCGGGGCGGTGACATTGCGCTCGCCGCTGGCGCGAAGCGCGGTGATCACCGTCTCAAGCACATTGAGTGAGGCACCTGCGGGCAGCGTCTGCGGCATGAAGCCGATGATGCGGGCGCGGGCGGGGGGCGAAAGCTGCGCGAGGTTCTGGCCATCCAGTGTGACCGTGCCCGAAAAGCGTGCAAGCCCCGCGATGGCGCGCAGCAGCGTCGATTTTCCGGCGGCATTGGGGCCTGCCAGCGTCACCACCTCGCCCGGGATCAGAGGCGGCAGGCTCAGGCCCTGCAGCACAGGTCGGCGGCCATAGCTGATGCTGACATCGCTGATCTGCAGGCCGGCTGTGGCGTTCATCGGGCCGCTCATCGGGCGGACCTTCCGCGCAGGATCAGCCAGAAGAAGATCGGCAGCCCGATCAGCGAGGTGACAAGGCCGATCGGCAGCAGCGTGCCGGGGATCAGCAGTTTCGACAGCGTCGAGGCGGCTGACATCAAAAGCGCCCCGGTGGCGATGCTGGCGGGCAGCATGAAGCGGTGATCCTCGCCCACCAGCATGCGGGCGATATGGGGGCCGGCCAGACCGATAAAGCCGATGACGCCCACCATCGAAACGGCGGTGGCGGCCAGCAGGCTGACCCGCAAAAGCGCCCAGCGGCGCAGCGCGGTGACATCGACGCCAAAGCCGCGCGCCTGTTCCTCGCCCAGCCGCAGCGCGGTCAGCCGCCAGGAGGCGGCCAGCGCGAAGGGCACCGTCAGCAAAAGGATCAGCGCCAGAATGGTGACAGAGGTCCAGGTCACCGCCTGCAGGCTGCCCATGGTCCAGATCACCAGCTGCTGCAGATCCTCGGCCGAGGCGATGAACTGCAACAGCGACAGGAAGGCGGCGGCGGTGAAGTTCAGCGCGATGCCAAAGAGGATCAGCACCTCTGGCCCGCCGCCGCGTAAGCGCCCCATCAGCTGCAAAAGCCCAAGTGCGCCCAGCGAGAAGAGGAAGGCATTGGCGGTAATGCTCCAGCCAGGGGGCAGGAAGGGCAGGGTCAGGCCAAGCACGATGGCGACGCCCGCGCCAAGCGCTGCTGCCGCCGAGACGCCCAGCGTAAAGGGCTCGGCCAGGGGGTTTTCAAGCACGGTCTGCATCTCTGCCCCGGCCAGCGCCAGCGCAGCCCCCACCAGCAGCGCCATGATGGCGATGGGCAGGCGCACCTGCCAGATGATGACCGAGGTGCCGCGTGCAACCTCGCCCCCGGTCAGCGCCCGGATCGTTTCCGACAGCGGCAGGCCCGAGGGGCCGGTGGTCAGATCAACCACCACTGCCAGCAGCGCCATGACGATCATCGCCAGCACAAGCCAGAGACGGCGGCGGTTCTGCCGATGATAGTCGTGCAATGGCGCGGTGTCGGACATCTGGATTTCTTGTAAGGCGGTCAGTCGGGCGGTCAGTTGGCGGTGGTGATCCACCAGGTGCCGGGCACGCTGACGGGGGAAAAGCGTGTCTCTATCTCGCGCAGCGTTGCATCGGGGTCAACGTCCTGGAAAAGGTCAGGGTGAAAGGCTTTGGCCAGATATTCGATCAGCGCGATATGGCTGGGCGTGTCGTTGAAGAGGTGCCAGACGCCATGGGCGCGGCCCTTCTCAACCGCCGTCAGGGCCGAAAATCCGGTGGCCCCGATCAGCGCGTCAAAGCTGGCGCGGGCCTCTTCGGTGCTGACGGCAGAGCCCAGCACCAGCCCGCCGCGGGCCTTCATATGCGCGCCCCCCGTGGCGATGTAGAAATCGGGATCGGCGCCGATCAGAAATTCCAGGCTGACATTGCCCAGCACGCCCTGCACCACATCCGAGCCGATATTCGCGCCGCCTGCGGTCTGGATGAAATCCCGAAACACGCCAGAGCCGACGGTCGAGCAGCAATTCGTCGGCGCGGCATGAACGTGGAAGAACACGCTGGGGCGTTTGATCGCCGGATCCTGCAGCCGCGTGCGGATGCGGGCAAGGCGGGTCTCATAGAATTCGGCAAATTCCTCGGCCCGGGCCTCACCGTCGGTCAGCTTGCCCAGCAGCCGCAGCGAGGGGATCGAGTTTTCCTGCGGATGCGCGAAGAAATCCACGTAAGCCACGGCGATACCTGCCGATTCCAGCTGCTCGCGGGCGCGTTCCATCGCCGGATCGCCCTGATCCATCAGCGAAAGCACCACCAGATCCGGTTGCCGCGAGATGATCGTCTCGACCGAGAGGTCGCGGTTGCCCGAGCCGACCTGCGCAATCGCATCAATCGCCGGGAATTTGGCGCGGTAGGCGGCAAGTGTCGGCTCGTCCAGCGCCTTGTCGCCGCGCCAGCCCACCACTTTTGCAACCGGATCGGCATGCAAAAGCCCCAGCACCGCCATATGCCGCCCTTCGCCCAGCACGATGCGGGTGGCGGGGGCGTCAAGCACCACCTCGCGGCCCAGAATATCGGTGGCGCGGATCTCGGCCAGGGCTGGCATCACATGGGCGCAGATCAGCGCGGCGGCCAGGGCAAGCGGACGAAAGGGACGTGAGACGAAAGAAAGCGGGCGGAAAGAGATCATAAATAGCCCCCTGCACGGGTCGGGTGGTTGCCTGCAGCTGGCCGCAATCGGCGGCGGGCCAGCCTGTCACGGCCAAAGGGGGCGGATGATACCCGCCCCCTTTGGAATTGTCTTTCAGCCTCTGACTTATTCGGCTTTCGGCCGGATGCGCCAGATGCGGTCGCCGCTGTCGTCATTCTCGCCGCGCGATTTGTTCACCGCCCAGACGGTGCCCTCGCTGTCGGCGACCAGCTCATTTGGCAGGCTGCCTGCGTCGAGATTGGCGACCACTTTGCCCTCGGTATCGACGACGGTGATGGTGCCCGCGCCGCGATTGCCGACAAAGGCCAGACGGCTTTTCGGCTCGAAGGTCACGTAAAGCGCATTCGCCCCGGTCTCGACATCATGCAGCACCGCGCCATCGGCGCCATTGACGATCAGCAGATTGTCGGTGCCCTGGGATGCGACGAAAATCAGATCGTCCTGATTGTCATAGGCAACCGAGGCCGCCCCGATCGAGCCGGGCAGCGGCGTCACGCGGATCTCGCCGGTTTTGGTGTCGATCACCGCCAGCTCGGGCGTCGCATTCGAGGCGGCGAACAGCTTGCCGGTTTTCGCGTCGAAATGGATGTCCTGGGTGCCGAAGGTCTGACCGCGCAGCTGCGAGGGGATGGTATAGGGCTCCAGCTTTTTGTGGGTTTTCGCGTCGATCACCTCGATCACCGGCGAACGCGCCGCCGAGATATAGATGCGCCCTGCGGCCTCATCGACCTGGATGCTGAAGGGATGCGAGATGAAATCGGGCTCGAACTGTTTGACCAGCGCCAGATCATCGGCCTTGTAAACGGCGATGGTATTCTGGCGGGTGTTGGTGGTCCACAATTCGCCCGTGGTCTCATTCAGGCCAAGGCCATAGACCGCGTAAAGCGCCGGGCGGCCATCATCATCGGCAGCCGGGGCGGGGCCACCTTCCTGGACGGGGGCGGCACCGGGGGTGATCTGCGCGACCACGTCCAGCGTGTCGGGATCAACCTTCGACAGCGCCGATTCCCTGACCGGCGGGCGGCCAACGGCCGAGGTGACATAGAAAGCATGACGCGAGGGGCTATAGGCCAGCTGATAAAGGCCACGCGTCACCGGGGCGCTGGCGATATCGAATTTCTCAGCGCCCTGAATGGCAAGATCGGGGGAAATTTTCAGATCGACCACCGTTGCAGAAGAGGGGTTTTCGGCAATGACCAGGATCGGCTGCAGGCCGGTGACCGCCGCTTTGTCCAGCGTCAGATCAAAGCGGAACTTGCCCTCATTGTCGACGGTGATCGGGCCGCCCTCATTCAGCACGGTATTGCCGCGCATCAGGGTGACCTGCTGGCCGGGGATCAGCCGCTCGCCGGTGATCGAGACCTTGCTGCCGGCCACGATGGCCTGGCCCGGCTCTGCCGCGCCCGCCCGGACCTGGCCCGAAAAGCCGTCGGTGGTGGCGGAAAAGATCGTCTCGGCGGCCAGCGGGCTTGCCAGCGGGGCTGCCATCACACCAAGGGCAAGTGCAGAGGCTGTAATCAGGCTGCGTGCCTTTGTGAACTTTCGGGGTGCCATATCTGTCTCCTGAGATCAAAGACGCGTGAACGGGTTAAAGGCCTGGACCGGATCAGCCATCGGGCCGCTCTGCCGCTCTGGGATGGACGCAGCAGTATATTCTTGAGAGAGATTGTCAACTAATTCACCACCCCCTCTGGTGCAGCCGGGGCCAGGCCCGTATCTCTTCGGCGAAGAGTTGCGCGGGGCGGGCGGGCACTGGTCAATCCGGTGATTGCAGGGATAAACCTGCGCCGCAGCAGGGGATCCGGCTTTGCCGGGGGGAACAGAGAGGCAAGATGTCAGCGACAGGAACCGCAGGCCCGGATCATGCAAGACAGCCCGCGACGCTGAAAATCCTCAGCGATGGTGCGGATACACATCACCTGTCGCAAAAGGTCGTGCAGGTGGGGCCGGGGCATCGTCTTTACCTGGCGGTGCCAAAGACGCCGCCGCCTGCGGCGGGGTGGCCGATCCTTTATATGCTGGATGGCAACGCCGCCTTTGATTACCTGACCGCCGCGCATCTGGCGCTGGTGCCGGGGCTGGTGCTGGCGGGGGTGGGCTATGACACCGACCGGCAGTTCTCGCGTGAGAGGCGCACGCTGGATTTCACCGCGCCTGACCTGGATGCGCCCGGCGCGGATGCCGATGGGATCCGCCCCGATCACGTGCATGAGGGGCGCATGGCCGGGGGCGCGGGGCTGTTTCTTGACCGGCTGATCGGGCCTTTGCGTCAGGCTGCCGAAGAGGGGATCGCCGTCGATCCGGCCCGGCGCAGCCTGTGGGGGCATTCCTTTGGCGGGCTGTTCACGCTTTATGCGGCGCTGTCGCGGCCCGGGGCCTTTGCGCGCTATGCGGCGATCAGCCCCTCGATCTGGTGGGATGAGGCGCTGATCCGCCGGGTTGCGGCCAGTGCCGCCCCGCATGTGCAGGCCCCCGCGCTGATGATGGCGCTTGGCGATAAGGAAAAGCGCACCGGGGCCAGCGGGCCAGCCCCTGACGGCCCGGCCCCGGCGACGATGGAGTTTGTCCAGGGCCTGGCCGCGCATCCGGGATTTGCGCCGCAGATCCATGTGCTGCCCGACCATGTCCATATCCAGACCATCGCCGGATCGCTGCCGTTGGCGCTGCCTTTCGCCATGGGGTGAGGCAGGTCGGGCTGAAACCTGAGACGTCAGGCTCTTGCGCCTGACGCCTCTGTCTCGTCCTTACGCCATCCGCTTTGTCAGTTCCGGTGCGATCAGCGCCACGGCGGCGGGTGCGATCATTTCGGCATGCACGAAGGGCACCTCCAGCGCCTCAACCGCGCCCGCATAGGGCTGCCAGAGGGCGGCGGTCAGATCGCGGTCCTGATGGTCGCGCCCGGCGCGGATATGGGTCAGCGCCCCGTCGTAATGGCGATGTTGATGGCTGCGCACCAGGCGGTTGGTGTCGGTCACCAGCCGCACGACACCGTCCAGCACCAGATCGGGCAGGGCCCCCATCGCACTGTCACCGGCGCGCAGGAAGGCCACCACCTTCGCCCGCGTATCAAGGTCATGATGTGCCTCGGGGTCATAGCCTGCGATTGCCAGCAGCGCCCGGAGGGCGGCGACGGGGTCTGGTTCAGGCTCATCCCGCCAGACATCGGTCGGATAGCTGTCCAAAAGCGCGAGCAGCCCGACCTCGCGGCCCATCTGTGAAAGTTCAGCCGCCAGCTCCTGGGCGATGATGCCGCCCACTGACCAGCCTGCCAGGTGGATTATGCCCAGGGGCTGGGCGCGGTTGATCAGATCCGCATAGCGGGTGGCGAGACTGCCGAGGCTTTCGGGCAGCGGCTGCTCGGGGTTCAGCCCTGGGTGCTGGATGGCAAAGACGCTGCGGTTGCTGTCGCGTGACACCGCCCGCGCCAGCCCGCGATAGCCCCAGCCAAGCCCCCCCGCCGGATGGATCAGGACCAAAGGCGCAAGGTCCGGCGCGCCCTGGGCCAGCCGGATCAGCGGGCCAAGCCCGTCATCGGTGGGGCCAGCCGCGTCAAGTTTCGCGGCCAGCATATCCAGGATCGGGTTCTCGAAGATGGTGCCAAGGCCCGGATCGCGCCCGGTTTCCTCGGTGATGCGCAGGCACAGGCGCACGGCCGAAAGGCTGTCGCCGCCAAGCGCGAAGAAATCCGCCTCGACCGGGGCGGGGGCGTCGAGATGCAGGATCTCGGCGTAAAGCCTGGCCAAAAGCCGCTCGGCCCCGGTGGCGGCATCGCGGCCCGAGGCGTGGAACTCAGGCGCGGGCAGGGCCTTGCGGTCCAGCTTGCCATTGGCGGTGACGGGCAGGGCGGCCAGCGTGACCTCAGAGCCGGGCACCATATAGGCGGGCAGGCGGGCGGCAAGACGCGGGGCCAGCAGGCCCGGTGCATAGCCCGCCTCGGGCACCAGATAGGCGACCAGACGCTTTTCGCCCGCCCGGTCCTCTCGCGCCAGAACCACGCATTCGCGGGCCAGGCCGCTGGCCATGATCGCGGCCTCGATCTCGCCCAGCTCGATCCGCAGGCCGCGCAGCTTCACCTGATGATCCGAGCGGCCCAGATAGACCACCGCCCCGTCAGGGCGCAGTTTTGCCACATCGCCGGTGGCGTAGAGGCGGCTGTCGGGCTGGCCGATTTCCGATGCGCGGGGATCGGGGATGAAGCGTTCTGCGGTCAGATCGGGGCGGCCCAGATAGCCCCGCGCCAGCTGCACCCCGCCGAGGTAAAGATTGCCCGGCATGCCCGGCGGCACCGGGCGCAGATGGTGATCGAGCACCGAAAGCCTTGTGTTCCAGACCGGCCAGCCGATCGGCAGCGGGTTCGAGCGGTCCTCAGACGTGGCAGGCCAGTAGCTGACATCGACGGCGGCCTCGGTCGGGCCGTAAAGATTGTGCAGCTCGCCTTTGATGCGGGCGTGGAAACGGCCCCGCTGATCGGCGGTAAGTTCCTCGCCCGAACAGAAGGTGCGGGCGATCTGCAGCCCGTCCGAGGCCGGCGCGGCCAGAAAGGCCGACAGCATCGAGGGCACGAAATGCAGCGTGGTGATCTGATGCTCTGCGATCAGCCCGGCAATGGCGGTGGGGTCACGATGGGCGCCGGGGGGGGCCATGACCAGCTCTGCGCCAGAGATATAGGGCAGGAAAAACTCCCATACCGAGACGTCGAATGTGGCGGGGGTCTTTTGCAGGATGCGGTCGGCAGGGCCGATGCCGTAGTGATCGCGCATCCACAACAGGCGGTTCACGATGGCGCGTTGTTCGATCATCACGCCTTTGGGCGCCCCGGTCGAGCCGGAGGTGTAGATCACATAGGCGAGGCTGTCGCCATTGATCGCGGGGCGCGGCAGTGGGGTTGCGGGGGTGGATTTCGGCCAGGCGTCCGGCAGCAGCAAAGTTGCATCCGGCGGCAGGCTTGAGGCGATTTCCGGGCTGGTCAGCGTCAGCAGGGGCTGCGCCATCGCAAGGATCGCGGCCAGCCGCTCGGGCGGGTGATCGGGGTCAAGCGGCAGATAGGCGGCGCCTGCCCGCATGATGGCAACAAGCGCGATGGACAGGGCGGCAGAGCGCTCCATCGCCACGGCGATGATGCTCTCTGGCCCGGCATCACGCGCGATCAGGCTTTGCGCCAGCGCGGCGGTCTGCGCGTCAAATTCGGCATAGGTCAGGCGCTGTGTCTGGTCGCGCAGGGCGGGGGCATCTGGGCTGGCCTGCATCTGCGCCAGGATCAGATCGACCAGCGTCACATCGGGCAGATCCTGGCGGGTGGCTTTGGCGCGGGCGTCATCAGCCGCGATCTCTGCCGGGCTGGCCGAGGGCACATCGAGCAGCCGTTGCGCCTGCAACGCCGCTGTCAGGAAGGCGATCAGGCGCAGCGCATGGGCGCGGGTGTCATCAGAGCTGTAAAGGCCGGGATTGGCGTCGGTCTCGAACAGGATGCCTGCGTCAGGATCGCCCCGGAAGGTGAAGGTCAGATCCTCAACCGCGCCCGCGCCCAGGATATGCAGCTGCACATCAAGGCCGGGAAAGACCGGAGGGCGATCAAAGGGCTGCACATTGATCAGGGGCCCATAAAGACGGCGGGCCCCGCCGATCAGCCCCAGGTCACGGCGCAGCTGCTCGGACCGATAAAGGCCGTGTTTGCGCGATTCCCGCATCGCCTGGGCCTCAGCCGCCAGCCAGTCTGGCAGGGGCAGCGCCTCATCGGGGCGGATGCGGTGGGGCAGCACATTCATCGCCATACAGGGCAGGCGGGCGATCTTGCGCCCCATCCGCGCCATGAAGGGCATGCCGATCACCGCCTCGCCATCGCCGTCATCGCCTGCCGCCCAGCGGGCGAGGTAAGCCCCGGTCAGCGCGGTCAGCACATCGGGCCAGCCGAGTTTATGCGCCTGCGAAAACGCGGCCAGGCTGGCGGTCAGCGCGGGCGGCAGCCAGAGGCTTTCGCGGCGGAACTCATGGGCGCTGATCGCCCGCTCACCGCCGAGGGTGCCGGGGCTGGTGACGCCCGGCAGCCCGGCCATCTGCGCCCGCCACCAGGCGGCATCGGTCTGGCGGCGATCCGAGGCGCGGTAGAGCGCATCCTCATCATCGGCGCGGGTCAGCGACGGGAAGGGCAGGGGTGCCGGGGCCTGGCCCGTCAGATGGCCGTAATGCTCGCCGATGCGGTTGGTGATCAGCACCATGCCATAGCCGTCGATCGCCAGGTGATGGATGCGTTCATAAAGGAAAACGCGGTCGGGCAGCAGGAAAAGCGCAAAAGCTGCGACAGGTTCGCGGGCCAGATCGATGGCGCGGTCTGTGTCCTGGCGCATCATCGCCAGAGCCCGGGCCTTCGCGTCGGGGTGATCGCGCAGGTCTGTCTCAGAGACCGTCACCGGATCGGGGCTGAGCCATTGCACGGGGCCATCCGCGCCCGCGCCAAAGCGCAGATGCAGCGCCTGGGATTCCGCGATGGTCTGCGCCAGCGCCTCACGCAGGGCTGCCAGATCGACCGCGCCCGTCAGTTCCAGATATTGCCCGGTGTTCAGGATCGGATTGGCCGGATCCAGCGCCTGGAAATACCAAAGCCCCTCTTGCGCCTCGGTCAGGGGGCGGGCGTCGGGGGGGGGATTTCCGGTCACGGTCGGGCTGCTGTCTGCAGGGGCCGCCGCCTGATCCTGTGCACGCATGTCAGCGCGGGGCCTGGGCCTGAATGGCATCCCACCATTCGCCCAAAGTCGCGCTTTCGGCAAAGACCGCGAAATCGGCTTTCAGCCCGGCCTGCTCCCATGCGGTGACCAGCTGCATCAGCCGCAGCGAGTCCAGCCCCAGGTCGGGCAGATGGTCGTCATTGCCGACCTCTTCGGGTTCCAGATCAATCAGCCGCGCAATATCGGCCCGCATTTTTTCAAGCGTCACAGTCATTTGTCGGCTTCTTCTTTCAGATAACGGGCCCGCAGATCGGCGCGCAGTTTTACCCGGCTGATCTTTCCAACGGCGGTGGTGGCAAATTCCGTCACGAAAACCACCTCATCGGGCACTTTGAAGGCGGCGATATTGCGCCCGCGCATAAAGGCCTTGATGGCACTGGCTTTGGGGCGCTCAGCGCCGGGGGTGGTATCGGGGGTGGCGATGACAAAGGCGCAGCTGCGCTCGCCCAGGAAGGCATCGGGAATCGAGACGACGGCGGCGTCAAAGACCTGCGGATGCGCCAGCAGGTGATCCTCGATCTCTTCGGCCGAAATCTTTTCGCCGGCGCGGTTGATGTGATCGCCGGCGCGGCCCTGAACAACCAGATAGCCGCCGGGCAGCTGTTTCACCATATCGCCGGTGCGATAATAGCCGTCAGCGGTAAAGCTGCGGGCGTTTGCGGCGGGCTCATTGTGATAGGCGCGGATCGTATAGGGGCCGCGGGTGTGCAGATAGCCTGCCTCGCCCTGGGGCACCGGCTGGCCATTGTCATCCAGCACCAGCACCTCATCATCGGGGCTGATCGGGCGGCCCTGGGTGTTGATGATGATCTCTTCGGGGTCATCAAGGCGGGTGTAATTGACCAGCCCCTCGGCCATGCCAAAGACCTGCTGCAGGGTGCAGCCCAGTGTCGGGCGCACGCGGGCTGCCGCCTCGGGGATGAATTTCGCGCCACCCACCCCCAGCACCTGCAGGCTGGAGAGGTCGTGCTTCGTGCCAGGTGCCGCCTGCATCCACAAAAGCGCCAGCGGCGGCACGAGGCCGGTGATGGTCACGCCCTCGGCCTCAATCAGCGGGAAGGCGGTGGCGGGGGCGGGGTTTGGCGCCAGCACCACCTTTGCTCCGACCGAAAGCGCCCCGAACACGCCCGGCGACGACATCGGGAAGTTATGCGCGACGGGCAGGGCGCAGAGATAGACGCTGGCCTCACTCAGCCCGCAGATCACCGCGCTTTCGCGGAAGCTGTAGATATAGTCGTCATGGGTGCGCGGGATCAGTTTCGACAGGCCCGTGGTGCCGCCCGAGATCTGCATGAAGGCAACCGCCGAAGGGTCGGTTTCCGGCAATGCCTGGGGCGTGACGCCCTGGCCCAGGCTGGCAAAGGGGGTGAACTCTGCCGCCTCGCCCAGCACGATGACCTGCAGCGCGGGGGTGGTGGCCTGCATCTCGCGGGCGAGGGCGCGGTAGTCATAGCCCTCCCACTGATCGGCGATCACCAGGGCCTTCGCGCCAGAGCGGGCGATGAAATGGGCGATCTCGGTCTGGCGATGGGCGGGCAGGGCGTAGACGGGCACGAGGCCTGCAAGGAACAGCCCAAAGACCGCCGGGAAAAAACCCGCGATATTCGGCAGTTGCACGACGACCCGGTCACCGGGGATCAGGCCCTGCGACAGATAGCCCTGGGCTGCGCGCTCGGATGCGCTCAGCAAGTCATCATAGCTGAGCCGTGTTTCACCGCCGACCACGGCGATGCGGGGGCCATGCTCCTGCGCCAGCCTGCGCAGCATTGCGGCGAAGGTCTCGCCCGTCCAATAGCCCTTTTCGCGGTAACGGGCGGCGAAGTCCGCAGGCCAGACCTGGCGGGGCGCATTCTCCTGCGGTGACGGCTGCGATGACGGCTGCGATGAGGGGGCGACCTGAAGGCCCGCATCAGGCGGCAGGGTAACGTCAGGCGGCAGGGTAACGTCAGGCGGCAGGGTATCGTCAGGCGGCAGGGTAACGTCAGGCGGCAGGGTATCGTCAGACATGGCGCACCTTTGAACTGTTGCAGCAAAGCTGTTGCGGCAGAGAGGTGCAGGCCGAAAGCGGTGGTGCAGATGAAAACTGCTGCCTGGCCGCCAGGGCCGTCGTGACTGCCTGCCCGGAATTGTCGCGCCCGCCATAATCCGGCCTGGAGAAATAGTCAACTTTACGACAGGCGGTTGGCAGGCGGCGCATATTCACTTAACCGGGATCCTGACGCCCTATTTCATGATGTAAGCAAGGTATAAGCATGACCCAGACGACGCTTTCGCTGAAAGACACCCCCCAGGCCTATGGCAAGATCACCCGTGCGCTGCACTGGTCGATTGCGGCCCTGGTGGCCTGGCAGTTCATGACGATGATCCTGAAGGTCTTCTTCGGCGTCTCTCCACGTGAAAGCGCGATTGTCGGCTCGCATGGGCCGGTGGGGACGGCGGTCTTCGTGCTGGTGGTGATCCGGGTGATCTGGTCGGTGATGAATGCAGGCCGCCGCCCCGATCACGGCGCCGGGCTGAAGCGGGTGGCCGTCAAGGCCGGGCATGGCATCCTTTATCTGGTGATGCTGATCGTGCCGCTGGCGGCGCTTTTGCGGGCCTTTGGCTCGGGGCGTGGCTTTTCGCCTTTTGGCTTTCAGCTGTTCCCGACCCGTGAAACGCCGATCGCCTGGATGGTCGATTTCGGCAATGCGGTGCATGGCGAGCTGGGCTGGGTCTTTGGCGTGCTGCTTTTGGGCCATATCGTGATGGTCGGCGTGCATGAGGCGATGTGGAAAGACGGCACCATGGCGCGTATGGCCGGGCGCCGGGCGCTGCGCTAAGCCGCAGGGCAGGCCCCGGGGTCTGGACCGGAAGCGGCGCTGATATACAAGAATTCCCCTTGCCCTGGCGCAGCTTACACGTCAGGCATGGGGGATGCAGATCACCAGCGTCACCTCGGTCAGGGATGAGGGGCCCTATCTCCTCGAATGGATTGCCTGGCACCGGCTGCTGGGGGTCACTGATTTCCTGGTCGCCTCGAATGATTGCCGCGATGGCACTGACCGGCTGCTGGATGCGCTGGCGGATGCGGGGGTGCTGCGCCATCTGCCGCAGCCGCCGATGGCAGAGATCAGCGGCGAGAAGGGCACGCCCAAAAGTGTGCAATGGCGGGCGCTGAAGGCCGCCTGGGCACAGCCAGAGCGCAAGTCCAGCGACTGGATGCTGATCTCTGATGTCGATGAATTTCCGATGATCCATTGCGGCAACCATCGGCTGACTGACCTGATCGCCGCCCTGCCCGAAGAGACCGAGGCGGTGGCCCTGGCCTGGCGGCTTTTCGGTGCGAATGGCCATACCGCTTTCACCGATCAGCCGGTGACGGGGCAGTTCACCCGCTCGGCCCCGCCTGCGATGCTGCATCCGGTGGCGGCGACGTTTTTCAAAAGCCTGTTCCGCCCCGCAGCCTTTCAGCGCCCCGGCGTGCATCGCCCGACGCGCCGCCCGGATGCGCCGCCTGCGTATTGGGTGGATGGCAGCGGGCGGGCGCTGCAGGGGCCCTATCTCAGCGACCGCAGGCTGTCGCTGATGTCGCTGGACGGGTATCGGGCGCTGGCCGAAATGCATCACTACTCGCTGCGCTCGGTCGAGGCTTTCGTGGTGAAATCGGATCGCGGTCTGCCCAACCGCAGCCTGAAGGGCATCGATCTGCACTATTGGATCGAGCGCAATTTCAACACTGAGGAGAACAGGGCGGCGCTGGCGCTGGCGCAGCCACTGGCCGCAGAGATTGAGGCGCTGAAGGCGCTGCCGGGGGTGGCGGCGCTGCATCAGGCCGCCTGCGACTGGCACCGCGAGGCCTTTCGCCGCCTGATCTTGACGCCCGGGGGCTATCACCTCTGGGCGGGCTGCCTGCATGCGGCAAACAGTGCGGTTCTGTCTGACCGCCTGGCGCGGCAGCTGTTGCGCCAGTTCCAGTCGGTCGGGGGCGCAGGGGCCGCGGAAGGTACGGGGGAAGATAGTGGCTGAGGGGATTGGCCTTTGGCCGCCGGGGCCGGGGTGTCACTGTCGTACCGGGCTGGGCGCCGGTCTGGGCGATGGGTCGGGCGATGGGCGCGAAGGCGCGTGACCCCACATCCCGGCCCTGGATTTCCGCTGGCCTTTCGGCTGATTTGCCATTAGAGTTTTCAGTCAGGACCCGGAGGCTACATCCGGGCCAGAGGCAGTATTCGGATTTCCGATCTATCGAGGCGTATCCCCATGACTGAGATGGTCTATGGTTCCTCACCCGTTGCTATGCGCGAGCCGGTGCTGCCGCGCTGGTGGCGCACGGTTGACCGCTGGACACTTTGTTCGGTTTTTGTGCTGTTCGGGATCGGGCTTTTGCTGGGGCTTGCCGCCTCGGTGCCGCTGGCCAGCCGGAATGAGCTGAACCAGTTCTTCTATGTGCAGCGTCAGGCGATGTTTGGCTGTGTGGGGCTGGCGGTGATGATCGCCATCTCGATGATGCCGCCCGCTTTGGTGCGCCGCCTGGGGATCATTGGCTTTCTTTCGGCGCTGGTGCTGGTGATGGCGCTGCCGATTGTCGGCCAGGACCATGGCAAGGGCGCGATCCGCTGGCTGTCGATCGGGGGCTTTTCGCTGCAGCCGTCGGAATTTCTCAAGCCCGGCTTCGTGATCGTGACCGCCTGGCTGATGGCGGCGGCGCAGGATATCAACGGCCCGCCCGGCAAGATCATCTCTTTCACGCTTCTGGGCCTGGTGGTCGGCTTTCTGGCCATGCAGCCCGACTTTGGTCAGTCGGCGCTGATCGTTTTCTCCTGGGGCGTGATCTATTTCGTCGCAGGCGCGCCGATGCTGCTGATCGCCAGCGTGATCGGCATTGTCGCCTTTTGCGGCTTTACCGCTTACGGTGCCTCTGAACACTTTGCCCGCCGGATTGACGGCTTCCTCTCGCCTGATGTCGACCCGCGCACCCAGCTGGGCTATGCGGCCAATGCGATCCAGGAGGGGGGCTTCTTCGGCGTGGGCGTCGGCGAGGGCCAGGTGAAATGGTCGCTGCCGGATGCGCATACCGACTTTATCATCGCTGTCGCCGCCGAGGAATATGGCCTTGTGCTGGTGCTGATCATCCTGGCGCTGTTCGGGATCATCGTCGTGCGCTCTCTGGTGCGGCTGACGGCCGAGCGTGACACTTTCACCCGCCTTGCCGGCTCGGGCCTTGCCTGCATCTTTGGCGTTCAGGCGATGATCAATATGGGCGTGGCGGTGCGGCTGCTGCCGGCCAAGGGGATGACGCTGCCCTTCGTGTCCTATGGCGGCTCGTCGATCATTGCGGCGGGGATTACGGTTGGCATGCTGCTTGCGCTGACACGCTCGCGCCCGCGTGACCGTATGGCGGAACTCTTCGGGCGGAGGCGCTGAGGATGGCGGCCAAAGGTGGGGCCAACAGAAAAGCAAAACCGCTGCTGCTGATCGCGGCAGGGGGCACGGGCGGGCATATGTTCCCCGCCCAGGCGCTGGCCGAGGCGATGCTGGCCCGGGGCTGGCGGGTCAAACTGTCCACCGATGAGCGCGGCGCCCGCTATGCCGGGGGCTTCCCGCGCTCGGTGGTGATTGAGAAGGTGGCCTCGGCGACTTTTGCCCGGGGCGGGATCGGGGCGAAACTGGCGGTGCCGTTTCGCATCCTGGGTGGGGTGATCGGCGCAATCGCGCAAAGCCTTGGCGACCGGCCTGCGGTGGTGGTGGGCTTTGGCGGCTATCCGACCATTCCGGCGCTGTCGGCGGCCTGGCTGTTGCGCCGCCCGCGGATGATCCATGAGCAAAACGGCGTGCTGGGCCGGGTCAATCAGATCTTTGCCAAACGCGTTGACCGTGTCGCCTGCGGCACCTGGCCCACGGCTCTGCCCGCAGGCGTTGAGGGCGTGGCCACCGGAAACCCGGTTCGCGCCGCCGTGCTGGAACGCGCCAGCGCCCCCTATATCGAGCCGGGCGACTACCCGATGAGCCTTTTGGTCATCGGCGGCAGCCAGGGCGCGAAGATCCTGTCCGATGTGGTGCCAGCCGCGCTGGCGCTCTTGCCGGAAGGCCTGCGCGACAATCTGCGCGTCGCCCATCAGGCCCGCGCTGATGATGCCGAACGCGCAGGGGCCGCCTATGCCGAAGCCGGGATCCGGGCTGAGATCCGGCCGTTTTTCGACGATATCCCCCGGCGGCTTTCCGAGGCGCAGCTGGTGATCTCGCGCTCAGGCGCTTCATCTGTCGCGGATATTTCGGTGATCGGGCGGCCCTCGATCCTGATCCCCTATGCCGCCGCAACCGGCGATCACCAAAGCGCCAATGCCCGCGGGCTGGTTGATGCCGGGGCAGCCGTGCTGATCCCCGAAAAATTACTTGACGCCAGCAGCCTGAGCGCCCAGGTCGCAGCCGTCCTTGGTGCGCCGGGGGCCGCGCGGCAGATGGCCGCCAATGCATTGGGCTGTGCCCGCCCGGACGCGACCGAACATCTGGTCGCGCTGGTCGAAGAGCTGGCAGGAGAGATAAAATGAACGCTGCAACCAAACTGCCGCTGGAGCTGGGGCCGATCCATTTCGTGGGGATCGGCGGCATCGGCATGTCGGGGATTGCCGAAGTGCTGCTGACGCTGGGCTATCGGGTCCAGGGGTCGGATAGCAAGGCCTCAAAGATCACCGACCGCCTGGTGGGGCTGGGGGCAGAGTTTCATGAGGGGCAGCGGGCTGAGAACATCACCGAAGAGGTCTCGGTGGTGGTGATTTCCTCGGCGATCAAGCGCGGCAACCCCGAGCTGGAAGAGGCCCGTCGCCGCAAGCTGCCGGTGGTGCGCCGCGCCGAGATGCTGGCCGAGCTGATGCGGCTGAAATCGAACATCGCCATCGCGGGCACCCATGGCAAAACGACCACCACGACCATGGTGGCGACGCTTTTGGACAAGGGGGGCTTTGACCCGACCGTGATCAACGGCGGCGTGATCCATGCTTATGGCTCGAACGCACGCGCGGGCGCGGGCGAATGGATGGTGGTTGAGGCCGACGAGTCTGACGGATCCTTCAACCGCCTGCCTGCGACGATTGCGATTGTCACCAATATCGACCCCGAGCACATGGAGCATTGGGGCACCATCGAGGCGCTGCGCAAAGGCTTCCTCGATTTCGTCTCGAACATCCCCTTCTACGGCGTGGCGGTCTGCTGCACCGATCACCCTGAGGTGCAGGCCCTGGTCGGGCGTATCGCTGACCGCCGGGTGATCAGCTTTGGCTTCAACGCCCAGGCCGATGTGCGGGCGGTGAACCTCAGGTTCGAAAACGGCAAGTCCTGCTTTGACATCCAGCTGCAAAATGAGGGCGAGGGCACGGTTATCGAAGGCTGCGAGCTGCCGATGCCGGGCGATCACAATGTCTCGAACGCTTTGTCCGCCGTGGCCGTCGCCCGGCACCTGGGGATGAAGAAAGAGGAAATCCGCGCGGCCCTGGCCGCTTTCGCGGGCGTGAACCGCCGCTTTACCCGGGTGGGTGAGGTGAATGGCGTGGCGATCATCGACGATTACGGACATCACCCGGTTGAGATCTCGGCGGTGCTGAAGGCGGCGCGTCAGGCGGTTTCGGCAACGCCGGGGGCGCGGGTGATCGCGGTGCATCAGCCGCATCGCTATTCGCGGCTTTCAAACCTGTTTGACGATTTCTGCACCTGCTTCAATGAGGCCGATGTGGTCGGTATCGCCGAGGTCTATGCCGCAGGCGAAGACCCGATCGAAGGCGCCAGCCGCGATGATCTGGTCGCAGGCCTGATCGCCCATGGCCACCGCCACGCCCGCGCGGTGATTGATGAGGCCGATCTGGCGCGGCTTTTCCGCGAACAGGCCCGGCCGGGCGATATCTTCGTCTGCCTCGGCGCGGGTACCATCTCGGCCTGGGCGAACAATCTTCCGGCAAAGCTGGCTGAAAAGGCAGAGTGAAGGTGAGCGCCGCCCCTCGCAGCCAAAGCTCGCGTCAGGCAGGGCGGTGCCGGCGGGCGGGGTATTGCCAACAGGTGGGGGTATCCGCATGACCCTGCCGCTGATCCTTGGCTGTCTGTGGCTGGTGCTGGCGAATGTGATCGCCATGTTTCCCACCCGGGACAAGCATATCCGGGCGGGTATGGTGCTGGCGGTGGTCGGGATCCCGCTTCTGGGCTGGATCACCTGGAGCAATGGCCCGCTTTGGGGCTTGGCCTTTCTGATCGGTGGTGCCTCGATCATGCGCTGGCCGCTGATCTGGTTCTGGCGCTCGGTCCGTCGCACGGGATAGCCGGGAGCTTTGGGCGCGTTGGGGCCGGGCGGGGCAGGATCTGCCGCTCCACGCCATAATTGTGCCGCCATATTCTGCAAATCTCTGCCCGGTTGACCCGTGCAGAGAACGTCATGTCATTTGTCTTTGTTGTCCCGGCTTTCATGGTTTTCATCCTGGTGCTGGCGGTGCCGTTCTTTGGCCGCAGGGACTATGGCTTTCTGATCAGGCTGGTGCTTTTTCTGTCAGCGATATTGGTGGTGCTGCTGCCAATCGGATATGCGGCCAGCAAAGCCAGCGACGGCCCTGAGTTCTTCCTTTATTGGTTCGCAGCCCTTCTGGCGCCCTTCGAATGGCTGTCTGGTTCGGAAGGTGCGGAGGGCGGCGCCCGCCTGATCTCTGAGGGCGAGGGGCTGCTGGGCAAGATCGTGTCCAATGGGCCAGCGGTGGCGGTCACGGTGGTGATACTGGCAGCCTGCGCGCTGAAGGTTTTGCATCTGATGGCGAAGCGCCGCCCGTCAGAGTGAAGCAGCAGGCGGTGGGGTGGTTCCGCCCCTTTGATCGCAGCCCCCTTGCGCAAATATGGCCATCGCGGCTAGGTCTGGGGCATGAGCATCTCTGCCCCCCCCTCTCCCCCGAATACGCCCCCGAATGCGCATCTGAATCCAGCCCCGGATCAATCCGTGCAAATGCCGCAGCCGCGTGGCGTATTGACCCCTGATCGTCCGCTGGCCGATCTGACCTGGCTGCGCGTTGGCGGCCCGGCGCAATGGTTCTTCCAGCCCGCCGATGAAGAGGATCTGGCGCAGTTTCTGCGAGAGCTGCCGCCTGAGATTGCGGTCTTTCCGATGGGGGTCGGCTCGAACCTGATCGTGCGCGATGGCGGCATTCCGGCGGTGGTGATCCGGCTGGGGCGTGGCTTCAACACCATCGCCATTGAAGGCGAGCGGGTGATTGCCGGCGCGGCGGCGCTGGACGCCCATGTTGCCCGTAAGGCCGCCGAGGCCGGGCGCGATCTGACCTTCCTGCGCACCATCCCCGGCAGTATCGGCGGCGCGGTGCGGATGAATGCGGGCTGCTACGGGCTTTATGTGGCCGATCACCTGGAAGAGGTGCGCATCATCACCCGCGCGGGCGAAACCCGTGTGCTGGCGGCGTCTGAATTGCAGCTGCGCTATCGCCAGTCTGATTTGCCCGAGGGCGCGGTGCTGGTCTCGGCCACTTTCCGCGCACCCGAAGGCGATCCGGCAGCGCTGGCCGCGCGGATGGAAGAGCAGCTTGCGAAACGCGATGCCTCGCAGCCCACCAAAGAGCGCACGGCGGGTTCTACCTTCCGCAATCCGGCTGGTTTTTCCTCAACCGGGCGCGAGGGCGACAGCCATGAGCTGAAAGCCTGGAAGCTGATCGACGATGCCGGAATGCGCGGCGCTACCATTGGTGGTGCGCAGATGTCGCCCATGCATGCCAATTTCATGATCAACACTGGTGGCGCAACGGCAACGGATCTCGAATCACTTGGGGAAGAAGTTCGAAAAAAGGTGTTCCAATCCAGCGGGATCACGCTAGAATGGGAAATCATGCGGGTTGGCGTCACGGTTTCGTGAAAACAGTTCCGCAAGAGTCAAGACCAGGAATGAAGGCCCTGGATCCAGGTGGCGCCTTGCGTTAGGTGCCGGACAGACCGGATCCTGCGGTAAAAAGCAGATCGGCGTTAAGCCGGAATTAATCAATAAGGGGTCACAAAGACCCCGAGAGGCAGTAAATGGCGGCGGGATCGGGCAGATTTCCCCGCGTGGCGGTTTTGATGGGCGGCATGTCGGCCGAGCGGGAGGTTTCTCTCTCGACCGGGCATGAATGCGCCAAAGCGCTGCGTGAGGCGGGTTATGATGTGGTTGAGGTGGATGCAGGCCGGGATCTGGTCGCGCGTCTGGCCGAGATCCGCCCTGATGCCGTTTTCAATGCGCTGCATGGTCGCTGGGGCGAGGATGGCTGCGTGCAGGGTATCCTGGAATGGCTGAAGATCCCTTACACCCATTCGGGGGTGCTGGCCTCGTCGCTGGCGATGGACAAGTCGCGCTCGAAAGAGGTGTTCCGCACCGCAGGCCTGCCGGTGGTCGACAGCGTGATCGTCTCGCGCGAGGCGGTGGCCGAGGGCCATGTCCTGCCGCCCCCCTATGTGGTCAAACCCAATAATGAGGGCTCTTCGGTCGGCGTCTACCTGGTTCATCCCGGATCAAACGCGCCGCGCCTTGCCGAAACCATGCCCGCCCAGGTGATGGTGGAAACCTATGTGCCCGGCCGTGAGATGACGGTCGCGGTGATGGGGGATCGGCCGCTGGCGGTGACCGATATCGTCACCGATGGCTGGTATGACTATGATGCGAAATATAAAACGGGTGGCTCGCGCCATGTGATCCCGGCTGATCTGCCGCAGGAGATCGCCGATGCCTGTCTTGATATCGCGGTCCGGGCGCATCAGGCGCTTGGCTGCCGCGGGCTGTCGCGCTCGGATTTCCGCTGGGATGAGACGCGCGGCCTTGCGGGCCTTGTGCTTTTGGAGGTGAACACCCAGCCCGGCATGACGCCGACCTCGCTTGCGCCCGAACAGGCAGCGCATCAGGGCATTTCCTTCCCGGAACTGTGCTCCTGGCTGGTCGAGGATGCCTCATGCGATCGCTGATCCCCTTTCGCCTGCGGGCCGCGAAACACAGCGGTTATCGCGCTGGCCGCGCGGCTGGCCGGGCCGAGCCGCCGATGACCCGCGCCCCGGTGGCGCATGATCCGGCGCCGACGGTCTGGGCCTACCGGATGCAGCGCGTCATGCTGACGCCTTACCTGCGCACCATGCTGCGTGTCGGCCTGCCGATCTGCGGGCTGGCGCTGGCGGTGACGGTTTACCTGGGCGATGAGGCGCGGCGCAACGCGGCGATTGGCGTCTTTACCGACCTGCGCGAGAAATTTGAGCAGCGCCCCGAATTCATGGTCTCGCTGATCTCGATCGAGGGCAGCACGCCCGAGCTGGGCGATGCGGTGCGGGCGCGGCTGGATCTGAACCTGCCCAAAAGCTCGTTCGATCTGGATCTTGAGGCCGCGCGGGCCCGGGTCGAGGAACTCGACGCGGTAAAAAGCGCCGAGCTGCGGGTGCGCTCTGGCGGCATTCTCAGCGTGATTATAACTGAACGTCAGCCGGTGCTGGTCTGGCGTCAGGCCGATGGTCTGACCATGGTTGATGAAACCGGCCACCGTGTCGCGGGCCTTTTTGAGCGTGGCGACCGCGCCGATCTGCCGCTGATCGCGGGGCAGGGCGCGGATGTGGCAACGCCCGAGGCGCTGCAGATCCTGGCGGCCGCCGGGCCGATTGCGTCTCGTGTGCGCGGCCTTGTCCGCATGGGCGAGCGTCGCTGGGACATCGTGCTTGACCGCGACCAGCGTATCCTTTTGCCCGAGGACAACCCCGTGCGCGCGCTGGAGCGCCTGCTGGCGCTGGACAAGGCGCAGGACATGCTGGCGCGTGATCTGGCCTCGGTCGATCTGCGTCTGCCGACCCGTCCGACCCTGCGTCTGACCCCTTTTGCGATGAATGAAATGCGTCGTGGCCGTGGCCTCGATCCCCTGCCCGAAACCGTGGAGACCGAATTGTGACCGACCTCTACCAGACCCAACGCGCCATGCGGAACATGCGCCGGGCTGCTATGCAGCGGGGCGTTATTGCAATTCTTGATGTGGGCACCTCGAAGATCGCCTGCCTCATCCTGCGCTTCGACGGCGAGGCCCGCCTGCGCGAGGTCGAGGGCGTCGGCCCGATGGCCGGCCAGTCGAAATTCCGCATCATCGGGGCCGCCACCACCCGTTCGCGCGGGGTGCGCTTTGGCGAGATCGCGGTGATGAATGAGACCGAACGCGCCATCCGCACCGCCGTCCAGGCGGCGCAGAAGATGGCCAATGTCCGCGTTGACCACGTGATCGCCTGTTTCTCGGGCGCCGAGCCGCGCTCTTACGGGCTGGCGGGTGAGATCGATCTCGAAGACAATGTCGTCACCGAACAGGATATCGCCCGCGTTCTGGCCTCTTGCGACATGCCCGATATCGGGCCAGGGCGTGAGGTTCTGCACGCGCAGCCGGTGAATTTCGCGCTGGATCACCGCTCGGGTCTGGCGGATCCGCGCGGCCAGATCGGCAATCGCCTGGCCTGCGACATGCACCTGCTGTCGGTGGCGGATTCCGCGATCCAGAACCTGCTTTACTGCATCCAGCGCTGTGATCTTGAACTGGCGGGGATCGCCTCTTCGGCCTATGCCTCGGCCATCTCTTCGCTGGTCGAGGACGAGCAAGAGCTGGGCGCGGCCTGCATTGACATGGGCGGCGGCGCGACGGGCGTGTCGATCTTCATGAAAAAGCACATGATCTATGCCGATTCCGTGCGGATGGGCGGCGATCACGTGACGGCAGACATCTCGAAAGGGCTTTATATCCCGACCGCCGATGCCGAGAAGATCAAGACCCGTCACGGGGGCCTGCATGCCACTGGCATGGATGATCGTGACATGATCGAGCTGGGCGGCGAAAGCGGCGACTGGGAGAAGGATCGCCGCCGGATTTCCAGGACCGAGCTGATCGGCATCATGCGTCCGCGGGTGGAAGAGATCCTCGAAGAGGCGCGGGCGGTTCTGGATGCGGCGGGCTTTGACCATCTGCCCAGCCAGCAGATCGTGCTGACGGGGGGCGGCAGCCAGATCCCGGGCCTGGATATGCTGGCCAGCCGGATCCTTGGCCAGCGCGTGCGGCTGGGCCGGCCTTTGCGTGTGCAGGGTCTGCCGCAGGCGGCGACCGGCGCGGCCTTTGCCAGCGCGGTGGGCTTGTGCCTTTTCGCGGCGCACCCGCAGGACGAGTGGTGGGACTTTGAGGTTCCCGCTGAACGCTATCCGGCGAAGTCGCTGCGCAAGGCGTTCAGATGGTTCCGCGACAACTGGTAACCCCTGGATACGGCACCACTTGCGAAATCCCGCCTATCCAGGCGGGATTGCCCCTATATTTTGTAGTAAACTGCGATTTTTTCCGTGACCTCATTCGCCGATGTCGTTAGACTCGGGCGCTAAGTGGTGTGCTTTGTTCGGGACAGACAGGGCAGCCAGCGGGTCGCAGGGCCCAATCAACCGAGAAAACGGCATTCCGGGGGCGCCCGGAGCAGTAAATATACTTCAGAAAACGCCTTGTTAAGGTTTGCGGGTAATAACCTTGACGATTGGCATACAAGAAACGGACAGGCGGAACCATGGCACTCAATCTGACGATGGCGAACCAGCGTGAAGAGCTGAAGCCGCGCATCACCGTCTTTGGTGTGGGCGGCGCGGGCGGCAACGCGGTCAATAACATGATCGAAAAAGAGCTTGATGGCGTGGAATTCGTGGTTGCGAATACCGATGCCCAGGCGCTGCAGCAGTCCATGGCGCATGCCCGGATCCAGATGGGTCTGAAAGTGACCGAGGGTCTGGGGGCAGGGGCCCGTCCGGCCATCGGCGCTGCTGCTGCCGAAGAAACCATCGAAGAGATTGTCGACCATCTGGCGGGCGCGCATATGTGCTTTATCACCGCCGGGATGGGCGGTGGTACCGGCACCGGGGCCGCGCCGATCATCGCGCAGGCCGCGCGTGAGCTGGGCGTGCTGACGGTTGGCGTGGTGACCAAGCCCTTCTCGTTTGAGGGCGGCAAGCGTATGCGCCAGGCCGAAGAGGGGATCGAGGCGCTGCAGAAGGTGGTCGATACGCTGATCATCATTCCGAACCAGAACCTCTTCCGTCTGGCCAATGACCGCACCACCTTTACCGAAGCCTTTGCAATGGCCGATGACGTGCTTTACCAGGGCGTCAAAGGGGTGACCGATCTGATGGTTCGCCCGGGCATCATCAACCTCGACTTCGCCGATGTCCGTTCGGTGATGGATGAGATGGGTAAAGCCATGATGGGCACGGGCGAGGCTGATGGCGAAGATCGCGCCGTCCAGGCCGCTGAGAAGGCGATTGCCAACCCGCTGCTGGATGAAATCAGCCTCAATGGCGCCAAAGGCGTGCTGATCTCGATCACCGGCGGTCACGACCTGACCCTGTTCGAGCTGGACGAGGCCGCGAATATCATCCGCGAAAAGGTTGATCCCGAGGCGAATATCATCGTCGGTTCCACGCTGGACAATACGATGGAAGGCCGCATCCGCGTTTCTGTCGTTGCCACCGGCATCGATGCGGCGGTTCAGTCAAAGCCTGAGCAGCCGATCGCGCGTCGCCCGATCGCACAGCCGCTGCAACTGCAGCCGACCGCGCAGCATGACGCCCATAGCGACGTGCCCGAAGTGGCTTTTGTGCCCGCAGCGGCGCAGGCCCCGCAGCCAACCTATGCTGCTCCGGCGCAACCGGCCCCCGCTCAGCCGGCTCCGGCTCCGGCCCCGGTCGCGCAGGCTCCTGCAGCACAGGCCCCGGCTTATCAGCCCGCACCGCAGCAGGCTGCTCCGGCCGCGCCGCGTCCGCGTGCGGATGATCTTTTCGGTGCAGGCGACAACAGCCATGGTGGCGCTTTCGCCCCGCGCTATGAGGCCGAGGATCACGGCAATGCTGCCGAAGTCCCGCCGCCGGTCTATCGTCCGCGCCCGGCCGCACCGCAGCCCCAGGTCGCAGCGCCCCGTTCGCCTTCGCTTGAGGCAGAGGCTGGCTCTTTCGTGGCCCCGCGCCCGCATGTGCCCGGTCAGCCCAGCCCGGCGGCCCTGGCCCGTCTGGCCACCGCTGTGCAAAAGAACCCCAAAACCGCGCCTCAGCCCCAGGCTGCAGCCCAGCCAGAGCCCCAGGCCGCAGGTCGTCCGCGCTTCGGGATCGGTTCGCTGATCAACCGTATGGCGGGCCATCTTGAGGGTGGCGCCCAGGCTGAGCGCAGCCCCGCGCAGTCGCATCGTCAGCAGCCGCCCGTCACCTCTTATGATGATGAGGCCGAAGGTGGCAATGAGCAGGACAAGATCGAGATCCCGGCCTTCCTCAGAAGGCAGGCGAACTGAGTTAATCGGGCAAACCGAACCAAACGGGCAGAAACAAAGACGACAAAGGGAGCGATTTATCGCTCCTTTTTTCTTTTTAAAACAAGTGGTTGCATTTGTGACACCGGGTGTCACAAACCGTTGCAAAAGGTGAATTGTGGTTGGCGTTACCTTTTACTAACTACTCTTAACGACGCAGGGGAGACCTTCTCTCTGAGCGAAAAGAGCAAAGCCGGAACGGCAGGCTGACAGCCAGACTGATCAGTCAGACCACCGGAAACGAAAGAGGCACCAGGGTGCAGAACACACTGAATACCGCAGTCAGCTTTGTGGGGGTGGGCCTCCACACCGGCGAGTCTGTCCGCATGACGGTGCGGCCGGCCCCGGCCAATCACGGCATCTGGTTTCGCCGTACTGACATTCTTGCCGATGGCAGCGGCCGTCGCGCCGATGTGCCGGCCATCTGGTCGGCAGTGACGCCGTCTCGCCTGTGCACGGTGGTCGAAAATGCCGATGGCGTTTCGGTCTCAACGATTGAACACCTGACCGCAGCCCTGGCTGGCTGTGCGATCCACAATGCGCTGATCGAGATTGATGGCGGCGAAGTGCCGATCCTTGACGGCTCGGCCGAACCCTTCGTCCAGTCTTTCCTGGCAGCTGGCCTTAAGGCGCAGCAGGCAGGCATCCGCACCGTCCGCGTGTTGCGTCCTGTCGAGGTGCGCGAGGGCGAGGCCGTCGCCCGCCTTGAGCCCGCCGATATGCTGGAAATCGACTTCCGTATCGAGTTTGCAGAGGCCGCAATCGGCACCCAGGAACGTCATCTGCGGATGTCGAACGGCGCTTTCGTGCGCGAACTGTCCGATAGCCGCACCTTCTGCCGCCAGTCCGATGTCGATGCCATGCGCGAGCGTGGTCTGGCCCTTGGCGGCACGCTGGACAATGCGGTGGTCTTTGACGGCGATCGTGTCGTCTCGCCCGGCGGTCTGCGCCACGAGGACGAGCCGGTGCGCCACAAGATGCTGGACGCGGTTGGCGATCTGTCGCTGGCAGGCGGGCCGATTCTTGGCCTCTATACCGGCATCCGCGCCGGGCATGCGATGACGAACCGCCTGCTGCGGGCGCTGTTTGCCGATCCTGAGAACTTCCGTATCGAGGAAAGCTCGTCGCGGATCGGCGGGAAGCTGCCTGGAATCGGTGTGCATATGGGGGACCTGCCCTCGTCCAGACGGCGTGCTGCCTGAAGCTATACGCTGAATTCAGGCGTTTCATGAAGTTACGGCTGCGCAAAGGCGAATAAAGGCATTTTGCGCAGCCGATTTTTCTGTGCTAGGACAGGGCAAATCGCCAGGATGCGCCCCGTAAGAACGGGCCATCGGCAGGTCTTTGGGGAGGGCCCCATCGGCCTCCAGGCAGGTCCGGGCAAGGAAGTCAGGTTTGGGTAAGCGGAATATGGCAGGCAAGGCACCGCGGCAAAAGACACCGGGGAAAATGATACCGGGGCAAAACGCGCGGCAATTGCGGATCGGTGCGGCATTGCTGCTGACGGTCGCGCTTTCGGCCTGCGGCGGTGGCGGTAAGCCCTCCAAGACAGAGGCGCTTGAGGCGCTGACCGCAGAAGAGATCTATCGCAAGGGCGAGTTAGAGCTGGAAACCGCCCGTCGCGCAGGCGACTCGCTGATGTATTTCCAGGAGGTTGAGCGGCTTTATCCCTATTCGGAATTTGCCCGCCGCGCCCTGATCATGCAGGCTTTCGTTAATCACAAGACGAAGAAATACGAAGAGGCCCGCGCCGCGGCGCAGCGTTTCATCGATTTCTACCCCGATGACGAAGATGCGCCCTATGCCGCCTATCTGATGGCGCTGAGCTATTACGACCAGATCGAGGATGTTGGCCGCGACCAGGGCCTGACTTTCCAGGCGCTTGTAGCGCTGCGCGAAGTGATCGAGCAATATCCCGACAGCGAATATACCACCTCGGCGATCATGAAATTCGATCTCGCCTTTGACCATCTCGCGGCAAAGGAAATGGAGATCGGGCGCTACTATCTGAAAAAACGGCACTACACGGCGGCGCTGAACCGCTTCCGCACGGTTGTGCAGGATTATCAGACCACCACCCATACTGCCGAGGCGCTTTACCGTCTGATCGAATGCTATCTGGCGCTTGGCTTTGAGGCCGAGGCCCAGACCGCAGGCGCGATCCTGGGCTATAACTACCAGTCCTCGCCCTTCTACCAGGAAGGTTTCAACCTGTTGAAAGGCAAAGGACTTTCGCCCGAGGTCAAAGGTGACAGCTGGCTGTCGAAGGCCTATCGCCAGATGGTGCGGGGCGAATGGCTGTAAGAGGGCAGGGCTGGGGCAGATGCCCCATGCCCGGCTTGTCTCTGCGCTGAGGCCGGAAATACCTATGCTGATCTCGCTTGAAATCCGCGATATTCTGATCATTGACCAGCTCTCGCTTGAATTGGGCGAGGGGCTGAATGTGCTGACCGGAGAGACCGGGGCGGGCAAGTCGATCCTGCTTGATGCGCTTGGCATGGTGCTGGGCTGGAAAGGGCGGGCAGACCTGGTGCGCCAGGGCGCAGCCAAAGGCGAGGTGGCGGCGGTATTCGCGCTGCCCCCCGGCCATCCGGCGGCGGCGATCCTGGAAGAGGCCGGGGTCGAAATCGGCGACGATGCCGGCGGAGAGCTGATCCTGCGCCGTGTCGCCCATCCCGACGGGCGGCGTCAGGCCTGGGCCAATGACCGCCGCGTCTCAACCGAGGTGCTGCGCAACCTCTCGGAAACGCTGGTGGAATTGCACGGTCAGCATGATGATCGCGGCCTTCTGAACCCGCGCGGCCATCGTACTTTGCTGGATCTGTTCGGGGCCTTCGACCTTGCGCCCCTGCGCGATCTCTGGACTGCGCGGCGGCAGGCCCGTGAGGCACTCAGCGCCGCCGAAGAACAGATCGCCCGCGCCAAAACCGAGGAAGATTTCCTGCGTCACGCCGTGGGTGAGCTGGAGCGCCTCGCCCCCGAGGCGGGCGAAGAGGCGGCGCTTGATGCGAAACGGCGGCTGATGCAGGCGGCAGGTCGCATCCGCGAGGATGTCGCAAAGGCGCTGGCGGCCCTTTCTGAAGATGGGGCCGAGGGCCGGATGCGCGATGCCAGCCGCTGGCTGGAAGGCGCCGCCGATAAGGCCGAAGGCCGCCTGAATGAGCCCCTCTCCGCGCTTTCCCGGGCGATGATCGAACTTTCTGAGGCGCAATCGGGCATTGAGACGGCGCTGCATGCGCTCGATTTCGACCCCGCCGCGCTGGAAAGCACCGAAGAACGCCTCTTTGCGATCCGGGCGGCTGCGCGAAAACACGGCGTCTCGCCCGATGATCTGGCCGCCTATACCGCCAGCCTCAGCGCAAGGCTTGAGGCGCTGGATGCGGGCGAGGCGGGGCTTGGCCGTCTGGCGGCGGCCGTTGCCGCGGCTGATCAGGCCTGGTCTCTTGAGGCCGAGCGGATCACGGGCCTGCGGCAGCGGGCGGGCGAGCGGCTCGATGCCGCGATGGCCGCCGAGCTTGCGCCCCTCAGGATGGAGCGGGCGGTTTTTCGCACCGTAATCACCAGGGGCGATCCGGGCCCCGACGGCCAGGATCAGGTGACCTTCACCGTCGCAACCAATCCCGGTGCGCCCCCCGGGCCTTTGAACAAAATCGCTTCTGGCGGCGAGCTGTCGCGCTTTTTGCTGGCGCTGAAGGTTTGCCTGACCGGCGGCGGCACCGGCCTGACGATGATCTTTGATGAGATCGACCGCGGCGTCGGCGGGGCCACGGCGGATGCCGTCGGGCGCAGGCTGCGCGATCTGGCGGTCGAGGCCCAGGTGCTGGTCGTGACGCACTCGCCCCAGGTCGCAGCCCTCGGCCGCCACCACTGGCGGGTCGAAAAGCGGGTGGAGGGTGATGTCACGCTTTCAACCGTGGTCGCGCTGTCTGAACCCGAGCGCGTCGAGGAAATCGCGCGGATGATTTCCGGCGATACCATCTCGGATGCCGCCCGCGAGGCGGCCCGCAGTCTGATCAGCGCCTGATCCCGCTGCTGCACATCTGGCATTTTACAACTGGCACCTGGCATCTGGCACTGGGGCGCGGCTTGCAGTAAGAGGGGCCCATCCTTCATCCTGATCTGCATCCCGCCCCGATTCAGGCCCGCATCCCGGAGAGCGCCCATGAAAGCCGCCGTCATCACCTTTCCCGGCTCGAACTGCGACCGTGACCTTGCCGTAGCCTTTGAAAAGGCAGGCTTTCAGGTCACCCGCGTGTGGCATAAGGACAGCGAATTGCCCGCAGGCACCGATGTTGTCGGCGTGCCTGGCGGCTTTTCCTACGGCGATTACCTGCGCTGCGGTGCCATCGCCGCCCAGTCCCCCATCGTGGGGGCGGTCAAGGCGCATACCGAACGTGGCGGCTATGCGATCGGCATCTGCAATGGCTTCCAGATCCTGACTGAGATGCGTCTTTTGCCCGGCGTTCTGATGCGCAACAGCGGGCTGAAATATATCTGCCGCACGGTCACCCTGAAAGTGGCCACCACCCAGTCTGCCTTTACCGCAAACTATGCCAAAGGCGATGAAATCCGGGTGCCGATTGCCCATCACGACGGCAATTATACCACCGATGCCGAAACGCTTGCGCGCCTGCAGGCCGAGGATCGCATCGCCTTCACCTATGGCGAGAACCCCAATGGCTCGATGGGCGATATTGCCGGGGTGCTTTCTGAAAACCGCCGGGTGCTGGGGATGATGCCGCACCCCGAGCGCGCTTTCGAGCCGCTGCACGGCTCAAAAGACGGGGCTGCGCTCTTTGCCTCGCTGATGGGCGGGTTGGCGCTGGCCTGAGGCACCTTGCCTTGAGGGGCATCGCCGCGCCCATTACCTTAGCCGCATGTCACGCGCCGATGCCTCTTCCATGACCGAAAAACCGCAGGGTATGCCCTGGCAGGTCAAGGTGATTATTGCGCTTCTGGTTGTGGTGGCGATTGGTGTCATGCTGGTCTCGAACCGCTGGCTGACCGAGCGCTTTACCGATTCGAACCGCAACCGATCCGACGTGCGGCTGGCGCTTTATTCCGGCAACCTCGTGTCAGAGTTGCAGCGGACCTCGGTGGTGCCGCTGCTTTTGTCGCGTGACCCTGATCTGATCCTCGCGCTGAAAGAGGGCAATTTCTCCCGCACCTCGGCCAAGCTGATCGCGCTGCAGGCCGAAATCGGCGTGGCCTCGATCCGGCTGCTGGATATCAGCGGCCGGGTGGTGGGGGCTACGAATCGCAATATCCTTGGCTCCAGCTTCCGGCAGGAGGGGTATTTCGTCGATGCGCAGCGCACCAATGAGACGATCTTCACCGCCAGCCCCCGCGATTCGGGCGGCTATGATTTCAGCTATAGTCGGGCGATCCGCTCTGACGGCAAGGTGCTGGGCGTTATCGTCGTCTCGGTCGATCTGCTGAAATATGAACGCGCCTGGTCGGGGCTGAATGACGCGGTGGTGGTCACCAATTCCGAGGGCACGGTGATCCTGACCACGGTGCCCAGCTGGCGGGGCAGGGCGCTGAATGAGGCGATGGCCGGTGCGCCGCCCGCCAATGCCTTTGAAACCTTTGTCGAGGGTGTCGCCGACTGGGCCCGCCCGCGCCCTGATGCCGTCCTGCAGGATGTGCCGGTGATGAAAACCGAGGCGCGGATCCCGTTTCGCGGCTGGCGCATCGTCACTTTCACCGATTACACCCAGGTCCGCGAAAAGGTGAACGGGATCCTGGCCCTTGAGATCATGGGCTTTGCGATCCTGATGACCATCGCGTTTTACTTCCTGACGCGCAGGGCCTGGTCCAGATCGCTGTCTTTACAGCGTGAATCGGCAGAGCTGCGGGCGCTGAACGTGCGCCTTCAGCGCGAGATTGCCGAGCGCGAAAAGGTCGAGGCGAACCTGCAGGTGGCCGAGCAAACGCTGGAGCAATCCTCGAAACTGGCCGTGCTGGGTGAGATGTCTGCCGCCGTCAGCCATGAGCTGAACCAGCCGCTGGCGGCGATGAAAACCTATCTCGCGGGGGCGCGGCTGTTGTTGCAGAGGAAACGCCCCGAAGAGGCGCTGTCCTCGTTCCAGCGGATCGACGATCTGATTGACCGCATGGGCTCGATCACCAGGCAGCTGAAATCTTATGCGCGCAAAGGCGGCGAGGCCTTCGAGCCTGTCGATCTGCGGGCCTGCGTATCTTCCGCGCTGGCGATGATGGAGCCGCAGCTGAAAAGCCGGGTCGTCAAGATCGTGCGGGGCATGCCGCGCCAGCCGGTGATGGTCATGGCTGATCGCATCCGGCTGGAACAGGTGATCATCAACCTTTTGCGCAATGCGCTGGATGCGCTGCGCGATGTGGAAAAGCCGCAGATCGAGCTGCTTCTCGCCGCGGGCGAGACGGCGACCCTGACGGTGCGCGACAATGGGCCGGGGATTATCGACCTCGATAACCTTTTCGAGCCCTTCTACACGACGAAAAAACCCGGTGAGGGCGTGGGGCTTGGCCTTGCGATCTCTTCGGGGATTGTAACCGATCTGGGGGGTCGTCTGACCGCCCATAATGGCGAAGCCGGGGAAGGTGAGACGGGAGGCGCGGTCTTTGAGATGCAGCTTCCGATCCTTGGCGACGCAAGACAAGCAGCAGAATGAGGTCAGATATGGCACGCGCGATGAAAGTGGCGATCGTCGATGATGAGGCGGATATGCGCGCCTCGATCAGCCAGTGGCTGGCGCTTTCGGGCTTTGAAACCGAGACCTATCCTTCGGCCGAGGATGCGCTGAAGGGGATCGGCGCCGATTTTTCCGGCGTGGTTGTCTCGGATATCAAGATGCCCGGCATGGATGGGATGGCGTTTCTGAAAAAGCTGATGAGCCTTGATTCCGGCCTGCCGGTGATCATGATCACCGGCCACGGTGATGTGCCGATGGCGGTTGAGGCGATGCGTGTCGGCGCCTTCGATTTCCTGGAAAAGCCCTTCAACCCTGACCGGATGACGGAGCTGGCGAAAAAGGCCACCAATGCGCGGCGGATGACGCTGGACAGCCGGGCGCTGCGCAAGGAACTGTCGGACGGCAGCACCATCATGTCGAAACTGGTCGGAACCTCCCCCGCGATGGAGCGGCTGCGCGAGGATATTCTCGACCTCGGTCAGGCGGATTCACACGTTCTGATCGACGGCGAGACCGGAACCGGCAAGACGCTGGTGGCCCATGCACTGCATGCGGTGGGGCCGCGGGCGTCGAAGAAATTCGTCTCGGTCTCTTGCGCGGCCTGGTCCGAGGATCAGCTTTCGGCGAAGCTTTTCGGCCCCGGCGAGGATGGCGCGATCCCGCTGGTGGAAGAGGCCCGTGGCGGCACGCTTTTGCTGGAAGACATCGAGGCGCTCAGCCAGGGTCTGCAGGCCCGCCTTCTGACCTTTATCAACGACCAGGGCCTGCCGCCCGAGACGCGGATCATCGCCATTCGCAACCAGCAGGCCCAGGACCTGACGCTGGAGCAATCGCTGCGCCCCGATCTTTTCTACCGCCTTGGCGCGATGACCATCGTGCTGCCGCCCCTGCGCGCGCGGGGCGAGGATATCCTGCAGCTTTTCACCCGGCTGTCAGAGCAATTCTCGGAAGAATACGGTTGCGACGCCCCCCAGGTCACCGCGCAAGAGGCCGCGCAGCTGTTGCAGGCCCCCTGGCCCGGCAATGTGCGCCAGCTGGTCAATATCGCTGAACGCGCGGTCTTGCAAAACCGCCGTGGCACCGGCTCGATCGCGTCCCTGCTGATGGCTGATAATGAGGCCTCCGGCCCCGCCATGACGACCGAGGGCAAGCCGCTGAAAGAATATGTCGAGGCATTCGAGCGGATGCTGATCGACAATACGATGCGCCGCCATAAGGGCAGCATCGTTGCGGTGATGGAGGAACTGTGCCTGCCGCGCCGGACGCTGAACGAGAAGATGGCGAAGTATAACCTGCAGCGCTCAGACTACGTGTAACGGGGCGCATCAGCGGGGGCGCATTGCGGGCGCTTGCCACAGGCTGCGGCCGGGGTGAAGATACCTTGTCCCGCAATGCCAGCGGCGTGCCAGAGGTTTGTGATGCGTTTCCCCCGCCTGTTTCACCGCCTGCTTTCCCGTCTGCTTGCCCGTCTGACCCTGGCCTTCTCAGCCGGGCTGGCAGCGACCCTTGTTCAAAGCCAGCCTGCCGCAGCGGAATGTCTGGGCAATGGCTGCTACAGCGGGCTCGGGCTGCTGATCCTGGTGGCTTTGGCCTATCTGGTCGCGCTGATCGCGCTGCTGGTGCTGGTGATCCTGCGCAAATGGCGGTCGGCAAAGATCCTCTTGCTGGGGGCGGCGTTGGTCGTGGTCGGCCTTCCGCTGGTCACTGAGATCACCGCCCGCGCCCGCGACTGGTGGGTGTCACGGGCCGAGATCATGGGCGAGCCGCCAAATCTGGCCACCCGGGTTCCCTTGCTGATCAATACCACGCTGAGCTGTGACACACTTTGCAAGGCGGTGATCGAGGGGGCGCATCCGCGTGGCATCATCGCCCTTGTGATCGCCGATGATCCCCGCGCCGCCAGTTACAGCTGGCTAAATCAGCCACCGCTGACGCCCGCGCCGGGGGGGATTGAGGCCGCGCTTGGGCCAGCCCCAGCCCCGGCCCCAGCTACAGCTACAGCCCCAGTTTCGGCACCAGCCGGGGGCGAGGCGCCCGTCCTGACCGAAAGCGCCGCCCATCTGGCGGCGCAGCATCTGGAATACTGGTATTTTGTCGAGGCAGGCGGGCTGGCCCGCCAGGCCCTGACAAAGGCCGAGCGTGAAAGATTTGCCGCGAATGTCGATTATCTGGTGATGGTCGGATCGGTCTGGGGCATGCGGGACGAACCTTTTACCGCCCAGGATCTCTGGCGGCGCTCATCAGAGCTGGCTGCGATCCCCGGGTCTGCGACGCTGCGGCTGGCACTTGGCGCTTTCCCTGCGGCAGGTGATCCCGATTTCGCAAGGCTGCAGCCCGATCTGCTTGAGGTGTACAGCGGTGCCGGCTATCTGCGCATCCCCCTGATCCTGGGGGAAAATGGGCTTCTCGACAGAAGCGTGGCCCATCCCATGGCCCAGCGGTTTCGGGATGCGATCTGCCAGCGCCCTGACGGGCTGGCGACGTCAGACTGCTATTTTGACGACTACGTCTGGTCAGATCCAGACCCCGCCTGGCGCTGATGGCAAAAGCCGCAGCACTGGCGGCGGCTGCGCCTGATCGCGGGGGGCAAGAGATTTCCGTTGCTCTTTACCCGTCTTTGATCGTAGGTTGACGACTATGGCCGTTTTGTAACGGTCAAAGAAATTCTCTCCCCTTCTGTGGGCATGGTGCGGATCTGTCGCGCCGCCCCTGACCGGGAGCCGGATCGGCCGCAAGGCTGTGCACATTGCCCGGCGGGCCAGCGTCTCCTTTGTGAGGCGCCCGCAGGGCCAGAAAGGCGGGGGCCTGAACCCCCAGGACGTAACCGCGATGAGGCGCGTGAGCAGTGAAACGATTGGCGATACCGGCCCTTGCGGCCGGCTGAGCCCGTTTGCGCCCGCCGCCCGCGCTCAGACAAGCCGCCCCGAACCGTATGATCTGCCCCCCGGCCCTGTTTCAGGGCCACCGGGGGCCTTTGTGCCTGCGGGGCGCAATGGACAAACATGGCTAAGAAGATGCTTATCGACGCCACCCATCCCGAAGAGACCCGGGTTGTCGTGGTGGACGGAAACAAGGTCGAAGAATTTGACTTTGAAACAATAAACAAGCGCCAGCTGGCGGGGAATATCTACCTCGCCAAGGTGACGCGGGTCGAACCCTCGCTGCAGGCGGCCTTTGTGGATTATGGCGGCAATCGCCACGGCTTCCTGGCTTTCGCCGAGATCCATCCGGATTACTACCAGATCCCGGTCGCTGACCGTCAGGCCCTGCTGGCCGAGGAACGCGCGCTGGCGCGTGAGGAAGAGGAAGAGGAAAACCGCCGCTCGCGTCGCCGCAAACCGGCGCCCCGGGCCGAGCGCGCGCCCGCCGATCCCAGCGTCTCTGCCCCGGTTGCGGGTGAGGCTGCCGCGCACAGCGAAATGGATGTGATCGACCTCTCTGCCGATGAGGGCGAAGAGGCGGTCGCGGTCGTCGCCGCAGAGCTTCCCGAAGAAGCTGTGGCTGAGGCGGTTGATACGGTCGGGGCCGTTGCTGAGGTCGCCGACAGCGCCGCAGAGGCCGCAGCGCCTGCTGAAGAGGCAGCTGAGGCTGCGCCCGAAGCGGAGGCCGAAGAAAATGCCGAGGCGGATGAGGCTGGCGATCACGAAGATCACGCGGGCCATGACCATCACGGCTCTGCCAGCGCCGATGAGATCGAGACCATCGCCGAAGAGGATGTCTCGGAAGAGATCGCCGCCCCGCGCCGCCAGCGCCTGCGCAAATACAAGATCCAGGAAGTGATCAAGGTCCGGCAGATCATGCTGGTCCAGGTCGTCAAGGAAGAGCGTGGCAACAAGGGCGCGGCGCTGACCACCTATCTGTCGCTGGCGGGCCGCTACTGCGTGCTGATGCCGAACACCGCGCGTGGCGGTGGCATCTCGCGCAAGATCACCCAGGCCGCCGACCGTAAGAAGCTGAAGGAAATCGCGGGCGAGCTGGAGGTGCCGGAAGGCGCAGGCCTGATCATCCGCACTGCGGGCGCCAAGCGGACCAAGCCGGAAATCCGGCGCGATTACGAATACCTCATGCGGCTTTGGGAACAGATCCGCGATCTGACGCTGCGCTCGGTCGCGCCTGCCGCGATCTATGAGGAAGGCGATCTGATCAAGCGCACGATCCGCGACCTCTACTCGCGCGAGATCGACGAGGTGCTGGTCGAGGGCGAGGCGGGCTACCGTTCCGCCAAAGACTTCATGCGCATGATCATGCCCGCGCATGCCAAACAGGTGAAGCGCTACGACGAGCCGATGCCGCTTTTCGCCCGCTACCAGGTCGAAAGCTATCTGGGCGGCATGTTCAACCCGGTCGTACAGCTGAAATCGGGCGGCTATATCGTCATCGGCATCACCGAGGCGCTGGTCGCGATCGACGTGAACTCGGGCCGGGCGACGAAAGAGGGCTCGATCGAGGACACCGCGCTCAAGACCAACCTTGAGGCCTGTGACGAGGTCGCCCGCCAGCTGCGTCTGCGCGATCTGGCCGGGCTGATCGTGATCGACTTCATCGACATGGAAGAGCGCAGGAATAACGCCTCGGTCGAGAAGCGTCTGAAAGACCGGCTGAAAACCGACCGTGCGCGGATCCAGGTGGGCCGGATTTCCGGCTTTGGCCTGATGGAAATGTCGCGCCAGCGGCTGCGTCCGGGTATGCTGGAATCGACCACCCAGCCTTGCCCGCATTGCCATGGCACCGGGCTGATCCGCTCGGATGACAGCATGGCGCTGACCATCCTGCGCGCGCTGGAGGAAGAGGGCACGCGCAAACGCTCGAAAGAGGTGCTGCTGAAGGCGCCGATCTCGATTGTTAACTACCTGTTCAACCATAAGCGCGAACATATCGCTCTGATCGAGGCCCGTTACGGCATGGCCGTGCGGATGGAGGCGGACCCGCATATGGTCTCGCCCGATTATGAGCTGGAGAAGTTCAAGACCGCGACCCGTGCTCTGCCAGAGCCGAGCCAGGTCATCTCGGGTCATGCCGGGCTGATGGGCGATCTGGTCGAGGAGGAAGATGAAGACCTCATCGACGAGGCGCTGGAAGAGGAAGAAGCCGCCGATGAAGAGGCGGCAGTCACCACTACGGCCGAGGGCAAGGATGATGCCGCGGGCGAGGGTGGCAACAAGAAAAAGCGTCGTCGTCGTCGTCGTCGTCGTGGCGGGCGTGATGGCCAGGATGGTGCCGCTGAGGGTGCTGAGGCCGGCTCTGACGAGGCGGATGAAGATGATGCGGGCGACGCTGGCGAGCAGTCTGCCGAGGGGCAGGATGTAAGTGACGCCGCAGCTGCCACCCAGCAAGAGGTGGCAGAGGCTGCGCCGGTGGCGAAGTCGAGATCGCGCTCACGCTCGCGCTCGAAGTCGGCAACTGCGAAAGCGGCGGCCGAGGTGGTTGCGGCTGAGGTCGCTGCGGCGGAGGCAGGTGCTGCCGATCAGGCTGTGCCTGCCGAGGCAGCAGCCGGTGCCGCAGATGAAGCGGCGGTGCCAGAGGCTGATCCAGCAGCTGCGACACCTGCGGCAAAACCACGTCGCAGCCGTGCGAAATCGGCTCGGGCGGCGTCTGCAGAGGCCGTGACAGAGGCGGCGGATGCATCCCCCGCAGATGAAGCTGCGACAGCTGAGGCCGTGGCGGATACGGCTGCGGATACGGCAGAGGCTGCGCCCAAAAAGGCAAGCCGCAGCCGGGCATCGGGTGCCAAAGCCGCTGCGAAACCTGCGGCGGAAAAGGCGACGGGTCGCGGATCGCGTGCGAAAAAGGCAGAGGTCGTTCCGGCTGATGATGCGCCCGCAGCGGAGCCTGTCGAAACGGTTGCCGCCGCGCCTGTTGCAGAGGCTCCGAAAGTTGAGGCCCCTGTAGCCGAAGCCCCTGTAGCCGAAGCCCTGACAGGGCAGGCCCCCGCCGTCGCGGCTGAGACCGTGGCTTCGGAACCCACAGAGGATCCGGCGGATGATGATCGTCCGCGCCGCAAAGGCTGGTGGTCACAAAACCGCTGATCGGGTCCGAAAATATGGGACAAAAGGGGGCCTTCCTGGCCCCCTTTTTCATTTGGAAAAGAACGTAAGTCCAAAGGCGCAGGCGGCCCCGATGACCCGCCGGGCCTGTGACCGATCCGCGCCCTGGGCATGGCAAACCGCCAGATGGTCAGATGTGCCGGGCCGGGGGGATTCGCCCAGGGCATCACAGCTTCTTCGGTGTCCTGACGAAAACTTCTGCCATTCGGCCCAATTCGGATATCCTGTTTGCTCGCGCCGACTTATATCAAAACTTTGTTCCCCGTTTATAGCTTGCACCTTTTTTGTGCAGGAAGGATATTCCTCTCAGCTCGCGGCGGGCTTTGGGCGCCGTGTCAAATATTCCGAGGCTGATACTATGTCATTCTTTTCCCTTTCGCGCCGCGCGGCGCTGACCCTTGCTGCGACGGCCCTGCTGGCCCCCGCTTTCTCGGCGGCTGCCTTCGCTGAAAATGCCGCACTGAAAGTCGGCATCATGGGTGGCGAGGACGAAGTCGTCTGGGCCGTGGTCGCCGAGCAGGCAAAGCCGCTGGGCCTCGACATTTCGACCGTGATCTTCAACGATTACACCCAGCCCAATGAAGCGCTGGCCCGCAATGAAATCGACGCCAATGCCTTCCAGCATCTGCCCTACCTTGAGGCGCAGATCGAGGCGCATAAATATGAGATCACCCCGGTGATCGACACTGCGATCTTCCCGATCGGTGTCTATTCCAAAAAGCACAAGTCGCTGGAAGAGCTGCCCGAGGGCGCTGTCGTCGGCGTGCCGAATGACCCCTCAAACGGCGGGCGCGCGCTGAAAGTGCTGGAGCAGCTGGGCCTGATCAAGGTCAATCCTGACGCAGGGATCCTCGCGACCGTGATCGACGTGACCGAGAACCCGAAAAACCTCGACCTGCGCGAGCTGGACGCTGGCGTTGTGGGCCGGGCGATTGACGATCTCGACGCCGCCGTCGTCAATACCGACTGGGCCGCCAAGGCAGAGCTGCTCGACAGCCGCATTGCCGAGGAATCGGGCGTGAACAACCCCTATACCAACTTCATTGCGGTCCGCACCGCCGATAAAGACGCCGAATGGGTTGGCAAACTGCGCGAGGCCTTCCAGACCGACGCTGTGAAAGCGGCCTATGCGGATGCCTATAAGGGCTCGGCGGTTCCCGCCTGGTAAGTTTGGGTATAAGGAATACGGATCAGGGCGCCCGGAGCTTTCCGGGCGCCCTGACTGATTGAAGGGTCTGACCGATGGAAAGACCTGACTGATTGAAGGAACGGCCGATGGCTGAGACAGATCACCAGATGGATGCAGGGACCGGAGCCGCAACGGGGGCAGACCGCCCGGTCGTGCAGCTGGAAAATGTGACCCGGCGTTTTTCAGACCGTCCGGCGCTGGACGATATCTCGTTGCAGCTGGGGCGGGGAGAGATTGTCGGCCTGATCGGGCGCTCTGGTGCGGGGAAGTCGACGCTGATCCGCTGCCTGAACGGGCTTGACCGGCCGCAGGGGGGCCGCGTGGTGATCGACGGCACCGATATCTCGCAGCTGTCGGAGCAGGCGCTGAACCCGGTGCGGCGGCGCATCGGCATGATCTTCCAGCATTTCAATCTGTTATCGGCCAAAACGGTTGCGGATAATGTGGCGCTGCCACTGAAAATCGCGGGCATGCCCCGGCCCGAACGTATGCGTCGGGTGATGGAGCTGCTTGATCTGGTTGGCCTCGCCGATAAGGCGGCGGCCTATCCGGCGCAGCTTTCGGGCGGCCAGAAGCAGCGCATCGGCATTGCGCGGGCGCTGGCGCCAAAGCCGCTTTTGCTTTTGTCGGATGAGGCGACCTCGGCGCTTGATCCTGAGACCACGCAGTCGATCCTGGCGCTTTTGAAGGATGTGAACCGCCAGCTGGATGTGACGATCCTGATGATCACCCATGAGATGGAGGTGGTCCGCCAGATCGCCCATCGCGTGCTGGTGCTGGACGCGGGCCGCATCGTCGAAGAGGGCCCGGTCGCCCGCGTGCTGGCCAGCCCGCAGACCGAAACGACGCGCAGCCTGCTGCGTGGGCTTTCCCCGGTGTTGCCGGGGGATCTTCTGGCGCTGATCCGGCCTCAGCCGGGGCAGGGTGATCAGGCGCTGATCCGGGTTGATGTCTATGGCCCCGATGCCCGCAGGCCGCTGCTGGCGCAGATCGAGGCGATCACCGGGCATCCGGCGCGGCTGTTGCATGGCGGCCTGAACGATGTGCAGGGAGAGCCCTATGGCCGGCTGTTCCTGGGGCTGGGCAGCAGCGATCCCGCCCATGTCGCGGCTGTCGCGGCGCAACTGAAACCACAAACCACGGCAATCGAGGTGCTTGGCTATGTCCCAGCAAATGTTTGATACCCTGCTGGGCTGGGCGATGACCCGGCCGATGTTCGACCTGCTGCTGAAGGGGCTGTGGGAGACGATCTATATGACCGCCGCCTCGGGGGCTTTGTCTTTCGTGATCGGTCTGCCGCTGGCCCTGGTGCTGGTAACCACCGACAAAGGCGGGATTTTCCAGAACCTTCTGGTCAATCGAAGCCTTGGCTGGGTGGTGAATGCGCTGCGCTCGGTGCCGTTTATCATCCTGCTGGTGGCGGCTATTCCACTGACGCGCTGGCTGGTCGGCACCGCCATCGGGGTGACGGCGGCGATCGTGCCGCTGACGCTGGCGGCGGCGCCATATTATGCGCGGGTGGCCGAGGTCTCACTGCGTGAGGTTGACCGGGCGCTGATCGACGCCGCCCGCGCAATGGGCGCCACGCGGATGACGATTCTGCGTGAGGTGCTGGTGCCAGAGGCGCTGCCGGGCCTTGTCTCTGGCTTCACGGTCACGATGGTGACGCTGATCGGGGCCTCGGCCATGGCGGGCGCGGTGGGCGCAGGGGGCCTTGGCGATATTGCGATCCGCTATGGCCATCAGCGCTTTGAGACGACGATCATGGTGGCGGTGGTGGTGATCCTGATCGTGATGGTCTCAATCATGCAATGGGCCGGAGATGCGCTGGCACGGCGCATCGACCATCGTCAGGGGTGATGCGGCTTGGCACGGCACATCGATCATCGTCAGGGCTGATGTCATTCTTGCTGCGGCACCTGGGATGCCGGGTGCCACAGCGGGCGTCTGCATCAAGACTCTGCGGCATAAGGCTGCGGCATAAGGCAATGAAAATACGGATAAGCTGATCCCAAATAGAAAAGCCGCAGATCAAAGCTGCGGCCTGCAATCACATCAATCTAAGGGATTATCCCAGACTGGAGCGGGCGAGGCGATTCGAACGCCCGACCCTAACCTTGGCAAGGTTATGCTCTACCCCTGAGCTACGCCCGCACCGGTCTGGATGGCGGTGATCTACCCGCCCCGGCTGGGCTGCGCAAGAGGGGAAATGCAAAAAAATCATCAAAGGCGTTTCGTGGTGGGTCGGGCCTCATTGCCGCCGCTCAGATGTTTGCGCCGCAGGTGTTTGCGCGGATGCTTTGTGCGATGTCATGCAGCAAGGCGGCGGTCTCTGCTGGCCTTGCGAAAAAGGGCGCATGCCCGCAGGCAAGTATCAGGCGATTGGCCTCTGGCACCTGCGTCGCCATTTTTCGCTGATATTCCGGTGGGATAGCGCGATCGTCGTCACAGGTGATGTAATAGCGGGGCAGGGCGAGCGAGCGTTCGGTGACAGCCACCGCCTCTTCTTGCGGCGCGATTGCTTCGGGGGCCATCTGGTGGGCCGCAAGCGCGCGGTCCTCTTCCGGGCAGTCGTGGAAGAACAGCGCCTCCGCCGCCTCGGGTGCGAAATCATAGCAGCCCCGGGCAGCGTCGATGCGCAAAGCCGGGCGCAGCGGCTGGCTGTCCTGACGACGCCGCAATGACGCGACCGAGGCCCCGTCATCCGGCAGATAGGCGCAAAGCCAGACCAGGGCTGCAACCTTTTGCGGGTCCATCTCGGCTGCGGCTGTCATTGCCACCCCGCCTGCCGAATGGGCGACCAGGATCGTTGGGCCAGTCAGACGGGCCAGGATCGCCTGGGCCTGGTCGCGCAGGCTGGCATCGTGATAATTGCGGCGCGGCAGGTCGATGGCATGGGCGCGGTGCCCAGGTGCCTGCAGCGCCGGGATCACCCGCTGCCAGCACCAGCTGCCAAAGCAGGAACCGTGGATCAGCGCGAAATCAGCCCCGACCTCAGCCCCGACCTCAGACATGCCCGATCCGGTTCAGAAAATCCTGGATGACGGTCACATAGGCCTCGGGCTGTTCGGCCACCGGGATATGGCCCGCATCGCGCATCAGGCTGAACTGATGGCCCGGGATCAGATCGGCGGTTTCGCGGATCAGATCGGCGGGCGTTGCACCATCATGCCCGCCTGCAATCACCAGCGTCGGCAGCCGCAGCGTGGCGGTTGTTTCATAGAAATCGGTGCCGGCAATGGCGCTGGCCGCGCCGATCCAGCCCTCGGGGCGGGTGGCCAGGAAGCGCGCGCTCAGCCCCGGCAGCGCCGGGTTTTGTCGCCAGTTGCGGCCCAGCCATCGCTCCATCGTGGCGTCATGCAGCGCGGCCATGCCCCCCTCGCGCACGAGGTCGATCCGCTGCTGCCATTGGGCTGCGGTGCCGATCCGCGCGGCGGTATTCGACAGCACCAGCCCGCGCACCAGATCCAGCCGTTTGACCGCCAGGCCCTGGGCGATCAGCCCGCCCAGCGACAGGCCGATCACCACGCTGTCTTGCAGGCCGAAGTGATCCATCAGCCGCTCTGTGTCCTGAATCAGGCTGCCCATCTTATAGGGCGGCGGCGGGCAGTCGCTGGCCCCGTGCCCGCGCAGATCAAAGCTGAGGATGCGGTGGCGGGGAAGGGCCTGGATCAGCGGCTGCCAGATCTGATGGTCCAGGCCAAGCGCGTGGATCAGCACCAGCGCCGGGCCATCGGGCGGCCCATCCAGACGGGCGTTCAGGCGAAGATCAGGCAGGAAAACAAGCGGCATGTTCGATTTCTGTAATTTCAGGGGTCAATTTTCGCAGGAAATCCCGCGAAAATGTTGGATATACGTAAGCGGTTTTCCTCAGGGCCTCTGATCCAGCGCCTGGCGGAACACCTCTTCAGCGACATTGCCGCCAGAGGCGATGCAGATCACATCCGCTGTCAGATCCTTTGCAAAAAGCGCCGCCGCCAGGGCGACCGCGCCGCCCGGCTCCAGCACAAGGCGCAGATGGCGGAAGGCCAGCGCCACCGCCTGCAAAGCCTGGGCATCGCTGACCACAAGCCCTGGCCCGGCATGCTCGCGCAGGATCGGGAAGGTCATCTGGCCTGGCGTCGGCGTCAGGATCGCATCACAGACCGAGCCGCTGAGGCGCGGATTGCGCAGCCGCTCACCCGCCGCCAGCGAGCGGGCCATATCGTCAAATCCTTCGGGCTCAACCGTGCGCAGACGCAGGTCAGGGGCCCGCGCGGCCAGGGCCAGTGCGACGCCCGAGGAAAGGCCGCCGCCACCGCAGGGCACCAGAACCTGGGCCTGTTCGATCCCGGCCGCCTGGGCGTCAGCCGCGATCTCCAGGCCCAGTGTGCCCTGGCCTGCGATCACCTCGGGGTGGTCATAGGGCGGGATCAGGGCATAGGCGCGGCTTTGCGCGATCTCCTGCGCGATGGCGTCGCGGTCCTCAGTGGCGCGGTCGTAAAGCACCACCTCGGCCCCCCAGGCGCGGGTGTTATCCATCTTCACCTGCGGCGCATCTTTCGGCATCAGGATCACGGCGGCGATGCCATGGCCTTTCGCGGCCCGCGCCACGCCCTGCGCGTGATTGCCAGAGGACATCGCAATCACCCCTTTGGTGCCTGCAGGCAGGGCCGAGACCGCCGCCCAGCCGCCACGGGCCTTGAAACTGCCGGTCACCTGCAGCGATTCCGCTTTCACAAAGATGCGCCGCCCGGCGATCTGGTCCAGCAGCGGCGCATTCAGCAGCGGCGTGCGCTGGATATGGCCGCTGATCCGCTGGGCTGCGGCCTCGATCATGGTGATGTTCATTGCATTTCTCCGATCCAGGCGGTGAGCGCGGTGATTGATTGTGGTTCGTTCAGCAGGGGCACATGGCCGCGCCCGGGCACTTCGGCAAAGATCAGGCCGGGTTGGATCTCGCGCATTTTGCGGGCGGTATCCTCGCGCAGCAGATCGGAATTGGCGCCCCGGATCAATGCCAGTGCGAGGCCGTCGCAGCCGTGCCAGAGCGGCCAGAGATCGGGCAGGGGCTGCGCCGGATCAAAGGCGGCAAGGAAGCTGTCGCGCAGGCGCGGGTCATAGCGCAGCCGCAGCCCGTCCGGGTGCTGGGTGAACAGGCGCCCGGCCATCTCTTGCCAGTCGGTCAGGGAAAGTCCGGTAAAGCCGGGGCTGTTCGCGGCCATCAGTCCGGCCATTTCGGCCAGGGTTCTGGCCTGAGGCGCTTTGCCGATCCGGGCGGCGATCTTGCCCAGCCCGCCCAGGTCGATCTCGGGGCCGATATCATTGAGACAGATGCCCAGCAGGCGCTCTTTGGCGGTCGCTGCCAGCAAAAGCGCGATCAGCCCGCCGCGAGAGGTGCCAAGGATGGCCGCTTTTTCGATCCCCAGATGATCCAGCAGCGCCAGCGCATCTGCGGCCTCTTGCGCGACGGTATAGCTGTCGGGGCCGGTGAAATCGCTGTCGCCGCGCCCGCGGTAATCCATGCGGATCACCCGGCAGCCCGACAGCCCGGGCAGAGCGGGCAGGAAGTCGTCGCGGTTGCGCGTCAGCCCGGCCAGACACAGAACCGGCAGGCCATTTCCGGGCCCGTCCAGTGCATAGGCCAGTCTTGCGCCGTCGGTGGCGGTGAAGAAGTGGCGGGGGCTGTCACTATGGGGCATGGCGCGGTGCCTTGTGCTGGATCGAAAAACCGGAGCGGCGATTTTGCTGACAGACTGCCCGTTGTCGCGCCTGGACGAAAGGGGGGCGAAAGAGCGCCGCAAACGGGGCCTGTAAACCGGGCGTGTAAACGGGGCCTGTAAACCGGACGCGCAAACGGGGCGCGCAAACGGGGTGGCGCGCTGAAATCCCGGAAAATCGGCCAGGGCGCGACATCTGAGCGCTTGCTGCCCGGTCGGTTCAGCCGTAAGTCCGGCCCAAAGCCCGCGCAACCGACCCTTTCGGGCCGCTTATTTGTTGTGCCCGGAATGAACCGAAGCCAATGAACCGAAGCCGGAGCCCCGGCCAAAGCCCCAGAGCCGGAGCACCGGCCAAAGCCCCAGGAGCCCTCATATGGCCCGTAAGCCAGCGACTGCCAGCCTGACCCATGAGAATGAGCGCCCGGCGGCGCGCAAGGTCTCGGCGCTTGGCGGGCTGAGGCCCTTCCTGCGGCCGTATCGGATGATGCTGGTGCTGGCGCTGCTGGCGCTGACGCTGACGGCAGGGGTGACGCTGCTGCTGCCCCTGGCGGTGCGCCGGGTGGTTGACGGTTTTGGCAATCATCTCGAGCTGCTCGACAGCTATTTCTCGGCCTTTTTGCTGATCGCGGCGCTTTTGGCCCTGGGCACCGGGCTGCGCTACTACGTCGTCACCCGGCTGGGCGAGCGGGTGGTCGCCGATATCCGCCGCGCGGTGTTCGATCGCGTCAGCCGGTTGTCGCCCGCGTTTTACGAGAAAACCATGACCGGCGAGGTGGTCTCGCGCATCACCACCGACACCACGCTGATCCTTTCGGTGATCGGCTCTTCGGTCTCGGTTGCCTTGCGCAATCTGCTGATGCTGATCGGCGGGCTGATCATGCTGCTGCTGACCTCGGCAAAACTGACGGGGCTGGTCTTGCTGATCGTGCCTGCGGTGGTGGTGCCGATCGTGGTGATGGGGCGGCGGCTGCGGCGGCTGTCCAGGGAAAACCAGGACTGGATCGCCGACAGCTCCGGCATGGCATCCGAGGCGCTTGGCGCGATCCAGACCGTGCAGGCCTGCACCAATGAGGCGGGCACCTGCGCCGAATTCGCCCGCGTTACCGAGGAAAGCTACCGCTCGGCCAAAACCCGCATCGGCACCCGTGCGATCATGACCGTGATCGTGATTTTCCTGGTTTTCGCCGGGATTGTCGGGGTTTTGTGGATCGGGGCGCGTGATGTGCGTGCCGAGGTGATGTCGGTCGGCGAGCTGATCCAGTTCGTGATCTACGCGGTGCTGGTTGCCGGATCGGTTGGCGCGCTGTCAGAGATCTGGGGCGAGCTGCAACGTGCTGCGGGCGCGACCGAGCGACTGACCGAGCTTTTGCATATCGAGGATACGGTGCGCGATCTGCCACAGCCTGCGGTGCTGCCGCATCCGGTGCGCGGCGCGATTGCATTTGAGAATGTCAGTTTCAGCTATCCGACGCGCCCCGATTACAAGGCGCTGAATGAGGTCTCGTTCCGGATCAACCCCGGCGAGACGGTGGCGCTGGTCGGGCCCTCGGGCGCGGGGAAATCCACCGTTCTGCAACTGATCGAGCGGTTCTACGACCCGGTATCGGGACAGATCACCCTGGATGGCGTGGCGCTGGATCAGCTGTCGCGTGAGGCTTTCCGGCGGGAAATTGCGCTGGTGCCGCAGGATCCGGTGATCTTTGCGATGTCGGCGAAAGAGAATATCCGCTTTGGCCGCCCCGATGCCACAGATGCCGAGGTTGAGGCCGCGGCAAAACGGGCCGAGGCGCATCAGTTCATCACCGCGCTGCCCCAGGGCTATGACAGCCAGCTGGGCGAGCGCGGCGTGATGCTGTCGGGCGGTCAGCGGCAGCGGATCTCGATTGCGCGGGCGATTTTGCGCGATGCCCCGGTGCTTTTGCTGGATGAGGCAACCTCGGCGCTGGATGCGGAATCCGAGGCGGCGGTCCAGGCGGCTTTCGCGGGTATTGCCGAAGGGCGCAGCACGATTGTCGTCGCGCATCGCCTGGCCACCGTGAAAAGCGCCGACCGCATCCTGGTCTTCGATGGCGGCCGTATCGTGGCCGAGGGCACGCATGAAAGCCTGGTGCGCGAGGGCGGGCTTTATGCGCGGCTGGCGCGGCTGCAGTTCACCGACGGGCTGGCGGCCTGAGGGGCTGATCTGACGGGATAATCCTGGAAAAAGGATTGGCATTTCGCGCCCTTATCGCCACATTCACCAGGGGCCGCCCTGCAGGAGACAGGGCCCGGCCCGGGTTAAGTCCGATTGGAGGGGTATATGTCCGGTGTTGATGTGGCGGATCAGGCGGATTCGCAGGCCGTCTTTGCGACGCTGGCCGATGTGAAGGCGCTTGAGGCCCAGGCCCCCTGGTCGGGCCGCGATGTGGCAAAGACCATCTATCAGGCCCTCAGCCGCACCCGCGCCAGCCACGGCAGCCGTGATGCGATCAGCTTTCAGCTGCTGTCAGATCCGGGCGCGCATAAGACCACGCTCAGCTGGGCGGAACTGCACCGCCAGGTCACTCAGGCCGCCAATCTTTTGCGCAGCCTGGGCATCGGGCCCCAGGATGTGGTGGCCTATATCCTGCCCAATACCACAGAGACCGTGGTCACCCTGCTGGGGGGCATGGTCGCGGGCATCGTGAACCCGATCAATCCCTTGCTGGAGGCGGCCCAGATCGCCTCAATCCTGCGCGAGACCAGGGCGAAAGTGGTCGTCACGCTGCGGGCCTTCCCGAAATCCGATGTCAGCCAAAAAGTGGCCGAGGCGCTGCGCGAGGCCCCCGATGTCCGCCATCTGCTTGAGGTCGATCTGCTGACCAATCTGACCGGGCTAAAGCGGCTGGTCGTGCCCTTCATGCGCCCGAAAACGCAGGTGCAGCACCGCGCCAGGCTGCACAGCTTTCACAAAGCGCTGGCCCGCCAGCCCGGCGACCGCCTGACCTTTGAGGACCCCGCAGAGGACCGCGTCGCGGCCTATTTCCACACCGGCGGCACCACCGGCATGCCGAAAGTGGCGCAGCACCGGGTCTCGGGGATGGTCTATAATGGTTGGATCGGGGCGGCTTTGCTGTTTCGGGAAACCGATGTGGTGATGTGCCCCCTGCCGCTGTTCCACGTATTCGCGGTCTATCCGATCCTGATGTCGATGATCGCCTCGGGCGGGCATGTCGTGCTGCCGACCCCGGCGGGTTATCGCGGCGAGGGGGTTTTCGACAATCTGTGGAAGCTGATCGAGCGCTATCGCTGCACCTATCTGGTGACCGTGCCAACCGCGCTGGCGGCGCTGATGCAGCGCCCGGTTGATGCCGATATCTCCAGCCTCAGGGCGGGGTTCTCGGGCTCGGCGCCGATGCCGGCAGAGCTGTACAATCGGTTTAAAAAGGAAACCGGGGTTGAGATCCTTGAGGGCTACGGGCTGACCGAATGCACCTGTCTGGTGGCGGTCAACCCGCCTGAGGGCGCGAAGAAAATCGGCTCGGTCGGGCTGCCCTTTCCCTATACGCATATCCGCATCCTCAACCGCGACAGCGCCGGGCATTACCAGGAGGCGGGCGTCGATGAGGTCGGCGAGATCTGCATCGCCAGCCCCGGCGTCTTTGCGGGTTCAACCTATACCGAGGTGGACAAGAATCACGAACTCTTTGCCGAGGATCGCTTTTTGCGCAGCGGCGATCTGGGGCGGATCGACCCCGAGGGCTATCTTTTCATCACCGGCCGCGCCAAGGATCTGATCATTCGCGGCGGCCATAATATCGATCCGGCAGTGATCGAAGAGGCGCTGATGGGCCATCCGGCGGTGGCGCTGGTCGGCGCGATCGGCCAGCCCGACCCGCATGCAGGCGAGCTGCCCGCCGCCTATGTCGAGCTGGTTCGCGGCGCAAGCGTCACCGAGGCCGAGCTTTTGGACCATGCCGTCCGCCATATCACCGAGCGGGCGGCGGTTCCGAAATTCATCGGCATCCTCGAAGAGCTGCCAAAGACCGCCGTCGGCAAGGTGTTCAAGCCCGATTTGCGCCGCCTGGCGATTGCCCGCATCTATGACGCGGCGCTGGCCAAAGCCGGGTTTTCGATCACCGTGGCCGGGGTGGCGGATGACAAGAAGCTGGGCCTCGTGGCGCAGTTGTATCCCAGGGGCGCGGCAAGTGATGCGCAGATAGCCGAGGCCCTTGGCTGCTTTACCGGCCCCTGGGCCTGGCATGACCAGGACAGCGCCGCAGGGGCGGCGGACCCGAGCGCCATCCCTGGCCCGAAACCGTAAGAGGGCGGCCAAGGCGGAGGGGCCACCCCCCTAGGTTGATCCCAAAGCACACAAAAAAGCCCCGGCGAATGGATCGCCGGGGCTTTTTTGCTGCTGAAATCAGCTTTGCTGCGGTCTCAGAGACCCATCTTGATCAGCTCGAACTCTTCGAGCAGGCGGGCGCGCAGGTCCGGGTCCATCGGCGTCTGGCGGAACAGCGTGGTGTCGACCGGATCGAGGAAGGCGCCTTTCAGCGTCTCGGCCGAGACGGCATCGGTCGCGGCTTTGTTGGTATTGGCATAGCCAATCGCCTCGATGATCGCGGGCAGGCTGTCGACGGCGAACATCGAGTTCACCCAGTCATAGACCTTTTCCTCATTGCCGGGGCCGTCTTTCATATTGACGAAGCCGCAGAAGAAGGTGGTCGAGCCCTCTTTCGGCGAGCGGTTGAAGCCCACCGGGAAGCCATCGGCCTGCAAAAGCGCAACCGGGTCGTTCCAGGACCAGGCGACCTCGACCTCTCCGCTCGCCATCAGCTGGGCCAGTTCAGACGGGTCCGACCACCAGGAGCGCACATTCGGGGCGGCCTCGCGCAGCCAGTTGGCGGCGGCCTCGACCTGCTCGTCGCTGACATTATCCCAGTCGGTGGTGCCGGTGGCCAGGAAGCCAAGCGCCCAGGCGTCATCGGAATTGTCCGAGATCGCAATCTTGCCCTTGAATTCCGGGTTCTTGAACACCTCAAGCGAGGCGACCTTGTCTTCGGACACCTTGTCCTTGTTATAGGCGATGGCGGTATAGGCAAAGTCGTAGGGGATGAACCAGACGCCCTCGTCATCCTTGATGAAATGCGATTCCAGCAGCTCGGGGTCGATATTGCCGAAAGCCTCGATCTTCGAGATATCCCAGGGCTCGATCAGGCCTGCTTCGCGGTAGTTCGGAACCGCGCCGGGGCAGGGGTGAACGACGTCGGCGCGAAAGCCCGACGAGACCTTCTGGAACGCCTCATCGTCATCGGCATAGAAGGAATAGGTCGGCTTCTGGCCATGTTTTGCGACATAGGGGGCCAGTGCGCCATCAATTTCCCAGCCTGCCCAGTCGAAGACGGTCAGCTCGGGGTCGGCGGCCTGCGCGGCGGTGGCAAGCGCAATGGCCGAGGCGGCTCCGGCGAGGTAAGAAAGGCAACGGGTCATTGTGACTCCTCTGTCGGTTTGCGGCGGGCAGGGCAGCACGCCTTGTTGTCAAACCAGAGGCTAAGACATGAATTTTGCTGTCACAAGCACCTTTCACCCGACCACACGCCTTTCCGCTGTCTGTCGGGTGCAGCGTCTGTCTTCGCGCCCTTTTCGCAGGCAGGCGGGGCATTCGACTGACTGGTTTTATGGTCTGAACCTGGCCCTGATTCTGCCAGGATTTACGTTTAGCCGGGGCGCATGAAATACCGCTATCTTCTGTTTCCGCCTGCGATTCTCTGTGGCCTTTTCGGGCTTTATGCGGTGGCATTTGCCATTCCGAACGCGCTGGCTTTGCGGCGTGCGCTGATGCCTGATCTGGTTCGGGGCATAGCCATAGCGATAACGCTTATGGCAGGACTGGCGCTTTTGCTGCCCCACCGTCTGATACCGTGGCTGTTGGCGCGGGCGCGGATCAGCGGCGCTTTTCCCCTGCGCGCCATGGCAGTGCTGATCTTGCTGGCGACGCTTGGGACGGCCAGTCTTTCCGGGGTGGTTGCTGATTGGGCGCTATTGGTGAGCGTCGGGGTTTTTACGCTTTTGTTCATCTTTCCCGGTGTGATCTATTGGGCGGGTGCGGCGCGGCAGCCGAAGGGGGCTCCGGTTGCCGAGGCAGAGAGTAGCCAGGCACTGAATAGCCAGGTATTGAGCAGTGCAGAGCTGGGCCGTATCTTCGGTGAGGCTGTGCGGCAATATCCCCTGGCCCTGCGGCTGCTGGTTGTGCTGCCGACGGTCTTGCCCCTGTTGGCGTCTTTTGCGTTTTTCAACAACTGGCATGTCATCCCCTCGGGTTGGCTGGCCGATAATGCGGTGCCGCTGGGCTGTGCCCTGGGCCTTGCAGCGATAGCTTTGAACGCAGCGATCCTGTTCAGATCGCTTTCGCCGATGCAGTGGGCGGCAAACAGGTTCACCCTGATGGTCATGGCTGTTGTCGCCTTTGGTGTGCTGACCTCGGCCTATGTTTCGCTCTTGCGCACGGTGATTCCGACGCTTGCCGCCGATTACGCGGGGCTGGCGCAAGAGCGGGTTGCGACCGTGGTTGGGGTAGAACGGGGCAGCAGAAAAGGATGCCGGGATACGGCAGATATCACAACGGATCTGATCGTGCTGAATCTTTGCGTGCCCGATCACCCCTGGATCGGCGAGCTGCGGCCCGATGACCGGCTGTTGCTGCGCGGCAAGGCAACATCCCTTGGCTTTGCACTGGAAAGCTATGCCAGGATCCCGTGAGGCTGACGCCATGAAGAGCGGCGGCCAAAAGGGCAGGTGACAGCTGCGCATATCGACCGGCGGCAAACGCCTCTTGCGCGGATGCCACTTGCCCCATACCCTTTCCGCTGATCCCAGGCCCTGGCCGGGATCTGGATCGGAGAGAGACATCTCCGGTTCTGGCTGGAAGACCTGCTGCGAAGGGGGACCGGATCGACCGGAGCCCTTGCGCGGGCCATGCGCATCCCCTGTTTCGCGGCGTGACAACAGGGATATGGGATGACCACGCTTGATCTTGATTTTACCCGCAAACAGTTTCCGGCCTTTGCCTCGCCGGTGCTTTCCTCGCATGCATTCTTTGAGAATGCGGGCGGCAGCTATCCCTGTATCCAGGTGGTGGACCGCCTGACCCGCTTTTACCATGATCGCAAGGTGCAGCCCTATGGGCCCTATCCGGGCGCCCAGGCCGGCGGAGCCGAGATGGATGAGGCCCGCCAGCGACTGGCTGCGATGATGGCGGTGCGGCCCGAACAGGTGTCATTCGGTCCCTCGACCAGCACCAATACCTATGTGCTGGCGCAGGCGGTGCGGCAATGGCTGCGCGGTGACACAAAGGCGGCGATCGTGGTGACCAACCAGGATCATGAGGCCAATTCCGGCGTCTGGCGCAGGCTGGCCGATGAGGGGATTGAGGTCCGTGAATGGCGGCTGGATCCGGGCACCGGCAGCCTGCGCCCCGAGGATCTGTCAGCGCTGCTGGCTGACGGGCGGGTGCGGCTGGTTGCTTTCCCGCATTGCTCGAATGTGATTGCAGAGATCAATGACGTGGCGGCGATCTCGGCGCTGGCGCATGAGAGGGGCGCGAAAGTCGTGGTCGATGGCGTCTCTTACGCGCCGCATGGCTTTCCTGATTTCCCGGCGCTTGGCTGTGACGCCTATCTCTTTTCGGCCTATAAAACCTATGGCCCGCATCAGGGGATCATGGTGCTGGCCGAGGATTTCGGGATGGAACTGCCAGGCCAGGCGCATTTCTTCAACCAGGCCACGCTTTACAAGCGCCATACGCCGGGCGGCCCCGATCACGCCCAGGTCGCGGCCTGCGCGGGCATGGCCGATTACATCGACGCCCTGGCCGCGCATCACGCAATCGGCGGCGATGCGGCGGCGCGAAATCGCGGCGTGCATGATCTGATGCGGGCGCAGGAAGAGGCGGTGATCCAGCCGCTGCTTGACTACCTGGCGGCGCGAAATGACCTGCGCCTGATTGGCCCGCGCAAGGCAGCGCTGCGAGCCCCCACCGTCGCGGTCGAGCTGGCGGATGCCGCAGAGCCCGTCTCGGAAGAGCTGGGGCGGCGCGGCATTGCCTGCTGGGGCGGCGATTTCTACGCAGTCCGCCCGCTGGAGGCGCTTGGCATACCCAAGGCCAAGGGCGTGCTGCGCCTGTCAGCCGTGCATTACACCAGCGCCGATGATGTGGCCCGGCTGATCACCGCGCTGGATGAAGTGCTCTGAAAGGGCGACTGCGCTGGCGCAGGCGACCATATCCGCGCGGTCGCATGGCTGCAGAACGGACGCCAGAGGAACGGGGGGGCAGGCGGGCGACGCCTGTCCCGGGTGGCAGAATGCCCCATTTTCAGGGGGCGGTCTTATTTATGCAGGGTTTGGGTGCAGATTATCTTAACTCGTCCCGGAAATTGACAAAATCATCCCTGATTCTGGCGGCCTATTGAAACAGTCTGGGCGGGTCGCGTGACCCGATAAGTGTTATGCCGACAACCGCGAAACTTGCCGCCGCTATTTGGTTTGCCCTGATCGGCCTGGTGGCCGCCAATGCCTTTCTGCCGGTTTTAGGCGAAAGCGCAGGCGGCAGCGGAATGCTCTTGCCGGCCTCGGCGGCGATCGGGCTGGTCTGTGGCTGGATCGTCATGGGCGGTGCCATCGGCAAAGGCATGGCCGATGCCGTGGCCGGCGGGCTGCAAACCGTGGCCGTCATGGTGTTTTTCGCGCTTTTGATCTTCTCGGCGCGTGAAATGATCTCTGAGGCGTTCAAAATGCGCTATGATGGCCCGGTTGAGGCGATGCTGGGCTGGGCTGTGCTGATGATGAAAAACGGACAGTCGATGCTGACCGTGGGCGTGGTCGGGGCGCTGGCGGTGGGCGCGTTGGTCGGCGGGCCGCTGTGCGAATGGGTCGGGCGGCGCTGGAGGTGACTGTGGACCGAAGCGATCTGCGCGATCCGCGCTTTGTCGGCTGCCCTGATCTGGCCACCCTGGTGCTGGGGGGCGATGCGGAACAGCTTTCGCCCGAGGGCGCGGATCGGGCGCAAAAGCGGCTGATTTTCTGGCAACAGGCCACGGGCGGTCTGTCAGCCGGCGATCCGGCGCTGGAACTGCAGCTGGCGCGGGACATTTTTTCTCAGCAAGAGGCCGCCCCTGCGGCGCGCCTTTTCGCACTGCGCTCTCCGATGCTGTCGGCGGCATCGGCGCGGCTGAGGGCAGCGCGGCAATCGCGCCGTGACAATGGGCCGCTTGCAGAACCGCCCCGCACTGAACCGCCCCGCAATGAACAGCCCCATACAGAACAGACCGGCACCGATCAGACTGGCACCGAACAGCCTGGTGATGCTCCTCTGGTTGCGGCTGAAACCCTCAGCTGGCCGCATCGCGGCTTTTTCGCGCTGGCCAAAACCAGCCTGCGCCATCGGCGTTTCAGCGGCGGCATGAGCGACCTGCTTCAACGAGAGGTCTTTGTCGCCACCGATGCAGTGACCGTGTTGCCCTATGATCCGGCGCTGGACCTGGTGCTGCTGGTCGAGCAGTTCCGCATGGGCCCCTATATGCGCGGCGAGCCCCGCCCCTGGCTGATCGAGGCGGTGGCGGGCCGGATCGACGCCGGGGAAAGCCCGGAAGAGGCCGCAAGGCGTGAGGCCCGCGAAGAGGCGGGGATCACCCTTGGCGAGATTTTTCCGGTGGCGGATTACTATCCCTCGCCCGGTGCGCATAGCGAATATATCTGGTCCTCGGTGGCGCTTGCCGATCTCTCCGCGCAGACTGGCGGGCTTTACGGCCTTGAGACCGAGGGCGAGGATATCCGCACCCATGTGATCCCTTTCGCTGAGGCGATGGCCTGGATGGCGGCGGGGCGCTGCGCCAATGCGCCGCTGATCCTGTCGCTTTTGTGGTTGCAAGGTGAACGCGACAGGCTGCGTCGGCAGGCCCGGGAAAGTGACGCTGCGGGCGGGGCGGCGGGCGGGGCCGCGGGGGATGCGACAGCCGGGTCGGCGGGCTGAACAGCTGCGATTTGCGCGAAACGCTGGCCTCTGGCCTTTGATGCCCTTGATCCCTGGCGGGCGGCTGGTCATAACTGGCGGCTATGGCGCAGATTAGGCGCTGTCGCGGGGCGTGATCCCCCCGACTTCAGGGCGGGACCGACCAGAATGGATGCACAGAGCCGCAAGATCCCTACCCATGAGGTAACCTATTCGCGTCTGCGCGATATGATCCTTTTCGGGGCCCTGGCGCCTGGCCAGCCGGTGACGATCCAGGGGCTGATTTCCGATCTGGATGCGGGCATGACCCCGGTGCGCGAGGCGATCCGCCGCCTGACCGCCGAGGGGGCGCTGATGCCGCAGGGCAATCGCCGGGTTGCGGTGCCGCAGATGACGGAATCGGTGCTTGACCAGCTGGCCTGGGCGCGGCTGGCGATCGAGCCGCAGCTTGCCCGCCTTGCCATGAGGGCGATGGACAGCCAGCTGACCGAGCGGCTGAAAAACCTGGATGAGCGTCTGAATACCGCGATTGCCGAGGGCAATATCGCCGCCTATCTGCGCTTTAACCACGCCTTCCACTTCGCCCTTTATGAGGCCGCCGAGGCGCCGGTCCTGCTTGATATCGCGCAATCGCTCTGGCTGCGGGCCGGGCCCTCATTGCGGCTGGTGCTGGGGCGCATTGGCGCGGCGCAGCTGCCCGATCAGCATGCCGAGGCGCTGGCTGCGATGCGCAGCGGCGACAGTGAGGCATTGGCTGCCGCCATCGCCCAGGACATCGCGCAGGGCGTCACCCATGTCAGGCAAGCCCTGACCGAAGGGGCGTTCTGACCGAAGGGGCGTTCTGACACCTGGCCCCTTCTTTTCGCAGAAGCTGCATGATGGGCTTTCAGGCCTGCTCTGAGGCCAGTATAGCAGGATGCCAGATCGGGCGCGAAAATCAGGCATGTAACCCGCTTATGGCCAGCAGGCAGGATAATCCACTATGGCAATTCCAGTCGAAGCGTTCTTTCTGGCCTCGGGCAATGTCGGGACATTGCAAAGCCGGATCAGGGCGATGGTCACCGATGGTGTGCTGTCCGGGCGCTTTCGGCCGGGGCAGAAAATGCCCTCATCGCGCGGGCTTGCGGCCCATCTGGGGATCAGCCGCATTACTGTCACCCTGGCCTATGGCGATCTGGTCTCCTCGGATTATCTGACCTCGCGCGGGCGCTCGGGCTATTATGTCTCGGAAAATGCGCCCCGCGCCCCGGATTTTCCCAGCCCGGCGCGGCCTGCCGAAGAGGTTGATTACCGGGCCTTTTCCGGCGGGCGCTTTACCCAGGCCATGCAGGGCGTCGAGCGCCCCGATGACTGGGAGCGCTACCCCTGGCCCTTTATCTATGGCCAGACCGATCCGACATTGTTCGATCATCAGAACTGGCGGGCCTGTGCGCTGCGGGCCCTGGGGCGGCGCGATTTCCCGACCCTGACCTCTGATTTCTATGAGCGTGACGACCCGGCCCTGATCGAGCAGGTCCTGCGGGTGATCCTGCCAAGGCGCGGCATTGCGGCCGGGCCGGATGAGGTTTTGCTGACCATGGGGGCGCAGAATGCCCTTTGGATTGCCACCGAAATTCTGCTGGGGGAACCCGCTCGCGGCCATCGGGCGGTGATTGAAAACCCCTGCTACCAGGGGATCCGCCGGGTGCTTGAGGTCTCGGGCGCTGAGGTTCTGTCGCTGGATGTCGATGAGGGCGGGCTGCCGCTGGCGGGCTTTGCGCCGGGTGGGCAGATCCGGCGCGGCGATGTGGTCTATGTCACGCCCTCACACCAGGCGCCGACCAATGCGACCATGGCGCTGGAGCGGCGGCTGAAACTGCTGGAGGCTGCCAGCCGCGAGGATTTCATCATCATCGAGGATGATTACGAATTCGAGATGAGCTTTCTGAAGCCCGTCTCGCCCGCGCTGAAGTCTTTGGATAAGGCGGGGCGGGTGATCTATGCCGGATCTTTCTCGAAGTCGATTTTCCCGGGCATGCGGCTGGGCTATCTGGTCGCGCCACCAGGCTTTATCGCCGAGGCGCGGGCCCTGCGCTCGATGGCGCTGAAGCATCCGCCCGGCCATATCCAGCGCACCGTCGCCTATTTTCTGGCCGAGGGGCATTATGATGCGCTGATCAATCGGATGCGCAGTGCCTTTCGGCGCAGGCGTCAGGTGATGGAAGAGGGGATCGCCGCCGAGGGGCTGCAGATCGTGGGCCAGGGTGGCTATGGGGGCTCATCCTTCTGGATGCGGGCCCCGGCGGGGGTAGATACGGCGCATGTCGCCCGCGAGTTGCGCAAAGAGGGCGTGCTGATTGAGCCAGGGCAGAGCTTTTTCGATCCCGCCCGGGTCGAGCGCAATTACTACCGCCTGGCCTATTCCTCAATCCAGCCCGCGCGGATCCCCGAAGGGATCCACCGGATCGCCCTGGCTATGGCGCAAAGCGGCTCATAAGTCAGGGCGGCGAGACGTGGTGGCTGGCTCAGGCAAAGGCCAGGGTCAGGAGAGGGCCAGGGTTAAGCGAGGGCGGGATCAAGCGCCAGATCAAGCAGGCGCAGGGCCTCGGCCTTTGGGTCGGCCAGCGGGCTGCGGTCTTCGCCGGGATGGAAACGGGCGCGCAGCGCCGTGGGCATCGGATTGGCGGCCGCGATTACCACTTTGGGGCCGATACGGGCGGTTTCCTGCGCCCAGGCACGGGCAAGGGCGATCTGGCCTGCCTTGCTGGCCCCATAGGCTGCGGAATTCGCGCTTCCGGGGAAGGGGTCATCGGGGATCAGCGCCGTGCCTTTGCCTGTGCGCAGCAAGGGTTCGATCAGGGTGATCAGATGCGAGGTGGCCCGCAGATTGGTGGCGATGGATTTATCGAGATCCTTCATGTCGACCGATGAGGCCGGGGCGAGGGCGGTTGCATGGATCGCCGTATGCGCCCAAAAGCCCAGCCCGCCCCAGCGGCTGGCAATGGATCCGGCGAGGTGGCGCATCGCATCGTCATTGGTGACATCCATAGGCGCGAGCGTCAGGCTGCCAGCCCCTGGCAGGCCATGCGCCCTGACCCGGTCATCGAGGCTTTCGAGCCCGCCCGTGGTGCGGGCCAGCGCGATCACATGCCAGCCCCGCAGCGCCAGCTGTTCGGCGAGAGCGGCGCCGAGGCCGCGTGATGCGCCGGTGATCAGGGCGATTTTTGACATGGGTGGGCTCCGATGGCTGTGGCGGATAGCCGGGGGCGCTTCGCCCCCCGGACCCCCAGAGGATATTTTCAGACAGATGAAAAGCAGCAGCTTTGGCGCGGGTGTTTCGCGGCGCGGTTGCTTTTGGGAGAGGACTATTCGGCGGCGGTTTTCATCTCAAAACCCTCATCCATTTTATCGGCGGGGATGACGGGATATTCGCCGGAGAAGCAGGCATCGCAATATTGCGGCTGGCGGTTGTTGCGGCCGTTCGCCTCGCCTGCGGCGCGGTAGAGCCCGTCGAGGGAGATGAATTTCAGGCTGTCGACGCCGATCCAGTCGCGCATCTCATCCTCGGTCATGGTGGCGGCGAGGAGTTTGGAACGCTCGGGCGTGTCGACGCCGTAGAAGCAGGGCCAGGCGGTCGGCGGGCTTGCGATGCGGAAGTGGACCTCTGCCGCGCCCGCGTCGAGGATCATGTCTTTGATCTTGCGCGAGGTGGTGCCGCGTACGACCGAATCGTCAACGAGGATCACGCGTTTGCCGCGGATCAGTGCGCGGTTCACGTTGAGTTTCAGGCGGACCCCCATATTGCGGATCTGCTCGGAGGGTTCGATGAAGGTGCGGCCCATATATTGGTTGCGGGTGATGCCGAGGCCAAAGGGGATGCCCGATTGCGCCGCATAGCCGATGGCGGCGGGGGTGCCGGAATCGGGCACCGGACAGACCAGATCGGCATCGACCGGGGCCTCAAGCGCCAGTTCGACCCCGATCTGGCGGCGGGTTTCATAGACCGAGCGGCCGCCGACGATGGAATCGGGGCGCGAGAAATAGACCTGCTCGAAGATACACGAGCGGCCTTTGGCGGCCGGGAAGGGGCGCGAGCTTTCGATATGGCCGTTCTCGATCACGACCATCTCGCCCGGTTCGATCTCACGGATGAATTCGGCACCGATGATGTCGAGGGCGCAGGTTTCCGAGGCCAGAACATAGCCCTCGCCGAGGCGGCCAAGGACCAGGGGGCGCACGCCAAGCGCATCGCGCACGCCCATCAGTTTCGTGCGGGTCATGGCGATGACCGAAAACGCGCCTTCGACAAGGCGCAGCGCGTCTTTCAGACGCTCGGCCTGGGTTTTTTGCAAGGAGCGCGCCATCAGATGGATGATGCATTCCGAATCGGAGGAGGACTGGAAGATCGCGCCCCGGGCGATCAGGTCTTTCCTGAGCCGCGCCGCATTGGTCAGATTGCCGTTATGGGCGATGGCGCAGCCGCCGATGGCAAACTCGCCGAAGAAGGGCTGCACGTCGCGGATCTGCGCGGTGCCTTTTGATCCGGCGGTGGAATAGCGCACATGGCCGATGCCCAGATCGCCGGGCAGCAGGTTCATCACGCTGGCAGAGGTGAATTTGTCGCGCACATAGCCAAAGCGGCGCTCGGAATGGAAGCCGGTCTCGGCCTCATAGGTGACGATGCCGCCCGCCTCCTGGCCGCGATGTTGCAGCGCATGCAGCCCAAGCGCCACGAAATTCGCGGCATCGGCAAGGCCGATCACCCCGAATATCCCGCATTCTTCCTTTAGCTTGTCCCCGTCGTTCAGGGGTTCAAACGGGTGGGCGGGAAAACGGCGCATGTGGCCTCCGGTGCGGCTGCTGCTACGCGGGTGATGTAGTCGCTGAGAGTGCCAGAGTCACCCCCCGTTGTCATGCATATGTTGCAAGACGGGCGCTGCGCAAATGCACAGCGCCCGTATGGAAAGGCGAAAATGACCTGTCTGATCCGGTATCCCGGGCCGCAATCCGTTCCTGATCAGGGGGCGGGGGCCGCCTCGGGCAGGGTGGGGGCTGCGGGGGCAGCTGGGGCTGCGGGCAGCGCCTCGCCTGCGCAGACATTGGTCAGGTCGTTGTAGCGGGCCACGATCCAGCCGGGCGCGTCGCTGGGGATCGCCCCGTCAATCGAGGCCTGGAAATTCGCAAAGACCTTGGCGGTGCGCGATTCATCAATCGCCGCGATCGAGCTGTTCGACAGCGCCCGGTCATAGACGATGAAGGCGACTGCGATCAGCAGGATGCCCCGCACCACGCCAAAGAGGAAGCCAAGCGCCTGATCGATACCGCTGAGCGCCGAGCGCTGGATGATCGAGGACAAAAGCGGCGTGAACAGCGCCGCCACGATCAGCGCGATGGCAAAGACGGCGGCGAAGGCGGCGACGACCGAAAGCTCGCAGCTGTCGGCGAGGAATTTGCCGACCACAGGCAGCTCGCGCACGATGGGCATTGCGGGGCCGGCAAAGAAGAAGGCGACGACGGCGGCGCCGATCCAGCCGACAATCGCCATCCCCTCACGCACAAGGCCGCGCGAATAGGCGAGGATCGCCGAGAGAAGGATGATCAGGGCCGCACCACCGTCAACCCAGGTAAAATTGTCCATTCATCACTCCCCGGGGGCCTTAGCCCGCCCCGAACATCTCGCCCGTGAATGCCGTCAGATCGGCCATCTCGCGCAGTTTCATACCTGTCTGCGCGCCGGGCTTTGATCCCTTTGGCAGAGCCGCCTGTGTGAAACCAAGTTTCGCCGCCTCTTTCAACCTGTTTTCGGTCTGGGATACCGGACGCAGCGCCCCGGAAAGCGAGATTTCCCCGAAAAGCACCATATCACGGGGAATTGCCACATCCTCGCGGGCGCTCAGAAGCGCCGCTGCAACCGCAAGATCGGCGGCGGGCTCGGTCACGCGCATGCCGCCTGCGACGTTGAGAAAGACATCCAGCCCGGTAAAGGGGATGCCGACCCGCGCCTCAAGCACGGCAAGGATGGTGGAAAGCCTGCCCGAATCGAGGCCGACCACCGTGCGGCGCGGCGTGCCCAGAGGCGAGGGCGCGACAAGGGCCTGGATCTCGGTCAGCACGGGGCGGGTGCCCTCGATTCCGGCGAAAACGGCCGAGCCGGGGGCGGGCGCATCGCGGGTCGAGAGGAACAGCGCCGAGGGGTTGGTGACCTCAGAGAGGCCCTGGCCCGTCATCTCAAAAACGCCGATCTCATCGGATGCGCCAAAGCGGTTTTTGACGGCGCGCAGGATGCGGAACTGATGGCCGCGCTCGCCCTCGAAATAAAGCACGGTATCGACCATATGTTCGACCACGCGGGGGCCGGCGATCTGGCCCTCTTTGGTGACATGGCCGACGATGATGATGGCGACGCCGCGCCTTTTGGCGAAATTCACCAGCTCATGCGCGGCGGCGCGGACCTGGCTGACGGAACCGGGCGCGGCCTCGACGGTATCCAGCCACATGGTCTGGATCGAATCGATGATGGCAAGGCCTGGGCGCTCGGCATCCAGCGTGGTCAGGATGTCGCGCAGGCTGGTCTCTGTGCCCAGCATCACCGGGGCATCGGTCAGCCCCAGCCTTTGCGCCCGCATGCGGACCTGGGCCGAGGCCTCTTCGCCCGAGATATAGACGCATTTCACCCCGGATTTGGCGAAACTGGCGGCGGCCTGCAGCAAAAGCGTCGATTTGCCGATGCCGGGATCGCCACCGACCAGGATCGCCGAGGCCGGGACAAGCCCGCCGCCCAGCACCAGATCCAGCTCTGCCATCCCCGATGAGGCGCGGGGCGGCGGGGCCTCTTCTGTGGCCAGATCGGTCAGCGGCACCTGCTTGCCCTTTGGGCCCAGCGGTTTCGGGCCGCTTGATAGCGGGGCCTCTTCGATGATCGAATTCCAGGCACCGCAGGCGTCGCAGCGCCCGGCCCATTTGCGAGAGCTGGCACCACAGGCGGTGCAGGTGAAAGAGGGGGCGGATTTGCTCATGCACCTGACCTTGCATGCAGGGCGGGATGAGGCAAGGGGGCCTGTGGCACGGGGGGCTGTGGCAAGGGGGCGGCCTGTGGTACGGGCGGCCTGTGGCAGGGGGCGCGGCCTGTGGCGGAAAAGCGGATGTGAAAAAGGCCGGGCACAGATGCGGCCCGGCCTTTTCTTATCTCAGGTCTCAGCCCTGGTTGCGGCTGCGGTTACGGCAGCGCGGGCCCGGGGGCCGACTGGATCTCAATCCTCATGCGCATCGGCGTGGACGGGGGCGGTGGCCGGGGCCTCATCCTCGTCATCGCTGCCATTGCTGACCGGGGGGGCGCTGATTTTGAAGCTGCGCAGGATGAAATCAGGCACGTGGTCGCCCATGCCGATCACGGCGGGGCCGTCATCGCGGCGGTCACGGCGATCGCCGCGACGGTCATTGCGGTCATTGCCACGCTGGCCACCATCACGCGCATTGTGGTCGCGTGGGCCGTGGTCGCGTGACCCGTGATCCCTTTGCCCCTGTTCGCGGGGGCTGTGGTCGCGCGAGCTGCCTTCACGGTTGCCGCCATCGCGGTTGCCCCCATCACGGTTGCCATTGTCGCGGCGATTCTCGCCATGCGAATGACCGCGCGAAGAGCCGTCACGGCCCTGGTCCCGCGCGTTGTCGCGGCGCTCGGCCTGCGGTTTGGCGCTGGATTCAGGCTGGGCGACCGGCTCGGCCTGGGCGGCGGTGCCTGCGGCGGCTGCGGTGTCCTGGGCGGCGCTGCGATTTTCGTCGCGGGCCTCATCACGATTGCGCTCACGTCCACCCCGGCTGCGCTCGCGCGGTTTGCGCTCGCGGCTGCCGCGTTCGCCTTTGCGATCCGCGTCTTTCTCGCCGCGCTCGCCCCGGCTGCGAGACGAGCCTGCGTTTTCCAGGTCCAGCCCCTCGGGCAGTTCGGCCCGCGGGATTTCCTGTTTCACCAGGCTTTCGACCGCCGCCAGCTGTTTTGCATCGGCAGGGGTGGCCAGGGTAAAGGCGCGGCCATGACGGCCGGCGCGGCCGGTGCGGCCGATGCGGTGGACGTAATCCTCGGGGTGGCCGGGCACGTCGAAGTTGAACACATGGCTGACCGCCGGGATATCAAGCCCGCGTGCCGCCACATCCGAGGCCACCAGGATATGCAGGCTGCCGTCGCGGAAGGCATCCAGCGTCTTCATCCGCTGCGACTGATCCAGGTCGCCATGGATCGGGGCTGCGTTGAAACCATGCGATTTCAGTGACTTGGCAACAACATCCACATCCATCTTGCGGTTGCAGAAGATGATGCCATTGGTGCAGGCCTCGCCCTCGGCGCGGATCAGCTCGCGCAGGACGGCGCGTTTCTCGGTGAAGCTGCGGTCTTTGCGGGACGGCGTGAAGAAGACCAGTTTCTGGTCGATATTGGTGTTGGTGGTGGCCTGGCGGGCAACCTCGATCCGGGCGGGGGCGGTCAGGAAGGTATTGGTGATCCGCTCGATCTCGGGGGCCATGGTGGCCGAGTAGAACATGGTCTGACGCGTAAACGGCGTCAGCTGGAAGATGCGCTCGATATCGGGGATGAAGCCCATGTCGAGCATCCGGTCCGCCTCATCGACGACCATGATCTGCACGCCGGTCAGCAAAAGCTTGCCGCGCTCGAAATGATCCAGCAGGCGGCCCGGGGTGGCGATCAGCACGTCGACGCCACGGTCGATCAGCTTGTCCTGTTCACCAAAGGCCACGCCGCCGATCAGCAGCGCCTTGGTCAGTTTGGTGTGTTTTGCGTAGATGTCAAAGTTCTCGGCCACCTGGGCGGCCAGCTCGCGCGTTGGTGCCAGCACCAGGCTGCGCGGCATGCGGGCGCGGGCGCGGCCCTGGCCCAGCAGCGTGATCATCGGCAGCGTGAAGCTGGCGGTCTTGCCGGTGCCGGTCTGGGCAATGCCCAGCACATCGCGGCCCTTCAGGGCCTCGGGGATGGCTTCGGCCTGGATCGGGGTCGGGGTTTCATAGCCCGCTTCAGAGACGGCTTGCAAAACCCGGGGATCAAGGGCGAGGTCGGAAAATTTGGTCATTTGCGTCCAGTAATGGTGGGCCGATCTGTCTCGATGGGCCACAAGTGGGGCGGGACGCAGGTTTTCAGGCGCCCCAACGGAAAAATCCCGCCGGATTGCGGGCATTCACCGGGCGGATAGCGCGATTTTGCCGATTGGTCAATCTGAAGCGCTTTTTCACGGGTGATTGTGACGAAACCGCTGCATCGCGCCGCCGCATTCTGGGGATTGGTTCCGGAATTGAGGTTAACGAAGCCCCTGCGGCGGAAAGCAGGGCGTTAGGCCGAAAGGCGGGGGCGGCGGTTCTTCGCCTGCGGTTGAAAACAAAGCAGGCGCCGGGGCTTGCGGTCGGACCGGGCAGTTCCAACATCCGGGACTGAATTCAGCACGAGGTGAAGAATGAAGTGCCCGGTCGATAATGAAACGCTCCTGATGACAGAGCGCCAGGGGGTCGAAATCGACTATTGCCCGAAGTGTCGGGGGATCTGGCTTGACCGGGGAGAGTTGGACAAGCTGATCGAGGTGGCGGGCCGCCAGGCGATGCCTCCGGTCATCCAGCCAGAGCCTGCTGTCGCGGCCCGGCCTGCTGTTGTTCCCCCGCCACCGCCGCCAGCAGCCGCGCCTGTTGCGGGCCCTGTGGCTGCTCCGGTGCAGGCCGCAGAGCCCTATCGGGATGCGCGGCAGGCCGCCGGCGGGGCAATGGCAGAGGAACGCCGCGCCAGTCGGCGCAGCGATGATGACTGGTCAGAGCGGCGCGATCACGACCGCCGCCGCCGTGATGACGACGATGATGACGACGACGACCGTTACGACAGGGGCCGTCACGGCAGGAATGGCCGCTCAAGGGGCCGTTTCGGCGATATTCTGGGCGATATCTTCGATTTCTGAGCCGTCAAAGCGCCAATGGATAAGGCCGGGAGACAGCTCCCGGCCTTTGCTGTTCCAAAGTCTGCTTCCAAAGTCTGGGCTGAGGCAGAATCAGACCATCATTTCCTTGGTCGCCGTCAGTTTCAGCCCCGGATAGTCGCGCACCACCCGGTCGATATCCCATTGCAAACGCGTCAGGAAAACCAGATCGCCGTCATTGTCGGTGGCGATATGCTGCTTGTTGACGTTCACCATCTTCTCGATCTCGGCCTTGTCGCCGGAAATCCAGCGGGCCGAGGCGAATTGCGAGGGCTCGAACCGCACCGGGATCGAGTATTCCAGCCCGATCCGTGAGGCCAGCACGTCGAATTGCAGCGCGCCGACCACGCCGACGATAAAGCCCGAACCGATGGCGGGCTTGAACACTTTCGCGGCGCCTTCCTCGGCGAATTGCATCAGCGCCTTTTCCAGGTGCTTGGCCTTCATCGGGTCGGTCGAGCGGATGTTTTGCAAGAGTTCCGGCGCGAATGACGGAATGCCGGTAAAGCGCAGCGTCTCGCCCTCGGTCAGCGCATCGCCGATCCGCAGCTGCCCGTGGTTCGGGATGCCGATGATATCGCCCGCCCAGGCCTCATCCGCCAGCTCGCGGTCGGCGGCGAGGAAGAGGACCGGATTGGTCACCGCCATCGGCTTTTTCGAGCGCACATGCGTCAGTTTCATGCCGCGTTCAAAATGGCCCGAGGCCAGACGCACAAAGGCCACGCGGTCGCGGTGCTTTGGGTCCATATTGGCCTGAACCTTGAACACGAATCCGGTGACTTTCGGCTCTTCGGCACCGACGGCACGTTCAATCGCCTTTTGCGGCTGCGGCTCGGGGCCGTAATTGCCGATCCCCTCCATCAGCTCTTTCACGCCGAAGGAGTTGATCGCCGAGCCGAACCAGATCGGCGTCATCGCGCCATGCAGGAAGGCCGCACGGTCAAAGGCGGGCAGCAATTCCCGCGCCATGGCGACCTCTTCACGCAGTTTCGCCAGCTGATCCGCGGGGATGTGATCGGCCAGACGCGGATCGTCCAGCCCGTCGAGTTTGACCGATTCCGCCACCTTGTTGCGGTCGGCGCGGTCCATCAGCTCCAGCCGGTCATTCAGCAGATCATAGGCGCCAAGGAAATCACGCCCCGAGCCGATCGGCCAGGAGGCCGGGCAGACGTCGATCGCCAGGTTCTCCTGGATCTCGTCGATGATCTCGAAAGTGTCGCGGGCCTCGCGGTCCATCTTGTTACAAAAGGTCAGGATCGGCAGGTCGCGCAACCGGCAGACCTCAAACAGCTTGCGGGTCTGGCTTTCCACGCCTTTCGCGCCGTCGATCACCATGATCGCGGCATCGACGGCCGTCAGCGTGCGATATGTGTCTTCCGAGAAATCCGAGTGGCCGGGTGTGTCGACCAGGTTGAAGCGGAATTCGCGGTATTCGAACGACATCGCCGAGGCGGAAACCGAGATGCCCCGGTCCTGCTCCATCTTCAGGAAGTCCGAGCGCGTGCGCCGCGCCTCGCCCTTGGCGCGGACCTGGCCCGCCATTTGGATCGCGCCCCCGAACAGCAGGAACTTTTCCGTAAGCGTGGTTTTTCCGGCATCCGGGTGTGCGATGATCGCAAAGGTCCGGCGGCGTGCAATTTCGGGCGGAAGGGTGGGGGCGTTGTCCAACATGGCGCGGCTTTTAGCGCCTGGCGCGGCGTTCGTCTATCAGCAAGGTAAGGAATCCGATCAGCCAGGGGGCTGCAGGCGGGCCGGGGTGACTGGACAAGCCGCAGGCGGCGTGATTGCCTTGTGTCATCCTGGTTGTTTTTGGTGATCTATGTGGCGAAAATCCCTGGCCTTTTTTAATCCCGTCTCACTCCGCGCCTGCGCGATGCTGATCGTGGCGGCAGCGCTGAGCGGGCCGCTGGCCGGTCCTTTGCAGGCCGCCTGGTTCAGCGACAACGGTGACCGCGAGGCCCTTTCGCAGCTGCGCGAAGGGGATGACGCCCTGCGCAGTAACATCGAACGGGCCGTGCTGACGGCGTCAAACCGCATCGGCTGGGTTGAGATTTCGCAATGCGGCTGGGCCTCGAACGCGGTTCTGGTGACGGTCGGGGGGCAGGACTACGCGATCACCTCATTGCATTTGATGACCGGGAAAGGCCCGGGCGAGGTGCATTGCGAGCCGGGTCTTGCCGCCGAATACCTGCCCAATGCGGCCTATATTCAGCTCGGAGAGTATGAAAACCCCGGCGATACCTGGACTGATTTCGTCTATGAGCGGGTCAGTCTTGAAGGCCCGCCGGTGAATTTCTCGCGCTCGGGCTCGGCGATGCCCTGGGTGCATGACTGGGTGGCCTTCCGCCTCAGCCGCAATGTCTCGGATGACATCATGCCCGAGGGCGCCTGGGGCGCAGGCGAGCGGCGCGGTGCAATCCGCTGGTCAGAGCGGCAAAATCCCGCAGGCCCGGTCTGGGTGATCGGCTATGACGGGCGGTTCGGCGATGAGAATGGCTGGCAGTTCTCCTGGCAGGGCTGCGAGCAGCGCCGTCTGCGCGGTGAAGAGACCATGCTCTATTTCAGCTGCGACATTACGCCGGGGGCCAGCTCTTCGCTGATTGCCACGATGGAAGAGGGCGAGCTGACATTGCAGGGGATCGTCACCGCCACCATGTCGCCGCTGATCGGGATGGACAAGCCTTTGCCAAAGAATGCTTTTCTTTGGAACATGGGCACCACCTCGGTCCCGATGCGCCAAAAGCTGGACCCGTCCTCGCTGAAACACGACGGCAAGGGCTGGCAGGCGATTGTTCCCTGGAACTGAGCTGCCCGGAACCTGGCTGGCGGCGGCCGGTTGATTGCAGCTGGTGACAGAAGGCAGGCCCTGCGGGGCGCATGCGTCAGGCCGCCGCAGGGGGGGCGCCGCAGGCCGTGGCTGCAGATCGCAGCCTGGGTATCCGCAGCCTGGGTATCGCAGCCTGGGTTCAGATCCCTATCTTGGTTTGCGGTTGCGGTTGCGGGGGCGGGGCAGCCATTGGGCGGGGCCGCCGACGCTTTCCAGAAACTGCCGGCCAGCCTCGGTCCCGAAATGCTGCACATGTGCGAGGCCGGGAAACTGGCGGCGCAGCTCTGATGCGTATTCGGGCGGCAGCCGCGAGATTGTGGCGTCATTGACCATCAGGCTTTCGACCGGGATCCCCTCGGCATAGATGATTTCGTGGTGGTCAAAGATCAGGCTGAACCAGTCGGTGACCCCGCCTTCACGGATGAAAACGGTCTCATCATCAACCAGATGGCGGGCCTGGACCAGCACCTCAGAGGTGGGCACTTCGGCCAGTTTGCGCCGCTGGTAAAGGAACATGCGGTGATGCTGGCTGACGATCAGATCGGCCGAATTGCCCAGCGTTCCCGCCGGGATCACCACCGGGGCAAAGGCCCCGACGGCGCGCAGACTGGCCTGGCCGATATGGCGCAGCTCTTGCGGGCCATGGTCGCGGGTCAGCAGCTTCATGCCGGGGGTCAGCGTCTCAATCGCCACCATCTGGCCACTGGCCAGCGAGATCCGGGTGCCCCGGGCGAAAGAAAGGCTCATCATCTCGGTCAGCCGCACGTCACGCGGCGAAGCCTCAACCGCCAGCAGCGTATATTCGCTGCGATCCGACATCGGCGAGAGCGGCAGCACCCAAAGCGCCCCGGCAACCTGCAAGAGCAGCAGCTCGACCCGGTCGCCATCATCCGCCATCAGCGTATAGCGGGCCAGCAGATGCACCGGATCACCCGCCGCGCCCACCGCCGAGCCGGGCGCGACCAGGGGCTCGGCCCCGCTTGCGGCATGGGTCAGCAAAAGACGCCTGGGGTGCGCCTCTGGTTCCAGCTGATAGATGTCGCCGGTTTCAACCTCATCGGGGGGGGCCACGCCATCGCCGCTGTTCACACCCGCTGAAACAAACACGTCCTCGGCCGGGAAAACCTGACAGGCATGACCCGGCGTTGTCTGGCGCGACTGATCTGCAGAGGCGGTTCCCAAAGCGGGGCCTTCCTCCGATGCAGTTTTATCTGACATTATCTGCAATCGTTCCTGGAGAAATTGGCCTGCAAAAGGTGCGGTTGGGCCGCAGGGCTGGGCTGGGTGGGCTTTGGGCCTGATATGCAGGCCCGCGCGTATAAGTCTGGCCTGGAACGCCTTTCCAATCCATTATCCTTCAAACCAATATCAGTGGAGGCGGGCAGGGTCAAACGGCGGCTGGTTTTGCCGCACTGGCGGGGCCGATCGGCAGGCATAGGTCAGCCTGCGGGCCAGCAGGCAGATCAGCCCATCTGTATTGGCCACTTGCATCATCGGATCAGGCAGCACACCTTCGCGCCGGACGGCCCGGGATGTGCGGCAGGCTCGATGCGCGGCAGGTTCAAAGCTGGCTGGACGGGGCGGGTCAGGTGAGATTGGGTCAGGTCAGACTGGGTCAGGTCAGACTGGTGCAGGGCGCGGTTTTCCGGGCGCAAAGCCGGATACAAAGGCCCGATACAAAGGCCCTATATAAAGGAAGGAAGCGGAATGGATCTGGGTATTCGTGGGAAGAAGGCGCTGGTGACGGCGGCCTCAAAGGGGCTGGGGCGGGGATGCGCTGCGGCGCTTGCCGAGGCCGGGGTCGAGCTGGTGATCTGCGCCCGTGGCGAAGAGGCTTTGCGCAGGACGGCGACGGAACTATCGGAGAAATATCAGGTTTCGGTGACGCCTGTGGTGGCGGATATTACCGAGGCCGCAGCCCGGGCCCGGGTGCTGGAGCAGGCCGAGGGCGCCGATATCCTGGTCACCAATGCGGGCGGGCCGCCCCCCGGTGTCTGGACCGACTGGTCGCGCGAGGATTTCATCCGCGCGCTCGATGCCAATATGCTGACGCCGATTGCGCTGATGCAGGCGCTGGTGCCTGCGATGGCGGCGCGGGGCTGGGGGCGGGTGGTCAATATCACCTCGGCTTCGGTCCGGGCGCCGGTGGATGTGCTGGGTCTGTCGAATGCGGCCCGCAACGGGCTGACGGGCTTTGTCGCGGGCACCTCGCGGCAGGTGGCGGGCAAGGGCGTGGCGATCAACAACCTGCTGCCGGGGCTGCATGCGACCGACCGCGCCGTCGCGCTGGATCAAGGCCTTGCGGCCCGCGAAAGCATCAGCGTTGAGGCGGCGAAAAAGCAGCGCGAAAGCGGCATCCCTGCCGGGCGCTATGGCACCACCGCCGAGTTCGGCGCGGCCTGCGCATTCCTGTGCTCGGCCCATGCCGGCTTCATCATCGGGCAGAATATCATGCTTGATGGCGGGGCGAACAATCTGACGGTCTGAGCCGCAGCGCCCATCAGGCCTGCCGGATGGCGGTATGTGCCATCGGCTGGGGCGCGCAGGATCGCGCCCCGCTTGCCCCTCTCCCCCCTTGCCCCGCGAGAGCGGCGGCGGCGGCCGGATCAGGTGCCGCCCTCTGGCGGGGCCTCGGGGGCGGCAGCCGGGCTTTCACGGCTGATGTCGGCTGTGACGGCGTCCGCATCCGTATCTTCGGTATTCGGGTCAATCCCGGCCTGGGGCAGCAGGGTTGAGATTTTGTAAAGCAGGCTGCGGGCGGCGCGGGCCAGGGCGGGGTTTTCAGCCTCGACATGGCGCAGCCCGCTGGCCAGGGCCTCCAGTTCGTCAGGGGTCAGCACGGTCGGCGGCAGCATCAGCGGCGAACGCAGGATATAGCCCAGCCCCCGCTCGCCGGTGACGGGAAGCCCGGTCGCCGCCATCATCGCCATGTCGCGCCAGACCGTCCGGGTCGAGACGCCCAGCTGGCCCGCCAGCTCTTCGGCGGTGTGCAATCTGCCGTCGCGCAGGATCTGCACCAGATCGTAAAGGCGGTCGTCTCGTTTCATCTTTGGTGAAGCCAGTCACATCGGTCAGGGCGGGGCGGATCAGGTCGGGTCAGGGTGGGGCTGGGCAGCGCAGGTGGGGCAGGCGGATGATGCGGCACCGCCCAACTGACAAAATACTGTCAGTTGACCGCATCTGGCAAGCGGAATGGCTCTTTCACCTTGCAGGCGAATGGCCCTAGCTTTCGGACATAACGCCCGGTGTCCTGTGCCGGGCGCAGAGCAAGCACCCCCTCGGGGGCCCAGAGACAACGGAGTTTCCATGCTGCAAAATATTGGTCTTCCCGGCCTTCTGATGATCGCCGTCGTCGTGCTCGTGCTGTTTGGCAAGGGCAAAGTCTCTTCGCTGATGGGCGAGGTTGGCAAAGGCATCACCGCGTTCAAAAAAGGCGTGAGCGATGGCACCGCCGAGATCGAGAAAGAGCGTGCCGAGGCCGCCAAGGATGTCACCCCGGCTGACGCTGCCCCCAAAGACAAGGTCTGAGCATCAGGGCAGGGCCTGAGTATTCTGATGCGGGCAATTCGTGGTTTGCGATCAGGATTTACATCAGGATTTACCGGGGCCCGCTGGCGGGTAAAGCTTTGGCCTGTCCGGGCTGATGCTTTGGCCCGCTGCGGCTAAGCAGGCACCGCAGGGGCGGTGCGGCATTGGGATAAGGAGAGGCACGGATGGAAGTCGGTTGGTCCGAGCTTCTGATCATTGGTGTGGTGGCGCTGGTTGTCATCGGGCCAAAGGATCTGCCGGAAATGTTCCGCACTTTGGGGCGGTTCACGGCGAAAATGCGGTCTATGGCGCGTGAGTTCTCGCGGGCGATGGAAGATGCGGCCCGCGAAAGCGGTGTCAAAGAGGCGGCGGATGATCTGCGCAAGGTCGCCAATCCGCGCAGCATGGGGCTGGATGCGGTGAAATCCGCCGCAGACAAGTTCGAGAAATGGGATCCGCTGAAAACGGCCCGGGGCAGCACGCCGCAAACGCCGGCGGGTGGCGCGGTGCCGCCGACAACGGCTGCGGCCTCAGCGGCCGGGGTTGGTCTTGGGTCTGCGACCGCGGCCGAGGGCGGGGAAGCTGCCGCTGCAGTCTCGCCCAGCACGCCGCTGTCTGATGCAAATCCTGCTGATTTCGCCCTGAAACGGGCCGAGCGTGAGGCGATCGCCCGCGAGGCCTCCGAGCGGTTGCGTCTGGCGGAAAAGACCGCTGCTGCCGATGCCTTTGAGGATGCGCCCGCCACGGTGACGGCGACGGCGAAAAGCATTCTGCCTGCGGTGACATCTGCGCCGCTGGATACGCCTGCACCCTCAGCCCCGAAAAAGGCTGCCCCGAAAAAGGCTGCCCCGAAAAAGGCGGCCCCCCAAAAGGCTGCCGCAGCGAAGACGGCTGAAAAGCCTGCGGCGAAAGCGGTGGCAAAACCTGCCGCGAAGAAGGTGGCCCAGCCGAAAAAGCCTGGCCCCAGTGCCAAAGCAAAGGCCGCTGAGGCGGATGGCACCGAGGCTGCCGCCAAACCGGCCGCAAAACGCCGCAGCCCGGCAAAAAAGACCAGCTCTGAGGCGAAGGACCAGGCATGAGCAAGGATATTGACGAAAGCTCGGCCCCGCTGATCGAGCATCTGATCGAGCTGCGCAACCGCATCCTGTGGTCGCTGGCGGCCTTCCTGATTGCGATGGTGATCTGTTTCTCGGTCTGGAACCCGATCTTCAACTTCCTGACCCGCCCGATCTGCACCGCGCTGGCCGAGCGTCAGCAGGATTGCGGCCTTGTGCTGATCAAACTGCAGGAGGGCTTTTTCGTCGCCATCCGCATCTCTGTGATCGGCGGGATCGCGCTGTCTTTCCCGATCATCGGCTATCAGATGTGGCGCTTTGTGGCGCCCGGCCTTTACCGCAATGAAAAACAGGCGTTTTTGCCGTTTCTGATCGCAAGCCCGGTGATGTTCGTGCTGGGCGCGGCCTTTGCCTATTATGTGGTGCTGCCGATTGCCTTCAACTTCTTCCTGTCGTTCCAGCAGGGCATGAACGCGGGCGTCCAGCCTGCCGTTGACAGCATCACCGGCGCAGTAACACCCGGCGTGGCCGAGGCCCCCGCGACCGTTGCCACCGGCGCGGCAAAGGTCGCCGAAGAGGCGCATCGCGCGGTGGGCGTGGTCTTCCAGGGCTCGATGGAGAGCTATCTCTCGCTGACCACCAGCTTTGTGCTGGCCTTTGGCCTGTGCTTCCAGCTGCCGGTGCTGCTGACGCTGATGGGGCGGGCAGGGCTGGTGACCTCGGCGGGTCTGGCCGGGGTGCGTCGCTATGCGATCGTGATCATCCTGATCGTCGCCGCCGTGGTGACGCCGCCCGATTTCATGTCGCAGATCATCCTTTTCGCCGCCGTCTACCCGCTTTATGAAATCTCGATCATCCTGGTGCGCCGGTTCGAGAAGAAGAAAGAGGCCGAGATGCGCGCCAATGGCGAATGGGACGAGGATAACGAGACGACATGACCACGGGAACTGACGCGCGACATGAGGGGGGCGCTGACAGCGCCACCCTGACCCGCATCGCCGAGGCGCTGGAGCGGATGGCCCCCAAAGCCGCCGCCCGGCCTGATTTCGACGCGGCTGAGGCCTTTGTCTGGGCGACCGATCCTGAACGCCTGCAGCCGGTGCCCCATGTCAGCCGCGTGGATATCTCGCTTTTGGTGGGGGTGGACCGCTCACGCGATACACTGCTTGAGAACACCCGCCATTTCGCCAAAGGCCTGCCCGCGAACAATGCGCTGTTGTGGGGGGCGCGGGGGATGGGGAAATCCAGTCTCGTCAAAGCCGCCCATGCGCAGATCCTGTCTGAGGGGCTGGGCCTGAAAATCGTTGAGCTGGCCCGTGAGGATCTGCCCAGCGTCTCGCGGTTGCTGACTTATCTGCGGGCGGCGCCGCAGCATCGCTTCCTGCTGTTTTGCGATGACCTTTCCTTCAGCCATGACGATCAGCATTACAAATCGCTGAAGGCGGTGCTGGATGGCGGCATCTCTGGGCGGCCTGAAAACGTGCTGTTCTATGCCACCTCGAACCGCCGCCACCTGATGCCGCGCGATATGATCGAGAATGAGCGGTCATCGGCGATCACCCCCGGTGAGGCCGTCGAGGAAAAGGTCTCGCTTTCGGATCGTTTCGGGCTGTGGCTGGGCTTCCATCCCTGCAGCCAGGACGAATATCTCGACATGATCCGCGGCTATTGCGCGGCGCATGGGGTGAACGTCGCGCCCGAGCGCCTGCATGCCGAGGCGATTGAATGGCAGGCGACGCGGGGCTCGCGCTCTGGCCGGGTGGCCTGGCAGTTCTTTTGCGATCTGGCCGCCCGTGAGGGTGTCAGGATCGCGCTTTAACCTATTGGCGTAAAAGGAAGATCATATGCTGGTGGATCGGATGAAGGGTCATTTTCCATGGTGATTGAGATCCTGATCCTGCTGGCGCTGATCGTGCTGAATGGCGTCTTTGCGATGTCAGAGCTGGCGGTGGTCTCCTCGCGTCCGGCGCGGCTGAAAAGCCTGGCTGCCAGCTCGCGGGGGGCGGCCCAGGCGCTGCGGCTGGCGGAAAATCCGGGGCGGTTTCTGTCAACCGTGCAGATCGGCATCACCGGGGTCGGCGTGCTGTCTGGCGCGCTGGCGGGGGATACGCTGGGCGGGCGCATTGCTGAATGGCTGATCCAGCAGGGGATGGGCCCGGCATGGGCCTCGCGGATCGGGGTTGGTGGCGCGGTGATTGCGATCACCTATGTCTCGCTGATCGTGGGCGAGCTGGTGCCCAAACAGGTGGCGCTGCGCAACCCCGAGGCGGTGGCGATCCGCGTCGCGCCGATGATGGCGGCGCTGTCGGTGGTGGCGGCGCCGGTGGTCTGGTTCCTTGACCGCTCTGGCAAGCTGGTCCTGCGGCTTTTGGGCCAGCAGGATGAGGGCGAGAACCGCGTCACCGAAGAAGAGGTCAATGTCCTTTTAACCGAGGCCCAGGCGGGCGGCGTGCTGGAAAAAGAAGAGCGCGCGATGATCTCGGGCGTGATGCGCCTGTCGGATCGCACCGTGCGGGCGCTGATGACGCCGCGCCAGGATGTGGCCAGCCTGCCCGTTGACATCGACCCGGCGCTGATCCCGGCGCGGGTCAGCGAAATCGGTCACAGCCGGATTCCGGTCGCCAATGCGGCGGGCGATGTGCTGGGGGTGGTCAGGGTCTCTGATCTTTACGCAGCGATTGCCCATGGCGAGGCCGCCGATCTGACGCGGCTTTTGCGGCAGATCCCGGTGATCTCTGACCGGATGGAGGCGCTGGATGTGGTCGCAGTCCTGCAAAAAGCGACCGAGCATATGGCGCTGGTCTATGATGAATATGGCGCGTTTGAGGGCCTGGTCACCCAAAGCGATCTGATCGAGGCGATCACCGGGGCCGAGGCGGCGGCCGATAAAAACGAGCCCGCGATCTTCCCCCGCGCTGACGGCTCGCTGCTGGTGGCGGGCTGGATGCCTGCCGATGAGTTTTGCGACCGCATGGGCCTGCCGCGCGATATGGCAGGGGGCTATGACACGGTGGCGGGGCTGGTTCTTTATCAGCTGGGCCATATGGCCGGGCTGGGCGAGACATTTACCCTGGCGGCAGGCGATGGCAGCTCGCTGGAGTTTGAGGTGATGGACCTCGACGGGCTGCGGATCGACAAGGTCTTGGTGACGCAGCATTTTACCCCCGACTGAGGGGCCTGTGCCGCCTGTGCTGCTGGCCCGGCTGTTGGCTGCAGCACGTGTCTTTTTCTCAGAAGATCAAATGAAAACGCCGCCCGACAGCTGTCCGGGCGGCGTTTTTATCTTGGGTGATCCCAAAACCTATTGCAGATAGGGCATCGGATCCAGGCTGTCGACGCCTTTGCGGACCTCGAAATGCAGGAACGAGGGCGAGCCTGCCCGCACCGCGCCGATCTGCTGGCCACGGGTGACGCTGTCGCCCTTCTTGACCTTCAGCTGATCGACGCCTGCATAAACCGTCATCAGCCCGTTTGCATGGCGGATCACCACGATCTGCACCTGATCGGTGTCACGGGTGATCGCCGCCACGCTGCCCGCATCGGCGGCCTTGACCGCCGAGCCGGCGGCGGCACCGATATTGATGCCCTGGTTTGTGCGCTTGTCATAGCCTTTGATGATGCTGCCCGAGGCGGGCATGGTCATGCGCGAGGCCGAGGCCCCGGTGCGGCTGGCCCCCATCTCTGGCGAGGCGGGGGTGCCTGCGGGCTTGGTGCCTGCGGGCGTGGTTTTCTCATCGGGCAGCGGTTTCGAGGCCGAGGGCGGCACCGGGGTTGCGCTGCCTGTGCCGGGGGCCGCGGGTTTCGGCTCTGGGTTGGGGGCGGGCGCGGTTGCGACCGGGATGATCAGCGTCTGGCCCTCACGGATGGCCATATCGGAGCCGAGGCTGTTCCATTCCGCCAGCGATTTCGCCGAGACATTATAGGCGCGGGCGATGATAAAGGCGCTTTCGCCGCGTTTGACGACGTGGCGGGTGGGCTCTTTGCCGCCGCCGGGGGTGGCGGTGGTGATGGGCGCGCTGCTGGTTGCAGGCGGCAGGGCGCTGCTTTCGACGCGGTCAAGCGCGGCATTCGCCCCTGCGGTGATATCGACCGGGCCTGCGCCTGCGCCAACAATCGGCTGCGGCGCTGCCGCCACACGGCCGGGCAGCAAGAGCAGCTCGCCCTCGCGCAGGGGATCATTGATCTGCAGCGCATTGGTCCGCGCCAGTTCCGCCGGGGCCACACCCAGACGCGAGCCGATTGCCGCAACCGTGTCGCCACGCCGCGCCTGCACCATCTGATAGCCGGGGTAAGACAGCACGCCATTGCCATCGGGCACCGGACGCGAGGCGGTGGCCTGCCGCGCCTCTTCCGAGGTGCCGCCCGGGCCGCCGCGCAGATCCCAGTCGAAATTGCCCGCCGGGCCATTGGTGCAGGCCGAAAGCGCAATCACCGCACAAGAGGCAAGCACCAGGCCGAAGCGACGCGCCCTGGGGGGTTGCGGCAAGGCGATACCCTCAGCCCCAAAACCGGAGGCCGCTGCAGGATTGGCCATCGCGGGATTGGCCTTGATCCGGGAGAATTTGATCTGGGGAAATTGGGTCATCTGCTCCGCCTTTTGCCTTTTGCGTCGTATTGTTCCGGGGTTTCTCCCCGGTTTGGCCGCTATTTGAGAGGAATGTTACTCATTCCCAAGGCCTTCGACCAGAGGCACGAACCGGACCGGGCGAAGTTCTTCGTAATCAAAGCCATTTTCCAGCCGTTTCACGCGGATCAGCTGCTGAACCGTGTCGGATTGCCCGACCGGAAGCACCATGATGCCGCCCGGTTTCAGCTGCGCCAGCAAGGGGCCTGGCGGATCCTCGGCAGCGGCAGTGACCAGAATGCGGTCAAACGGGGCCTGATCGGGCAGCCCGAATGAGCCGTCGCGCACCAGCGCCGTGACATTGGTCAGGCCCATGGCGGTGAAAATATCCTGTGCCTCACGCGAAAGCCGCCGCCAGCGATCAACCGTATAGACCCGCCGCGCCAGCCCCGAGAGGATCGCCGCCTGATAGCCCGAGCCGGTGCCGATCTCCAGGACCGTATCACGCGGCCCGACCTGCAGCGCCTGGGTCATCAGCCCGACAACCGAGGGTTGCGAGATGGTCTGGCCGCAGGAAATTGGCAAGGGCATGTCATCATAGGCGCGGCTGGCGAAAACGCCCTTCACGAAACGGCCGCGATCAACCTCTTCCATCGCCCGAAGCACCCGGCTGTCGGTCACCCCATGCGAGCGCAGCGCGAAAAGAAAGCGCATTTTGCGCTCGGCCTGGGTGCCCGACCGGGTTTCGCCGTTGTCATCCTCGTCGCGGGTGTCCTGCCAGGGGGCGTCCATCAGGCCCTCATCGTCCTGAGCGCCCTCCTGCCGATCATCCTGACCGCCTCTCTGGCTGGCGGGCTGCTCGGCCGGGGGGGCTTTCGGGCGCCAGGGCTTCTGACGCAGGCTCATCCCAGCTTTTCCGTGCCCAGCCGGGAAGACAGGTCAGACAGCAGATCATGGGCGGTCAGATCGGCCCTGAGCGGTGTGACAGAGATATGGCCCGCCAGATTAACCTCGGCATCGGTGCCGGGCAGGGTGGGGCTGTGCTGCGGCCCGCCCTTGATCCACAGGAAGCGGCGCCCATTCGGCGAGACCTGACCCTCGGCCGAGAAAGAGGTGTCGCGGCGAAAGCCCTGGGCCGCAACCCGCAGCTCTTTGGTCTGCGCGGCGGGCAGGGGCGGGAAGTTCACATTGTAGAAGATGCGGTAATCATCCCCGGTCCAGATCCCGCGGGCCAGCAGCCGCTGCACGACCTCGGGGCCATGGATGCGGGCGCTTTCAAAGGGATCGGCCAGCCCATCGGTTTCCGGCCCCATATATTGCGACAAAGCGATGGCCGGGATGCCCTGCAGGGCCCCCTCCATCGCGGCACCGATGGTGCCGGAATAAAGCACATTCTCTGCCGAGTTATTGCCGCGATTGACACCCGACAGCACCAGATCGGGCCGCGCCCCCTGCAAGACATCATAGATCGCCGCCAGCACACAATCGGCGGGGCTGCCCTCGGCGGCATAGCGGCGATGGCCCAGTTTGGCGATGGCCATGGGCTTGTTATAGCTGATGCAATGGCCGACGCCTGATTGCTCGAACGCGGGGGCCACGGTCCAGACCTCGCCCGCATCGCCTGCAATTGCCGTGGCGATTTCGTGCAGCACCTCAAGCCCGGGGGCGTTGATGCCGTCATCATTGGTGATCAGAATGCGCATGATATCCTCTGTCTGTGGTCCTGAATACCATATCCCGCCCTTGCTTCAAGAAGTGCTGCCCGTATCATGGGCCGTATCACCGCCGTTTCTGCCCCGGCTGCGCAGATTTCAGGCCTGGTGGCCGCCAGCGATGGGCCTTTGGCGGCAAGGCCTTGCTGTGGCGGGGCAGACAGCTTAGCTCTGAGGCATGCGCAAATTCATCCCCTTTCTCAAAAAGCCAGCCTTCGTTCCGGTGATCCGCCTGCAGGGCCAGATCGGCCAGGGGGGCAAGGCGCTGAATGATGCAAATCTGGGCCCGGTGATCGAGCGGGCCTTCCGGCGCGGCAAGCCGGCGGCGGTGGCGCTGGTGATCAATTCGCCCGGCGGATCGCCCGCGCAATCCAGCCTGATCGCCGCCCGGATCCGTCGCCTCTCTGAGGAAAAACAGATCCCCGTTCACGCCTTTGTCGAGGATGTTGCGGCCTCGGGCGGCTATTGGCTGGCGACGGCGGCGGATGATATCTGGCTGGACGCCAGCTCTATTGTCGGCTCGATCGGGGTGATCATGGCGGGCTTTGGCCTCAGCGATCTGATCGCCCGCCACGGGATCGAGCGGCGGGTGCATACCGCCGGGCGCTCGAAAAGTTTTGCCGACCCGTTCCGGCGTGAGACCGAAGAGGATATTGCCCGGATCCGCGCCCTGCTGACCCCGCTGCATGAGACCTTTATCGCCCATGTCAAAGCCCGGCGCGGGCCGCGGCTGGACCAGAGCGCCGATCTTTTCAACGCCGACATCTGGCTGGGCGCGCGCGCGGTAGAGCTGGGCCTGGCCGATGGGCTGGCGCATCTGACGCCAAAGCTGCGCCAGCTATATGGTGACAAGGTGCGGCTGGTGCCGATGGGGCCGAAACGCGGCTTCCTCAGCCGGTTTGGCCTGGGGATCGGAGAGGCGGCGCTGAGCACCGCAGAGGAGCGTCTGATGTTTGCACGTTACGGGCTTTGAATGATGCTGTGGAAAATCATCATCGTCTTTCTTTGCGCCATGGTGCTGGTCGGCATGATCGGCAAGCTGCTGTTTCCGAATGCAGAAATGCTGCGCGGGCGGGCGGCGAAATGCCGTGACTGCGGCCGCCCGACGCGCGGGCGGGGCAGCTGCAACTGCCGGAAAGCGCGATGAAAACCGCGCTGGTGACCGGGGGGGCGCGGCGCATTGGCCGGGCAATGGCGCTTAATCTGGCGGCGCGGGGCTATGATGTCGCGGTCCATTACGCGCAATCGGCGGCTGAGGCCGAAGAGGTCGTTTCCCTGATCGCGGGCCTGGGGCGGCGGGGCTTTGCGCTGCAGGCCGATCTGCTTGACCCGCTGGCCTGTGAGGCGCTGGTGGGGCGGGCTGCGGCGGCGCTTGGGCCATTGTCTGTGCTGGTCAACAATGCCTCGATCTTTGAAGAGGACACGATCCTGACCGCGACCCATGACAGCTGGGAACGTCATATCGGCTCTAACCTGCGGGCGCCCTATCTGCTGACCCAGGGCTTTGCGCGGCAATGCCCGCCTGCTTTGGTTCAGGCCAATGGCGAGATGCGGGCCAGCGGGCTGGTGGTCAATATGATCGATCAGCGCGTCTGGCACCCCAGCCCCGACCACTCGACCTATACGATTGCGAAAATGGCGCTCTGGGCGCTGACGCGCACCGCAGCCCAGGGCCTGGCGCCGCAGATCCGCGTCAATGCGATCGGGCCGGGCCCGGTTCTGATGGCCGAGGGGCAGGGCGAGGCCGCCTTTGACGCCGAGCGGCGCGGCACGATCCTGCGGCGCGGCGTTGGCGAAGAGGATATCACCGCGGCTCTGGGATACCTGATCGACAGCCCCGCCGTGACCGGCCAGATGATTGCGGTGGATGGTGGCCAGCACCTGGGCTGGCAGGGGCGCGATCCCTTCACCGATGCCCGCCCAGGCTGAGAGGAGGCGTTAACTTGTCCACTTTCGGCATTCCGTTCACGCGGCTGTTACGAAAAGGCCTGATTTCTCAACAACTTGTCGGCGGGATTAAAATCTTTTGTTTTTTATCAAGGCCTTGTGAATTTGCCCAAATTTTAGGCAAACACGTGAGGCTGGCAGAAAACAAGGGAAAAATCGCGCTTTCGAAAGTTTCTCCGCAGAGTTATCCACAGAAATGGTGGACGAAATCGCTCTTGCCCCGGCCCTTGCTTCGTTGCAGCGACGGCAGCAGAATCGACGGCTCTGAGATTGATCTTTCGCGCCTGGTGATGTGGTCATGACAGCGGAAATGAAAGACGAAGGCAGTGTTTCGCCGGCGGATGTGCCGCGCGCAAAGACGCGCAGCGGCTATGAGGTGATCCAGGACTATCTGCGTCTGCTGGACGGCAGCCCTGGCGTCTACCGCATGCTGAATGCGGCTTCCGAGGTGCTTTATGTCGGTAAAGCGCGCAATCTGAAGGCGCGGGTCTCGAACTATACCCGACCGACGGGCAACTCGAACCGTATCCAGCGGATGATCTCTGAGACCGCCTCGATGATGTTCCTGACCACGCGCACCGAGGTTGAGGCGCTGTTGCTGGAACAGAATCTGATCAAGCAGCTGAAGCCGCGCTATAATGTGTTGATGCGGGACGACAAATCCTTCCCCTATATTCTGATCGGGGGCGGCCATGATTTCCCGCAGCTGAAGAAACACCGGGGGGCGCGTAAGGAAAAGGGAAGCTATTTCGGCCCCTTTGCCAGTGCGGGGGCGGTGAACCGGACGTTGAACCAGCTGCAAAAAGTGTTTTTGCTGCGCAACTGCACGGATTCGGTTTTTGCCAGCCGCACGCGGCCCTGTCTGCAATTCCAGATCAAACGCTGCGCCGCGCCCTGTGTGGGGCGTGTCAGCGAGGGTGATTACGATCTTCTGGTCAAAGATGCCGAACGCTTCCTGTCGGGCAAAAGCTCTTCGATCCAGAGTGAGCTGGCGGCGCAGATGCAAAAAGCCTCGGATGAGCTGGAGTTTGAACGCGCGGCCGCGTTGCGGGACCGGATCCAGGCGCTGACAGCAGTGCAATCGGCGCAGGGGATCAATCCGCGCAGCGTCGCCGAGGCGGATATCGTGGCGCTGCATCTGGAACATGGTCAGGCCTGCGTGCAGGTGTTTTTCATCCGGGCGCATCAGTCCTGGGGCAATCAGGATTTCTATCCCAGAACCGGATCCGGGGCCGAAGAGCCGGAAATCCTCGAGGCGTTTCTGACGCAGTTTTACGACAATAAAGAGCCCCCCCGTCTGGTTCTGATTTCGCATCCGCTGGAAAATCCCGATCTGGTCGCGGCTGCCCTGGCCGAAAGGGCAGGGCGCAAGGTCGAGCTTGCCCAGCCTTTGCGCGGCGAAAAGGCCGAACTGGTCGAGAATGCGGCCCGCAATGCCCGCGAAAGCCTGGCGCGGCGGATGTCTGAATCGGCGACGCAGCGGCGTCTGCTGGATGGCCTGGCCGAAGCCTTTGGCCTGGATGGCCCGCCTGAGCGGATCGAGATTTACGACAACGCGCATATTCAGGGCGCGCATCCGGTTGGTGGCATGGTGGTTGCAGGGCCGGATGGCTTTATGAAATCGCAATATCGTAAATTTAATATCAAGGGCGAAGCGGGCGCGGCTGGTGATGACTTTGGTATGATGCGCGAAGTAATGACCCGCCGCTTTGAACGGCTGGTACGTGAGGATCCGGAGCGGCAGACCGAAAACTGGCCGGATCTGCTGCTGATTGACGGCGGTGCGGGCCAGGTTTCGGCGGTGGAAGAGATCCTCGCCGATTTGGGTATCGAAGATATGCAGGTGATCGGGGTCGCAAAAGGGATCGACCGCGATCACGGCAAAGAAGAATTCCACCGCAAGGGCGCCCGGCCTTTTGCGCTGCAGCGCAACGATCCGGTGCTCTATTTTATCCAGCGTCTGCGCGATGAGGCGCATCGCTGGGCCAATGGGGCGCATCGGGCGAAACGGGCAAAAACTGTAGGCGCTACTCCTTTGGACGAGGTTCCAGGGATCGGTGCTGCCCGAAAAAGGGCACTGTTGTCGCATTTTGGTTCTGCCAGGGCGGTCAGCAGGGCGGCGTTGCCTGACCTGATGGCGGTTGAGGGCATCTCTGATTCTATCGCGGAAACGGTTTACAATTTCTTTCATCGCGACTGAAAAAGGATCGTCGATCGTTCGAATTTGCGGGGGAATGGGAACGGTTTTTTTACCTCTGATGCGCAGAATAGGATGATTCTGAGCGACAGGTGTGGATGTGACCAGGTTTTCTGAGCAGGCCGAAAATTGCGAAGCCGAGTTTTCCTTTGCCGAGCTGATCTATTCCCGCACCTGTCAGCGCGGGCTGATCCGTTCTGGCAATTCGGTGTTTCACCGGATGACGGGGATTCCCTGGCAGGACCTGATCGGGGCTCCGCATCGGGTGATCCGTCACCCGGATATGCCAAAGGGTTTCTTCTGGCTTTTCTGGCAGATGCTGAAAGCGGGCGAGCCGGCAGTTGGTTATGTGAAAAATCGTAAGGCCGATGGCAGCTATTACTGGGTTCTGGCGGCGGCAATGCCGTGCGAAGGTGGCTATTTTTCAGTGCGCCTGCGCCCATCCAGCCCGATGTTTGACCGCATTCGCGCAGAATATGCCAGTCTGCGCCAGCGTGAGCACCATGAGGGCCTTACAGCCGAGGCATCTGCCGGGATACTGCTTGAGCGCCTTAATGAGTTGGGGTTCGCCAGCTATGATGCCTTTGCTGCTCAGGCTCTTGCGACAGAAATCAGCTCGCGCGACCGACAACTGAGGCGGCCGATTGACCGCAGTGCAGAGGCGCTTTCATCTCTGTTGACGCTGCTGGTTGAGACCCTGACCGAGCAGGCCCGGCTGGTTTCTCAGTTTTCAGATCTCGTTCTGCTGCCGGTCAACATGCGTCTGGTCGCAGCCAGATTAGAACCGCAGGGGGGACCGATCAGCCAGATTTCCGTCAACTATAAAAACGCTTCAGAAGAAATTGCCCGAAGGCTGGCCGAATTTGTTTCGGGGAAAGGCAATATCTGTGGACAGATGGCGACCGCGGTGCGGCGCAGCCTGATCCTCGCCGGAACTTCGCGGCTGCAGTCGGAACTTGTTGAGGCTTACAATCAGACTGACCGGCTTGAGCGGAACGGTGGTGATGGGACGGGATTCGATGAGCGCCGCGTTGAGGGGAAAGTTCTGGAAGGTGTTATCCGTGATTCCGGGGAAACGGCGCTTACCTCGTTGAAAGAAGCGGGCAAGCTGGCGGCTTTGTTGAATGAGGCGAGCATGGATCTGCGGCGAATGATTCTTGGTCTCGATACGATTCGGATCCTGGCGCGGGTCGAAAGCCGTAAATCCTCGGATAGCCAGGCAGCGCTGACGGCTACGATCGACCGAATCGACGAGGTTCAGGCTGCAGTGTCGGAAAGCCTGAAAACACTGATGGATCGTTCGGCTGCAATTGATCATGCTCTTGCACTGCTGCGGGTGCCCGAGCGGTCAGCCGCGGTCGCTGCCTGTTAATGCAGGGACAGACGCATATATCCCGGCGCGCAGGTCAGATGGATTGTCCTCCTGATCCCGAAAGCGAGATGGGTTTCCGGCGATGGCAGTACATTTGCACCGAACCTGATCCTTAACAGGCCTTTACTCCCGACGATCATCCCAGGTTGGGGCGATCAGAGAACCTTCCACCGGGGGCAATTGACTGAACCGCAGCAACGCTGCCTGCCATGAGCGCACCCGCAAGTGACCGCCGCGAAGCTTAATGCAGGCGACCAGGCTCGGATACTCTGATGTATAAAGGTCGCTGACAGATGTTCCCGGGCAAGCAGGCCCATCCCCCCTTTCCTCAGTCGCCTGCGTCGGGTAGCAATATGCCTATGCGTTGGACGATCCCGAACACCCTTACCTTTCTGCGTTTGCTGGCCGCGCCGGGTGTTGCGGTGCTGTTTCTCTATTTTCATCGTCCATGGGCAGACTGGCTTGCGCTTGCATTGTTCGTTGGCGCGGCGATTACCGACTATTTTGACGGATATCTGGCGCGTCTGTGGAAGCAGGAATCGAAATTCGGGGCCATGCTGGATCCGATCGCCGACAAGGCGATGGTCGTCATCGCGATCATGGTGCTGACCGGCTATAACGGCATGAACCCCTGGTTGATTCTGCCGGCCACTGTTATCCTGTTCCGTGAGGTGTTTGTTTCAGGCCTGCGCGAGTTCATCGGCGCGAAAGCTGGCAGTCTCAAAGTCACGAAGCTGGCGAAATGGAAAACCACAGCCCAGATGGTGGCGATTGCCGCGCTTTTCCTTGGAACGGGGCTTGATTACGTCAATGGGATTGCAGCGCAGGGCATGACGGTTAACGAATACGTTGATGCGGTCAGCGCGGGAACGGCGGATCCGATCCGGGCCTGTGTAACGCAGAACTGTGCCTCTTACGCCAATTCCATCGGTCTGGTGCTGATTTGGGTTGCGGCGATTCTGACGGCTATCACCGGATGGGAATATTTCGCAAAATCAAGGCCGTATCTGCGCGATGACCATGATTGAAATCCTCTATTTTGCATGGCTGCGCGAGAAAATCGGCCTGCCAGGCGAAAGGGTCGAGACTTCGGCGCAAACGGTGATGCAACTGATCCAGGAACTGAGCAGCCGTGATGATGTCTATGCGCTGGCCTTTGCGGATCCTGGCAGCCTGCGCGTTGCCCTCGACCAGGAGTTGGCCGAATTCACCTCACCCCTTTCCGGCGTGCGAGAGGTGGCTTTTTTCCCGCCCATGACCGGGGGGTAAGGGATGTTCGCTGCAGATAGCAGACTGACATTGCAGATCCAGCAGGCCGCATTTGACCCAGGTGCGACGCTGAATGCGTTTCAGGCGGCTCATCCGGGCGTTGGTGCTGTGGTCAGCTTCACCGGAATCGTGCGCGATGAGGGCGCGACGCTGACCGCCCTCGAGATCGAGCATTATGCCGCAATGACTGGCCCCGCGATTTCCGCCATCGCAGAGCAGGCGATCGGGCGCTGGCAACTGGCGGGCGCGCTGGTCATTCATCGCTATGGCCGGTTATTGCCTGGCGAGACGATTATGATGGTGGCCACAGCCGCAAAGCATCGTGCCGGGGCCTTTGCCTCTGCCGATTTTCTGATGGATTACCTGAAATCCCGGGCCCCTTTCTGGAAAAAGGCCTTCAGCGCGGGTGGCTCTGAATGGGTTTCGGCAAAGGCTGAAGATGAGGCCGCATTGCACCGTTGGTCTGATCTGCCCTGATCGAAAGATGATCCGGCTTTCGGTGCCCAGCGTTGCTTGCCCAGCGTCACTTGCCCGGCCTCACTTGCTCAGTGTTTCTTGCCAGCCACAGCGCCAGGGGCTCAGTCGCGGGTGCGATGATCCGGGGGCGCAGCATCCGGGCCAAATCGCGCCGCCCAGCACTGTTGCAGATCGCCCGGAAATGCCCTGGCGTGCCAGACTGCGCGCGCGATGGCCCGCGCGAGGCAGGTTGCCGCGGCATGGCCGATCTGGAACAGGTCAGTGATTTCATCTTGCAGCGGGCGTTGGGCGGTGGCCGCGGCAAAGACCAGATCCCCGTCGATCAGCGTATGCGAGGGGCAGATTGCCCGCGCCATGCCGTCATGGGCGGCAACCGCCACCCGATGCGCCTGGGCCTTGGTCAGGCAGGCATCGGTGGCGACGATGGCGATAGTGGTCGCCTCGCCCTGGCGTTTGCGCGGCAGGGGGGCGTCGGGCGGGGGCAGGCGGGGTGCAGGGCCAAGCCCGCCAAACTCGGCGCCTTCTTCAAAAGGGGGCTGCCAGGAACCACGGCCCCTCTCCGGCGGTTGCCACCCCAAGCGCATTGACCGCGACCAGCGCCCCGACCGTGATCCCCGAGGGCAGCACCGCCGAGGCAGAGCCCAGCCCGCCTTTCAGCCCCCCCGTCATCGCGCCCGTGCCCGCCCCATCGCTGCCAAGCGCGAAATCGGGGCCGGCATTGTCCAGCGCGATGCGGCCAAGCTCGGGGTAGGGCGAGGTCACCCAGCCCTTGTCGCCGCCATTCAGCAGATCAAACAGGATCGCCCCCGGCACGATCGGCACCCGCTGATCGCCAACCGCAAAGCCGCGCCCGCGCTGGCGCAGCCCCGCCATCACCCCCGAACAGGCATCCAGTCCAAAGGCAGACCCGCCCGACAAAACCAGCGCATCCACCTGCTGGACCAGGCGGTCGGGGGCCAGAAGATCGGTCTCGCGGCTGCCCGGCGCGCCGCCCATTACATGGACGGCTGCGGTGAAGGGCTGCTCGGCGGTCAGCACCGTCACGCCAGAGCGCAGCCGGTGGTCAGCCGCATTCCCGACCAGCAGCCCGCCGACATCGGTGATCAGATTGCGTGGCCCTGGCCGCATGGTTCCCCCGAAGGTCTGGATGACTGGCACCATGTTTGCGGGATTCGTCAAAGACTACCAGCCTGATTGCTGCGCCTGAGAATGGGGCCGGGGGCAGACGCAGGGCTGCCGCGCCTGGGCTGACGCGCCTCGGCTGTCCCGGGGCCAGGATCACCAATCCGTTACCGGAATCGCTGCGAAACCCGGCCCGATTGCCGGATCGCCAATTACCTTTGTCAGGGAATCGCCCTATTCCGCCTCTGATCCTTGCGCAAACCCTTGACGCAACGGGTTTCGCATGGCGCAAGTGGCCTATCATGGGTGGCAAGCGTCATCCTGAGTCGCCACCGTAAGTCGCTGCCGCGAGTTGCCGCCCCGGGTCGTCGCCCCGTGTCCTTATCTGCCAGTTGGGAATCCTGCCGTGATTTTTTCTGCTCCCCGTTTCCTTTCGTTGCTAGCCATCTCTGCCCTGGCAGCATGTGCCGCCCCGCCCGCCGCCGAGGCCCCTCCGGCCGGTGTTCCGGGCTATGAGGCGGTTGATGATGGCAAGTTCCACATCCCGGCCGTTGCCCCGAAATATCTGATCGAGGATCATCGCCGCGCGGATGTCGAATATACCGGCAAAGATGCGCCCGGCACGATTGTCGTCGATGTCTATGCTCGCAAGCTTTACCACGTTCAGGAAGATGGTCGCGCCCGGCGCTATGCGATTGCGGTCGGACGCGAGGGCACCTCGTTCCGCGGCAATGGCTATATCGCCCGCAAGGCTGAGTGGCCCTCCTGGACGCCGACCGCCAATATGGTGCGCACCCGCCCCGACCTTTACGCCGCCTATGCCGGTGGCCTGCCGGGCGGGCTGGAAAACCCGCTGGGCTCGCGCGCGCTTTACCTTTATCGCGGCGGGCGCGACACGATGTTCCGCATTCACGGCACGATCGACAATGGCTCGGTCGGTCTGGCGACCAGCGCTGGCTGTATCCGCCTGTTCAACCAGGATGTGCTGGAGCTTTATGAAAACGTCGGCACCGGCACCAAAGTAAAGGTGCGCACCCTGGCTGAAAGCCTGGAGATCGAAGGCCCCTATATGGATGACGCCTGGGGCCGCGCCGTGCCCGAGACGCCGGAAAACATTGCCAAGAAAGCCGCCGATCTCGAAGCAATCGCCGCCGCCGAGGCCGAGGCTGCTGCCGCCAAAGAAAAGGCTGAGGAAAAGGCGCGTATCGCCGCCGAAAAGGCCGATGCCAAACGCCTGCGCCAGTGCAAGCGTCAGGGCGTAGCGGCTGAGGACTGCCCGGTTCCCGAGGCTGTCGCCGGCTGATCGGCCCGCGCCAGAAGCGGGAAAGCTGCAATGAATAAAACCGCGCCTTCGGGCGCGGTTTTTTTGCGACTGATCTGGCCCGCTGATCTGGCCCCACATATCTGGCCCCGTTGACCGGGCGCCTGATCGGGCGGCGGATGTGCCGGTTCGTGCGATATCAGGTCTTGATCACATAGTCTTTCAGCGTGGTCTCAATCACTTCCCAGGTGCCGGAATAGCCTGGGCGGATGATGAAACTGTCGCCTGCCTTCAGATGGGTCTCGACGCCTGCCGCATCGGTCAGGATCGAGTGACCCTGGTGGATATAGACATACTCCCATTCCTCGTAATGGACCGTCCATTTGCCTTTGGTCGCCTGCCAGAGGCCAGAGTAAAGCCCGTCCTGTTCTTCAAGGCTCCAGGTGGTGTGAACTGGATCGCCTGCCAGCACTTTGGCCGGATCCGGGCGCTCGGTCTCGGGGGTGACGCCGTCGCGGGTGACGCGCTGGATCAGGGGATGGGTCATGGCTGGCTCCGTAAGGGTGTTGTTTTAACCGGATCTTTCCGGGTTTGGATGGCGAAAGGTGTGGCGTTTGATGCAAAGACGCCCCCCTTGCCATTGGTGCTGGCCCGGGCCTTGCCGTCAAGCCTGGCTTTTCCACCCTGCGCCAGCCGCTTTCTGTGCCAAAGGCGCAGCCTGCTGCATCGCAGCGCATAATTCTTGCACAAGTTGCACCGCTATGCCCTTATGCCGCGCAATCTGTTAACGAAAGCCAGGGAACCGCATCGAAAATGAGCGCAACCTCCTCCGCCAGGCCTGTCTTGCCGCCCGATATCAGGGCGATGAAGGGCAAGGCTCCGATCGTCACCCTGACCGCCTATACAACGCCCATCGCCCGGCTGGTTGATCCGCATTGCGATGTGATCCTGGTCGGCGACAGCCTGGGCATGGTGCTGCATGGTCTGCCCTCGACCATCGGCGTAACGCTTGAGATGATGATCCTGCATGGCCGGGCGGTGACGCGCGGGGCCTCAAAGGCGCAGGTGGTCGTTGATATGCCCTTCGGCTCATATGAGGAAAGCCCCGCGCAGGCCTTCCGCAATGCAAGCCGGTTGATGGCCGAGACCGGGGCCAGCGCCGTCAAACTGGAAGGCGGCACGCAAATGGCGGAAACCATTGCCTTTCTGACGGCGCGTGGCGTGCCTGTCATGGCGCATATCGGCCTGACGCCCCAAGCGGTGAACACGCTGGGCGGCTATAAGGTGGTTGGCCGCGAGGCCGAGGCCGCGAAAGTGGTGGCCGATGCCCAGGCGGTAGAGGCCGCCGGGGCCTATTCGGTGGTGCTGGAGAAAGTGCCCGAAAACCTGGCTGCCCGCATCAGCCAGCAGCTTTCGATCCCGACCATCGGCATCGGCGCAGGGGTGCATTGCGACGGCCAGGTGCTGGTGGTCGATGATATGCTGGGGCTTTTCACCGATTTCCGCCCGAAATTCGTCAAACGCTATGCCGAACTGGGCCATAGCGCCGATGAGGCCATCGCCGCCTATGCCGCCGAGGTGCGGGCGCGGGCCTTCCCGGCGCCAGAGCACACATTCCAGGATCAGGTGGCGAAAAGCACGAAATGACCGAAATCATTCACAGCGTGGCAGAGCTGCGCCAGCGCGTCCGCGCCTGGCGGGCGGCGGGCCAGATGACGGGCGTGGTGCCGACCATGGGCGCTTTGCATGAGGGGCATCTGTCGCTTGCACGGCGGGCGCGGGCCGAATGCGACCGGGTGATCACCACGATCTTCGTCAATCCGCGCCAGTTCAACAACCAGGATGACCTTAGCCGCTATCCGCGCACGCTGCAGGCAGATGCGGATCTGTTGAAAACGGTTCCGGTCGATGTGGTTTTCGCGCCCCCGGTTGAAGAGGTCTACCCGGATGGCTTTATCACCACCGTCTCTGTCGGTGGCGTGTCAGAGCCGCTTGAGGGGCGGATGCGTCCGGGCCATTTCGACGGCGTGGCAACGGTGGTGACCAAGCTTTTTGGCATGACCGAGGCGCAGCGCGGCTATTTCGGCCAGAAAGACTGGCAGCAGTTGCAGGTGGTCTCGCGGCTGGTGCGCGACCTGAACCTGCCTGTCGAGGTGGTCGGCTGTGAGACGATCCGCGAGGCGGATGGCCTTGCGATGTCGTCGCGCAACCGTCAGCTGACCGGGGCAGGGCGCGCGATTGCACAGGTGCTTTACGCCGCGATCACCCGCGCCGCCGAGGATATCCGTGCCGGGCAAAGCGACCGGATGGCGATCCGCGAGGCGGCCGAGGCGATGCGTGAGGCAGGATTCGAGCGCGTCGAATATATCGAGCTGCGCGATGCGGCGACGCTGATGCCCTCGGATGATCCAAAGCGCCCGCGCCGCATGCTGGCGGCGGCCTGGCTGGATGGGGTGCGGCTGATCGACAATATTCCGGTCTGACGCGGCCCGGCTGACCTGTTGGCTCTGATTTGGTCGGCTTTGGGTATTTGCGCCCGTAAAGAACACCCATGAAAAAGATCGGCGTCCGGATTGCTCCGGACGCCTTTCTTTTGGACATGTCTGTCAGCTGTGAAGTCGACAGTCCTTTGACAGGTCAGCGGGTCAGTTCAGCGGGCCCATCGGGGTCTCTGCCTCAACCATCGCCTGGGTTGCGGCCAGCTCGGGATCCGAGACCAGACCATAGGCAGCCAGCGGGCCATCGGGGCCTGCGACCTCATCCGAGACGAAGAACTGGACGAACTCTTTCAGGCCGGGGACCACCCCGAAATGTGCTTTCTTGACGTAGATATAAAGCGGGCGCGAGATCGGATATTCGCCGGCCGCGATCGATTCCACCGAAGGCACCACGCCGTCAATGGTGGCGACGCGCAGCTTGTCGGTGTTGTTTTGGTAGAAGCTCAGACCAAAGACGCCGATGGCGTTTTTGTCGGCATCCAGACGCGCGAGCGTCTCGGTATAGTCGCCGTCGATGTCGATCGAAACGCCATCGGTGCGCAGCTTGTGGCAGCCAGCGACAGCGGCTTTTTTCTTTGCAGCCTCGTCACCTTCGGCGGCGTTGAAGTAGATGTCATAGGCGCCGGTGTCTTTGCAGCCGACTTCCAGAACCTTCTGGTCGAAGACTTCGCGGGTGCCGTGTTTGGTGCCCGGGATCATCGCCAGGATGTTTTGCGCCGGGAAATCGGCTTTCACATCGGCCCAGGTCTTGTTGGTATTGGCGACCAGAGCGCCGTCTTTGACGGTCTCGGCGGCCAGGGCGTTGAACCAGTCGGCGGGGGTGAAGGCGAATTCCGGGCCGTCAACGGCCGAGGCAAAGACGATGCCGTCATAGCCGATGCGCACTTCGAGGATCTCATTCACGCCGTTTTTGGCGCAAAGGTCGATATCCGACTGCGAGATGCGCGACGAGGAATTGGCGATGTCGATGGTGTTTTCGCCGACGCCTTCGCAAAGTTTCTTGCGCCCGCCGCCCGAGCCGCCGCCTTCGACAACCGGGGTCGGGTGGTCAAAGTTTTCGCCAAAAGCCTCGGCGACGATGGTGGCATAGGGCAGCACGGTCGAAGAGCCCGACAGCTGGACCTGGTCGCGTGCATTTGCAGCGGTGGCGGCTGCGGCCAGCGCGAGGGCAGAGACGGCGAGTTTCACGGTGTTCATGGATCACTCCTGATATGCAGACCGGCGAGTCGGCCTTCGCCAGCCGGAATAGGCGGCTTGCGTAACGGCAATCCTGCATTTGTGTAACAGACGCATGACGATTGCGCCGTGCTTTGCGATTGGCCGGCTGAATATTGCCCTGTCAGCTGGTCTGCTCTGCCGTCTCAGGGGGCGCTGTTCCGGGGGCGCTGTTCAGGGCGACGACTGCCACGGGGGCGCGCCGCCATTGATCAACATTGATGAACATAGAAATCGAGAAATAGGATCTGATGTTCCCTGATGCACAGGTCTATATCGGTGTCATCAGACGCGAACCAGCGTCAACCAACCTAAAAAGGTGAATGAAATGAAACGCTTCGCTATTATCGCTACCGCCGCTGCTCTGGTTGCAGGCTCTGCCAATCTTGCTCTGGCCTCGCTGCCCGATCCGGTGATCACCCGCGCCGCCCCTGAGATCGTTGAAGCTCCGGCTGCACATATCAAATCGGGCAAAGAGCTGCATCAGCTGGGCCTGAAACGCACCGATCCGGTTTCGGTCACCAAAATTCCGGTTGGTGAGCGTGATACCCGTGGTGGCCGCGGCTAAGACAGAGCAGGCGTGAGGGGTCGCCCCCAGACGACCATCTCGCCTGATCTTTTAATAACAGGGCGTCTGCGACAGCAGGCGCCCTGTTGGCGTTTGCGGCCTATGCATTCTGGCCCTGGTCAGGGAGGTGGCCCGGTTTTTCTGCCTCTGCCTGGCCTGCTTTCAACTGGCCGTCTGCCCGGCGCGATATTGCAGTTCCGAGGGCCTTATTGATCAACACTGGTGAACATAGAAATCGAAAAATAGGATCTGATGTTCCCTGATGCACAGGTCTATATCGGTTTCATCAGACGCGAACCAGCGTCAACCAACCTAAAAAGGTGAATGAAATGAAACGCTTCGCTATTATCGCTACCGCCGCTGCTCTGGTTGCAGGCTCTGCCAATCTTGCTCTGGCCTCGCTGCCCGATCCGGTGATCACCCGCGCCGCCCCTGAGATCGTTGAAGCTCCGGCTGCACATATCAAATCGGGCAAAGAGCTGCATCAGCTGGGCCTGAAACGCACCGATCCGGTTACCGTCACCAAAATTCCGGTTGGTGAGCGTGATACCCGCGGTGGCCGCGGCTAAGACAGAGCAGGCGCGAGGGGGCGCCCCCAGACGACCATCTCGCCTGATCTTTGAATAACAGGGCGTCTGCGACAGCAGGCGCCCTGTTGGCGTTCACGGCGCAGCCCCGCAGCGTCACATTGATGTGAAATTCGCGCATTGCTGCACAGAGCCTTGCCTGGTCCTCGCGTTGCCGAGGGGCTTAACGCTGCATAAATCTGTTACCGATACAAACACCGGTAATCGGGGAATGCGATGGATACGGCGGTTTTACGCACCTATGTGCATATTATAGAGGAAGGCAGCTTTGCCGGGGCTGCCAGGCGCATGGGAATTTCTCGCAGCCTTGTCAGTAAATATGTCTCTGATCTTGAGGCGCGGCTGGGCGCACAGCTGCTGACCCGTTCGACCCGCTCGCTGCGCCCGACTGAGCTGGGGCAGTCTTATTATGATCAGGTCCGCGATATCCTGCGCAACCTGGATGAGGCGGATGATTCCGTGCGCCAGGGGGCGGGCCTTGTGGCGGGGCGGCTGCGGATCGGGGCACCGATCTCGTTTACCTTGCGGGTGCTGCATCCGCATGTGATGCGCTTCATGGAAGAGAACCCCGATGTCAGGCTGGATCTGTCGCTTGATGACGGATGCATTGATCCGGTGGCGGGCGGCTTTGATGCCACGATCCGGGTGGGCATGCTGGAGGATTCCACCCTCAGGGCGAAACAGCTGGGCATGGTCGATACGGTGCTGGTCGCCTCGCCTGAATATCTGGCCCAACATGGCACCCCGACCGAGCCTGCAGATCTGGCGAACCATCGCTGCCTTTACTACACCAATACCCGCAGCGCTGGGACCTGGCCGTTCCGCCATCAGGGCGAGACGATCCATCAGAAGGTGACGCCGGCCTTTTCCACCAATAACGGCGATATGATCCGCACCGCCGCCCTGGAGGGGCAGGGGGTCGCGCTGACCGTTGGCTTTCAGGTCGATGAGGATCTTGAGGCGGGGCGACTGGTGCGTCTGATGCCGGGCTATGGATTGCCCGAGCTGCCGATCAGCGTGATCTGGCCCTCGTCGCGCAATATGAGCGCGGCGCTGCGGGCCTTTGTCGACTTTCTCTCGAAGAGCGATCTTGCCGGGGGTAAAGAGGCGGGCCCCGCCTGACTGGCCCAGCCTGACTGACCCGGCCTGACTGGCCCAGCCTGAATGATCTGGTCTGGTCTGGCTGGCACGGTTGACCCGCTGATTGCCCGCGATACGTGGATAACCGCCGATCTGTGACAGGCACAACTGGCGGTTTTTTGCTCTTACGTGGCGAATTTTTCTAAACACTTGCGGTTAATTGGAATTGAGTGCCATCTGCGGCCAGACCATTCCTATCAAACCGGAGCTTTGTAATGCGTAAATCTGTGATTCTTTCCTCTGCACTGGCCCTGTCGGTGCTGGGCCTTCCGGCGCTGGCTCAGGATCTTGATGACGCTCTGGCGGGGGCCCGCAACACGATCGGGCTGCTGGAGTATTGCCAGGCTGAGGGCCATATCGATGGCGCGGCCATCGAGGTGCAGAACAAGATCGTAGCGATGCTGCCGGCTGCAGGCGACGCGGACAAGGTCGAGGCCGCCTATGCCAAGGGCAAGGAAGGCATCCTCTCGGTCAACGGGGTTGAGCAAAACATCAAAGACGCCGATGCCCAGGGCTCGTCCCAGGCTGAGGTCTGCAAGCAGATGTCTGACGCTCTGATTGCGATGGGCGCTCAGCTGCCGCAATAAGCGGGCGCTGCGGGGCTGCGCGTTTTCGGGCGCGTGGTTTTCCCGGTCGTCGTTAAGATAGCCTTCGGGCAGAATCACGCTCAGGCCCCCGCCTCACGGGGGTCTGTTTATTTGGGGGCCTGCTTATTTGCGATTTTCGGCCTAACCTGGCCGGGATAGCAGGTGGCAGCTACAGCGGCAGGAGGCGGGCTTGGTCTTTCAGTTTCAGCACAGCTATATGACGGATCTGCCAGACACCTGGCTGCGTGCTCAGCCGGACCGGGCGCCTGATCCGCGCCTTATTGTGCTGAATGAGGCGCTGGCCCATCAGCTGGGTCTGGACCCTGTCGCGCTGCAACTGCATGGGGCGGCGTGGTTTTCGGGAGCGGAATTGCCCGAGGGGGCCGATCCGATTGCGCTGGCCTATGCCGGGCATCAGTTTGGCGGCTTCTCGCCCTCGCTTGGGGATGGGCGGGCGCATCTCCTGGGAGAGTTTCGCGGGCCTGACGGGCGGCTGTGGGATCTGCAGCTGAAAGGCTCGGGGCGCACGCCGTTTTCAAGGGGCGGCGATGGCAAGGCGGCGCTTGGGCCGATGCTGCGCGAATATCTGATTTCCGAGGCGATGGCGGCGCTGAATGTGCCGACCACACGTTCGCTGGCGGTGGCGCTGACCGGCGAGCAGATCGGCCGTGATGGCAGGCTTTTGCCGGGGGCTGTTCTGGCGCGGGTGGCGGCCAGCCATATCCGCGTGGGCACGTTCCAGTTCTTTGCCTCTCGCCAGGAGGGCGACAAGGTCCGGGCGCTGGCCGATTATGCCATCGCGCGGCATTATCCGGAAATCCCTGCTACGTCAGAGCGTTATCTGGCGTTCTTCGACCAGGTTGCGCAGCGTCAGGCGGCGCTGATCGCGGCCTGGATGGGCCTGGGATTCGTGCATGGGGTGATGAATACCGACAATATGGCGATCTCGGGCGAGACCATTGATTACGGCCCCTGCGCCTTTATCGAGACCTATGCGCCGGGCACAGTATTCTCGTCCATCGACCGCCAGGGCCGTTATGCGCTGGCCAATCAGCCGCTGATCCTTGCCTGGAATCTGGCCCGGCTGGCGGAATGCCTGCTGCCGCTGATCGATGAAGATCAGGAGGCGGGCGTCGCAATCCTGAACCAGCGGCTTGAGGGGATTGCCGGGCTTTACCAGCGCGAATGGCTGGCGGTGATGCGTCGCAAACTGGCGCTGAGCGGCGAGGATGCGGCGGATGCGGCGCTGATCCAGGACCTGCTGACGGCGATGACCGGGGCAGACTGGACGCTGACTTTCCGTCGCCTCGCGCTTTGGCTTGAGGGCGATCACACCCCGCTCCGGGCGCTGTTCGAGGATTTCTCACTGATGGAAGCCTGGCTGCCGCGCTGGCAAAACCGGCTGGGCGATCATGCGCAGGCGGCCAGCCGTCTGCGGACGGAAAACCCCGCCGTCATCCCGCGCAATCACCGCGTCGAAGAGGCGCTGAGCGCGGCGACGGCAGGCGATATGGCCCCCTTTATGCAGCTGCTGCAGGCGGTGCAAAATCCGCTGCAGGAGCATCCGCTTTACAGCCTGCCCGCGCCGCAGGGATTTGGGGCCTATGTGACTTTTTGCGGAACCTGAAATCAGAAACGGTTCCATCACATCTTTTTTGCAGAGGCAGAAACCACGCATCGGCGGAAAGCTGCACAATCCCCACCCCGCAGGTCGTGCTTTCCCGCACGTGCGGGTGTTTTCAAACACTTATCAGTTGAAGGAAATCATGCGCGGCAGTATCGAATCGCCGAATGATCCTGATGCTGCAGGTGCGAAATCAATCGATTCGTGCTAAGTCTGTAAAGGGATCGCCCAGCAAGGCGGAAACCGGGTTTCAGGATGTCCTGTCATCGTCGGTCCGCCAGCCAGCACAGGGTGCAGAGGCGAGACGTGAACGACATTTCAGCAGCCCGGGCAGCGGGCAATCCGGCCGGGGTGAATTCCGGCAACGGCGAGCGTCGGGAACGCGATATCAGGCTGGATTTTTTCCGCGGCCTGGCGATGATTGTGATCCTCATCGCGCATATCACTGACAATCCCTGGACGCTGTGGATGCCGGGCCGCTTCGGCTTTTCCGACTCGACCGAGATTTTCGTCTTCTGCTCTGGCATGGCCTCGGCACTGGCCTATGGGGTGATCTTTCACCGCGCGGGCTGGCTGGTTGGCGCAGCGCGCATCCTGTTCCGCATCTGGCAGGTCTATTGGGTGCATCTGGGGGTGTTTCTGGTCGCCGTGCTGGCGATGCTTGCCCTGAATATGAGCGGCTGGTTCAGCCGCGATGAGGTGGGGGCGCTGAACCTTTACCCCTTCCTCAAAAACACCGCGCCGAACTTTTTCGGGCTGATGACGCTGACCTATGTGCCGAATTATTTCGACATTCTGCCGATGTATATGGTGCTGCTGGCGCTGGTTCCGGTGATGGTTGGCCTGGCCAGGATCGACGGACGGCTGGCGCTGGCGGCCTCGGTCACGCTGTGGCTTTGCGGCACGACGGGCAGCATCTGGCTGCCGGCGGAACTGTGGTTCGTCAATGGCTCGACCCGGCCCTGGTTCTTCAACCCCTTTGCATGGCAGCTGATCTTCTTCACCGGCTATGGCTTTGTCGCGGGCTGGCTGCCAAAGCCGCCGCTGCGGCCGGGGCTGGTGGTGCTGGCGCTTGGGATCGTGGTGCTGACGGTGCCCTTCGCCTGGCATGTGGTGATCGGCAAATCGACGATCCTGCAGGAATGGCGCGGCGAGTGGCGCATCCTTTACGACAAGACCGGCTTTGGCCTTCTGCGCTATGTGCATTTCCTGAGCCTTGCCTATCTGGCCTGGGCGCTGGCGGGCGAAAAGGGGGCGCGGCTGCGCAGCCTTTCCACCGAATGGCCGCGCCTTGTCGGCATGGTTACCGATATCGGGCGGCAGTCGCTGGCGGTTTTCGCGGTCTCGATGGTTCTGGCCCGGGTTCTGGGCGCGTTTTTGCATCTTCTCGGACCGGGGATGATCGTCACCCCGGCCATCAATCTGACGGGGGTGGCGCTGATCTGGCTGACCGCCCGCATCGCCGCCTGGTTCAAGGGGCAGGGCTGGAAGAAGGCCATGACCGCAGGCGCAGCCCCCGCAATTCATCAGCCGCATCAGGCGCTTCATATACACGAGACCGGGCCGTCGCTGTCCGCTCGGGGAGTTAAGGTATGACCAGCTTCGACACCTCATCTGCAAAGCCTTCTGCAAGCGCGCGCATGGGCGCGGGCGTCACCCGGCGTGGCACTCTGGGCCTTGTGCTGGCGATGGCGGCGGCGGGGATGCTGCCGCGCAAAGCCCGGGCCGAAGAGCTGCCCGAGGGCGGCATCCTGACGCCCGAGGGGGTGAAACTCGGCGTGGCCGAGCCCTTCGCCGATGGCATGGTCGAGGCCCTGGCCCGCGCCATGGCCGAGCAGCCCTATGCGCCGCCCGCCGAGATCTCGCCCGACTGGAAGGGCCTGACCTATGATCAGATCCGTGAGATCTGGTTTGACGGCAAACACGCGCTGTTTGGCGCCTCGGAAAGCCCGGTGCGGGCCGAGATGTTCGTGGCGGGCCTTTACCAGCATTACCCGGTTGAGATCTTCGCGGTGGCCGCAGGCGAGGCGCGCGAGGTGCTGTTCGACTATGACCTCTTCGTGCGCACCGACCGTTTCCCCGAACTGCCAGAGACGGGCACGGGGTTCTCGGGCTTCCGCCTGACCGGCGAGATCGAGAGCAAAGGCACCTTCCAGGAATATGCCGTATTCCAGGGCGCGACCTATTTCCGCGCCGTGGCAAAGGGCCAGCAATATGGTCTGTCGGCACGGGGCCTGGCGCTGAACACCGCTTCCCCTGATCAGCCCGAAGAATTCCCGCTGTTCCGCCGCTTCTGGATCGAAGAGGGCAAGCTGCATGACGAAGAGGCGGTGGTCTGGGCGCTGATGGACAGCCCCTCGCTGACCGGGGCCTACCGCTTTGCGATCCGCAAGGGCGATGTGACCACGATGGATGTCGAGGCGGTTGTTTTCCCGCGCGTCACGCTGGATGCGGTGGGGCTGGCGCCTGGAACCTCGATGTTTTTGTTCAATGATCTGAACCGCCTGGCGTTTGATGACTTCCGTGAGGGCGTGCATGACAGCGACGGCCTGCTGGTGGCGACCGGCTCGGGCGATCTGTTGTGGCGTCCGCTGGCCAATCCGAAATCGGTCGAGACCTCCTGGTTTGGCGATGAAAATCCGCGCGGCTTTGGCCTGATGCAACGCGCCCGCGATCCGGGCAGCTACAACGATTTTGCCGCCCATTATGAGCGCCGCCCCTCGCTTTGGGTCGAGCCGAAGGGCGCCTGGGGCAAGGGCTCGGTCGTGCTGGTCGAGATCCCGGCGGATAAGGAAATCTACGACAATATCGTCGCCTTCTGGCGGCCAGAGGCGGCGATGGAGGCGGGGTCGGAAAACCGTTTCGCCTATCGCCTGCACTGGGCCGATGGCGCGCCGCCGGTTGATGGCGAGAAAGCCCGCGTGATCGCATCGCGCCAGGGCGAGCGGGTCTTTGAAGAGGGCCGCATGTTCGCCATCGACTATGAGGCGCATCCCTCGCTTGGCACTGACCCTTCGCAGCTGGAGGCGCGGGTCACCGCATCGGCGGGCGAGGTGACGGGCGTGCTGATCCACCGCAATGAGGATACCGGGGGGATGCGTGTCGATGCGACGCTGATCCTGCCCCCGGGTCAGGCGGTCGAATTGCGGGTCGAGCTGTGGCGCGGTGGCGTGACCATGGTTGGTGAAATCTGGCTTTATCGTTGGGTGGGCTGAATATGTCGCGGGCTTTTCGTCCTCAATACGGCTTTCGTCCGGTCACTTTGCCGGCACCTTTGTCGATGCCCGACCAGGCGCTGGATCGCCGCTGGCATGACCCGGCTGCGCGTGAAGGGGGGCCGATCCGCACCCATTCGCGCCTTGCGCGGGCAGCTGTGCTGATCCTGCCGCCGCCTTTCGCCATTGGCTTTGGCTATATGACGGGCAAGGTGCTGGCGGCGGATGGCGCTTTCACGCCGGCCGATCTGATGCTGGCGTTTTTGTCGGGTTTCGCGGTTTTCTGGATGGCGATGTCGGTGGTCTCGTCTTTCTGCGGGCTGTTCTGGCGTGCGCCTGCGCGGGCCAATGCGGCAGCACCCGGCCTGCGGATTGCGATCCTTTTGCCGATGTATGGCGAGGATCCCGAGGCGACGCTTGCGCCCTCGGTCGCGCTTTTGGACAGCCTGCGGGCGCCGGGGCATGCGCATCGCTTCTCGCTGCATGTGCTGTCGGATACCCGCAACGGGCGGGCGGCGCTGGATGAGGCGGCGCTGGTCGCCAAACTGACTGCTGCGCGGCCTGATCTGGCGATCACATATCGCCACCGGCTGAAAAATACCGATTACAAACAAGGCAATATCCGTGACTGGATCTCGCGCCAGGGGGCGGCCTATGACGCGGCGCTGATCCTCGATGCGGATTCGGTGATGGGGCGTGAGACCGTGCTGACCCTGGCCGATACGCTGGTCGCTGATCCGGGCTGTGGTCTGGCGCAGACCCTGCCGATCACCGGCGCGGGTGAAAGCCGCTGGCAACGTCTGCAAAGTTTCGCCAGCCGGGTTTACGGCGGCCCGCATGGGCGTGGCTTTGCGATCTGGACCGGCTCGGACGGGAATTTCCTTGGCCATAACGCTATGGTGCGGATGAAGGCTTTTGCGACGAATTGCGGGCTGCCGCATCTGTCGGGCCCGCGCCCGATGGGGGGCGTGATCCAGAGCCATGACTTCGTCGAGGCCGCTTTGCTGCGCCGTGCGGGCTGGGGTGTGCGCATCCTGCCCGAGGCCGCTGACAGCCACGAAGAGGCGCCTGGCAACCTTTTGGCCCATATCAAGCGGGACGCGCGCTGGTGCCAGGGCAATCTGCAGCACATGCGGCTGCTGAAGGTGCCGGGGCTGCATTGGGTGTCGCGGCTGCATTTCCTGTCGGGGGCCATGGCCTATATCGGCTCGGTCCTGTTGTTGCTGATGCTGGTTCTCTGGGCGATGGCCGATCAGGGCCGCACCGGCCAGGCGACCGACCGGGTTGAGGTGATGCTGGCCGCCACCGTGATCACGCTGCTTTTCGCGCCTCGGCTTTTTGGCGTCGCGGATTACATCGCCCGGGTGGGTGTGGCCAAAGGCAAGCGGCTGGCTTTTGTGAAGCTGCTGGTGATTGAGACGGTGATTGCTGTTCTTTCGGCCCCGGTGATGATGCTGCATCACGCGAAGATCATCTTCCGGGCGCTGACCGGGGCGGATACCGGCTGGCCGCAGCATGCGCATGGCCGTATCCCGCTGAAAGCGCTGCTGAAATTCCATGCGGCAGAGACCGGGCTTGGCCTGATGCTGAGCGCGATGATCACGCTTGGCGTGCTGAGCATCTGGTTCCTGCCGGTGGCGCTTGGGCTGCTTTTGGCGGTGCCGGTCTCGGCCTGGGTGGCGGGACCGGGCGATGATCTGGCGGCAGTGCCGCTGGCCCCGGCGCGATAGAGCGAGCGGGATGAGAATGAAAAAGGGCGGCCTTGCGGGGCCGCCCTTTTCTTTTGGACTGTCTGATATTCGGGGCTGCCGGATATTTTGTGTTGCCGGAAATTCTGGGCTTTCGGATATTTTGCGCCGGTTGGAGGGGGGCTCTGCCCCCGTCTGCGCCTTTGGCGCAGCCTCCCCCGGGATATTTAGGGACAGATGAATGGGGCTTGGTTGGGGCCCCTTTGATGTCAGACGAGGCGGCCGTTCGATTTGGCGGCGCGCACAAAGCCCTCAAACAGCGGATGAGGTGCGAAGGGTTTTGATTTCAGTTCGGGGTGGAATTGCACGCCGATGAACCAGGGATGGCCTTTGACCTCAACGATTTCCGGCAGCTTGCCATCGGGCGACATGCCCGAGAAGGTCAGCCCGCAGGCCTCAAGCTGGTCACGATACTGGATGTCGACCTCATAGCGGTGGCGGTGGCGTTCCTCGATCACCGTGCCGCCATAGACCTCGGCCACGCGCGAGCCCTCTTTCAGATGTGCGGTATAGGCGCCGAGGCGCATGGTGCCGCCCTTGTCGTCGGTGGCCTTGCGGCGCACCTTATGGTTGCCCTGCACCCATTCTTTCAGGTGGTAAACCACGGGGACGAAACGCTTCTCGCCGGCCTCATGGTCGAATTCCTCTGAGCCTGCGCCCTCGATCCCGGCCATATGGCGGGCAGATTCGATCACTGCCATCTGCATGCCAAGGCAGATGCCCAGATAGGGGACGCCTTTTTCGCGGGCGAATTGTGCGGCGCGGATCTTGCCCTCGGTGCCGCGCTCGCCAAAGCCGCCCGGAACCAGGATCGCATCATAGTTTTCCAGCCAGGCGGCTGGGTCTTCTTTCTCGAACAGGGTCGAGTCGATCCATTCGGCGCGCACGCGCACCCGGTTTGCCATGCCGCCATGGGTCAGCGCCTCGGCGATGGATTTATAGGCGTCTTCGAGCTGGGTATATTTGCCCACCACTGCGACGCGGACCTCGCCCTCGGCATTGTCGAGACGGTCCATCACGTCTTCCCAGCGTTCCAGATTGGGGCGGGGCGCGGGCGAGATACCGAAGCAATCCAGCACCGCCTGGTCAAGCCCGGCGCGGTGATAGGCCAGCGGGGCCTCATAGATCGACTTCAGGTCATAGGCCGGGACCACATGTTCCTGGCGGACGTTGCAGAACAGCGCGATCTTTTCGCGCTCGCGGTCCGGAATGGGGTGTTCCGAGCGGCAGACCAGCACGTCAGGCGCGAGGCCGATCGACTGCAGTTCCTTGACGCTGTGTTGGGTCGGTTTCGTTTTCAGCTCTCCGCTTGCGGCCAGATAGGGCAGCAGCGTCAGGTGCATCAGGATGCATTCACCGCGCGGGCGTTCGTGGATGAACTGGCGGATCGCCTCGAAGAAGGGCAGGCCCTCGATATCGCCGACGGTGCCGCCGATCTCGCAAAGCATGAAATCGACCTCATCCTCGCCCACGCGCAGGAAGTCTTTGATCTCATTGGTCACATGCGGGATGACCTGGATCGTCTTGCCGAGGTAATCGCCGCGACGCTCTTTTTCCAGCACGTTGGAATAGATGCGGCCCGAAGAGATCGAATCCGTCATCCGGGCCGAGACGCCGGTGAAACGTTCGTAATGGCCGAGGTCGAGATCGGTTTCTGCACCGTCATCGGTGACGAAAACCTCGCCATGTTCAAAGGGCGACATCGTGCCGGGATCGACGTTCAGATAGGGGTCCAGCTTGCGCAGGCGGACTGTGTAGCCACGGGCCTGCAACAGCGCCCCCAGTGCCGCAGACGCGAGACCCTTGCCCAGCGACGAAACCACGCCACCGGTGATGAAGATATAACGCGCCATTGGGGACTCCCGCAGTTCTGGAAACAGACGATTCGGATCGGTGGAATCGCATCACCACGGGATTTGGCAAATAGCCTGCTGCGCCATAAAACGCAACCGCCTGCCGCAAGATCATGTTTGCGGCAGGCGGATCCCGTCAAAGGATAGTGGATCAGTTGGCTGGTGCAGCCGGGGGCGTTGCCGGGTCTGCCGCAGGGGCGGGGGTCTCGGCCGGCGTATCAGCCGCAGGTGCATCGGCTGCGGGCGGTGCGGCGGGATCGGCTGCGACCGGGGGCGCGCCAGGATCGACATTCGCACCCGAGGGCGGCGGCATCATGCCCGAGACAGGCGGCGTTGCCCCATCGCTGTTGGTCGCGGGCGGCATCATCCCGTCAAGAACCGAGCCAGAGCCAGAGCCACGGGTCGCCAGCACACCCAGCGTCAGCGAGGTGACGATAAAGGCGGCGGCCAGGATCCAGGTCACCCGGGTCAGCGCATTGGGTTTCGCGCGGGCCTGCATGTTTCCGCCACCGGAAAGCAGGGCAGAGCCTTCACTCTTCTGAACCAGCACAACGCCGATCAGCAGCAATGCGAGGATCAGGTGGATCGTGAGGACAACATTTTCCATCGGGCAGAGGCTCCTTGCGCGGATGCGGCTGTCTATTCCCAAGAACGCCGATGCGCAAGAGTAAGGCTTAAGCGCAGGCGGCGCTGTCTGTGTCCTGCATATGCCCGCCTGCCACCTGGGGCCGCAGATCCTGCGCTGCAAGCCGGGCGACCGGGGGCGCAGGGCAGATGTGGCGCGAAATGCGGCAGCTGCTGTCGCTTTCAGCATGGCAGCGGCGTTTCGTCCCCGTTAGCCATGGTGATATGACAGCGCCCATGCCCCAGACACCGCAATTCGCCACCACCGCCGCGCCCAGATCGCAAAGCGGGGCCCGCAGCACTGATCGCATTATCACCGGAATCGTGTTGATGCTGGCCTTTTGCGTGCTGGCGCCGCTGCTGGATGTATCCTCAAAGCTGGCGGCCGAGGATGGTATGGCGGTCGGCTGGATCACGGCGGCGCGGTTTATCGTTCAGGGTCTGATGATGGCCCCGGTCGTTTTGTGGCTGGGGATGTCGCTGGCGCTTGCCCCAAAGGCGCTGGCGCTGATCTTTTTGCGGGCATTCCTGCTGGTATTTTCGACCTTTTCCTTTGTCTCTGGCCTGACGGTGATGCCGATTGCCGATGCCCTGGCGGTGGCCTTTCTTGAGCCCTTCATCCTTTTGATCCTTGGCCACTGGATCTTTGGTGATGAGGTCGGGCCGCGCCGGATCATCGCCTGTATCATCGGTTTTGGCGGCTCTTTGCTGATCATCCAGCCCTCGATCACGGTGTTCGGGCTGATGGCGCTCTGGCCGCTGGGCACGGCCTTTGGCTTTGCCTTTTACATGCTGGTGACGCGGGGGATGTCCTCTTTCATGCATCCGGTGATGATGCAGTTCCACACCAGCTGGGCGGGGGTGGTGATCTGCCTGCCGGTGCTTTTGGTGCTGTGGAACGGGCCGCTGCCGCAATTCGCCTTTGCTATGCCAGAGGGGATCACCTGGCTCTGGCTGATCGGCGTCGGCTTCTGGGCCTGTCTCAGCCATATGTGCATGACCATGGCTTTGGGCTATGCGCCCTCGGCCACGCTGGGGCCGCTGCATTATTTTGAGATCGTGATCGCGGTGATCCTGGGCTACCTGGTTTTTGGCGATCTGCCCAATAAGGTGACCTTTGCCGGAATCGGGATCATCATCGCCTCGGGCCTTTATCTGGTGCACCGCGAGCGGCTGAAACTGCGCGACAGCACCAGCATGGGGGCAAACCCCATTCCGCCAGAAATCTGAGGTCCCAGAAATTTGAGGCCCAGATCTGCGGTCAAAGGACAGGCGCGTCGGCGAAAGACGCTCAGCCGCCCTTCGTGCCCGGTTGTTGCACCGCCCGGATCGCCTCGCGCAGGCGCGCGCGGGGAAGAATGGCCACCATGCCAGGCGCATCCAGCCAAAGCCTGACCTCATCCGCGCTTGCCCGGTTAGAGGTGGCGATAAAGCCGTCGGGTGCAAAAACATGGCCATCAAGCGGCCACTCCAGCCCGCTGCTGCGCCCGCTGACCCGGGCAAAGGGAAACAGCGAGACCGTATCGCCCCGGCGCAGGCGCAGCTGCGTCTCTCCGGCGGGCAGGGCAAAGCTGACATCCTTTGGCCCCAGAACCAGGCAGGGCCGCCCGCTGTGGCGCACCAGGCTGTTCAGCACCGCCAGCCCATGATCCAGCCGCGCTCCGGTAAAACCCACCGCCAGGATGAACTCTGCCCGGACAGAGCGCAGGGCCTTGTCGAAGTCGGTCGAATCCTGCTCGGGGATGTGGTGCAGAGATCCGGGCGGCAGGGCCGCTCTTGTTTCCGGCAAAATCGAATCAAGATCGCCGATTACCGCCTCGGGGGTGATTCCGGCGGCGAAAAGCCTGTTCGCGCCACCATCCGCCGCAATCACCCGAGGCGCCAGCCGCATCGCCAGCTGCAGATCGCGCCCAGAGACCGGACCGCCGCCAATCAGCGTGATTCCCCCGCAGAATTGAAGAACCGGGCATTGATCAACTGACTTTTTCATGCGGATACTGTTCGAATTAAGGCAAACTTCAGGGGTGATGGACACAATCAATCCATCAAATTACCCCGGTCTGTCCATGGATTCGAACAAAGCGCCAGCAATGTTTCCGTGAAGGAAAGTATGAGGTCCGCGTCGATGAATGATGCCAGCAAGATTCTTACAGTCTCTTACGGGACATTCAGCTGCACGCTTGAAGGGTTCGACGAGCCCTTCACGACCATGCGCGCGATTGCCGAATATTTCCGTGATCTTGCGGCTGAGGATCGCTTTTTCGGCGCAGAACCCCCGCAACCGGATGCTGCAATGCTGCACCGCATTGCCGAACGTGAGATCCAGCGCCGGGTTGAGGCGCGGGTCACCGACAATACGGTCGTATTGCGCGCAGGCGAGCAGGCAGGCGACAGGATCGCTGATCGGGCAGGCGCCGATCGGGCGGGCCAGGCACCTGCCGCGCCTCTTCCCGATTCCCGTGTTGCTCAGCCTTCTGTTGTTCAGCCTTCTGTTCCCCAGCCTTCTGTTGCTCAGGCTTATGTCCCTCAGTCGGGCGCAGGATTCGCGCCAAAGGCGGAGGCCACCGCTCCGGTGGAGAGCTTTTCGTCGGGAGAACACTATAATGGGCCGGATAATGGACCAGGGCCTCGCAGCGCCGGGCCGGATGCGGCTGATCGGGTCCAGCTGAGCGCAGAGACCCGGCATGTAAATCCCCCGCAGACCGAGGCGCCCCTCACAACGGGACAGCCCACAGCGGATCAGCCCGCAACCGATCAATCTGGCGCAGAGGCAGATTCGGCAGCGCTCAGCGCCCGCCGTGATGCGGTTGCGCGGGCTGCGACAGCCCCTGCTGCCGCGATGACGGGTGCGGCAGGGCAGGGCAATGACGGCGCTAATGAGGGCGCTTTGGCCTGGGCTGAGGATCAGGCCAATCGTTTGCCACAGGCGCCTGCAACGCCGTCGTTGCGCAGCAGCGTTCCAGAGGGCGTAGCCGCCAAGCTGGCGCGCCTGCGCCGCGCGGTCGAGCCGACGGTGCAGGACAGTGCGCTTCCCGCAGCGGCGCTGGCAGCAGGTCTGACTGCGGCACCAGAAGACCTGGAAGATCTGCCAGAAGGCCTGGAAGATCTGAATGAGGCAGCCGATACCGCGTTTCTGTCCGGGGCCGATGCTGAGGGCACCGCATATGTGCAGCCCTCTTCGGGCGATGCCCGTGCAACCGCTGGCGATCACATGCGTGCGGCTTTCGCTGATTTGCCCGCAGATCTACCGGCCGAACATGCCGAGGCGGAAGCGGCTGATTTCGCAAGCACGGCTTCCGACGCCCTGGCGCAGGAAGCTGTCGCGGAGGTGGTCGCGGAGGTGGATGTCAGCTCAGCTGTGGCCACGCCGGATCAGGCGATGGATGATTTCTCCGCGCCCGATGCCGATGCAGATCCTGAAGATGGCTCTGGCCCCGAACTGCAAAGGCCCGAAGCGGCCTCGCAGGCGACGCTTGCTGAACTGCGGGTGCTGGCAGCCGAGCTGGGCTCAGTGAAACCCTCTGCCGAAACCGCCACGGAAGTGGCGGCTGCGGCAGATGTGGCGAGGGATACAGAGGTTGTCCAGGCGGCGCAGGGGGCGGCTGATCAGGATGGTCCGGATGAGGGCTGCGAGGTCAGTGCAGCGGTCGGGCGGATGGCAGAGAATGCCGCTGATGCCATTGCAGCCCGGGTTGCAGCGCTGAGCGCGAAAAATCCGGCGCATGACCACGGGGCAGAGGCCCGCCCAGAGACTGATACAGAAGCGACGGATGCAGAAGCGCTTTATGCCGATGATATGGGGCAGGTCACTGAGGTTTCAGATGGCGCAGACAGCTCTGCGGCAGCGGCCTACAGCAGCGATCCTTTTGCTGATGAGCCGGAATTCGAAGAGGCTGAGGACAGCTGGGAACGCGAACTGGCCGGGCTGACTGCACGGCTGAGTGAAGATGCCCCGGCTGCGGCTGTGGCGGCTGTCGAAACCCCGGACATTGCAGATCTCGACCTCGATCTTCGGGCCGAGCTTGCGGCCATCGAAGATGAGTTGCTGGCTGAAAACACTGTTGCAGCTCCTGCGGCAGAGGTCGCGGCTGACGCGCTCGATCAAAGCGTGGATGAGCCGCAGAGCGTTGCAGTATCCGAGCTGCTTGGCGGGTCGATGGCGGATTTCGGCGCGGTGAGCGTCACCGAGAGGTCCTCCAATACCGATGCCGTGACGGCTGACCCGGACTTGTCCAACCCGGAGTCTGGCCCTGTTCCTGGCCCGGATTCAACTTCGCATTTTGGCCAGGATTTGTCGGCGCCTGATGAGCATGCCGAGGTCGCGCCGCGCGACACTTCTGAGGCCGATTGGGACGCCGCAATTCCTGGCGGTGACGCCGGCGATCAACGGGCTGTGCCCGATCCGCTGGCTGCTGCTGCATCCGTCGTTGGGCCAGAGACATTCACACAGACTGTCGCAGAGACTGTTGCGGAGACAGCCGCAGAAGCTGCCGCCGTAACCGCTTCGGATGCCACCTTTGCGCCCGATGGTGGCACTGGCGCAGATCCCGCCCCGGCGGCCTCAGTGGCACCCGGACATGCGATTGAGGATCACACCCCTGGCGGGCTGGAGCCCGCTGCTGCGGCGCGTTTGCAAAGGGCCCGGGCCCGGGTGATCCGCATCCGTCGTGTTGACGGTGCAGCGCGTGCCGAGGACGGGGGCGGTGCTGCCGCGCCGCAAACCACAGCGGCTGCGACCCCCACCCCCACCCCGGTAAGGCCTTCGCGGCCGCGCGCGGATGGGACGGCGCAGGCGCGCGATGTGGCGCGCGGTGTGGTGCAGGATGATGTGGCGCAGGACGATTCTGATGCGTCCCAGCCATCGCTGGCCTCTGATCCCGTCTCGCGCAACACTGTGACTTCGCAACCGGCGCGGGCAGGGGCGGGGGCCGATGAGGATCTGGCGCGGCTGATGAAACAGGCCGATGATGAAATGGCCGGTCCGGAAAACAAGCGACGCATTGCCTCGATTCAGCATCTGAAGGCGGCGGTTGCGGCGGCGATTGCTGATCGTCGTGCCGGTGTGACGCCTGCGGATCCGGTCCGCCGCGAGGGGGCCTATCGGGATGATCTGGCGCAGACTGTAACCCAGTCGCCTGCGCTGAACACCGCGTCTGCTACACCGGCGTCGTCCCCTGCCGCCAGTCTGACCTCCAGTCAGGCCGTCAGCCAGGCCGCCAATCAGGCTGTGAATCAGGCGGGCAATTCGGTTCGCCCGGTTCGCCCGTCACGCCCGGTGCGGCCTGCCAGCCGCAGCACGGATGCCCTGGCCCGCGTCAGTGGCAGCGAAGATCCTGATATAGGCGAGGCTGACGCGGTCGCGCAGGCAGAGCCGGCCGTCTCGCGGCCCGCGCCGCTGGTCCTGGTGTCAGAGCAACGTATCGATCAGGCCCGCCGCAGCGAAACCCGCGAGACCGGCCCGCGCCCGCAGCTGGTTCATGGTGCGGCTGCAGTTGCGGCTTTGACGGCAGGCCAGCTGAACAGTGACGAGGCTGGTCGCAAGGCCGCGCCCGTCCTGGCAGAAGATGCGGCGGGCGCGCTGCGGGCGATCCTCGACGGGCCCTCGTCGCGCGAGGCGACCCGGCCATCGCTTCAGCCCGAACCTGAGTTTGGCGATGATGCCGATGAGGCGGACGACCTGGTCCCCGGCGCGATGTCAGATCTTTCCGGTGCCGATGAGGATGCCGCAGATGATGAAATGGCCGAGGATGAAGCCGCCGCTGCCAGCAACATCTTTTCCGCGACCGGCGAATTCGAAGAATTCACCAATATCCTGGGTGCCAATACGCTGACCGATCTGATGGAGGCGGCAGCTGTCTGGTCAACATGTGCCGAAAGCCGCGAACAGTTTACCCGCCCTTACCTGATGCACCGGGTCGGCGCGGCTGGATCGGCACCGAAATTTGGCCGCGAGGATGGGCTGCGCGCCTTTGGCACGCTGTTGCGGGTCGGGCGGCTGGTCAAAGTGCGTCGTGGGCAATTCGCGGTTTCCGAAGACTCGGCGATGCTGGCAGAGGCGAGGCGTATCCTGAACTGAGCGCGACAGATCTGAAAGACGAAGGGGCTGGCCGTCGCGCCAGCCCCTTTTGCTTTGGCGCAAGGAAATTCCGCAGCGGGCACTGTGCCCCTGGGGCCAGACGGGGTGGGGGCAGGCCGGGTGGGGCCAGAGACTGCAGGGCCAGAGCCAGGGCTTTTATCGCAAAGAGAAGGGACGGCAGAAGCCGGGGCGTCCGTCTGTGTATGGGCCGCGTCGTGGCCCCGCTCAGAGCGGCTGGCCGAAGGCATCCATCAGCAGGAATGTCGGATCTGCCCGCTGCCAGGCATTGATCTGCGGCACGAGGCGGCGGAAATGCTCGGTCTGGCAATGGATGTCGAGGGCCGCGCGATCCGGCCAGGTCTCGATAAAGATGAAATGGCCGGGATCTTTCTGATCCACGAAGAGATCATAGCTGATGCAAAGCGGCTCGGCCTGGCTTAACCGAACCAGCTCGGCGTAAAGCGGGCGGATGATCTCCAGCGCGTCGGGGCGCATGAAGTCCTGGGCGATCACTTTCAGCATCTCAGCGGTCCTGCGATATGTCGCGCGGTGCATCCGGGTCGGGCTGGCCCAGACCCAGAAACACCTTTCGCAAGGGCAGCGCCCAGGCAAGCCCGAGGCCGATGAAGATCACCGCCTCCAGCAGCAGGGGCATGCGCTGCCCGGCCTCTGGCCACCAGGTGTCATTCGCCAGCCCGATCAGGACCAGCGTGACAAAGCAGTAAAGCGGCAGCCCGATCAGCAGGATCAGAAGTGCCAGCTTCTTGCGGCCCTGGTAGCTAAGCGCCATCGGCCCTTAATCCGCGAAGGGATCGGTGACGAGGATGGTATCGTCACGCTCGGGGCTGGTCGACAAAAGGGCGACCGGGCATTGGATCAGCTCTTCAATGCGGCGGACATATTTGACCGCAGCACCAGGCAGATCGTTCCAGGACCGGGCACCCTGCGTCGATTCGCTCCAGCCTTCCATCTCTTCATAGATCGGCGTGACGCGGGCCTGCAGCTTCGCAGCGGTCGGCAGATAGTCGTAACGCACACCGTCAAGATCATAGCCGACGCAGATTTTCAGCGTCTTAAAGCCGTCCAGCACGTCGAGTTTGGTCAGCGCGATACCCGAGACGCCCGAGGTCGCACAGGTCTGGCGCACCAGCGTCGCATCGAACCAGCCGCAGCGGCGCTTGCGGCCGGTGACGGTGCCGAATTCATGGCCGCGCTCGCCCAGACGCTGGCCGTCCTCGTCGAACAGCTCGGTCGGGAAGGGGCCTTCGCCGACGCGGGTGGTATAGGCCTTCACGATGCCCAGCACGAAATCGATCGAGGTCGGCCCGAGGCCCACGCCGGTCGCAGCCATGCCCGCCAGCGTGTTCGACGAGGTGACATAGGGGTAGGTGCCGAAATCGACATCCAGCAGCGAGCCCTGCGCGCCCTCAAACAGGATGCGTTTGCCAGCGCGGCGCGCCTCGGTCAGGTGTTTCCACACGGGTTTCGCGTAAGGAAGGATCTTTGCCGCAACCTCTTGCAGCTGCGCCTTCAGCGCCGGAACATCGACCGGATCAAGGCCAAGGCCTGCACGCAGAGCGTTGTGATGGGTCAAAAGCCGGTCGATCCGGGTGTCGAGCGTTTCCTCATCGGCAAGGTCCGCCACGCGGATCGAGCGGCGGCCGACCTTATCCTCATAGGCGGGGCCGATGCCGCGCCCGGTGGTGCCGATCTTGCCGACCGAATTCTGCGCCTCACGGGCGCGGTCCAGCTCGCCATGGATCGACAGGATCAGCGGCGTGTTCTCGGCGATGATCAGGTTGTCGGGGTTGATGATAACGCCCTGGCCCGCCAGCTTTTCGATCTCGGCCAGCAGCGCCCATGGGTCAAGCACGACGCCATTGCCGATCACCGACAGCTTGCCGCCGCGCACGATGCCCGAGGGCAGAAGCGAAAGCTTATAGACATTGCCGTCGATCACCAGCGTATGGCCGGCATTATGGCCGCCCTGGAAGCGGGCAACGATATCGGCACGCTCAGAGAGCCAGTCGACAATCTTACCTTTACCCTCGTCGCCCCATTGAGCGCCTACGACAACCACATTGGCCATTTGCAGCCTGCCTTTTGAAAGAAAAATGCGGGTGAGCTATAGCGGCACTGGCGGGCGGGGGAAACAGGAAAAACCCCGATGCAGCAAATCCGCCGGAACGGGTGGGGCCTGCACCAGATCCGCGTCAGGCCCGCACGACACGCGCACGACACCCTCGCCGGGGCGTTTTTAGCGAAAATCGCGCATGGGGCGCTGCCGGGCCGGGTGCCGTTTGCCGTCTTGCATCGGTCGTTTTCACACTTACCTCTTTGGGAATGTATGGGCATTCTTGCCCGGTAGCCAGGCGCAGGATGAGCGAATGTTCCTTTCAGTTTTTGATATGTTCAAAGTGGGAATCGGCCCCTCTTCCAGCCATACGATGGGCCCGATGGTCGCGGGCGCGATGTTTCTGGAACGGCTGCGCAATTCGCCCTTTCAGCCAAAGGGGGTGAAAGCGGTGCTGCATGGCTCGCTGGCTTTCACCGGCGTCGGGCATGCGACGGATCGGGCAACGGTGCTGGGCCTCGCAGGGTTTGAGCCCGAAAGCTATGACCATGAGAAGGCCGAGGCCGCGCTGGCTTTGATCCGCGCAACAAAGACGGTGACGCCGCCTGGCCTGCCCACGCTGGCCTTTGATCCGCAAAAGGATCTGGTGTTCGATTTCGGCCCCTCTTTGCCCGGTCATGCCAATGGCATGGTGCTGAAGGCAACCGATGCCCAGGGCGATGTGATCTTCGAAGAGGCCTATTACTCGATCGGGGGCGGGTTCGTGCTGACCTCGGCTGAGATTGCCGATCTGGCAGGGGCGAAGGCAAAGGCGAAGGCGGATGTGCCATGGCCCTTTGAATCGGCAGCCGAGATGCTGGAAATGTCCGCGAAATCAGGGCTGTCTGTGGCGCAGATGAAGCGTCAGAATGAGCTGCGTTATCGCGCCCCGGCCGATCTTGATCAGGGGATGGCGCGGATATGGGAGGTGATGAATGCCTGCATTGATCGCGGCATTGAGGGCCAGGGGATCCTGCCCGGCGGGCTGAATGTGCGCAGGCGCGCGCGTGGTATCTATGAGGCTTTGCAGGCAGAGCGTGGTCTGAACCTCGTGGCCCCGCATACGATCAATGACTGGATGTCGCTTTATGCCATGGCGGTGAATGAGGAAAACGCCGCTGGCGGCCAGGTGGTCACCGCCCCCACCAATGGGGCGGCGGGGGTGGTGCCTGCGGTGATCCGCTACTGGCTGGATCATGTGCCCGGGGCCTCGGCCTCGAAAGTAGGGGATTTCCTGCTGACGGCGGCGGCGATTGGCGGGCTTTGCAAGCATAACGCCTCGATCTCGGGCGCGGAATGCGGCTGCCAGGCCGAGGTCGGCTCAGCGGCGGCGATGGCGGCGGCGGGGCTTTGCGCGGTGATGGGCGGCACGCCGGAACAGGTAGAAAACGCCGCCGAGATCGCGCTGGAGCATCACCTGGGCATGACCTGTGATCCGGTCAAAGGTCTGGTCCAGGTGCCCTGCATCGAGCGCAACGGGCTGGGCGCGATCAAAGCGGTTTCTGCGGCCTCGCTGTCTTTGCGCGGCGATGGCAAGCATCTGGTCAGCCTTGATGCCTGTATCGAGACCATGCGCCAGACCGGCCATGACATGCATGAGAAATACAAGGAAACCTCGCTGGGCGGTCTGGCTGTCAATGTGCCCAATTGCTGACCCTGCACCTTTGACAGAGTTCGGAAGCCTCCGGCGGGGATATTTAAGAGACAGATGAAATCTGCGGCTCTTTTCATCTGTCTTTAAATATCCCGGGGGTGAGCGCGGAACGCGCGAGGGGGCAGCGCCCCCTTTTTCCGCGCCAAAAGCCTTTTGCCCTTCCGCCCTGATTGGGGTAAGCCCGCAGGAAGGCCGCGCGCCGCCTCTCAAGCCCGGAGACCCTCATGCCCGCCGATCTGAACCCTATCGACAAAGCCAAGTTTGTCGCCGCGAAACGTGCGGTGGATTTTGTGGAAGACGGGATGAAGCTGGGGCTTGGCACCGGCTCTACTGCGGCCTGGATGGTGCGCTGCCTGGCAGAACGCGTCCGCGAAGAGGGGCTGCGCGTTACCTCGGTCGCAACCTCCAGCCGCACTGCGCAGCTGGCCACTAGTCTGGGGCTGACCGTGCGCAGCCTGGATGAGGTGCGCTGGCTGGATCTGACCATTGACGGGGCGGATGAGTTTGACCCCGACCTGAACCTGATCAAGGGCGGTGGGGCGGCATTGCTGCAGGAAAAGATCGTTGCAACCGCATCGGATCAGATGATCGTGATCGCGGATGCCGCGAAAGAGGTCTCGCGCCTGGGGGCCTTTCCGCTTCCGGTTGAGGTGATCCCTTTTGGCTGGCAGACCACCAAGGCGCTGATCGAAGAGACGCTGGTGGCGATGGATGTGATGACCCGCGAGGCCACGCTGCGGATGAGCGGCGAAAGCCCGCTGGTCACTGACGAGTCGAATTATATCGTTGATCTGCATCTGGGCCGGATCGGCAATCCGCGTCAGCTGGCGCTGGTTCTGAACCAGATCCCCGGCGTGGTTGAAAACGGGCTGTTCATTGATATCTGCGATATCGTGGTGATCGGGGCCCCGGATGGCCGGGTCTCGGTCCGCGACATCAACACGGGCAAGGTAATTGATGAACAGATCCATTTCGCCCCCACCGACAATATTTTCGCGGATCTCGACTGATGGCTTTTGACTATGACCTCTATGTAATAGGCGGCGGCTCTGGCGGGGTTCGCGCGGCGAGAATGGCGGCGGCCACCGGGGCGCGCGTCGCGCTGGCCGAGGAAAGCCGCATGGGCGGCACCTGCGTCATTCGCGGCTGCGTGCCTAAAAAACTGATGGTTTTCGCCTCATCCTTCCGGGAGCTTCCCGCCCAGGCGCGGGCCTATGGCTGGGACATCCCCGAGGGGCATTTCGACTGGCAGGCCTTTCGCACCCGGCTGAACGGCGAGCTGGACAGGCTGGAAGGCGTCTATCGCCGTTTGCTCGACAGCTCTGGCGTCGAGATCCATGATGCGCGGGCGCGCCTGATCGGCCCGCATGAGGTGGCGCTGGCCGATGGCCGCCGCTTCAGCGCCAAACATATTCTGATCGCAACCGGCGGCCGGCCAGAGCGGCCCGATCTGCCGGGGGCTGGCCATGGGCTGGTCTCTGACGATGTATTCAACTTTGAGCGGCTGCCAGAGCGGATTTTGATCGTGGGCGGTGGCTTTATCGCCTGCGAGATGGCCTGTATTCTGCAAGGCCTCGGTGTGCGGGTCACGCAATTCTATCGCGGGGCGCAGATCCTGCGTGGCTTTGACGAAGAGGCGCGTGGCCTGATTGCCGAAGCGATCCGTGCCCGTGGTATCAATCTGCGCCTTGGCACCGATATTGCGGCCATTGGGCCGAAGGGCTCTTTCGCGGATGGGATGGATGTTCCTGCCGCTGAAATGCAGCTGGGCCTTGGCCGGGCCACCATTGGTGCCGGGCCTTTCACCGTGCAATCGACCACGGGTGAGCTGTGCGATGTCGATCAGGTTCTCTTCGCCACCGGGCGCAGGCCGAATACTGAGGGTCTGGGCCTTGAAGAGCTGGGCGTTGGCATTGGTCGGCGCGGCGAGATCCTGGTGGACGACTACAGCCAGACGGCGGTGCCCTCGGTCTATGCCATCGGCGATGTGACCAATCGGGTGAACCTGACCCCGGTTGCCATCCGCGAAGGGATGGCCTTTGTCCAGACGGTGTTCCATGGCCAGCCGACCCCGGTTGATCATGATCTGATCCCGGCTGCGGTTTTCACCCAGCCTGAGCTGGGCGCAGTCGGCCTGACCGAAGAGGCCGCCCGTGAGCAGGGCCCGATCGAGGTCTATGCCGCCAGCTTCCGCCCGATGCGCAGCGCTTTCGCGGGCGGTGACGGCCGTGTGCTGATGAAGCTGATCGTCTGCTCGGACACCCGCAGGGTGCTGGGCTGCCATATCGTTGCCCCCGAGGCGGGCGAAATGATCCAGCTGGCAGCGATTGCTGTCAAAATGGGCGCGACCAAAGAAGACTTTGATCGCACCTGCGCCGTGCATCCGACCATGGCCGAAGAGCTGGTCACCATGCGCAATCCGGTCAGAAAATTCTGAATTTTCCGCGACCGGGCGGGCAACTGGCGGGGTTCCGCTTGAAAATCCGGCCGGAATGCACAACTGAGACTTTGAAAATATTGAAGGAAAAGGACATATAATGGCAGGAGGTCCCTGGGGCGGAGGCGGCGGCGACGATGGGCGCGGCGGTAACCGTGGTGGTTCTGACGACGACGGGCGCCGCAATCCGAATGGCGTCAATGGCGGACGGCGTCCGGGCGAGGGCAATCAGCCTGTTTCCGAGGTCGATGAGCTGCTGCGCAAAGGCCAGGAGCAACTGCGCGTTCTGATGGGCGGGCGTGGCCGTGGCAACAATGGTGGCGGTGCCCCGCGCGGGCCGCAAAATGGCGGCCTTGGCCCGATCTTCACCAAACAGGGGCTGTTTTTCGGCGCTCTGGCGGCGGTGGCGGCCTGGTCCTTCATGTCGTTCTATACGGTCCGCCCCGAAGAGCGCTCGGTCGAGCTGTTCCTGGGCGAGGCCTCGGGCATCGGCAATCCGGGTCTGAACTTTGCCCCCTGGCCGGTCGTGACCTATGAAAAGGTCCAGGTGACGGGCGAGCGCACCACCGATATAGGTGCCGCTGACGGCAACTCGGGCGAGCTGATGCTGACCCGCGACCAGAACGTCGTTGATATCGGTTTCCAGGTGGTCTGGAACATCACCGATCCGCAGGCCTATCTCTTCAGCCTGGCGGATCCGGAGGAAACCATCCGCGCGGTCGCTGAATCGGCGATGCGCGATATTATTGCGCGTTCGGAACTGTCGCCGATCCTCAACCGTGACCGGGGGGCGATTTCCTCTGATCTGCGGATCGCGGTGCAATCGACGCTGGACAGCTATAATGCCGGGATCCAGGTCATCCGTGTGAACCTGCGTCGTGCCCAGCCTCCGGCTGATGTCGCTGATGCGTTCCGCGCCGTGCAATCGGCCCAGGCTGAACGCTCGCGGCTGGAAAACGAGGCTGATGGCTACGCAAACCGTGCCACGGCAGGGGCCCGCGGTGAAGCCGCCCGCCTGACCGAAGAGGCCGAGGCTTACCGCGCCAATGCCGTGAACTCGGCCGAGGGGGAGGCTGCACGCTTCAACTCGGTCTATGCCGAATATGTCAAAGCGCCGGAAATCACCCGTCGCCGCCTCTATCTGGAAACGATGGAGCGGGTCTATGCAGGCATGAACAAGGTGATCCTTGATGGTGTCAGCGGGGGCGAGGGCGGCCAGGGCGTGCTGCCATTCCTGCCGCTGAATGAACTGACACGCGGATCTGCCGCGACACCTGCCGGATCTGCGGCAGCTGCAGGGGGGGCAAACTGATGCGTGCGATTGTCATTGTTCCGGTTCTTGTCGCGCTGCTGGTGACCGCGCTGTCCTCGGTCTTTATCGTGGATGAGCGTAAGAAAGCGCTGGTGCTGCAGTTTGGCCAGGTCAAACAGGTCAAGGAAGAGGCGGGTCTGGGCTTTAAGATGCCCTTCATCCAGGAGGTGGTCTATTATGAAGACCGTATCCTCGGGCTGAAAACCGCGCCGATCGAGGTGACGCTGCTGTCCGACCGTCGTCTGGTTGTGGATGCCTTTGCCCGCTGGCGGATCACCAATCTGCAGGCCTTCCGCCAGGCGGTTGGGGCAGGGGCCGAAGACCGCGCCCAGGTGCTTTTGAACAACATCCTGCAGCAGGCGATCCCAGAGGTGCTGGGCAATACGACCCAGGACCGCGTTCTCAGCCAGGACCGCAATGCGCTGATGGGCGAGATCCTGACCATCGCAAGGCGCGAGGCGCAGTCGCTGGGCGTTGAGGTGATCGACGTGCGTCTGACCCGCACCGACCTGCCTGATGCCAACCTCAAGGCTACGTTTGATCGCATGCGCTCGGAGCGTGACCGTGAGGCGGCGGATGAAATCGCCCGCGGTGGCGAGGCTGCGCAGCGTGTGCGCGCTGCCGCAGACCGGACCGTGGTCGAGGAAACCTCTTTCGCGCGCCGCAGCGCCGAGGTGATCCGTGGTGAGGCCGATGCCGAACGCAACGCGATCCTGGCCGAGGCCTATGGCCAGGACCCCGAGTTCTTCGCCTTTATCCGCTCGCTTTCTGCATATGAGCAATCGCTGAAAGGGCAGAACTCTTCGGTGGTGATGAAGCCTGACAGCGACTTCTTCACCTATCTGCGCTCGCCGGGCGAGGCCGAACCGGCTGCACCGGCGCCTGCCGCGCCCGCAGCGCAGCCCGCGCAGCAGCCTGCTCCGGCGGTGGTTGAGTAAGCGGCCTGGTCCCTGGGCTTTCCCCAGGGCCGATGGTGGAAAACAAAAAGGGCCGGCCCCGGGGCTGGCCCTTTTTTCATGCGCCTTTCCGTTTGTTCACAGGCCGCCCCGTTGTCCTGTCCCACTGATCCGGCCCGTTCACGCCGCTTTGACAAAGCGCGACGGGGTTTGCATTGCGCTGGGCTTTGGCTCAGAGTTTGTTATGTCCTGAACCGGAAGGATGCGGCCATGGCGACTCCACTCCCGGCCGATCCGGTTGCATGTCCAAAGGAGACCAGATTTGTCCCGCTCCAGAACTGAAATGACCCTGCCTGCCCTGGCACCTGCCCGCACGGGGCTGCGCCGCCGCCTGACCGGGGGCACGCTGCTTGCGCTTGCGCTTTCGACCGGGCTCAGCTTTACCGCGCCCGTCCCGGTGATGGCTTTTAGCGCCCCGGAAAGCTTTGCCGAGCTGGCCGATAAGATCAGCCCCTCGGTGGTCAATATCACCACATCCTCGATGGTCTCGCGCCCCTCGGGCGGCGGTCCGATGGCGCCCAAGGGCAGCCCGCTTGAGGATTTCTTCCGCGACTTCGGCGGTGAGGGCAATTCCGGCCCGCAAAGGTCTGAGGCGCTTGGCTCTGGCTTTGTGATCTCGGAGGATGGCTATATCGTCACCAATGATCACGTGATCAAAGGCGCCGATGAGATCACCATCGAGTTTTTCGGCGGTGAAAAGCTGCCTGCGAAACTGGTTGGCACCGATCCGCAGACCGATATCGCGCTTCTGAAGGTTGAGACCGACAAGCCGCTGCCCTTCGTCAGCTTTGGCAATTCCGATCTGGCCCGTGTGGGCGACTGGGTCGTGGCGATGGGCAACCCGCTGGGCCAGGGCTTCTCGGTTTCCGCGGGCATCGTCTCGGCGCGCAACCGCGAGCTTTCGGGCACCTATGACGACTACCTGCAGACCGATGCCGCGATCAACCGGGGCAACTCGGGCGGGCCTTTGTTCAATATGGATGGCCAGGTGATCGGGGTGAATACCGCGATTCTCTCGCCGACCGGCGGCTCTATCGGGATCGGTTTCTCGATGGCCTCGAATGTGGTCACCAAGGTCGTCGATCAGCTGAAGCAATATGGCGAGACGCGGCGCGGCTGGCTGGGTGTGCGCATCCAGGACGTCACCCCCGATATCGCCGAGGCGATGGGGATGGCGGCGGCCAGCGGGGCGCTGGTCACCGATGTGCCTGACGGTCCGGCGAAGGATGCGGGCATGCTGTCGGGCGATGTGATCCAGCTGTTCAACGGCCAGGACGTGAAAAGCGCGGGCGATCTGACGCGGCGGGTGGCTGATGCGCCCGTGGGCGAGGCGGTGCCTGTGGTGGTGCTGCGCGAAGGCCGCTCGGAAACGCTGAATGTCACGCTGGGGCGGCGCGAAGAGGCCGATCCTGCCGTTGATCCGGGCGCGCCCGAAGAGCAGCAGGAAGAGGCAGGCCAGCTGGAGGTCCTGGGCCTTGCGCTGCAGCCTGTTACCGATGCGCTGCGCGACGAGCATGGCCTGCCGCCCACCACTGAGGGGCTGCTGGTCACGGGCGTCGATCAGTCGTCCGAGGCCTGGACCAAGGGCCTGCGCGAAGGCGATGTGATCACCGAGGTCAGCCAGCAAAAGATCACCCGGGCGCAGGATCTGAAAGACCGGATCGAGGATGCCAAAAAGGCAGGCCGCAAATCGGTTCTGCTGCGCTTCAGCCGTGGCGGCGATCAGCGTTTTGTGGCGCTGCTGGTGAACTGAACGCGGCTTTCACCCTGAAAGGTGGCGGCACTGAAGGGCGGCGGGGCAATCCCTGCCGCCTTTCTCTTTGTTCTGTTCGGCTTTTCGTGCCGATGCCCGGGTGCTGTTCTGGCCCTGGTTCCGGCATGGTCCGCCTGGGGGCAGTATCGCACGCTCAGCCTTGGGGGGTCAGAATTTGCCGATGACAAGGCCCAGATCACGGGCCCCGGCCAGCGAGAGATGGTCGCTGTTCAGGCCGCGACTGCTTTGCCAGCGGCGCAGGGCTGCGCGGGTCGGGCCATCCATCACCCCGGTCAGCGGCTGCAGATATAGCCCGCGCGCCTTCAGCGCCCTTTGCAATGTGGCGATGAATTCGGGGGTCATTTCTTCGGGGCAGGGGCTTTGGAACCAGACAAGGCCACGCTCTTCGATGATGCGCTGGCGGGCCTCGGTGCTGACGGTGGCGGGGCTGGTGATATTGCCCGCCTCATCGCGGACCTCGGGCGAGACCAGCACCTGCTCGGTCACGGTCTCAATCACGGCGGGGCGGATATCGGATTGCCAGCAGGCGCCTTTCGGCGATTTCGGCGGGCCGGGCTTTCCCTTCAGGTCGATCAGCTCTGCCGAGAGATCGGCCTGGACCGGGGCCAGTGGCACGCCGCCCCCCGTGCAACCCATCAGCGCGAGGCAACCCATCAGCGCGAGACCGGCCGCCAGCCAGCCCGCGCGCAGTAAGGCCTGGTCGCGCCGGAAAGCGGGCGCTTCATGGCCAGGGGCCGTATGTGCGGGGGGATGCGCCTTCATGGTCGGGCGGGCCTTTGTGCATGCATCTGGTCGTATTGCATTGTAATGGCGCGGTGCCTGTCTGCTGGGCTGCTGTTATGAGGTCTGGCCAGGTTTTTCCCGGATCCCGGGTGCCGCGCCTGCCTGAGTGCTTTTCTGAGTGCCTGTCTGAGCGGGCAGGCTATCCGCAGCGCATCCGGGCAACAAGGGGGCGCTTTTGTCGCGGCTGGCATTTTCAGCGACCGATCTGGAACAGCGGGCAAGGATCGCATATGTCAAAGCCTGCATAAGGCATTCGGCGCTTGCTTCCCAGGGAAGGCCCCGATTTCCCGCCAAAGACCCAATGCCCCCGGCAGGTGGCACCCTTGGGTCCGGGGGATCGGCCAGACCCCAGGCACAGGCGCATGGACATCGGAGACGGCAATGGCAAAGATCACCTATATTGAATTTGGCGGCAAACGGCATGAGGTCGAGGTGGCCAGCGGCCTGACGGTGATGGAGGGGGCCCGCGACAATGGCATCCCCGGGATCGAGGCCGATTGCGGCGGGGCCTGTGCCTGCTCGACCTGCCATGTCTATGTCGATGCGGCCTGGGTGGATAAGATCCCGCCAAAGGATCCGATGGAAGAGGATATGCTGGATTTCGCCTGGAACCCGGACCCCGAGCGCTCGCGGCTGACCTGCCAGATGAAGGTGACCCCGGCGATGGACGGGCTGATCGTGCATATGCCCGAAAAGCAGATCTGAGGCAGGCCCCGGGGCGAAAGCCCCGCGCCACCACCAGCGGGCGGTGCTGTTCAGGCCAGGGCGCGGCGCAGTTCTGGTCGCGCCCTGTTGATGGCCCGGCCCAGTCATGGCTCAGTCATGGGGCCGTCTCTGGTTCAGCCATGGTCCTGTTCCCGGCTCAGTCCCCGGCCAGTCATGGCCAGTCATGGCCCGGGCCTGGTTGCGCCCTGGCTCAGTCCTGGTTGCCCAGCCGTTCGGCTTTTTTGCGCACCAGCACGCTGCGCAGGTCATGCATCGCCAGCAAAAGCGTGTCGGTCACCGCCTCAAGCTGATCCGCGCTGGCCTTTGATTGCGCCCATTGTGCGGTCAGGTTCAGGTGATCGACCGCCCGCAGGATGTCATCGGTCTCGCGGCTTTCCAGCAAGGCGCGGCGCTCGGTCAGCCAGGTGTTGATCGCCCCGAGGTCGTCCTCGGTCAGCTCATAGTCGCCATGCGGGCGGATATTGCCGTTCTTCACATTGACGACGGCGATTTCTTCCAGCTCGATCCGGCGCTGGCGGTTCTCGGTATCGACCCGGCAGACCGCAGCGCCATTCTCGCGGATGCGGAAGTAATAGGGGGGCAGGCGGTCGGACATTGATGCTGCTCTCTTTTATGTCGGTATCTTTATGGCTGTATCAAACGGGACGGGTTCGGATCGAAATATCTGACCCCAAAGCCGGGGGATGAAAAGGCCCGGCTTTGGGAGGCAAAATACTGCCAGCAGATCGTTACACCAGACTTTGATACGGGGTCTTACACCAGGCTTGCGCAAAAACGCTGAATGCGGGCGCAGGCCTCGCGCAGCACCTCATCCGAGGTGGCGTAGCTGACGCGGAAATTCGGGCTGAGGCCGAAGGCCGAGCCGAATACGACCGCAACGCCTGCCTCTTCCAGCAGGGCGGTGGCGAAAACCTCGTCATTGGTGATTACCGTGCCGCCGGGGCTGGCCTTGCCGATACACCCCGAGATGTCGGGATAGACATAGAAGGCGCCTTCGGGTTTCGGGCAGGTGATGCCTTCGGCCTCATTCAGCATGGAAACGACCAGGTCGCGGCGGCCCTGGAACACGCGCCGCCAGTCGGCCAGGAATTCCTGCGGCCCGGTCAGCGCCTCAAGCGCGGCCCATTGGCTGATCGAGCAGGTGTTCGAGGTCGATTGCGACTGGATGGTGCCCATCGCCTTGATCAGCGCTACCGGGCCTGCGGCATAGCCGATGCGCCAGCCGGTCATCGCAAAGGCCTTTGAGACGCCGTTGCAGGTCAGGGTGCGGTCATAAAGGCCGGGCTCGACCTGGGCGGGGGTGACGAATTTGAAATCGTCAAAGACCAGATGTTCATACATGTCATCCGACATCACCCAGACATGCGGGTGACGCATCAGCACATCGGTCAGCGCCTTCAGCTCAGTGCGGGTATAGCCCGCGCCCGTCGGGTTTGAGGGCGAATTGAAGATGAACCATTTGGTTTTGGGGGTGATCGCCGCCTCAAGCTGTTCGGGCGTGATTTTGAAATTGTTCTCAAGCGTGGCGACCACTGCAACCGGGGTTCCACCCGCCAGCTGCACCATATCGGGATAGCTGACCCAATAGGGCGCGGGGATGATCACCTCATCGCCATGGTTCAGGGTGGCAATCAGCGCGTTGAACAGGATCTGCTTGCCGCCAGTGCCAACGGTCACCTGGTTCGGCACATAGGTCAGACCGTTTTCGCGCAGGAATTTGGCGCAGATCGCGGCTTTCAGCTCGGGGATGCCATCGACGGCGGTATAGCGGGTTTTGCCCGCATCAATCGCGCGTTTGGCGGCGTCGCGGATATGTTCGGGCGTGTCGAAATCGGGCTCGCCGGCGCCAAGGCCGATCACGTCTTTGCCAGCAGCGGCCAGCTCGCGTGCTTTATTGGTGACGGCGATGGTCGCCGAGGGTTTCACGCGGGCGAGGGTGTCGGACAGGAAGGCCATTGCCGGATCTCCGAAGGCTGTTCGTCGGGTTGCATTTTGCGGGTTTCCGGCCGCCTGGCCGGAATATTCGCCGGAATATTTGCATTTTCCGGCCATGGGTCTTAGGCTCGGCCCCCCGTTCATACAAGCGATATCAGCAAAGGAGAGGCATGATGGCGGAAACCGGCAAAGAGCTGGCGGCAGAGGCTGCAGCTGCGGCGGATCCCGATGCGGATTGGTTCGCGGCAGGCGTTGCAACCTTTGGCGACCGGCTGGCAGGTGCACGAGAGGCGGCGGGCCTCAGCCAGGCGGGGCTTGCGCAGCGGATCGGCGTGCAGCTGACGACGCTGCAGGCCTGGGAAGACGATATGGCAGAGCCGCGCGGCAATCGGCTGCAGATGCTGGCGGGGCTTTTGAATGTCTCGCTGACCTGGCTTCTGACCGCCGAGGGCGACGGCATCACCGCCCCCGATGACCCGTCACAGGCGGCTGCGGTTCCGGCGGGCCAGGTTCGGGCGGCGCTGGCCGATCTGGCGCGGCTGCGCAATCAGGCATCAGCGCTTGTGCAAGAGCTTGTAACGGTGGAAAAGCGGCTGGAACAGGCCTTGCAGCAGGAGCAGACGGATGTTGCCAAATGAGGGGGCGATCCCCGGCGAAAGCCATGAGGCGCGGCTGAAGCGGATGCGGATGCGCAGCTGGCGGCGCGGCATCAAAGAGATGGATCTGGTGCTGGGCCCCTTTGCCGATACTGGCCTTGAGGCGCTGAGCGCCGCTGAGCTGGACCTTTATGACCGCCTGCTGTCGGAAAATGACCATGATCTTCTGACCTGGGTTCTGGGCATTGCAGAGGCGCCAGGCTGGAGCCAGCCGCTCTTGCCCCGGATCGCGGAATTTGCCCGCATGCGGCTGCAAGGCCAGGGCTAAGATCCGGCGATGAAGGCAGATCCGGGCTTTTTTTGTTGTAAAACATGCGGTTGAACTGGTTTTGACCGGGCGGGACTGATTTGGAAAAATAGCGGCAAAATCGCTGCGAGTTTACGGAATGTTTGTGCTTTGTTGCGATTCTGTGCCTGTCTGTTCAGTGCGGAGTCAAAGTAAGCATGTCCCTCCATCAATCGGTTCTCGATGGATCGCAGAAAGCGTTCCTCTCCTGCTATCTCGACAATCTGGGCCTGGTAGAACGCCTGCACAGATTGCTGCTGGATGTCATCAAGGATGAGTTCGAGCGTCTGCGCGTGCTTGAGGTCAATCCGGTTCAGGCGCTGTTGTTGTTCAATATCGGTGAAAATGAGGTTACTGCGGGCGAGCTGAAAAGCCGTGGTTACTATCAGGGCTCGAACGTCAGCTATAATCTGAAAAAACTGGTGGATCTGGGCTATATGCATCACCAGCGCTCTGAGATTGACCGCAGATCGGTCAGGGTGCGGCTGACGGAGAAGGGCCGGATCCTGCGCGATCAGGTGGGGGATCTGTTCCACCGGCATGCCGATGGTCTGGAAAAACGCGCGGTGATCGATGTCAGTGGCATGGATGAGATCAATACCGCCCTGCGTCGTATGGAACGCTTCTGGACCGAGCAGATCCGCTACATTTATTGATCCTGGTTGATCCTGATTGATCGGGGGGCGCCCGGGCGCTCAGCTATTCTGCCCTTCGTGTGGGGGCTGTCCGTCGTGTGGGGATCTCTGTCGAGTGGGGCCGCGTGTCGTAAGGGGCGGCGGGGCGCTCTGTTTCGAGGCCCGGCTGACAGAGTGGGGCGGTTCTCAGTTCGTTTTGCGGCGTGGGATGAAGGGAAGAGGCATGATCTGCACCCCTTCCTCGATCAGCTGACGCGCTTCATCTGCTTTGGCCTCGCCGTAGATCGGCCGCTCTGCGGCTTCGCCTGCATGGATCCGCCGCGCCTCAGTGGCGAAATCTTTGCCGACATAGTCCGAGTTTTGCTCGACCTCGCGGCGCAGGGCGGCGATTGCCTGTTCCAGCTCGCCCAGGCGTTCCGAGATCTGATGCGCCGCCGCCTGTCCTGTCGCTTGCCCGCTGGCACCCCTGGGCTTTTCGCTGCTATGCCCGCCGGCGGCCTCAGCCGCAGCCGGGCGCGACACGTCATCCGCCGTGCCCTGTCGCCCAGGGGGTGCATTGCGCGCGGGGCGGACCGAGGGCACCATCAGCGCCTTGGAGATTTTCGCGCTGCCACAAAGCGGGCAGGAAAGCTGCCCGGCCTGGGCCAGAGTGTCAAAGGCCGCCGCATCTGCGAACCAGCTTTCAAAGCCGTGGTCAGCGTCGCAACGCAGCGCATAGCGGATCATTGTCTTAAAACCTTCTGTCGGCGCGTCTAAGCTTTGTCATAAGCTAAACTTTCGCCCGTCATGGTCAAGCTATGGCCAGTGCCCAGTGCTCACTGTCCAATACCCAATACCCAGTTCCCGCGCTGTTTGCCGCATAGCTGTTGCAAGCCCTAGCCGCAGCCCCGAACCTGGCCAATGGGCGCAGCTCAGGATGTCAGATATGGCCTTCGGGCATGCTGGCATCTGCCGCAGGTGCGGCCGCCCCAAAATCCAGGATCAGCTGACGCAGTTCTGGCTCGTCCACTTTGCGGGCGGCTTTTTCCGGGCTGAACCACTTGCGGCGGCGCTGCCGATGTTCCGGGTATTTGCGCGCCAGGCTGGCCACCTTCAGCGCAAAAACCTCAACCTCGCATGCCTGCGCAAGGTCGGCTTCGCGGCAGATCACCTTGTCATAGGCATATTGCCCAAGCGCAGTTTCACTGATCGTGCCAGTGACGCCTGCCTCTTCCCAGGCCTCGATCCGGGCGGCTTCGGCAAAGCTGCGATCTTTCATCGGCCAGCCCTTGGGCAAAACCCAGCGGCCGGTATCCCGGCTGGTGATCAGCAGAACCCGCCTGCCATCTTTCCCATCACTCCAGCACAATGCGGCAAGCTGCGATTTTGGTTCCAACCGACGTTCCTGCTGCCCGAACCTGACCTGTTTGTTCATTTTTATGACCGTTTACACCTGCACCGTTTACGACACTCTCAGATGGGGCTGGCCGGGCTGTCGGGCAAGTGGCCGCTGGGGCCCATAGGCCCTGACAGATCCCGAACCGCACAACCATCATAGGAATGAGAGGGTTCGTCGGAGACTTTTATACATAAGCCGCCTTTGTGCCGCGTGGCTGCGGGCCGGGGCAAGGTTTAAATCACCATGTCCCAGGATTTCCGTAAACTAAGGGCCATATCCACAATATTGTGATTAAAATGTGCCCATTTTGCCCTGCACGATCTGCACTGACGCGACGGGGTTGCCCCTTGCCGCGCCAGCGCTGTTGACAGCGACGGCTGCGATTAACGTGCCATCGGGGCGCGGCGATCCCAGTTTTGCGCGGCCTCGATCTCGGCGCAAAGGGCGATCAGCTCTTCATCGGCTCCGAAAGGCGCGGCGAGATGCACGCCCAGAGGCAGGCCCGAGGCCGACCACCCCAGCGGCAGCGAGGCCGCAGGCTGGCCGCTGGCATTGAACACCGCCGCAAAGGGCGAATAGTCAAAGCAGCGCCCCGGCCCCATGCGGTAATCGAGGTAGTCCTCGGTCTCATGGTTAAAGCGGCCGATTTTCGCGGGCGGCTCGGCCAGGGTGGCCGAAAGCAGGATGTCATAGCCGTCACCTGTATCGGGCGCGAAGAAATACGCCATCTCGCGGCCGAAATCGTGAATATCCTCAACCGCTTCGAGATAGCGCAGCGGATCAAGCGACAGCGCATGCTGCAAGGCCCCGCGCCCCACGCCCTCGACCAGATCGGCGGTCAGCGGGCGGGTTTTCAGCTTTTGGCGGATGGTCAGCGCGGTGCCGACGGCGACGATATCGGTCCAGGCCTGCATCATGGTGGCGATACTGGCCTCGGGCCGGGCGGGCGTGACGTGATGGCCCAGGCTTTCCAGCAGCCGCCCGGTTTCCTGCACCGCGGCAGTCACCTCGGGGTCGATCGGCTTGCCGGTGAAAGTGGTGTCGCAAAGCGCAACCCGCAGACGGCGCGGCGGGCGCGAGATCGCCTGGGCATAGCCCTTTTCCAGCCGCGGCGCGTAGTAGAGCGCGCCTTTGTCCGCGCCCTCGCAGGCGTCCAGCATGACGGCGGTGTCGCGCACCGAGCGGGTCAGAAAACCGTCGATTGCCATGCCCGCCCAGCCTTCGCCGGACCAGGGGCCATCAGGCAGCCTGGCGCGGGTGGGCTTGAACCCAAAAAGCCCGCAGCTTGCCGCCGGCACCCGGACCGAGCCGCCCCCGTCGGACCCATGCGCGAAGGCGACGATCCCGGCGGCAACCGCCGCGCCCGCACCGCCCGAGGATCCGCCGGGCGTGTGATCGGTGTTCCAGGGGTTGCGCGTCGGGCCGCCATAGACGGCGGCCTCGGTTGCGATGCCGACGCCGCCCTCGGGGCTGGTGGTGCGGCCAAAGGTGACGACGCCGGTCGCCCGCATCCGGGCCATCATATTGCTGTCGGCGCCGTAGCTGACCGGGCCTGAGAGGCGCGAGCCGTTCAGCGACGGCAGGCCCTTTGCCTCAAGCCCCAGGTCCTTGATCAGAAAGGGCACGCCGCGAAAGGGGCCCGTGGGCAGGCCTGCGCGGATTTCAGCGCGGGCGGCCTCTTCCTGGACCAGCACCACCGCATTGATTGCCGGATTTCGCGCCCCGGTCGCGGCAAGGGCGGCGTCCAGCAGCTCGTCGGCAGAGACCTCTCGCTTTGCCACCAGCCCGGCCAGTTCAGTCGCATCCTTTGCGCCAAGATCGCCGATCATCGTCATTTCAGTCACCGATTCCCTGTTGGTTTTTATAAGTGTTATCTGGGCCCGCGCGGGCTGAAAGGTCCAGATGCCTCAGCCCCTGCAGGCCAGATCAGAACTTGCGCTGAACAATTGCGGGGCAGTTGTGGGCCAGTTGTGGGGGGAGGGGGGCTGTGACGCTCCTGTGGCGCTCCTGTTACAAAGCGGTCCCGGTCATAGCCGGATGAAAAGCCGTGCCCCTTCGGTTCTTGACAGGGCAGGGGGCGGGTTTCATGCAGATATGGCACAGGTTCTGCACGGCGCAATCCGGGCAGAGAATAGGGAATTTGGTGCGGCCCCCACCTGGGCCAATGCCAGAGCTGCCCCCGCAACTGTAAGCGGCGAGCGGCGGTCACATGGGCCACTGGGGCGAAATCCGCCCTGGGAAGGCAGACCGCTTAGCCCCGACCCGCAAGCCAGGAGACCTGCCTGTGACGCTCACCCTTTCCTTCCCGCGGGGCGCGTGGACGGAGGGCGGATCTGCCGCCAGCGGTGACGTTCACAGGGCCCAGGATGCAGCCGCGCCTGGGCCGTAACGCATCGGGCGGGCAGGGATCTGCCGCCCAAGGATTACCGAGGGACGACGAAGATCATGTTTACGAAAGTTTCCCATCTGGCGCTGCTGGCCGGTCTTTTGGCCGGGCTGTTGCTGAACGGCGCAGTCGCGCAAACCGCAGAGGCGGGCGATGAGGCCCGCAATCTGGGCACCATCACCTTAAGTGCAACCCGCACCGCGACCGGGATTTCGCGCAGCGGCGTCTCGGTCACCGTGGTTGAGCGCGCCGATCTTGAGGCGGCGGGCGATCAGCAGCTGGCCACCTATCTGTCGCGCCTGCCAGGGGTCAGCCTGGTGCAAAGCGGGCCGATGGGCACCGTTGCCAGCATCCGCATCCGCGGGGCCGATCCGCGCTATGTGGCGGTCTATATTGACGGGATCCGGGTTGATGATGCGACCGGGATCGCCTCGGAATTCGACTTTGGCGCGCTTTCCACCGCCGACATCGGCCGGGTCGAGGTGCTGCGCGGCTCGCAATCGGCGCTTTGGGGCGGCTCGGCGGTGGGGGGCGTGATCAATATCACCAGCCTGATGCCAGAGCGCGACGGTCTCAGCCAGCGCATCGCCATGGAGGGGGGCAGCCATGGCACCGCTGCCCTGTCTTATGCGCTGGCCTATCGGGATCAGCGGGTCGAGGCGGGCTTTGCCCTCTCGCATCTGAAAAGCGACGGTTTTTCGGCCTATGACACTCTGCCGCGCAGCCCCGGGCTGGAGGATGACGGCATCAACACGCTGCGCCTGTCGTTCAACACCCGCTACCGGGTCAGCGATCAGCTTAGCCTTGGCGGTGCGGTGATCGCGCAGCGCAGCCGCAATGATTTCGACGGCTGGGCGCCGCGCCCTGATCGCAGCGATTACACCCAGGAAAAGCGCGAGCTGGGCCTGCGTCTCTTCGCCGAATATGAGGGCGATACCACCACTCATCTTTTTGAGGCCACGCGTTACCGCCTGTCGCGCCGGGTGGATCAGGGTGGTGCGGTCTTGGATTATCTGGGGGTACGCCAGGGCCTCAGCTATCAGGGCACGACCGATCTGAGCGCCGATTTCGCCCTGGTCTATGGCGGTTCGTGGCAGGAAGAGGATGTCACCAATGCAGCCCTTCCCGCAGGCCGCACCACCCGCCAGAGCGGTGTCTTCGTGCAAGGGCTGTGGCAGGCGGCCGAGGGGCTGGATCTCTCGCTCAGCCTGCGCCAGGACCACCATTCAGAGTTTGGCGATCAGCCCAGTGGCCGGATCGCGGTGGCATGGCAGGCGGCGCCCGGGCTGACGCTGCGCGGCGCGCTCGCCAGCGGTTTCCGCTCGCCCTCGCATTACGAGCTTTATGGCGATCCGACCCAGACCGTGCGCCCCAATACCGGCCTGACCCCCGAGGAAAGCCGCAGCTTTGAGATCGGCGCGGATTATGCGTTTGGCGCGGATAGCAGCCTCTCGGTCACGCTGTTTGCGCTGCAGATTAAGGATGCGATCACCTGGCAGTCCTGCCCCTATGACTTTGTCACCTGGACCTGTGCGCCGGGCACCAGCAATGTCTATGAAAATGTGGAGGGGAAGTCGAAACGTCAGGGTGTTGAAATTGCGGGTAATTTCCGCATCACTGATCGGATCGGCCTTGATCTGGCCTATACTTATCTCGACACCGAAGGCCCCACAGGCGCGCGGCTTTTGCGGGTGCCGCGCCATGCGCTGTCAATTCAGGCGCATGCCGAAGTCACCGATCAGCTGACCGCGCATCTGGGCCTGCAGCACCTGGCGGGCCGCCCGGCTGAGTTTGGTGTCGCGCTGGCCGATTATACGCTGGTCAATGCCGGGGTCAGCTATGCGGTCAGTGATGCGCTGTCGCTGTCGCTGCGCGTCGAGAACCTCTTCGACAAGGATTACCAAAGCGTGCCGGGCTATGGCACCTCGGGGCGTGCGGCCTATCTCGGCCTCGTGTCGCGGTTCTGATGCGGCCCGCTGCGCCCTGGCGTTTTGCCCGCTGGGGCCTTGGCATCACTGCCGTGGCTTTGGCCGTGGCTGTGGCGCAGGGGGCGGCGGCTGATCCTTTGCCGACCAGGCCATCCGGGGCGCAGATGCCGTCCCGGGTGGTTTCCATCAATCTTTGCACCGATCAGCTGGCGATGATGCTGGCCGCGCCGGGGGCAGGGGCAAAGCCGGGCCAGCTGATTTCGGTCAGCACGCTGGCCTCTGATCCGATGTCATCGTCAATGGCTGCCGAGGCTGCCGCTTACCCCGCCAATCGCGGCTCGGCTGAGCAGGTGTTCATGATGAACCCTGATCTGGTGCTGGCGGGCACTTTCACCTCACGCGCCACGGTTGATCTTCTGCGCAGGCTGGGGGTGCGGGTGGTCGAGATTGCGCCCGTCACCTCGCTCCAGGGTGTCAGCGACCAGATCCGTCAGGTCGCAGCCGCTTTGGGCCGTTTTGAGGCGGGCGAGGCGCTGGTGGCCCGGTTCGAGGCCGATCTTGCGGCGCTTGCCCCCCCATCTGACAGCCAGGCAAGCCGGTTGCGGGCGGCGCTTTATTATCCCAATGGTTACACGATCGGGAAAGGCACGCTTTCGGATGACATTCTGGCGCGAACGGGCTTCATCAATATCGCAACCGAGCTGGGCCGCGCGGGCGGGGGTAACCTGGCGATGGAGCTGCTGGTGATGGCGGGCCCCGATCTGGTGGTGACCTCAAAACCCTATCCCGGGGCCTCGCGCTCAGAGGCATTGCTGCGCCATCCGGCGCTGGCGCAACTGGGCGCCCAGGATGGTCAGGCCGCGCTTCTGGCCACCAGCGATGCCGACTGGATCTGCGGCACGCCGCATGTTCTGCGGGCGGTGGCTGAGATGCGGGCCGCGCATCAGCGGGCCATCGCAGGCCCGGCTGCCCCGATGCAGAGCCTGCCATGACGGCCCGCTCTGTATCTGCCTTTGCATCGGGCCGGGGCCTTTCGATCCGCCTTTTGACGGTGCTGCTGGTGCTGGCGGTCGTGCTTTTGTTTTGCGCCTCGCTGCTGGTTGGTCCGGCGGCGCTGGGCCTTGGCGAAAGCCTTTCGGCGCTTTTTGCGGGAAAGGGCGGGCCGGTCGTGCTGGTCATGCAGGAGATCCGGCTGCCCCGCGCCATTCTGGGCCTGCTGATCGGCGCGGCGCTGGGGCTTTCGGGGGCGGCGATGCAGGGGTTTTTGCGCAATCCGCTGGCCGAACCGGGGCTGATCGGGGTTTCCGGATCAGCGGCTTTGGGGGCGGTGCTGGCGCTGCAAACCGGGCTGGCTGCGGCCTTCGCGCTGGCTTTGCCGCTGGCGGCGCTGGCGGGGGCGGGGCTTTCGGCGGCGCTGATCCTGATCCTTGCGGGTCCGGGCGGCGGCGCACTGGCGCTGATCCTGGCTGGCGTGGCGATTTCGGCGCTGGCGGGGGCGGCGACTTCGCTGGTGCTGAACCTTTCGCCCAATCCTTTTGCGGCGGCTGAGATCGTCTATTGGATGATGGGCTCGCTGGCGGATCGCTCTTTCACCCATGTCTGGCTGGCCGCGCCGCTGATCCTTGCGGGGATGGTGGCGCTGATGACGCTGGGGCGCGGCCTTGATGCGCTGAGCCTGGGCGAGGATGCGGCGGCAAGCATGGGCCTGCGCCCGGGCCGGATGCGGCTGGTGCTGATCCTGGGCACGGCGGCTGCGGTGGGGGCCTCGGTCGCGGTGGCGGGGGCGATTGGCTTTGTCGGGCTGGTGGTGCCGCATATCCTGCGCCCGCTGGTGGGGGCGCGGCCCTCGCGCCTTTTGCCGCTTTCTGCGCTTGGGGGGGCGGCGGTTTTGCTGGCCGCCGATGTGGCGGTGCGGCTGATCGCGCCTGACCGCGACCTGAAACTGGGGGTGCTGACGGCGCTGATCGGCGCACCCTTCTTCCTGCATCTGATCTGGACGATGCGGAGGGCAGAGGCATGAGCATGGGCGCAATCAGCGGCAACCCCCTGCTGCAGTTGCAGGATCTGACAGTGCTGCGCGGCAGCCGCCGCGTGGTGGATGGCGTCAGCCTGACCATAGGCCCGGGCGAGTTTGTCGGGCTGATCGGCCCCAATGGCGCGGGCAAGACCAGCCTGATGCGGGCGGCCCTGGGGCTTTTGCCGCATCAGGGGGGCTCGAACCTGGCGCAGATGACGCCGGGCGTGCGGGCGCGGGCGGCGGCCTTCCTGCCGCAGGGGCGCGAAATCGCCTGGGCGCTGAGCGTGGCGGATCTGGTCGCATTGGGACGGACGCCCTGGGGGCGGAGCGGGGCCGCTGATGCGGCGGTTTCAAACGCATTGGCGCGAATGGGGCTGACGGATTTCGCCGCCCGCCGCGCCACAGAGCTTTCCGGGGGCGAGCAGGCGCGGGTGCTGATTGCCCGCGCTTTGGCGCAGGACACGCCGCTGCTGATCGCGGATGAGCCTGGCGCGGGCCTCGACCCAGAGGCGCAGATCCGCATGATGACGGTTTTCGCCGATCTGGCGGCCGAGGGGCGCTCGGTCCTGGCCTCGGTGCATGATCTGGGGCTGGCGGCCCGCCATTGCACGCGCCTTGTGATGCTGCACCAGGGGCGGCTGGTGGCCGACGGGCCGCCCGCGCAGGTGCTGGAGCCTGGCCTCCTGGCCCGGGTCTTTGGCATTGAGGCGCATATCGCCGATGGCACGGATGGCCTGATCTTTCAGCCGCTGCGGGTGATCCGGTGATCCGCGATCAGCTGGCCCGCCCCTGGCTGATTGCGCGCCTGCCCGGACAGATGCGGATCCTGTCGCATGCGCCCTGGGGCGGCGGCTTTGTCACGGGCGACACCGTTTTGTGGCGCGAGGTCAGAAACAGCGATCTGTCCCTGGATTTCCCGGTTGCCGATTGGTTCGACGCCCAGATGGCCCAGGCCCCCGCAAAGGCGCAGGTGGGGATGATGACCTCACGCGATGTCTCCAGCCGCCGGCAGGCCAGCGCTGTGGTGGCTGAGAGGGAGGGCGGGGCGGATGCGCCAGAGGCCCGTGCTGCGGCGCTGGTGACGCTGGGCCTCTCGAACGCCGAGGCCGTGGGGGCGCGGCTGCCCTGGCATGCGGCGGATGGCACGGGCTATGGCACCGTCAATATCCTGGTCGCAACCGATGCCCGCCTGACCGAGGTCGCCCAGATCGAGGCGCTGACCATCGCCGCCGAGGCCCGCACCGCCGCGATCATGGATCTGGGGCTTGAGCTGGCGACCGGGCGGGCCACTGGCACCGGCACCGATTGCCTGGCGCTGGCCGCCTGGCCGGGCGAGGGGCGCTACGCCGGGCTGCATACAGCCGTCGGAGAGGCGATCGGCCGCGCCGTGCGCGAGGCGGTGACGCTGGCCGGACGCGACTGGCTGCAATGGCATGAGACGGCCCTGGCGGCCCGGCCTGCGCCTCCCGGCCCGTGCTGAGGCACCGCGCCGGGCAGAACGCGCTGGACAGGCGGCCGCGCAGCTTTGCACGCGCTTATGGCATCAGCGCAGCAGCGCAGTTGCACAAATCCCCCGAACTGCGTGTCTTTGGCGGTTGACTCTGCCTCTGATGCACTTAAAAGGCGGGTTCAGAGATTTTGCGGGGAAAGCGCTCTTTTCCCGATGCAGGAGAGACGACTATGGCGAAGCCGACGACGATCAAGATCCGTCTGAACTCGACGGCGGGCACCGGGCACTTCTACGTGACCAAAAAGAATGCCCGCACCATGACCGAGAAGATGGTTGTTAAGAAATATGACCCCGTCAAGCGGGAGCATGTTGAATACAAAGAAGGCAAGATCAAGTAAGATCCTGCTCCACGTCTTCCCGGCGCTGCCGAGAAATGTGGAAGATACAGCGAATGCCTGACAAATGCCGGGCAGTAAAATAAAACGCTGTTGCCTGATATAAAAGAGTGTCGCAGAGCTGCGGCGCTCTTTTTCTGTTTGTCGCTGTTGGATGTTCATGCCCCGTTAAGGGCATTGCTGCATCCTGGCTGGCGGCAGATCGCAGCGCGCCAAAACGCCCATATGTTTGAAGCGCCCGTCTGTTTAAAACGCCCATAAGCTAAAAGCGCCTGCAATCCCAAAACGTCTGTAACGCCCGGCCGCCATGTGGGCTGGGCGTTACAGACAGGGTTTTGGGGGGGGGGCGCTGTCAGTATTTCAGCGGCACGTAAAGCTCGGGCGGCAGCACGGCGCGCTCGTAATCGGGGTTGAAGACACGCTCGGGCAGCTGGATCTCTTCATGGGGCACATCCTCATAGGGGAATTGCGCCAGAAGATGGTCGATACAGTTCAGCCTTGCACGTTTTTTGTCTGTGCCTTCAACGATATACCAGGGCGCCTCGGGGATATTCGTGCGGGCGAACATCTCTTCCTTGGCCTTGGTATACTGCTCCCACCGCACGCGGCTTTGCAGATCCATTGGCGACAGTTTCCACTGTTTCATCGGATCATGGATGCGCATCAGAAAGCGCATCTGCTGTTCCTCATCGGTGATCGAGAACCAGTATTTCACCACTTTGATGCCCGAGCGCACCAGCATCCGCTCAAACTCCGGCACGTCCTGGAAGAACTGCTCGACCTGATCCTCGGTGGCGAATCCCATCACGCGTTCAACCCCGGCGCGGTTGTACCAGGAGCGGTCGAAAAGCACGATCTCGCCGCCTGCCGGCAGATGCGGCACATAGCGCTGGAAATACCACTGGGTCTTTTCACGGTCCGAGGGCGCGGGCAGCGCAACCGTTCGCGCCACGCGCGGGTTCAGCCGCTGGGTGATCCGCTTGATCGCGCCACCTTTTCCGGCGGAATCGCGGCCCTCAAAGATCACCACGACGCGCTCTTTGTGATACTGCACCCAGGATTGCAGCCGAATCAGCTCGGCCTGCAGCCGGATCAGGTTGCGCAGATAGTCGCGCCGCTCCATCGAGGGGCCATGGCGCTTTTTGTAGATCCGGGCGATTTCAAGCGACAGCTCGGCATCTTCCAGCTCAAGCTCATAATCCTCGTCGAAATTGTCGGAAAGCTCGGCTTCGAGCCAGTCCATCGGCGTCTGTTCGTTCATGGCATCCGCTCTTTCATAGGATCCGCGATTGCGCCCCGGCAGGGGAAGACCCGGGCAGGGGAAGATTTCGCTCCTCATGCCAGCGGGGTGTAACGGTCACATGACGCCAGGGTAACGGATCCGCCAGGGCGGCAGCCGGATTGCCTCAGGGGGCGATCATATCCTGATTGGCGATGATCGAGGACGGCTCGCAGTAAAGGCGCAGCTGCTCGACATCCTTTTGATCGCTGGTGAAGTCATCGGTGGATTTATAGACCCGCACCTCGGCATCGCGGATGCGGCCATTCAGGCGTTTGTCCTCGGTCACCACGAAAGCATAGACCCATTTGCCGTTCGGATAGCCCATGGCCATGGTCAGATCGGTCGGGTGGTCGATATTGGTGTCTTTGACCGAGAACCAGACAGAGCTGGCCTCAAAGTAAAGCTCGGCCGGCTGATCGCCGACGACATAGGTGTAATAGGCTTCCTTTTTGCCCGGATGCTTTGCGGTATCGGCTATGCGGCAAAACTCGGCCCGGGCATTGGTCGCGGGGATGTCGCAGGCGAAATGCACCTGCCAGGGTGGGATGCAATTCGCCGCGGCGGCCGTGGGCAAAAGGAAAAGCAGGGCAGCAAGGCGTTTCATCATCGGTCTTCCCCAGGGCTATCAGGATCGGGCGGCTGTGATGCCATTCACAGCGGTTGATAGCTTGCGGGGGGCGGGCTTGTCACCTGCCGCTTTGGGGTGGTTTCCCAAAGAACAGAGGCCCCAAAGCGGGGCCTCGCAGTGTCATCTGGCATCGGTTTGGTGAGGCCGCTCAGTGGCAATGAACCCGGCCGCCTTTGCTGTTGTCGGCATGGCAGCACTGACCGGGGGGCGAGCTTTTCCGGCACCCGCCGCCATGGGCGGAAACGCTGGTGGAGAAACTGGCCAAGGCAAGGGCGGCGATGGCGGCGATTGCGGTGAAACGCATGATGTAACCTCTTAAATACGGTCTGGAATATGGTCTTATTGGCGCAGTCTGGCACATCGTTAAGAATGGTTAAAGCGGCGTGTCTTTATGCTGTTCGCCCCGGGGCGCTGCCTGAGGCTGGCCTCAGCCCTGATCCTGCGCCCGGTCCAGTCAGAAAGCGGGCTTTTGGTCGCCGCGCCGGATCAGATGGGTGGTGACCGCGCCGTCCTCGCTTGCGCCCAGATAGCCATGCCCGGCCTCTGCGCAAAAATGCGGCAGGTCGATGATCGCCATGCGGTCGCTCGTGCGGACGCGCAGCACCTCGCCCGGGGCCATGGCCAGCAGCCGCTTTCGCGCCCTTAGCACGGGCAGGGGGCATAAAAGCCCCTCGCAATCCAGATCCTGGTCGGTCGTATGCTGATCGGGGTTCTCCATAGGCCCGTGATAGCGGGCTGCGGCGGAATGTGACAGGGGAATGCCGTCAAAGTGAGCAAAGCGCGGATGACGCGGGCGAGCAGGGCGGCTATGACTTTGCCCATGTTCGGAATTGATCTCTTCGATGCAGGTCTTGGGCCTGCCGCTTTCGTCGCGCTGGTCGCGGGGGTGCTGTCATTCCTGTCGCCCTGCGTGCTGCCGGTTGTGCCACCCTATCTGGCCTATATGGGCGGGATCTCGATGGGTGAGATGCGCGATGGCGGCGCGGCGGGCGGCCAGGCCAGGCGGCGGATCATTCTGCCCGCGCTGTTTTTCGTCATGGGCCTGTCGGTGATCTTCCTGCTGCTGGGCTTTACCATGTCGGCCTTCGGCGCGTTTTTCCTGCAAAACCAGGAGCGTTTCGCCCAGGTCGCCGGGATCGTGATCATCGTCTTTGGCCTGCATTTCACCGGCATCCTGCGCATTCCGCTTTTGGACCGTGAGGCGCGGCTGGATGCGGGGGATCGTGGCGGCTCGGCGCTTGGGGCTTTCGTGCTGGGGCTGGCCTTTGCCGCCGGCTGGACGCCCTGCATCGGCCCGCAGCTGGGCACCATCCTGTCGCTGGCGGCGCAAGAGGGCTCGGTCTCGCGGGGGACGTTTTTGCTGGGCGTCTATGCGGTGGGGCTGGGCCTGCCTTTCCTGATCTCTGCCCTGTTCATCGAGCGGGCGATGGGCGTCATGAACCGCCTCAAGCGCCATATGAAATGGATCGAGCGGTCGATGGGGGCGCTTTTGCTGATCGTGGGCGTCATGATGCTGACCGGCGCTTTCACCGATTTCAGCTGGTGGCTTTTGAACATATTCGAGACGCTCGGCCTGCCTTTGCCCGGCTGACCCCTTAATTCCGCCTGATTTTTACATGATCCAGGGCGTATAAGCGGGGGGCACGGGGGGGCTATGACGGAAAGCACGCAGATCGGCGGCATCACGCGCCGGAAGGTATTCTACCTTCCGGGCTATGATCCGTTCCATCCGCGCCGCTACCGCGAGCTTTACCGCAAAGAAGGCGCGGCCCAGGCGGCTTTGTCGGGCTATGCGCTGGCGCTGCAGCCGAAAAAGGCGGGCGGCCCCTATGGCTGGCAGGTTCAGGCGCAGATCGAAGGCGCGGATGTCACCGCCGATATAGAGGTGCTGGTCTGGTCGGATATCGTCAAAGGCTCGATGTCCGAGACGATCCCCGCGACCTATCTGCAGCTGTTCCGCACCTCCTGGGCCTATATCGGATCGGGGGCGCTGTTTCGGCTGATGCGGCTGCGCAAAGGGCCGATGATCGCCGCGCTTTACCCGATTGTATTCCTGCTGCTGCAGCTGGCGCTGGCGCTGGCGCTTGGCTGGCTGGGCTTTGCGCTGGTCGCGCATTACCTGCATTGGGCCACTGGCCTGCCGGTCTGGGGGGCGCTGACATGGGGCGTGCTGAATTGGTTCCGAAAGAAAGACAATAAGGTATTCGCCTGGTATCTGATGCATGATTACGCCTATTCGGCGCAGTTCAAAGGGGCCAATCCGCCCGAATTAGAGGCGCGGATGTTCGATTTCGGCAAGCAGATCCAGGCCGCGCTGCGTGAGGATTACGATGAGGTTCTGGTCGTCGGCCACTCCTCAGGGGCGCATCTGGGGGTGTCGATCCTGGCAGATCTGCTGCGCCAGGGGGGGGCGGGACACGGCCCGGACCAGGGGCCGAAACTCTCGTTCCTCAGCCTGGGCCAGGTGGTGCCGATGGTGTCATTTCTGCCCGATGCCAGGCGGCTGCGGGCCGATCTGGCCTTTCTGTCAACGCAGGATCAGATCACCTGGATCGACGTGACCGCCCCCGGTGATGGCTGCGCCTTCGCGCTTTGCGATCCCGTTTCGGTCTCGGTCACGCCGCCCGAGGGCAAGCGCTGGCCGCTGGTGCTGTCAGCCGCCTTCACCCAGACCCTGACGCCCGGGCGCTGGCGCGAGCTGCGGCGGCGCTGGTTCCGGCTGCATTTCCAGTATCTCTGCGCCTTTGACAATCTGACGGGGGCCCCCGGCGAATATGATTACTTCCGCATTACCGCCGGGCCGCAAACCTTAGGTGCGCGGTTCAAAAACCGTCAGCCCTCGAAAAGCCGCATTGAACAGACGCTCAATCGCTATAGAACCATCGCGTGAGTGATGATCTGAAATCCTGCCCGATCCCGCCAAAGCCTGAGGCCCGCGCCGACAGGGTCTCTTTGCTCAGCTATCTGCGGCTCTTTCGGCGCGACATCCTCTCGGCCCAGCCGGCGCGGCTTTACCGGGCCTGGATGGCCGAGTTTCGCACGCCGTTCTTCCGCTCTTACCTGTGCAACGATCCGAAGCTGGTCGATCTGGTGCTGAAAGAGCGGCCCGATGACTTCCCGAAGTCGAACCGGATCCGCGCCGGGCTGGAGCCGCTTTTGGGCAACTCGGTCTTTGTCACCAATGGCGAGACCTGGAAGCGCCAGCGCCGCATCATCGACCCCGCATTTGAGGGCGGGCGGCTGCGCGACACCTTTCCCGCCATGATCGCGGCAGGGCAGGCGGCGGTGGCGCGGATGCGCGGCCTTGCTGGTGGCGAGGTCGAGATTGAGGAAGAGATGTCGCATGCGGCGGCAGATGTGATCTTCCGCACGCTTTTCTCGATCCCGATCGAACATGAGATCGCTGCCCGGGTTTTTCACGAATTCCGCGCCTATCAGCGCACGCAGCCGATCCTGAACCTGGCGGCTTTCGTGCCGTTGCCGCGCTGGTTCCCGCGCCTGCACCGGCGGCGGACAAAGGCCTCGGCAAAGGTGATCCGCGATCTGATCACCGCGCTGACGGAATCCCGCGCAGCCGAGATTGCTGCAGGCACCGCGCCGGACGATCTGGCGACCAAGATCATGACCACCAGTGACCCGCTGACGGGCGAGCGTTTCACTCCCGCCGAGATGGTCGATCAGGTGGCGATCTTTTTTCTCGCGGGCCATGAGACCAGCGCCTCGGCGCTTGGCTGGTCGCTTTATCTGCTGGCGCTTTGCCCTGACGTGCAGGAGCGGGTGGCGGCAGAGGCTGCATCCGTGGGCGATGATCCGGATTTCAGCGCCGTCAGCCGCCTGCGCTATACCCGCGACGTGTTCCGCGAGGCGCTGCGCCTTTACCCGCCGGTGCCGATGATGGTGCGCCAGAACAGCTGCCCCGAGACCCTGCGCGGGCGTGACGTAAAGCCCGGCGCCCAGATCGTGCTGTCGCCCTGGCATCAGCAACGCCATGAACGGCTCTGGCAGGAGCCCGACCGCTTTTGCCCGGCCCGCTGGCAAACGCCCGAGGGGCGGCAGTCGGCCCGCGAGGCCTATATGCCCTTTTCCGCCGGAGAGAGGGTCTGCACCGGGGCGGGCTTTGCGATGGTGGAAGGTGTGCTGCTTCTGGCCATGCTGGCCCGGGCATTCCGCTTTGCACGCGTGGATGGCGCGGATCCGGTTCCGGTGGCGCATCTGACGGTGCGGGCCGCTGATGGGATCCGGCTGGCGGTCAGGCTGCGCTGATCCCGCCTGCCTTGCGGGGGCTGGTGATAAAAAAGCCGCCGCCAGGGTGGCGACGGCATAGCCGTTCAAAGCATCACTGAGGTTCAGCGGATCGCTGCAGCTCAGGGCGGCTCAGAGGATTTCGACGCGGTAGCTTTCGATCACGGTATTTGCCAGCAGCTTTTCGCACATGGATGCGACCTCTGCCTCGGCTGCGGCTTTGTCGGTGCCGGCCAGATCAAGCTCGATCACCTTGCCCTGACGGACGCCGTCAACGCCCGAAAAGCCAAGTGTGCCGAGCGCGTGGCGGATTGCCTCGCCCTGCGGATCAAGGACGCCGTTTTTCAGCATAACTGTGACGCGGGCTTTCATCGGGGGCCTCCGGGCGGGTCAGGGTCAGATTTCGCTGTTAGATAGCGGCTGCAGGGGCGGGTGGCAATCGGGCCAGTGGTGGTTCCGGCCCGATCTTGCCCGCATAGCCGCTTAGTTGATCAGCGAGGGTTTCGTTGCGTGGGTGACATTTGAGGGCAGCACGCCGATACGGCGGGCCAGTTCGGCATAGACATCGGGCAGGGGGCCAGGCTCGGGCGTCGAGCCATCGGCCCGCTCTGGCTGGCGCAGATCCCAAAGCGTCATCGAATCCGGGGTGATCTCATCGGCAAGCAGCAGGCGCATGAAGTCGCCTTCCCAGACGCGGCCGATCTCGATGCGGAAATCCATCAGCCTGACGCCCACACCCAGCATCACCCCCGAAAGGAAGTCATTCACGCGCAGCGCCAGGGCGATGATGTCATCAAGGTCTTGCTGGCTGGCCCAGCCAAAGGCAATGATATGTTCCTCAGACACCATCGGGGTGCCGAGCTTTTCATCCTTGAAGTAGTATTCGACGATCGGCCGGGGCAGGCCCATGCCCTCGGGGATGCCAAGGCGCTCGGTAATGCCGCCGGTGGCGAAATTGCGCACCATCACCTCAAGCGGGATGATATCGGCCATACGCACCAGCTGTTCACGCATGTTCAGGCGGCGCATGAAATGGGTCGGCACGCCGATATTGTTCAGCCCGGTCATGAAGAATTCCGACAGGCGGTTGTTCAACACGCCCTTGCCCTCGGATGCGGCAGAAATCGGCGCGACATTGGCCGCCACCTGACCCGCATCGCTGCTGGTCTCATCGTCTTTGAAAAACTGGATCAGAGTGCCGGGTTCAGGCCCCTCGAAGAGGATCTTTGCCTTGCCCTCATAGACCTTCTTGCGCCGTGCCATGGTGTTCCCTGAACGGAAAGTGTTCTTTAAATCAGAAATGACGACAGGGGCGGCCGGGCCACCCTTTGACGTTTCCCTGCGGCTATATCCGAGCCGCAGCCCCAGGGCAAGAAGTCGCTGGAAAAGAGCCGAAATCCCACCGCAACCCAGAGAGATTTGCCCGGCTTTCTTCTTGCAGGAGGGGCGGGGGATGGGCATATGGAAAGCGAACCGATAACAGTGAAACTGATCTCAAAGGCCGGAAGGATTTCCTATGTCCAGTTTTGACGAACGCGAAAACGCATTTGAGGCCAAATTCGCCCATGACAGCGAGATGCAGTTCCGGGCCGAGGCGCGGCGCAACAAGCTGGCCGGGCTTTGGGCGGCTGAATTGCTGGGCAAATCCGGCGAAGAGGCCAATGCCTATGCGCTGGAAGTGGTGGCGGCCGATTTCGACGAGCCGGGCCCGGAGGATGTGGTCCGCAAGCTGGCCGCCGATCTGGGCGACCGCGTCAGCGCCGATCAGATCCGCGCCAAACTGACCGAGCTGATGCCGGTCGCCAAGGCCCAGCTGCTGAGCGAAGCCTGAGAATGAACCGTCCCCGGGCGGCCTTTTTGCGGGCCGCCCGGGGGTGACGGGCCTATGCGGCATGGGCATTTCCCGCAGTGACAGGCTCTGGCCGTCCTGGTGAGACATCTGGCGAGACATATGGCGGCCGCAGGCCTGCCGCGACCGGGCGCTTTGCCCGGGCCCGCGAAAGGGGCGGCACAATCAGTGAGAAAGGGTTCCCGATGACGACCGATGCGCTGAGCCAGCTGCTGGCTGAGAGGGACTGGCTGATGGCGGATGGTGCGACCGGCACCAACCTCTTCAATATGGGGCTGGAATCGGGCGAGCCGCCAGAGCTGTGGAATATCGACCGCCCCGACAATATCCGCACCCTTTACCGCAATGCGGTGCTGGCGGGCTCGGATATCTTTCTGACCAATACATTTGGCGGCAATGCCTCGCGGCTGAAGCTGCACAATGCGCAGGGGCAGGTGCATGAGCTGAACCGCGTCGGCGCAGCCCTTGGCCGTGAGATCGCCGATGATCCGGCGGTGAATGGCGGGCGCAGGGTGATCGTTGCCGGCTCGGTCGGGCCGACGGGCGATATTTTCGAGCCGATGGGCACGCTGACCCATGCGCTGGCGGTCGAGATGTTTCACGAGCAGGCCGAAGGTCTGAAGGCGGGTGGCGCCGATGTGCTTTGGGTCGAGACCATCTCTGCCCCCGAGGAATATCGCGCCGCAGCCGAAGCGGCGAAGCTTGCAGGCATGCCCTGGGTTGGCACCATGAGCTTTGACACCGCCGGGCGCACGATGATGGGGGTGACCTCGGCTGCGATGGCGGAACTGGTCGAGAAACTGGCCACGCCGCCGCTGGCCTTTGGCGCAAATTGCGGTGTGGGGGCGTCAGATCTGATGCGAACCGTGATGGGCTTTATTGCAACCGGCACCACGCGGCCCGTGGTTGCAAAAGGGAATGCCGGGATCCCGAAATACCATGACGGCCATATCCACTATGACGGCACGCCAGAGCTGATGGCGGAATATGCGGTGATGGCGCGGGATGCGGGTGTGAAGATCATCGGCGGTTGCTGTGGCACGATGCCAGAGCATCTGCAGGCGATGCGCCGCGCCCTTGAGGAAACGCCGCGCGGCCCGGCCCCCGGTCTTGAGGATGTGGCGGCAAAGTTGGGTGCATTCTCTTCGGCCTCGGATGGAACCGATGGCGAAGGCCCGGCAAAACGCGAGCGTCGCGGCCGCCGGGGCTGAGCCCCTGCCAGAGGCGCAGGCCGCCGGGCAACCGGCGGCTATTTTCTTCGAAGAAAATAGCCAAATTCCTTTGAAGGAATTTGGGACCTGGCCGTGAGGGCAGTTTTTGCTTTCAGCGGCGCTTTGGTTTGCTGCCTTCGCTGGCCATCAGGCGCGCTGCCTCAGCTGCGGCCCGCAGCTCCTCTGCGATTTCTTCGGCCTCTTCGGGGTCGAAATCCAGCGGCAGTTCTACCCCGCCCTCGGCCTCGATATAGATCCGCACCATTCCGGCATCGGTTGGCCCGATCTGGATATTGGCGGCGATATCGCTTTGTTTGTTGATGCCCATAACGGCCCCGCTTCGCATGAGTTAGGTCTTGCCCGCCGCCTGTTTCGAAGAGGGAAAAAGCCGCAGACCCGACAGAGGCCGATGGTGAGGGCGATGCGCATCCGCGGGTTTCCCCTGAGATTGTCGCAGGGTGTTCTTGCCCGCCCGCTGCCGTCTGTCTGTTAACGTCCGCCTGCCGCCACCCTGCTGTCGCAAAGACCGCAGTCACAACTGACAGGCCTCCATTGAACCAGCCGGGCGCGATTGTCACGCCAAATCCTGCGCGAGAGGTGGCCCAGGTCAGCCCAGCTGCGCCAGCGCCTCAAGCACGGTATCGCCATTCGCCCCGTCACGTGAGGCCTTCTCTGACAGCACACGCCGCCAGCCCCTGGCCCCGGGCAGGCCGTGAAACAGGCCCAGCATATGGCGGGTGATCTGGTGCAGCCGCCCGCCCTCGGCCAGGTGGGCCTCGATATAGGGCAGCATCCTATGCACGATATCCTGACGATCAGGCTGCTGCGCGGGCTGCGGATCCCCGCCCCAAAGCCGGTCGGCCCCCAGCAGCGCGGCGCCCGGATCGTGATAGGCCGCCCGCCCGATCATCACACCATCAAGCGCGACCCTGTCCGCGCCCGGCGTCAGCAGCGCCTCGGCCGAGGCCAGGTCAGCGACGCCGCCATTCAGGCAGATCGTCAGTTCGGGGAACTGTGCTTTCATGCGATGGACCAGCGGGTAATTCAGTGGCGGGATCTCGCGGTTCTCTTTGGGGGACAGCCCCTGCAGCCAGGCCTTGCGGGCATGGATGATGAAATGGGTGATTCCCGCCTCTGCCAGTGTTTCGATAAAGGCGGGGAGGATCTCTTCCTCATTCTGATCATCAACGCCGATGCGGCATTTTACCGTGACCGGCACATCCGCCTCGGCCTGCATCCGGGTCACGCAAGCGGCGACCAGCGCCGGATCTTTCATCAAAACCGCACCAAAGCACCCCGATTGCACCCTGTCCGAGGGGCAGCCGCAATTCAGATTGATCTCATCATAACCCCAGGGTCGCGCGATCCTGACCGCCGCCGCCAGCTCATCAGGGTCCGAGCCGCCCAGCTGTAACGCGACCGGGTGTTCCGCGGCGGAAAAGTCCAGAAGCCGCGGCTTTGGCCCGTGCACGATCGCGGGTGCCGTAACCATCTCTGTATAAAGCATGGCCCTTTGCGACATCAGGCGATGGAAATAGCGACAATGGCGGTCTGTCCAATCCATCATTGGCGCAACCGACACTCTGTGACTTTTGTAAGTATTTGATTTTACGATATCATTCATCGCAGGGGTGCTCCGGTTTATTGTCTGATCTTTGCTCTCCGGGACACTGCGTATGGCTGATGACCAGGCGCCGAGACTGGCGATCAGACGTGACAGGTGGTGCAAGGAACATGGCGAGCATTACCGAACGAGAGAGAAAAGACGAAGGCCGGGTATCTGTGCCCGGATCATCCGTAGAAGCTTTGATACCTACCGCGAGAGCCAGACCTTCGACAACCGCAAGGACGCCGATGCCGAGGTAAAAAGCGCGAGGCGGAAATTGGGCTGGCTATTGCAGAAGGCCGCGAGATTCGCCGACCGCAGCCTGAGAACAGGGCCTTGGGAGGGGCAACAGGCGGTGCGAGCGGGCTCTTGCCTCACCATGAGTGAGGCCATGCCCCCAGGAAGGGCTCACATTTTTCCGCTCATCACGGGTACAGCAATCCTGCTGCTTCCCCGGTGCCCGCAGTCTGTCGGCAATCGGTGATCTGCGTTTTCACCGGCCCGTTCTTTAGGCGTCCGGGGGGCGAAATCCGGGATTCGGGGGGCAATTAGGGGGGGGGATACATCGGGAACCCCGCCCGCCCTTCGAATACGTTACCCAAGTACCGGAGCAATGATGTCGAGTGACAGCTCGCTGGTCGCCCGTCGTGAAGGCCAGGCGCGACGATCAAGCCTGATACGGTATAAAAACTATCGCATCCTCAGCCAAGCGTGGCCTGCAATGAGGTTCAAAAGCGGAACAGGTTTCTTGAGGGCGTAATTTGCTGATCAAGATTGCAAACGAAAATAAACGCTTGCAAAGTTGAAGTGGTGGGCGACCCTGGAATCGAACCAGGCATGAGTCTCCTCGGCGGAGTTACAGTCCGCTGCCGCACCTTGCAGCACGTCGCCCACTTTGGCTGTACTATTTCCTCTGTGCCTCGTTTCGCTCAGAAGAAATTTTGCAGCCTGCACATCCCGTGTTCTGTCTGCTTTCAGCCGACCCATCGGAACATGCGGGCTAATTGCCCGATCCAATCCGCGAGTGCAAGGACGAAAAAACAGAAAGTCGCCTGGTTCGTGATGAAATATGCGCTGACAGACTGTGCCGGCTATCGAATGCGCTTGCCCAGGTTATGAAACCGCAGGCGCATGTGCGACATGCGACTCTGGGGTTGTAATGTGTTTTATTGATGATCTGTGCGCTGCGTCATTTCAGGGCACCACCAGAGTGATATGGCAGCACCTCCGATGCAGATGCGCCAACACAGGCAGAGATGTTTCCTGACATGATCAAAGAGCCCGATTTTTGGATCGTGGCGCATTATCAATATAAATGGGGAAGATGGTACCGACTCCCCGGCTCGAACGGGGGACCCCCAGATCCACAATCTGGTGCTCTAACCAACTGAGCTAAGCCGGCACTTGTGGGCTGATTAGCGCCGCCTTACGGCATTTGCAAGGGCAGGATGCACCGATTGCGAAAGGAAAATTCCCGCGCAAAGAACAAATGCGCTGCATGGCATCTGATTGAAAGCCGCCGCGCCGCGCCGGGGGGCGTTTCCCGCTGCTCTGGCGGATCCGGGCTTGCCCTGCGCCTGCCGCAAGATATCTTCGCACCTCCAGCCTGTTTGATCTGCAAGGAAATCCACCATGTCTGTTGCCCGTATTCCGGAAATCATCGCTGCTGAGATTGGCGCTCAGGCGCGTCAGGTGGTGGCTGCGGTCGAGCTGCTGGATGGCGGTGCGACGGTGCCTTTTGTTGCGCGTTACCGCAAAGAGGTGACGGGGGGGCTGGATGATACCCAGCTGCGCAAACTGGATGAGCGGCTGACATATCTGCGCGAGCTTGAGGCGCGGCGGACGGCGATTCTCGGCGAGATCACGAATCAGGGCAAGCTGACGGATGATCTGGCGCGCAGCATTGCGGGCGCGGTGACCAAGGCCGAGCTTGAGGATATCTATCTGCCCTACAAACCCAAACGCCGTACAAAAGCGATGATCGCGCGTGAGGCGGGGTTGCAGGGGCTGGTTGATGCGATTCTGGCGGATCGCAAAGCCGATCCGGCCCAGTTGGCCGCGGGCTTTCTGAGCGAGGGATTCGCAGATGCGAAAGCGGCGCTGGATGGGGCGCGCGACATCATCGCCGAAGGCCTGTCCGAGGATGCGGGCCTTTTGGGACGCCTGCGCGATCACATGCGCAAAGAGGGGCGGCTTTCGGCAAAGGTGCAGCCTGGAAAAGAGGCGTCGGGGGCCAAATTTTCGGATTATTTCGATCATAATGAGGCCTTTCGGGACGCGCCTTCGCACCGGGTTCTGGCGATGCTACGCGGCAGGAATGAAGATTTCCTGACCATAGATCTGGAAATCGATCCCGAATCGCCCCGTGGCGAATCACCATCCGAGCGCGCCTGCGCGGCGGTGCTGGCAGCCTCGGGCAGCGGGGCGGGTGACAAATATCTGCGCGATGCTGCGGCCTGGGCATGGCGGGTAAAGCTGAAAACCTCGCTGACGCTTGATCTGATGGCCGAGCTGCGCGATGCCGCCGAGGCCGAGGCAATCCGGGTTTTTGCCCGCAATCTCAAGGATCTGCTGCTGGCGGCACCGGGGGGCGGCAAGGCCACGATGGGGCTGGATCCGGGGATTCGCACCGGGGTGAAGGTGGCGATTGTCGATGAGACGGGTAAGCTTTTGGCAACCGATACGGTTTATCCTTTCCAGCCGAAGAACGATTTGCGTGGCGCTCAGGTGGCGATTGCCAGGCTGATCGGGAATCACGGTGTGAAGCTGATCGCCATCGGCAATGGTACGGCCTCACGTGAGACGGAAAAGATGGTGGCGGATCTGCTGGCTTTGCTGCCAGCGGGGGCGAATAAGCCGATGAAGGTTGTGGTCTCAGAGGCGGGGGCCTCGGTCTATTCGGCATCAGAACTGGCGGCGCGGGAATTTCCTACGCTGGATGTGTCATTGCGCGGCGCGGTCTCGATCGCGCGGCGTCTGCAGGACCCGCTGGCAGAGCTGGTCAAGATCGAGCCGAAAAGCATCGGCGTCGGTCAGTATCAGCATGATGTCGATCAGCACCGTCTGGCCAAACAGCTGGACGCGGTGGTTGAGGATGCGGTGAATGCGGTTGGGGTCGATCTGAACACGGCCTCCAGTGCGCTTCTGGCGCGGGTCTCGGGGGTTGGGCCGGGTTTGGCGGAAAGCATCGTGGCGCATCGGGATGCCAATGGGCCCTTTGCGACGCGGCGTGAGTTGCTGAAGGTGGCGCGGCTGGGCCCGAAGGCCTTTGAACAGGCGGCTGGCTTCCTGCGGATCCCGGATGGGAAAGAGCCGCTTGATGCCTCTTCCGTTCACCCGGAAGCCTATGATCTGGCACGGAAAATTATCGCCTCTTGTGGGCGCGATATCCGGGCGCTTATGGCGGATGGGGCGGTGCTGAAAACGCTGAATCCGGCGCAGTTTGTCGATGAGAAGTTCGGCCTGCCCACGGTGAAAGACATCCTGTCCGAGCTGGAGAAGCCCGGGCGCGATCCGCGGCCCGAGTTCAGAACCGCCACCTTTACCGAAGGTGTCGATGAGATTTCCGACCTCAAGCCCGGCATGGTGCTGGAGGGGACGGTGACCAATGTGGCGGCCTTCGGGGCCTTTGTTGACATCGGCGTGCACCAGGACGGGCTGGTCCATGTCAGCCAGCTTGCCGATAAATTCGTCTCGGATCCGCATGAGGTGGTCAAGGCGGGTGATGTGGTCAAAGTGACCGTGGTTGAGGTGGATGTGCCCCGCAAGCGCATCGGTCTGACCATGAAGAAAGACGGCGGTGCCTCGGCCAAATCCGCCCGCGAAGAACGTGGTCCGGGGCGCGAGCGTGCTCCGGTCAAAAGCCGCGCGCCGATGAATGCCTCGCCGCAGTCGCAGGGCGGCGGCAATGCCTTTGCCGATGCGCTGAAGGGCAAATTCGGCCGCTGATTCGTTGCGGGGGATGCGGCTGGTCCGCACCCCCTGACAACGCTTGTTAAGAGATTAACAGCGCAAGCTGGCCCCTCAAATGCGACGGAGGGGCTAATTGCAACGGATCATCATTCACTGGACCGGCGGCCCGCATCAGCCGACCGGCCTTGATCTTCACCATTATCACTTTGTGATCGACGGGGCAGGGCGGGTTCACCCCGGCCGCTTTGCCGTGGCGGCCAATCAGGCGCCGCTCATGAAAGGCAGCTATGCCGCCCATACGCTGAACTGCAACAGCGGCAGCATCGGCATCGCGCTGGCTGCGATGGGGGGCGCGCAAGAGCGTCCGTTCCGGGCCGGCCAGACGCCGATCACAGCGGCGCAGCTGCAAAGCCTGGTCACGCTTTGCCGTGATCTTGGCCAGGAATATGGCATCCCGGTCACGCCCCGCACGATGTTGACCCATGCCGAGGTGCAGCCAAATCTGGGCATCGCGCAGCGCGGCAAATGGGATGTGACCTGGCTGCCGGGGATGGAGCGCCCGGTTGCGCCGGGCCTTGTCGGTGACCGCATCCGCGCGATGATCCTGGCTGCAATTCCCACAGCAAACCCCAGCCCGGTTCAGGGAGGCGCGACCAGCTGGATCGCTCGGCTCCAGGCTTTGATTTCTGGGATTTTGTCAGGCAATGTCAGGAGGTTGGCATGATTGCAGTCTTTGCACGGATCCTTGCGCGTTACATCGCAGGGGCGCTGGTGGCGGTTGGGGTGATTGATGCGGGTCTTGGTGAGACCCTGGCCATCGACCCCGAGCTCGCGCTGTTTCTGGGCGCGATCCTGGGCGCGGGTGTCGAGGGCACCTATGCGCTGGCGCGGCGGTTTGGCTGGCAAAGATAGGCCGCTACAGATCCGCGTTTCAGCCCTCGGTCGCGCTGTCCGGCGAAAGCCGGGCCGCGCGACCGCCCCGGCGTTTGACGAGGGTTGAGGCCCGGGCGGGCAGCTCGGCCATGATTTTGCGCCGCTCATCAGATGACATTGCCGACCAGCTGCCAATTTCCGCCAGGCTGCGATAGCAGCCAACGCAGATCTGCGCCGCCGGATGGATCACGCAGACCCTGATGCAGGGGCTTTCGATTTCATTGCGTGTCCAGATCTCGTCGCTCACGTTTGCCCGCCCCTGATCTTGCCTATGCGTCCCGGCCCGCGTCTTGCCGGGCGATCTGCGTCAGGCGGTCCAGCGCCCCTTGCAGGATATAGCCTGCCGCGACCGCGTCGATCACCTCTTTGCGACGCTTTCTCGATGCATCCGCCTCAAGCAGGGCGCGCTCTGCTGCGACGGTTGACAGGCGTTCATCCCAATAGCCGATTGGCAGCGGGGTCAGCTTTTCCAGGTTGCGGGCGAAGGCGCGGGTCGATTGCACCCTTGGCCCCTCGCTGCCGTCCATGTTCAACGGCAGGCCCAGCACGATTCCCCTGATCTCTCGCTGCGCCAGCAGCTCCAGCAGCTGCGCGGCATCGAGGGTGAATTTCTCGCGCCGGATCACCTTTGTCGGCGTCGCCACCGCGCGGCGCAGATCGGAAAGCGCGACACCGATGGTTTTGGTGCCCAGATCCAGCCCGGCAATGGCGCCAAATGCGGGCAGTTCGGTGGCGAATGTGCTGATGTCATCAAAGATCATGGCAATGTTCCAATTGTGCCGATCGTCTGGGCGGCGGCCCCGATTTCGGCCTGCGCCGCTGCATCAGGGTGGGCTTTTTGGGCAAGCGTGACCACCTCGCGGGCCTCATCTTCCTGGCCCAGCACGCTGAGCGCGCGAATGAGCTGCGTCCATTCGGCCACCGATCCGCCCTCTGACAGCAGGCGCGATTTCAGGCCCGCGACCATGCCTTCGGCCATGCTGCGCGTCTCGTCACCGTTCAGGCCCGAAGCTGCCGCCAGCGCATCCGCATCCGGCCCGCGCAGGGCGGGGGGGGCGGCTGTTTCGGGCGGCTGGTAATCCCAGGCCCCGGCCACCCAGGCGGCGGCGCGCACCTGCCCGGCAAGCCGCGAGGTCCAGAAGCCCTCGGCCGGGCCGTTTTCCAACAGCAGCCGCCACAGCGCAAAGGCGCGGTCTGCCCGGCCATTCTGGGCATAAAGCTCGCCCGCAAAGAGATAGAGCGGGCCTGTAGCAAGGGTGACATCGGGCAGGGCCTCCAGCTGGCGGCGGTCTTCACCCTGGGGCGCAAAGCCCTGGGCGGCAGACAGCAGCAGATCTGCGACCCGGTCGAGATCCTGGCGAGAGTTCAGCCCCAGGCCGGGCAGCAGGGCGGCCTCGGCTTCGGGCGAGACATAGCCCTGGGCCTGATCAACCAGCATCAGCACCAGATCGCTGTGGTCCTGATCGCTGGCCGCCGGCCCGCGCAGGGCAATCAGGCGGCTTTGGGCGGCGATGGCGGGAGCGAAATTGCCCAGCTGCGCCTCGATCCGGGCCCGAAGTTCAAGCCCCTCGATACTGTCAGATGTGGCAGGATCCACGCTTTCGCGCAGCCGCGCCAGCGGCTCGGCCATATCGGGATCGGGCTCGGCGGGGATGATGGGGGCAAGCATGCGGATATAATCGGCCTGCGACGGGCGCAGCGCGATCTGCTGCGCGGCGGCGCTGATGCGGCTGGCAAGGGGCTGGTCGGGCTGGCCGGGCCTGCCGATTTTCATGTAGATCGCGGCCCCGGCCAGCAATGTCGCGGCGATGATCACAGCGCTCAGGATCACTTCGCCACGCCCCCGGCCCGCCGTGCCTGCGGCCGCCTTTTGCCCGGCGCGGTCGGATTCAAGCAGGCGACGGCCGATCTCAACCCGCAGCCTTTCGGCGTCAGAATCGCTTAAAATGCCCCGCGCCTGATCGCGTTCGATTGTGGCCAGCTGCTCGCGGTAAAGGCGGATATCCTGCGCAAGTTCTGGTTCGGGGGCGGTCGCATTCCGGCGCGCCAGCACGAGGCTTGCGATCAAAAGCGCCCCAACCCCCAGCAGCAGCAAAAGCGCGATTGCCCAAAATCCGGTCGCATCAGTCATGGTGTTCATATCGCTTACGGCGTCCCGGATTGCTGCTGGCCCCCCCTGATCTATCTGAAACCGGGCGCGGGAAAAAGTGCGCAGGCCCCCCGTGGCTGCGGGCCAATCGCCGCATCGCGCCAGAGCTGGCCTGAAAAGCGCGGATTCGGCGCTGGCGTCAGATGTCGTCGTGTCGTATTTTTCCCGATTATGACGCCTCGGGGCGGGGTGAAATCCGGGCCTTGCGTCAAATTAGCACTGACGGATTCTGTGACTGCTTCTGCGCCTGCTGCAGGGCAGGGTCTGGCTGACAGCGGCGGTATGAATGTCGCAAAAACAAGGTCCTGGCGGGGAGTTACTCAGATGAGACGCTATTCAGTCTTTGCTATCGCCCGCGAGGCGCTGCGTTATCACTCAGGCTGGGGCAAGGCATGGCGCGCGCCCGAGCCGAAGAAGCAATATGACGTCATCATCATCGGTGCTGGCGGCCATGGCCTGGCGACGGCCTATTACCTCGGTAAAAATCACGGCATCAAAAATGTTGCGATCATCGAAAAGGGCTGGCTGGGCGGCGGCAATACCGGGCGCAATACGACGATCATCCGCTCGAACTATCTGCAGGACAGCTCTTCGGCGATCTTTGAAAAAGCCCGCTCGCTTTACGAGAATCTCAGCCAGGATCTGAACTACAACATTATGTTCAGCCCGCGCGGCCTTCTGATGCTGGCGCAGACCCATCATGAGGTGCGCGGCTATAAGCGTACCGTTCATGCGAACCAGCTGCAGGGCGTCGCCACCGAATGGCTGACGCCTGAACAGGTGAAGAAAGTCGTGCCGATCATCAACCTGCACGGGCCGCGCTACCCGGTGCTGGGCGGCCAGTGGCAGGCGCGCGGCGGCACCGCGCGCCATGATGCGGTGGCCTGGGGCTATGCGCGGGCGTGCTCGGACATGGGCATGGACATCATCCAGAATTGCGAAGTCACCGGCGTCCACCAACAAAACGGCGTGGTGACCGGCGTTTCGACCACCAAAGGTGAGATTGGCTGCAAGAAGCTGGGCATCGTCGTCGCAGGCCATTCGGGCGTGGTGGCAGAGATGGCAGGCTTCCGCCTTCCGGTCGAATCGATGGCGCTGCAGGCGCTGGTGTCAGAGCCGATCAAGCCGGTGATCGACATCGTGGTCATGGCCAACACAGTCCACGGCTATATCAGCCAGTCCGACAAGGGCGAGCTGGTGATCGGCGGCGGCACCGATGGCTTCAACAACTACACCCAACGCGGCAGCTTCCAGCATATCGAGGAAACGCTGCGCGCCCTCGTCGAAACCTTCCCGATCATCTCACGGCTGAAAATGCTGCGCCAATGGGGCGGTATCGTCGATATGACGGGCGACCGCTCGCCGATCATCTCAAAAACGCCGCTGGGCAATTGCTTCATTAACTGCGGCTGGGGCACGGGCGGCTTCAAGGCAATCCCGGGCTCCGGCTGGGCGATGGCGGAACTCGTGGCCAAAGGCGAACCCGGCCCGCTTGCCTCTGAATTCGATATGTGGCGCTTCAAAGAGGGCCGCTTCATCGACGAATCCGTGGCCGCAGGCGTGGCCCACTGATGCAAGCCCCCCTTCATCTGTCCAAAAATATCCCGGGGGCGCGGGGGCAGAGCCCCCGCCTCGACGTCAAATCCGGCGGGCAGCGCCCCCGGCTTTCTCCCCATATGGAGGCCGCCACATGCTGATCCTTGAATGTCCCTGCTGCGGCGTCAAAGCCGAGGAAACCGAGCTCGCCCCGGGTGGCGAGGCGCATCTGAAACGCTTCGGCCCCGGCTCCTCGGATGAGGAGTTTGAGGCCTATATGTTCGCCCGCAAAAACCCCAAAGGCGTGCATTTTGAGCGTTGGCGCCATGCCTACGGCTGCGGCAAATGGTTCCTCGCCGCCCGCTGCACCGCCACGCTTGAGGTTTTCGGCACCTATCCCGCCCAGACCACTGAACCCCCCGCTGAACTGATTGCAAAAATCCAGGCGAAACGCCCGGATTGGAAGGGCTGGAAATGAGCGCGAGGCTGCAAAGAGGCGGTCGTCTGATCAACAGATCGGCCCAGATCGAATTTACCTTCAACGGCAAGACCATGAAGGGTCTCAAAGGCGATACGCTCGCCTCGGGCCTTCTGGCCAATGACCAGCTGCTGGTCGGGCGCTCGTTCAAATATCACCGCCCGCGTGGCATCGTGGCCTCGGGCCCCGAAGAGCCCAACGCCCTCGTGGGCCTGGGCGAGGGCGCCCGGTTCGAGCCCAATCAGCGCGTCACCACGACCGAGCTGTTTGACGGCCTGACCTCGGCCAGCCAGAATCACTGGCCCAGCCTCGAATTCGACATCGGCGCGCTGAACAACAGGCTGTCGCGCTTCCTGCCGGCGGGGTTTTACTACAAAACCTTCATCCACCCGCGCTCGGCCTGGAAACATCTGTTTGAGCCGATTATCCGCCGCTCGGCAGGTCTTGGCAAATCGCCCGAACAGGCGGACGCCGACCGTTACGAATATACCTATGGCCATTGTCAGATCCTGATCGCAGGCGGCGGCATTGCGGGCCTGCAGGCGGCGCTGGTCGCAGGCGCTGCGGGGGCAAATGTGCTCTTGCTGGAGCAAACCGCCCATTGGGGCGGGCGTGCCCCGGTTGACGGCGATATCATCGACGGCAAGCCCGCTGAAGACTGGATCAGTGCCACGCTGCAAACGCTTGCGGGCATGGAAAACGTCACCCTGCGCAACCGCATGATGGTCTCGGGCGTCTATGACCACGGCTATGTGCTGGCCGAAGAGCGTATCGCTGACCATACCCCCGGCGACGGGCGGCCCCGCAAGCGTCTGTGGCGGATCCGCGCGGAAAAGATCATCGCGGCAACAGGTGCGCTGGAGCGCCCGCTGTCTTTCGCCGGAAACGACATCCCCGGCGTCATGCTGGCCTCGGCGACCCGCGATTATGCGGTGAATTTCGCGGTCTCGCCCGGCGATCACACAGTTGTCGTCACCAATAATGACGATGCCTATCGCACCGCGATCACGCTGAAGGACTATGGGCTTGAGGTGACGGTGGTCGATGTCCGCCAGGCCCCGACCGGAGAGCTGCCGTCCCGCGCCCGTGCCATGGGCATCCGCATTGAAACCGGGCGCGGCATCGTCAAGGTCAAGGGCTGCAAGCGCGTCACCGGCGTCACCATCGGCCTTCAGGCCGGAGAGGGCGGCGCGGTCGAGGAAATCGCCTGCGATGCGGTTGCGATGTCGGGCGGCTGGTCGCCGGTCGTGCATCTGTGGTCCCATTGCGGCGGCAAGCTGATCTGGGATGAGACCCGGGCGCTGTTCCGCCCCGATGCGGATCGCCCGCCGCTGACGCATGACGGCTCGGCTATGGTTTACCCGGCAGGGGCGGCCAATGGGGCGCTTTCGGCGGCCGCAGGGCTTGCCGATGCGGCAGCCCAGGCGGTGCTGACGCTGCAATCCCTGGGCAAAGAGGCTGGCCTGACGCAGGCGGCCCAGGCCGATGCGGTGGAAGAAGAGGCCATGCTTCCGGTCTGGATCATGCCGGCCTCGGCAGGGCCAGAGCTGAAGTCGAAAATGTGGCTCGATTTCCAGAATGACGTGAAGGTTTCCGACGTGCAGCTGGCGGCCCGCGAGGGCTATGTCTCGGTCGAGCATACCAAGCGCTATACCACGCTGGGCATGGCGACGGATCAGGGAAAACTGTCGAATATCAACGGCCTGGCGGTGCTTGCTGATGCTTTGGGCGAAGAAATCCCGCGCGTTGGCACCACCACCTTCCGCCCGCCCTATACGCCCGTGACCCTTGGCGCATTGGCGGGTGAGGCGCGGGGCGACATCTTCCAGCCGCTGCGCAAGACGCCGATGCATGACTGGCACCTCGCCCAGGGCGCCTATATGGAGCCGGTCGGCCTCTGGCAGCGCCCCTATACCTATCCGCGCCACGGCGAGACTCATGAGCAGGCCGTCAACCGTGAGGTGATCAACACCCGCGAGCGGCTTGGCCTGCTGGATGCCTCGACGCTGGGCAAGATCATCGTCAAAGGGCCGGATGCGGGGAAATTCCTCGACATGCTCTATACCAATATGATGTCGAACCTCGGCATCGGCAAATGCCGCTATGGTCTGATGTGCAACGAGCAGGGCTTCCTCTCGGATGACGGCGTGGTCATCCGCATCGATGAGGACACCTGGCTTTGCCATACCACCTCGGGGGGCGCGGACCGGATCCACGGCTGGATGGAAGACTGGCTGCAATGCGAATGGTGGGACTGGCAGGTATTCACCGCCAATGTCACCGAGCAATATGGCCAGATCGCCGTCGTCGGCCCCAATGGCCGGAAATTGCTTGAGAAACTTGGCGGGATGGATGTCTCGAAAGAGGCGCTGCCCTTCATGACCTTCAAAGACGGCGAGCTGGGCGGCTTCCCGGTGCGCGTGCACCGCATCTCTTTCTCGGGCGAGCTGAGCTATGAGATCGCCGTTCCCGCAAGCCACGCCCTGGCCTTCTGGGAGCGTCTTTATGAGGCGGGCCAGGAGTTTGGCCTCCAGCCCTATGGCACCGAAGGCCTGCACGTTCTTCGCGCCGAGAAGGGCTTTATCATGATCGGGGATGAGACCGACGGGACGGTGATCCCGCAGGATCTGAACCTCGACTGGGCGATCTCGAAGAAGAAAGAGGATTTCCTCGGCAAACGCGGCCAGCAGCGGACCTATCTGGCCGCGAAAGACCGCTGGAAGCTGGTCGGCTTTGAAAGCATCGACGGCACGGTGATCCCTGACGGGGCCTATGTGATCGCGCCCGGCACCAATGAATATGGGTTCAGAAATGCGCAGGGCCGCATCACCTCGACCTATTATTCGCCGACCCTGAAGAAGGGGATTGCGATGGGGCTTTTGAAAAATGGGCCTGCGCGGATGGGCGAGGTGGTCGAGTTCACCTCGATGACCGGCGGTGTTTCGGTCTCGGCGAAGGTGGTCGATCCGGTATTCTATGACAAGGATGGGGAGAAACAGAATGTCTGAGCCCGTTTCAGCCCTGAATGGCGCGGTCAGCGAAGGCTTTGCCCGCGTCGCAGAAATCGGCCCGCTGGGGATGATCACCCTGCGGGCAAAGCCCGGCACCGCTCGTCTGGCCGAGGCGATCAAAGCGGCCAATGGCTGCGCTCTGCCTGATGCGCGGCGCATCACCCATGCGGGTGACAACAGCTGTGGCTGGATGAGCCCGGATGAATATCTGCTGGTGCTGCCCTACGGCGATGTTGCAAAGGCGCTGGCGGCGATTGCAGCGGCGCTGTCTGGCCAGCATCACCTGGCGGTCGATGTCTCTGACGCGCGGGCGGTGTTTCGCGTGACGGGGCCCAATGCCGACCAGGTTTTGCGCAAGCTGAGCCCCGCGGATCCGGGTGCTCTGGCCGCCGATGAGATCCGCCGCTCGCGGTTTGCCCAGGTGGCTGCGGCCTTCTGGCCTGTCGATGGCGGCTATACTCTGGTCTGTTTCCGCTCGGTCGCGGGTTATGTGATGGGGCTTTTGACCCATTCGGCACAGCCTGGCAGCGAGATCTGATCGCCCTGCGTCCCCCCCCGGGCGGTGCCTGCACAGCGCGGGCTGGGGCGCGCGGGGTGGGGGGCAGGCGGAAAGCAGCCTGGCCTCAGGCCAGAGTGGGGGCCAGAGCTGGGGCCAGAGTTGCGGGCAGTTCTGGGGTCCAAAGCGGGGGCCAGAGCAGGAGAAGGCGGTTCTCTTTTCCCGCTGCGGGCTTGACCTTCGGGTCAGATGCGCCCTTATTCCAGTGGTAACCTGAAACCCGAACAGGAGTTAAGTCCGATGACGTTTCACCTTCCCGATCTGCCCTATAAATACAATGCGCTTGAGCCGCTTGGCATGTCGATGGAAACGCTCGAGTTCCACCACGACCTGCACCATAAGGCCTATGTCGACAACGGCAACAAGCTGATCGCCGGCACCGAGTGGGAAAAGAAATCGCTCGAAGAGATCGTGGTCGGCACCTATCAGGCTGGCGCAGTTGCGCAAAATGGCATTTTCAACAATGCCTCGCAGCACTGGAACCACAATCTGTTCTGGGAAATCATGGGGCCTGACCAGGTCGGCATCCCGGGCCGCCTGGAAAAAGCACTGGTCGAATCCTTCGGCTCGGTTGCGAAATTCAAGGAAGATTTCGCCGCTGCTGGCGCTGGCCAGTTCGGTTCGGGCTGGGCCTGGCTGGTGAAAGACAAGGATGGCAGCCTTAAGGTCACCAAGACCGAAAACGGCGTCAACCCGCTGGTCTTTGGCCAGACCGCGCTGCTGGGCGTCGATGTATGGGAGCACTCGTATTACATCGACTTCCGCAACAAGCGCCCGGCTTACCTGTCGAACTTCCTTGAAAAGCTGGTCAACTGGGAAGCCGTCGAGGCCCGCCTCTGAGCGCGTCAGACAGCGCCTGAGCGTGCTTAACTCTATCGAGGCCCTGCCGAAGATTTTCGGCAGGGCTTTTTATTTATGCCAGGATCGGGCAGCCTTTGGGGCGCAAGCTCTGGCCCGGGAATGCCTGGACCGGATCCGCAAGAGAATGAGGTCTGGTTGTGGTGTTACTCGGTAAAGGCATTGAATTGGGGGCAGAGACAGCCGGGAAGACGCGCGGCCCGGGCTTTTTCCGGGGCGGGGTTCTGGCTTTTGCAATGGCGCTGCTGGCCAGCCTGTCTGGCCCGTCGGCGGTGAAGGCCCAGGCCTGGTTTACCCCCGGGATCTGCCACCCGGATGAGATTGCGATCAACCGCGACCTGCTGCCAGAGGCCGAAGAGGCCCGCCTTGAGGCCCTGGCCGCGCAGATCCCCAATGGCGTGGGGCGGATGTGGAAGATCACCGCGCCCGGGGGGCAGGTCTCGCATCTGTGGGGCAGCTATCACTCGCCTGCGCCCGCGATTGTCGATCTGCCCGACGCGCTGCGTGAGGTGCTGGCCCAGGCGCGGGTGGTGACGCTGGAATTTGATCCGGCCCCGAAAAGCCAGGATGATCTGGGCCGCTTTTATGACCAGGCCTGGATCTGGAACCAGACCGATAACGTCTATGATGAACGCAGCGATTTTCCGCCCGAATATCTGGACTATATCAGGATGCGGCTGGCCTCGCTTGGCTGGGATCCTGCCTATTTGCCGGTGATGAGTGATGCGGGCCTTCTGAACGTTCTGCTTCGCGATCCATGCGATGATTACCTTGTGGGCTTTGCCCCCGGCCAGGACAATTACATCGCCCATACTGCCTGGCTGGCCGGGGCAAAGGTCACCGGGCTGCAGGACAACTGGGCCTTTGGCGAAGAGCTGAGCGATCCGAAACGCGCGGCTGAGGCGCGGGCGGGTGCCCTGCTTTACAGCCTGTATCTCGGGCCCCAATCGGCGCACCCAGGCCTGCGCGGCACCGCATATGCGCTCTATCGCCAGGGCAGGATCGGCTTTATTTCGGCCTGGTCCGAGGCCTGGGCGATTGAGGTGTTGGGCGAGGCGCGTGGCGCTGAGACTGTGGCCCTGGCCGACAGCTACCTGCTGGTCGAGCGCAATGCGATATGGATGGGGCGGATTGCGCCGCTGGCAGATCAGGGCGGGGCGGTGTTCGTGGTCGGATCGGGGCATCTGCCGGGCGATCTGGGCCTTGTCACCATGCTGCGCGATGCCGGATATCAGGTCGACCGTGTCCCCCTGCCAGGCGAGGCCGAATAGCCCCGCCCATTCCCCGCCGCATCCCTGTAACGGTCTGCGGCGGGACAGGCGGTCAGGCCTGCATATAGCTCGGCCCGCAGATCTTTGACCTGCAGGCTTCATGCCTGCAGAATCAGGCCTTCAGATCGCTGCGGATCGAGGCCGCCAGGCTGGCAACATCGGGCACTGTGCGGAACAGCCCGTTCAGGCTTTCGGCAGCAAAGCCCTGCTCGATGATATGGCGCATAAGGGCCAGCAGCGGCTGCCAGTAGCCATCGACATCCAGCAGATAGATCGGCTTTTTATGCAGCCCGATCTGCGCCCATGTCAGCACCTCGAAAAACTCATCAAGGCTGCCCGCGCCGCCCGGCAGCACCACGATCACGTCGGAATTCATGAACATGACCTTTTTGCGCTCATGCATGTCTTCGGTGATGACAAAGGTTGTGAGGTCGCGCTTGCCCTTTTCAGCGCCCAGCAGATGCACCGGGATCACCCCCAGCGAGGGCGCCCCGGCGGCCTGGGCCGCGCGTGCAACCTCGCCCATCAGGCCAACATCGCCCGCGCCGTAAACCAGCCGCCACTGATTGCCCGCAATCTCACGTCCAAAGGCCTGGGCGGCCTGGACATGGGCGGGATTGGTGCCAGGGCGTGAGCCGCAGAAGACGCAGATCGAGGGAAGCTGCATAAGAGGTCCTGATTTCATTTGCTTTGAAGGGGATGTCAGGTTCTGTTTAGGCGAATTCCCGCCGCGATGCGACGGGAAATGACGCAGCAAAGCCCGCCTGGGCCAGATCCCGGTCAGATCCCGGCCAGAGCCCGGTCAGGTTCCGGTCTGATCATGGTCGGGGCGATTGGCTTTGCAGGCTGGCAGCGGAAAGAGGCAGGCCCGGGCTTTGGTACGGGCCATGACGGAACAGAGGATGGACGGCGGATGAAGGCCTTACAAACTGCAGGCGGTGCGGGGCAAATGGCGGTGCTGGGGCTTGCCGGGGCTGCGGTGATCGGCGGTGCGCTCTGGTATGGCTGGCCGCGCCCGGATCCTGCAGGGGTTCCGACGGTAGTTCCGGCTGAGCAATCTGCGCCAGGTCAGCCTCTGTTGCCCGCCGGAGAGAGCATGGCCGCGACAGTAGCCACCGATACTGGGCCCACGGATATTGGGCCCACCGATATTGGGCCCTCAGATACTGCCCCTGCCGATATCCTTCCCGTCGAAATCGCACCGCCAGAGATTACCACCTGGCTGGTGACCGGGACGGGCGATGCAACGATTGGCGGCCTGGGCGAGCCGGGCGCGGTGATCGGTGTATTGCTGGATGGCACTCTGATCGCCAAAGCCACCGTCACCCGTGACGGTGAGTTTGCCCTGGTTACCGGCCTTGCCCCCAACCCGAACCCTGCCTTGCTGAGCCTTGTTATGGAAACCGCAGATGGGCGGCGCATCCCCTCGGCAGGGGTGATCGCCATTGGTCCGGTCGGGGGGGCTGTTGCCGATGCGCCTGCGGATACCGGGGACAGCGCCGCCCGGCAGGCCGGGATCACGGCCGAGGCCCCAGCCGCCCCAGATGCTCCCGTCGCGCTGATGATCTCTGATGCAGGCGTCACGGTTTTGCAGCCACCCGCCGCCGCACAGCCTGAAGACGCCAGCCAGCAGGCGGGCACGACGCCATCTTTCGCGGTCGCAACGGTCAGCTATGACGCGCCCGATGTGATGGTGATCGGTGGCACGGGGGCGGCGGGCTCATTCGTGCGGCTTTACCTCGACAATCAGGCGGTGGGGGCAGATCCGGTGCAGATCGGGGCCGGAGGAAGCTGGCAGGCAGAGCTGAGCGGGCTTGCCCCGGGCGCCTATCTGCTGCGGGCCGATCAGCTGGACGGGGCGGGCGCGGTCACGGCCCGTTTCGAGACCCCGATCCGGCGCGAGACGCCAGAGGCGCTGGCGCAACTCAGCGCGGCAAAGCCCGCGTCAGACCTGCGCGTGGCTCAGGGGGCTGCGACGGATTCGGCGACGGCTATCCCCCTCACGCCAGGCGCTCTTCCCGATGCTTCTTTGCCGCCAGGTTCCCCGGATACCGCCCCAGCGGCCCCGGCTGCGGTTACGATAACAGTTCAGCCCGGCCATACGCTTTGGGCGATTGCGCGGGATGAGTTTGGCGAGGGCGTCCTTTATGTCCAGCTGTTTGAGGCCAATCGGGACCGCATCCGCGACCCTGATCTGATCTATCCGGGCCAGGTCTTCACGCTTCCGGGTCGTTAAGCGCAGCGGCCCCGCTTTTCCCCCGGTCCGCCAGCGGTTGGCAGCAGGAAATCAGGCCGGGATGATCGCCGCAGCAATCGTTCAAAAGCCAGGACAGGGCCCGGCCAAACCCCTGCGGCTCGACCGCATAAAAGACGTTTCGCGCCATTTTTCGGGCGCGCAACAGCCCGGCCTGCTCAAGCTGCGAGAGGTGAAACGACAGGCGCGAGGCGGAAAGCCCCAGCTGCCTTGCGATCTCTCCGGCGGCCATGCCCTCTTCTCCGGCACGAAACAGCAGGCGCAGAAGGTCCAGCCGATCGCCGTTTGACAGCGCCGAAAAGGCCGCGATTGCGCTGGTGCGGGCCTGAGCGGCGGCATCTGCTGCAGCCTCTTTCGTGCGCTGGCCCGGATTGTGGCCCGGATTATCGCCCGGATTTTTCTCCAGATCCTGGCTGGGGCGCGCAACATCGGGAAGCTGCGTCGCAAGATCATGCGACGCCGTCCCCCGGGCAGCATTCGGGGCCTGCGGCTGTGGCTCTTTACTCTGATCCATGTTTCAACTATTCATGAACAGTTGAAATTACCCTAGCCGCCGCCGACCCGGAAAGCAATCGCCGAAGGCCACTCTCCGAGCCACCGCCGCAGCCCTGTAGCGAGAGCAAACCATGTCCGACCCCGTTCTGACTGAAACCGCATCCCCCGATGCGCCGGCTTCGGGCTGGCAAACCATTGCCCGCGTCACCCCCCATCTTTGGCCCAAAGATCAGCCCTGGGTGCGCAGGCGCGTGCTGCTGGCGATGGCGTTTTTGCTGGTCTCGAAGGTGATCTCGGTGATCACGCCCTGGTTTTACAAGCTGGCCGTCGATGGGCTTGCGGGGGAAACCGCGCATGATCCGGCGCGGCTGGTGGCTTTTGGCGCTGTCGGTCTGGTGGTGGCCTACGGTCTTGCACGGCTTGGATCGGTGGTGTTCCAGGAATTGCGCGATGCGGTATTCGTGCGGGTGGCGCAGCGGGCGCTGCGGCGTCTGGCGCTGGAGACATTCGGACATATCCACCGCCTTTCAATGCGTTACCACATTTCGCGCCGCACGGGTGGCCTGTCCAGGATCATCGAGCGCGGCGTCAAAGGCGTCGAGTTCCTCTTGCGCTTCCTGCTGTTTTCCATCGGGCCGCTGATCCTGGAGCTGGCGCTGGTCACGCTGATCTTCGCCTTCACCTTCGGCTGGAGCTATGCCGCCGTCGTCGCAGGCACGATCACGCTTTACGTCTGGTTCACCTTTGCTGTGACAGAATGGCGTGTGAAGATTCGCCAGGAGATGAATGACCAGGACACGGATGCAAACCAGAAGGCGGTCGACAGCCTGCTGAACTATGAGACGGTGAAGTATTTCAACGCCGAAACGCGCGAGGCGGCGCGCTATGACGGCGCGATGCGGCTCTATGAGGCGGCGGCAGTCAAAACCGGGCTTTCGCTGTCCTTTCTGAACATCGGCCAAACGCTTTTGATCACGGCGGGGCTGGTGGCGGTGATGGTGATGGCAGCGCTTGGCGTGCAGCAGGGGCAGCTGACGGTGGGCGATTTCGTCATGGTCAATGCCTATATGATCCAGATCACCATGCCGCTGGGCTTCCTCGGCACGGTCTATCGTGAGATCCGTCAGGCGCTGGTCGATATGGGCGCGATGTTTGGCCTGTTGTCGCAACCGGCCGAGGTTGTGGATGCGCCCGATGCAAAGCCGCTGGCGGTGAAGGGCGGCGAGATCACCTTTGATCAGGTGAAATTCGCCTATGACCCCTCGCGTGAGATCCTGAAAGGCGTCAGCTTTCGGGTCGGGCCGGGGCAGACACTGGCGCTGGTCGGGCATTCGGGCTCGGGCAAATCCACCGTGGCGCGGCTTTTGTTCCGCTTTTACGATGTGACCGGCGGTGCGATCCGCATTGATGGCCAGGATATCCGTGACGTTACGCAAAGCAGCCTGCATGAGGCGATCGGCGTCGTGCCGCAGGACACCGTGCTTTTCAACGACACGATCCGCTACAACATCGGCTATGGCCGCGATCAGGCCAGCGATGCCGAGATTTTCGCCGCCGCCCGTGCCGCCAGGATCCATGACTTCATCGAAAGCCTGCCCGAGGGCTATGACACCATCGTCGGCGAGCGCGGGCTGAAGCTGTCGGGCGGCGAAAAGCAGCGGGTGGGCATCGCCCGCACCATCCTGAAGAACCCGCCAATCCTGATCCTGGATGAGGCGACCTCGGCGCTGGACACCCAGACCGAGCGCTCGATCCAGGAATCGCTGCGCGAAATGGGGCAGGGGCGCTCGGTGATCACCATTGCGCATCGGCTGTCGACGATTGCCGATGCCGATTGCATCCTGGTGATGGATCGCGGCCAGGTCTCTGAGCAGGGGCGGCATGAGGAATTGCTGGCGCAAAATGGCCGTTACGCGGCGATGTGGGCGCAGCAACGGGCCGAAGAGGAAACCGAGGCCGCCTGTGACGCTGATGAGGCCCAGACAGGCGGTGCCGGGGATCAAGGCCTGGCTGCCCGGGGCTGAAACCTGCCTGAGATCAGCCTGAAAACAACGCGCCCGCCGCAGATACCTGTGGCGGGCGCGTTGTTTCAGATGGGCCATGTGCCCTCAGGCATAGCGGCTGATCGCCAGATCCTGGGCGTCAATTTCCGGCGTTCTGCCTGAAACCAGATCGGCAAGCAGTCGGCCAGAGCCGCAGCTCATCGTCCAGCCCAGGGTGCCGTGGCCGGTATTCAGGAACAGCCCGTCGATTTTGGTCGGCCCGATCACCGGGGTGCCATCGGGCGTCATCGGGCGCATCCCGGTCCAGAAGGTGGCCTGTTTCGGATCGCCACCCGGGAACAGATCCATCACCGAATGCTCCAGCGTGCGACGGCGCTTTTCCGACAGACGGCTGTTATAGCCCGAGATTTCCGCCATACCCCCCACCCGGATCCGGTCGCCCAGACGGGTGATCGCAATCTTATAGGTCTCGTCCATGATCGTCGATTGCGGCGCGCGGGCCTCATCGGTGATCGGGATGGTCAGCGAATAGCCCTTGACCGGATAGACCGGCAGATCAATGCCCAAAGGCGCGACCATCTGCGGCGAGAAGCTGCCCAGGCTGACCACGACCGCATCGGCCTCAATCAGGCCTTTGTCAGTGACCACCCCGGTGGCCCGTCCGCCCTCGGTCTCGATATGGCGGATCGTCTCGCCCCAGCGGAAGGTTACGCCCCTTTCCGCGCAAAGCGCCGCCAGCGCATTGGTGAATTTGAAGCAATCCCCGGTCTCGTCCAGCGGTGTGCGCAGGCCGCCGACGATGCGGTCTTTGGCATGGGCCAGGGCGGGCTCGACCGCGATACAGGCCTCGGCGTCGAGCACTTCGCAGGGAATGCCATCGGCCTTCAGCGCTTTGACATCCTTGGCCGAGGCCTCCAGCTGCGCCTCGGTGCGGAACAGCTGCAGCGTGCCCAGCATCTGCTGGTCATATTGGATCCCCGTCTCCTGGCGGATCTGGGCAAAGCTTTCGCGTGAGTAATCGGCGATGCGCAGCATACGGCTTTTGTTGATCGCATAGCGCGAGGCCGTGCAGTTCCTGAGCATCTTGAACAGCCAGGAGATCATTTTGGTGTCGAGCTTCAGGCGCAGGATCAGCGGCGCATGCTCCATCATCACCCATTTGATCGCCTTCAGCGGGATGCCCGGCGCGGCCCAGGGGCTGCAATAGCCAAATGAAACCTCGCCCGCATTGGCGAAAGAGGTTTCCAGCGCCGGGCCGTTCTCGCGGTCGATCACCGTCACCTCATGCCCGGCTTTCGCCAGATACCAGGCCGAGGTAATGCCCACGACCCCACCGCCCAGAACCACGACCTTCATATGCCATCCCCTGTTGCCGGGCGGATCTTTTGCCCATGCCCGGCCTGTCTGCCGGCGCTAAGCCGGATTTAAGTGTCTGCCGACGTTAAGCCGGATTTAGGCGATGGTGATTGATCATTGATCGAATGTCCTTCGCATTGGCGCAATATCGTGCGAATGTGTGCTTTATATTCCAATAATCATGCGCGTGGTGCAGCATAATGTCTGATCTTGATCGTATCGACCGCGCTTTGATTCGGGCACTGCGCCGCGATGGCCGGATGTCTAATGTCGAGCTGGCGGGCGAGGTGGGGCTGTCGCCCTCGGCCTGCCTGCGCCGGGTGCGGATGCTGGAAGAGGCGGGGGTGATCCGCGGCTATACGGCGCTGGTGGCGGGGCCTGCCTCGGATAACCGGCATGTGGTGATCGTGCGCATCAGCCTCTCGCGCCAGACCGAAGAGATCCTGAACGCCTTTGAGGCCGAGGTGCGCAAGCATCCCGAGATCCGCGAATGCTGGCTGATGACCGGAGAAGAGGATTACCTGCTGCATCTTGAGGCCGAAAACCCCGGCGATTATGAGCGGATCCACAAAGAGATCCTGTCACGCCTGCCCGGGGTGACCCGCATCAATTCCAGCTTTGCCATTCGCAGTGTGATCCAGTCGGCCAGCCCGCAGCAAAGATGACAGGGCAGGGGGCACATGCCCGGGGCTGCCTTGCGTCTTTCTGTCGGGCCCGGAAGGGGGCCTGCGCGGGACTGTGTCGTGAATGTGGCGAAAACAGGACGCTGGTGCGAATCAAAAGGCGGGTGATTCGGCCCGTTAATCCCAGATAATGTTGCCTGAATGCGGAAAAAGCGCTCGATTTGGTCAGAATGGCGATGCTTTGATGACGCTGTGCCCGCGCCCTGACACATTCTCGCTGAAATTATGACGCATGGTTAATTCGCCCCCGGGTTGTCGCGATTTGTTGCCGAAACGCAGATAATTTGAGGCGGCCGCCTGGCGGGGTCGCCAATACCTGCGATTTTTCGGCAAATTTTATCGAAATTTGATCATAATCCGATGGGTTCACTGGAAAATTGTTTCCAGATTGAAATCAATCAAATCTGTCGAAACCTGGGCAGATTCCTCCTCTGGCCTATGTATTGGCCATGTCTGGGCCGCGATCTTGCCGCAATTCGCCCTATTCCCCCTTCACGGCAGCGTAAAGCGAAGGTAGATCATATCGGGTCAACTGCATGACGTATGGGCCGTGGGGGCGGTCGTATGTTGGTGGTGTGCCGTAAGGCACCGCATGGTGATCGAGAGTGCTGCTTACCGGGAAACCGGAATCCTGCTTTTGTGGGTTGGTCTTTTTTGGGCCGGCATACCCCTCTTCCCATCCACCTCCATTCGGCGGGTTTGCGCTATTTTGCGCGTTTGTGCCCGTTGCAGGAGTTTAAGAGGTCACGTCACTCCTGGCGTGATCCGGTGGTTTGGCGGCGGCGCGTAACGGTGTCGTCAGGGCGAGGATCTGAGATGCCAGTTATTGCACTTTACAATTTCGATGAACCCACAACGCATCTGATCCGCGATGAGGCAACCTCGAATGGCGAACAGAATGGCGGTCTGACGGGTGGCGCATCGGTTGATGGTGGCAATCTGGTCCTTGATGGTCAGACAGGCTATGTGAAATTCGACCCGCATGTGGAATTCCAGCTGCCCTCGGGCACGGTTGGCATCAGCTTTACGCCCTCTTCGAACCCGCTCAGCGAAAATCAGACGGTGGCCTCGCGCGATACTGCGGGCACCCATGAAGGCAGTTTCCGCATCGAGGTTACCCCCGATGGCGCGGTTGTCGTCACCAGCGAGGGCGCCTCGGGCGAGACCGTCTATACCACCGGCCCCGGCTTTTACGCGCCTGGCGACACCATTGACCTGGCCTTCTCCTGGGATGCGGGCGGTGCGGGTGGCCAGCTGAATGTCACCAATACCACCTCGGGCAGCACCCATTCCGAGCCGACCTCGCCTGACGTGACCCTGGTCATGTCCGATTACGGCCAGCCCTGGATCCTCGGTGGCGGCCAGGAAACCACCTCTGACCCGCTGAACCCTGTTGTGACCGACCATTTCGAGGGCACGATCGGCCATTTCTGGGTCTCGGACAGCGTGGATAACACCGGCAGCGGCGGTCAGCCGCCCGTCGCCAACCCCGACCTCGCCGAGGTCGATGAGGATGGCGTCGTTGATATCCATGTGCTGGACAATGACACCGATCCCGATGGCCAGCCGCTGACGGTGACCGATGCGACGGCGGGCAATGGCTCTGTCACCATCGGCCCGGACGGCGTGCTGACCTATCGCCCGAACCCCGATTTCAACGGCGAAGACACCATCACCTATACGATCACCGACACCGATGGTCTGACCTCGACCACCACCGTCACCGTGACCGTGCATCCGGTCAATGATGATCCGGTCGCCAATGATGATTTCGCCAGCACGGGCGTCGATACCCCGGTCGTGGTCTACCCGCTGACCAATGACACCGATGTTGATGGCGATAGGCTGACCCTGGTCGGCACTCCGACCTCGCCGAATGGCACGGTCGAGGTTCTGCCCGATGGCGGTATCCGCTTTACCCCGGCCCCCGGTTTCACCGGCACCGCCGAGATCGATTATGAGATCTCGGACGGCAATGGCGGCACCGATACAGCAACGATCCATATTACCGTCACCCCTGGCGGCGGCAGCAGCAATGACGGCATCATCATCGGTACCGATGGCGGCGATCTGATTGATGAAAGCTATGTCGATCATGATGGCGACCGCGTGGATGGCGGCGATGCGATCATTCCGGGCGATGGCCCCGATGATGATCGTATCTATGGCGGCGCGGGCAATGACACGATCTATTCCGGCCTCGGCAATGACACCGTCTATGGCGGTGAGGGCGACGACCGCATCTATGGCGGCCCGGGCGATGATCTGCTCAGCGGTGATGCAGGTGATGACACCATCATCGGCGGGACCGGCAATGATACCGCCTATGGCGGCGATGGTGACGATTACATCGACACCTCGAACTATGAAAACCCGATGCCGGATATTGATTACCCCGGCTATTACCCTGCCGATACCGATCCGAACAATGATCGCGACCTGGTCTATGGCGGCGCGGGCAATGACACGATCCTGACCGGGGATGATGCCGACACCATCTATGGCGGCGAGGGCGATGATCTTGTCTACGCCGGATGGGATGCGGATCTGGTCTATGGCGGCGCAGGCAATGACACGCTGATCGGCGATGAGGGTGCGGATACCATCTTCGGCGGCGACGGCGATGATCTGATCTTCGGCGGCCTGGACAATACCCTGGGCGAGGTTCTCGACATCCCCGATGACCGTGACCTGCGGCCGAACAACAATACCGACCTTCTGTTCGGTGGTGCGGGCAATGACACGATCTATGGCCGCGACGACAATGACACGCTTTATGGCGGCACCGGCGATGACCTGCTGTATGGCGGTATCGACGATGACCATCTGCATGGCGATGAGGGCGATGACACGCTGCATGGCGATGAGGGCAACGACATCCTCTATGGCGGCGATGGCAATGACGAGCTTTATGGCGGCACCGGCAATGACACGCTTTATGGCGGTGCCGGCGATGATGTGGCCTATGGCGGCGAGGGCGATGACGTCCTCTATGGCGATGCGGGCAATGACACGCTGTTCGGCGGCGCCGGCAATGACACGCTGTTCGGCGGTGATGGCGAAGATCTGATCCACGGCGGCGAGGGCAACAATGTTGTCTTTGGCGGCGCGGGCAATGACACCATCCACCTGAGTGGCGGCGGCGACACCGTCTTTGGCGGCGCAGATCGTGACACCATTGTGGTCGAGACCCAGGGCGCAGGCATCGGCAGCTTTATCGATGGCGGCGAAGAGGGCGACGATTTCGACACGCTGGATCTGTCGGATGCAGGCCCGCTGCGCATCGTCTATGACCCCGACAACCCTGAAAACGGCCGGGTTCACTTCCTTGACACCGATGGCAATGAGGTCGGGCATCTCGACTTCCAGAACATCGAGAATGTGATCCCCTGCTTCACGCCGGGCACCATGATCGCCACTCCGCGCGGTGAGGTTCCTGTCGAAGAGCTGCGCGCCGGCGACCGGGTGATCACCCGCGACAATGGCATCCAGGAGATCCGCTGGATCGGTGAAAAAGCGCTTTCGGGCCAGGACCTGCGGCTGAACAACCATCTGCAGCCGGTGCTGGTCAGGGCGCACAGCCTGGGCAATGGCCTGCCCGAGCGTGATATGCTGGTCTCGCCGAACCACCGCCTGCTGGTCGCCAATGATCGCACCCAGCTCTACTTTGACGAGCACGAAGTGCTGGTCGCAGCAAAGCACCTGGTCGGCTCGAAAGGGATCCATCAGATCGCTTCGATCGGTGTCAGTTATATCCACTTCATGTGTGACCGCCATGAGGTCGTGCTGTCGAACGGGGCCTGGACCGAAAGCTTCCAGCCCGGTGACTATACGCTGAAGGGGATGGGCAATGCCCAACGCAATGAGATCTTTGAACTCTTCCCTGATCTGAAGAGCCAGGAAGGTCTTGACGGATATCACGCCGCACGCCGCACGCTGAAGCGGCATGAGGCAAAGCTTCTGGCCCGCTGAGCCACACGGTTTATGCAGCGAATCTGATGGGTTACCGTTGGATGAGAGAAAAGAGGTCTCCTTCGGGGGGCCTCTTTTTTATGGCTGTCTCCGGGATTGTATCGTTTTGGCCTGGATGCTTTGATACAATGCCGCCTGCGCCCATCGTGTAAATTTCAGCCCGGCCACGGGCAGGGGCGCAGGCCATAAAAAAAGGGGGCCGGAAGATCCGGCCCCAGGCTCAGGGGTTCGTTAAGGCTGTCACCTGTCCGCTGCCGGCGTTCCGGCGCAGGTCAGGGCAGCCAGAATGGTTTGGCGGCTTCGGCGTCCCGGCTGGCCTCGCTCAGGCCAATATCCTGCAGCAGGCGTGTATCCAGCAAGGAAAGTGCCCGCCGTGTACGGCGGCGGTTTCGCCAGCCGGCCAGCGCATAGCCCAATGCGATCAGCATGCGCGACACCATAGGCAGGCTGGTCTGCGATGTGATCTGCGTGGTGCGGGTCTCTGCGACTTGCCAGGTCATGATATTTACCTTGTGTTGATACAATCTGGCTGCTAGGGTGTAAGTATGAATACAATGCTCGACAATTAACCGCCAGAGATACATTGTGCCTGATACAAGATGGCTGCCCGACCTGACCTCCTGGTCAGGGCCAAAATATCTGGGTCTCAGCCGCGCCCTGCGCGAGGCGATCCGCAATGGCGCTCTGCCGCCTGGCACCCAGCTGCCGACAGTGCGTGATCTGGCCTGGCGGTTGCATCTGACCCCGGGCACCGTGGCCCGCGCCTATCAGATCGCAACCCAGGAAGGCCTGCTTGAGGCGACCGTCGGGCGCGGCACATTCGTTGCCTCCAGCCAGCCGCGTCTTGGGCCAACCCAACCCCTTTATACCGAGCGCAAGCCCGGCATGTCCGGCTATATTGAAATGCGCCCGCCGCAGGTGCCAGAGGTCGGCCAGGCCCAGGCCTTCCATGAGGCGCTGACCGCGATGGCGGCGACGACCAGCTTGGGCTGGACCGATTACACCAGTCAGACCGGGGAATATCCGCTCAGGGCTGAGGTTCTGGCCTGGTTGGGCGACCGGATCCTCGGGCCTGCGACGCCTGATGATGTGATGCTGACCCATGGGGGGCAGAATGCGGTGGGGCTGGTGCTGGATTGTTGCCTGCGCGGTGACCGCCCGGTGATCGTGCTGGAGGAGCTGGCCTATCCCGGTTTCCGCTATGCCGCGCGTGCGGCGCGGGCCGAGGTGGTGGCCGTTGAGATTGACGAATTCGGCGTGATCCCAGCCTCGTTAGAGGCGGTTTGTCGCCGTCATGGCCCCCAGGTTCTGTGCCTGACCTGCGAGGCGCAAAACCCGACCACCGGGCGGATGCCGATTGAGCGGCGGCTGCAAATCGCTGAAATCGCCCGCAATTATGACCTGCAGATCCTTGAGGATGACTGCTATTCGGTGGCCGAAAGCGATCTGCCAACGCTGCGCGCCCTGGCACCAGAGCGGGTCTGGCTGGTCGGATCGATCTCAAAAACCGTCTCTGCGGCGCTGCGCTTTGGCTATGTGATCTGCCCGGCGGGAATGGGCGAGGCGGGACGGCTTTCGGCGCAATATGGGTTCTTCGCGCTGGCGCGGCCGGTCTCTGATCTGATGCTGCATCTGTTCCGCTCGGGGGCGGCGGCGCAGATCCGGGCCAAGGTGCAGGCCGAATTCGCCCATCGCATCCAGATCGTGGTGAACCGGCTGGGGGGCTATGACATTTCCTGGCAGTCGGGGGTGCCGTTCGTCTGGCTGAACCTGCCGCAGGGCTGGCGGGCCTCATCTTTCTCGCGCATGGCCGAAGCGCGCGGGGTCATGGTGCGCTCGGCCGATGAATATGCGCTGGTTGGGGGCAGGGCGCCGCATGCGATCCGCATCGCGATTCCCGGCGCCTTGCCGATCTGTGACTTCGAGGCGGGGCTGGATCAGCTGGCGGATCTGTTGGCAAACCCGCCCTCGGCGCTGGCGGTCTAGGCGGGCGATCCGGGGGCGTGTTGCGCCCGTCAAAGGGGGGTGGTCCAGTGTGGCATTGCGGACTCGCATCGTGATTTCGGTAGGTTAGCGGCTGTTCTTAAGATTGACGACGCGGCGCTGCCGTTGTCCGATGGGAAAAAAGAGCAGTAAAAGAGATCTCGAAATGGGACAGAATACCTTCTTCCACGCCCCCGATGGTGGCGCGGATTTTCTGGGCTGGCGCCGTCGCGGTGATGCGCTTGAGGTGGTTTATGATGATGGTGCCGCACGTCACATGATCTGGCGGGTCGAAGAAGAGGATGGCTTCGAAGAAGGGCATCTTTCGGACGCGCTTGAGGTTGCCGTCGGACAGCCCAAGGTTGTCTCGGCGCTGTATGTCGAGTTGCACAAGCGCGCCATTGCTGTCGAAATGATCAGAGGCTGAATTTTCGTGCAGTTAATCCCCCTGGCTGTGCACTTTTTTTCTGCTTAACGGCTTGCGTCGGCGGGTCAGGGCTTGCATCAAAGCCAGAGCAGAGCCAGTATTTTGATCAAACAGATGCTGGCCTTAAGATCGGCATATTGGGGGGATGATGGCGCGAACGAACTCCTCTGAGGCGCGGACCGGGTGGCTTTTGATAGCGCCACCAGCCGTGGTAACCTTCCTGCTGCTGGCAGCACCTTTGGCGACAGTTTTGGTCTATTCGCTGCTGACCGGCTCACGGGGGGCGGTTGACCTGCCGTTTACCGGCGAGAATTACTATAAGGTGCTGACCGGGCCGCAGTATCACATCGTGCTGCTCAGGTCGCTGAATGTCTCGGTGCTGGTGACGCTGGCAACCGTGCTGCTGGCCTATCCGATTGCCTATTTCGTCAGCTTTCACGTGCAGCCGTCGAAAAAGTCGCTCTGGCTGTTCCTGATCACCATTCCGTTCTGGACCAGCTACATCATCCGTGTCGCGCTCTGGCGCACGATCCTTGGTTATGACGGGATCGTGGACAGCTCGCTGATGGGGGTGGGGCTGATGGATACGCAACTGAACATCCTGCAATATGGCGTACCCTCGATCATCATCACGCTGGCCCATGCCTATGCGCCTTTTGCGGTGCTGCCGATCTTTGTCAGCCTGGAAAAGGTGGACCGCTCGCTGCTGGAGGCGGGGCAGGACCTGGGCGAAAGCAAATGGCGCACCTTCCTGCGCGTGACGCTGCCCTTGTCGATGCCGGGCGTGATCGCGGCGGTGCTGATCGTCTTCATTCCGACCGCGGGCGACTATGTCACGCCAGAGCTGATCGGCGGTGGCAAAGTGCCGATGGTGTCGAATTTCGTGGAAACACAGCTGCTTAAGTCGCGCAATTTCGCCATGGGATCTGCGCTGGCGGCAACGGCAATGATCGCGGTGGCCATTATCAGCGTCGGTTTCATCTTGCTGAACAAACGCTTTATCGGAGGCCGGAAATGACCAAAGCCCCCGGCCTGAAAACCTATGCGATCATCTATCTGCTGTTTCTCTACGGCCCGATTCTGATCCTGCCGGTCTTTGCCTTCAACAATGCCGCCGTGGTGGCCTTCCCGCTGTCGGGCTTCACCACCAAGTGGTTTGGCGAGATGTGGGCCGATCCGAACCTGTGGAAGGCGCTGAAAAACAGCCTGACCATCTCGCTTTCCGTGGCGACGCTTTCGACCATCCTGGGCATCTTCGCCGCGCGGTCCTCGGTGCGCTATCAATGGCCGTTCAAGGCGCCGGTGATGGGCTTCATCATGCTGCCGCTGGTGCTGCCAGAGATGATCGTGGCGATGTCCTTGCTGATCGTGCTGATGGCGATTGGCATTCCGCTGTCGATCTTCACGGTGATCCTGGGGCATCTCTTGATCTGCACGCCCTTCTCAGTCGCGCTGCTGACCTCGGCCTTCCAGTCGCTGGACCGCTCATTCGAAGAGGCGGCGCTGGATCTGGGCGAGACACCTGCCTCGACCTTCCGCCTGATCATTCTGCCCTTGGTGATGCCGGGGATCCTGTCATCCTTCCTGATCACCTTCACCATCTCAATCGATGAATTCATCGTGGCGAACTTTCTGGGCTCGGGCCAGCCGATCCTTTCGGTCTATATCTTCGGCCAGTTCCGTTTCCCGGCCAAAGTGCCCTCGATGCTGGCTTTGGGCACGATCCTGGTCGGCCTGTCGATCATCTTGCTTGCAATTGCTGAATATTTCCGCCGCCGTGGCATCGCCAAAATCGGTGGCAAGGATTCCGGAGGCTTCCTGTGACCGCTCAACCCAGCCTGTCGAAGAAACCCACCCCTTCGGCCGATCGCCAGACCATGATCGAGTTCCGCGATATTCAGAAATATTACGGCGATTACCACGCTTTGCGCGGGATCAATGGCACCATCAAAGCGGGCGAATTCTTCTCGCTGCTGGGGCCGTCGGGCTGTGGCAAGACCACGCTTTTGCGCACCATCGCAGGCTTTGAGGGCGTCGACTCCGGGGCCGTTCTGATTGATGGCCGCGATATGAGCGATGTGCCCGCCAACCTTCGCCCCACCAATATGGTGTTCCAAAGCTATGCGATCTTCCCGCATATGACGGTGGCGGAAAATGTGGCTTTCGGGCTGCGCCGCGATCCGCGCAGTAAGGCCGAGAAGGCCGCGGCGGTGGAAGAGGCGCTGACCATGGTCGGCCTCAAGGGCTATGGCGCACGCGCGGCCCATGCGCTTTCGGGCGGCCAGCGGCAGCGGGTGGCGCTGGCGCGGGCGCTGATCCTGAAGCCGAAAGTTCTGCTGCTGGACGAACCGCTCTCGGCGCTGGATAAAAAGATGCGCGAGCATATGCAGGTCGAGCTGATCAAGCTGCAGCGCCAGGTCGGCATCACCTTCATTCTGGTCACCCACGACCAGGAAGAGGCGCTGGTCATGTCTGACCGGATCGCGGTGATGTTCGAGGGCCAGATCGCGCAGCTGGCCGACCCGGAAACGCTGTATCGTCGCCCCAACAGCCGCAAAGTGGCGGATTTCATCGGCACCATGAACTTCATCCCCTGCGAGATCCTCTCGGAAAACGCGGGCAGCTATGAGGTTGATATCAAAGGCCTTGGCCGGGTGACGCTGGGCGCGGATCAGGTCGCATCGGATGAGAACAGCGGCACGCCTGCGGTGGGCCTGCGCCCCGAGGCGCTGACGCTTCTCTTCCCGGGCCAGTCCAGCGAAGAGCGTAAAGTGCCGGGCAAGATCGACGAGGTGATCTATTTCGGCGACATGACCTCTTACGATGTGTTCATCGGCGGCACCGATATCGAGGTGCGGCTGTCGATGCGCAACGTGCCTGGCCGCCCGGTGATGGATGTCGGCACCGAGGTGGAGCTGTCCTGGTCGCCCTCGGCGCTGGTGCTGTTCCGCTGAGATATTTGCCCTGCCGCGCCTGGGGGTTCCGGGCGCGGCGGGGGCGGGTCTGCCTCAGCTGGCCCCAGCCGGATTGTCTCAGCTGGATTGCAGATGGCCCGGGCCGCCGCTGATCAGCGGGTCGATCTGGCCGATCAGCGCGGCATCCTTGCCCTTATAGTCGATGCGGTGCAGCACCTGACGGATCGCCGCCAACCGGGCCCGGCGCTTGTCATCCGACAGGATCACCGTCCAGGGCGCGTGCTCGCTATGGCTGCGCTCCAGCGTTTCCGTGATCGCCTGTGAGTATTCGTCCCATTTCGCCAGCCCCTCGATATCAATCGGGGACAGCTTCCATTGCTTCAGCGGGTCTTGCTCACGTTCCATGAAGCGGCGCAGCTGTTCGGCGCGGCCAACCTCAAGCCAGAGCTTGATCAGGATCACGCCCTCATCGACCAGCATATGCTCAAACTCGGGCACCTGGCGGAAGAAGGTGGCGCGTTCCGCATCCGAGCAAAAGCCAAAGACCTTTTCCACCACGCCGCGATTGTACCAGCTGCGGTCAAAAAGCACCATTTCGCCTTTGGCGGGCAGCCAGTCGATATAGCGCTGAAAATACCACTGGCCCTTTTCCCGGTCTGAGGGGGCGGGCAGGGCGACCACATTGGCGACGCGCGGGTTCAGGTTTTCCCGAAAGCGCGCAATCGTGCCGCCTTTTCCGGCTGCATCGCGCCCCTCAAAGATCACCACGATCCGCTTGCCGCTGGCTTTGACATCGGCCTGAAGGCGGACCAGCTGACGCTGCAGGCCCTCCATCGCGGTGTCATAGTCTTTGCGGCCCATTTCCTGATCATAGGGGAAACCGGGGGTCAGGATGTCATCCTTGCCCGCTTTCTCAATCGCCTGGCGGATGGATTTCGGCGCGGACTTTTGGAAATAGCGGCTGATCGCGCCATCAAAGGGCAGATCATCATTCTTCTTTGCCATGTCGCGCCCCTTTATACGGCCTCAGCGGCCGATTTTATCCATGTCAAAATGTGTGGTCTGATAGATTTCATTGATCCAGTTGCCATAAAGCAGATGCGCATGGCTGCGCCAGCGATTGCGCGGCCGCTGGCTGGGATCATTGCCGGGATAGTAATGCGAAGGCACATTGATCGGGGTGCCATTGGCCACGTCTCGGTCATATTCCTGCTTCAGCGTGTCATTTTCATATTCAAAATGATTGAATATATAAAGTGCACGCCGCTTTTCATCCTCGACCAGGCAGGGGCCGGTCTCTTTGCTGTCGAGCAAGATTTTCATCCCGTCAACCCCTTCGATTTCCTCACGTTTCATTTCGGTCCAGCGCGAGACCGGGATAAAACAGTCATCCGAAAATCCACGCAGATAATGCGAGGCGGGGGCGACATTGTCCTGCAGGAAACAGCCAAAGGCCTTTTGCGGCAGGATGTGTTTTTTGACGCCGTGAAAATGGTTGATCATTGCCATCCCGCCCCAGCAGACGCCAAAGGTGGAATGGACATTGGTCTGTGTCCAGTCAAAGACCTGGCGCAATTCCTCCCAATAGGTGACCTGGTCGAATTCCAGATGTTCAATCGGGGCGCCGGTAATGATCAGCCCGTCGAATTTCTCATCCTTTACCTCCTGGAAGGGGCGGTAAAAGGTCTCCATATGTTCGGCGGCGGTGTTTTTGGTCTGATGTTCAGACATGCGGATCAGTGAAAGGTCGATCTGCAAAGGCGTGGCCCCGATCAGACGCGCGAACTGGTTCTCGGTCTGGATCTTTTTCGGCATCAGATTGAGCAGGCCGATTTTCAAAGGCCGAATATCCTGCCGCGCCGCGCGCTCGGGCGACATGACCATCACGCCCTCGTCTTGCAGGACGCGGTAGGCGGGAAGGGTCTCTGGCAGGGTGATCGGCATGGCTTTTCCTTGAATTTCGCCTGTTTGCGGGAAGAACCTGACCTAGGCGTCGGGGGCCTTGCGGTCAATGGCGCGGGCGATCAAAGCGTCGAAATCTGCGGGGCTTTTGACCAGAGCGACCTCTTCGGCGGTGACGGTGACACCCCATTCGGCCATCGCGGCATAGCGGGGCTGACGATGGGCCAGCGCCTTTGCATAGGTCCAGCGCACGAAATGGTCGGGGTCGCAGCTGTCTTCGGTGACGTTATGGCTGGTGCGATATTCTTCCCACATGCGGGTCAGGAAATCGGGCTGGTAATACATCGGCTTTGGCGCGCGGTCAAAGCGGCGGACCAGTTCTTCGGTATGGGCGTCAGAGCCTTTGATCCAGACCATCAGCAGGGTTTTCGACAGCTGCGACAGCACCGGATCCTGCGGATCCCATGGATTGACCACCTCACAGACCGAGCCCGAGGTGTCGCAGACAAAGTTGCGATAGCCGTAAAGATCGCCCGCGCGGGCGATGAAGGGGCGGGTGTCGAGGGTGGCGTCGATCTCGGCCTGGCGGTGCTGATCCTGGCGTTTCATATACTCAGCAAAGGGCAGGCCGCCTTTGGCCGGATCGCCCGGCTTGCCGAGATAGGTTGAGAGGGGCGCGAGATTGTTGAAGGTGATATTCGAGGCGATATAGACGGAATCCGACATCAGCAGCTCGCGCAGGAGCGGCACTTTCATCGCCTCGCGTTTGAAGTTGTCAGCGATATATTCGCCCATATAGCGGGTGCCGATGCGGTAATCGACCGAGTAATGGAACCAGCCGCCGCGATCTGCGGGGGCGTTGCGCAGCATGTTTGAGAGATAGGTCTTGCCCAGCCCTGACATCCCAAAAAGCAGGACCCGCTTTTCGCTCGCTTCGAGATAGGTTTCGCCGGAGGGATAGATCATGAAACGGCCTTTTTGCGCGGGTTCGGCCATTGGAATAATCGCAAGGCTGTGGCCCTGCAATGGCAAAGGGGGGGGTGTCGGATGGGGGCCGCCGTCGGGCGCGGCCATTGAGGCCGCTGCGACGGCTGCTGCCGCGTGCCAGGGGGCGGGCGTTGTTTCTTTTGAACCGCGCGGAATTGAAAAAGGCGCCCGATGGGGCGCCTTTGGGTGCTTTGCCTATTCCAGCTCGATCGTGCCTGGCGGCTTTGAGGTGAGGTCGTAGAACACACGGTTCACGCCTTTCACCTCATTGATGATGCGGGTCATCGTCTCGCCGAGGAAGTCATGCGTGAAGGGGTAGGTGTCGGCGGTCATGCCGTCAACGGATGTGACCGCGCGGATCGAGACAGCGTAGTCATAGGTGCGCCCGTCGCCCATCACGCCCACGGTTTTCATCGGCAGGATCGCGGCAAAGGCCTGCCAGATCTCATCATAGAGGCCGTGTTTGCGGATCTGGTCGATATAGACGGCGTCGGCCTCGCGCAGGATGGCCAGTTTCTCGCGGGTGATCTCGCCCGGGCAGCGGATCGCAAGGCCCGGGCCGGGGAAGGGGTGGCGGCCGATGAACGATGCGGGCAGGCCCAGCTCGCGGCCCAAAGCGCGGACTTCGTCCTTGAACAGCTCGCGCAGCGGTTCGACCAGTTTCAGGCCCATCTTTTCCGGCAGGCCGCCGACGTTGTGGTGCGATTTGATGGTGACCGAAGGGCCGCCCGAGAAGGAGACGGATTCGATCACATCGGGGTAAAGGGTGCCCTGGGCCAGGAACTCTGCGCCCTCGATCTGGTTCGCGTATTTCTGGAACACCTCGATGAAGAGGCGGCCGATGGTTTTGCGTTTGACCTCGGGGTCTGAGATGCCTTCGAGGGCATTCAGGAACAGATCCGATTCATCCGCCGCGATCAGTTTGATCTTGTAGTTGTCGCGGAACATTTTGACGACTTCCGCCGCCTCGTTCTTGCGCAAGAGGCCGTGGTCGACAAAGACGCAGGTCAGCTGGTCGCCGATTGCCTCATGGATCAGGATCGCCGCGACCGAGCTGTCAACGCCGCCAGAAAGGCCGCAGATCACCTGTTTGTCGCCGACCTGGGCGCGGATTTTGGCGATGGCCTCTTCGCGGTAGCCCGCCATCGTCCAGTCGCCGGTAAAGCCCGCCAGACGCACGAAATTCTCATAGAGTTTCGCGCCTTTGGGGGTGTGGTGCACCTCGGGGTGGAACTGCACGGCATAGAAGCGGCGCGCGGGATCGGCGGTGATCGCAAAGGGCGCATTGGGCGAGGTGCCATAGACCTCAAAGCCCGGTGCGATCTTCGAGACATGGTCGCCGTGCGACATCCAGACCTGCTCGTCGCCGGCCTGGAACCAGCCGTCGAGGATCTCGAGGTCGGGGCCTTTGCGGGTCACGAAGGCGCGGCCAAACTCGGCGGTGCCATGGCCGGATTCGACCAGGCCGCCCAGTTGCTGCATCATGGTCTGCTGACCATAGCAGATGCCAAGGACGGGGATGCCCGCCGTCCAGAGGCCCTCGGGCGCGCGGGGGCTGCCCTCACGGGTCACCGAATCCGGGCCGCCCGACAGGATCACGGCCTTTGGCGCGAAGTCCTTCAGGAAGGCGTCGGTGACGCTTTGATAGGGGTGGATTTCGCAATACACGCTCAGCTCGCGCAGACGGCGGGCGATGAGCTGGGTGACTTGCGAACCGAAGTCGATGATGAGGAGGCGCTGAGGCTGGGAGATCAGGGGCTGGGTCATGGCTTCGCCATAGGTCGGCTCGGTGCGAGTCGCAAGGGAAATTGGCGGCAAAGAGGCCTGGGCGGGCAGGGGAAATGGGCAGGCAAGGCAGAGCTGGGCGGCCCCGCTTGACTGGCGGCCCCGCTTGACGGGGCCCCCACTTGACGGGCGCAGCTGCCACCAACAGGGCCGCCCCCCGGGCGTGATGCGCCAGGTGGCGTTTCATTAACGCCTGGAGAATCAACCACATGCCCAAAATCTGTGCAATGCGCCCGCCGCGCCGCGCCGGCTTCTGGCGGCGAAATTGCATAATTTCCTGGCTATCGCCCGGGCGGCAGGCGTTTTTCCTGTGTTAGCGCTGTCATTCCGGTTGGATGCGGCTCTTGTGACTTGGGCGTTGCAATGCGCTGCGGCATTTGCTTACGTCAGAGGCAAGAGAGCAGCCAGGCTGCCAATAAATATCAGGGAGACTTGCGTGACCTCAGTTTCGGGTAACAACGCCTTCGTCGCTTTCGAGCATGTTCAGAAAAGCTATGATGGCGTCTCGCTGGTGGTCAAAGACCTGAATCTCAACATTGCCGAGGGTGAGTTTCTGACCATGCTTGGGCCGTCGGGCTCTGGCAAAACCACCTGTCTGATGATGCTGGCCGGGTTTGAAACTGCAACCCATGGTGAGATCCGCCTGGATGGTCGCCCGATCAATCAGGTGCCGCCGCATAAGCGTGGCATCGGCATGGTCTTCCAGAATTACGCGCTTTTCCCGCATATGACGGTGGGTGAGAACCTTTCCTTCCCACTTGAAGTGCGCGGCATGGGCAAGGATGAGCGCGAGACCCGCATCAAACGCGCCCTTGATATGGTGCAGATGGGCGCTTTCGCCAACCGTCGCCCGGCGCAGCTGTCAGGCGGGCAGCAGCAGCGGATCGCGCTGGCGCGGGCGCTGGTGTTCGATCCGAAACTGGTCCTGATGGATGAGCCGCTGGGCGCTTTGGATAAGCAGCTGCGCGAACATATGCAGTTTGAAATCAAGCGGTTGCATGAAAGCCTTGGCATCACGGTCGTCTATGTGACCCATGATCAGGGCGAGGCGCTGACCATGTCTGACCGCGTCGCCGTCTTTAATGACGGCCGCATCCAGCAGCTTGCGCCGCCCGCCGATCTTTATGAACGGCCCGAAAACAGTTTTGTCGCGCAGTTCATCGGCGAGAACAACAAACTGCCCGGCACTGTCGAAGAGATCGCTGAGGGCAAGGCGCTGGTCCGGCTGGAAACGGGCGAGCTGATCGATGCAACGCCCGTCAATGTCTCGGCCAAAGGGCAAAAGACCCTGGTCTCGATCCGCCCGGAACGGATCGAGTTCAAGCCCGAGCTGATGCCCGCAGGGGCGCATGGCCTTGATGCTGAGGTGCTGGAGGTGATCTATATGGGTGACATCCTGCGCACCCGGATGCGGGTCGCGGGCAGCGATGATTTCGTGCTGAAATGCCGCAATACGCTGGGCCAGACCCGGCTGAACCCGGGCGAAAAGATCCGCATCGGCTGGCATCCGCAGGATGCACGCGCATTGGACGCGATTTGACCGGCGGCGCCCGCGGGCGGGCCACAGCCCTGCCCGTACCTCAGGCTGCGGGCCAGGGCAGCGCGCGACGATAATTCGGGCCTTTAAAGCGGGCGTTCAGATCCGCATCCGGCCCAGCCATTTCCCCGCATTACGGGGTTGAACCAACCAACACGGGAGACTGAAATGAAGAAATTGCTCGTCCTCTCCACCGCGCTTGGCGGCTTTGCGCTGCCTGCAATGGCGCAGGAAATCACCGTTATGGGTTGGGGCGGCGCCTATACCCACAGCCAGACAGAGGCCTATCTGAAGCCTTTCGCTGCGCAAAGCGGCATCAAGGTGAACTCGGTCGATGCCGACAATCCGGCCACGCCGATCAAGGCGCAGGTCGATGCGGGCAATGTCACCATCGACGTGGCCTCGGTCGAGATCGCGGATGCGGTGCGTCTTTGCGACGAAGGCCTGATCATCCCGATCGACGCCGCCGCGCTGCCTGCGGGCGCTGATGGCACGGCCGCGACCGATGACTTTATCGCCGGCACCCTGACCGAATGTATGATCCCGACCGATATCTTCTCGACCGTCGTGGCCTATGATGCCTCGAAATTCCCCGAAGGTGCGGGCCCGACCACGATTGCCGATTTCTTCGATCTTGAGAAATTCCCCGGCAAGCGCGGCGTGAAAAAAGGCGCCAAAGCAACGCTGGAAATGGCGCTGATGGCCGACGGCGTGCCCGCAGCTGACGTCTATGCCCTGCTGGAAACCCCCGAGGGCCAGGACCGCGCCTTCGCCAAACTGGACACCATCAAGAAAGATGCGGTGTTCTGGGAAGCAGGCGCACAGCCGCCGCAGCTGCTGGCGGATGGCGAAGTCACCATGACCATGGGCTGGAACGGCCGGATCTACAACGCCGCGGTGGCCGAGAACAAACCCTTCAAGATCATCTGGGACGGCCAGGTCTTTGAATGGGAAGGCTATGTGATCCCGAAAGGGGCCCCGAATGAGGCGGCCGCGCTTGATTTCGTGAAATTCGCCACCTCGTCCGAGCCGCTGGCCAAGGCCGCCGAATATATCTCTTACGGCCCGCCCCGTAAGTCCTCTGCACCGCTGGTTGGCAATGTGTTCGGAACCGATGTGCCGATGTCGCCGAACCTGCCGACCTCGCCTGAGAACATGACCAATGCGCTTGGTTCTGATCTCGATTTCTGGGTCGACCGCGACACCGAACTGGGCGAGCGCTACAACGCATGGCTGGTCTCTAACTGAAGCTTTCCCTGGCCACGGAGGCGAACTCCGTGGCCATTTCCCACAGGTAAAGGTGCCATTGTGAGCGCAGCGTTTGTAACGGATCTTGCAACCCGGTTCAGGGCTACCCTGTTCGCAGCCAGCCTGCTGGGGGCATCCGCGCTTAGCGCGCTTGTTGCCCAGACTGGCCCTGCAGCCGCCGATGAGGTGACTGTCTTTGAGGCGGGCGACGCCGCGATGAACAAGGCGATCGAAGATGCGAAGAAAAGCCTGCCGGGCTTTTTGCAGCGTGCCGCCGCCGCTGATCTGTCGGGCAGCGACTATATGGTGAAATGGGCGCATCCGACCGAATGGGGCGACACAGAGGTTGAGCATATCTGGGTCGGCGTCGAGCGGATCGAGGGCGACACCGTCCTTGGCCGTTTTGCCAATCAGCCGCAGGGATTCACCGGAGAGATGGGCGATATCGCCGTGGTTCCGGTGGCGCAGATCAGCGACTGGATGCTTTACCGCGAGGATGGCTCGGTCGAGGGCAGCTATACGACCCGGGTGATGCTGGCGCAGATGAGTGAGGCCGAGCGGGCCGAGATCGGCGTCACATTCGCGCCGCTGCCCGAAGAGTAAAGAGACTGCAAAGCCTGGCCAGGCTTTGGTGGCCTTATGCCGACTGGGGCCCCAGGCGGCCCGTAGCGACAGATGACTGCGCCGCTTTGGGCGCGGCAAGACCGAATGACAGCATCCCCGCAGCTTCATGCGGGGGGTGGTCGGGGCCCAGGGCGCACAAGGCCAGGATCGCCGTGACGACCGCATGAATACCTGAGGAACAAGCATGGCAGAGACGACCGCCCCCCTTACCACCGCAGATGGCCGCCCGCTGAAGGCGGCGCTGGCCAAAGCGCAGTCGCGGGCAAAGCGGCGGGCTTTCCTGCTGGTGCTGCCGCTTTTGCTGTTCATTCTGCTGACCTTTGCAATTCCGATTGGCCAGATGCTGCAACGCTCGGTCTATCATGACGGCTTCTCGAAAACCTCGCCCAATCTGGCGGCCTGGTTCGATGCAAACCCGCAGGGTACCGCCCCCGATGAGGCGGCCTATGCCGCGCTTGCCGCCGATCTGGTGCTGATGAAGGAGAACCGTCTGGCTGGCGAGGCCGGAACGCGGATCAATTATTCGGTGCCGGGCACGCGCTCGCTTTTCACCGCATCGGCGCGAAATGCCGATGATCTGACCCCGCCTTTCAAAGAGGCGCTGCTGGCCGCAGACCGCAAATGGGGCGAGCCGCTGATCTGGGTCGCCATGCGCGAGGCAGCCTCGCCCTGGACCACCGATTTCTATCTGACGGGGCTGGATATGCAGCGCTCGGCCGATGGCGGGGTGGAAAAAGTGGCCGAGACGAACCGGGTCTATCTCTGGCTCTACGTCAAGACATTCCTTTTGTCGGCGGTGATTACCGGGATCTGTCTGCTGCTGGCCTTCCCGGTCGCGCATATGCTGGCGACGCTGCCGATGGCGAAGGCCAATCTGCTGATGATCCTGGTGCTGCTGCCGTTCTGGACCTCGCTTCTGGTGCGGACCACCTCATGGATTGTGCTGTTGCAGGGGCAGGGTGTGGTGAATTCGGTGCTGGTCTCGCTGGGGATCATCGACGAATCCGGCCGGCTGGCGATGATCTACAATCAGACCGGCACCATTATCGTGATGGTGCATATTCTGCTGCCCTTCATGGTGCTGCCGCTTTACTCGGTGATGCGGGTGATCCCGCCCAGCTATGCCCGCGCCGCGCGCTCGCTGGGGGCCACGTCCTGGACCACCTTCCGCCGCATCTACCTGCCGCAAACGCTGCCGGGGATCGGGGCAGGGGTGCTGTTGGTGTTCATCCTGGCGGTCGGCTATTACATCACGCCAGCGCTGGTTGGGGGCGCCGATGGGCAGCTTTTCTCGAACCAGATCCAGTTCCATATGACCAAATCAAACTGGAGCCAGGCGGCGGCGCTGGCGGCGATGCTGCTGGCGGGCGTGCTGGTGCTTTACTGGCTTTATGATCGCCTGATCGGCATCGACAAGCTGAAACTCGGCTGAGAAGGAGATAAAGAGACATGGCCCTTCCGTCCTATGCCGACCCGCTTGAGCGTATCTGGTATTACACCTACCTGGTGATCTGCACGCTGATCTTCATCTTCCTGATCGCGCCGATCCTGGTGATCATCCCGCTTTCCTTCAACGCCGAACCCTATTTCACCTTCACCAGCAAAATGCTGACGCTGGATCCAGAGGGCTACAGCCTGCGCTGGTATAACGAGCTGGTGACCAAGGGCATGCAGTCCGAGGGGGGCGGCTGGTCAGACATGTGGGCCAATGCGGTCTGGGTGAAGGCTGCGAAAAACTCGGTGATCATCGGGTTCTGGGCGACGATCCTGTCAACGGTGCTGGGCACGCTGGCAGCCCTTGGTCTGTCGCGCCCCGAGATGCCCTACAGGCGGCTGATCATGGCCATTCTGATCTCGCCGATGATCGTGCCGATCATCATCGTGGCGACGGGGATGTTCTTCTTCTACTCGAACCCCTGCGGCGTGATTGGCATCACCTGCGGCAGCGAGGCGCAGCCCTGGCGGCTGACCTCGACCTATACCGGGGTGATTATGGCGCATGCGGCGCTTGGCATTCCCTTTGTGATCATCACGGTGACGGCGACGCTTTCGGGCTTTGATCAGTCGCTGATCCGGGCCTCGGCCAGCCTTGGCGCCAACCCGCGCACTACCTTTTTCAAGGTGATCATGCCGCTGATCCTGCCGGGGGTGATCTCGGGCGCGCTCTTCGCCTTTGTCACCTCATTTGATGAGGTGGTAGCGGTTCTGTTCATCGCCGGGCCAGAGCAGCAAACGATCCCGCGGCAGATGTGGAACGGGATCCGTGAGGCAATCAGCCCGGCAATCCTGGCGGTTGCGACAATCCTTGTGGTGATCTCAATCGCCTTGCTGACCACGCTTGAGGTTTTGCGGCGACGCTCTGACCGTCTGCGCGGGGTGACGGGGCGCTGAAAGCGCCCCCGATTTCCTTCAGGAAATCGGTCCGGAGTTTTGCAAAACTCCGGGGTTGCGCTTCATGGCAGCAGTTGCAACCAGATCCAGACTGACAGGATTGAAAAGGCGGTGCCAAAAAGCACCGCCGATGCATTGACCCGTTTGGCCACCCCATACATATGCGCGAACATATAGGCATTCGCCCCGGGCGCCATGGCCGCGGTCAGAACCAGAGAGCGCAGAGCCGCATCACTGACCCCGAAAATGCCGCGACCGATGCTCCAGGCCAGCGCCGGATGTATCACCAGCGAGGTCACACAGACCATCACAATCGCCCAGCGATCCCCCTCGGGGCGATAGCGCCAAAGCACGCCGCCCAGACCGAAAAGGGCCGCAGGCAGGGCCGCCATGGCCAGCATATTCACCCCTGACCATACCGGGCCGGGCAGGCCGATCCCGCTCAGATTAACGACAAAGCCGATGATGATCCCCACCACCAGCGGCTGATGCAATATCGCATTGGCGATCTTGCGCAAAAGCCGTGGCAGCGAGATACCCTGATCGCGCGACTTCGCCCATTCCATCAGCGAGATCCCCAGCCCGTAGAACAGCGGCGAGTGGATCGAGATGATGGCGAAGTTACCCGCCAGCGCCTCTGGCCCATAGGCGCGCTCGGTGATTGGCAGGCCCAGCAGCAGCGAGTTGGAGAACATTCCGGCAAATCCGATGGCGATGGCATCGGTCAGCGGCCTTTGAAACAGCCAGAGCGCCCCTGAAAAGCAGATCGCAAAACCCGCAAAAGCGGCAATGTAGAAAGACAGCATCAGCCCCGGATCATAGGCCGCCGAAAGATCCAGCTCTGCCACACCACGAAACAGCACGCAGGGCAGGGCATAGCTTTGCGCGAATTTCATCAGCCCATCGACATGGCTTTCGCTGAAGCCGCCAAAGCGGGCCGCCAGCCAGCCACAGCCGATCAGCAGGAAAACCGGCAGGATAACGTCGAGTAAGGCGGACATGGGCGCAGGCTCGCTTTGGCCAGAGAGGGTGTTTTCCGGGGCCTTCAGCTGCCGGAGGGATACTCGATCACCATCCCATCAAAGGCGGGGCGGATATGGGGCGGCAGCGTGGTTAAGAGGCTGTCGTAATCCATATCGAGGTGCATATTGGTCAGCACCGCGCGGCTGGGACGCGCGCGGGCGATCCAGTCCAGCGTCATTGCCAGATGGGCATGGGTTGGGTGCGGCTGATGGCGTAGCGCATCGACCACCCAGCAATCCAGACCCTCAAGCAGCGGCCAGGTTGCCTCGGGCAGCGAGACGGCGTCGGGCAGATAGGCCAGCGGCCCGATCCGAAAGCCAAGCGCGTCGATTGTGCCGTGCCCGGCGGTGAAGGGGGTGAAATCAAGCCTGCCCCCGGCACCGTCAATCGTCACCGTGCCTTTGATGCTGTTCATCTCAAGGATCGGTGGATAGGCGCTGTCGGCGGGCTGCACGAAGGCATAGCCAAAGCGCGAGATCAGCGCCTCCTGGGTGGGACCATCGGCCCAGACCGGCAGGCGGCGCTGCATATTCAGGACCACCTGGCGCAGATCATCCAGGCCATGGACGTGATCGGCATGCGAATGGGTGTAGATCACCGCATCAAGGCTGCCGACACCTGCATCCAGCAGCTGCTCACGCAGGTCGGGGCCGGTGTCAATCAGCACGCGGGTGGTGCCCGCATCTCCCACCCGTTCGACCAGCATCGAGCAGCGGCGGCGGCGGTTTTTCGGCTGCGCCGGATCGCAATCGCCCCAGAAACCACCGATGCGCGGCACACCGCCCGATGAGCCACAGCCAAGGATCGTGAAACGCAGGGTGCTCATGCTGTCCTCTGCGCGTCGATGGCGGGTAAGGCAAGGCGGGCCTTTGGGAAAAGGCGGTCGAAATTTGCGCTGGTCAGCTCGGCGAAGGCGGCCTCTGACAGGCCGTAAAGGGAGGCGCCGACTTTGGCGGTATGGGCGACATAGGCGGGCTCATTGCGTTTGCCGCGGAAGGGGGGCGGGGCCAGGTAGGGGCTGTCGGTCTCAACCAGGATACGATCTGGCGGCGCGGCGGCAAAGATGTCGCGGATCTCCTGGCTTTTGGGGAAGGCCGCGATCCCCGACATCGAGAGGTAGAAACCCAGCTCAAGCGCCGCCTGCGCCAGCCTCGGGCCTGAGGAAAAGCAATGCATCACGCAGCTATAGGGGGCGATCTTCATGCCCTCGGTCAGGATGTCTTCCATATCCTGGTCGGCGGCGCGGGCATGGATGATCAGCGGCAGGCCGGTTTCTTGCGCGGCCTCAATATGGATGCGCAGGCTTTTGATCTGCGCCTCACGCGTGGCGGGGGTGTAGTGGTAATCAAGCCCGGTCTCGCCCAGGCCCACGAATTTCGGATGCTGGCTGAGGGCCGCCAGCTCCGCCACCGAAATTTCGGGCTCTTCGGTCACATGCAGCGGGTGAACGCCGTATGTGTAGAAGACGCCCGGATGCGCCTCAGCCAGGCCCTGGCAGATCGGCAGCCGCGCGATGCGGGTGCAGATCGTCACCATCCGCGTCACCCCCGCCGCCGCCGCCCGGGCGATCAGATCATCGGTCTGGCCCTCAAAATCGGGGAAGTCCAGGTGGCAGTGGCTGTCAACCAGAGCAGGGCGAGAGGTCAGGTCGCTGGTCATCATCTATCCGGGGATCAGTGTTCCCGCCGTGGCATCCGTCCGAAGCAGGATATCCATAAGAAGCGCGGCGGGGTCAAGGTTAACGGCCTTGCCGCGCCGGGCGCGCAAGGTCAGGCTTTGCGCCAGTTCGGCCCAGGGGCGGGCCGAGGCGTGATCGGGGGCGAGCCGCGCGAAAAGCGCCGCCTCGCCATTCGCGGCCTCGGGTGGCGTCTCGCGCCGGGCGGCGGCGCGGGCAAGGCGCGAGAGAAGCTGCTCGATCTGGGTCAGGATCAGATCGAAACGCTCACCCTGGCCGCGTGCCCCGGCGGCCTCACAAAGGGCCAGCGCCCGGGGGCGGTCAAGGCGCGGCATGCCTGCGAAAAGATTGACCAGCATCTGATAGGTCTGCAGCCCTTCAAGATTGGTCAGCCGGAAGGCCTCACCGGCCGATCCGCCCGCAAGCTCGGTCAGGGCGATGATGTCCTCGGGCGCCACAGCTCCCCCGGCCTGGGTCAGCGCGTCAGAGAGCGCCTCAGGGGGCAGCGTCTGCAGCCGCAATTCGCGGCAGCGCGAGCGGATGGTCGGCAAAAGCCGCGCGGGCTGATGCGAGATCAGCAGGAAAAACGTCTGCGGCGGTGGCTCTTCCAGCAGTTTCAAAAGCGCGTTGGCGGCGTTGGGGTTCATCTCATCGACGGAATCGACAATCGCCACCCGTCGGCCGCCGTCGGCTGCGGAAAGTGAAAAGAAGCTTTTCATCCGTCGCACTTCATCGACGGTGATCACCTGGGAAATCGCATTGCGCTTTTCATTCGGCGCACGGCGCAGAAGAAAAAGGCGCGGCTCCGCCAGGGCCCGCATCCGCCGCGCGGTGGGGCTTTCTGGATCGGTGTCGAGGCTGCTGGGCGGCTCTGGTGCGCCGAAAAGCCCGCCATCGGCATCGGGGGTGGTCAGCAGGAAACGGGCGATCTTCCAGGCAAGGGTGGCTTTGCCCACCCCCTTTGGCCCGGTCAGCATCCAGGCGTGATGCGGGCGGCCCTGATTCCAGGCCTCAAGAAAACCGGCCTCGGCGCGGGCCTGACCGTAAAGCGCCCCGGTCTCACGCGGATGCGGAGCGCCCTCGCTGCGGTCGGGTTCGGGAAGATCAGAATCGTCAGCCATAAGCGGTCATCGCATGTGGGGGCGGGTGGGGGAAGGGGTGGCCCATGTCTTGCGTGGGTCTTTATGCGCCCGCCGGGCCCCGATGCGCAAGCCTTACGCCAGCGCGGTGGCGATGGTCTGGCGGATCGCGGCGGCGACCTGGTCGGGGGGGGCGGCCCCGTTGATCACGCGAAAGCGCTGGTGCTTTTTCGCCAGCGCCAGAAACCCCTCACGCACCCGGGTCTGAAAGCCAAGGCCCATATCCTCGAACCGCATCTCTGCGCCCTGTCGGGAGGTTGCGCGGGCAAGGCCCTCGGCGGGATCAAGATCGATCAGGAGCGTCAGATCCGGTTCGGTGCCGATCATCAGATCATGCAGGCGGTCGACGGTAGCGGTCAGATCACCGCGGGTCAGGCCCTGGAAAACCCGCGTTGAATCGGCAAAGCGGTCGCAGATCACCACATCACCCCGCGCCAGCGCCGGGCGGATGGTCTTTTCCAGATGGTCGCGCCGCGCGGCGGTGAACAGCAGGATCTCGGTCTCGGCTGACCAGCGATCAGCCGTGCCCTCCAGCACGAGGCGGCGGATTTCCTCGGCCCCGGGCGATCCGCCAGGCTCGCGCGTCAGGGTGACAGAGCGGCCCTCGGCGCGCAAAGCCTCAGCCAGGCGGCGGGCCTGGGTGCTTTTGCCGGATCCGTCGATCCCTTCAAATGAGAGGAAAAGTCCCGCCAAACCCGCCTCAGCTGGCCTGAGCGGCATCACCCGCAACATAGGTTTTCCACAAAATCCCCGAGGTGACCGAAAGGCGGCGCATGAAACCGGCCTTTTGCACCGGGGTCTCGGCGACCAGCGGCACGCGGTGTTCGGGCAGGCCGGGGATGCGCAGGATCAGCTCGGCCAGTTGCTGGCCCGCCTCGATGGGGGCGGGGATCGGGCCTTTGTAGACCACATTGGCGTCAATCGCGGTCTGGCCCATGGTCGGCAGCAAAAGCGTCAGGTCTTTCGCCGGGGTCAGGCCAACCGTTGCAGCCTCGCCCATGAAAACCTCGGCCTCGGCGACGCGGATGCCCTGGCGAACCACGGTTTTCGCGGCAAACTGGCGGAATGCCCAGTTCACGATTGCCTCTGATTCCTGGGCGCGGGCCGCATCCGAGGGAAGGCCGGTGATCACGAAAACCACCCGCCGCCCGTCATTTTTCACCGCAGAGCCGACAAGGCCGTAGCCCGCCTCTTCGGTATGGCCGGTTTTCAGACCATCGGCCTGCCAGTCGCCGCCCTTGATGCGCAGCAGCGGATTGCGGTTCTCACTGTTTGAGGGGACGCGGTCTTTATAGACAAAGCCGGTCATGCCAAACATCGGATAATATTCAGGAAACTCCTCGATCAGCCGCACGGCCAGGATGCCCAGATCCTGCACGCTCATGCGGTGGTCGGGATTGGGCCAGCCCGAGGCATTGGCGAATGTCGAATTCGCCATGCCCAGCTCATGGGCGCGTTCGGTCATCAGCCGTGCGAAAGCCTCTTCGGTCCCGGCCATGCCCTCGGCCACCACCACACAGGCATCATTGCCGGAATTGATGATGATCCCGTGCAGCAGTTCCTCAATCGTCGGGCGGTCGCCCGGTTTGACGAACATCTTCGAGCCGCCCATCTTCCAGGCCTTCTCTGAGACCGAGAAGGTATCCGTCAGCTGCATCCGGCCCGATTTCAGCGCCTCGAACATCATATTGATGGTCATCAGCTTGGACATAGAGGCCGGTGGCAGCGCCTCGGTCGCGTTTTTGTCCAGCAAAACGGTGTGGGTCGTCACGTCATAGACCCAGGCGGCACGGGCCTGGGTCTCAAAGGCCTGAGCCGGGGCCAGCGTCATCACAACCAGCGCAAAGCCGAGTTTCAGGCGGGCGGAAATCCGTCTCAGAACCATCGTCACTTTCCTATTTCATCATATAGGCATCGGCAAAGCCGGCCGATTTGATCTTCTTCAGGGTGGCGGCGTCACCTTTGGTAAAGACCGACCAGTAATCTTTGCCCTGCGAGCTTTCCTTGCGCACCTGGGCGCTGACACCGGCCTTGGACAGCTGGCTCTGGGCGCGGGTGGCATTGGCCTCTTGCGAGAAGAAGCCGATCTGGATCGAGCGCCCGGACGGGGCGGCGGGTTTTGCAGCTGGGCTGGCGGGGGCCGCAGGGGCCGTGGTGGCGATTGCTGCAACCGCCGGGGCGGTGGCTGCGGCGGCCGGCTGGCCAGAGGGGGCCGCTGCGGCGGCCTGGGCATTGGCTGCAGCCTGGGCTTTTGCCTGCGCCTTTGCGGCGGCCTCGGCCTCTCGTGCCTCACGGCGCAGCTGGCGTTTGGTCTTTTTCGGTGCGTTTGCGTCAGGTGCGGCCGCCGCCGCTGTGGCGGTCGCAGCAGCGCCTGCCGCTGCGGGCTTGCCTTTGGCATCGGCTGTTGCACCGGCTGCAGGCGTGTCGAGCGCGGTTGTGCTGACGGCCGCCGCTACGCCTGCACCTGCGCCTGCTGCGGCAGGGGCCGCGGCCAGGGCCTCATTGCTGTCCAGCACCGGGGTTTCTGGTGTGGCCTCGGGGGCCTCTTCGCGGCGCAATGCGGTGACCGAAAGCTTGCCCGGCGCGCCTGCCAGCAGGCCAAGCGCCTCGGCTGCATCCGAAGAGATCTGCAGCTTCGGGCCGGGATTGTCGCGCTCGCGCCGGAACAGCGCCCCGATCACGAATTTGCCGTTCGCCTGGTTGCGCATGATCACGCGCTCAGGGTCGGTGGCATCGGGCGAGGCCACCCAGACACCGCCCAGCGAGGGGCGGCCATCCCAAAGCGCGTCCTCGGTGACCTGAAACACTTGGGGTGCCTCGACATCGCGGTCGACAATCCGGGTAGAGCGACGGGTCTGCGCGGCTGCCTTGCCTGCGGCGGCATCGCTGGCTGCAGCCCCGGAAGGCGAAGAGGCGAATGGCCCGGTGCCGGGCTCACATCCCGCGAGGGCGAGCGCCGCAACACCGGCCAGCAGCATCGCGCTGACGCGGCCTGCCCCGGTGCGGCCCGTCGCAGTGCGGCCTGTCGCAGTGCGGTGTGATGCGACAGCTGCATCCGTGCGCCGCTTGTCCTGACCTGCGCCGACCGCTGCGACCGCCGCAGGATCCCTGAACGCTGAATAGCCGGGGGCGGGCACAGAACCCATTTCGACCGGCTGATCACCTCTGCTCATTTCCGCCCTCATTCACGCCATTCACGGTCTGTTTGCCGCGTTATAAAACTGTTTCCAGGGCCTGCAGCTGATCTGTCCCGCCCGCATCCGGGCATATGATCTGCCGGGGCCGCGCCTGAATTACGCTGAACCCGTGGCCTGATCTGGGAATTGTCGCGCTGTACTGCCTGCCTTTTCTTGCCGCCACTATAGTCAGAATGCGCAACTATGGAAAGGCCCGTGACAGATTGTTGCTTCACGATCGGCGGAGCGAAGCAACCCGCCCGCCCGAGGGGCAGGGTGCCGCTGACGGCCCTGCCGCAGGACGAGGGACGATGGGGGACGATGGGGGAAATGGATGGAACTTGCCCTTTTGCATCCATCGATTTGCATCTACCGAAATTTCTGATCTGTCGGGGCGGGCAGCATGGCCGCCAGGGCATATGTGCTGCCCTCTCTCTGGTTGTAGCGCCCGCCCGATCAGGAGGTATCGGTGAAGCCCGGCCCTGTTTCGTGCAGACATTTTGACCGCAGCACCATTTCAACGAAAAGCCCCGCGGGCTGGAAAGCACCGCGGGGCAATGGTCTCAGATCAGGCGGAAACCGTTATTCGCGGTTGCCGAGGAATTGCAGCAGGAACATGAACAGGTTGATGAAGTCCAGGTAAAGGTTCAGCGCGCCCATGATGGCGGCCTTGCCCAGCCACTCCTGGTCACCTGCCACCGCATGCTGGATGTAGGTGTTCTTGATGTTTTGCGTGTCATAGGCGGTCAGGCCTGCGAAGATCAGCACGCCGATCACCGGGATTGCGAAAGCAAGACCCTCGGATTGCAGGAACATATTCACCACCATGGCGACGATCAGGCCAACAAGACCCATCATCAGGAAGGTGCCCATGCCCGACAGATCGCGCTTGGTCACATAGCCGTAAAGCGACAGCGACAGGAAGGCGATCGAGGTCACGAGGAAGGTCGATGCGATCGAACCGCCGGTGAAAACGATGAAGATCCACGACAGCGACAGGCCCATGGCTGCTGCATAGACGTAGAAGAACAGCTGTGCCGCTGCGACCGACAGGCGGTTGATCAGCGCGCCAAAGGCGAAAACCATCACCAGCGGCAGGAACATCAGCACCCAACGCAGCGGCGAGGCGTAAAGCGTTTCGCCAAGGCTGGTCAGATAGACGCCATTGCGCAGACCTGCGACGGCCTGCGACGGATCGGTGGTGGTGGTCAGGCCGGCGATGCCCCAGGCAACAGCCGCAGTAATCAGCATTGCCACGGACATAAGCCCGTAGACCTTGTTCATATGGGCGCGAAGCCCCTCGTCGATCTGAGCGCGGGCGCCAACGCCTACGCCGCCGACCGTATCATATTGAGCCATAATAAGCCTCCGATGTTGTCCCTAAGGGCAACGCCGGGGGGTCCGGCGCACCTTACTGCCCGAATATCGGAAAGCTGGCACGAAATTTCAAGGATTTCCGGGCAGATTTCACGTTAAAATCCGCGTTATGGTAGCAAATGCATTGCATTTTTTCGGCTATCCATCGTTGCGGCCTGGCTTTGGCTACCTTTGGTTGTCCGGGGCTTTTGGCGGCCGCCCGCCTCAGATGCCAGCCTTCAGATGCCAGATCTCAGGTCTCAGGTCTCAGGTCTCAGGTCTCAGGTCTCAGGCACCAGGCCTCAGGCGCAAAGCCGCGCCAGAGAAAAGCCGCGCAGAGAGGGGCGTGTCGATACGCGCGTGGTTGTGCGCGTCCTTGTGCCCAGGTGAATCCGTGCTGTCGTGCTTTGATCCTAAAGGTGGATTTGTGGTCCTGCCGGGGTTCGACGCGCGTTTTGTCTGCCGCGCTGGCTGCACAGCTGTGAGCTCAGCTTTGCCGCCAATGCGCAGGCGGATCCCAGATCTGGCGTGCAGCTTCTGCCTCGGCGATTTCCCGGCTGAGGCCGATATCGTGCAGGCTGTCATCGCTTAGTCTGCGCAGCTTTTTGCGGCTGCGCTGCAATGCAATCAGCATCGAGAATTTTGCCGCAAGCCGCCGCAAAGAAAGCTGCCGTCGCAGGCCGTGCCATAGCCTGGCGGGGAAAAGGGCAGAGCGGGTAAACATCGCAACTCTCCTGTGGGTGTATCTCAAAAAATGATGCGTTTCCTTGTGATCATCACGTTGTCTGATGCCACGCTTGATGTCTGATGCATAAACCTGCATAATGGAAATGAATGATTGTCGGGAAATACATCAGGATTTGTGATATGCTGCGAAACCTCGATCTGACCGCCCTGCGGTCTTTTGTGATGGTCGCCGAGTTGGGCGGCGTCACGCGGGCGGCGGGCAGTCTTTTTCTGACGCAATCGGCGGTCTCGATGCAGATCCGGCGGCTGGAAGAAGCGCTTGATCTGCAGCTGTTTTTGCGGGCCGGGCGCAAGATGCTGCTTTCCCCTGAGGGCGAGATGCTCCTGTCTTACGGCCGCCGCATGCTTGAGCTGAACGACGAGGCCCTGTCGCGGCTGGGCCATGGGCAATATGAGGGAGAGATCCGGCTGGGCGTTCCCTATGACATTGTCTATCCGGCGATTCCGCCGATCCTGAAACGGCTGAGCCAGAATTACCCGCTGATGCGGATCAACCTTGTCTCTTCATATACGCTGCATCTGAAAGAGTATTTCGAGGCGGGAAAGCTGGATCTGATGCTGACCACCGAAGAGCGGCCCGACCCAGAGGCCGAGGTGCTGCATGAACGTCAGCTGCTGTGGATCGGGGCGGTTGAGGGCAGCGCCTGGCAGCGCCGGCCGCTGCGGCTTGGGTTCAAGCAAAGCTGCCTGTTCCGGCCTCTGGCGCAGGCGGCGCTGGATCAGGCGGGCATCCCCTGGGAGATGGCGGTCGATGGCGACAGCGAGCAGGTGATCGAGGCCTCGGTCGCGGCCGATCTGGCTGTAACCGTGCGGATCGGTGGTGGGCTGCCAGATGGCACCCAGCCGATCAGCGGTGAGAACACGCTGCCGCAGCTGGGCCGCACGAGGATTGCGCTTTATACCGCCGAGGGTTTCGCTTCGCCGCGCGTCAGTGAGGTCGGGGCGATGCTGATCTCCGAGCTGCGTGCGGCTTATGGCGCGGCTTCGGCCTGACCGGGACTGCCAGGCTCATAGCCCCGCAGTTTCCGGCGCAAGCAGCACCAGCTTGCCGGTCGCCCGGCGGCTGCGAATGGTTTCCAGTCCCTCGGGCAGGCGCTCAAAGGGCAGCTTTTCCGAGATCAGCGGCTGGATCCGGCCCTCTTGCCACCAGTTCAGCAACTGGGTCAGGCTGTCTTGCAGCTCTTGCGGGGCGAAATCGGCATAGCCGCCATACCAGAAGCCGATCACGGTGATATTGCGCACCAGCAGCTGGTTCAGCGGCACCTGAGGCACATCCCCGCCCGCAAAGCCAATGGCCAGCATCCGCCCGCCGGGGCGCGTGGCCCGCATGGCGGCGTCGAAACCCGGGCCGCCGACCGTGTCATAGGTCACATCAATGCCGCCCAGCTCGCGCAGCACGGATTTCAGATCGGGCGTCTCGCTGTCGATCACCAGATCTGCCCCGGCCGCCCGGGCGATCGCGGCCTTTTCAGCGCCGCGCACCGAGGCGATCACCCGTGCCCCCAGCAGGCGCCCGATGGCAACCGCAGTCAGCCCGACCCCGCCAGCCGCGCCGGTGACGAACAGTGTCTCGCCCGGTTGCAGCCGTGCCTTGCCCGCCAGCGCCAGATGCGAGGTGCCCCAGGCGATCTGCAGGCCGGCGGCGACCGGGTAATCCATCCCGTCCGGCAGCGGGACCAGGGCCGGGACCGGCACCCGCACATATTCGGCAAAGGCCCCGGCAGAGACCAGCGCCGCAACCCGGCTGCCCGGGGGCGGCCCCTGGGTTTCAGGCCCAAGCGAGACCAGCTCGCCCGCCAGCTCCAGCCCGCCGGTCAGGGGCAGGGGGTGGCGCAGCTGATAGCGGCCCTGGTTCATCAGCAGATCGGCAAAATTCAGCCCTGCGGCGAACATGCGCACCAGCGCCTCGCCTTTTGCGGGGGTGGGGGCGGGGATGTCACAAAGGGCGATTGGGGTGCCTGTTGCCAGGGTCTGCCAGGCTTTCATCGGAACCCCTGAAATTTGACGGATATGTTGCGCGACACAGTTCCCGCTCAAGAACAGGAAAGCAAATGATTTTCCGCGGCCATGGGGGGAAATATGCGGGGGCAGGGGCTGGCAGGCCGAAGCGGCGCAGGGCTGGCGTCCGGCGCGGGCATCTGTCATAGCCCGCATTCTCAATATGAGAATAATATCGAAATGATGTTCAAAATGAAAGTATCGCATGAGGCGAGTGGCAATTCACCCCGGACACCTAAGGGTGGATGGGGCCAGGCTGGCCGGATTGATCGCTTGCCCGGCCAATTCAACCTGACAATTATGGCAGGTTTCCTGGTTAACGGATCAATCAGGAAAAAATCTGCGAAAGTCTTTGGTCGTGGCATGCTTTATGCTTATAGTAATTTCAGGGAGCCCATATAAAGGGTGTCCACTTCACAGGTTTTGGTTACTGGTAGAAGTTGTACGGAGTAGAGAATGAAGCACCCTGTTGATGCCCATGTTGGCAAGCGAATCCGTCATCGCCGCTGGATGGTTGGGATGACCCAACAGCAACTTGCCGATAAGGTTGGAATCAAATTTCAACAAATTCAGAAGTATGAAACCGGGATGAACCGCGTCAGCGCATCGCGGCTTTGGGACATTGCCGATGCGCTTGGCGTGCAGATCTCGTTCTTCTTTGAAGGGCTGGCTGAGGGCGATATCCCGCATAATGGTCAGGCAGATATGATGGCCGATAAAGAGGCGCTGGAGCTGGTTCGCTCTTACTACTCGATTCCCGAGGCGCAGCGTCGCAGGCTTTTTGACCTGGCCCGCGTGCTTTCGGCGGCCTGATCTGACGTTCTGATTTCGACGTATCGGTGAGGTGACGGCCTGCCGATGCCGGGTGTTTTGATCCCGTTGCATCGGTGGACGATGCCAAATCCGTTTGGGGGCAATGGAAAAGGGCGGTCCGGATGGGCCGCCCTTTTTCTTTATGACATCGCCTTTGTGGGACCGTCTTTCTGGCACAGCCTATATGGCACGGTCTTTCCGGCGGTGTCGGCCAGAGACGCGCTGCTGCGTGACGGTCTGGCCAGGATTGGTTTGGCCGGGATTGGTCTGGCGGGCATCCGCCCGGGGGCCCGCAATGCGGACCCGCCAGGGCGGTCTGACCTGCTCAGCGCGCGCGCAGATCCAGATAGTCGCGCTTGCCCGGGCCGACGTAAAGCTGGCGCGGCCGGCCGATCTTGCCGGTCGGATCCGAGATCATCTCTTTCCACTGCGAGATCCAGCCCACGGTGCGCGAAATCGCAAAGATCGGGGTGAACATCGAGGTCGGGAAGCCCATCGCCTCGAGGATGATGCCCGAATAGAAGTCGACGTTCGGGTAAAGCTTTTTCGAGACGAAATATTCGTCTTCCAGCGCGATCCGCTCCAGCTCTTTGGCGACCTGCAGCAGCGGGTTGTTGTGAACGCCCAGAAGCTCCAGCACCTCGTCAGCCGATTCCTTCATCACCTTGGCGCGCGGGTCGAAGTTCTTATAGACCCGGTGGCCAAAGCCCATCAGGCGGAAGCCCGAGTTCTTGTCTTTCGCCTTGGCGATGAATTCCGGGATCCGGTCAACGGTGCCGATTTCCTTCAGCATTTCCAGGCAGGCCTGGTTCGCGCCACCATGGGCCGGGCCCCAGAGGCAGGCGATGCCGGCGGCGATACAGGCGAAGGGATTGGCGCCCGAAGAGCCCGCCAGACGCACGGTCGAGGTCGAGGCGTTCTGCTCATGATCGGCGTGCAGCATCATGATCCGGTCCATCGCTTTTTCGAGGATCGGATTGACGACATACTCCTCAGCCGGGACCGAGAAGCACATATGCAGGAAGTTCCCGGCATAAGAGAGCGAGTTCTTCGGATAAACAAACGGCTGACCGATCGAGTATTTATAGGCCATGGCGGCAATGGTCGGCAGTTTGGCGATCATGCGGATCGAGGCGACCTCACGGTGCCATTCATCCGTGATATCCAGGCTGTCGTGGTAGAAAGCAGACATTGCGCCGACCACGCCGACCATGGTCGCCATCGGGTGGGCATCGCGGCGGAAGCCACGGAAGAAGTTCGTCATCTGCTCGTGCACCATCGTGTGACGGGTCACGCGGGTGTTGAAATCGGCCAGCTGGTCTGCGGTGGGCAGCTCGCCATACATCAGCAGGAAACAGGTCTCGAGATGGGTCGATTTCTCGGCCAGCTGCTCGATCGGATAGCCACGATAGAGCAGCTCGCCCTTGTCGCCGTCGATATAGGTGATGGCGCTTTCGCAGGACGCGGTCGAGGTGAAACCGGGGTCATAGGTGAAAACATCGGCCTGGCCGTAAAGCTTGCGAATGTCCAGGACATCCGGGCCCAGCACCGGCTTCAGCACCGGCAGGTCGAAATCCTTACCGTCCAGCGTCAGCGTCGCTTTTCTGTCAGTCATACCTAATCCCCCGTATGGCAGGCCGCCCGCATCGGCGTGGCGGCCTCATGGCTTCTGATGCGCCTTGTGGCGCTGACGGGGCTCGGGGGGGTGGGTGCAGGCTTACGCTGCGGCCTCCGAGAGCCTCGCAATGGTTTCGTCCCGACCGATGACCAGCATCATGTCAAAGACCGAAGGAGTCGCGGCCCGTCCTGCCAATGCGGCCCGGAGAGGGCTGGCCAGCTTGCCGAATCCGATCCCGTTATCGGCGGCGGCCTGGTTCAGAATGGGCTCAAGCGCCTCCTTCGTCCAGCTAACATTTTGCAGCTGCGGCGTCAATGATTTCAGTATACCACGGGATACCGCATCAAGGCTTGCCGCCGCTTTCTCTTCCGCCACCACCGGGCGCGAGATCAGCGCAAAGTGAGCCTTTTCAAGCAGTTCCGGCAGGGTTTTCGCACGGTCCTTCACGCAATACATCGCCTTTAGCAAAAGCGCAGACTGCCCTTGCGTCAGCGCAGGCTTCTCTGCGGCCTGCAGATAGGCGGTGATCTCATGCAGCAGTGCGGCATCATCCGCCATGGCGATATGATGCCCGCAGGTGTTTTCCAACTTCTTAAAATCCAGCCGGGCAGGCGCACGCCCGATTCCCTTCAGATCAAAGACCTCCATCGCCTCGGCGCTGGTGAAGATCTCCATATCGCCATGCGCCCAGCCCAGACGGGTCAGATAGTTGCGCATGCCCGATGCCGGGTAGCCCATGGCCTGATATTCTTCGAGGCCCGTCGCGCCATGGCGCTTGGACAGCTTTTTCCCGTCCGGCCCGTGGATCAGCGGGATATGCGCCCAGACAGGCACCGTCCAGCCCATCGCATCATAGACCATCTGCTGACGGGCCGCGTTGACCAAGTGGTCATCGCCCCGGATCACATGGGTCACGCCCATATCATGATCATCCACCACCACCGCCAGCATATAGGTAGGCGTGCCATCGGAACGTAACACGATCATGTCGTCGAGCGTGTCGTTTTTGATCACCACATCGCCCTGGACCTGATCGGTGATCACCGTCTCGCCCTCGCGCGGGGCCTTCATGCGGATGGCAAAGGGCGCATCGGGGAAGGTCGCCGGATCAGCGTCGCGCCAGGGCGAGTGAAAGACCGGATAGCTGACGCCACGGGCCTTTTCCGCCTCTTTGAAGGCGGCGATTTCTTCCTGCGTCGAGAAGCACTTATAGGCGGTGCCACGGGCCAGCATCTCACGCGCGACCTCGGCATGGCGGTCTTTTTGTTCAAACTGGCTGACGACATCGCCGTCCCAGTCCAGACCCAGCCAGGTCAGACCCTGCAAAATGGCCGCCGTCGCCTCGGGGGTGGAACGCTCGCGGTCGGTATCCTCGATGCGCAGCAGGAATTTGCCGCCCCGGCCACGGGCATAAAGCCAGTTGAACAGCGCCGTCCGGGCCCCGCCGATATGCAGATAGCCGGTGGGCGAGGGCGCGAAACGGGTGACGACGGGCAGGGTGGTGGAGGCGGCGGGCATGATCGAATTAACCTTTCGGAAACCATAACGGGCAAGAATGTCCCGAAACAGCGCAGGGATCTGGAACAGTCGCGGCAGATGCCTTCACGACCTGGATCGCGAGGACGGGCGATTTCACCGCGCATTTATCCGTGCAGAGAGGGGAAGGGCAAGGTGGCTGACGAGATTGCTGCCACCGCAGAGGTGGCAGAGCCGTTCGGAGAGGCGCCGCCCCGGGCCGGGTGGCAGCGCTGGTCTGACGCGGCCCTGCTTTGGGCGTTAAGGCTGTGGCGCCTGGGGATCATCGGCCCGCTGATCGCGCTGGAAGAGGCGCGGGGCCATATCTTCGCGCTGGCGGTGGGGCTTTTTGGCACTGGCATCGGGATCTGGTTCGCGCTTGGCTCAGAGCCTGGCCTGCCGCTTTACGGGATGATTTTCGGGCTGATGCTGCTGGCCGGGATCGGGCAGATCAGCCTGCCGTATCCCTGGCGGCCCTGTGCCGCCGGGCTGCTGGCACTGTCGCTGGGCTTTCTGCTGGCAGGCCTCCGGGCGCATCTGCAGGACGCGCCTGTCTTAGGCTTTCGCTATTACGGCGCGGTAGAGGGGCGGGTGGTCGAGATCGACAATTCCGCCTCTGACGCGTTGAGGATCACGCTGGATCAGGTGGTGCTGGAGCGGATGGATCCGGCGAAAACGCCCCTGCGCGTGCGCGTCTCGCTGCATGGAAATGCAATAGGCCATCCCCCCGCGCCGGGCGAGCGGGTGATGATGACCGCGCATCTGTCGCCCCCCGAAGGCCCGGCCGAGCCTGGCGGTTTTGATTTCCGCCGCATGGCCTATTTCGCGCAGCTGGGCGGCGTGGGCTATAGCCGCACGCCGGTTGTGCTGATTGAGCCGCCCGAGCCGGGTGAAGAGTGGATCGGGCGGCTGCGCGCCTGGTTTTCCGCCGGGATCCGCGCCCATATTCCGGGTGAGGCGGGGGCTTTTGCCTCGGGCGCGATGACCGGCGACCGCTCTGGCATCAGCCAGGCGACGGTTGAGGCGCTGCGCGATTCGTCATTGGCGCATATTCTGGCGATCTCGGGGATGAACCTTGTCTGCCTTACCGCTTTCGTCTTTGCGCTGATCCGGGGCGGCATTGCCTGCATCCCCTGGCTGGCGCTGCGGGTGAATGCGAAAAAGATCGCGGCCCTGGTCTCGATCTTCGTGGCCTGGTTCTATCTGCAGCTCTCGGGCGCGAATGTGGCGACCGAGCGGGCCTTTGTTATGACATTGGTGATGCTGCTGGCGATCCTGTTCAATCGCCGGGCGATGACGATCCGCACGGCGGCGATTGCGGGTTTCGTGATGCTGGCGCTGAAACCCGAAAGCCTGCTGGCGCCTGGGTTTCAGATGTCGATGGCGGCGACGGTGGCGCTGATCGCAGGCTTTCAGGCGCTGGATGCGCGGATGCAGCGCGGCAGCCTTTCGCGGATATCGGTGGTGGTGATTACGGTCGTGGCCAGCTCGCTGATCGGCGGGCTGGCGACCGCGCCCTATGCGGCGGCGCATTTCAACCGCTTTGCCGATTACGGGCTGGTGGCCAATATCCTGACTGCGCCTGCGATGGGGGTGGCGATCATGCCGATGGGGGTGCTGGCCTTTTTGCTGGCCCCGGTCGGGCTTCAGGCGCTGCCACTTTGGGTGATGGGCAAGGCCTCGGAATGGATCCTGCTGGTCGCCTACCGCGTGGCCGAGATGGAGGGCTCGGTCACCGCGATCCCCGCGCCGCATTGGCTGGCGCTGCCTTTGATCACCCTGGGCGGGCTGTGGCTGATCGCCTGGCCTGGGCGGGCGCGGCTGGCGGGGGCACTGGTGATAGTGCTGGGCCTGGTGGCCTGGCCCTTTGCCGCGCGCCCGGTGCTGCTCATCGCGTCAGATGGGCGGCTGGTTGGGCTGATGGGGTCTGAGGGCAGGGCGCTTTCAGGGCCAACGGCGGGCGGTTTTTCCGCCTCGAACTGGTTGGAGGCCGATGGCGATCTGGCCCCCCAGGCCGAGGCCGCAAAGCGGCCGGGCTTTGACGGGCCTGCCGCCCTGCGCAGCTTTCAGCTGCTGGGGATGCAGGGGGTGGTTCTGACAGGAAAGCGGGGCATTGCGCAGCTGGATACCGCCTGCAGGCAATATGACCTGGTGATCCTGGCGGCGCGGGCCGAAAACATCCCCGCAAATTGCCCGCTGATTGACCAGAAAACCCTGCGAGAGACCGGGGCGATTGCGGTATTCCCGCTGCCAGAAGCCGAGCCAGCAGCGGCACATCCGCGCTATCTTCTGCGGCCTGCCAGGCCTGACCGGATCTGGAGTGGCGGGGCGGGCGATCTGACTGATCTGCGCAAGCGCCTGCCCGAAAAGATTTTTGAAATTCGCTAAGAAATCTTTGGGGACAGCGCGCCGCCCCAGGCCTTTGCGACAGCGATTACCTCAGATGATCCTTTGTTATCGCACAGAAATCGGGCCTGCAGACAGGCGAAAGGCCGGATCTGGGGTGTCGCCCCCAAATCCGGCCCTGATCATTGCTCAATAGCTGCGGATCAGGCCGACAAGACGGCCCTGAACCCGCACCAGATGATCCGGGATCATCCGGGTTTCATAGGCAGGGTTTGCCGCCTCCAGCGCGATCATATTGCCGCGGCGGCGATAGCGCTTCAGCGTCGCCTCCTGGTCCTCGACCAGGGCGACCACGATATCGCCATTGTCGGCGGTGCCCTGTTCGCGGATCACGACGATATCACCGTCATTGATCCCGGCCTCGATCATCGAATCGCCTTTAACCTCAAGCGCATAGTGGTTGCCGCGCCCCGAAAGCATCGCGCCTGGCACCGCGATATGATGTGAGACTTCGGCAATCGCCTCAATCGGCACACCGGCGGCGATGCGGCCCATGACCGGCAATTCAAGCGCGTGGACGGGTGTCAGCGGCGTGACCTCGGGCGGGGGAGTGTTGCGATCCCCTTTGATCACCCGTGGCGAGAAGCCGGGCGCATCAGCGGCAGCGGGGGCGGCAGGTGGCGCGGCCTCTGCCCGGCGCTCCAGCGCCTCGGGCAGGCGGATGATTTCCAGCGCCCGGGCGCGATGCGCGAGGCGACGGATAAACCCGCGCTCTTCCAAAGCGGTAATCAGCCGGTGAATGCCGGATTTCGAGCGCAGATCGAGCGCTTCTTTCATCTCGTCAAAAGAGGGTGGCACCCCGTCACGATCCAGACGATCACGAATGAAGTTCAAAAGCTCCAGCTGCTTCCGCGTCAGCATCTTCTCTCCATTCAGCTTTGGTGTTCGGTGATGTGTTCGGGCCTCGTTGGTGTAATGTTCTGACGATGTTCCCGGTTTGTGTCAAGTCTGCAGAACACATTCGCGGAAATACGCCCGGGGTTTGTGACGCGAAAGACTCAGATCGGGATGTAATGCACCAGATCGCCGCTTTGGCGGGCGTGATCGCCGACCGGGCGGATCAAAAGCGCATTGGCGGCGCTGAGCACTGAGATCAGGGCGCTGTCCTGGCGATCGAAGGGGGTGATCGTGCCATCATCCCCGACGCGGGCGCGCATATAATGGGCGCGTGGGCCGTTCGCGGGCAGAGCCTGCGCCAGACGTGCCAGCCTCTGGCGGGGCTGGGGGGCGGGATCGCCCTGCATATGGCGCAAAAGAGGGCGCAAAAACAGCTCGGCGCAGAGCAGGGCCGATACCGGGTTTCCGGGCAGGCCAAGGAAGGCCGCGTCGAACAGCCGCCCCGCCATCAGCGGCTTGCCCGGCCGCAGCGCGATTTTCCAAAATCCCGCCGTCAGCCCCAGGCTTTGGGCGACAGGCGCAACCAGGTCGTGATCGCCGACCGAAGCGCCGCCCGAGGTCACGATCACATCGGCGTCGCGGGCCATTTCAAAGACGGCGCGCAGATCGGCCTCGCGGTCGCGGGCGATGGGAAGGAAACGGGCGATAGCGCCTTCTTCCTCGGCCAGGGCTTTGATTGCAAAAGAGTTTGAGGCGATGATCTGATCGGGGCGCGGGGCCTCGCCTGGCATGACCAGCTCATCTCCGGTAGAGATCACGGCCAGAACCGGGCGGCGGCGCAGCGTCACTTTCGGCACATTCATCGCCGCGATCAGCGCCAGATCGACGGGTTTCAACAGGCGCGGTGCGACCTGGGCCCCGATGCGGAAATCCTGGCCGCGCGGGCGGATATTCGCGCCGGAATCGCGGTCGGTGATGGTGATATGATCGCCCTCGGCGCGGGTGTTTTCCTGGATCACCACATGTTTCGCGCCATCGGGCACCGGGGCGCCGGTGAAGATGCGCACGGCCTGGCCCTGACCAATCGGGCCGGTAAAGGCATGGCCCGCGCCCGCCTCGCCGATGATGCGAAAACGGTCACCGGGGGCGGGGGCGGCGGCCACCGCGTAGCCATCCATCGCCGAGGCGTCAAAGGGCGGCTGATCGCGCCCGGCGGTGACGGGTTCGGCCAGCCAGCGGCCGGCAGCCTGTTGCAGCGGCACCTCTTCGGTGGACAGTTCAGGGGCCAGCGCCAGAAGCCGCGCCATTGCCTCTTCGACGGGCATCAGCGGACCGGGATTGCGCGGGCCCGGACCATTATCGCGGCCAGTATCGGCAGGGCGGCTCATGCCCCGGCCTCATAGGTGCCGGATTTGCCGCCTTCTTTGCGTAAAAGGCGTATCCCCTCGATCTGCATGGATTTTTCCGCAGCCTTCAGCATGTCATAGACGGTCAGGGCGGCGACAGAGACGGCGGTCAGCGCCTCCATCTCGACGCCGGTCTGGCCGGATGTGCGTACGGTCGCGGTGATATGGATGCCCGATTTCGCGGCATCGGGCGTCAGCTCCAGCGCGACTTTGGTGATCGGCAGCGGGTGGCACAGCGGGATCAGATCGGCGGTGCGTTTGGCCCCCATGATCCCCGCCAGCCGCGCCGTGCCCAGCACATCGCCCTTGGCCGCCCCGCCCGAGGTGACCAGCGAAAGCGTCGCGGGTTCCATCAGCACCCAGCCCTCGGCCAGCGCGATCCGCGAGGTCACCGGCTTTTCCGAGACATCGACCATATGGGCATTGCCCCGGGCGTCAAAATGGCTGAGCGGTCCCGACATCTCTCTTACCTCACAGCGGCATGCCGCCCTGGGCAGTTGCCGGGCGGGTAAGGATGGCGCGGGTGGCGGCGGTCACATCGTCCTGGCGCATCAGGCTTTCACCGATCAGATAGCAACGCGCTCCGAAACGGGCCAGATCGGCCAGGTCCTCGGGCGTGTGCAGGCCGCTTTCCGCGACGATCAGCCGATCCTCGGGCACCCGCCGCGCCAGCCTGCGCGTGGTATCGAGGGTGACCTCAAAGGTATGCAGATTGCGGTTGTTGATGCCGATCAGCGGCGATTTCAGATGCTGGGCGCGTTCCAGTTCGGCCTCGTCATGGACCTCGATCAGCACGTCCATCTTCCATTCAAAGGCGGCGGCTTCCAGTTCTTTGGCCTGTTCGTCGGACAAAGAGGCCATGATCAGCAGGATGCAATCGGCCTTCAGCGCCCGCGATTCCGCGATCTGCCAGGGGTCATAGATGAAATCCTTGCGCAGGCAGGGCAGTTTCACCGCGTCATGGGCCTCGGTCAGAAAGGCATCCGCGCCCTGGAAAGAGGGCGCATCGGTCAGCACCGAAAGACAGGTCGCGCCGCCTTCCTCATAGGCGCGCGCCAGGGCGGGCGGATCGAAATCGGGGCGGATCAACCCTTTGGAGGGGCTGGCTTTCTTGATCTCGGCAATCAGGCCATAGCCATTGGTCGCCGCCGCCTGCAGGGCCGCAGCAAACCCGCGCGGCGCAGGGGCCTGGCGGGCAGCGTCCTCAATCTCGGCCTGGGGGCGTTCAAGTTTGCGGGCGGCGATCTCTTCCAGCTTATAGGCCTTGATGCGATCGAGCACGGTCACGGGCGATGTGGGCACGGGCGATGTGGTCACGGGGAGGGCCTCCGGTCGCGGGTCTGATGCCTTTGGTCCCGGGTGGGTCGGGTCCAGGGGCGCTGCATGGCTGTGCCAGAAAAACTGACGGTTCAGGCAATGTGTAACGTGACGAAAGCGTGAAGGAAAGCCGTCACGCCTGCCAGTCGATCTGTGGCTGGCCCTGGGCTTCCAGCCAGGCATTGGTCTGGCTGAAGGGGCGGGATCCGAAAAAGCCGCGATAGGCCGAAAGGGGCGAGGGATGGGCGCTTTCCAGAAAAAGATGCCCGTCGCGCGGCAGCTTTGCGCAAAGCTTTTGTGCAGGCGCACCCCAAAGCAGGAAAGCGCGTGGCCCGTCCTGGGCGGTGGCCTGCAAAATCTGCCCGGTCAGATGCTGCCATCCCCAGCCCTTATGGCCGTAGGCCTGGCCCAGAGGCACGGTCAGCGTTGTGTTCAAAAGCAACACGCCCTGCCGCGCCCAGCCCGCCAGATCGCCGTCGGATTTGCTTTGCCCGGTATCTGAGGCCAGCTCGGCCAGGATGTTTTTCAGGGAATCGCGCGGGGGCACGCCGGGGGGGAAGGAAAAGGCCAGCCCCTGGGCGCGGCCCGCTGTGGGATAGGGGTCCTGGCCCAGGATCACCACCCGCACGCTTTGGCGCGGTGTCAGCGTCAGGGCGCGAAAGATATTCTCAGCCGCTGGCTGCCAGCCGGGCGTGGCGGCCAGCCTTTCCCACAGCGCGGGCCAGTGATCGCGAAAGAACGGCAGATCCGCCCAGGAGGCAGGGATCTCTGGCCTGACCCCGGCCAGGGCAGTCTCAGCCATTCGAGACCCGGACCAGGGCTTCAAGCTTTGCCTTTGCCGCGCCGCTGTCGATTGAGGCGCGGGCCAGGGCGACACCCTCTTTCAGATCGGCCGCCTTTTGCGCCACCACCAGCGCCGCGCTGGAATTCAGCAGCACCGCATCGCGGTAGGCCCCGGTTTCGCCATCCAGCAGCGCCCGCAAAGCAGCTGCATTCTCGGCCGGATTGCCGCCCATGATCTTCTCAAACGGGTGATAGGGCAGGCCTGCGTCCTCGGGGTGGACGGTAAATTCGCGGATCTCACCGTTTTCCAGCGCGGCAACCTGGCTGGGCGCGGCAATCGACAGCTCATCGGTGCCATCGCCGCCGTGAACCAGCCAGGCGCTGATCGTGCCAAGGGTGCGCAGCGTCTCGGCCATCGGGCGCAGCAGATCGGCGCTGAAGGCGCCCGTCAGCTGATAACGCACCCCGGCCGGATTGGTCAGCGGCCCAAGGATGTTGAAAATGGTGCGGGTGCCCAGTTCGGCCCGCACTGGCCCGACATGGCGCATCGCCGGGTGGTGCATCGGCGCCATCATAAAGCCGATCCCGGCCTCGGCCAGGCATTTCTCGACCAGCTCGGGGCCGATCATTACGTTCAGCCCCAGCTCGGTCAGCGCATCCGCCGCCCCGGATTTCGAGCTGAGATTGCGATTGCCGTGTTTGGCGACCGCGACACCCGCGCCTGCAACCACAAAGGCGGTGGCGGTCGAGATGTTCAGCGTGCCCTTGCCATCACCGCCGGTGCCGACGATGTCCATCGCCCCCTCGGGGGCGCGGACCTTATGGCTTTTCGCGCGCATCACCGCGCTGGCGGCGGCATATTCATCGACCGTCTCGCCACGGGTGCGCAGCGCCATCAGAAAGCCGCCCATCTGGGCGGGGGTGGCCAAGCCCTCAAACAGCGCGTTGAAGGCGGCCTCAGCCTCGGCGCGGGTCAGGGGGCGGCTGGCGGCAATGCCGATCAGCGGTTTCAGAACGTCGCTCATGCCGTGACCTTAACGCCTGCTTCTTCAAGGAAATTCGCCAAAAGCCGGTGCCCGTGTTCCGAGGCGATGCTTTCGGGGTGGAACTGCACGCCCTCGATCAGCTTCTCGCGGTGGCGCAGGCCCATGATGGTGCCATCCTCCAGCCAGGCGGTGACCTCAAGGCAGTCGGGCAGGGTCTCGCGCTCGACGATCAGCGAGTGGTAGCGCGTGGCCTCAAAGGGGGAGGGCAGGCCGCGGAACATGCCGATCCCGGCGTGATGCATGGTGCCCATCTTGCCATGGACGATCTCATGGGCGCGGATCACATGGCCGCCAAAGGCCTCGCCGATGGTCTGATGGCCAAGGCAGACGCCCATCAGTGGCACATCGGCTTCATAGGCGGCGCGGGTCAGCGGCAGGCAGATCCCGGCTTGGGCCGGATCGCAGGGGCCGGGTGAAAGGATGATCGCCTCGGGGCGCATGGCCAGCGCCTCCTGGACCTCAAGCGCGTCATTGCGTTTGACCACCACATCGGCCCCCAGCTCGCCGAAGTAATGCACGAGGTTCCAGGTGAAACTGTCGTAATTGTCGATCAGAAGCAGCATCGTCTGTCTCACCCTCTGGTGCGGATCCCCGATGCGATAAGCCCCCTGGCGGCCTGCCCGTGGCCGGCTTTGCGGCGCGGGGCCTGCCCGCGGGGGGCTTTCGCCGCGGGAAAGGATGCCCCGCTTATCGCGCATCTCGTCTGGCGGGGCAACCGGGCTTGGAGGGGGGCGGTGCCGGCTTCTGGATCAGCCCGCCTGCAGCGCAATGACCGGGTCAGTCGCGCGAATTGACCAGACCTGCGCCAAGGCCAAAGTCGATATTGCGGGTGCCGATGTTATAGCCAAAGCTGGCATCGACATAGCCGCCATCACCGACATAAGAGGCGCCGATATTGGGCCGCAGCGCCGAAGAGCTGAAATGGTAATCCAGCCCCAGTGAGCCGCCCGAGCTGTCTTTGTTGCGATCGGTAAAGATCTTCGCGCCAGCCGCCAGGCCGCCATTCGGGCCGCTGCCAAACACCCAGGTCAGGCCGACGCCAACGCCTGCATCCCCGGCCAAAGCCGCGCCAGGTGCCATCAGCGCAGTCATCGACATGACAGTGGCAGACGCAAAGAAATTGCGCATTTTCTTCATCTTTGATCTCCTGCTCGGATCGCAGATCCTGTTGGGGGCAAGATTGCGTCCCCTGGATCTGGCATTGGTTTTGCCGCGAGATTAACGGATTTCGCGCCCAGGGGGAACCCCGCAGATTTCTGCAGCGCGATTTCCGCCGCTTTGCGCACGGCATTCGCATGTGGTTCGAGGCCCGCCGCCTGTGGGCATATGCCTGTGGCGATATGGGGGTAAGGACCGATGCGGCGCCTCAGCCGCTGGCGCTGTTCCGCCAGTCAGCCGCTGGCGCTGTCTAGCCAGATCGTCACCGGCCCGTCATTGACCAGGCTGACCTGCATATCGGCCCCGAAGATCCCGGTCTCATTGGGCACGCCCTCGCGGGCCAGGGCGGCGGCGAAATGCTCATAAAGGCGTTTGCCCTCGTCAGGCGGGCAAGCGGTGGAAAAGCCGGGGCGGTTGCCGCGCAGATCGGCGGCCAGGGTGAACTGGCTGACCACCAGGGCGCTGCCGCCGATGTCCCGAACCGAGAGGTTCATTTTGTCCTGGTCGTCGCGGAAAATCCGCATCTTTGCGATTTTTGCGGCCACCTTCTCGGCGGTGGCCGCATCATCGCCCTGCATCGCGCAGACCAGGATCATCAGCCCCGGGCCAGAGCGGCCGACCACCTCTCCGTCAACCGAGACCTCGGCTTTGGTGATACGCTGTAATACGGCTCGCATCGGGGTTCTTTCCGGTTGGGGCTGGTTTATGCGGGGATCGGCAGCTCGTGCCGCCAGGGCGGGTTCGCGCCTGCGCGCGAGACGGTGACCGCTGCCGCCGCGATGCCCAGATCAAGGCAGCGGTCAAGCGCTGCATCGCTGAGGGTGGCCAGCGCCGCAGATGAAAGCGCCCCCTCGGCAACAAGCCCGGCAAGGAAGCCCGCGTTGAAGGTATCGCCCGCACCGACCGTATCGGCGACGGTGACCTTTGGTGCCGGGCGCAGCCGGACAGCCCCGCCCGCGCTTAACGCCAGCGCACCTTCGGCCCCGCGGGTGATCAGCACCAGCTTTGGCCCGCGCGACAGGATCGCCGAGGCCAGCGCCTGGGGATCGCCTTCGCCTTCCAGCCAGTGCAGATCCTCATCCGAGAGTTTAACGATATCGCTTTGCGCGATCATCCGGGTGATGCGGGCGCGGTAGCTGTCTTCCTGGCCCTGGATAAAGCCCGGGCGGATATTGGGGTCGATCATGATCAGGCGGCGGCCCGCCTCACGCGAAAGCAGCGCCTCATAGGTGTCGGCGGCGGGGGCATTGACCAGCGAGATGCCGCCAAAGAACAGGGCGCTGATGTGGTCGGGCAGGGCGGGAAGATCGGCTTGCGACAGCATACGCCCGGCGCTGGCCTCATCGTAAAAGGCATAGCTTGCCTGGCCATTCGTCAGCTTCACAAAGGCCACCGTCGTCGGGCGGGCCGAGCGGGCCAGCAGCGCGGTATCAACCTTAGAGGCCACCAGCCCATCTGCCAGGATCTCGCCCAGCATATCGGTCGAGATGCCCGAGAAAAAGCCGACCGGGGCCCCCAGCCGCCCAAGCGCGATTGCCGTATTGAAAACCGCGCCGCCCGCATAGGGGGCGAAAGCCTGCTCGCCCTCGGTCGAGAGGCGCGGCAACATATCGATCAGCGCCTCACCACAACATAGAATCATTTACGCCTCCGCATATCCGGCACCGATGTTAGCGCAAAACCTGCGGCTGTCAGACCCCTGTTGCCCCGCTTTCCTGAGGCCGCGACCGGATCAGAGCCCGAACCAGGGCGCAAGGTTCTGGCGCACCCGATCAAGTGGCGTCGCGCCAGAGGTGTCAGGCACGAAGGTCTCGCCGGTGATACGCTCATAGGCCTCGATATAGACGGCGGCGGTCTGGGCGATCATCTCGGCGGGGATCTCGGGCAGCGGGTCTTTGTAGGGATCGCAACGCGCCACCACCCAGGAGCGGATCACATCCTTGTCGAAGGACGGCGGGCGGCTGCCCGTTTCCAGCGCCGCCTGATAGCCATCCTGGATCCAGTAGCGGCTGGAATCGGGGGTGTGGATCTCATCGGCCAGAAGGATCTGTCCGTTTTCATCCAGGCCGAATTCGTATTTCGTATCGACCAGGATCAGCCCGCGCTCTGCCGCAACCTTTTGGCCAAAGGCGAAAAGGCGCAGCGCTTTGTCGGAAACCTCATCCCATTGCGCTTTGGTCAGCAGGCCCTGGGACACGATCTCATCTGCGGTCAGCGGCTCGTCATGGCCGCCGTCAAAGGCCTTCGATGTCGGCGTAATGATTGCGGCTGGCAGCGCCTCATTGTCGCGCAGACCGTCGGGCAGGCGGTGGCCATACATCTCGCGCAGGCCCGCCTTGTATTGCGTCAGCACCGAGGTCGAAGTGGTCCCCGCCAGATAGCCGCGCACCACGATCTCAACGGGCAGGATGTCGACGCGCTTGCCGATCACCACATTGGGGTCGGGATAGGCGGTGACATGATTGGGGCAGATGTCTGCGGTGCGGTCAAACCACCAGCGGGCAACCTGGGTCAGGACCTGGCCCTTCCAGGGGATCGCCGCCAGAATACGGTCAAAGGCCGAGATCCGGTCGGATGAGATCAGGATCCGCCGCCCATTGGGAAATTCGCTGTCCGCAGGCAGGTCATAGCAATCGCGGACCTTGCCGAAATAGGGGGCGGGAAGCTCGGGGATACGTGCCTCGCCGAGCACGCGGGAAAGATCAATCGACATCAGAGCCAGCCTTGCGTGATTTATCGCGGCTGCTATGGGCCGCAGCCGGGCGCAAGTCAACGCCCGTGCTGTGCCAGAGCTGTGCCCGTCCTGCATCCGTGCTGTAAGCGGTGCTGTCAGTGCCTGGGCGCTTTATCCGGCCAGGCCGCCTAATCCAGCCAGTCAAGCCCGCCTGAGCTGACGCTGAAATCGCCATCCTTCATCAGGTAAAGCACCAAAGCCGCCAGCGCAGCCGCCGCCAGGGCCGCAAAGGCGATCTTCCAGACCGACCAGGGGCGCTCGCCCTGGACCTCTCCGGTCTGGCCATTGACCAGGAACTGATAGCTTTTGCCGTTGTATTTATAGGCGGCCATCCAGATCGGCAGCAGGATGTGGCGGAAGGTCTCGTCGCGGTAGCGGGTGTCGATCGAGGCGATCCTCTGCTCGTCCCCGCCGATATCGCGGCGCACATCATGGGCGATCACCACCGCCATTTTGTCCTTTGACTGCTCGCTCGCGGGGCGCACGGGCACGGTATAGCCCTCGGCGGTGAACCCGGCCAGGTAGTCGGGCGAATAGGGCACCAGCTTGCTGAGATCCCAGGGATCCAGCTCATTGGCATAGCGGGCCGGCAGGCTGAGCGAGCCCAGCACCCCCACGTCCTGAAAATCGCGCGAGACCTGGCCCGAGGCCGGGCTCCAGCGGATTTTCCGCTCCTGGCGGGTCTGCTTTTTGCCGTCGATGGTGACGGTGCGGGTGACATAATAGGCATCGCCCCGGCTGCCGGTATAGCGCGAGCTGGTCTCGGCATCAAAGCTCCACCAGGGCACATAGACGCCATTCATCGCCCTGCCGCGACGGGTGAATTCCAGCAGGCGGTTGGGCGCGAACCACAGGCCCCCCAGCCATTTCACCAGCGCCTCGCGGGCCTCGCGTTCGGACAGCACAAAGGGCACCAGCGCCTGGGGTTTGATCTGCCGCGTCTCGCCCGTCGAGGCCACCACCGGGGTGGCGCAGAACGGGCATTCGGTGGCATGGGTCGCGCCCTCGAACTCGATCAGCGCGCCGCAAGAGGTGCAGCGGGTGGTGCGCACCACTTCCATCGCGCTGCTGGCAAGATCATCGCTCAGCCCGCGTGCCAGATCATGGCGGGCCAGCGCCGCCTGACTGTCGCTTAGCGCGACATCGGGCAGGCGCTGGACATTGCCGCAGTGATCGCAGACCAGCTCTCGCTGGCCGGGCGCAAAGCGCAACTGGGCGCCGCACTGGCTGCAGGGCCAGCGATGTTCGCCCGTGACAGGCGTGGTGACAGCCATCACTTATCCCGCAGGCGGCGGTGGCGGCTGGTAAGAAAAGAGCCGCGCAAGCTCGGTTTCGGTCGCGGCGCTCCAGCCGTCCATGCCCGCAGACCAGACCATGGTGCCGCGCTGCAGCTGCCCCGAGGCGACCAGGCCCTGCAGCTGCGCCTCGGTGAAGGGGCCTTTGGTGGCGCCATTCTCGGCCAGATGCCATTCCTTGCCGACGGGGGGCGGCGGCGGTGGCGTATGGGGCGCGGCAGCAGGCTGCGCCCCCCAGGGCCCCATGTTCGGTCCCATATTCTGAGCCATTCCCATGCCCATCGCCATGCCCGCACCCGTCGCCATGGCCGAGCCCGCGCCAGAGGCGGGGTTCCCCATCGCCTCGGCGGTCTGGAACTGCATGTATTTGTTCAGATCGCCAACGACACCCATCGAGGTGCGCTTATCAAGTGCTTTCTCAACTTCGTCCGGCAGGCTGATGTTTTCAATGTAGAATTCGGGAATCGAGATTCCGTATTCCGCCACTTTCGGTGTGATCGCGGTGGCGATCAGCTTGCCCAGATCGGTGGTATTCGCGGCCATATCCAGCACCGGAATCCCCGAGCCCGCCAGCACCTGGCTTGCCGCCTGGACGATGATATTGCGGATATGCAGCGAGATCTCGTCAGCGGTGAATTCCCCATCAGTTCCAACGATTTCCGTCATGAACTTACCAGGATCGGTGACCCGCATCACATAGGTGCCAAAGGCGCGCAGCCGCACCGGGCCGAATTCCGGATCACGGGCCATGATCGGGTTTTTGGTGCCCCATTTCTGGTCGGTGAAACGGGTGGTCGAGACGAAATAGACCTCTGACTGGAAGGGCGATTTAAAGCCGTGATCCCAATGCTGCAGCGTGGTCAGGATCGGCATATTGTTGGTCTCAAGCTGATAGAGACCGGGGCCGAAGACATCCGCCAGCTGACCCTCATGGATGAATACCGCAGCCTGACCCTCACGCACGGTCAGCTTGGCGCCGTATTTGATCGCCTGGCCGCGACGCTCAAAGCGCCAGACCATGGTGTCACGGGTGTCATCGAGCCAGGAGATGACGTCGATAAACTCGCCTCTGAGGAAATCGAAAACCATGGGCTCAGCCTTTCTGTCCGCGTGGTGCTGCCTGATGGGCCGCAGCTGCCGCTGTAAATGTCATGGTCAAAATAGCGACCATTTGCCTGGATTGAAGGGGGAAACGCGCCAAATCCGGGCCGATATCGGTTCGGCCCGCAGCGTAGCCCGCAGCGTAAAATGCCGCCCGTTCCCCGGAACTGCCTGCTTGCTGTGACCGGGCGCCTCTGCCGTTCATGTGCCGCCCCCCATCAGGCGCTGCGCAATGCGGCGCACCACGGGGGCCGCCTCGGCCTCGGTCATGCCGGGCCACATTTCCGGATCGTAAAGGATCTTCAGCATCAGCTCATCCTGGCGGGTCAGCAGCGCGAATTCCTCATCGTCATTGAAGATCGAGGGGCGGGCGCGTGGGCTGTCATTGGCCAGCCCCAGGCCTTGCGCGATTTCCTCATGATAGCAGGATTGGCGCAAGAGATCGGGATGCTCGGCCCGCACAACCGCCACCGCCCGGCGGTAATTGCCGCTGTCGCCGTCTGACAGCGCATAGACCAGGCAATAGGTTGTCGGCTGCATGCCGGTCACATCGGTCACATCCTGCGTGCTCAGCCCCGGCAGGGCGCTGCGCAGGGCGGGGCCAAGGGCCTCGCGCTCATCCTCAGAGACCACATAGAGGCTGAAATTGCCGCCCTGATCGACAAGGGTGATCGGGTGACGGGTCAGATCCGACAGGCGTTTGAGGTAAGAGGCGATCCGGGCGCGATCCGCAGCGCGGCGATCTGCGGGCACCGAGGCGCCGAAATGGATCTGAAAGCGGATCGGCACATCCCAGCGGCGCAGGATCGAGCTGGATTCCCCTGCTTTGAACGCGCCATCCTGGCGGCTGTATTCGTCATAAAGCGCGATGCGGATGAAGTTCTCTGCCAGGATCCTTGCGTCAAAGGGCGTGTCCTGGCCACCGCCATCGGTGCGCAACCGCCCCTGGGCCAACAGTGAGGCCTGGATTTGCGTGTAATAGGCCCGGATCGCGGCGCTTTTTTCGGTGTCAGCCGGGGCGGGGGCCGGGCTTGCCGGGCGCGGGGGCGGTGCCGCCATGCGCGGCATGCCCTGGTCGGGCAGCGTGGTGCAGGCAGTAAGGCCCGCCGCCAGCAAAGCGGCGGGCCAGAATTTCAGACCTGGGGTCCGGTTTTGGATCATGATTGCGACTGGCTGGGCGCGATCGAGCGGGCGCGGGCCGAAGCGAGGGTATCGCGCAGCTCGGTTTCCATCTTTTGCAGCTCAACCTCAGCCGCGGCGCGGCGGGCCTTGCCCTCATCGGCGATTGCGAGGCTTTCGTTGATGGTGGCGATCAGCGTCTCATTGGCGTGTTTCACCGTTTCAATGTCAAAGACGCCGCGCTCCATTTCCTCGCGCACAGTGCGGTTGGCCTGCTGCAGGTTCTCGGCGTTGGATTTCAGCAGCTCATTGGTCAGGTCATTGGCATCGCGGATCGACTCGGCGGCCTCTTTCGAGCGCTGGATGGTGACCGCCTGGGCCAGCTGCGTTTCCCACAGCGGCACGGTGTTCACCAGCGTCGAGTTGATCTTGGTGACCAGCGATTTGTCGTTTTCCTGCACCAGCCGGATCGAGGGCAGCGACTGCATGGTCACCTGGCGGGTCAGTTTCAGATCATGGACGCGGCGTTCCAGATCGTCACGCGCGGCGCGCAGATCGCGCAGCTCCTGGGCGCGGATCACCTGATCGTTTTCGGGGGCGGCAGCGACCTCGGCCTCTTTGGCGGGGATGTCTTTCGCATCCACCTCTTTCAGCCGTGCCTCGCCCGCCGCGATGTAAAGGCCCAGCTCGTCATAGAAGGCCAGCGTTTTTGCATAAAGCAGATCAAGCGATTTGATGTCTTTCAGCAGCCTGGTCTCATGGCCCAGCAACTCGCCGGTGACCTTGTCGATCTGGCTTTGCACATCCTCATATTTCGCCACGAAATCGGCGAAGGGGGCGGCGCGGCCCAGAAGACGCTCCCACCAGGAGGATTCGCGGCGCAGATCCAGCTCTGAGGTTGAGAAGCCGCGGATGGTGGTGACGATCTTGCGCAGGCTGTCGCCCGCCGGGCCGACATCCTTGTTCTTCACATCCTGCAGCATCTCCTGGCTGATGACCTGCAGCTCGGCCTGGGCTGCAGAGCCGAAAGAGATGATCGACTGGGTATTGGTCAGATCCAGCTCTGCCATCCGCTTTTCAATCGCGGCGGCCTTGTCGGGGCTGGCGGCTTCCAGGGTCACGACCTCGCCGGTGGGCTCGGGCAGGATGACGGCGGTGACCGCTTCGACCTCGGCCAGGGTTGCTTCGGCAGCGGCGCGGGTGGTGTTCTCATTCGACATGGCAGAGGGCCTTATGGCTGGGGCGTGGGGATCCCGCAGGATCCGTTGACGCGGGGAATTCTAACGCTGGGAATTCGGGGTTTCAAATTTCAGCCGGTCACGCAGCACCGAGATCTCGATATCGAGATTGTCGCGGTCATTGCCCAGCAGGTTTTCAGAACGGGTGGCGAAAGTGGTTTCCAGATCGGTCAGCAGCGCCTCATAATCGGCGCGGGCCTTTGGGTCGGGGCGGATCGCCCAGAGATCGGCGAATTTCGCCGTCGCATCGCGCGCGCCCTCAAGATAGACGGTCAGATAGCGCCGCGCGGCGGTCAGATCGCCTGGATCTTCCTCGACGCGCTGCATCAGGCCGCGGGTCTGGGCGATGAAACGGTCGACCCGGGCCTCAAGCTGGCGGTCTTTGGCGCGCAGGATCGCGTCTTTCATCTGCGAAAGCGTCTTTTCCGCCCCGGCCAGCGCCCGGGCGACGCGGTCGGTCTGGAAGCGGTCGATCCCCTCCATGCCCTTGTCGGACCAGGGATCAAAGCCGAAGGCGCCGATATGCAGCGCCGCGCCTGCGAGGCCGAAAAGCACCGGGTAAAGCGAGACCCCGTGCCCGATCAGCCCGCCGGTAAAAAGGGCCGCGCCCGTAGCGATTGCCCCAAAGAGGATGCGCGGCACGGCGGGGCGGCGGGCCACCTTGCGGGCGGCGAAGGCGGCGCGGGCGCGCATCCCCTCACGCGTGAGCCAGGCGGCCAGAATCAGCAAGCCGCCCGCGATCAGGTCCATCAGCATCGCGCCAGGTTCGTCGCCAAAGGCAGGGAAGAGGAAGGCGAAAGCGGTCAGGAACAAAAGCGTGGCCCGCCAGCCGCCCCGGGGGCGTTCAGATCCGGGCGCGGCGCGGGGGATGGGCGGCATCGCGCCGGATGTGGCGGGGCTGCGCTGACCGCTGCCTTGACCGCCGCCTTGACCGTCGGGGCTGTATTTTCCGCCAAAGCGCTGTGCGGCCATCAGATGCCTCCCGATCCGGCGACGTAGAAGACAAGGGCGATCAAAAGCGCGAGCGACAGGGTTCGCAGGCCGGATTCGGACATTTGTGGTTCCGTTTCAAACGGTCGGTTGTGATGATCCTAGCGAATGGAGAATGCGCTTTCCAGCACAAGAGGCGGGGAATGCGCGGGAATCTACCATTTGCCTGTCAGCGCGGCAGCGGCTGTGGCCTGAGGGGGGCCTGAGGGGGCTGCCGCTGCCCCCGGGGCGTTCCTCGGGCAGAGCCTTGGCCAGCCCGTGCCCGTTCGCGTTCCTGCACCCGTTCCCGTTCCCGTACCCGGGCTGGCTTTTGCCATATTGGGACGGCGGTTCAGCCTTTGTCGCTGTTCAGTCTTTGTCGCGGGGCGGCCTGCTGCGGGGTTTGCCCGGTGCCGTTTCAGGGGCAGCATTACGGGTGCTGACCTTGCGCGGGGCGCGGGGCTTTGCGGGGCCAGGCTTGCGGGGGGATGCCCCATCCGCATTGCCTGCGCCTGCGGCGGCGTTGCGCGGGCGTGACGCGCCCGTAAAGCCAGAGGCCGGCTTTGCGCCAGCCGAACCGCGCCCGAAGCCACGGCCAGACTCACGGCCAGTATCACGGCCAGACTCTCGGTCGGCATCACGATTACGGGAAAAATCATTTCCTGCATCGCCGCGTGACGGCCCTCGTTTGGCCCGGGATGTGGCGGCACGGGGGGCGCTGCGCTCGTCGCTTTGTGCGGCCCGCAGGCTGCGGGCGGCCTGAGCGCCGGACATGCTGCCGCCTGCGCTGCGTTTGGCGGGTGCGCCCGCGCTGCGGCTGCCTGCGCCGTCGTCACGCCCCTTTGGCGCGCCAAATTTGCTGCTGCGGCTGCCCGCGCTGTCACTATAGGTGCGCTCGCCCGCCGGACGCCCTGCCGGGGATTTGCCGCCCGCTGCTCTGGCGCTGTCGGGTTTTCCGACGCGAACGCGGGTCAGGGCGGGGCGGGCGCGGGCGGTGCCGACCGGCCTGCCGCCTGCCGATTTCTCGCCCTCGGCCTCGATCTCGCCCAGCTGGTCGCGCAGCACGCGGGCCTTGACCTCTTCGACCTGGCCCGGCTCCAGATCGCCCAGCCGGAACGGGCCGTAAGAGACCCGGATCAGGCGGTTCACGTAAAAGCCGATCGCGTTCATCGCGCGGCGGATCTCGCGGTTGCGGCCTTCGCGCAGGCCGACGGTCAGCCAGGCATTGGCGCCCTGTTGGCGATCAAGGGTGACCTGCATCGGCTTGAACCGCTCACCATCGACGGTGATGCCTTCGCGCAGGGGGGCGAAGGCCTGATCTTCGGGCCGGCCATTGACGCGCACCCGGTATTTGCGCAGCCAGCCGGTCGAGGGCAGTTCCAGCCGCCGTTTCAGCCCGCCGTCATTGGTCAAAAGCAAAAGCCCCTCAGAGTTGAGGTCAAGCCTGCCGACCGACATCACCCGGGGCATATCTTCGGGCAGGTGGTCAAAGACCGTATCGCGGCCCTTTTCGTCCGAGGCGGTGGTGACCAGCCCCTCGGGTTTGTAGTAAAGCCAGAGCCTGGCTTCCTCTTCCTCGGGAAGGTGGCGGCCTGATACGGTGATCCGGTCGGCGGAGGTGACATTCAGCGCGGGGCTGGTGATGATCTTGCCATTGACGCTGACCTCGCCTGCCTCGATCAGACGCTCGGCCTCGCGGCGCGAGGCGACGCCCCGGCGCGACAGCACCTTGGCAATACGCTCGCCCTCGGGTGCCGAGTTGTCCTGACGGGTGCCAGGAGGGGTTGTTTTCTCGGACATGGGGGGCGACCTTTTCGCGTATGGGAAAACGCCGGGGGGATCTCCCCCCGGACCCCCGAGGATATTTCAGGACAGATGAAAGGACAATGCGGCGTGGTCTTCCAATCTTACATGGGGCTGGCCCTGGATGAGGCACGGGCGGCAGGGGCGCGCGGCGAGGTGCCGGTGGGCGCGGTTCTGGTGGCTCCGGGCGGCGAGGTCGTGGCCCGGGCCGGAAACCGCACCCGCGAGCTGTCAGACCCGACCGCGCATGCCGAAGTGCTGGTGATCCGCGCCGCCTGTGCGGCTTTGGGGTCTGAGCGTCTGCCGGGCCATGATCTTTACGTGACGCTGGAGCCATGCCCGATGTGTGCGCAGGCGGTGTCGGCGGCGCGGATTGCGCGGCTTTACTATGGGGCGGGCGATCCGAAATCAGGGGGCGTGGCGGTGGGGGCGCGGATATTCACGCATCCGCAATGCCACCACGCGCCCGAGGTCTATGACGGTATCGCTGCCCGCGAGGCCGAGGTGCTGTTGCGTGAGTTCTTTGCCGGGCGGCGCTGATCAGCCGATTCTCTCTGGCGTGATGGTGCTGGCCCGATCAACGGCGCGTTGAACATCAGGCCGCAGATCATCGGGCAAGGCCGGATCGCGGGCAATTTCGAGACTGCGCTTGGCTGCCAGGATGCTGTTCAGCCAGTCGGCGAAGGGGGCGGCGAGCCCGGGGCGGTTGGCCACGAGCGCCCGGCACGCGAGTGTGTCGTGCCGTAAACACAGGCCAATCTGCTGAAGAAAGACCAGAAGGGCTGCGCGCCCAAAACCGGGATCGGCAAAAAGATCCTCCAGCGCAGTGGTGACCGCATTCAGGGGGGCACCGCCAACCAGCAAGGTCTCGGCCAGGCCAATCAGCGTTTCAATTCGCTCCGGATAGGAGCCGGGCTTGCGGCAACCCACATGCCGCAGCATCAGCCGTGCCCAACGGTCCATCAGGTCGCATTGAGCAACCTCGGGAAGCGGGGGCTTTGCCGCCTGCGCTATGCCAAAGCGCCGCAGCTCTGTGCCGACCTCGACATAATCGACCCGGATACCCTGCGCTATCAGTTCCAGATAGCGGGGCAGGAACGCGGTCAGTTCGGCGCTGTTCTTCGGCAACTCATGGGCAGAGTTGGAGTATTGGCAGATCAGCTCTGGTGAAAGGGCGCTGACCGGGGTGCTGCGCATGGCATCGAAGGTCTCTTTCGAGACGCAGAGCGGGCAGGGGCAGACCTTAAGGTCATGCGGCAGATACCGTGGCGCTGCCGCATAGGCATCGGCAATCACCGCAAGCAGTTCGTCACGCCAGGGCGAGGGGCGATGGTGGGGATTTCCTGCGCCATCGTTAAAAGCTGATCGGGTCCAGCACCTCAGGCTCGATCACCTCGACACCGGGGGGCAGGCCTGCCCGCAGCGCATCGGCGTTTTGCGCCAGCAGCGGGAAGGTCTTGTAATGGCAGGGAATCACCCAGCGGAAGTTGAAGTATTTCCGCGCAGCCCAGGCGGCACGCTCCATATCCATGGTGTAATGGCCGCCGCAGGAGAGGATGCCGATCTCGGGGTGATGCAACTCGCCCATCCAGGCCATATCCGCCATGATATCGGTATCGCCCGAGACATAGATCGTCCGGCCCTCGCCTTTGATCATGAAGCCCGCCGCCGATCCTGCACGCAGCAGCGCCCCCCCGCCAAAATCGACCGAGGCCGAATGGGTGGCGTTCACCATCGTCACCTTCGCGCCGCCGCAGTCGATTGTGCCGCCCTTGCCAAAGCCGATGGTCGTGGCCCCCTGGCCGTTCAGCCAGACTGAGGCCTCATGGATACAGGCGACCGGGACACTCAGCTCTTTTGACAAAGCCGCCGCATCCGCTGCGTGATCACCATGCGCATGGGTCAAAAGGATATGGGTCGCGCCCGCCAGCGCCTCTTCGCGCCGGGTGGCGGGGAAAACCGGATTGCCGCTGAGCCAGGGATCGACCAGCAAAACCGCCTCTTCGATTTCGATACGAAAGCCGGAATGCCCAAGCCAGGTGATTTTCATCCCAATTTCTCCACATGATTTCCGGGTGACAGGATCGGGGGGCGCACGCGGGTGCATGGATCAGGCGCATGGCCCGGTCCCGCATGGCCCCGGGGGCGCAATATAGGCGCAGCACATCGCAGTTTGCCAGCTTTCCGCGCAGAGGTCTTTGGCGACAGGCGAAAGAAAGCGCATCACCGGGGGCGGATGGCGGCCCGGTGATGTCTCGTTGTTGCCTTTGCCTTGCGCAGCCAAAGCGCCGCCGTTAAACGGGGCGCCAAGCGTCAGGAGGGTCTGATCCATGTCCATCGACATTGATACCGCACGGAAAGTGGCGAAACTCGCCCGGATCCGTGTTGAGGAAACTGCACTTCCGGGTCTGGCCCGGGAATTGTCCGGCATTCTCACCTTCATGGAGCAGCTCAATGAGGTTGATGTCTCGGGCGTCGAGCCGATGGTCTCGGTCACGCCCATGCGCCTGCCGCGCCGCGCGGATGTGGTGACTGATGGGAACATTCAGCCGCAGGTTCTGAAAAATGCCCCCGAAGCCCGCGAAGGCTTCTTTGCCGTGCCGAAGGTGGTGGAATGAGCGCGAATTCCGAACTCAACAGCTGGACGATCGAGAAGGCGCGGGATGCGCTGCGTAAAGGCGAGATTTCCGCCGTTGATCTGACCATGTCCTGCCTGACGGCGATTGATGCGGGCGATCAGCTGGGCGCATTCGTGCATAAGACGCCCGAGATTGCGCTGGAACAGGCGCGGGCGGCGGATCAGCGCCTGAAGGCGGGCGATGCGCCCTCTTTGTGCGGCATCCCGCTGGGGATCAAGGATCTTTTCTGCACCAAAGGCGTGAACAGCCAGGCGGCCTCGGGGATCCTGGAAGGGTTTAAGCCGGAATACGAATCCACCGTCACCACGAAGCTGTTCGCGGATGGCGCGGTGATGCTTGGCAAGCTGAACATGGACGAGTTTGCCATGGGCTCGTCGAATGAGACCTCGGTCTACGGGCCTGCGGTGAACCCCTGGAAGGTGGATGAGCGTCAGCTGACACCGGGCGGCTCTTCGGGCGGTTCGGCGGCGGCGGTGGCGGGCGATCTGTGTCTGGCGGCAACCGGCACCGATACCGGCGGCTCGATCCGCCAGCCTGCGGCTTTCACCGGCATTGTGGGCATCAAGCCGACCTATGGCCGTGTCTCGCGCTGGGGGGTGGTGGCCTTTGCCTCCAGCCTCGATCAGGCCGGGCCGATGACCAAATCGGTGCGGGACGCGGCGATCTTCCTGCAGTCGATGTCGGGCCATGATCCGAAGGATTCGACCAGCGCCGATCTGGCAGTTCCCGATTTCGAGGCCGCCCTGACCGGGGACATCCGTGGCAAAGTGATCGGCATCCCGAAGGAATACCGCCTTGACGGTATCCCGGCAGAAATCGACGCGCTTTGGGAGCAGGGCATCGCCATGCTGCGTGACGCGGGCGCCGAGGTGCGCGAAATCAGCCTGCCGCATACCAAATACGCGCTGCCCGCCTATTACGTGATCGCCCCGGCAGAGGCCTCTTCGAACCTCGCCCGCTATGATGGCGTCCGCTATGGCCACCGCGCCAAACTGGGGCCGGGCGATGGCATCACCGAGATGTATGAGAAAACCCGCGCCGAGGGCTTTGGCCCCGAGGTGCAGCGCCGCATCATGATCGGCACCTATGTGCTGTCGGCAGGCTTCTACGACGCCTATTACAACCGCGCCCGCCGCGTTCGCGCCCTGATCAAACAGGATTTCGAGACGGTCTTTGCGGAAGGCGTTGACGCGATTCTGACGCCTGCGACGCCATCCTCGGCCTTTGGTCTGGGCGAGATGACGGCGGTTGACCCGGTTGAGATGTATCTCAACGACGTCTTCACGGTGACGGTGAACCTTGCCGGGCTGCCTGGTGTCTCGGTTCCGGTCGGGTTGGATGCAAAGGGCCTGCCACTGGGCCTGCAGCTGATCGGCAAGCCATGGGATGAGGCGGGGCTGCTCAATCACGCCTATGTGCTGGAGCGCGCGGCGGGATTTGTAGCCAAGCCGCAAAAATGGTGGTAATCGCCGCCTGAAATGAGCCAGTCCTGCTGCGCTTTTCCGGCCTTGCCATGTGGCGGGCGGCGGCGCAGCGGGCGGCTTTGCCGTAACAGATGAGGATATGATGATCCCGCGCTGGCAGATTCTTCCTGGGCTTTCCTCTCTTGGAGTGGTCGTGCTGGCCGCCTGCACGCCCTCGGTTCCGGAATCAGGTGTGCCTGGCGTCGGGTTTCAGGATTACAATTCCTACATCCGTGACAATTATCAGCGCGGCAATTCGGCCGGGCTGCCCGGCGGTGCAGCGGGGCAGGGGCAGACGCCTTTGGCGGCGACACCGCCTGCGGCCAGCACCGGCTTTGACCCTTCGGCCGCTGCCGCCGCGATTGATCGCGCCGAGGGTGGTTCGTCCGCCCCGCCGCCTGCGATAATCACCAATCCGGATGCGGGCGTTCAGGGCGCCGCGATCCTGCCCTATAACAGTCTTGGCTCGGATACGGGTGCCACAAATACGGGTGTGCGCCCGCGTGGCGGTGCCCCGGCCGGGATCAAAGAGGAAAGCGGCGAGCTTGCCCATTCCAACCCCTCGATCTCGGATGAGAATGATTTCAACGCGGTTGCTGCGCGTGAAACCATTGCCTCGGATGCTGACCGGATTGCCCGCAATCGCGCGGAATATGTGGTGATCCAGCCCGGTGCCCTGCCGGTGCGCCAGGGCGAAAGCGGCCCGAATATCGTCGAATATGCGCTGGCCACCAATAATGCGCCCGGTGTTGCGATGTATTCGCGGGGGCGCAGCTCGAAAGATCCGAATATCGCCTGTGCGAAATATACCTCGCCCGATCTGGCGCAAGAGGCGTTTCTGGCCGCAGGCGGCCCCGACAAGGACCGCCACGGCCTTGATCCCGATGGCGACGGTTTCGCCTGTGGCTGGGATCCGCGCCCCTTCCGCACCGCCCTGCAGTGAGCGCAGAGATTGACGCCGCCGCCTTCCCCTCGCCGAATTTTGGCGAGCGGCGGGGCGGGGTGCGCCCCTCGCTGATCATTATCCATTATACGGCAATGGAAAGCGCGGATCTGGCGCGGGAACGCCTTTGCGATCCTGTGGCCGAGGTTTCGGCGCATTGGCTGATCTCTGAGAGCGGCGCGACAGAGGCGCTGGTGCCGGAAGAGGCCCGCGCCTGGCATGCCGGGCGCAGCCATTGGCGCGGCATTTCCGATGTGAACAGCCATTCCATCGGCATCGAGCTGGCCAATCCCGGCACCCACCCCTTTCCCGAGCCGCAGATGGCCGCGCTTGAGGATTTGTTGCGCGGCGTAATGCAGCGCTGGCAGATCCCCCCCGAGGGGGTCCTGGCCCATTCCGACATCGCGCCTGATCGCAAGATCGACCCCGGCCCCCGCTTTGACTGGCAGCGGCTGGCACGCCAGGGGCTGGCCTTCTGGCCGCAACAGATGGATGCAGCCGGTGATTTCCGCGCAGCCCTTCTGGCCTATGGCTATGACCCCGAGGCCTCGGACGCGGATCTTCTGCGGGCCTTCCGTCTGCGGTTTTACCCGATGGGGCAGGGGGCGATTTCAGCAGCGGATCTGAGGCTTGCGGCTGGCTTGCAACGATTCCCCGTTGACCCGCCCGCGCCCGGGGCATAAGTCCCCCCTCGCACGGATGGCCGGATGACCGCGGGGGATGCTTTGCATCGTGCCGAGGAAAGTCCGGACTCCATGGAGCAAGGGCGCCGGGTAACTCCCGGCCGGGGTAACCCGAGGGAAAGCGCAACAGAGAAGAGACAGCCCTGATCCGGGCCATTGGTTCGATCAGATCAGGGTGATGGTGAAACGGTGGGGTAAGAGCCCACCGCAGTCCTGGCAACAGGAATGGCATGGCAAGCCCCGCCCGGAGCAATGCCGAATAGGGGCCTCGCGCGGGTCCGGTCGGGTTCGCCCGATACCGCCGCAGGGATGCTTCAGCCCGAGAGGCCCGGGTTGGCAGCTGGATCCCGTCCGTAAGGGCGGGGGCAGATGAATGGTCATCCAGGGCGGCCCCCTTGCAAAAGGGATCAGCTGCCTGGACAGAATCCGGCTTACAGGCCATCCGTGCACGTTGCTTTTATCAGATGCTCTGGCCTCTCAGGGCCGCGCCGGGGCGTCAGGCCCAGGCGTCAGATCTGGAAATGCAGATGGTCGTCGTGGCGGGCCGCGCGGCAGCCCTGGAACCTGAATTTCTCTGACGAGAGGTTAAGGGATTCGCGCAGATGCGGTTCGATGAAGATCTTTTCGACCCTTGCATCGCGGGCCAGCCAGTTCAGCGCGGCGCGCATACGCTCGGGCTCGGGCCTTGCGTTGCGCATCAGGGGCTGCAGCCAGGCCAGATCCCACCGCAATGTCAGCGCAGCTGGCGGGCACTGATGCGGGCCGTCCTCAAAGGCGAAATATCCCAGCGGCGAGCGCGTCACCCCCGCCAGATAATTGCCCTGCGCATCCATATAGTAGAGTGCCAGATCCAGCTTGCGTCCATCCGCATGTGACAGATGCGGCAAAAGCGGGAAACCGTCGAGGAACGGGAAATTCCCGTCGAGAACCAGGGTAATGGTGCCGGGATAGGCCGCGCCCATATGCTGCGCCAGGTCTTCAGCGGTCTGTGCCAGCTCTGGCGTCACGTAATTGCGGGCGGTGGCGCAATAGAACCAGGACTGCATCTGCAGGGCTCCATCAGTGCCACATTGCAGCGGCACCCTGCCAAACTGCGGCGCCACCTGCTGCGCCAGCATCAGCCCGGCAAGATAAAGCGCCCCGAAAGCCCCCAGCCGCCCGATCCTGCCGATCCTGCGAAAGCCGAGGCTGATCAGCCAGGCCAGCCCGCCGATCTGGGTCAGGGCGGTCAGCGCAAGAAGGATCAGCGAATGAAGCAGGAAAGGCAGCAGCGGGAAATCTCCGACCCTAGTCACCCCGGGAGAATATCGCGCATTTTCGGGGAACGGTAAGTCCGGGTTTCGCCCGGGCATGAAAAAACGCCCCGAAGGGCGTTTTTCCGATCTGTTCTGCAGGCTTACTGATCGAGGAAGCTGCGCAGCTTGCGCGAGCGCGAGGGATGCTTCAGTTTGCGCAGTGCCTTGGCCTCGATCTGACGGATCCGTTCGCGGGTCACGCTGAACTGCTGGCCAACCTCTTCCAGCGTGTGGTCGGTGTTCATGCCGATGCCGAAACGCATCCGCAGCACGCGCTCTTCACGCGGGGTCAGCGAGGCCAGAACGCGGGTCGTGGTTTCCTTCAGGTTTTCCTGAATGGCGCTGTCCAGCGGCAGAACCGCGTTCTTATCCTCGATGAAGTCACCCAGCTGGCTGTCTTCCTCATCGCCGATCGGCGTTTCCAGCGAGATCGGCTCCTTGGCGATTTTCATCACCTTGCGGACCTTCTCAAGCGGCATCTGCAGCTTTTCGGCCAGCTCTTCCGGCGTCGGCTCGCGGCCGATTTCATGCAGCATCTGCCGCCCGGTGCGGACCAGCTTGTTGATCGTCTCGATCATATGGACCGGGATACGGATCGTGCGGGCCTGGTCGGCAATAGACCGGGTGATCGCCTGACGGATCCACCAGGTCGCATAGGTCGAGAACTTATAGCCGCGGCGATATTCGAACTTATCGACCGCTTTCATCAGGCCGATGTTCCCTTCCTGGATCAGGTCCAGGAACTGCAGGCCACGGTTGGTGTATTTCTTGGCAATCGAGATCACCAGGCGCAGGTTGGCCTCGACCATTTCTTTCTTGGCCTGGCGGGCTTCTTTCTCGCCCTTTTGCACCTGGTTCACGATGCGGCGGAATTCACCGATATCGACGCCGACATATTGGCCGACCTGGGCCATATCGGCGCGCAGCTCTTCGACCTTTTCGCGGCTTTTCTCGATCAGGGTCTGCCAGCCACGCGCGCCTTTGGCGGCCATGCGGTCAACCCAGGAGGGGTCCAGCTCATAGCCCTGATATTCGGCGATGAATTCCTGGCGGTTGATGCGGGCGGCATCGGCCAGTTTCACCATGCCCGAATTGATCGACATGATGCGTTTGTTGATGCCGTAAAGCTGGTCGATCAGCGCTTCGATCCGGCTGTTGTTCAGATGCAGTTCATTGACCAGCAGCACCATCTCAGAGCGCAGCTTCTGATAGGCGCCCTCTTCCGAGGTCGAGAAGCGCGCAGAGGACGACATGGTCGCCGCCATCCGCTGTTCCTGCATCTCTGACAGTTCGGCGTAATTGGCGGCGATCTGTTCCAGGATCTCCAGCACTTTGGGGCGCAGCGCGGCCTCCATCGCGGCCAGCGACATATTCGAGCCGTCGTCATCCTCGTCATCGCTGTCTTCGCGCATGATCGGATTGCCGTCGGCGTCGAGTTCCGGCTCAGAGGACGAGCGGCGCGGGGCAGGGCTTTCGCCACCGGCCGCAACCACGCCCATCTCATCCAGCGGCGGGCCTTCGAGATCCTCATCGCCGTCGAGATTGCGGCCGAAGGTGGCCTCAAGGTCGATCACGTCGCGCAGCAGGATCTCTTCGGACAGAAGTTCGTCGCGCCAGATGGTGATCGCCTGGAAGGTCAGCGGGCTTTCGCAAAGCCCGGCGATCATCGTATTGCGACCGGCCTCGATCCGTTTCGCAATCGCGATCTCGCCCTCGCGCGACAGCAGTTCAACCGAACCCATCTCACGCAGATACATGCGCACCGGATCATCGGTGCGGTCCAGCGTTTCGCTTGCCGGGCCAGCCAGCGCCACCTCGCGCGAGCCGGGGCCCGCAGAGGGATCCATCAGCTCGGATCCGGTGCCGCCGTCATCGGCCTCTTCGGCCTCATCATCCTCGACGACGTTGATGCCCATTTCCGAAAGCATCGACATGACATCCTCGATCTGGTCGCCAGAGACCTGATCGGGGGGCATCACGCTGTTCAGCTGCTCCATCGTGATATAGCCGCGCTCACGGGCGTCGGCGATCATCTTCTTGACGGCAGCCTGCGACATGTCGAGCGAGATATCAGCCTCGTCGCCATCCTGCTTTACGTCGTCGTTTTCCTTGAGGGCCATGGATGCTCCTGTGGGGATGGTGCGAATCGCGTGGGTTTAAATCGAATCAATAACGCGAATCACAGCGGGGAAAAGGGCGAATCATACGAATCAGTCGCGTCTGGCCTTGCCACCGGCACTGAAATCAATCGAATCGAACAATTTATGACGTCTTTCAAGCTCTTCACGGTCCAGCTCTACGCCATTGGGCGCGATCACTGATTCGGTTTTCTGTTCCTGCGGGCCACGGCTTGCCGCCACCCGCGCCTCTGCCGCCTTTGAAAGACGCCAGGTCAGCCCCTCATCGACAAGGCCACTGAGATCCTCGACCGCCTCGGCCAGTTCAATCCGGTGGCCACGATCGGCCTGCAGACGCGCCAGAGCCTCTTCGACGCAGGCGGCGGCGAAATCGGCATCGGCTTTGGGCTGCAGACCGGGGTTAGAGCGGACATGGTTACTGCGCATCAGTTCGTCAAGAAGGCCAGGGCTGTCGCTTTCGATCAAAGCCCGGCAATCATCCGCATGGGCATGGGTCAGGATCAGATTGCGCAGCCGGAAATGCGTCTCATTGCTTAACTCCAGCCGCTCAAGATCGCTTTCAAAACGTGAGATCAGCGCCGGGAAACGCATCAGGATCGCCAGCGCCACCGCCTCACGGATCCCGTCAGAGATGCGGCTGGGGTAAAGCAGATCCGCCTCATGCCCGGCCAGCGCCGAGTTGCGGGTGGCATCGGTTGCGGGCAGGGGGGGCGGCACGAATTTTCCGCCCCGCATCTGGCCGCGGGGGCCTGGCTGCCAGGGGCGCCCGGGTGTGCGCTGTGCCGGGCGGCGGCCCTGGCGAAACAGCTCCCACCTGAGTTCCTTGATATCCTCGCCATAATGGGCGCGGATCGAGGGGTCCTGGATGCGCTTCAATGCCTCGCGCAGCTTTTTGTCCAGCGCGGCCTTGCGTTCGGGGCTGTCAAAGACCTGGCCTTCGGTTTCGCGGTTCCACAGCAGCCGCACCATCGGCTGCGCGTCCTGGATCACCGCCGCCACCGCCTCGGGCCCTTTGGCGCGGATCAGATCGTCGGGGTCCATGCCCTCAGGCATCATGGCAAACCGCAGGCCCTTGCCCGCCTCAAGCAGCGGCAGCGCCAGATCAATCACCCGCAAAGCGGCGCGGATCCCGGCCTTGTCGCCATCCAGCGCGATCACCGGCTCATGGCTGATGCGCCACAAAAGCCGCAGCTGATCCTCGGTGACGGCGGTGCCAAGCGGCGCGACGGCGGCCTGGAACCCCGCCTCGCTGAGCGCGATCACATCCATATATCCCTCGCCCACGATCAGCGTCTGGCCCTTGCCTGCCGCCTCACGGGCGGGGCCGTGGTTGAAGAGGTTGCGGCCCTTGTCGAAAAGCTCTGTCTCGGGGCCGTTCAGGTATTTGGCCGGATCGTTCGGGTCCATCGCCCGGCCGCCAAGGCTGATCGCCCGGCCGCGCCCGTCGCGGATCGGAAAGATGATGCGGTTGCGGAAGCGGTCATAGGGCTCTTTGCCCTTGCTTGAGGTGGCGCAAAGACCGGCCTCGACCAGCAGTTCTTTGGCGATCCCCTTGCCGGTCATCGCCTGGAACAGCCCCGACCAGCCATCGGGGGCAAAGCCGATTTCCCAGCGGCCCTGGGCGGCCTCTGACAGGCCACGTTTGGCCAGATAGGCGCGGGCATCTGCGGCGGCCTGGGTTTTCAGCTGCAGGCGGAACCATCGGACCGCCTCTTCCATCACCTCAGACAGCTGGCTGCGTTTGTCGGCGATGGCGGCGGCCTTGGGGTCGCGCTCGGGCATCTGCATCCCGGCCTCAGAGGCCAGAACGGCGACCGCCTCCATAAAGCCGAGGTTCTCGCTTTCCTTGATGAAGGTCAGCGCGTCGCCTTTGGCGTGGCAGCCAAAGCAGTAATAGAATCCCTTGCGGTCATCGACGTGGAAGCTGGCGGATTTTTCCTGGTGGAAGGGGCAGGGCGACCACCAGTCGCCCTTGGCCATATTGGATTTGCGCATATCCCAGGTGACCTTCCGCCCGACAACGGCAGAAAGCGAGACGCGGTTGCGCAATTCATCAAGGAAACCGGGCGGCAGGCTCATGGTGTGAATATGGGGCCAGCCGCGCCGGGATGCCAGAGCAATCCGTCAGGCGGGCGGGGCGTAAAGGTTACGTTAACCAAACCGCCAGTAAGCCGTGGGTCTTGCCCATGCCCCCGGCTTCCTGGCCGATCAGAACAGCCCCAGCTGATCGCCTTTGGCAAAGGGCACCCGGAACAGATCGCAGCGAAGGGGGGGCTGGGGCGCATCCAGCCCCAGTTTTGCCGCAGCCCGGCGGAAACGGTCAGCGATCAGCCGCGACCAAAGCCCCTCGCCGCGCATGCGCTTGCCGAAATTCGCGTCGTAATCCTTGCCGCCATGCATCTCGCGCACCCGGTTCATCACCTTGGCGGCGCGGCCCGGTTCTGCGCGTTCCAGCCAGTCGCGGAAGAGGCCCGCAACCTCTTGCGGCAGCCGCAGCGAGATCCAGCTGGCACTGGTCGCGCCCGCCTCATGGGCGGCCTGCAGCAAGGGCTCGATCTCGTGGTCGGTCAGGCCGGGAATCACCGGGGCCAGCATCAGCCGCACCGGGATCCCCGCCTCGGACAGGCGGCGGATGATCTGCAGGCGGCGCGCGGGCGCGGGCGCGCGCGGCTCCATCCGGCGGGCAAGACCTGCATCCAGCGTGGTGACCGAGATCCCGACCCGCACCAGCCCCTGCGCGGCCATCGGGACCAGAATGTCGATATCGCGCTCGATCAGGGTGCCGCGCGTGGTGATCGCCAGCGGATGGTTGAAGGCCGACAGCACCTCAAGCACCTCACGCGTCAGCCGCCTGGCCCCTTCGGCGGGCTGCCAGGGGTCGGTATTGGTGCCAAGCGCCATCGGCGCCACCTTGTAGGATTTCGAGCGCAGCTCGCGGTCAAGCGCCGCGCCGATCCCCGGTTTCGCGGTCAGTTTCGTCTCAAAATCCAGCCCCGGCGAAAGGTTCAGATAGGCATGCGAGGGCCGCGCATAGCAATAGACGCAGCCATGCTCGCAGCCGCGCCAGGGATTGACCGAGCGGTCAAAGGGCAGATCGGGCGAGCTGTTGCGGCTGATCGCCGATTTGGCGGGCTCATCGCTGATGGTGGTCTGGATCAGGCGGTCTTCCTCGGGGATGTCCCAGCCGTCATCGACCGCCTCATGCTGCACCCCCTCATAACGGCCGGTGGGGTTTTGCACGGCGCCCCGGGCGCGGATGCGCTGGCCCGGCAGCATGCCTGGGGGCAGGGGGGCGGGCAGAGAGGCAGGCAGAGGGGCAGGCATGGGGGCCGCATCGGTGCAGGGCTGCGCCATGGCGGTAACCGGCTTTTGGGCAGCGGCAGAGATCTGTCGGATTGCGGGCAAGGTTTCATCCCCCGGGGCCTGGTCGTTGCGGCAGTCGTAATGTGAACAAAGATAGAACAAACCTGACCGGATGGGAAGCCTATCCGCAGCGACGTCGGCTTTCTCTTCGCGCATGTCGCAAACGACTTAGTGAAGGCGTCGCTTTCGGATCATGGAAGAGACAAAGAACCCCCAGGAGCGGAGCGCATCATGGCTGATGACGACGAAATCATCCTCTCGGAACTGCCCGATGACGAATTGGTCCTGCAAATGCATGACGACCTTTACGACGGTCTGAAGGAAGAGATCGAAGAGGGCACAAGGATCCTGCTGGATCGCGGCTGGACGCCCTATGATGTGCTGACCAAGGCGCTGGTTTCCGGCATGAAGATCGTCGGCGATGATTTCCGCGACGGCATCCTGTTCGTGCCCGAGGTTCTGCTGTCGGCCAATGCGATGAAATCGGGGATGACCATTCTGAAGCCCCTGCTGGCGGAAACCGGCGCGCCGCGGATGGGCAAGATGGTGATCGGCACCGTCAAAGGCGACATCCATGACATCGGCAAGAACCTGGTTGCGATGATGATGGAAGGCGCGGGTTTCGAGGTGGTTGATCTGGGCATCAACAACTCGGTCGAGAAATATCTCGAGGCGCTCGACAGTGAAACGCCGGACATCCTTGGCATGTCGGCGCTGCTGACCACCACGATGCCCTATATGAAAGTGGTGATCGACACGCTGAAGGAAAAAGGCATGCGCGAGGATTACATCGTCCTCGTCGGCGGTGCGCCTTTGAATGAGGAATTCGGCAAGGCCATCGGGGCCGACGCCTATTGCCGCGACGCGGCGGTGGCGGTTGAAACGGCAAAGCAGCTGGTCGCACGGCGGCACAACCAGCCCGGCGCCTGACAGCCCGGCGCTTATGATCGCGCAGATGTGAAACGGGCCCTGATGGTTTGGCGGCGGATTTACAGTGAATTCGCCGCGAAATCCCGGGTCCGCTTTTATTTCGGGCTTGCGGCGGGCGGTCTGACGCCCCAGTTTGAGCGCAGGGGGAATGATCTATGCCTTTGACGTCATTTCTTGGACTGATCGCTTTCGTTATCTGCGCCGCCGGGCTGACGATCCTGTTTGCCTTCTCGCTGGGGGTGCCGATGTCGCTGGTGGCCTTTGTGGCGCTGGCGGGCAGCCTGTTTCTCGGCCTGCGGCAATGGCGCTGAGGCTGTGTAACATCTGGCCAGGCTGATGTCCGGCGCAGCGCTGCCCTCTCTTCAACCGGTGCAGGATGTTTCGGGGCATGCGAGGCTGGCGGATAAGATCCTGCTGATCGCCTGCGGTGCTCTGGCGCGTGAGATCCTGGATCTCAAAGAGGCCAATGGCTGGGCGCATCTCGATCTGCAATGCCTGCCCGCCAATCTGCACCTCTGGCCTGACCGGATTACTGAGGCCGTTGCGGCGGCGGTGCAGCAATACCGCGCCGATTATGCGCAGATCTTCGTCGTCTATGCCGATTGCGGCACGGGTGGCCAGCTGGCCTCAAAATGCGCCGAGCTGGGTGTAGGCATGGTCGAAGGCCCGCATTGCTATTCGTTCTTTGAAGGAAATCAGACCTTTGCGGCGCGTGCCGAAGACGAGTTCACCGCATTCTATCTGACAGATTTTCTGGTGCGCCAGTTCGATGCCTTTGTCTGGAAGCCAATGGGCCTGGATCGTCACCCCGAATTGCGCGACATGATTTTCGGCAATTATGAGAAGCTGGTCTATCAGGCGCAGACCGAGGATGCTGCGCTTGACGCCAAAGCACGCGAATGCGCCGCCCGGCTGGGCCTCGCCTATGAGCGCCGTTTCACTGGCTACGGGGACCTCAGGGGGGCATTGGCGGCATTGGCGCCCCCGCATCACATCCCATGAAATTCACCAGTTTCTGAGCTTCGTCATGGACGGGCCAGGCTCTGGTTCCGGTCTGGTCAATTGCGAAAGTGATTAAGGCAAAAGACGCGGATCGCCGAGGCAAGGCCTTCGCCTGGGCGGCGGCTTTCATCAATCTCGGAAGCGAGGGCATTGACGGACAGATTGCGTCGGGCGGCTATAGTCGTGAAAGCCTGCCAAAACTCAGCCTCCAGCGTGACGCTGGTGCGATGGCCGCGCAATGTGAGCGAGTGTTTCTCTGGTCCTGCATGCATCAGATGAAGATGGTAGCAACAGTTCCAGGCGGCGACCAGCCGGAGTTTTCTGAAAACTCCGGCACGGAACCTTGTAAGGTTCCGTTACGATTTTTTGAAAAAATCGTTTCAGGACAGGCGGCGTATAGGTTCACGGTTGCAGAAGATGACAAACTGGCCGGCATTTTCGATGACCGGATACCCTCGTCTCTGCATTTCGGCGAGGAAGAAGCCGCAGCCAACGAAGCGATCAATGTCACGTATCTTGCGACGAATGACGCCGCCGCTGCGGGCTTCCTGTGAAGAGAACAGGTGCAAAAGCCAGGCGTCCCGGCTCAGGTGATTTGGCAGATTGTCCATAAGGCAGGCCCTCCGGTAGCGAGCCTGCCTTATGGATGGTTAAATCTGTATTACGCTTCGCCCGGATTCTCTTCACGTTTATGGGCATCAAGCTTTTGGGTGGCCTTATCGATCCGCGCTTTGCCCAGATCCCGCTCGGCCTTTGTCTGACCAAAGCGGGCTGCATTGGCGTCAGCCTGAAGCCGCTTTTCCTGGCGGGTACGCTCTTTGCGCAAGCGGTTCAGGTTGACGATCTCTGCCATGCCTCAGCCTTTGGGGCCGATCATGTCTTCGGGGCGCACGATACGGTCAAAAGTCTCGCCATCGACAAAGCCGAGCGCTATCGCCTCTTCGCGCAGCGTCGTGCCGTTTTTATGCGCGGTTTTGGCGACTTTGGTTGCGTTGTCATAGCCGATGGTCGGCGCCAGTGCTGTCACCAGCATCAGCGATTCCTTCATCAGCTTTTCGATCCGGGCGGTGTTCGCTTTGGTGCCCACAACCATATTGTCGGTGAAGGAGCTGGCCGCATCGCCCAGCAGCTGGATCGACTGCAGGACGTTATAGCTCATCATCGGGTTGTAGACGTTCAGCTCGAAATGACCCTGGCTGCCCGCAAAGGTCACCGCCGCGTCATTGCCCATCACATGGGCGCAGACCATGGTGAGAGCCTCGGCCTGGGTCGGGTTCACCTTGCCTGGCATGATCGAGGAGCCTGGCTCATTCTCTGGCAGGATCAGTTCCCCCAGACCCGAGCGCGGGCCAGAGCCGAGCAGCCGCAGATCGCTGGCGATCTTGTAAAGCGAGCCCGCGACGGTTTTCAGCGCGCCAGAGAAGAAGACCATCGCGTCATGCGCGGCCAGCGCCTCGAATTTGTTCGGCGCGGTGACGAAGGGCAGGGCGGTGATTTTGGCGATCTCGGCGGCGACGGCTACGTCGTAGCCCTTGCGGGTGTTCAGTCCGGTGCCAACCGCAGTGCCGCCCTGGGCCAGCTCATAGATATGGGGCAGGGCGAGTTTGACCCGCTCGATCCCGCGATCCACCTGGGTCGCGTAGCCAGAGAATTCCTGGCCCAGCGTCAGCGGTGTAGCATCCTGGGTATGGGTGCGGCCAATCTTGATGATGTCTTTGAACTCTGCCGATTTCGCCCAGAGCGCTTTTGCCAGTTTCTCCAGCCCCGGCAGCAGCACGTCGCGGGTATGCATGCCGATGGCGACATGCATCGCGGTCGGGAAGGTGTCGTTCGAGGATTGACCCATATTCACGTGGTCATTCGGGTGCACGGGCTTTTTCGAGCCCTTTTCGCCGCCCAAAATCTCAATCGCGCGATTCGAGATCACCTCATTGGCGTTCATATTCGACTGGGTGCCAGAGCCGGTCTGCCAGACCACCAGCGGGAAGTTGTCGTCGAATTTGCCGTCGATCACTTCCTGCGCGGCCTGGGCAATCGCACCGAGCAGATCTGCAGGCAGATCGCCCTGGGCTGCATTGACCGTCGCCGCCGCCTTCTTGATCACGCCAAGTGCGCGGATGATCGGCACCGGCTGCTTTTCCCAGCCGATCGGGAAATTGATGATCGAGCGCTGCGTCTGCGCCCCCCAGTATTTGTCGGCGGGAACTTCCAGCGGGCCAAAGCTGTCAGTCTCGGTGCGGGTCTCGATACGGGTCGCAGTCATGCGTGCCTCCTGCAGATTCTCGGTCCATGCTGTAGCGCAGCAATGCAACGGAAATCAATCAATATGCCAGATTTGTATGCCATTGTATGCAGATCTCTGACCCATGCAGACCGGGCAGTCTGGCCAGTGCCGCTGTCCGGATACAAAAAAGCACCCATCAGGGTGCTGCTTTGTCAGTCGGTTTCCATCAGGCAGGGCCCAGGATCAGATTGTTCAGCTGACTGGCCGATCAGGCGCCCCAGCTGCGCACGACCCCGCAGTCCATATGAACGAAGTCAGAGCGGGAATAGCGCCCCACACCACCAGCTGCGCAGGCCGCAGCCGCACGTGCCATTTGCCCGACCGAGCGCGATTTCAGCCGCAGATCTGCCGCCTGGCCCACGAGGTGCAGCGAATTCTTTGCAACGCCGCCCGATTGCGACCGCAGCATCGCATTGGTTTTCGGACTGCGATAGCCCGACAGCAGCATATAGGCCTCAGACACATCCATCAGGCGATGCGCGGCAGCCATGATATCGACATTGCGCGGATCCATCTGCTTGGTGTCGCCGGTGCGCCAGTCGCGCATGAAGTGGTTAATCTCAGCCATAACCTCGGGGATATATTTGCCTTCGACCCAATAGATGGTGTCGATGCTTTCCCCGGTGCGGCCCGAATACATCCGGATGCGGCGGATGTCGCCGGCGCCCTTCAGCAGGCCAAAAGCATTGGAATAGGTGGGCGCGGCAATAACAGCGGTTGCTGCAAAAGCGCCCAAAAGCCCGCGACGCGAGAGAAGGTTCGAGGTTTTCTGCATCATAGCCTGTCCCGTTTTCGTCTGTCGACTGCCTGAGCGGCAGTTTCTCCTGCCCGTTCATCACCCGGAGGCATCACAGAGGAATACACCACTTGTGGCGCCATGCCGACCGCCCTTTCTCTATTGCACATCATGATTCGAAGCCCAAGCACAGATTGCCCATCAACGGCTATTCAATCGGCAATAAGCAAAAATTCGCTGAACAACTGCGTTGCCACAGGCGTTGCGCTGTTGCAACTGTGTCCAAAAAACGGCGGCCATTCTGCTTCGCGGCGGCAATATGGCGGCAGGCGGACGGGAATGTGAGTGGACACGCATTCAAAATAGCTGAATCTGGCGGAACACCAGAGTTTAAGCAGGTTTACGAGGTTAAAGATGCGCATTTCACAACCGAATCCCAATGCGAAACGGGATCTTCGGGGGGGGATTCGTCGCCTGCTGTCATCGGTTGCGGTCGGTGTTGTGCTGGTGGCTTTTGCCCCGGCAGCAATCGCAAAAAACACAGCATTTTCTCAATCTCTGGCGGTGGCCGCCGCAGATGATGCGGCGCTTGCAGGCTGGTATCAGCAGCGCGGCTATCAGACGCTCTGGACCGGGGCCGAGGATGCGCCCCGCCGCGCCGCTTTCTTCGCGGCCCTGGAAGCCGCAGCCGATCACGGCCTGCCGGTGGCACGCTATGATCTGGCGGGCCTGCGCCGTGCGCTGGCCACGGCGCAGACTCATGGCGATCTGGGCCGCCTCGAAATCCGCATGAGTCGCGCCTATCTCGACTGGGCCAGCGACATGAGTGCGGGGGCGCTGATTCCGGCGCAGATCGACAAGACCATCGTGCGGGAAATCAGCCGCCCGGACCCGGTCCTGCTGCTGGACCGGATGGCCGCTGAACAGGATACGGCTGCAGTGCTGCGCAGTTTCATCCCGACCTCGGATGTCTATGTGCAGCTGATGAAGGCCCGTTTCGATCTTGAGGCAGAGATGGCATCGGGCGGCTGGGGAAATCCGGTTCCCAGCGGCCCTCTGGTCCCCGGCGATCAGGGCGAGCGGGTGGTCGCTTTGCGCGACCGTCTGATTGCGATGGGCTGGATGCGCCCGAATGCAACCGCCGTCTATGACCGCTCGTTGCAGGCGGCCGTGATGACCTTCCAGAAGGCGCATGGCTTGCCAGCTGATGGCGTCGCGGGCGGCGATACCCTGGCCGAGCTGAACAAAGGCCCCGAAGAGCGGATCAAATCGGTGCTGGTCGCCATGGAGCGCGAGCGCTGGCTGGATATCGACCGCACGGGCCGGATGATCTGGGTGAACCTGCCGGATTATTCGACCGAGATCATCGACGACGGGCGGGTGACCTTCCGCACCCGCTCGGTGATCGGGCGTGAGGATATGGATCGCCGCACCCCGGAATTTTCCGACATGATGGACCATATGGTCGTCAACCCGTCTTGGGGGGTGCCGCGCTCAATCATCGTGGGGGAATATCTGCCGCTTTTGCGCTCGAACCCCAATGCGGTCAGCCATATGCAGATCGTGGACAGGAATGGCCGCGTGGTCTCACGCGGGTCGGTGAATTTCGCCTCTTACACGGCGCGGACCTTCCCCTTTGGCATGCGCCAGCCGCCGGGCGACAATAACGCGCTTGGCAAGGTGAAGTTCATGTTCCCCAACAAGCACAATATCTATCTGCATGACACGCCCGCCAAGGCGCTGTTTGCCCATGACAAGCGCGCCTATAGCCACGGCTGCATCCGCCTTGCCGACCCCTTCGATTTTGCCCATGCACTGTTTCGCACCCAGTCGCCTGAGATTGAGGCCGAGTTCAATCAGACGCTGAAGGGCGGGCGCGAAACCCCGGTCAAGCTGCAGGTGAAAGTGCCGATCCATCTGGTCTATTTCACCGCCTATCCCGAGGGCAAAGGCGTCATGGGCTATCGCCGCGATGTCTATGGCCGCGACGCGAAACTGTGGTCGGCGCTGAGTGCCGAAGGGGTGGTCGCGCAATCGGTTTCGCAGTAGATATCTCTTTGGGCCGCCACATAATGGCGGGGCCCCAGGCGGTTTGGCCGGGGCGGTATCCGGGGATAACAGAGAGGCGCAGCGATGACCCATCACAGCATCGGTGAGATTGCAGCCGCACTTGGCGCAGAGGCGGCGGGCGATCTGTCGCTGACGGTCAGCGGCGCGGCAGAGCCGCATCTGGCAGGGCCTGCGCAACTGGCGCTGGCGATGGATCCGCGTTACGCCGCGAAGCTGGGCGAGGGCGCCGCTTTGGCCGCCGTTGTCTGGCCGGGGGCCGACTGGCAGGCTTTGGGCCTGAAGGCGGCGATCTTTGCGCCGCGCGGGCGACTTGCGATGGCGGGGCTGACGCAGATGCTGGATCCGGGGCCTGAAATTGCCCCGGGCGTTCACCCGATGGCGATTGTCGATCCGTCAGCGCAGATCGGGGCTGGGGCGCATATCGGGCCCTTCGTGGTGATCGGGCGCGGCGTGGTGGTCGGCGAGAATGCCCGGATCGCCAGCCATGTCTCGATTGCCGAGGGGGCGCAGATCGGCCCTGACGCGCTGATCCTGCAAGGCGCAAGGATCGGGGCGCGGGTTCGCATCGGGGCGCGGTTCATCTGCCAGCCCGGCGCGGTGATCGGCGCGGATGGGTTTTCCTTCGTCACGCCTGAGAAATCCGGCGTCGAAGAAATCCGCGAAACACTGGGCCAGCGCGATGTCCTGAATGCCCAAAGCTGGACCCGCATCCACTCGCTGGGCAGCGTGGCGATTGGCGATGATGTCGAGATCGGCGCGAATACGACGATTGATCGCGGCACCATCCGCGACACCTCTGTCGGGCGCGGCACCAAGCTCGATAACCTCGTTCATGTCGGCCATAACGTGCAGATCGGAGAGGATTCGCTGATCTGCGGCCAGGTGGGCATTGCGGGCTCGTCGAAGATCGGCAGCCGGGTTGTGCTGGCCGGGCAATGCGGCGTCAGCGACAATATCTTCGTTGGCGATGATGTGATCTGCGGCGGCGGCACCAAGATCTTCACCAATGCGCCTGCCGGGCGGGTGCTACTGGGCTATCCGGCGGTGAAGATGGAGAGCCATATCGAGATCCAGAAGTATCTGCGCCGCCTGCCGCGCCTGGCGGCCCGGGTCGCCGCGCTTGAGGCGCAGCTGATGCCGTCAGATGCTGCCCCCGATGGTGATGCAGACTGAGCGGCACCGCGTCATGAGCCTCACCGACCCCGTTCCGGATATCGCTGCAGAGGTGACCGCGATCCTTGCAGCCCAGGCGCTGGTTGACCCGTCGCAGGTGGATCCGGGGCAGACGCTGGATCAGCTGGGCCTCGACAGTCTTGGCCTGGTCGAGGCGGTATTTGCCATTGAGGAACGCTTTGACATCTCGGTGCCCTTCAACCCCAATGACCCGGGGGCGGCGGGGCCGGATGATCTGGATGTCTCTGATGTTGCAGGGATTATTCGCGGGGTGGAAGTGCTGGTGGCGGCGAAACAGGCCGCAAATCAGGCGGTGAGATGAGCCACCTGCCAACAGGCAACAGCCGCCGCGTGGTGATCACCGGCGCGGGCACGGTGAATGCGCTGGCCCATGATCTGCCGGGCACATATGCGGCGCTGGCGGCGGGGCGCTCGGGGATCGGCGCGCTGGAGTTCCGCGATGCAGACCGGCTTTCGATCAGGATCGGGGCGCAGATCCGCGGCTGGGAGGGCGCGGCGGATCTGACCCCGCAGCAGACCTCGCTTTACGATCCCTTCACCCGCTATGCGCTTGCCGCCGCCGCTGAGGCGCTGGCCATGGCGGGGACCGGCGCGGCGACGGGCGCTGGCGTGATCATCGGCTCGGCGGCGGGCGGCATCCAGACCTGGGAAGACAATTACCGCGCCGTCTATGCCGAGGGCAAAAACCGTGTGCCGCCTTTGACGGTGCCGCGTCTGATGATGAACGCGGCGGCCTCGCATATTGCGATGCGCCACGGGCTGCAGGGGCCTGCTTTCGCGGTGTCCTCGGCCTGCTCCAGCTCGAACCACGCGATTGGCCAGGCCTTCCGGCTGATCCGTGACGGCCATGCCGATGCCATGCTGGCGGGCGGGGCCGAGGCGATGCTGTGCTTCGGCGGCATCAAAGCCTGGGAGGGGTTGCGCGTTCTTTCGCCCGATGGCTGCCGTCCTTTTGCCGCCAGCCGCAACGGCATGGTGATGGGCGAGGGCGCCGCCGTCTTCATGCTGGAAGAGGCGGGCCGCGCAAAGGCGCGTGACGCCCGTGTGCTGGCCGAACTGGCAGGCTTTGGCATGACGGCGGATGCGGGTGATATTGTCGCGCCTTCGGTCCAGGGGGCGGCGGGCGCGATGCAGGCGGCGCTGCAAGAGGCGGGGCTGGGCCCGGGCGATATCGGCTATATCAACGCCCATGGCACTGGAACGCGGGTGAATGACCGCACCGAGGTTGCTGCGATCCGCGCGGTTTTTGGCGCGGATTCGGGGCGGCTGATGGTGTCCTCGACCAAGGCGATGCATGGCCATGCCATCGGTGCCACCGGCGCGCTGGAGCTGATCGCCTGCCTGATGGCGCTGGATCAGGGCATCATCGCGCCGACGATCAATTATGACGGGGCTGATCCCGAATGCGATCTGGACCACGTCCCGAATGAGGCACGCCGCGCCAGTATTGGCGCGGCGCTGTCGAATTCTTTCGCCTTTGGCGGGCTGAACGCGGTGCTGGCACTGCGTTCAGCCGACCAGGCTGCTGCCTGATTATTCTGCGGCGGCAGGGGCTGCGGGCGCTGCTGCGCGTGCGGCCGTGGCTGCGGCATCGGCCAGCTTGTTGGCCTCATGCATGGCGTCATAGCCTGCGGTGAAGCCCTTCAGCGAGACCGGCAGGTTCACTTTCTGATCGGGGGCCACGAAGGGCGAGATCGAGAAGGTCGCCGTCGCGCCTTTTTTGAAACCAGCGATTTCCTCGGCGGTGAAACCGATACGCGCCACGCAGCCGATCTGGGTGCAGACCGTGAAGGGATAGGCGCGCGGCTTGCCGGTATCGACGGTCAGCTGCATGCCCTCGGTCAGCAGGGTCTCCAGCGGTGCGATGAAATTCGCGCCGGCGACGGCCGGGCCGGGTGCGCCTTCGGGCAGGGTGAAGATTGCCAGTTCGGCAACCGGGCTGCCATCGGCGTCTTTCAGCAGTTGGTAAAGCTGGCAGGGATCGGCCTCAAGCCCGACCTTTTCGCAGCGCTGTTCCCAGGCCTCAAAGGTTGCTTTGGTATAGACCGAGCTTTCAGCCTGGCCACCGACATCCGAGCCCATCGACAGGTCAACCGCCGGAGCAGCAGGGGCCTCGGTGCTGGCCGGAGCCTCAGGGGCTGCTTCAGCAGTGGCGTCCTGGGCAAAAGCCGCAACCGGAGCGCCAAGCGCAACAACAAAAGCAAGAAGCGAGATACGCGATTTCAACATGTAGTCATGTCCTTTGAACGGTGACTGTAGCCGGTAGAAAATTGCCTGGCTGCCGGGGCGCTGCATAACATGCGAATTTGCCAGTGTCAGGTCTCATTTGCGCGATTGGCGGGCAGGCAAAGCCCGTCGGGCGGGGGATTGCCAATGCTGGCGGGCAGGCCTGGATCCAGGCGCGCCCAAAGCCAAAGAGGACCAGGCCCCGCACAGCAAGAGCACTGGCCCCGCGCAGGGGCGGCATTCGCACCAGGCTAAAGCAAGTCAGATGCCAGTAAGAGGTGCCGGTAAGAAGGAAAGTGCGAGGTGACGACAGCGGCTAAAAAGGATGCGCCAGGAAAAGGATGTGCCAGGAAAAGGATCCGGGCAAAAAATAAAGGGCCGGAGCAACCGGCCCTTTATTTGCCTTCCCGGCATATCCAGGACTGGCTTATTGTTTTTTGCTCCCTGTCGGACTGGCCGACTTCACATTCAGGGACGCTATGCAGCTTTCTGACTTGCGTCAACAGGAAAACTGTTACGCCACGGCGTTCTGCGCAGAGAAAACATTCCGCTTGCCGGGTTTTTCAGCAAATGCCGAATGCCCTGCTGCGGCGCCGCCGGAAGGCTGTTTTTCAGGTATTTCGGATACCGGATTTCTGGTGCTCTTGCAGGGGCCTGGCGCTGTGACGCCGGGCAGGGTGGCGGGCCGGGCAGGGTGATGGGCCGGGCAGGGTGATGGGCACGGCATGTGGCGGGCAGGGCGGGGTGGCGGGCCTGCCCGGGGCAGCTCAAAGCCCCGCGCAGACCCTTTCGCAGGGCTGGCATCGCGGCGCGAAATCTTTATGGTCGCCACAACAGATTGCAGACCGATGAACAGGAGTATCCGGTGACCGGACAAAGCCCTCCCCCCCCGCCGCCCCCCGTTCCGCCCGTGCCCGCAGCCAGCGCCGCAGGCGATGCTCTGGCGGATCGGATCATGCTGGGCGGCGGCGGCGAGGGCTATGCGCAGGCGCAGTCGCTTTTGCTGAAATATGGCAACCGCCACGGGCTGATCGCGGGCGCGACCGGCACCGGCAAAACGGTGACGCTGCAGGTGCTGGCCGAGGGCTTTGCCGCCGCCGGGGTTCCGGTATTCCTGTCGGATATCAAAGGCGATCTTTCGGGGATCTGCGAGCCTGGCGATCCGACCGCAAAGACCCATACAGCCTTTGCCAGCCGCGCTGAGACCATCGGCGTTGATCTGGTCTATCGCGCCTTCCCGGTGCTGTTCTGGGATCTTTTCGGCGAGCGCGGCCATCCGGTGCGCACCACCATCGCCGAGATGGGGCCGCTGCTTTTGTCCAGGCTGCTGGAGCTTAGCGAGGTGCAGGAGGGGGTGATGAATGTCGCCTTCCGGCTGGCCGATACCGAGAAGCTGGCGCTTTTGGATCTGAAGGATCTGAGGGCGCTTCTGACCTTCATGGCCGCCAATTCGGAACGGATTTCGGCGGAATACGGGCTGGTTTCCTCGCAATCAATTGGCGCGATCCAGCGCCGTCTGCTGGTCCTGGAAAACGAGGGCGCGGAAAAACTGTTCGGAGAGCCCGCGCTGGAGCTGGCCGATCTGATGACGGTTGCGCCCGATGGCACCGGGCGGATCTCGATCCTGGTGGCGGATAAGCTGATCAACAGCACGCGCCTCTATGCGACCTTCCTTTTGTGGCTGCTGTCCGAGCTGTTCGAGACCCTGCCCGAGGTCGGTGATCCCGAAAAGCCAAAGCTGGTTTTCTTCTTCGACGAGGCGCATCTTCTGTTCAATGACGCGCCCAAAGCCCTGATCTCGCGGATCGAGCAGGTGGCGCGGCTGATCCGCTCGAAAGGGGTGGGCGTCTATTTTATCACGCAAAATCCGGCAGATGTGCCGGATACGGTGCTGGGACAGCTGGGCAATCGGGTGCAGCATGCGCTGCGCGCCTTTACCGCCAAAGACCAGGCCGATCTGGCCCGCGCCGCCCGCACCTATCGCGCCAATCCGCGTTTTGGCATCGAAGAGGCGATCCGTGAGGTCGGCACGGGGGAGGCGGTGACCTCGCTGCTTGAGGCCAAAGGCGTGCCCGGCATGGCCGAGCGCACCCTGGTCCGCCCGCCCTTCAGCCGCCTTGGCGTTGCATCCGAGGCGGGCCGGGCCGCAGCCTTCGCGGCCTCGCCTTTCGCGGGCAAATATGACACCGAAATCGACCGCGAAAGCGCGTTTGAGATCCTGCGCGACCGCGCCGACAAGGCCGCCGCCGAAGCGCAGCGCCAGGAAGAGGCCGCCGCGCCTCAGGCCGATCCGGCAGAGGATGACGGCTTCAGCCGGGGCAGGCGCTATGGCGGTGAGAATTCATCGCGGCGCTATGAGGCACCAAAGGCTCCGGCCCCGAAAAAGCGTGCTGGCTCGTCGTCGCGCTCAGATTCGGTGACCGATGCTTTCGCCAAGAGTTTCGCGCGGCAGCTGGGCACCAAAGGCGGCCAGGCGGTGGTGCGCGGCATTCTTGGCACGCTGTTTGGAAAGCGCTGATTTTAGGTGACAGATGACCGTCGCGGGCAGACAGCTGCCTGCGGCGGGTCTTAGCCCTTTTTGGCCAGCGGATGGTGGTTCAGCACCAGCTCTTTCATCTCATCTTCCAGCACATGGGTGTAGATTTCCGTCGTGCCCAGATCGGCATGGCCCAAAAGCGTCTGGATCACCCGCAGATCAGCGCCGCCCGCCAGCAGATGCGTTGCAAAAGCATGGCGCAGCACATGCGGCGTGACTTTGGCAGGCGAGATCCCCGCCTTTACCGCCAGCGCCTTGACCATCACGAAAAAGCTTTGCCGGGTGATATGCCCCTCTGAGCCGCCGCCGGGAAACAGCGCCTTTGGCGCGGGGCCAGAACCGGGCCGGATCGCCGCCAGTTTGGCATCCAGCGCCGCAAGCCAGTCGGCCACCGCTGCCCGCGCCGGGGGGGACAGCGGCACAAGCCGCTCTTTGTTGCCTTTGCCGCGCACGAGGATCATCGCCGGATCGCCCCGCACCGCCGCCTGGGGCAGGGTGACCAGCTCTGTCACCCGCATGCCGGTGGCGTATAACAGCTCCATCATCGCGGTGTTGCGAAGGCGGTCTTCCTGGCTGCGCCCATGCTGGCGCGCCGCGTCCAGAAGGCGCAGGATCTCATCTTGCGAAAGGGTTTTCGGCAGCGACTGGCTTTTGCCGGGGCCAGAGATGCGCAGGGCGGGATTGTCCTTGCGCCAGCCCTCTTCAAAGGCGAAGCGAAACAGCTGCCGCAAAGAGGAAAGGCGGCGGGCGCGGGTGGCTTTTGACAGGCCCTGGGCGTCGCAAAAGACCAGATAGGCCTCAACCTCTTCGCGCCCGAGGGTGGCAATGTCATGGCCCCGGTCGGCGGCCCATTCGGCGAAATCCTTCAGATCGCGGCCATAGGCCAGGCTGGTGTTTCGCGCTGCCCCCGTCTCGGCGGCGATGGCGTCAAGAAAGGTCGAGATCCAGCGCCAGGTCGTCTGCTGCGCGGCAGAGACGGGCTTTGCCTCTTTTTCCTGGCTGCGGGGCCGGGTGCTGCGCGGCATGATCAGCCCCGCCGTTCCAGGATCATCAGCTCCAGCGCGGTGCGGCGGGCGACATTTTCCAGCCTGACCTTGCGCAAAAGCGAAAGGCCACGGGTGACGCCATTCGGATTGCCCTCAACGCCGCGCTGAATATCTTCGATCGACAATAACAGCGCCTCGCCCAGCCGCATGCCGCCGATCAGCATCTGCGCCTCATCGGAAAGCACCGGGTCAAGGAAGGCGGGCGCAATGGCGCGGCCCATCGCATCAGGCGGGCGCAGCCCCTCGATCTGGCCAAGCGCCAGGCCTGCGAGGAAGCGCTCGGTCTCATCGGTGGGGGTATGGCTGCGGGCGATCTGTTCGAACTGCGGCGAGAGCAGCCCGATGCGGAAGGCCAGGGGCGCGGCATCAGGTGGCAGATCAAGGGCAGCAAGGGCCGGGCCGTAAAGCACGGCAAAGGGCACTTCCAGCTCTGCCTCCTGCATCCGCGTCCAGGCGGCGGGCAGGGCGGCGGCGATACGGGCAGGATCCTGCGACTGCATGGCGGCGTCAAAGGCCTGGAAGGCGCGAACCCGCTCCCAGACACTGCCCGAGGCGGCCGGGTCACGCTCGGTATAAAGGCCCAGGAGCACATTCGGCGCGATGGTGCCGGCGCGGGTCAGACGCTCGGCGGCCTCGATCTGCGCCTTCCAGCCCGCCTGGGGGCCGATCTCGGCATAGGCGAAGGCGATGGGCAGGCGCCCGGTCGGGATGGTCTCGCCAATGGCCTCGTATAGTTTCCAGTCGAGCGGCGTCACCGGATTGGGCGGCGGCGGCACGGTATCGGCCTCGAAGAGATCGGGGTCGAGGAAGCGCGACAAAAGCGCGGTCTGGCCCTTGTCGACATCGCCCAGCGTCTCGGCGCTGGTCAGGGTCAGGGCGGCGGTGTCCCAGTCGCCGCCACGGGCCAGGCAAAAGACGCGGGCAGGCAGGGTGGGCGCAAGGCCGGGGGCTTTTTGCATCCGCTCGCAGGCTTTGTCTTCGCGCCCGGTCAGGATCGCAATATCGAAGGCGCGGCGAAACAGATCGGGCGTGTCATCGCCCGCAATGTCGATCAGCGCCGCCGCCTGTTCAAGGCCGCCGATCAGCAGAAGCTTGTCGATCCGCGCCTGCAAAAGCCGCCCCTTGCCGCCGCTGTCGGCGGGAGGATCGGCCTCGGCCAGCAGCATGGTCAGAAACAGCTGGCGCAGCGCGGGCAGGCTTTCCATCCGGTCGCGGATGATGGCGCGTGAAATCTCATCGGTCAGGCCATTGCCCCAGAGATTGCGCGGCAGGCCCGAGACATTGGGCGTAATCAGCCCGACCGCATCCCGCGAAAACCCGTCAAGCGGCGTCGAGGCCACTTCAACCGGCAACGCACCACCGCTGGTGATAGGGGGCTCTGCGGGCTTTGCGGGTGCGGATGTGCTGCGTGCAGCGCCGGGCCCGCTGACCGATTGCGAAAGCCAGTCAATCGCCGACATCGGATCATCGCCTGCGGCCTGCGCCGGGCCTGGCAAGCCCAGATGCAGGGCCACAGCCAGGCCTGCGGCCAGCGCGGTTCCATGCGGGCTGACGCGCCGCCTATAGCGCCTGAGCGCGTGTTCAGTTGGCATCCAGCGTCACCGGCCGCGTTACCTCGGTGGGTTCGGGGGTCATATCAACAAGATAAGCATAACCGGCCAGCGCTGCGAAGCCCAGAATTGCCAGCAAGAGCACCGTTTTGAAGATCCGCCCCATGGTCCTGTCCTTTGTAACTGCTCTGCCAGCCTGGCATGGTAATTGCTTTTGTTGCGGGGGAGATTTGCACGCCTCCGCATTTGTTTGGCCCCCGAACGGATGATTTTCCTGCCGTCTCGCCTGCCCTGGGGCTGAATATATATGGCTTTTCGCCTAAGATCACGCCATTGAGGCACGAAAAGCGCGGCTGTTTTCCTGATCCATGCCGCGTTCACGCGATGGTGAAGGCCGCGATGGTGAAGGCGATGTACCGACTGAAGAAGACCGTTGCCATGGTCGGCATGATGGGGGCGGGGAAAACCGCCGTCGGCACCCAGCTGGCAAAGCTGCTGAAGGTGCCTTTCGTTGATTCGGATGAAGAAATCGTCAAAGCCGCCGATCGCAGCATCGCCGAGATTTTCGAACGCGATGGCGAGGCGTTTTTCCGCGACCGCGAATTTGAGGTGATCGGGCGTCTGCTGCGTGCGCGCCCGGCCATTCTCTCGACGGGGGGCGGGGCCTTTCTGGCCCCCCGCAACCGCGAGCAGATCGCGGGCCATGGCGTCTCGGTCTGGCTGCGGGCCGAGCCAGAGCTGCTGTGGCAAAGGGTGCGCCACAAGACGACGCGGCCGCTTTTGCGCACCGCCAATCCGCGCCAGACCCTGCTGGACCTGCACGCCGCCCGCGAGCCCGCCTATAGCCTGGCGGATCTGGCGGTGGATACGGCGGCGGAATACTCGGTCGAGCAAATGGCGATCCGGGTCGCCGAGGCGCTGAAATCGCGCGCAGACGTGTTGGAAGAGGTCTGAGGAAAATGTTGAATATTGTGCCGGTCAATCTGGGCGAACGCTCGTATGAGGTGCGGATCGGCTTTGGCCTGATCGAGACCGCCGGTGCAGCAATCCTGCCCTTGCTGCGCAGAAAAAAAGTGGCGATTGTCACCGACCACACGGTGGCGGCGCTGCATCTGGAACGGCTGCTTGCTGGCTTAAGCGCCGAAGGCATTGAGGCGACACATCTTTCCCTGCCGCCGGGCGAGGGCACCAAGTCCTGGCCGCATCTGTCGCAAACCGTGGAATGGCTGCTTGAACAAAAGGTCGAGCGCAAGGATGTGGTGATCGCATTCGGCGGTGGCGTGATTGGTGACCTGGTGGGCTTCGCTGCGTCCATTCTGCGGCGCGGCGTTCGATTTGTGCAAATCCCGACCTCGCTGCTGGCCCAGGTTGACAGTTCTGTCGGCGGAAAAACCGGGATCAATTCGCCCCATGGCAAGAACCTGGTCGGCGCCTTTCATCAGCCCTCGCTGGTGCTGGCGGATGTCGGTGTTCTCGACACGCTGACGCCGCGGGACTTCCTCGCGGGCTATGGCGAGGTGGTGAAATACGGCCTGCTGGGCGATCCTTTGTTCTTCGAATGGCTTGAGGCTGAGGGGCCGGAGCTGGCCCGCACCGATGGCGATCTGACCCGGCGCAAGGCCGCGCGGCTGCGGGCGGTCACCCGCTCGGTCGAGATGAAGGCGGGGATCGTCGAGCGCGATGAGACCGAAGAGGGCGAGCGGGCGCTTCTGAACCTGGGCCATACCTTCTGCCATGCGCTGGAAAGTGCCACCGGCTATTCCGACCGGCTTTTGCATGGTGAGGGCGTGGCGATCGGCTGTGCGCTGGCTTTTGAACTGTCGCAGCGTCTGGGCCTTTGCGCGCAAGAGGCCCCCAGCCGGGTGCGGGCGCATCTGAAGGCGATGGGCATGAAAACCGATCTGGCTGACATAAAGGGCGATCTGCCCGATGCGGCGGGGCTGTTGCAGCTGATGGGGCAGGACAAAAAGGTTGTCGATGGCAAGCTGCGCTTTATCCTGGCACGGGGCATCGGTGAGGCCTTTGTCTCGGGCGATGTGCCCGGGGATGCGGTACTGGCGGTGCTGAATGAGGCCCTTGCGCGACGCTGAGGCGGCGCCGCGGACTGCTCCGCGCTAAAGGGGGCGGGGATGGCTTTACCCCGGCCCCTTTGGCGTTCTATATTTGCAGACATATCGACCTGACCGCTGTGGACTGCCATGACCGATGCCGCTTCTGACACTGTGACCGACACCATCCGGCTGGGCTATATCGCCGCCGGCCCCGAGGGTGAGACCGATCTTTTGCTGCGTGCGGTGTCGGATCGGCTGATCGCAGCCGGGCTGTCGCTGGCGGGCACGGTGCAGATCAACACGCTGCAACCGGGCCGCAGCAAAAGCGATATGGATCTGTTTTTGCTGCCCCAGGGGCCGCAGATCCGCATCAGCCTGGACCGGGGTGACGCGGCCAAAGGCTGTCGCCTTGACACCTCGGCGCTGGAAGAGGCGGCAGTGATCGTCGCGCAGCGCCTTGAAGCGGCCGATGTGCTGATGGTCAATAAATTCGGCAAGCAAGAGGCCGATGGTCATGGGCTGGCCGACAGCGTGGCTGCGGCATTGACCGATGGAAAACCCGTGCTCTGCGGCATGGCGGACCATTTTCTTGAGGGCTTTCTGAACTACGCCTCTGGCCATGCGACAGAGCTGCCGCGTGACGCCGATCAGGTCTTTGACTGGGTGCTGACAGGGCATCGCGCAAGGCTGGCTGGCTGAGCTGACAGCGGGCCAGCAGCTGCAAAATTGCTGCCATTGACAGGGTTTGATTCTCAACTGGAGGTTTCCATCTGAGAACTGGCATGGTATGATGCGGCTATGAAAACAAAACACCATGACCAGGCCACCCGTATGACCCAGGCGTTGCGCGATGGCGGCGTCAGGGTGACGCGCCAGCGCGAGGCGCTGCTGCGGGTGCTAAGCGAATCGGCAGACCATCCCGATGCGACCGAGCTGCATCGCCGCGCCCAGCTGATCGACAACACCGTCTCTCTGGCCACCGTTTACCGGACCTTAACGGTGCTGGAGCGTGAGGGCGTGATCCATCGTCATTCCTTTGAAAATGGCTCGTCGCGCTTTGAGGTGGCGGCCCCTGGCCATCACGATCACATCGTCGATCTCGACAGCGGTGATATCATCGAGTTTCACAGCGAAAAGATTGAGGAATTACAGCGCCGTATCGCGGCTGAGATGGGCTATGAGATCGTCCATCACCGGCTGGAGCTTTACTGCCGCAAGGTCTGAGCGCCGGGTCGTAAACAGCGCTTCGCATGATGTCTGGCGCAACCTCTTTTGAACAAAAAAGCCGGGCGCAGGCCCGGCTTTGTTAATTTTAAGGATCTTCGCGGCGCAGGTGGCCCATATCAGAGCCTTGCCGTCAGAGCTTTGCCTTGCCTGAACACCAGGGCTGCGCGGCGCTCCAGGCGGCCATCTCGGCGCGTTTGTCAGACTTGCGGAACGGGCCCCAGTCGCGGCCGATGCCCTGATTTCCGGCACCCGCAACCACACCATCACGCGCCACGCTTTTTGAGAAGATCTCAACGGCGCAGGTCAGGTTCTCGCCACCATCTTTCAGCGCGGCTGCCGATTTCGCGTTGCAGTCATGGGCGGCGGCGGTGCGCGGCGAGATCTGCATCAGACCGATATAGCGCCCGCCCGCGCCCGAGGCTTTGGGGTTCCAGGTGCTTTCATGCTTGGCCACCGCATGCATCATGCCAACCCAGAAGGCGCGGCGCTGTTCAAGCGGGGCGGCCTCATAGGCGGGGCACCAGGTTTTGATATCTGCAGGCACCCGGGCCGACAGCAGCGCGTCTTTCTCAGACACCGCCTGCAGGGCCTCATAGGTCCATTCTTTAGAGCCAGAATACTGTTCCCAGCCCATGGATGAGCGGGAGATGAAGCTCTCGGCCGGGACTGCTTTCGCGCTTTCTTTGGCCCCCACACATGCGCCGAGGGAAAGTGCGGCTGTCAGCGCCACAAGGACGCGCAGACCCAGTCTGGAGTTACTCATGCTTTCTTGCCTTCAATGGCCTCGGGACAATGCCGAACGGGCAAACCTGGCTAATCGACCGTGCGCCAATTAGCGGCGATCGGGTGCGATGGCCAGTTCTGTGCAAATAAACAGGCGAAATCTCGCCACCCGGGATTGCAGCAACCAGGCGGGGTTTTGCCAAATGGGGCGAAAAAGTGGCTTCTCCCGGCGGGCAGGGGCGCTTTGGCGGCGATAATCCGGGGCTTGCGCATCGGATCGCGCGGCGCAGAGGGGGGCGGCTCTTGCTCTGGGCGGCTCTGCGGCCTAAGAACCAGTGAAATCCGCCAGCTGCATCCCGGGCCGTCCGCCGGGCGTCTGTGCGGAAGGATTTTGCCGTTGCGACCCATTTCTGCCAGCATCGAAGGTATAGCATGCTTGACCTGACCTATACGCCGCCCGCCCCCAAAGTCATCGCCGGTGCGAAACATGACTGGGAGCTGGTGATCGGCATGGAAATCCACGCCCAGGTCGCCTCGAATGCGAAGCTTTTCTCGGGTGCCTCGACCACTTTCGGCGCCGAGCCGAACACCAATGTCAGCTTTGTTGACTGCGCGATGCCGGGGATGCTGCCGGTCATCAATGAGTTCTGCGTCGAACAGGCCGTGCGCACGGGCCTTGGCCTGAAAGCGGGGATCAACCTGCGCTCGGCCTTTGACCGCAAGAATTATTTCTACCCCGATCTGCCGCAGGGCTATCAGATCAGCCAGCTTTACCACCCGATCGTGGGCGAGGGCGAAGTGCTGGTCGAGATGGGGCCGGGCGTCGCGCGTCTGGTGCGGATCGAGCGCATCCACCTTGAACAGGATGCGGGCAAGTCGATCCATGACATCGACCCGAACCTCTCGTTCGTCGATTTCAACCGCACGGGCGTCGCGCTGATGGAGATCGTCTCGCGCCCCGATATCCGCGGGCCAGAGGAAGCCGCAGCCTATGTCGCCAAGATGCGCCAGATCCTGCGCTACCTCGGCACCTGTGACGGCAATATGCAAAACGGCAATCTGCGCGCGGACGTCAACGTCTCGGTCTGCCGCCCCGGCCAATATGAGAAATACCAGGCGACCCAGGATTTCAGCCATCTCGGCACGCGCTGCGAGCTGAAGAATATGAACTCGATGCGCTTCATCCAGGCCGCGATTGATTTCGAGGCCCGGCGTCAGATCGCCATTCTCGAAGATGGCGGCGAGGTGGTGCAGGAAACCCGCCTCTACGATCCCGACAAGAACGAGACCCGTTCGATGCGCTCGAAAGAAGAGGCGCATGATTACCGCTATTTCCCCGATCCCGACCTGCTGCCGCTGGAAATCGAGCAGGCCTGGGTTGACGGGATTGCAGCCACGATGCCGGAACTGCCAGACGCCAAAAAGGCGCGTTTCATGGCGGATTACGGTCTGACCGATTACGACGCATCGGTGCTGACGGCGGAACTGGAAAACGCCAGCTATTTCGATGCGGTGGCGAAAGGGCGTGATGGCAAGCTCTCGGCCAATTGGGTGATCAATGAGCTGTTCGGCCGGCTGAAAAAAGAGGGCCAGGAGATTGGGGAAAGCCCGGTCACGGCGGCGCAGCTGGGGGGCATTGTCGATCTGATTTCCTCGAATGTCATTTCTGGCAAGATCGCCAAGGATCTCTTTGAGATCGTCTGGACCGAGGGCGGCGATCCGGCAGCCCTGGTCGAAGAGCGTGGCATGAAGCAGGTGACCGACACTGGCGCCATTGAGGCCGCCGTCGATCAGATCATCGCGGATAACCCCGCCCAGGTCGAAAAAGCCAAGCAAAACCCGAAACTTGCGGGCTGGTTCGTGGGGCAGGTGATGAAAGCCACAGGCGGCAAGGCGGCCCCTGCGGCGGTCAATGATCTGGTGATGAAAAAGCTGGGCCTCTGATCCCGCGATCTGGCTGAATGCCTCTGCCCCCCATCCTGTGGCCGGGGCAGAGCGCTGACCGCCAGGGGTTGGCGGGAGGGACGCGACAGCAGGGCCTTGTGGCGCTGCTGAGCGGCTGCTTGACCGATAAAGCACTTATGCTATCGTTAACCATTGGCCGCCGGGCTGCGGAAACTGCGCCCCGCCATGGCGCAGGGACGACCCTGTCGCTGCACCATGATCCGGGACGACCCGGTTTGCAGGAGACAGGCCAGATGGCATGGATCTATCTGATTATCGCCGGGCTGCTTGAGATCGTCTGGGCCTATAGTATGAAGCTTTCCGAAGGGTTTACAAAACCCGCGCCAACCATCGTGACACTTGTCGCCATGGTGTTCAGTTTTGGCCTTTTGTCGCTGTCGATGCGGGTGCTGCCGCTGGGCACCGCCTATACGATCTGGACCGGAATCGGCGCGGTCGGTGCCTTTGTTGTCGGCATTATGATCCTTAATGAACCCGCCACCGCGATGCGGATCGTTGCAGCCTGCCTGATCATCGGCGGGCTGGTGCTGATGAAAATCTCCTCCTGAGATCAGCCTGACAACGATATCCTGGGGCGGCTGCGGGCCTTTCTGCCAGATAGGCCCGCAGCTGTGGCCGCAGTTCTGGTTTCTGTCATTGTCCCGGTCTGGGGGCTGACAGGTATTTCCTGAAAAACGTTTTGTGATTTGGACTTAGCGGGCGTTCTTCATTAAACTGTTCCCCAGAGGCAAATCACAAAGCGGAATAAGAAATGCAACGGTTTGAGTATAAGGTTGTTCCGGCGCCGCGCCGTGGCGAAAAGGCCCGGGGCGTCAAAACCTCGGAAGACCGTTTCGCTCTGGCGCTGAGCAATCTGATGAATGAGCTGGCCGCCGAAGGGTGGGACTATGTTCGCGCCGATTCCTTGCCCTGCGATGAACGCTCGGGTCTGACGGGCACCAAAACCACGCATCAGAACATGCTGGTGTTCCGGCGCGAGCTGGCGCTGCGCTCGGCCGCACCGCTGGTCTCGCCTGCGGTGGCAGTTCATACCACTGGTGCGAAAGAGGCAGCCGTTGCGGTTGCTGCCGCTGAGACAGGTCAGAATGAGGCAAGCCAGAACCCGCTGGCAAAGCCCGGCGTGGCTGCAGTTGGCCCTGCCATCGGGGCCGCGACCGGCGCCCCAGCATTGGGTGCGGCATCTGCCCCGGCGTCACGCGCGCCCTCGGTTGGCCCGGCCCGCTCAGGGGGCGCGGCCGAGTAATCGTATCCGCGCCGCAGGAAAAAGGTTGGCCATGGCGGCAGGGGATCAGTCTTTCCTGCCCCGGGCCGCCAGGGTGGGGCCGCTTTGCCGTTTCCGAAGCATCATCCCCTTGCCGCAGCCAGGGCCTCTGGCAGGATTTCAGCCACCAGATCCATCATTTCCGGCGGGCCCAGGCTGACCCGGATGCAGCGATCCAGCGGTGCGACACCTGGCATGCGAATGAAAAGGCCGCGCTTTTCAGCTTCGGCCAGCACGCGGCGGGCAAAATCGCCATCGCTCTGGCAATCCATCGTTACGAAATTGGTGGCCGAGGGCAGGGGGATCAGCCCGTTCTGCCCGGCAATCTCTGCCATGCGCAGCCGCGCAGCCGCCAGTTTCACCCGCAATTCCGGCAGCCAGCTGTCATCTTGCAGCGAGGCCAGCGCCCCCGCGAGGCTGACCCGGCCCATGCCAAAATGATCACGGATCCGGTCAAAAGCCTGGGCCAGCTCTGGTGCGGCGATCGCATACCCGACCCGCGCCCCGGCAAGGCCCCAGGCCTTGGAAAAGCTGCGCAACCGGATCACCTGCGGGTGATCGGCGGGGATGTCGGGGATTGCGTCATCCGGGGCCAGCTCGGCATAGGCCTCATCGAGAACCAGCAGGGTGCCGGCCGGCAGCCTGTCGGCCAGATCGCGGATCACATGGCCGGGATGATGGCTTCCCATCGGGTTGTCGGGATTGGCCAGATACAAAAGGCGCGCCCCCCTGTCGCGGGCGGCTTGCAAAAGGGCCTCGGGGTCCTCGTGATTGCCGCTATAGGGCACGCGGATCAGCCCGGCCCCGGCATTGGTCACATGGAAGGCAAAGGTCGGATAGGCCCCGAGGCTGGTGACCACATTCACGCCCGGCTCCAGCACCATACGGCACAAAAGGCCCAGCAGCGTATCCACGCCGGCGGCGATGGCGATATGCGCGGGGCTGCAGCTGTGACGCCGTGCAAGCGCCTGTTTCAGATCGTAATTTTCCGGGTCTGCATACATCCAGACCTCATCCAGCGCGGCCTGCATCGCCTGTCTGGCAAGGGGCGAGGGGCCGAAGGCGCTTTCATTCGCACCCAGACGGGCGCGGAAAGGCTGCTGATTGCGCCGCTCCAGCGTTTCGGGCCCGGTAAAGGGAACGGTGGCGGAGAGGGCGGCGATACGGGCGGTGAGGAACTTGCTCATGATCGGCGCAAAATGGCCTGTCGCAGGCTGCGCCGCAAGAGGCTGAAAAGCGGGGCGCAGAAGGGCGGTTTTCCTGGGCCTTGGCCGCAGCCCGGACCCGTCAGGATCCGGGGGGATCTGTCAGCCTGGGTATGCGGATTTGCTCAGTTACGCATGATTTTTGCGAGCTGGCTGAAGATCTGCTCATTGGTGGCAATGACCGAGCCGCTGGCAAGCGGATCCTGATCTTCGCGGATGCCTTCGACCAGGCCGCCCGCCTCTTTGACCAGCAAGACGCCTGCGGCCATATCCCAGGGCTTCAGCTCACGCTGGAAGCAGCCCTCATAGCGGCCTGCCGCGACCCAGGCCAGATCCAGCGCGGAAGAGCCGGAAGAGCGCACGCCCGCCGTGCCGGGGCTGACCAGCGACAGGTCTTTCAGCGTGGCGGGCAGGGTCTTTTGCGCACCATGCGGGATGCCGGTGACAAAGAGCGCCTCATGCAGGCTGCGGCGGCCCGAAACGCGCAGACGGCGGTTGTCATTCAGCCAGCATCCTGCGCCTTTTTCGGCATAGAACATCTCGTCCTTGGGGGCGTCATAGACCACCGCCGAGACGATTTCGCCTTTATGTTCCAATGCGATAGAGATCGACCAATGCGGGATCCCGTGCAGGAAGTTGTTGGTCCCGTCAAGCGGGTCGACGATCCAGCGGCGGGTCGGGTCCTGCCCCTCGGTCTCGCCGGTTTCCTCACCGATCCAGCCATAAGAGGGGCGGGCCTCCATCAGGTCGGTCTTGATGATCCGCTCTGCCTCGCGGTCGGCTTTCGAGACGAAGTCGCCTGGACCTTTGGCCGAAACCTGGAGGTTCTCGACCTCGCGGAAGTCCTTGATCAGCGAGCGGGCAGCCTTGCGGGCGGCCTTGATCATCAGGTTCAGGTTGGCGCTTCCCTGCATGGGCGGACTCCGGTTCGGTATTCGGGGCTTCGGTCTTTGGTATGGGCTGGAACGCATGGGCCTTACAGGGAAAGCCGGGAGAAGGAAAGGGCTGGCAATGCCACATACAGCTGCAAATTGCAGGTTGCCTGCCACCATTCTCGCCTGATCATGCGCCTGATGCCATGAGATTTGCGGCAGCGCATGCTGGCTTTGCGATCAGCCAGAGGCCCCTGATCCAGATCGGGGAGCTGGTCGGGGATCTAGTCGAGGATTTCGACCTTCATTTTCGATTTCCCCTCTTGCTGCACCATCGCAAACAGGATTTTCGCATTGGCGCGGCTTAGCCGCACGCAGCCCGCAGAGGCCGGACGGCCCAGCTTCGATTCCTGATCGGTGCCATGGATGGCGTAATTGCCGGAATAGAAGATCGAATAGGGCATCGGCGCGTTGTTGTAGAGCGAGGACTTGTGGTTCTTCGACAGCCATTGCGGCTTATAGCTGCCGCGCGGCGTGATCTTGCCTTTTCGGGCGGTTGAGACCGGCCATTCATGGATCATCTCGCCGTGATACCAGACCTCCATCATTTGCTGCGAGACCGAGACCCGCACCTCAATGGTTTCGCGCTGCAGCTCGGCCAGGGTTTCGGCGGCGACTTTCGCGCCCGCATTGGCCATTTCCAGTGCCAGCTCGGGCGCGAGGCCCGGCATAGTGTCTGGCGCGGTGTCGGGCGCAGCATCGGGCGCGATCATCGGCAGGGAAGGATCGCCGGCCCCGGACTTTGCCACCTCTGCGGCAGCGGCACTGTCATCCGCATCAGGGGCGGCATCTGGCACGGATTGGCTGGCGTTTGTGGCGGTGGACAGGATCTGCTCGGCCAGGGTCATCTGCTGCGGCGGGCTGTCGGGCGCGACAGAAGGGGCGGCACTGGTGTCAGAGCCTGTTTCCGTCTGTGATGAGGCCGTGAACGGGATGAGAATACCAACGGCCAATGTCAAAGCCAGAACCGGAGGGACCATCTTCGCGCGCATCGTCTTTCCTGTCGTCGAAACACTACCAGTATCTATCAGGGTAAACCTGTTGATCGCAGACAGCTTTTGGCCGGTGCGCTGATTAGTCAACGTCGATTCGGTCAATATAGGGTTATGAATTCCGCAGTTTTCCGGCGCAAATCTGCTTATGGGTGGAAAAGTTGCACATCAGCCACGTTGCAGCCGCACCGCCTCGACCCTGGCCAGCCGCAGGAAATGCGCCATATAGGGGCGGGTGCTGTCCTCGTCGCGGGTGGCGGCATACATGCGTTTTTGCACCGGAACGGGCCCCAGGGGGCGGGTGACATAGTCGGATGAGCTGCGCACCTCGCGCATCACCCAGTCGGGCAGCACCGCCACACCCCGGTTCGATCCGACCAGCATCAGGATCACCGCTGTCAGCTCGGCCGTGCGGTGGCCGCGGGGCTCTACCCGGGCAGGCGTCAGCACCTCGGTGAACAGATCCAGGCGGTCGCGGCTGACGGGATAGGTGATGACGACCTGATCGCGGAAATCCTCGGCGCAGATCATCTCTTTCGCGGCCAGCGGGTTTTGCGATGAGGCGACGAAGGTCGGGTGATAATCAAACAGCGGGTTGAAGGTGATGCCGTTCTGCGCGCCTGGATCCGAGGTGATCACCAGATCCACCTCTTCGCGGTTCAGCGCGGGCATGGCGTCAAAGGCAAGGCCTGCGCGGATGTCCACGTCCACCTCGGGCCAGGCGCGGCGAAACATCTCAAGCACCGGGAACAGCCAGTCATAGCAGGCGTGGCACTCCAGCGTGATATGCAGCCGCCCGGTCTTGCCCGATCGCAGCGCCTTGAACTCTTCCTCCAGCGCGTCGATCTCGGGCAGGATGCGGTCGGCGATGCGCAGCATGCGAAACCCCGCCGCCGAAAGCCGCATCGGCTTTGAGCGGCGCACGAACAGCTCCATCCCGGCCTGATCCTCCAGATTGGCCACCTGATGCGACAGGGCAGACTGGGTCATATTCATCATCTCGGCTGCGCGCGCGAGGCCGCCCGCCTGGTGGATCGCCCGGATGGTGCGCAGATGTTTAAGCTCGATATACATGCGATGAATTCATAAAGATGCTGAGGTTTATGAAATTGTCTCACGTTATCTTTTCTGCGACAAGGGCATTGTTCACGGAGTTCCATCATGTCGAAATCGCCCCGCATCTCGTTTGAATTCTTCCCGCCGCAGGGGCTTGATGCCTCGTTCCGGCTTTGGGAAACGGTGCAGGCGCTGGCCCCGATGCAGCCGGAATTTGTCTCGGTGACCTATGGGGCGGGCGGCACGACGCGCAAGCTGACCCATGAGGCCGTGGGCACCATTCACCGCCATTACGGGCTGAATGTGGCAGCGCATCTGACCTGCGTTGACGCCTCAAAGGCCGAGACGATGGAGATTGTCGACGCCTATTATGAGGCGGGCGTGCGCGAAATCGTGGCGCTGCGCGGTGATGCGCCGAAAGGGGCAAGCCATTGGGAAAAGCACCCCGAGGGCTTTGCCTCATCGGTTGAACTGGTCGGGGCGATTGCAAAGACCGGCAAGTTCAAAGTCCGCGTCGGCGCCTACCCCGAGCGTCACCCCGACAGCGCCTCAACGGCCGCAGATGTCGAGTTCCTCAAGCGCAAGATTGATGCGGGTGCGACCTCGGCGATCACCCAGTTCTTCTTTGAGGCGGATACGTTCTTTCGCTTCCGCGATGCCTGCGTGAAGGCGGGGATCGAGGCGGCGATCATTCCGGGTATCCTGCCGATCACCTCCTGGGAGGGGACGAAGAAATTCGCCGCGCGTTGCGGCACCCAGGTGCCCGCGCGGCTGGATGAGGCCTTTACCCGCGCCCTGCGTGATGGCCGCCAGGAGTTGTTTGCGCTGGCGCAATGCACCCAGCTTTGCGACCGGCTGATCGAGGGCGGCGTCGAAGACCTGCATTTCTACACGCTGAACCGCCCCGATCTGACCCGTGAAGTGGTCCGCGCCCTGGGGGTTCAGACGCAGCCGGTGCTGGAAAACGTCGCCTGAACGCGGGGCGTTCCTGATACCGCTGCCTCTAACGGCGGCACAGAAGATCTCTCTCAGATCTCCCTGGCGGCCCGTGGTTTCTGCTTTCACCCACCATCAGGTGGGCCCGCAGAAACCCGGGCCGCTTTTTTTGCTCTGCTCACGCGGCTGGCTGCGCCGGGCGTAAGGGGTGCAAGGCGCAGGCGTTCTCGTATATAAGCCCAGGGATATGGCTTTGCCCGCAGCGATTGCGGTGCATTGCGCGTGGCAAGGATTATCGTGATGACCAGACGTGTCACCCTGTTGAACGGGCCCAATCTGAACCTTCTGGGCAAGCGCCAGCCCGAGATTTATGGCCATGAGACCCTCTCGGATATTGAGACCGCGCTGACCCGCCAGGGCGCAGAGCTGGGGCTTGAGGTGGTCGCCTTCCAGTCGAACCATGAGGGCGTGCTGGTCGATCAGATCCAGGCCGCGCGTGAGGGATCGGCGGCGATCATCATCAATCCGGGGGCCTATTCGCATACTTCGGTGGCGATCCTGGATGCGCTGAATGCCTTTGAGGGCCTGGTGATCGAGGTGCATATCTCGAATATCCACAAGCGTGAGGCCTTCCGGCACCACTCTTTCGTCTCGGCGCGGGCGGATGCGGTGATCGCGGGCTGCGGGGCCCAGGGCTATCAGCTGGCGCTGCAGCGCATCGCGGCGCTTTTGGGCTGAGAGGCTGGGCTGAGAGGTCGGGCGATCTGCCGGAAAGCGGCCGCGATACTGCGGTCCCTGAAATGAATGACGCCCGGAACAGCGCTGTGTTCCGGGCGTTTCATTGTGGCCGGGGGCGTCAGACGGCCCCCCGGCCCCGGGCCGGGTTCAGGCCCGCGACATCAATACGCCGGGGCGGGCCTTTGCCAGCGAGGCGGTGATCAGCCCGGCCAGCACGACCTTGATCACGTCGCCCGGCAGATAGGCCGCGCAGAGGAAGGCCGCCCGCGACAGCGAGATGTCCAGCGTCCAGGCCATGACCGGAAGGCCGATTGCATAAAGCACCGCAATCCCGCCGATTGCCGAGGCCGCGCCTGCAGCAAAGCCCACGGGCAGGGTGGTGCGCTCGACCAGCCAGCCGATCACGAAGGCGGCGATCGGATAGCCGATCAGGAACCCGGCGCCCGGTTTGGTGAAAGGCACATAGCCGGAGGCGCCGCCCGCAAAGATCGGCAGGCCCGCAAGACCCAGCAGCAGATAAAGCACCACCGCCAGAAAGCCGTTCCTCGCCCCCAGAACCGTGCCGCACAGCATGATGCCCAAAGAGGTTGCAGTGATCGGGATCCCCGAAGTCAGCGCGATTTGCGGCATCAGCGCCAGCACCGAGACGACGGCGGCCATCAGGGCGATATGGGTCAGACTGCGTTCCACTGCGCTCTCCTTTTTCAAAGCTGCGGCAAGCTATGCTGCATCACAGCATGGCCGCAAGGATTCGCTGAGGGCGGGGGCAGGGGCTGGCCCTTGCTCCCGCCCTTGCCGCCCTCAGGCCTTCTCTGCGGGCAGGGGCTGCGGCTTCTTAGCATCCGCGTTGCCAATACCATCGACCCCGCCCCTGGCCCGCAGTGCCTCGGCGGTGTGATCGGCATTGTCCAGCGCGGACAGCAGCACCGGCACCACGATCCGCCAGCCGGGGCGCCGCCGCGACCTGGCCCGCCAGGCATCGCGCAGCCGCTGCAGGGTGGTGCCCATCTCGGGCACAAAGCGGATCACCAGCGCGAAGGCCAGCGCCAGCCTGCGCGGCGGGATGAAGCGGGAAAAGGGCCGCGCCAGGGTCTCAAACACCACCAGCATTTCCGACAGCGGCGTGGTCATCGTCACCAGATTGGCGGCTGCCACCATCACGCCCAGCCGCAGGCTGACCAGAGTGGCCTGGGCCATGCGCCCATCCCACCAGCCCCAGATCAGCAGCATCCCCAGAAACGGCCAAAGCGACAGCAGCGCCCTGAGCGCAAGCCGCATCACCGCAGGGCCGCAAAAGAGGTAAAGCATGATCACCACCGCCGCCGCGACCAGCAAGGGGCCCGGGCTTTGCGCCCACATGACTGCGATGCCAAAGCCCATCATCAGAGCCATTTTCAGCCCCGCAGGCAGGCGGTGAAACGGCGTCTTAACTGGCGAGGTCAGTGTCAGCATCACGCTCTCCGGCCCTGATCATCGTCTCGGTAAAGACCGGCAGTACCGTCTCTGGCGGGCCGTCCATCTGCACGCGCCCGGCCTCAAACCACAGAACGCGGGTGCAATCACCCAGCTCGCGCGGGTCATGGCCGATGGTGATCAGTTGCTGCGGCAGCTGCGCCAGCCGCCGGCGCAGCCTGAGCGCGGTGGGCATATCAAGGCCCGAGAAGGGCTCATCCAGCAAAAGGCATTGCGGCTGCATCATAAGGATGGCCAGCAGGCACAGATATTGCTTTTGCCCGCCGGAAAGCGTGGCGGTCGAGGCATCGACCCAATGGCTGCGCCCCTCGACCTGCAGGCGGCGGGCGACCTCGGCCTCGGCCTCTTTGCGCGCCATGCCCTTCTGGATCAGGCCAAAGGCCAGCTCTTCGGTGACGGTCGGCATCAGGATCTGATGATCAGGGTTCTGAAACAGGATGCCGATCTGCGTCAGCGCGGCGCGGCGGTCTTTGTACATATCTGCGCCCTGCAGGGTAACCGCCCCATGATCGGCACGGATCAGCCCTGCCAGCAGCCGCATGAAGCTGGTCTTGCCCGAGCCGTTGCGCCCGATCACCGCGATGCGCCGCTCGCTGAGTTGCAGATCCAGGGGCTGCAGGATGACGCGCCCGCCCGGCATGGTCACCGGGCCGGTGCGGATGGTGATCGCGGCATGTGGCTGGTCGGTCATGGCGGCGCGGGCATCCTGGAATGAACAGGCGGCCAAAGGGCGCGGCAGCCTTCAACGCGATAGGGGGCCGCAGCGGCTGCGGTCTTTGGCAGGCTTTCATAGGCATGCAGGATTGCAAAGCCAAGCCCCGGGGCGCGCGGGGGCCTGTCGCGCATATGAGGACGGCCCCGAAGCAAGCTCCGGGGCCGTATGATGTCTGTATGTGCGGTGATGCCCCGCCTCGCTGGACCCGCCTTGCTGGACCCGTCTTGCTGGGCCCGCCTTGCTGAACCCGTTTTGCAGGTCCGCAATCGCTGGCGCGCCTTGCAGCCCCGGCAATCGCTGGCCCGGCAATCGCCGACTTAGCAGGCGGCGACGTAGCGCTGGCCTGCCGCGTTGCGATAGTAGCACTGACCTGCGGTCGAGGTCTGGCCCAGATAGGTGCCGGCTGCCGCGCCAAGCGCTGCGCCGATCAGGGCGCCCTTGGCCATGTCACCGCTGGAAGAGACTGCAGCACCGGCGGCTGCGCCACCAACCGCACCCATGACGGTGTTTTGCGTCGGGGTGGTCTCTACGCAGGCAGAGAGCGCCAGCGCCGAGACCGAAAGAGCAAGAATGATCGCTTTCATGACAACCTCATTTGAATTTGCGCCGCTTTACAGTGCGACGGTTTCTGTGCGCCCATTTGCCAGGCCACTGGTTCATAACCGTTCCGAACCCCGGGCCTGACCCTTCACTGATACAGCGCCCTGCCGGGGGCGGCCACTGCCTGACGCAATCCGGCGGGTTCTGCGGCGTAATTTCGCAAGTGGCCGTCAATTCCGGCGCGGGGCCCAATTTCGACAGGCCTTTCCAGTTCCGAAACCACCAGCCCCCCAAAAACCACCGGCCCCCCCAAACGTAAAACAGCGGGCTGCATGGTTAACGCAGCCCGCTGTCATCAGGTTCCCTGGAAAAGGGAAAGTATCACTTCACGCTTTTGCCAGCGGCTCAGGCCTTGCGTGCGGCTGCCACCGAGGCCTCTAGGATCCCGAGGGCTTCGGTGAAATGCGCCTCGGCGATGGTCAGCGGTGCAAGGAAGCGCACCACATTGCCGTAGACGCCGCAGGACAGCAGGATCAGGCCGCGCTTCAGCGCCTCGGCGATGATGCGCTTGACGATCTCACCATCGGGCTCGGTGGTGCCGGGCTTGCCGAATTCCGCCGCGATCATGAAGCCGGGGCCGCGAATGTCGATCAGCTCGGGCGTGGTGGCGCGGATCTCTTCCAGCTTTTGCTTCAGACGCGAGCCGAACTCATTGGCGCGGGCGCTGAGGCCTTCCTCTTCGACCACATCCAGCACCGCATTGGCCGCAGCCACCGCCAGCGGGTTGCCCGCATAGGTGCCGCCAAGGCCGCCGGGCTGGCTGGCATCCATCAGATCGGCGCGGCCAGTGACCGCCGAGATCGGGAAGCCGCCGCCAAGACCCTTGGCCATGGTGGTCAGATCTGCCGCAACGCCATGCGCTTCCATTGCGAAAAGCGTGCCGGTGCGGGCGATGCCGGTCTGCACCTCATCGGCGATCAGCACGATGCCGTGCTTGTCGGCCAGCTCGCGCAGGGCTTTGATCAGATCGGTCGGCAGCGGGTAGAAGCCGCCTTCGCCCTGGACGGGTTCAAAGATGATCGCGGCGACGCGGTCAGGATCGACGTCGTTCTTGAACAGCTTCTGGATCCCATCCAGCGTGTCTTTGGTGGTGATGCCGTGGATTTCCTGCGGGCAGGGGACGTGGAAGACATCGGGCATCATCGCGCCGAAGCCCTTCTTATAGGGCTCGACCTTGCCGGTCAGGGTCATGCCCATGAAGGTGCGGCCATGGAAGGCGCCGCCAAGCGCGATCACCGCATTGCGGCCGGTGGCGCGGCGGGCGATTTTGATGGCGTTTTCAACGGCTTCGGCGCCGGTGGTCACGAAGATGGTTTTCTTCGGGAAGTTGCCCGGGACTTTTTCGTTCAGGCGCTCGGCCAGGCGGATGTAGCTTTCATAGGGCAGCACCTGGTGGCAGGTATGGGTGAAACGGTCCAGCTGCGCCTTGACGGCCTCGATCACTTTGGGGTGACGGTGCCCGGTATTGACCACCGCGATCCCGGCGGCAAAGTCGATATAGCGGTTGCCCTCAATATCCCAGACTTCGGCGTTTTCGGCGCGATCTGCGTAGATCTGCGTCGACATGCCGACGCCCCGCGAGATGGCGTTTTCGCGGCGCTTGGCGACTTCGGCGTTCTTCATAACTGGCTCCTGGATGCGCAGAGTGATGCAAAATGGTCAAAGCGGTGGCCGCCGGGCGGATTTGCCGAAACGGTCTGCCTTCTGCGGCGCATTCGATCAGATCGGCGTGGCGCTGGCAATCAAACCCATAAGGCCAGATGCGGGCATTCCTTCGCGCCAGTAGGACCAGATCAGCCGCAGATGCTGCGCCTGAAGACTGTGATTTGTGACCGGGGCAGGTTGGGCGGGGGGCGGCTGGGCAGGAAAAATCACGCCCGGCGGATTTTTTCTGAAATCTTTAGGTTTCGTTAACCACCCGTGCGCATTGTCGAAGCTGCGAATGAGGCGAGGTGCTATGGCGGACGGTCAGCTTTCGAACCCCACACACCCCACCCCACCCCGTACGGAGGAGGAACGTCTTTCGGTTCTTCGCCTCATTCGTTCCCGCAGGGTTGGCGCGGTGACGTTTCATCGGCTGATGGCCGAACATGGCTCGGCCCAGGCGGCATTGCAGGCGCTGCCCGCGCTTGCCCGCAGCTCTGGCGTTGAGGGCTATGAACCCTGCTCTGAACGCCAGGCCCAGGCAGAGATGGCGGCGGGCCGCCGGGCCGGGGCGGTACCGCTTTTTCACGGTGATCCTGGCTATCCGGCGGCGCTGGCAACTATACCCGATGCGCCGGGCATGCTTTGGGCGAAGGGGGATCTCAGCCTGCTGAACCGCCCGCTGATCGCGCTGATCGGGGCGCGAAATGCCTCGTCCCTTGGGGTGCGGATGGCGCGGCGTCTGGCCTGTGATCTGGGCGCGGCGGGGCTTTGCGTGGTCTCTGGCCTGGCGCGTGGCATCGACGCCGAGGCGCATAGCGCTGCCCTGGCGACCGGAACCATTGCCGTTCAGGCGGGTGGCATCGACGTGATCTATCCCGGTGAAAACAGCGATCTGGCCGCGCGGATTGCATCCGAGGGCTTGATTTTGGCCGAAAATCCCCCCGGTTTGCAGCTCCAGGCCCGCCACTTCCCGATGCGCAACCGGATCATCACCGGCCTCAGCCGCGCGGTTATGGTGGTTGAGGCTGCCGCCCGTTCTGGCTCGCTGGGGACGGCGCGGATCGCGCTGGAACAGGGGCGCGAGGTGATGGCGGTTCCCGGCCATCCGTTCGATGCCCGCTCGGCCGGGTGCAATCAGCTGATCAGCGATGGCGCACTGCTTTTGCGCCATGCAGGCGACGCGCTTGAGGCGCTTGGCATTGCGCAGGGCCATGCGGGAAAGCCGGATCAGGCCAGCGAAATCGCAGCAATGCCAGAATCTGCGGTGAACCACGTGCCAGAAATCCACAGGCCAGAGAACCACAGGTCAGAGAACCACAGGCCAGAGGTAGCGGCCCCTGTCGTGCCGTCCCCGGCTCTGGCGCCGACCATCCTCAGCGAAACGACCCGCATCCATAGTCTGATCCTTGACCGTCTGGGCCCCAGCCCTTTGGCCGAGGATCAGCTTTTGCGCGATCTGGCCATGCCCACCGCCAGGCTGATCCCGGAACTGCTGACGCTGGAACTTGAGGGCAGGATCATGCGCCAGTCCGGGGGGCTTTTGTCGCGGCGATAGCTGCGTCCTGGCATCTGCCCATCACTGTTTTGGCGTCAAGGTTGACAAACTCCCCCTTTCGCCCACATCTGAGCCCGCCATATTGTAATTAGCGGATAAGCCGTTCCGGAAAGGGATTCATGCCTGTCGTCGTTGTAGAATCTCCTGCCAAGGCCAAGACAATCAATAAATATCTGGGCCCCGATTACACGGTTCTCGCCTCATATGGTCACGTGCGTGACCTGCCGCCCAAGGATGGTTCGGTCGATACCGAACACGATTTCGCGATGAAATGGGAGGTGGCAGCCGAAAGCAAAAAGCATGTTCGCGCCATCGCCGAGGCGTTGAAAACCGATGACACGCTGATTCTCGCCACCGACCCTGATCGTGAGGGGGAGGCGATTTCCTGGCACCTGAAAGAGGCGCTGGCCTCATCCCTGAAAAAGGGCAAGACGGTCAGCCGGGTGACCTTCAACGCGATCACCAAAGATGCGGTGACCCGCGCGATGAAAGAACCGCGTGAGGTCGATGAGCCGCTGGTCCATGCCTATCTGGCACGCCGCGCGCTGGATTATCTGGTCGGCTTCACGCTGTCGCCGGTGCTGTGGCGCAAGCTGCCCGGCGCGAAATCGGCGGGGCGGGTGCAATCGGTCTGTCTGCGCCTGATCGTCGAGCGCGAGATGGAGATCGAGGCCTTCAAGGCCCGCGAATACTGGACGGTGAAGGCGGTGTTCACCACGCCGCGCGGCCAGGAATTCGAGGCGACGCTGGTCACGCTGGCTGGCTCAAAGCTGCAGAAGTTCGACATCCCGACGCTGGCTGCGGCGGAGATGGCGGTTCATGCGGTCACCTCGCGGCAATTCGCGGTCGAGGGCGTCGAAAGCAAACCCGCCAGCCGCAACCCCTGGCCGCCCTTCATGACCTCGACCCTGCAGCAAGAGGCCAGCCGCAAATTCGGCATGGGTGCGAAGCAATGTATGAATGCGGCGCAGCGCCTCTATGAGGCGGGCTATATCACCTATATGCGGACCGACGGCATCGACATGGCGCCAGAGGCGGTGATGGCCGCCCGGGCCGAGATCGGTCGCCGTTTTGGCGATGCCTATGTGCCCAAAAGCCCGCGCATGTATAAGAACAAGGCGAAAAACGCCCAGGAAGCGCATGAATGTATCCGCCCGACCGATATGTCGATGGATCCGGGCAAGCTGCGCGTCGAAGAGGATCAGCGCCGGGTCTATGACCTGATCTGGAAGCGCACCATCGCCAGCCAGATGGAAGCCGCCCGGATGGAACGGACGGTCGTCGACATCACTTCGCCCGATGGCCAGGTGGGGCTGCGCGCCAATGGTCAGGTCGTGCTGTTTGACGGCTTCCTGCGCGTCTATGACCAGGGCCGCGACGATGAGGATGAGGATGAGGGCCGCCTGCCGCAGATCATGCAGGGCGAAAAGGTTGCCCCTGCTGCGGGTTCGCTGAAAGAGGCCTTTGGCAAGGCTGCGTCCAGGTCTGCGGGCGATGGCGAGGACCGTGTCTCTTCGGCGGTGCTGGGCGAGGGCGGCGGCGTCATGGCCGCGCAAAGCTTCACCCAGCCGCCCGCCCGCTATACCGAGGCGACGCTGGTCAAGCGGATGGAGGAACTGGGCATCGGGCGGCCATCGACCTATGCCTCGATCCTGACGACGATTGTCGACCGCGAATATGTGCGCAAAGATAAAAACCGCCTGATCCCCGAGGATAAGGGGCGGCTGGTGACGGCGTTCCTGTCGAATTTCTTCCATCGCTATGTGGAATATGATTTCACCGCTGCGCTGGAAGGCGAGCTGGATGATGTCTCGGCGGGCGAGCGTGATTACAAGGATGTGCTGGCGCGGTTCTGGCATGATTTCTCGGCGGCGGTGGCCGAGACGGCGGATCTGCGGATCAGCGAAGTGCTTGATAAGCTGGACGATTTCCTTGCGCCGCACCTTTATCCGCCGCGTGCGGATGGGTCTGATCCGCGCATCTGCCCGACCTGTGGCACGGGCCGCCTGCATCTGAAAACCGCGCGTTCGGGCGGGGCTTTCATCGGCTGCGGCAATTACCCGGAATGCCGTTACACGCGGCCCATCGCGGGCGATGCGGAATCGGCGGCCTCGGATGGGCGTATTCTGGGGCAGGACGATCAGGGCAATGAGATCAGCCTGCGCGCCGGGCGTTTCGGCCCCTATGTGCAGCGCGGCGAGGCGACTGAGGCGCAACCCAAACCCGACCGCTCCAGCCTGCCGAAGGGCTGGACGCCGGACAGCCTGACGCTGGATCGCGCGTTGCAGCTTTTGTCGCTGCCGCGCCAGATCGGCACCCACCCCGAGGATGGCGAGACGGTGGAAACCAATCTCGGCCGCTTTGGCCCCTATGTGAAACACGGCAAGACCTATGCCAATCTCGCGGATGCCGAAGAGGTGTTCACATTGGGGATGAACCGTGCGGTGGAACTGCTCGCTTTGAAAAAGGCGCGTGGGCCGGGGGCGCGGGGCGCTGCGGCGCAGCCGTTGAAAACGGTGGGCAAGCATCCCGATGGCGGTGAGATCCAGGTCATGCCGGGGCGTTACGGGCCCTATGTGAAATGGGGCAAGGTCAATGCCACATTGCCCAAAGACATCGCGCCTGAGGCGGTGACGCTGGAAGAGGCGCTGGCGCTGGTGGCCGAGAAAGTCGCCAAATCGCCGGGCAAAAAGACCGCGAAAAAGGCTGCCCCAAAAGCTGCGGCCGCCAAAAAGGCAGCCCCGAAAAAGGCGGCAACCAAAGCCACGGCAACCAAAGCCACAGCCACGAAAGCTGCGGCCAAAACGACGACCGCCAAAACGGCAGCTGCCAAAACCACGGCAGCGAAAAAGCCTGCTGCGAAAAAGCCCGCAAAGGCTGCCGCCGAAGAATAAGGGGCAGGGTCTCCCGCCCCATATATTGACGAAAAAGGCCGGGCGCATTGCCCGGCCTTTTCATTTCTGCCGCTTCGCAAAACAGGCGCCGCTATATCGGGCAAAGAAAAAGGGCGCCCCGATTGGGACGCCCTTTTTCGTGCAATATCAACAGGTCAGAGCAGGGCCTTAACCTTTGTCACAGTGGCCTCGGCGGTGATGCCGAACTCTTTGTAAAGGCGATCATAGGGGGCCGAGGCACCGAAAGACGACATGCCGACGAAATCGGCCTTTGCTTCTTTGCCACGCTCGCCCAGAAGCCAGCGATCCCAGCCCTGACGCACGCCTGCCTCAATGGCCACGCGCACCGGACCTGCGGGCAGAACCTTCTTGCGCCATGCCTCATCCTGCTGGGCAAACAGCTCCATCGACGGGATCGAGACGACGCGGGTGCCAATGCCCTCAGCCTGCAGAAGGTCACGCGCCTTCATGGCGATTTCCACTTCCGAGCCGGTCGCCATCAGGATCGCCTGACGCTTGCCCTCGGCCTCTGCCAGGATATAGCCGCCTTTGGCGGTCATATTCTGGTTGGTATGGGTCTTGCGCACCGCGACCAGGTTCTGACGCGACAGCGCCATGACCGAAGGCGTGGTTTTCTGCGTAAAGGCGATTTCCCAGGCCTCGGCCACCTCGGTCAGATCGGCCGGACGGAACACCATCGTGTTGGGCGTCGAGCGCGAGATTGCCAGATGCTCGACCGGCTGGTGGGTCGGGCCGTCTTCGCCAAGCCCGATGGAGTCGTGGGTCATCACATAGACGACCGGCAGACCCATCAGCGCCGACAGGCGCATCGCCGGGCGGGCATAGTCGGTAAAGGCCATGAAGGTGCCCGAATAGGGGCGAACACCGCCATGCAGCGCCATGCCGTTCATCGCCGAGGACATGCCGTGCTCGCGGATGCCCCAATACATATAGCGGCCCTTGCGGCTGTCGATATCGAACACGCCCAGATCAGCGGTCTTGGTATTGTTCGAGCCGGTCAGGTCAGCCGAGCCGCCGAAGGTCTCGGTCAGGATCGGGTTGATGACGTTCAGTACTTTTTCAGAGGCCGAGCGGGTCGCCAGTTTCGGTTGCTCTTCGGCGGCCTGCTTTTTCAGCGTGCGGATGGCGCCAGCCAGTTTCGCGGGCACGTCGAGGGCGAAGCTGCGCTCGAAATCGGCCTTTTTGGCCGCAGGAAGGGCGGCGAGGCGGGCTTCCCATTCGGCACGCGCACCTGCGCCGGGCTGACCCAGCGATTCCCACCAGGATTTGATCTCGGCGGGGATGGTGAAGGGGGCAGCGGTCCAGCCATAGGCGGCTTTTGCGGCCTCAAGCTGGGCCTTGTCGGTCAGCGCACCATGACCTTTCGAGGTGTCCTGGGCGGCATGGCCAAGCGCGATATGGGTCTTGCAGTCTATCAGCGCCGGGCGGGGCGATTTCTTCGCCGCCGTGATGGCGCGGTCGATGTCCTCGGGGTCATGGCCGTCGCAATGGAACACGTCCCAGCCGCTTGCCGCGAAACGGGCGCGCTGGTCGGTCACGTCCGAGAGCGAAACCTTGCCGTCGATGGTGATGTCGTTGTTGTCCCAAAGCACGATAAGGCGCGACAGCTTCTGGCGGCCTGCGATGCCGATCGCCTCTTGCGACACGCCTTCCATCAGGCAGCCGTCGCCGGCGATCACATAGGTATAATGGTCCTGGACTTTCGCACCATATTTGGCGCGCAGGTGCTCTTCGGCCATGGCGAAACCGACCGAGTTTGCGATGCCCTGGCCCAGCGGCCCGGTGGTGGTCTCAACGCCCGAGACATGGCCATATTCCGGGTGGCCTGCGGTGATCGCGCCCCATTGGCGGAAGTTTTTGATCTGATCCAGCGTCACATCGGCATAGCCGGTCAGATAAAGCAGCGAATAGATCAGCATCGAGCCGTGGCCGGCCGAGAGGATAAAGCGGTCCCGGTCCGGCCAGCGCGGCGCTTTGGGATCGAATTTCAGATGCTTTGAGAAAAGCACGGTCGCAACATCGGCCATGCCGATCGGCATGCCCGAATGGCCCGAATTTGCGGCTGCCACCGCGTCGAGGGTCAGCGTGCGGATGGCGGCGGCGCGCATCCAGTGATCAGGGTGACGGGCGCGAAGGGCTGCGATGTCCACGTGGGAAATCCTCTGCAATGATAGCGGGAACATCAGCGGCATAGTCTCCGCCCGGGCCAAGATCAAGCGTTGCGGCGGGCTGATTTGGCAAACCTATGTCCGAAAAGGGGAAATAAGCCCGGCATGGGGCCGCAGAAATCCCGCTAATCTGGCGCAGGGGGCTTTCGCCTGCGATTCGTGCAGGTTATCGTTATCCCAAGACCAAAAGCCGGTGAGGGCGGTATGCAGGATATTGTGGGGTTTGAGCGCCGTATTTCGGTTGCGCTGAAACGCATTGAGACGGGTTTCGACCGGGTCGAGACCGAGCGGCTTGCGGCACGGCGCGAGGTTGAGGCGGTCACCGCGCAGTTGCGCAAGGCCGAGGATGCGCGTGAGGCTGCCGAGCGCGCCCGTGATGCGCAGGTCGCGCGGGCCTCAGGGGCCAGCGAAATGGCTGAACGTGCAGCGCGGCAGACCGCCGATGAGATCCGCGCCGCCCGCGCCGAGGCCCGGGCAGAGGCCCAGGCCGGTTTTGAGGCCGATAAGCAGGCTCTGATCGGGGCCCAGGCCGAGGCGCTTGCCGCTGCTGTGGCTGCAGCCAGGGCTGAAGGACAGGCTGAGGCCCAGCTTGCGGCACAGGCCGCAGCGCTGGCGGCGGCCCCGCCAGAACGCGAAGAGCCAACCCTTGCCCGCATGCGTGAACGTCTGGCCCAGGCCCGCGAGCAAGAGGCCGATCTGCGCAGCCGTCATGAAGCCGAAGTCGCCGCGCTGCATGAGCAACTGGATCTGCAGGGGCTGGAGCTGTCCCGGATGCAGCGCAATGCGCAAACCCTGCGCGAGGAACTGCGCCGCCTGCATGAGGCGGTGGCAGGCGGTCTTGCGGATGCGGCCGGGATCAATCGTGCGATGCTTGCGGAACTGGAATCCCTGCGGGCAACGCGCCTTGCGGAAATGGCAGAGCTGGCAGAGATCGCCACCGCGCTCGACGCCCAGATCGGAGAGGCCGAAGATGCCTGATATTGAAGTCACCATCGGTGGTCGCGGTTTTCTGGTGGCCTGCCAGCCGGGCGAAGAGCATTTTCTGCGCTCGGCTGCGGCGCAGCTTGATCTTGAGGCGCAGCCGCTGATCGCCTCGATGGGGCGCATGCCCGAGGTGCGGATGCTGCTGATGGCGGGGCTGATGCTGGCCGACCGCACGGCCGCGCTGGATGATGAGATGCGGCAGCTGCGCGAAAAGATTGCAGCGCTTGAGGCGCGGCCCACGCCCGAACCCGTGCGCATCGAGGTGCCGGTGATCCCGCCTCAGGTACCCGAGACCTTTGCCGAACTGTCGGCGCGGATCGAGGCGATCGCCGAGCGGATAGAGGAAAAAGCCTCAGGGCCGAAGGCGCTGGTGTTGGGGCCAGAAACTGTCTCCGGCCCCGAGAATGCATCCGGGCCAGAGAGAACGTCCGGGCCTGTGAAAACTGGGCCAGAAAATCTTAAGCCAGAAGATTCCGGGTCCGGGAATAAGAGCGGTTCCGAAGACAAATCTGCGCCCCCAAAGATGTCTGGTGCTGACTTGCCCGGGGTGTCGCAGCCTGTGGGAACAGACACCCCTTCCGCAATCTCTCCCAAAGCCATGTCAGCAGCTTTGGCGGATGATCTGGCAGAGAATGCAGGGGTTTCCGCGCTTTACTCTGATGTGACGGATTTCGCCGAAGACCGCAGCGCAGAGGCGGGCGCTGATCTGGCAGGAGATAGCGACAGCAAACCCTTCAGCTTCGCCGACGATCCTGTTCCTGAGGGCCCCGTTTCCGAAGAGGCCGGGCCCGAAGATGCGGCTGAATCCAGTGCGAAGCCCGCTCCTCTTGCGCGTGCTCCGGGGGGCGGCGACTGACGCCCCCGCCTTCGGAACCGTTCCATGCTGTGCGATGGGGCCTGGCCAGCCTTAATTGTTCAGGCACGCCTCTGGTGGATGAGGTTCAGGATGAATCTGTCGGGCTATGATGCCCGGATCCTGCAGATGTATTCCTAAGGCGTAAGGCCGCCGAGGGTCTTCAGCCTGCGTGCGAAATTGCAGGCCGCCATGAAGTCCCCCGGGTGGGGGCGAAGCCGCTTATGGCTGTCTTAATGGAAGCGCTTGATGGTGGCTTCCCTGACCGTGCGGTTCACCCCTTCGACCTTGCATTGGTTCAGAGGGGGGGGCTTTGTCAGGCGGTGCTCAACACCATTGGCTTCGCAGATCATGTCGAAGCGCATCGACCAGGAGACGGTCGTGTTCCTGTTCCGCGGCCTCTCTGCGGCCTGGATCCCGTTGACCGTGAGAATAGTATGGACCCGACAGGGCACGGTTTCGAGCACATGCTGAAGGAACTCCCAGGCTGTCTTCTTCTCGGCCTTGTCGACGAGCCCAGGTCACGGCGTATTATTTGCTCGTGTGCTTGATGCCTGCGAACAAATATAATTTTTTTTAGCGGCTTGTGCCTCGGCGATGTCGAAATGGAAGAACTCTATGGGGGAGCGTTTGAGCTTCGACCGCTTCGGTTTCACTCCTTATCTGACCGAGGACATGCGCATCGTGTCTGTTTGGGGTGTCGGACCCCATCGAGATCTGGGGCCTCGAGAACCATCGTCTGCTCTGTGCGACGGGGTCAATACAACCTGCCGGGAGCCCTGATTGCCCCTTCCAAGACACCGATCAGAGACTGGGTGGTTGCTTCATCTTGGTAAGGTGTTGATATTTATATATAATGCCTGGGTCGAGCCAAAACTGGCACGCAATCACCTTGTTTATGGTCGCCGAAAACCCGGAAATGGGCCTTAATCGGCTGATATTTCAAATGTAACACCAGCCAATTGAGGCCCACATGATTGCGAAAATCTGTTTTTTTTCAATGGGTGTATTTGGCGGCGGCGGCCACCACGACCATTTTGCAAGGTCATTCGCGACCATCGAAAGATAGTGGCTGGGCAACAAAAAAGCCGCCCGGAAGGGCGGCTGACAGGTCTGATTGGCGATATGCGTCAGAGTTCTGATCTTCGGTAGAATCGATAGCTGCCGCTTGTGGAAATATTGACCGGGTCAATCCCGCGCGCAGTCAGGACCGTGGCCATAGCAGAAGGGGTCGTAACGTTGTCTTCTGCGATTTTCACCAGCGTGACATGTTCGGCCTGAAACTCGGCGAAATCCTTTTCAAGGAGATGTCACCGGTTACGCCCTTTGCCCGACATAGGCTGAACCCGGCGAATGAGGGGGGATCCATCTTGGCGCGCCGCCCGCATCAGCAGGTCTACGGTATGAAGATCAACGCCGAGTTGAGCGGCGGCCTGATCTCTGGTGAGGCAGGGGGGCAGCGGCGGCGCACTGAGGATCCAGCGAAAGTCCTGCCGATCGACACAGAGTGCGCCGAATTCACGCCGATTGCGCAGGCGGACGAGCGGGACTTTCCCCGCACGAACGAGCCGAATGATCCGATCCGCCTGCCAGTGCAGGTGTTTTGCAGCCTTGCCGATGGGCTCAACATACAAGGACAGGTCGTCAATCGGTGTGGCGCGCTCGAGCATTCGTGCCATGAAAACGTCCAGCGAGGCGATCGTCACCCGCTGAATGGCATTGGCGCACCGGCTTTCCGACCGCGGAATCTCCGCAAAGATCCGGGTCGCATGTCCATCTGCCAGGATCGCCGCCGCCGTATTATCGTCGCAGCCAAGATAGCCGGCGACCGCGTTGGCGGGAATAGAGTCCATGCTCTCACCAAAGCCGAAGCCCGGCACGACCGCCACATCTTCATGCTCGAGAAGGCTCCTGGCAAAACTCTCTCCCGTCAGGCCGGTTTTCGACACATCGACCAATACGAACATGCCGCCGGCCGGGGTGTTGAAGGTCAGCAATCGCCGGTCAAGTCCGTTGATCAACGCCTTCCGGCGGGCGCGAAGGTGGTGAACCGGCGCAGTAAATGCGTCATTGCGCGGTCGTTCCCAGGAAAAGATGTGCCAGGTGTCATTCAGACGCTCGAGGACACCGGAGGCAAAGCCGGACCAGAGGGGGCGAGGGTGAGGCTTGAACTTCGGCACGGTGGTAAGCTCCCTTCAGGATGAAGTTCACTGGTCCGAAAAGCGGGCGCTTATCGGTTCGGGTGAATGATGAATGTTGGAGGCTGGGACAGTCGTGCCTGGAAAAGCCGGCCTGATCTTTAGCGAGTGAGCGTCAGGTTGGCGAGAGGGGAGTTCAGCGTCAAGCGATGCTGCCGGAGACCTGGGGAGCGCTGCTCATGGTGGCTATGGATGCAGTGCCGCAAGGCGGGTTTTTCTAGTGCATTGAAATGTAACAATATAAGTTGGTTTCGGCGAAAAATGGTCGTTAATCACCTTGTTTATGGTCGCCGAAAACCCGGAAATGGGCCTTAATCGGCTGGTATTTCAAAATCACAACACCTTCGGGCTCTGGGGGCGGCACAGGTGACGGTGGAGTTTGCTGTTATGCAATTAGCAGTTACCGTACCGCGACATATTTGCAAATTTTCGAAGTTTCGTTTTTCTTTCCCGCGGCGCAATATTATTCTTCTCTCGATTCTCGGGGAGGTGCGCCATGAAAGATATCCTGCAGGAGCTTGAAAACCGTCGTGCCGTGGCGCGGGCAGGGGGTGGGCAGCGTCGGATCGACGCGCAGCATGCCAAGGGCAAGCTGACCGCACGCGAACGTATCGAGCTGTTGCTTGATGACGGTTCCTTCGAAGAATTCGATATGTTCGTCGCGCATCGCTGTACCGATTTCGGGATGGAGCAGGATCGCCCGCCGGGCGATGGTGTCGTCACCGGCTGGGGCACGATCAATGGCCGTATGGTCTATGTGTTCAGCCAGGATTTTACCGTCTTTGGCGGCTCTCTTTCTGAGACGCATGCGAAAAAGATCTGCAAGATCATGGATATGGCGATCCAGAATGGCGCACCGGTGATCGGGATCAACGACTCGGGCGGGGCGCGGATCCAGGAGGGGGTCGCCTCGCTGGCGGGCTATGCCGATGTGTTCCAGCGCAATGTTCTGGCCTCGGGCGTGGTGCCGCAGATCTCGCTGATCATGGGGCCCTGCGCGGGTGGCGCGGTCTATTCGCCTGCCATGACCGACTTCATCTTCATGGTGAAGGACACCTCTTATATGTTCGTGACCGGGCCTGACGTGGTCAAAACGGTCACCAATGAGGTGGTGACGGCTGAGGAACTCGGCGGTGCCTCGACCCATACGAAGAAATCCTCGGTGGCAGATGGCGCCTTCGAGAATGACGTCGAGGCCCTGGCCGAGATCCGCCGCCTCTTCGATTTCCTGCCGCTTAACAACCGCGAAAAGGCACCCGTTCGTCCCTTCTTTGACGAGCCTGCCCGGATCGAGCAAAGCCTGGACACGCTGATCCCGGACAATCCCAACCAGCCTTATGATATGAAGGAACTCATCGTGAAACTCGCCGATGAGGGCGATTTCTATGAGATCCAGAAGGATTATGCCGGGAATATCATCATCGGCTTTATTCGCCTTGAAGGGCAGACGGTCGGCGTGGTGGCGAACCAGCCGATGGTGCTGGCGGGCTGTCTGGACATTGACTCCAGCCGCAAAGCGGCGCGGTTCGTGCGTTTCTGCGATGCGTTCGAGATCCCGCTGCTGACCCTGGTGGACGTGCCGGGCTTCCTGCCGGGGACGTCTCAGGAATATGGCGGCGTGATCAAACATGGTGCGAAACTGCTGTTTGCCTATGGCGAGGCGACGGTGCCGAAGGTGACGGTGATCACCCGCAAGGCCTATGGCGGCGCCTATGATGTGATGTCGTCGAAACATCTGCGCGGCGATTTCAACTATGCCTGGCCCACCGCTGAAATCGCGGTGATGGGGGCGAAGGGCGCGGTTGAGATCCTTTATCGTTCGGAGCTGGGTGATAAGGAAAAGATCGCCGAGCGCACCCGCGACTATGAGGACCGTTTCGCCAATCCTTTCGTCGCCGCCGAGAAGGGCTTTATCGATGAGGTGATCCAGCCGCGCTCGACCCGCAGACGGGTGACACGGGCTTTTGCAAGCCTGCGGCACAAGAAACTCTCGAACCCCTGGAAGAAGCACGACAATATCCCGCTGTAATCTTTCCGTATCAGGGGGTGGAAATGTCTGCAGCGGCGCGTCGGGTTCTAATCGCTTTTGCACTCAGTCTCGGGCTTGCGGCCGGAAGCTGTGATGAGGAACAGCCTGCCCCTGAGGGCGGGGATGCGGCGCTGCCTGCAGGGGACGCAGCCGCGGGGGCAGGGGCAGAGCGCCTGACGCTGCCCTCGGGGGCGCAGGTGGAATGGCTGGACGTGCTGAATGACACGGCCGGCGTGCAGGGCGCGACTGCAAGGTTCCGCTTTGTCGACGAAAATCTGAAACCAGGCGAGGACCGCGGCGCGGATATGCAGGCTCTTTGTGACACATTTGCGCTGACACGGGTGGAGGGCATGGTGCCGCCGCCACGCCAGATTGTGATCGCTTTGGCTGATCGCCCGGTTGCCTTTGGCCAGACCGACCCTGACGCCGTGCAGCTTTTTGAGGCCTATCGCCTGGAAAACGCCGCCTGCATCTGGGAGATGTTCTGAAGATGCCACCAGATATGGTTGTTAACGCAGGGGAAATGCCCGCTTCTGATGTAACGCGGTCACAGGATTGCAACTTGCAGTCAGACGCGTGTCTTTTGGGCCTGGATTCCGCTATTCTTCCCTTGGGTCACATGCCAGTGGCCCATGCCCCGCAAAGGGGTACCTCGCACAGGGGCGGGGCTGGCATCGGGCCAGCTCAAAGATCCCTGGATAAAAGGAGAAGAGGATGTCGGGCACCGTTCGTATTATCGTCGCACTTGCTTTCGTTGGCACCATTGCTGCCTGCGCGAAGAAGGTCGAAGAAGAAGTCGTCTATATCGACGAGCCGGTTTCGGTTGAGCCGGTCTATACCGGCAAATACAAGTAAGCCGGCTGATCTTCAGCCGACAGGGCGGCCCGTCCGTTGCGGACGGGCTGAGCCCCTGATCGGATTGGGCGGGCCGTCCGGCCGCAGCCCGACCGTCACAGATTGCGGCCGCATTTTCGCCGCGCCAGTCAGATCACCTGCGCCATCACCTGCGTCTGGGCAATGCCCCCTCGCGGCTTTTTCTGCTTGGCCCCATTCTCCGATTCACTTTGCTATGCGGGCACCATATGGTGCGCTGCATAACCCTGATTCGCACCGGAGATTGTCATGCGGACCACTGCCATCATCGCCCTCATCGCTCTTTCGACCCTGGCCGCCTGCGCCAAGAAAACCACTGAGACCGTTGCCGTCGAAGCGGTCACTGTCGAGCCGACCTACACCGGCAAATACAAGTAAGCCTATCGCTGAGCGGCTGGCCCCGATCGGGCTGGCCGCACGGCCTCTGACTGAGGCACCCGGCCTGTGGATGACAGGCAGCGCTGGTGCCAGGCCCGACTTCGCTGCTAAAGGCGGTTCCGTAACGAAAGGAACCGCGCCATGCTGAAGCACAGGGGCTTTCCCAGCCGTCTTACTGGGACCGATTTTCAATTCACGATCCGCCGCGCCAACCACAAGGATGGCCCCGCGAAGATCATCCGCCGCGAGCGTTTCAAAGATCGCAAATTCGTCGACCGCAAAGCGGATGAGGCCTTTATGGCCGCGCTTTGGCAGTATTTCGGCGAAGAGACCTTCGAGCGCGGCAATCTTGATGCCGGCCGTCTGTCCTGGCTTTTTGGCCGCGAAGTTGTGCCTGCCGAAGATCCCTTTGACCCGGCCAGCTATGAAGCGCTGCTGAAAATCGACGCGAAACGCGCCGAGGCGGCCTTTCCTGCGGTCTTTGCGCCTGATGCGCCCCCGCAATCCTTTGACGAGGATGAGGAGGAGGATTGGTAAACGCGGCTTCCTTCACGCGGGCATATCCCGAATGGGCCCTGCTGCCATGGGTCAGGGCGCGGCTTTCGCGCCCGGTGGCGGGTTTCAGCCGCTCGGGCAATCGCTTTGTTGTGAAGGCGCGTGTGCACTCTTTTGTTGCACCTGGATATGCGCTAGAATCGGCCTCAATAAAAACAAACCGAGGCAGTATCTCATGCGTAAACTTGTCCTGCTCTTCCCAATTCTGGCTTTGCCGCTGGCTGGCTGCGTCAACAATGGCGGCGGCTATAACAACGGCTATGGCAGCTCTTCGCCCATGGACAGCGCCGCTGTGCGCACCATCGGCGGCGCGGCTGCTGGCGCTCTCATCGCTGATGCAACCGGCGGCTCGAAAACCAAGGGCGCACTTATCGGTGCGGTCGCTGGCGGCGGTTCCTGCATGGTGCCGGGCGTCAACAACTGTAACTGATCAGACCGCATTCCTGACCACCGCAATCGCGGGGCAGGGGCGTTCATCTGATTGTCTGAAACGGGGTCTTCCGGCTGCTGCCGGAGGGCCCCTTTTGCATTTCGGCCCAGCTGGCCAGGGCCGGGACTGAGGGAGAGCCATGTTCAAGAAGATCCTGATTGCGAACCGGGGCGAGATCGCCTGCCGTGTCATCAAGACCGCGCGGAAAATGGGCATCAAGACGGTGGCCGTCTATTCCGATGCCGATCGCAACGCGCTGCATGTGAAGATGGCGGATGAGGCGGTCCATATCGGGCCTGCGCCTGCGAACCAGTCCTATATCGTGATCGACAAAATCCTGGATGCGATCCGCCAGACCGGCGCCGAGGCCGTGCATCCGGGCTATGGCTTCCTGTCCGAGCGGATGGATTTTGCTGCCGCGCTGGAAAAGATGGGCGTGGTTTTCATCGGCCCGCCCAGCCCCGCGATTGAGAAGATGGGCGACAAGATCACCTCGAAGAAGCTGGCGCAAGAGGCCGGGGTCTCGACTGTGCCGGGCTATATGGGGCTGATCGCCGACGCGGATGAGGCGGTGAAGATCTCGGATCAGATCGGCTATCCGGTGATGATCAAGGCAAGCGCGGGCGGCGGCGGCAAGGGGATGCGGATCGCCTGGAATGCGGCCGAGGCGCGCGAAGGGTTTGAGAGTTCAAAGAACGAGGCCGCGAACAGCTTCGGCGATGATCGTATTTTCATTGAAAAATTTGTGACGCAACCGCGCCATATCGAGATCCAGGTCCTGGCCGACAGCCACGGCAATACCGTCTATCTGCATGAGCGCGAATGCTCGATCCAGCGCCGGAACCAAAAGGTGATCGAAGAGGCGCCTTCGCCCTTCCTCGACGCGGAAACCCGCAAGGCGATGGGCGAGCAGGCCTGCGCATTGGCGAAAGCGGTGGGCTATACCAGCGCGGGCACGGTTGAATTCATCGTCGACGGCAGCCGCAATTTCTACTTCCTTGAGATGAACACCCGCCTGCAGGTGGAACACCCCGTCACCGAGCTGATCACCGGCATCGACCTTGTCGAGCAGATGATCCGGGTGGCCGCGGGCGAGAAGCTGCCCTTCGCGCAGGCCGATCTGAAGATCAACGGCTGGGCGATGGAAAGCCGCCTTTACGCCGAGGATCCCTATCGCAACTTCCTGCCCTCTATCGGGCGTCTGACCCGTTATCGCCCGCCTGTTGAGGGGCAGACCCCGCGCGGCGGTGTGGTGCGAAACGATACGGGCGTCTTTGAGGGCGGCGAGATCTCGATGTATTACGACCCGATGATCGCCAAGCTCTGCACCTGGGCGCCCACCCGTGAGGCGGCAATTGAAGAGATGCGGGTCGCGCTGGACACCTTCGAGGTGGAGGGGATCGGCCATAACCTGCCCTTCGTCGCTGCCGTGATGGATCATCCGAAGTTTGTCGCCGGCGACATCACCACCGCCTTTATCGCCGAAGAATATCCCGAGGGTTTCCAGGGGGCCTCGCTGCCGCAGGACGCGCTGAAGCGCATCGCCGCTGCCGCCGCCGCGATGGAGCGCGTGGCCGAGATCCGGCGCACCCGTATTTCGGGCACCATGGACAACCATCAGCGCCGGGTGGGCGATGACTGGGTGGTCAGCCTGGGCGGCCAGGATTTCGCGGTCACGATTGCCGCTGACAAAGAGGGCTCGACCATCACTTTCGCCGATGGCAGCGCGATGCGTGTCAGCTCTGACTGGGTGCCGGGGCAGTCGCTGGCGCGGCTTTCTGTTGCGGGCACGCCTTTGGTGATGAAGGTCGACAAGATCCCGATGGGCTTTCGCCTGCGCGCGCGCGGTGCCGATCTGAAGGTTCATATCCGCACGCCGCGCGCCGCCGAGCTGGCGAAACTGATGCCAGAGAAACTGCCGCCCGACACCTCGCGCTTCCTTCTGTGCCCGATGCCGGGGCTGGTGGTGAAGATCCAGGTCGAGGAAGGCCAGGAGGTCCAGGAAGGCCAGGCGCTGGCCACCGTCGAGGCGATGAAGATGGAGAACATCCTCAAGGCCGAAAAGCGCGGCGTGGTGAAGCTGATCAAAGCGAAACCCGGCGAAAGCCTGCGCGTTGATGACGTGATCATGGAGTTTGAATGACCATGGCCCGCATTGAGCAGCTTACGGAACGAAAGCCTGCCCGTGTTTCGGTGCAAAATACGGTCGAGGCAGGCTATACCCTGTTCTCAGATGCGGGAAATTCTTACCTGCAAATCGTAACATACGGCTCGCAGACGCGGGAGATGAAGGGGGTTGTCAGTCAGACAATCCAGTTCGGACCTGAGGGCATCACCGCCCTCAGGGAAATCCTGGCACAACTGCCGTGAGCGCTTACCGCCCCGCCGGGTTCCTCTCCAGCGCCTCGGTGCGGGCGATGGGCATCTTGTCGATGGTGTTGATGATCTCGCGTGCGGCGCGGGGGCTGGGGCGGCGGACCGGAGACTTCCAGTCCTTGTCCATCATCACCAGCGAAAAGCCACGCGGGCGCAGCTTGCGGCGGATCTCTGACGGGTTGGCCGGATCGGTGTCGGTGATCAGCACCACATCGCGGGCGGCGAGCTGGGGGTAAAGCTCGGGCAGGATTTCAAGCTGCCGGATGAAATTGGGGTCGTGCGGATTGTCAGCAAAGACGATCACCGGGCGACGCAGATAAAGCTCAGCTGCCTCGGATATCTCTGCGGCAGGCTGGGGCCCGAAAACAGGAGCAGGCGCCTCTGGGGCGGGTATATCCGCCACCGACGCGCCTGACGGGGCTTCCTGGGCGTGCAGAAGGCCGGGCAGGAAACCGGGGACAAGGCCGAGACTTGCGGCCATGAGAATGAGGGAACGGCGGTCGAGCTTTTGATCCATGTCCTTGAATATAGGGCAGGACGGGCGAAACCCCAAGCGGCGAGATGGCCTTCGGGTCACTCTCGTTAACGGAGTGGAAAAATGAGCGATCAGAAGAATCCTGCGCAGCAAAATCCCGATCTGGCGAAATGGGCCGATCTTGCCAGCAAAGAGCTGAAGGGCAAGGATCCGTCCATCCTGAACTGGCAGACGCTGGAAGGGATCGAGGTCAAGCCGCTTTACACTGCCGAGGACGTCAAAGGCCTGCCGCAAATGGGCGAGCTGCCAGGGGTTGCTCCCTTCACCCGTGGCCCCAGGGCGACGATGTATGCGGGCCGTCCCTGGACGATCCGGCAATATGCGGGCTTTTCCACCGCCGAGGAAAGCAACGCCTTTTACCGCAAGAACCTGGCGGCGGGGCAGCAGGGCGTCTCGGTCGCTTTCGACCTGGCGACGCACCGGGGCTATGACAGCGATCATCCGCGCGTGGTGGGTGACGTGGGCAAGGCCGGTGTGGCGATTGATTCCGTCGAGGATATGAAGATCCTTTTCGACGGCATCCCGCTGGATAAAGTCAGCGTTTCCATGACGATGAATGGCGCGGTGATCCCGATCCTTGCCAGCTTTATCGTCGCGGGCGAGGAACAGGGCCATTCGCGCGCGCTCCTGTCGGGGACCATTCAGAACGACATTCTGAAAGAGTTCATGGTCCGCAACACCTATATCTATCCGCCCGAACCCAGCATGCGGATCATCGCGGATATCATCGAATATACCTCGAAAGAGATGCCGAAGTTCAATTCGATCTCGATCTCCGGCTATCACATGCAGGAGGCGGGGGCGAACCTCGTCCAGGAGCTGGCCTATACGCTGGCGGACGGGCGCGAATATGTCCGCGCGGCGCTGGCGGCCGGGATGAATGTCGACGATTTCGCAGGACGGCTGAGCTTCTTCTTCGCCATCGGCATGAATTTCTTCATGGAGGTGGCGAAACTGCGCGCCGCCCGCATGCTCTGGACCCGCATCATGCAGGAGTTCGAGCCGAAGAAGCAGGGCTCGCTGATGCTGCGCACCCATTGCCAGACCTCGGGGGTTTCGCTGCAAGAGGCAGACCCCTATAACAACGTCATCCGCACCGCCTATGAGGCGATGTCGGCAGCTTTGGGCGGCACGCAGTCGCTGCACACGAATGCGCTGGATGAGGCGATTGCGCTCCCCACCGAATTCAGCGCAAGGATCGCCAGGAATACCCAGCTGATCCTGCAGGAAGAGACCGGCATCACCCATGTCGTCGATCCGCTGGCGGGGTCTTACTATGTCGAAAGCCTGACCGCGCAGCTGGCCGAAGAGGCCTGGAAGCTGATCGAAGAGGTCGAGGCTATGGGCGGGATGACCAAGGCCGTGGCGACCGGCATGCCGAAACTGCGGATTGAGGAAACTGCGGCCCGGCGTCAGGCGATGATCGACCGCGGCGAAGAGGTCGTGGTCGGCGTCAACAAATACCGCAAGGCGAAAGAGGATGCGATCGACATCCTGGAAATCGACAATGTGGCGGTGCGCGACAGCCAGATTGCGCGGCTGAACCAGATCCGCGCCAGCCGCGACCAGGTGGCCTGCGATGCTGCGCTCTTGGAACTGGGGCGGCGCACGGTTGAGGGCGGCAATCTGCTGGAAGCGGCCGTCGAATGCGCCCGGGCGCGGGCGACCCTGGGCGAGATCAGCCTTGCGATGGAAGGCACATTCGGGCGTCACCGGGCGGAGGTTAAGACATTGGCAGGTGTTTACGGGGCCGCCTATGAGGGCGATGAGGGCTTTGCGGCGATCCAGCGCGATGTCGAGGCCTTTGCCGAAGAAGAGGGCCGCCGCCCGCGTATGCTGGTGGTGAAAATGGGCCAGGACGGCCATGATCGCGGCGCGAAAGTAATCGCCACCGCCTTCGCCGATATCGGTTTCGACGTTGATGTCGGGCCTCTGTTCCAGACCCCGGAAGAGGCCGCCCAGGACGCCATCGACAATGACGTGCATATCGTCGGCATCTCAAGCCAGGCGGCGGGGCATAAGACGCTGGCGCCTTTGCTGATCGAGGCGCTGAACAAGGCGGGCGCTGGCGATATCATGGTGATCTGCGGCGGTGTTATCCCGCAACAGGATTACGATTATCTGAAGAATGCCGGGGTGAAGGCGATTTTCGGGCCGGGCACCAATATCCCCGATGCGGCGAAAGAGATCCTCGATCTGATCCGCGCTTCGCGCCGCTGATACAGGCGCTATGATCCGGCGAAGGGGGGCGATTCCGTCCCCCTTTTCCATTCGGAGTTTGCACCTTGCGTTTTGCGGCCCCAGTCATTTTGTCCCTTGGCCTGACTTTTCTTGCGCCAATGCCCGCTCCGGCGGAACCCCCGGATGCAGAGACTGCGCGCGCCGGAACATCACTTGCCGATTTTCTTGGCCGCGAAGCCTGCGCCATCGGCCCTGGCACCCGGGCGAAAGCGCTGGCCGCCGGAATCGACGCCGCAGAGTTTGACCGCTTTTCTCAGGTGAGCGCGACCTCAGTCGCAGCGAAACGGGAAGGGGATTGGCTGTTGCTCCCGGATAGCGCCTGCAAGATCCTGATGCCGCAGATCAGCTCAGAGCTGTCTTTCGCCGATCCGGAACTTGTTGCAAATCGGCTCATGATCGAGGACGGCGACGAATACAGCGCAGCGGGTTGCTATGTCGGGGCAACATTTGACGTTGTGCCAGCCCTGATGAAAAGCCGGGGCTGGGATGAGGCAAAGGCCAATCGCGCATATTTCCGCCTGATTGGCGCGGGCCTCGTCTCGGGTGAGGTTGCCTTTTACGGCACCAGCCCTTTGGCCACGCCACCTGGCTGGCGCTATCTGGGCGAGGGATGTGACCAGGGCCGCGATATCGCCGCAATCCGGGCCAGCCAGGCCTTTCTGGCCGAAAATTTCAGTGAGATTATCAGAACGACAGGCCAATATGTCGCCTGCAAAGAGGGGGAGACCATCTTCTCGGGGCTGATCGGGCCGCAGATGCAGGCCTGGACGGATCGCGGGGCGACCAATGTCTGGTTTGGGCTGGAGGTTCTCGTCATCGCGATGGCGGCAGACTGGCATCAGGACTGGGATCATCGGCAAAAAGGCGCTCCGCGCCCGCCTCTGTGCCGGGAGACCCCGATCCCTGTTGTCGATGCCTTGCCGGAATAGGCGGCCGGGGCATTTCACACAGTGAACAGAAAAGGGCCAGAGCGTAAGCTCTGGCCCCCCGTCACTAATAGGCGAGTTGGCTCAGTTGCGGGCCTTGTCGACCATTTTGCCTTTCGAGATCCAGGGCATCATCTCGCGCAGTTTTGCGCCGACCTGCTCGATCTGGTGCTCGTCATTGGCGCGGCGCGAGGCCTTGATGGTCGGCTGACCAACCGCATTTTCCAGCATGAAGTCGCGCACGAACTTGCCGCGCTGGATGTCCTGGAGGACTTCTTTCATGCGGGCTTTGGTCTCGTCATATTTCAGAATGCGCGGGCCGGTGACGTATTGGCCGTATTCTGCGGTGTTCGAGATCGAGTAATCCATATTGGCGATACCGCCTTCATAGATCAGGTCGACGATCAGTTTCACTTCGTGCAGGCACTCGAAATAGGCCATTTCCGGCGCATAGCCAGCCTCGACCAGGGTCTCAAAGCCGCAACGGATCAGCTCGACCAGGCCGCCGCAGAGGACTGCCTGCTCGCCGAAGAGGTCGGTTTCGCATTCTTCGCGGAAGTTGGTTTCGATGATGCCCGAGCGGCCGCCACCGATGGCCGAGCAATAGGACAGGCCGATTTCCAGCGCCTTGCCCGAAGCATTGGTGTGAACCGCCACCAGGCAGGGCACGCCGCCGCCTTTGGTGTATTCGCCGCGCACGGTGTGGCCCGGGCCTTTCGGAGCCATCATGATGACGTCGACGCCGGCTTTCGGCTCGATCAGGCCGAAGTGCACGTTCAGACCGTGGGCGAATGCGATGGCAGCGCCTTCACGGATATTGTCGTGGACGTATTTTTTGTAGGTTTCAGCCTGCAGCTCGTCGGGCATGGTGAACATGATCACGTCGGCCCAGGCGGCTGCCTCGGCGATGCCCATGACTTTCAGGCCTTCGCCTTCGGCTTTCTTCGCGGAAGGGCTGCCTTCGCGCAGGGCGACGACCAGGTTTTTCGCACCCGAATCGCGCAGGTTCAGCGCATGGGCATGGCCCTGGCTGCCATAGCCCAGGATGGCCACTTTCAGGTTCTTGATCAGGTTAACGTCGCAGTCACGATCATAATAGACGCGCATAACAGCACTCCTTTGCCGAATTTGGGGGCAGAATAAGAATATTTCTCGCGTTCTGCGTTCGAAATTCGCCGGATATGCTGTCACAATGAAAATATCATTCTCATTTCATCGTCTATGTGAGATGATAATGTGATGAATGCGATTTCTCTCGATGATACTGACAGGCGCATCCTGCGTCACTGGCTGGCAGAGCCGGATTTGCCGCGCGCAGAACTGGCCGAGCGGGCAGGGGTGACCCAGGCCACGCTTTGGCGCCGGATCGAGCGGCTGCGTGAGACGGGTGTGGTGCGGGCCGAGACGCTGGTGATCGACTGGCGGGCGCTTGGCTATGAGGTTGAGGTCTCTTTGCGCTTCACGCTGGACAAGACCGACCCGCGCGCCTTTGACGAATTCATCGAGGCCGCGCGGGATGTGCCCGAGGTGCTGGCGATTGAGACTTTCCTCGGCCGTGTTGACGTGCGCCTGAATGTGATCGCCCGCGATATGGGCCATTGGACCACGATTTACCGCGAGCGGATCCTGGTGCTGCCCCATATCGCCGAGGTCGACGCGCTGATGCTGATCTCGACCATCCGCGATGAGGCGGGGCTGCCGCTGTGAGGGCGATGGCATGAGTGAGGGGCTTGACGGAACCGACCGCGCGATCCTGCGCGAGATGGCGGCGGATGCGACGATGGGCGCGGGTGAGATCGGGCGCAGGCTGGGCCTGTCGCAGCCCGCGACCTGGCGGCGGATAAGGCGGCTGGAAGAGGCAGGGGTGATCCTTGGGCGCCGGATCGAGGTTGATCGCGCCGCCCTTGGCTTTGGCGTCACCGTCTTTCTGGGGATCAAACTGGCGACAAAAGGCCGCGTCAGCCTGGAGGATTTCGAACGCGCAGCGGCTGCGATCCCTGAGGTGCAGATGGTTCAGCACGTGCTGGGGCTGTTTGATTACCGCCTGCGCGTTGTCGCCCGCGATCTGGCGGATTTTGAGCGTGTGCTGCGCCGCCGGGTGATGACGTTGCCCGGGGTCGGCAATGTAGAGGCCAATGTCGTCCTGACCGAAGAGCGTCGGCCGGGGCCGTTTGGCTGAGGGGCAGGGGCAGGCCCCCCCCACACACCCGGTGGATATTTCTGCAAAGCAGCAGATCCGGGTTGGCGCGGCTGCGGCGCGGCGATAGCTTTGGCCCGCAACATCAGGGGGCGCTCCAGGGGCGCTCTCAGGGCCCGGAGGAATAAGATGAAACTGCCGCATGACCATATCGACCCCGATGGGCTGGAAGAATTCTCGGTCGTCTTTACGGATCGCTCGCTGAACCATATGTCGACGCGGTTCCAGCAGGTGATGCGCGATGTCTCTGGGATGCTCTGCGAGGTTTACCAGGGCGCGGGCGTGGCCCTGGTGCCAGGCGGTGGCACCTATGGGATGGAGGCGGTGGCGCGGCAATTCGGCCAGGGCCGGGCGCTGGTGATCCGCAACGGGTTCTTCTCATTCCGCTGGAGCCAGATCTTCGACATGGGCGGCTTTGCCAATGAGGTCCAGGTGGTCATGGCCCGCGCAGGGGGCAATAGCCCCACCGCAGGTTTCGCGCCGCCCCCTGTCGAAGAGGTGGTGGCAAAGATCCGTGAGATGCGCCCCGATGCGGTCTTTGCGCCCCATGTCGAAACCGCCTCGGGGATTATTCTGCCCGATGATTACATCCGCCGGATCGGCGAGGCGGCGCGAGAGGTCGACGCGCTTTTCGTGCTGGATTGCATCGCCTCGGGCACGATCTGGGTCGATATGGCGGCCAATCTGGTCGATGTGCTGATCTCGGCGCCGCAAAAGGGCTGGTCGGCCTCGCCCTCGGTGGGGATCGTGGTGCTGGGCCCGCGCGGTGAGGCGCGGCTGGCCGAGACCACCTCGAACAGCTTCGCGCTGGATCTGAAGAAATGGCGGGCGATCATGCAGGCCTATCTCGACGGCGGCCATGCCTATCACGCCACCATGCCGACCGATGCGATCCTCGGGCTGCGCGATGCGATGAATGAGACCAAAGCGATGGGCTTTGAGGCGGCGCGGGCGGCACAATGGCAGCTGGGGCGCGAGGTGCGGGCGCTCTTGGCGGCGCGTGGCATTGCCTCGGTCGCGGCCGATGGCTTTGGCGCGCCTGGCGTGGTGGTCAGCTATACCGATGACCCGGCGATCCAGAACGGCGCGAAATTCCGCGAACTGGGCGTGCAGATTGCCGCCGGTGTGCCCTTGCAGATCAATGAGGGCGAGGCGTTTCGCAGCTTCCGCCTTGGGCTCTTTGGTCTCGACAAGCTGAAAGACGTTGGCGGCACGGTGGCGCGTCTGACCCGGGCGCTTGATCAGGTGTTCTGACGATCAGGGGGCCAGAAGGCCCCCTTTTCTTACGACTTCAGGCCGGTTTCGCGCAAAAGACCGCGCCTTTTGGCCTCATAATAATAGCCCTTCGCATACCACATCTCTGCCCGGTCATGGCTGCCATCCGAGACCATCCAGGCCCCGCGCAGATATTTGCCCGCATATTGCAGATTGGTTTCGGCATTCAGCAGACCCTCGGGCGGGCCGTTGTAGCCCATGGTCTTTGCGGTCTGCGGATGGATCTGCAGCAGCCCGTAATAGGGGCCATTGCGGGCTGCGGGATTGTAGCCGCTTTCGCGTTTGATCATCCGGTGCAGCAGGCTTTCGGGTATGTCATGGGCGGCGGCATATTTGCGGATCAGCGCCCGCATCTCTGGCGTCTCACCGGCGTTCAGGTTGGCCGGGGCCGATGACGGCGCGGCCGCCTCGCCTTTCCGCCGGGAACAGGCGCCAAGCGCCAGCGGCGCCACCAGGGCAAGGGAAAGGAAAGCACGGCGGGAGGGCTGCATCATGGGGCCTCGGTCATTGGGTCTTATGCGCTTTAGGCGCAGTCTGGCAGTCGGGCAAGAGTGCGGCTGATCGCCTGGCAATCCGGTGCCAGGCACAAGGCTGTATGCGTAAGGGGTGCATGCGTAAGGGCGGAATGCACGGCACGGGAAGGGGCGCACAATGTCAGGCGCAAGGCTATGGGTCGGGCTATGTCATGCTCTTGTTTCGCAGGCCTGTCACCAAGGCCGTAATCCCAGGCTCGTCGAGCCATTCCCAGGGCTTGCACCGTTATCGCGTCGTTATATAGTCACCCTGTTCGATGGGTAGGCTGCAAAGGCCGCACCCTTGTGACGACCGGGCCCGATTGCGGTGCGGCCAGACCAGCTGAAGGCAGGAGCCGACGGATATGGAAGGCAGAAGTCCCGATTGTGAACGAGGTGGACCGGGTTTCCCGGCGCGGCGCGATATGGCCTGCGGCCCCGGGCCTGACCACCATTGCGACGGTATCGGCAGCACCGGGGTGAGGCTGTCGGATCCCCCGGTTTTGCATGCCATAAGCCTGACCGCTGCCACGGGGCCATTGCCCTGGCGGCGGCATCAGAGCGTTGCAAAATTCAGGCCTTTTGTCCCGGCGCGTGTGCTGCACGCGCCGTTTTTGTTTCCGCCAGACGCGGTTGAAAATCCCGGGGTCCGCGTCAGCCCTGACCATAGGGCAGGGGCGGCTCGCGCGATCTGCGCCCCGGCAGCCCCGACTGGCTTTGATGCGGGGGCAAGGCCTGCGCTGCTTTGCCCTGCCGTATCTTACCTGTGCATCAGCATGCAGTTTCAGAGGTTTCTTATGACAGTCCAGTATGTTGGCCGAATGTGCAGCGGCCGGATCACCGCAGGTCACAGGCCGTTCCGCACCGCTGGCCTCTTTGGCGGAGGCTGCTGATGGTGCAGGTCTCAAATCTGCGGACGCTGGTTTTGAATGCCGATATGCAGCCGCTCAGCTGGGCCCCCCTTTCCGTCTGGAGCTGGCAACAGGCGTTGGTGGCCATTTTGCAAGATCGGGTGACGCAGCTGAAAGCCTATGAGGATGTGCGTGTGCACTCGGCCTCGCGTCCCTTCGAGGTGCCGGCGGTGGTTGCGCTGAAAAGCTATCGCAAACAGCGCAAGGTCTCTTTCACGCGCTATCACGTGTTTTTGCGCGATGAGTTCACCTGTCAGTATTGCGGCAAGCGCTTTGCCGCGAAGGATCTGACCTTTGATCATGTGATGCCGCGCAGCCGGGCGGGCGGATCGCGGTGGGACAATATCGTCACCTCCTGCGGTCCCGACAATCACCGCAAGGGCAACCGCACCCCACGCGAGGCCGGGATGCGCCTGCTGCGCCCCCCGTTTGAGCCAACCGCCCGGCAACTGGACGCAGCGGCGCGGCGTCTGCCCTGGGTAAGAGGCGACCTGCATCAGACGTGGATGGACTTCCTCTATTGGGGAAGTGAACTGGACGAATAGAGGCTGGCTTTGGCTTTCGTTGTAAATTCTAACACGAAAAGCACCAAAACGGGGTTTCTGTTAGTTGTGACTATGCATCGGATTCACAAGTTGCCGGTTTTCGGAAAATTTGTCGGAGGGCCTGCAAGGAAATGTCCGTGGTGCTGATCGGCTCAGCCGGTCAGTCACGGCGGCTTACGAACCGCATAAACCTGTGCCCCCGAGGAGCGAATCCCTTAACTATGGTTCGCCCATCGCAGCGCGGTGGCTTTCCGAAGATCGGCAACGCGGATCGGCAAATCAAGTAGTCCCAAAGCACGTTATCTTTTTTGTATCAGATGGTTGCGCGCCTTCGGAGATCGGCAGAATTTCGGTCAAAACAGCGGCAGGATCACCAGCATTGTGCGGTGATATTCTAGTCCTCGGCCTCAAAGTCGTCGAAGCCCACAAGGATCTCAGCAGTTCGGATCCGCGCCATCGTAACCTCGATAGCCTCGCTTGAGCTGCCTGGCGGAATATGGTGCCGTATGGCGTCATAGTGCTTGCGCGCAGCAACCCTCGACACCGCTCGTGTCAGATGGAGCCGCACCGCTAGGCTTTCCGGACTGTCGCATCCCTCTCTGACCGCCCCACTCAGTGCCGCCAACACGCTGGAGACAGGCGATTCATCGTCGGCGGCGCGCAATCGCGCCGCGACCAGTCGGCCAGGAAGGCCCGCAAGAAACGCAAGCTCGGGCACAAGCCTTGAGGCAAACACACGCGCATTTCTGCACTTTTTGAGATTAGCAGTGGGTCCGAGGAATGCTCTTTCGATCTCGCACAAAGGGGCGCCGGACATCCAGACTGGCCAAAGCTTTCGAAGCCATTGCAGCGCGTGCTTTCCGCGCGCCTCGTCGTCGGTGCAGCTTTTGTAGGGGGTGCCGAACATCTCCTCCAGGCTCTCAGGTCGCACCAGGTTGAGCAACTGGCTGGGACGGGTATCTAGCCAGTCGAGCAATCCTTTGATTACTTCCAGTGTCGTTCCAGAAAAGACATCGGCATCAATTCGTTCCACTATCTGTTGAAGTAATGACACGGGAAGCCCAGTTGCCCCGGCGACCTGCTCTAGCCAACGATCAGATTCCGGCAGGTCGATCGCCGTCCTGGCTGCCAGGGCGGATGCAATCCGCGTGCTCACCCAGTCGGCATCATTGGCGACCGTTGCGCGATACGCGCTGAAGCTCTTGCCGAGCAACACCGCCGCAGGGTCGCTTTCTGCTTCCGCAATAGACAGCGGAAGCTTGCTTAGCAGGTAAGCTGATGAGCCGGCCTCTGTCACCCCGTCATGGATACGATCGAGCACCACCTTCAGCGGGTCATCAATGATAAGACACTGGTCAGCCTGCTCAAAGATTGACTGCAACTCCATCCAATGCCCACTGATCTGATTATTCTTGTCATCGAAGTCGATGACTTTGCTGGGAACCAGCAGGACAAAACCCTGCGCTCCCTCTCCGGCCCGGCCAGCTCGCCCGGCTGCGTTCAAGAGCTCATGTGCTTCGAGCTTTTGCATCTTGTCGGCTTCTGGGTCGAACCGGCTGTCGCCAGAAATTATGACCGCCTCGCTTGGCAGGTTCATCCCTTGCGCAAGGGTCGAGGTCGCGAAAAGCACCTTGATGTTGTTTCTCACCCAGAACTGAGCCGTTTAAGGGCATAATTTTCACTGAGAACTGAGCCATGTGAACCTTCCTCCAAAGCGGTGAGCGGCGGGGGCAACGGAGTGATCCACATGGGACTTTTGAAC